>NZ_VWUL01000009.1:0-156928 GCF_008631515.1 Pantoea sp. M_10 | reverse complement strand
CGCCTTTGCCTTTCTCCAGCACGCCGGACACCCACGGCAGGTACTCAGGCAGCAGCTGACGCTTCATTTCCGCCTTGCGCTCGTTAGAGTGCACTTTCTTCAGGCGGCGCTTGTCGTCGTTGAGCTTGATGAGCATCTGCTCATAGCCGCTGGCGTGGCGCAGCGGGTTGTCGGCGATCTGCGAGGCTTCGATAGCCTGCTGGCGCATGCGGTGACGTCGGGCAGGGCTTAACATGCGTTACGCCTCCGTTTTTTCGGTGCCGGCAGCGCCGTCGTTTTCTGCCGCTGCTTCCTGCCCTGCCGCTGCTTCCTGCCCTGCCGCTGCTTCCTGCGTTGTGGCTGCAGGTGCAGCGAACTCACCGACTTCGATGTTTTCAACCAGGCAACCGGCCGCGTAATCCTCGATCACGTAGTCCTCGTTGATTGACTCATAGTTTTCGATGCGGTCGCGCTTCGGCGCTTCGTCAATCAGGCGGCGGTGCGTGCCTTCCTGAAAGTAAATTGACAGGTTATCCAGACGGGTGATCATCAGCGCGTTAGCAGGGAAGTACGGCACGCGGATAGCTGGCAGGTTGCCGATGCGTTTCTGGCTGACGATGAGGTCGGCTGCCAGCTGCTCGGTGTTGGCCTGCGACTGATTGACGATCGGGAAATATTTGTCAGCCAGCAGCTGGCGGCCGCAGATCACAACCAGCTCCGGGTCTTCCTGATACCACGCCTCGATCAGGGTGTTGGTGGCATCCATCACCAGCGCGTCGAGGTTGGCGTAATCGCCGTTTTTGCCGACGCGGATTTTTTCAGAGACGACGGTGCCGTCTTCCTCGGTGATTTTGCTCATCACGCGCGCCGGTGCATCATTGCGATACTTCTGCAGCCAGCCTACCGCCACGTCCTGCAGCATCGGGAACTTGGTGCGGTTCGAGGTTTTGGCGCGGGTCACGCCGTTGAAGCCGATCATGATGCGGTCAAGCGCCTGGCGCTTCACGATGGCGTCACGCAGGCGGGCCTGAAAATCTTCATAACGCGCCCACAGGTCGAGCGTGTTATAGCGGATATGAAAGTCATAGTTGACCTGCACACACTCATAACCCTGCTTATCCAGCGCGGCAAAGTCAGCGGTTTCGCGCTCGTCGCCGCCTGCCGTGTCGGTCGTGCTGGCAATCGAACCGGACACGCCGATCCCGATTTTTTCGCCCTTCATTTCGGACACCGGCACGATGTTGACGCGGGTCATAAAGTCGGAAGACTCCTGCACGCGGCTCATCAGGGTCTGCGTGACCGACGGCTCAACGGTAAACTTTTTGTTCATGTCTTCGGTTTCGACGCCGTTCAGCTCGGCGAGGCGGGTCATGAACTGGTTAAACTTAAAGCGTGTATTCTTGCGCATTGGCGTTCCTGTTTATCTCTGTGTTGGGTTTTAACGTTCAGGCAACGCCTGATTAGCAGTCGGTCTGCACGCCGGACTTCGGATCGCTGCCGGTTGCCGCCGGGCGGCGGGTAAAGCTGCCGTCGGTCTGCGAAAGCTGGCCCTGCAGCGCAGCGAAAGCGGCGCGGTCTTCCCCGGCCTGCTGCTCGATAGCCTCCAGACGTGCGGTGACGGATTGCTCCAGCGCCGACAGCTCCTGCGTCTGGCTCTCCGAGTTCAGCTGCACCTGCTCGGCGACGGCCGTTACTGCCGCGCTGACGTCGGCGAACTGCTCGCCATCGGTTTTCTTTTTGGCCGAAAACATGGCTGCAATACGCTCCAGCAGCTTTGGAGCCACATCGGCCACCTCTTCAAACTCGATCACGGTTTCTTCGGCGGCGGTAAAGAGGTTGCCTTTGTCCAGCTTGCGGGACGCCAGCGGATTAACTTTGGCCATGGCGCTGAAGCTCAGAATCTCAGTGCCGAGGCTTGCCGGGTCATCAGTCACGGCCAGGCCGACCAGATACGCCTCGCCCGTTTCGGCGAACTCAGGGTTAACTTCAATAGAGGTGTAGATTTTCTGGCGCGCTTTGGTCAGCTCGACCAGCTCAGGCGTCGGATCAATCCAGCCGAACAGCGCCAGCTTGCCCTTGAGCGGGCCGTCGCCGATTTCTTCAGCCTCGACGGCGGTCACGTCGCCAAAGCGGCGGAAGGTGCTGTCAGCGGCATAGCCCCGAATGTGCTCCATGTTGATGCGTGCGCCGTACATTTCCGGGCTGTAGTTTTTCGCCATCTGCGAAATCCAGTCGCGGGAAATGACACGGCCGTCGGTAGTTGCGCCTTCAACTGCGATACGAAAACGCTTTGCTTTGATTGCTGCCATTAATCAGGCTCCGGTCAGGTGTTGGGTCGGTTCGGGGCCAGTTTCCCCGTCGCCACACAATCCCTCAACGAATGCCAGCCCGCTGATGCATCAGCAAACAGGGACAGCAGGCGCGCCATTTTCGGCACCGGTAGCCTTGCCGGTATGAACATGACACCGACAACCATCATCAGCGATCCGCGCCGCCAGGCCGCGCTGCTTTACTGGCAGGGTTATTCCGTGCGCCAGATTGCGGAGACGCTCGGACAGAAAACGCCAACCGTGCAGAGCTGGAAGCTGCGCGACGCGTGGGACAACGTCGCGCCCATCAGTCGCGTTGAATCCAGCATGGAAGCCCGGCTGATTCAGCTCATCATGAAAGAGGTAAAGGGGAATGGTGATTACAAAGAAATAGACGCGCTCGGCCGTCAGATTGAGCGTCTTGCCCGCGTTGAGCGCTACCGCAGCAGCGGCAACGAGGCCGACTTAAACCTCAACGTGCGCAACCGCAATAAAGGTGAGCGCCAGCCGGTAGTTAAAAACGAGTTCAGCGACGAGCAGATCGACAAGCTGACCGGCGTGTTTATGGATAACTGCTTTGAGTATCAGCTCAACTGGCACCGCGCCGGGCTGACTCACCGCATCCGCAATATCCTGAAGTCGCGCCAGATTGGCGCAACGTTCTACTTTGCCCGTGAGGCGCTGATCGATGCGCTGACCACCGGGCGCAACCAGATTTTTCTTTCGGCCAGCAAGGCGCAGGCCCACGTCTTTAAAAACTATATCCTCGACTTCGCCCGCCAGGCTGACGTTGACCTGAAAGGCGATCCCATCGTGCTGCCGAACGGCGCGCGCCTGATATTTCTCGGTACGAACGTGCGTACCGCGCAGAGCTACACCGGCAACCTGTACCTGGACGAATATTTCTGGATCCCGAAATTCCAGGAGCTGCGCAAGGTTGCCAGCGGCATGTCGCTGCACAAGAAATGGCGCACGACCTATTTTTCCACGCCGTCGGCTCTTTCACACAGCGCCTATCCGTTCTGGTCAGGCGAGCTGTTTAACAAGGGGCGGCGCAACAGAGATGATCGCATCGAGATAGACCTGTCGCATTCACACCTGGCGAAAGGCGCGCTGTGCGGTGACGGGCAGTGGCGGCAGATCGTGACGGTTGAGGATGCGCTGACCGGCGGCTGCAACCTGTTCGACATTGAGCAACTGCAGCTTGAATACAGCCCGGCGGAATATCAGAACCTGCTGATGTGTGATTTTGTCGATGATGAGGCGAGCGTGTTCCCGTTTACCGAGCTGCAGAGCTGCATGATCGACAGCCTGGAAGAGTGGGAAGATTTTAACCCGTACCTGCCGCGCCCGTTTGCATACCGGCCGGTCTGGATCGGGTATGACCCGTCGCACACCGGCGACAGCGCAGGCTGTGCGGTAATCGCGCCGCCGCTCGTTGCGGGCGGTAAGTTCCGCGTGCTGGAGCGTCACCAGTGGCGGGGCATGGACTTTGCCGCGCAGGCGAAATCTATCGAGGACTTAACGAAAAAATACACCGTGGAATATATCGGCGTGGATGCCACCGGCATCGGCCAGGGTGTTTTCCAGCTGGTACGCCAGTTTTACCCGGCCGCGCGCGAAATCAAATACTCACCGGAAGTGAAAACCGCAATGGTGCTGAAGGCGAAAGACACCATCAGCAGCGGGCGGCTTGAGTATGACGCCGGGGCAACGGACATCACGCAGTCGTTTATGGCAATCCGTAAAACCATGACGGCCAGCGGCAACCGCTCAACCTACGAGGCGAGCCGCAGCGAAGAAGCCAGCCATGCTGACGTCGCCTGGGCAATCATGCACGCACTGTTAAACGAACCGCTTACCGCAGCCAGCGGCGGCGCTAATCCCTCAATTCTGGAATTTTACTGATGAGAAAACGCAGAGGCCGCAAGGCTCACACCGCCACCGCGCAGCCTGTACAGGCAACCGCACCGCAGCAGCACGCCGAGGCGTTTACCTTTGGCGATCCGACGCCGGTCATGGATAAGCGCGATATTCTGGATTACGCCGAGTGCATCGGTAACGGGCGCTGGTTTGAGCCGCCGGTCAGCTTTAGCGGGCTGGCTAAGAGCCTGCGCTCGGCTGTGCATCACAGCTCGCCGATTTACGTAAAGCGCAACATTCTGGCATCAACGTTTAATCCGCACCCGATGATGAGCCAGCAGGAGTTCAGCAAATTTGCGCTGGATTATCTGGTCTTCGGCAATGCCTTTGCCGAGCTGCGCCGCAATGGCCTGGGTAAGCCGCTGCGCCTTGAAACCACCCCGGCCAAATTTACCCGCAGGGGCGTGAAGGACGGCGTTTACTGGTTTGTTAACGACTGGAAAGAGCCGCACGAATTTTCGGCTGGCAGCGTGTTTCACCTGCTGGAGCCGGATATCAATCAGGAGCTTTACGGCCTGCCGGAATATCTCAGCGCGCTTAACTCCGCCTGGCTGAATGAGGCGGCAACGCTGTTCCGCCGCAAGTATTATCAGAACGGCGCGCACGCCGGTTACATCCTGTATATGACCGACGCGGCGCAGAGCAGCAGCGACGTTGACCGGATGCGACAGGCGATGCGCGACACGAAAGGGCTGGGTAACTTCCGCAATCTGTTTATGTACGCGCCGAACGGTAAGCCGGATGGCATTAAGATCCTGCCGCTCAGTGAAGTGGCTACGAAAGACGATTTCTTTAACATCAAGAAGGCCAGCCGCGACGACCTGTTAAGCGCGCACCGCGTGCCGCCGCAGATGATGGGGATTATCCCGGATAACTCCGGCGGGTTCGGCGACGCGGTGAAAGCGTCTCAGGTGTTTGTGCGTAACGAACTGACACCGCTGCAGGAGCGGATGAAAGAAGTAAATGCATGGATAGGTGATGAAGTGGTTACATTCAAACCTTACCAACTTACTTAACCTTATCTGGATAATTACACCGCATTTAAGTAAGTGAAATACTTGCCAAAACCCTAAAAAGTCAAATTGCATTGATTTTTAAGGGTTTTATTTTTATTGAGGTAAAGCAAGATGAAATTACGCATCTGTAATTTTGGAACCACTGTAAAGGAAATGTTGCCATTGCTTTCTCGACCTGCTATTGATTTATGCACCAAAAAAAGAAGATATATTTGAGTTAAGGATGCCTCATGGCTAATTTTGTTTTCAAAAACAGCGATCAGATCGGTAGTCTGGATGCAGAGTCTGATACATTTTTAGAAGAGTGTTTTTTAGAATCAAATGTTTATGAAACCTTAAAGAAATTTAATAAGGACGTTGATTTCACGAAGCGAATTATTGTAGGAAGGACAGGTTCAGGAAAAACAGCAATACTTAAAAAGTTAGCCCAAGATCCTATAGTCAAAAAGCATGCCGTAATAGAGGCCGAATCAACGGTTTTTGAACATATTAATAATAATGTATTTATCTCTCAGCTTTTAAATAACAATATCGATTTAAGAGTTTTTTATAAGTCTCTTTGGATTCATGTCCTTATTGTTAAAGTTATAGAAATGACTTTTGTTAGCAATAAATCGTTTTTTGAGAAAATGCAAACATTAGTCACCAGCAAAAAGAAAAGATACAATCTTGAACTAGCTCAAGAATACGTTTCTAAATATAGCGGCAACTTTTTCAATGATAAAATAGTCTCAGAAATAACTGAAAAAATGCAGCATGAACTGAACGGATCGATTGGAAACGGATTAGCAAAAGCCTCCGGTAAAATGGTTGATGAAGTAGCTCAGAAGATACAAACTGAAACAGCTCGATATGTCAGCAGCGAGTTACTCAGGAAGCAGAAAGAACTTATAAAGATAATCACTGAAGAAACTGCAGATGAAGGTCAGAACAGAATTATTATCAGCATTGATGATTTAGATAAGTCATGGCTCAGTAGCAGCAGCATTCGCTATGACTTCATAAATGCATTGTTAGATGCATTTAAAGAGTTAATTGATTTGCGCTCAGTGAAAGTGTTAATTTCGATCAGAACTGATATTTTAATGGGCATTTATAAAACCAATCTTCGGCAAGAAGAAAAAGATAGATCGCTTATAATTCCAATTGAATGGAAAAGGAAAGAGATTTTTGAAATATTAGACAGGCGCATCAATTACCTTATAAAACATAAATACGCAGGTAAAACGAATGTAACATTCTCGGATATTTTTAATTTCAAGGTAAAAGACACAGAAGCTTCAGAGTACATAGTTGAAAGAACCATGCTTCGCCCACGTGATGCCATAGACTTTGTTAATTATTGTTTAAATCAGGGTGATGGTTCAACCTCTATGAATGAGGATTATATATTAGAGGCTGAGGAAAAATATTACGCCTCACGGAAAACCGCAATAAACAAAGAATGGCTTAGTAGATTCAAGCACATCACAGATTATACAGATAGCTTAGCATTATTAGATAAGCAAGAGTTTTACAAATCCGATATCACTGAAAAAATCAGTGAGATTCAAGAGTTTTTGATGTCAAAATCTCATCATGATGATGATACCTTTGATGATAGAGTTGCAACAGACTTTAACTCTTTATTAGATGTGTGGTTTACAATTGGCCTGATAGGCATAAAGAAGACTGATTCTCTGATAATATTTTCCTCATTTGATAAAACCAACTTAGATATAAGTGATTACAATAAGAAGTTCTATATTCACCCCCTGTTCTTTAGAGTATAAAAAAACGGCCCGCTTGGGCCGTTTTACTAAACTAATCATGAGTGTTTTTCAATTACGAGATCAACGCCTTCATTGAGCAGTTCATTGATTGAAACACCATGCGCCTGAGCAGTTACGGCCAGCGCCTGATGCCTTTCTGGCGTCAGGCGGGTAGTCACCTTGCCGCTGAATGTTTTATACGGCTCGATATCATCCTTGCGGCATTCGTCGAGAAAAACCGCCAGTGATGTTGAACCCTCTTTTTTCAGCTCTTCGACGCTGTAAGCGTAGAAATCAGCGCCGCCGTTCAGGCCGACAAACTCCCCGCGAAACATTTCGATCTCAGGGTCAAAGGTGATGACGGCCAGATGGCCGTCGATTTTAAGTGTATTGTTCATGGTCTGATTCCTAAGCTATCGAGCCATACCCGGATGGAGTTAACCGCCCCCTTGTCAGTGGTTGGTCTGGGGTGCGGCCTGTGAAAGATTTTCTTTTGCCCTTTCAGCAGTACCGCAATCCTTGAACCTTCCCTTTCGTGAACCTCCGCACCGAGAGCGATAAAAAGAGATTCAATATCACTCCACTTTATCGAACCGCTAACCGGCCGGGCGAACACATCTGACAGCGTTTTCTGGTGTCGTTTGTTCATGGGCTTATAGTATCACAAAGTGACACCACTGCAAGCCTTTTATGGTATCACTTTATGACACCACTCAACCGCGCATTGATGACATGCAGCACACGTGAGTATAAGCGCCTCTGAGGCGATGGTTTGTCGCAACCGGCTCGGGGTGACATGGAACCATAAAACCGCACAGCGAGGCGCTGACGCACGCTGCGGCATACATGTTTGCACCCTCAGCGCGCAATGCTATCCCCGCCACGCCTGCCCGCTTTGTGCATCGCTTTTAATGCAGTTGCATGTACCTCGCAAAACACCGCCATTACTGGCGCTGCAGGGTGTTTCAGTGCTTCAGAAATTAATGCGAATCCATGCACGTTATGCATGCATGGCTCATTTACGGGTTACAGAACCCGAATAATCGGAGTTAGCAGCGCTTCCATAGTTCAACTGCTGCATGTAAATGATGCCTTCACGAAGTGAAACAGGGCGCGGTAACTCGAACATAAAAACAAAATCGTAAGTCCTGCCGAGCCAGAATCCTCCGCCAGCCTCTTTTGGACGCTGAAAGAATACCCAGCCGCCGGAATGGAAATACTCAAGGTAATCCCCACGATAAACGATCTGATAATTAGTGTCTTTTCCGGCCATTTGCTAACGCCTCGCAATGCTCGTTGTTCAACCGTGCTGCCGCCAAAATCAAGATTTTGGCATCAGCCCGATTATCAATGCAGCCAGCTGTCATCTTCCCAGACGTTCTGAAGTAAATCATTCAGCCTGCGACGGTCTTCATCAACTTTTACACCAGGCATTTCAATTTTGGTGTAACTACCCTGCCGCACCTGTACTACTGCATCAGGAAACAGCGCAGTTACACGTTTATGCACTTCTTCCCGGAAAGCATCTACCACCGACTGGCTGATTTTCTGATTCTTATCGAGCATGATTTCAATACGCATCATTTCTCTGCCTCGATTTTATTTATCAATCGGCACAGCCGAAAATACGACCGAAAACTGTTGATTAGCCATTGAAGTGTTACGTGCCAATTCAGCGATGAGATTTAAAGCGATCACTCTATCCTGCTCCCTACAGATCCCTTCAGAAGTAAGCCGCGCAATCAACTCTACCCGCTCAAGCATTACTCGCTCTTTTAAACCGTTATCCATGTGCCCTCCCCACTAAAAACACTGTCTATTTATACAGTAGCACAGCATTTACAGGTTGAGGAAGAAAAATGTCCCAGCCAATTTAATTTTTTATCTAGCTGATAAGGAACATTTTTATTCTCGACTCATCATAAAACTAAGCTTGCCAGTAAACTTAGTGATGTGAATGCCAGCTACTTAAGATTTTCCAACTTCAGCGCAACATTATTCGCTTTTTGTACGGTGCTTTTCTGCTAAACGGTTGAATCGTTCTAATACAAAAGTCCTCTTCGGCTCCAGTATTGGGCGGGCCAGTTCTCCATTAGGTAGGCTGCGGAACATTTGACCGGCGATTTTAGTCTGCGTGCCGCTAATCAGACGCACGGCCAGCCCGCGACTGATGGTTTCACCACTTAAATCTTTCACCTGGGCTATTACGCTGTCGCACGCAGCTTCGATTTTGTCAGACCTCCTCAGCTTCAGATGCCGCTTTTCTGGCTTCTGCGCTCTTATCCGGCTTAAAAGCTGACGCCGCTCCTTCCTGCTCATGCCGTCCAGGTCGATTTTTTCGAAACTTTCCGGTGGATTTGAATCCTCAGATCTCAAACCTCCCGTACAGTTATTGACAGAACTCCGAGAGGACGCGGACGCGTCCTGAAATTCAAAAGCCAAATCAACGGCACGTTTCGGAACAATCTTCCATTGCATCAGACGGGTTAAAATTGGCGTATCGTCACCAACTTCGGTTGCGTAAACACCCTTGATACGCACGGTTTCCTCGCCGTACTCATTCACGTCTTCGCTTGCCTGATACCAGGTGCGCACAGCCAGATCGTCGCGGCGTACGAACGGCCCGCCCTGCGCGTTAACGTATCCGGCCCAGTCTCCTGCGTCGGCGGCGTCATGCGCGGCCGCAAACTCAACGCTCAGGCCGTGCGCGGTTTCGCTGTCTGCCATGCGGCGCAGCTCGCGGTAAACCGTGACCGGCGCACCGCCCACAAACTGAAACTGCCGGATGTGCCAGCGTGCCGCCCAGGCAGAAACGGCCGAGGCTGTTTCTTTCAGATCTTTTCCGCTCTCGTCGTCTGTCTCGCCGTCCAGTGCATAACCATCAATATTTTTGGAAATGTATTTAGCAACGTAACCCGTTGCGCTGCCTTTCTCCGGGTCGATAGCCTCGGCGTGAAAACGCGCCTTGCGGGCCTTGTCTGTCGTCAGCTCGCTGCTATCTTCCTGCCAGGCGTAATCGCGCATAATTTCGCGCACGCGCTCAGCCTGTTCAGGGCGCATAAACATAAGCATGTGCCAGTGTGGGGTCGCATCATGATGAGGCTCAGCAACGCGGATCCCGAAGATGCGGATTTCTTCGCGGTGCAGCTTGGCGCGGATTTTCTGCCAGACGCTGCAGAGATAACGTTGCGTATCGGCCGGGCTGGCACCGTTCCATTTGCGGTTACGATGCCCGGTTTTGATTGTGGCGTGATAGCGCGCCGGGGCGGTCAGCGTGTAGAACTCGCCTATAAAGCCCATTTCATTGCAGATGTTTTCGAAGCCACGAATGCGGGTCATCAGCTCGCAGCGGCGGATCGCCGGGTTGGCCACACTGCCGTCGTATTTCTCGATCAGGCTGATGCGGTTGCCTTCCTCGTCTTCCAGCTCCATTCCTTTCAGAAATTCACGGGTGCGGCGCTTTTGCTCGCGCCACTCTGAAACGGTCATGCTGCTGGCGTAGGGGGTGTGCTTTTTGCTGACGTTAGCCAGGGCGATTTGAAGATGTTCACGCCATGATGCAGCCACGCGGCGCAGTCGGCCCTTCCACCATTTTTCCGTCTGCATACGCATGATCGCCGGGGTAACTTCCTCCGGGTCAAACAGTCGTGACGTGACTTTATCCCATAATGGCGGCGTCTGGCTCAGCTCATGAGTGATGGTGGCGGCGGTCATGTAAACGCGGTGCGTGTATTTGTAATCTGACTCATCGCTGGCCTGCTCGTGTGCCTGTACCAGCTCGGCGAGGATGAAATTAGCAACATCTCCGGCAAGCAAATCGACGTCGGCGCGAGCCATATCCGGCAGGCGGTTAAAGCGGCGCATCAGTTCCCAAAGAGTGCCGCCCGCGCTGGCCGCACCTGCCTGTTTAGTGGCATTGCCTGCCAGCAGGTTAAACGTGCCGTGACTCATTTCACCGAGGCGATATTGAGCGTTAACGGTTTCAACGCGTGGCAATGTGCGCTCAACGAAAGTTTTCGTTAAGTACGCATTGGCACGATCAATACCCTGTGTTTTTTCCAGCTCACTGACCCGGCGCTTTACGTCGATCTGAATCAGCGTCGGCTGCTTTTCGAGTAGTTCCTGCGCACGCACTAAAGCCGCAATCATCTGACTGCGGCTGTGCATTTCCTCATAGGTGGGGTACGGGCTGGCGATGGCTTCCCGTGGAGCATTCCACGGGTAAGCGTATTCCTGAATCATTGAGCCGCCAGCTGTTCTGCAGACCGTGCAACAGGATTGCGCACGGCGATGATTTCTGTTGCGCGCTTGCTTTTACCTGCAGCAACGCCAACCGAGCGGGCTACGCTAATACCGGTGATATCGAAAGCGCGAAGAATGCTGCGGGTGTAGAGAGTGTCGCTATTAGAAACCACAACCGGGCAGCGCTCCGAGACGTCAAGCAACATGCTGACCAGATCGTGATGCTCATCTTTGTCAAAACCTGCAGAGTGATATTCCGCGAACGTACCGTCATAAGGCGGATCGCAATACACCACATCGCCAGCTTTGGTCAGGCGCAGCGTTTCGCGAAAGTCAGCGCAGATGAACGTCGCGCGCTGCGCTTTCTTCGCGAATGCTTCTATCTCAGCCAGTGGGAAATATGGCTCTGCGTAGTTACCAAACGGGATGTTAAATTCACCACGCTTGTTATAGCGGCAAAGACCGCGATAGCCATTGCGGTTCAGGTACAGGAAATAAGCGGCGCGCTCCAGAAGAGGCAGCGACGGATCATGATTAAATGCTTCACGCACAGCGTAATAACTTTCGCCGGTTCTGTTCTGAATAAAGAGGCTGGCCGCAATAATGATAAACGGGCGGGTATGCTCTTTTATCTGGCGATAGAGATTGATGAGATCGGGATTTATATCCGCAATCAGGTAGGCCGGGTAATCGGTGTTCATCATTACTGCGCATGAACCGGCGAAGGGTTCGACCAGGCGATCACCTTCAGGCAGGCGCGTCAGCAGTTCCGGCATTACTCGGGACTTGTTGCCCGCCCATTTCAGGATCGTGCTCATATAGCACCACCTTTGGATGCCTTTGCGCGCTTTTCTTCCTGACGCATACGAATTTTATATTCGGTTATTCTTTGCTCGCGAAGTGGGGAAAGAACAGCAAAAATCTCCTGACAGCCAATTAGCAAGCGACCATATATATCTGACAACTGATCTAAGTCGCTTATTTCTTTTTTGTAGTCAGCAATGCCTACGCAATCACCAATAAGATCGCGAGTTAACATAACTTCGGATTTATAAATAGCGATTACCTCGGTCACCCGTGTACGCTTTCCTTCTGCGATTCGCCATACCATACGGCTTAAAACATAATCTCCGTTTTTAGCGACGGAAATATCGTGAGTTTCATTAATTGAAAGCATTGGAATTTTCCTTCAGTTCCTGACATTCAACGCAGCGAGTCACGCCATGAATGGCACGGCGACGCTTCTCCGGGATTGGCGCGTCGCAGTCTTCACAGAAAGAAGCCGCTACGCTGACCGGGCGATTTACTACGCTGGCGATGTTGCGCGCCAGCAGCTCGTCGGCGCGGGCCTGCGCCATGTCCATTGAGTCAGCCATTAGTGCAGCTCCTGTGCCTGGTCCTCAAAGCGCTCTGCCTCTTTGTCCAGCAGTTCGATAATCTCCACTGCAGACAATTCTTGTTGGCGGGCATGAATTGCCAGTGCGGCCAGGCGGATAGAAACCGATAGCGCATCATCAGAACGCTGCTCAGTTTTAGCCTTATTCAGCATGGCGCTAAGCGCTTCGTCATCAGCTTTATAATTACGGGTCTGGATATTTCGCATGTTTCTTTCTCCTGAATTTTGGCAAAAGAATGCCCGGCGGGTTAACGCCATTTATTTGCATCGGGTTATTTAGTTAGAAAGGGTCATTCGCTTTGGAAATAAACTCACGACTGCTTTTAGATGATTCATTGCACAAATAAGCGCCTTTCGTTCATCAGTAGTCAGTTCACTAAAATCAGCTTCGTGCCTGTCTTTACCGATGTTAGCCAGGAAAAGAATTGCGCTCAGTGCGCGCTTGTTGTCCCGGTAATTACTGTCTTTAACATCGCGCATTTCAGAGAAAAAACGAGCCATATCTTTTTCACAGTTGCCGCCCATCAGCTGCGCGCGAATTAATGCTACGTGATTCAGCGCCGAAACTCTCTGACCGGCAGTAAGCTCAACCAGCATTGAATTGCCCTCGATAGCCATGATTTACCTCTTTGCTCTTTTTCCTGTACCTGCTGGCTTAATACCGGATGCCAGCGCCTGCCGTTCTCGCCCATAATCCAGCCATTCCCGTAGGACATTGACGGACTCTGTCGCTTGAGGTGTGCCGCAAATGAAATCATCGTGCGCCCTCAACTGATGCCAATCGAAGCACCCAGCCCGCTTATAACGTCAACGGTTGAGGCTAAGGTTGGGTTAGAGTGAACGCGTGTCTGTACGGCCAGTGCGGCCAGCATCATGCAGCGAATGCCGGTATTTGCGGCTTCCATAATACTGCGGCGGCATGTTGCAGTTATCCGCTCCGGGTTTGCAGCGCTGGCGGCCATGCTTCCAACTTCAGCGGTAGCCTTCAGCACGTAGGCCGGAAACTTATCTTTTGCCAGCTCGTTTATCGGGACGCAGGGTAGGCAGTGCAGTTGAGCCAGCGCGCCGTCTATCAGCGTTGCGTCTTCGGTCAAATCGGTAAGCAACAGCAGTTCTGGAACAGTCAGCTGATGAACTTGATCCGGGTTTAGCTTGTTGCGCAGGGTCTGTGCTTTCATGCCTGCATGTTGCGCCAGCTCAGCCATGCTGTGTGTCAGAGCAAACTTGCGGCAGGCGTCGTCATAGTGGTTATGGGTGGAAGTCTTAAAATCAAACATGTGCGAATCTCCCTATTCACTTAATGTGAATTAGCCGCCAATAATGAGCTGAAAACGGGAATGGCCGAACGCTTTACGCAGCTGTTCTTCTTTCCAGCGAGCGTAATAAATGCGAATAGGCCCGCCAGCTCTTTTGCATCCTTTGCGGATAGAGCGAGCTTCAATTGGTAAGCGCGGGTTGTCGCCAGTTGTCCAACGATAAACAGTACGAAGGGACACGCCTTCCAGCTCAGCAAATTGCTCAGTTGTAACGATAGGGGCCGGAACTTTGAAGATTGCGATTTCAGAAGCCATATTGCATCATTCCTCTTTTGTATGTTTCTGCCATTGATTGCCAAAGTTTTGCCGACGTTTGCCATCAATTGCCTAATTCATAGCGATACTAATGCTAATTTTAGTATCGCGCAACATAGGAATACCAATTTTAATGCTTAATTCTAATTTTAATAACGAAGCGTTACTAAATAGGATTTGTGAGGTTTACGGTTTCACTCAAAAAGTTCAGCTAGCTAACCACTTCCAAATCGCCGCCAGCTCTCTTCAAAACCGCTATACACGTGGCAATGTGTCTTACGACTTTGCCGTGCACTGCGCTTTAGAAACTGGTGCTGATCTTAAGTGGCTTATGACTGGTGAAGGGGCGGTGAATCCCACTGGAAGCGAACCAGATAAATCTGTGAGGCTGGAGTTATTTACATTAAGCGAGGGAAAACTAACTAAAGTTAGCAATCTAAGTATTGATCAGGACTTATTTGGTAAGCCGCTTAAGAGCGCGGTCTGCGTCAGGAATGAAGGAAAAAGCTACATTGTTGAACAAGAGGCTTCTTTAGCTGATGGCCTCTGGATTGTAGATATCGAAAGCTCAATCAGCCTTAGAGAGATAACCGTTCTGCCAGGAAGAAAAATTCATGTCGCAGGCGGAAAAATCACGTTTGAGTGCGGCATTGATGATATCAAGCCTTTTGGCCGCGTAATTGGCGTGTACAGCGAGGTGAACTAATGACCGTGCGCAAACTTTCTCAAGGTGGCTGGATAAGCGAGGTCTACCCTAACGGGCGAGATGGCAAGCGTATCCGCAAAAAGTTTGCGACTAAAGGTGAAGCGTTAGCATTTGAACAGCATACTACTCAACAGCCCTGGAATGAGGAACAAGCAGATCGCCGCACACTGAAAGACCTTATCACCTCCTGGTATAGCGCTCACGGCATCACCCTCAAAGACGGCGAAAAGAGAAAGCTTACAATGACTCATGCATTTGAGTGCATGGGCGAGCCGCTTGCAGTTGATTTTGATGCTCAAATGTTTTCACGCTACAGAGAGCGACGCCTCAAAGGTGACTTTGCTCGTTCAAATCGCGTTAAGGAAGTTTCTCCCCGCACGCTAAATTTAGAGCTGGCATACTTCCGTGCCGTATTTAATGAACTCGGCAGGCTCGGAGAGTGGACAGGTGAAAACCCTTTACGACACATTCGTCCCTTTCGAACTGAAGAAAGCGAAATGGCTTGGTTGACACATTCTCAGATAGAACACCTGCTATCAGAATGCCGCAACAGTGATCAGGCAGACTTAGAAACCGTTGTAAAAATTTGCCTTGCTACTGGCGCAAGATGGTCAGAAGCTGAAGAATTGAAAAGAAGCCAGGTAACAAAAAACAAAATTACATATATAAAAACCAAAGGTAGAAAGAACCGGACTGTCCCTATTACAGATGCAATTTATAAAATAATTCCTGAAAAAAAAACTGGTCGATTATTCGCTGATTGTTATGGCGCCTTTCGGTCAGCTCTTGAAAGAACAGAAATTGAGTTGCCAGCCGGGCAGCTTACGCATGTTTTACGCCATACGTTTGCAAGTCACTTTATGATGAACGGGGGAAACCTCTTGGTGTTACAACGAGTCTTGGGCCATACGGATATCAAAATGACTATGCGATATGCCCACTTTGCACCCGACCATTTAGAAGAAGCCGCAAAGCTAAACCCGCTAGCCAAAAGTGGCGACAAAATGGCGGCAGAGATGGTCAAGGTTGGCAAATGATTGGCAATCATTGGCAACCTATGTCATTGTTAAACAACGCAAGTTATTGTTTTTACGTTGGTATTCAACTTTCTCATAATCGCTTGGTCGCTGGTTCAAACCCAGCAGGGGCCACCAATTTTTAGCTGTGAAATCAGCAGATTAGAGCCACCTTTCAGGGTGGCTTTTTTGTTCTGCAAATTAATTCCCCCCTTTTTGTCCCCCCACATTTTTTCTTTAACTTCACAATTGCATGTAAGAACGCCAAACTCAGTGAAACTGAAACACAGCTCTTCGAATCTGCATCCTGTAACCTCATCATTCTCTTGCTCGTTATCGAGCCTTGCTGAACTGTTCAATTTTTTTGCTTAACTCTATCCGAGGAGTGTGCATTAAGACGTTCGCCAGATGCCTCATCCGACCTTTTTAGAAGGGTGATTTCTTTAGGAAGAAATTCACTGCCTCCTTCTGTTTTGTCAGTTAATACCAGGTTTTCCCCTTCTAACT
Source organism: Pantoea sp. M_10 (assembly GCF_008631515.1). Classification (NCBI taxonomy): domain Bacteria; kingdom Pseudomonadati; phylum Pseudomonadota; class Gammaproteobacteria; order Enterobacterales; family Erwiniaceae; genus Pantoea; species Pantoea sp. M_10. The sequence goes on along the minus strand of NZ_VWUL01000009.1, from coordinate 140,512 downwards.
TTACGTCAATAACTGCAAATAAATATTTTTACCCATAATAATTTCATAGACATATCCAACGCCCGAATTTCTAAAGGGTTGTTTGTATCCTTTCAATAAGAAGTAATCAGTAATTTTTGGTGTTGCTCGAATGAAATTCCTGATAGCTGGAGTTGAAATTACTCCATCGAATTTACCATTATAAACATTCAAATCCATCGTTGTTTGATCATCTTTTATAACCATTCATTTGCTGAAATTGAACCTTCATTGTCACTTTCAGTTCGTGATGGCCAAGAGCCACTCATTGATGGCGTAGATAAATACCACTACTCAGCCAGATTATAATTTTCTTAACTAAACCTGAGTCTACTGTCGAAATTGTAAAATAGCCCCAACAATAGAAGATGATCAACGCGAAAGGTATTGTGCTCTGTGAGGCGGATAAAGAGAGTAAGCAGGCCAGTGTTTATGTGACCCATTATCTTCAGCCTCAGGTGGCTCAGCGTGAACAGTCGCGCATGCTGCTGGCCGGCTCTGCAGCTCAGCAGGTAATGACAAGTGGAGAGATGCTGCTGACACATGTTGGCCCGAACGAGGAGCCAGAAGATCATGAGCGTTCCCTTTTTCAAGAGTCCTGGCGCGATCAGAGCAAAACCCTCACTATCCTGCCACTGGGTTTTACCCTAAAACGCTGGGGGGTGCTGAAACTGGTTCAGTGCCAGTTCAACAGTTTTACTGCAGCCAATCTGCGGGTGTTGCAGCAGATTGCTGAGCGCATTGCGATTGCGGTAGATAATGCGCTCGCCTGTCAGCAGATTAAGAGCCTGAAAGAGAAGCTGCTGTATATTTTACTGGAGCAGGAGTTCGAGCGTGTCGGGGGAAACAGGCTGATCCCGGTGGATGTAAGATTGATCGCCGCCACCAATCGCGATCTTCGGCAGAAGGTGGCAGACAGAACGTTCCGCGCGCCCTGGGGGCTGGCCTGCCAGAGAATTTCAGCACATCTGTAATAAGTCATCATGCATGAGGCGCTGATTTTTCTATTACACCGATGAATTCACAGAACATCGGATTAAATCTGACTGAATCCGTGAAGCTCTTCAGTTAACAGATGCCATTCTCCCTTTTTTCCGGTGATACTCATAAGGGACCGACAAGACGGCTGATCCTATAACCTGACGGCGCCCTGTTTAAAAAAGAGACCTTGGCGTATTTATTATGCTCAATACTACGATTTACTCGCGGATGATAGCGGTTATAAATTATTGATACAGGAAAAAGAAAATTAAACACTAAATAAAACTCCTGATATCAGACAACTACTCAGATGAACAGGCAGCCATTTTAGCCAGACGACGATGAGTCGACTCACTGATAAAATGTAAAAATAAAAAACAAATGATGCAAAATGAGGACAAATAAGTGATTCCAGCCATCAGAAAAAACTTTATTTATGCATAAAAAAATATATTGTTACATTCCGCAAAACAGCTTATTACAGAGAGAAGATTTTTCCGTTATTCATCGTCAGGCCAGCCCGATAAAACTCAGTGAGCCGGGGTACAGTTTTAAAGATGATTCAATTCACCACGATTTTCAGTCAGGCAACGTTTCCCGCTGCAGGCATAGGCGGAAGGATTTCCGCAGTATGGTAAATGGTATTATTTAACAGGCCCTCTTTTCGTCCATGTAGCATTAGTCGCTTAAGGTGTCAGCCTGGAGGTAAAGAACTCAGCGTAATGCAGTGGCGCTTTTAAAAGGCATCAGCTTCATAACGCGGGTATAACAGCAGTAAAGATGCTTTAACTAACCGAAAATACATTAAAAGGAATTGAAATATGCGTGATTTAACTCTGTGTGAAATTGAAACCGTAAGCGGTGGTGAATTTGTCTCTACCATTGAAGGGGCGCTTGAAGGGGCTATCTGGGGCTTTATCGAAGGTCTGGCAACCGGTGTCACGGTCGGTGGAAGTGCAAGCCGCAGTGCTGTATTCGGACCTATTGCTCAGCTCTGTGGTGCGGTTCTGGGCGGCGTCATTGGCCCGGCCGTATGCGTCATTATGGGTGCCTTGTGGGGAAAAGATGCTGTCGCCGCATACGCTGCTGACTTCCGCGTCAACTACGGTACCAGCGGTTCACAGTTGCTGGTATAACAGCACAGCCCGTTATCACCGATCAAATAAATGCTGACGTAAATCCTTACCCCTCCCGGATAAACTCAGCCTTTAAGTTTTGCCGTAGCGAATGGCAGAAATTGACCGCTAAAATAACGGACTTCAAAAATCCCCGCCCTTATGCTGGCATTCGTTGTGATCGAATCTATCGAAAACAAGCGCGTTAAACGCCGCTGATAATGATGCTGATTTAAGGGCGGGGGTGGCATGATGCCGATCAACGTTATCCCCGACACCCCGATCGCTGACAGCCGCGTTCAACACTCACCCAGAGCATACCTCACCTTTTGCGCATTAGCAGGCAGGATTGCTTACGCTCCCCAAAACTGTCCGCGCTTAGACATCTTTTTTTTTAAAATAAATCTATTTCAGGGGAGGTTGTTATTACCATTTTCTCCCTGCCGTTAATTTTAAATTATAAATATAAGGTTAAACAGAAAAAACTATAACGCATCAAACATGCTATAAACACTCACCTTCAAATGAAGACAACTTTACTTATTCGTTAACTAAACCATTAATAAACTTCTATGTTAGCCTGACCTTCCTGAATCAAAATTAAAAATCAGGAGAAGGCGATTAATCAGTGTGCTCAGTTTAAGGGATAAGAATATTATGCGCCTCATATCTCTTATTCATTATCACTTTGCACGCTGATTACTCCGCACAGCAAAGAGAGCGTTCGGTCTGTTCAGAACTGCTCATTTATAACAAATCTGATAAGAGAGATAATATGAGAAAATTATTATTAAGCACCACCATTATTGCCGCGATGGCGTCCGTCAGTTTTGCGGGTCAGGCTGCAGAATCTGCGACCCTTTCCATCACCGGTACCATCACTCCAGCCGCCTGTGGTGTGGCATTAAGCTCTGCAAGCATTGATCTTGGCACCATCGCCGCAGCGACACTGCTAAAGGACAGCAATGTTAAACAGGGCAACACCGTTACCCTGAATGTGGATTGTGAAGCGCCTGTCGCGATTGCCGTTCAGACAACAGATAACCGTGCGGCAAGTGCCATGACGCTGGCGAACATGTCTGAAGAGATGAAAACCTCCGTTTCAGGCTTATCAGATGCACACATTTTCGGCTTAGGGACAGACAGCGCCCAGGGACATGTGGGGGCGATGGCACTGGCAATTACCGACGCAACCGCCGACGGTGCAGCGAATACCAATGTGCTGACCAGTAGCGATAAAGCGGCATGGTCCCTCACTCATGTGACGGCTACAGCACCCGCAACGCTGACCAAAAACGGCTATTTTACCCTGGCGGCGGATGCCAATAGCACCACCCCGGCAGCCATGACTAAAGCCTCCTATTCCATTGCGTCAAGAATGATTCTGAAGAAAGCGGATGCCTACCCGAGCGGTGAAGAAGTGCCTATTGACGGTAACGTCACTTTCTCTGTGGTTTATCTGTAATTTTTCATGATTGTCAGCGAAGGCCGTCCGGCCTTCGCGTTTTAAATACAGGGTAAAAATAAAATGAAAATAATTCTCTCTGTTGCCATTCTCTTTTCCTTGTCTGTATCCGGCGTATTTGCAGCCGGCATGAAGCCTGAAGTACCGGCTTTATTTCTTGATGACCAGAATCGTGAAGTGACGGTTAATGTACTGAACACAGACAGGGATACGGCGCTGCTGCACAGCAGCCTGCAGACAATTCCTGAAGACCCTGAAAACCGGCTGATTATTACCCCTCAACTGGTTCGTGTCGATGGAGGGAAAAACCAGCAGATCCGGGTGGTGTTAAAAGAGGGTGTCAGGCTGGATACCCAGAAGATGCAGCGAATTAATTTTGTCTCTATCCCGCAGGATGATGGTAAAAAGAATCGCGCCCGCATTCTCATTGGCCAGAATATTCCGGTCATTATTTCCCCCGCCAGCCTGCCGGTAAACACCGCGCCCTGGACAGGGCTGACCTTCCATCTTTCAGGCGCCTCTCTGCACATTGAAAATCCGACACCTTATATCGTCAGGCTCACCAGAGAGATTAATTTACTGCCCGGCAAAGGGTCGGTTGAACTGAAAAATTCCTACATTCTTCCGGGTGAAAAGTTTGATGTGGCTCTGCCTGCTGCCTCCGCGAATAAGGTGAAAGCCCTGCTTCTGCACCCCGTCACCCGATATGGAATTTTAACCGCCCCTTTTAATGTGCCGCTCTGAGCCCGTTCACCTTTATCCATGAAACAATTTCTGATACTCAGCCTTGTGGTCAGTTCAGCCTGTGTGCAGGCGGCAAACCGCTATGACAAAGAGATGCTCAAAGCGCTCGGCTACGACGCCAGTGCCGCTGAACTGCTTGATGCAGGCACGCACTTTCTGCCGGGGAAACAGCCCGTCAATATTGTCATTAACGGTCAAAGCAAAGGGGTGCATATCCTGACCTTTGATCAGGCCGGTAATCCCTGCTGGCCAGCCGATCTGCCAGAAAAGCTGGGGATCATCCCCGATCGTTTCCGTCAGGCAGAGGATGCGCGCTGCCTGCAGCTGCCATCCGACAGCCCGATTCTGCTGGAGCAGCAGGTTGACCGCAGCAGCCTGCTGCTGAAGGTCCCGGCAGGCGACCTGTCTGCGCATCCGCGCTTCTCCAGCGGGGGAAATGCGCTGGTGATGAATTACGATGGCCGACGCTATCAGTACCAGACGCGCGCCGGACAAAACCACCACTCGCAGACGCTGACCTCCGAGATTGGGGGCAATATCAACAACTGGGTACTCCGCAGCGGGCAGAGCTATACCAGCCAGAATGAACACCACCAGCTGACCCGACTGTACAGTTATGCCCAGCGCTCCCTTCCCGGCTGGGCGTCGGTCGTGCAGATAGGTGAGATCACCGCGGGCGACACCCTGTTTTCCGGCATAAACCTGCTGGGCGCACAACTCATGCCAGAACGCAGTGCAGAAAATAGCGGAAACAGCGGCGTGTCGCTGAATCTGCTCTTCTCACAAGCCGGTACTGCCGAGGTCTGGCAGGCGGGCATCCTGCTGAAGACCTATCAGGTCACAGCAGGCATGAACACACTGGCTGACATCCCGGCGATCAATCAGTCCGATGATTTTGAGATCGTCAGCCATGACCAGTCCGGTCATCGTCAGCAGCAGACGATCCCCTATATTCAGGCTCAGACCACGGTTTCTCTGGCAAATGCCGGACTCTCTCTGGCCGCCGGACGTCTGCGCCTGACCGATGAGTCGTTCCCGGTATTCGTCGGTTCCGCCGGACTTTATCAGAATGGTTTCATGGCCGTGACGGCAGGCGGGCTGATGAGCGAGCACTATCAGGCCGCCTCCTGGCGCACCACGCTGCGGCTGGCAGAACGCCTTATCGCTTCCCTGACCCAGACCGCCTCGCAGGTGCAGGATTCGGCCGGGGAGCGAGGCAACATGCAGGGCCTCACTCACCAGCTCAGCATCAGCGCAGGCGTGACGCCGCGATTATCACTGACCTCTTCCGCCAGCTTTCGCAGCCGTGATTTCAGAGATCCAGGCAGTTCATGGCGCGCCGGAGACGCCCGTCAGGAGAATGGACAGATCCGGTCACAGTACGCCGCGGGGATAAGTTATAGCCAGCCGCAGCTCGGCGTGCTCGCCTTTTCCGGCAGCCTGTCACAGAGCTGGCAGAATGCAGAAAGTCTGGGCTACATGTTCAGCTGGGGCCGCACCTTCGGAAAAGTGAACGTCAATCTCGGCATCCAGAAAAACCGGCTCACGCAGGATCAGCGCCACACTGATGACCATTACGTTTACCTCAATTTCGCGGTTCCGCTCGGCAGCCGCAGCAGCGTGCGCAGCTGGGTTAATGACACCCGGGGGAAAACACGCGCCGGCATGGGTGTTGACAGCACCCTGAATGATAAATTTGCCTGGAGCGTCTCCGGGGAGAAAAGTCAGCGTGAGGATGCGTCAGTTGCGGGTTCCGCAACCTGGACCACCAAATACAGTCAGCTGAGCGGCGGCGTTTCGCATAATGAAAACAGCACCAGTTACAACGCGGGCGCGCGCGGCAGCGCCGTCCTGCATAGTGAGGGAGTGACCTTTTCGCCCCGCAAAACAGGCGATACCTTTGGCATTATTTCCCTCAACAGCCCCCAGCCTGACGTCAGTATCCACACCCCTGGCGGCGTGGTGTGGAGCGACCACACGGGTCATGCCATCACCTCCTGGACACCGTGGCAGAAGAATACCGTACAGATCGAAAACCAGAGCCTGCCTGACAATGTCCAGGTCATCAGCGGTATTGCAGACATCACGCCTTACCGCGGCGCGGTAGTGCCGGTGATTCTGCCCGCCTATACGGTTCGCCGGGCGCTGGTGAGCTTCCCGCCAGAGCAAAGTCCGGCACCGGGTGCCCCTGTCAAAAATGGCAAAGGTCATCTGATCGCCTTTGTGAATGAAGATGGCACGCTCTTTTTCGACGACCTGCCGGACGAGCCGCTATTCAGCCTCGACCGCAATGGCCGTCAGTGTGCCATCGATATGCTTACGCCCTGGTATAACCAGCCCGGCACCCTTTATGCCTCACTTTCCGCGAGATGCGTCCCATGAAACAGCTCTCTGTTCTGCCTCTGCTGCTGGCTTTCAGTGGCCTTTTTGCCGCACTCCCTGCCCGTGCGGCGTGCGAAATTCAGCTCAGCGATCCACGGATTGATTACGGTGAAATGACACGGGGCGAGCTGCTCGGTCGCCCGGGCAATGCGCTGACTGCCGTCGAACTGCGGATGGGTGACCCGCGAGAGTCAGAGATCACGGTCATCTGTGACCGCCCGACACCGCTAAAACTGATGTTCAGCGGGCCCGCGAAAGACGCCGACAGCTATCTGTTTGGCGAACAGGGCCGGGCGACACTGACCCTGCATGATGTGACGCTCGACGATCGTCCGGTCACGATCGAACGAGCCGGAACAGAGGCGGCAGCGATGGCGTTCAGCGCCGGTCAGCCTCTGCAGTTCCGCAAAGAGGGCCAGATCGCCTCCGGCAGCACGCTACGTGCAAAAGTGACGATAGTCACCTGGCTGGCTGCCGATGCCACCCGGGTGAGTGAGCGGAAACAGTGGCAGCTTAACGGCAGCTTTGTCGTCAGCGATGAGGGTTAACGGCCGCTGAAAAATTATCTCGCGCCTTACCCTGTTTTCCCGCGCAAACCCCATGCTATCTTAAGGTTTTGATTTTTCAGTGGGCAAAATTGATGACTAAGTTGCGGGTAGGGATCGTGTTTGGCGGGAAATCGGCTGAGCATGAAGTGTCGTTGCAGTCGGCCAAAAATATCCTTGAGGCGATAGACAAAACCCGGTTCGACGTGGTGCTGCTGGGCATCGACAAACAGGGGCACTGGCGTCTTAACGATGCGTCCAACTTCTTACTGAACGCTGAGAATCCGTCACTGATCGCCCTGAATCGCGCGGCTGACGATGTGGCGCTGGTACCCGGTCATACTCAGCAGCAGGTTATCACCCGTCACAACGCACATCCGCTGTCGCAGATCGATGTCATCTTCCCTATCGTTCACGGCACGCTGGGTGAGGATGGCTCTCTGCAGGGCCTGCTGCGGATGGCTTCGTTACCCTTTGTCGGCTCCGACGTGCTCGGTTCTGCGGTCAGCATGGATAAAGATTTCACCAAACGCCTGTTACGCGATGCCGGTCTGAAGGTCGCCCCGTGGCTGAGCGTCACCCAGGCGCAGCGCGCCCAGCTGGATGCAGAGGCTGTCATTGCCCGCTTTGGCCTGCCGCTGTTTATCAAACCCGCCAATCAGGGTTCATCGGTCGGCGTCAGCAAAGTGGACAGCCTGGAGGAATTTGACGCCGCGCTGGCGCTCGCCTTCTCCTTCGACCGTAAGGTGCTGATTGAACAGGGCATTAAAGGACGCGAAATTGAGTGCGCGGTGCTGGGCAACGATGCGCCCGAAGCCAGCCCCTGCGGCGAAGTGGTGGTGCATGATGCCTTCTACTCCTACAACACCAAATACATCTCGGAAAGCGGTGCGCAGACGGTGGTGCCCGCCGCCCTCTCCACGGAAACCAGCGATGCCATTCGTGAGGTCGCCATTAAAGCCTTCACGGCACTGGAGTGTTTTGGTATGGCGCGCGTCGATGTGTTTTTAACCGACGACGGCGAGATTATTGTCAACGAAGTGAATACCCTGCCCGGCTTCACCAATATCAGCATGTACCCGAAATTATGGCAGGCAGCCGGACTCAGCTATCAGGATCTGATCAGCCGCCTGATCGACCTGGCCATCGAGCGCCACCAGCAGGCCAGCACCCTGAAAAGCAGCGTCAGCTAATTGCCTCAGCGGCGTGGCGTCAGGCCACGTCGCTGGTGAAGGTGCGGTAGTTAACCGGTGAGGTCTGGTTGCGGCCGTTGCGTTTCGACAGATAGAGGTTTTTATCTGCCGCAGAGATCAGCCGGTTGATGACGGGGGGCCACTCCGTCGCCTCAGCGGCGCTGTCATGCGCCAGTCCCAGACTGACGGTCACCGTCACGGTATTCCCTTGCAGCCAGAACTTCTCTTTCGCCATCGTCTGCCGGATATTCTCAGCCAGAAAATAGAGTCTCTCCGGGTTCTGATCGAACAGCACCACCACAAACTCCTCGCCACCAAAACGGCAGATGCGTCCCGCTTCTTTGCCCACCACCCGCTGCATCCGGCGCGCGATCTCTTCCAGCACGCTGTCGCCCGCGTCATGACCGAAATTGTCGTTAATGGCTTTGAAGTAGTCGACATCCAGCAGGATAACGCCCGCTTTGCGTTCAGGGAAGATGGGTTCACTGCGCAGGCTTTCATAGAGACCGGAGCGCGACAGCAGCCGGGTCAGGAAGTCGTAATTCGCCCGCAGCGCCAGGCGCTGGTTAAGCTGACGGATCGCATCCATACTCGCGGCCACGATCAGCGGGCTGATGGAGATGGTCGCCACCCCCAGCCGGGCCGAGGTGAGATGGTTAAGCGGCAACATCGCATCGCTGCCCTGAATGTTCATCACGCCGTGCGACACCAGGATAATTTCGGTAATGCCGGTCAGTAAAATCACCAGGCTGGTCAGCGGCATGGGCAACACCACCGCACACCAGATCAGCGCAGGAACCGGGAACGTCAGGCTGCCCGCGCCTCCCATCATCGCCCCGATCGTCAGCGAACCCGCCACGGCGATAACCGGGAGCAGCTTGCGGATGTGCAGAAACTGGCGGGGCGACAGCGACGACCAGTCGCGGGTCAGCAAAAACGGCAGCAGCATCAGCCCGGTGGAGAACTGCTCGCTGAACCAGTCAGCCCATGCCACCGCCAGCCCGGTATCAAAATCAGCCTGCTGCGCCAGCGCGCCCCAGCTGGCACAGGTGAACGCGGCCAGCAGGCAGGCCGGGAAGATTCGCAGCACGCTGGTAATCCGCTCACTGCCGGAATCGTGCTGAAGATGCCTGACCAGCAGCGTCACCGCCACCAGCACAAACAGCACATTCGCCACGTTAAGGGTTAACGCTGAGAACGCCCAGCCCGAAAAAACGGTGTCGTTGAACACCATGGCGGCCAGGATAGCCAGGTAGTAGCGGCCCCGGTGCAGAAAGGGATTGCGGACGATGACGCCCGTCACGATCGCATTGACCGGCCAGAAGAGAGAGAGCTCTTTGGGAAAGCGCAGATGTCCGCCGATAAAACAAAACAGCAGCGTGATTAAAAACAGCAAAAATGCGTTCTTCTTTGCGTTGTGCTCTTCAAATAGCGGTGTGCGCATGCGTCCGGACCTTATCGCGGTGAGGCTGGCTCTCCACGCCAGCCTGAACAGGCGCGTGGTGTCAGAATGATTAAATCCTGAATGCCCTCAATGTCATCCTGCGATAAAACCCCACTTCATGGGCTAACTCAATAAAATGACCCAGTGCCGGGTAAGCACAGCAGATGACAGCAGAAAACGGGGCTTTATTATGCCCCGCCAGTAAAAAAATCGGCTATCCGAGATATCCGATTTTTGCTCTTCTGCTGATGCTGCCGTTGCGCTTCAGGCTATTTTACGGCCACCGGCCACTGACTCAGGCGGATGCCGCGCTTGTCCGCGTTGTCGCCAAAATCTTTCAGCACCGCTTTCACATCGGGATCGATATATTCCGCATTGTCATTATCGATAATCACCACGCTGTTCTCCGGGATCTCATCCAGCAATCCCTGCAGCTTTGGGTTGTGCATAAACGTCAGGTTCTGCTGAAAACGCAGGACGTAGTGGTCGTCATAACGGGTGAGCTGCAGCGCGTTGCGATGGCTTTTATAGATGCTGTAGAGGATCTGCGTGGCGATACCGATGCCGATGCCGACCAGCATCCCCAGCGTAATAATGCCGACGATGGTCGCCAGGAACGGCACGTACTGCTGGGCCCCCATCCGGAACTGTTCGACAAAGAGTTTAGGGGTCGCCAGTTTATAGCCGGTGTAGAGCAGCACCGCGGCCAGGCTGGCCAGGGGAATGGCGTTCAGCATCTCACTGAACCACATGCCGCAGATCAGCAGCAGCACACCGTGAATGAAGATGGAGAGCTTTGTCTGCGCCCCCGCGCTGACGTTGACCGAACTGCGCACAATCACCGCCGTTATCGGCATCGCGCCCAGAAAACCGGCGGTCAGATTACCGATGCCCTGAGCGAACATCTCTTTGTTGGGCGACGGCGCGGGCGTCTGCGGACGCAGCTTTTTCAGCGCTTCCTGACTCAGCAGGGTTTCCAGGCTGGCAACCAGAGCCAGCGTCACGGCGACGACCCAGACCTGCGGATTCTGCCAGGCCATCCAGTCAGGCGTTTCCAGCTCAGCCACCAGCGCAGAGACGCTGTCGAAGGCGGGCAGCGAGATGCGTGCCAGCCCCTGCGCCATCTCCGGGAACAGCCTTCCGCCTGCCACCGTAGCGACGCAGCCGACCAGCACCGCAATCAGCGGTCCGGGGATCCAGGCCAGCGCCTTAATGCGTTTGATCGGGGCGGTTGTCCAAAGGCATAAAATGGCTAAACCGACCGCCGCCACGACAATCGACGGCAGTGAGAAGGTCATCTCCCCATTCACCAGCGAAACCAGCTCCGCATCGCCCGCCGCGCCCAGCGCCACCGGGATCTGCTGCATGATCAGCAGCAGGCCAATCGCCGCCAGCATGCCTTTAATCACACTGCCCGGCACCAGCGAGATAAACCGTCCGGCGCGCAACAGACCCAACAGGCACTGCAATGCCCCGGCGATAATCAGCGCGGTGAGGAAGGCGGAGAAGCTGCCCAGCGTCGCCATCGAGGCGACAACGATAGTGACCAGACCCGCCGCCGGACCGCTGACGGCAAAGCGGGAGGGACTTAACGAGGTGACGACCAGACCGCCAATCACCCCGGTCAGCAGACCGGCAAACGGCGGCAGCCCGCTGGCCTGAGCGATACCCAGACAGAGCGGTAAAGCCACCAGGAAAACCACCAGACCCGCCGGGATGTCGCGGCGCAGGGTATCAGAATTCATCATGAAGGCTCCTCTGAAGATTGATGAATCAGCTCTTTGAGATGGCCGGAGCGTAGGTCATAAACACAGCCAAACACCTCCAGTTCCTGGCCCGATTGCCAGATTTGCCTGACCGGCTCAGACTTCACCAGCCTGGCGAATTGCGCTTTAACGTTGGCTTCTACCAGCCGATCGCGTTGTTCATCGGGGGTCGCGTCTGCTGGCCCTTCCTCGGCCAGCCCCTGCTGAATGTCATCACGCAGCCGCTGAATACGCCTTCCCAGTGCGGTGTCCTGCCCTTCCAGCACGCTGCCTGGCAGGTTCTGTGCGGCTTCAACCCCGCCGCAGCCGTAGTGGCCGCTGAGCACGATGCGTTTCACGTTGAGAAAGAAGAGCGCGTATTGCAGCACGCTCAGCAGATTGTCATCCTCCTCCAGCACCATGTTGGCGATATTGCGGTGCACAAAGAGTTCGCCTGGGTGGGAGCCGGTCAGCACTTCGGCCGGAACACGGCTGTCTGAACAGCCAATCCAGAGCGAGTGCGGTTTTTGCTGATGAAGGGATTTTTTGAAATAGTCTGGATTACGCTGGCGGCGCTGTAATGCCCAACTGCGATTTTTCGCTAATAAGGGTTTAAGTGTCGTCACATTCATCTTCTCTCTACTACCGGGATGTCGCATCCTGGCTGATCACAAAGTGTATCGGCTCACAAATAGCGTGAGAGCCGCCAGGTAAATAAGAACAAGGTCACAGAAAAAGGTTATAGACGTTAACCATTGCCAATGCACGAGCAATATTTCACAACGCTTTAACATGGCGTGATTTGTCAATTAAACGTCAGCAAAAGTCAGAGGAAAGTAAATTTAATTCAGCAGGAGAAAAATGAGGAAACATAAGCATAGCAGATTAAGACAATATATATCAGTCAGTTAAAAACTTTAAAATAAATGAATTAATTTATTGCTGACAAATAAATACAAACACTAACCGCATGGCTTTTTCTTGCCCTGCCCGTCCGCCCCACTTTTACCAGGATTACTCTTAATTAAAAAATTAACCATTAGCACAATCAACCATCTTAATAGCAAAGAGCCAGTTAAATACGCCTGCTTTGAGATAAGAATAAAGCGAGAGATGATTAATTTAATTCGCAGCAAAATAGTGACAGCGGAAAGTAAATCAGGACCAGAATTTAACAGAGCCTGAACGGGTCAGGCTCTTTTTCTTGACGAATTATTTACCGTTCCAGCTTTGCAGGCGCGATTCCCGCACGGAGAGCTGCTGTTCCGGCGTCAGCTTATTGTAATTCTCCGCCATACCGCTCTCCCAGTCGCCGTAAAGCGGGTTCGGCAGCACGATGAACTGCGTGCCAAACTGCTGATGATTGAGATTCACAAAATCGCGACGCTGCTGATTGCCCTGATGCCAGGTCGCTCCGCCGAAATCGTTGAGGTTATCGCCCACGTAGAGCACCACGTTGTAGCCCGCATTTTTGATGGCATCGAAACGCGCCTGCTTGTTGGAGCTGTCGGTATTCAGACGCACCGTTTTTTCACTGACGTCAGGAAAACCGAGCTGCTGCATATTCGCCACCGTGGCGGCGTAATCTTTCTGATCGCGATTCGACACGTAGAACAGCGTGCCACCGTTCTGGGTGACGTGGCGTGCAAACTCAACCGCGCCGGGCACCGCTTTCGCCTGTCGCGCCTGGGTCCAGGCTGACCAGCTCTTGCTGCTGAACGGCTGACCGTTTTTCGCCTGCCAGGCGCTGTAGGCGCTGTTATCCAGCATGGTTTCGTCCAGATCGACAATCACGGCTTTCGGTTTGCCGGTCAGCGACGGTGCCTGATCGAACGCCATGCGTGCGGTGTTGAACGCCTGCCAGGTCAGCGCCTGATATTCGCCGGACTGCTGGAACCAGTTGACCGCCAGCACCGACTGCTGCCCGAGCTGCTGCTGAGCGGTCTGATGTGACGAGGAGGCGCAGCCGGTCAGCAGCAGGGCAACCAGTCCGGAGGCGGCAAGTTTTGCGGAGGTTTTCATCATTTCATCCTTAAGGTGAGAAAGGGCTGAGGAGACGCTTCAAAAATGTAGCAGTTAACGTAAGCTGTTGGCAGCCCAATGCACGCTGTTATCACAGGAGATTCCTATGGCCGTTATCCCGCGCTCGCCGTTGCTCGACTCGCTGGACTGGGTGGATTATGCCTTTCAGCCCGCCGGTGAGCCACCGCCCGCCGATGCCGCCTGGGGGCATCAGCGCCACAGTGCCACGGTCGTCTTCGACGTCGAAAACACCCCATCCAAAAGCTGCGAGTCGGATGGCATTATCAGCAGCGGGACGCGCCCGGTGGCGGTGTATACCGCTGACTGCCTGCCGGTGCTGATCGCCGATCCTCAGCAGCGCATCGTGGCGGCGGTGCATGCCGGACTGAAAGGCACGCTGGCGGGCGTGCTGATCCGCGCCGTGGAAAAACTGTGCGAACAGGGCAGCGAGCCAGAGAATCTGCTGGTGGCGATCGGCCCGGCACTCGGCCCCTGCTGTTATGAGCTGGCTGAACCTCAGCTGGCGGAGATCGCCCGGAATCCGGCGCTGGCCCGCGGGCTGCGCTGGCACAGGCAGCAGCCGGTCAATGGTGAGGCTCAGCGCCCGCAGGCGACGGCGCGTCAGCAGGGTATCTGGTTCGATCTGCCGGCGCTGGCGACGCAGATGCTGGTCGATGCGGGCGTTCCGGCTGCGCAGATCGATAATGTCGGCGTCTGCACCTACTGCATGGCCGAGAGCGGTTCAAGCTACCGCTTCAACACCCATACGGGCAGCGGCTATCACTCCCGCTACTCCTGGATCCGGCGGCGATAATCGCGCCCGCCGTGAAAATCGGCCACGGCGGACGCACGGCCTGTCGCAGCTGATGTTGATTTCACTCACACCCTGACACTCTTTCACTTTTTTTTTAACACAGAAATGGCTAGAGTTAACTCATCCGACCACTTTATCGTGAGTGCTGATCATGGCCGTCCATTCCGACTATCCCGCGCTGTTCAGGCCGCTGGACCTGGGTTTTACCCGACTGAAAAACCGTTTCCTGATGGGCTCCATGCACACCGGCCTGGAAGAGCACCCGGATGGCGCAGCCCGGCTGGCGGCTTTCTATGGCGAGCGCGCGCGCGAAGGCGTCGCGCTGATTGTCACGGGCGGCATTGCCCCTAATGCGCAGGGTGTTACCACCGCCCACGGCGCGATGCTGACAGAGGAGGCGCAGTGTCACTGGCACCGGCAGATTACCGATGCCGTTCATCAGCATCAGGGCAAAATCGCCCTGCAGATCCTGCACACCGGCCGTTACAGCTATCAGCCCGATCTGGTCGCGCCCTCTGCCCTTCAGGCGCCGATCAATCCGTTTACGCCCCAGGCGATGAGCGAGGCGGCGATTGAACAGACTATTGATGACTTTGCGCGCTGCGCCCGCCTGGCCCGAGAGGCCGGCTACGACGGCGTCGAGATCATGGGCTCTGAAGGCTACCTGATTAATCAGTTCCTGGTGAAGCACACCAACCAGCGCAGCGACCGCTGGGGCGGCGACTTCCGCCAGCGAATGCAGTTTGCCCTGGCGGTCACCCGCGCGGTGCGCGCCGCCACCGGCGACCGTTTTATCATTATCTTCCGGCTGTCGATGCTCGATCTGATCAAAGAGGGCAGTACGCTGGAGGAGACGCTGCTGCTGGCGGGCGAGCTGGAGCAGTGTGGGGTCACGCTGTTCAATACCGGTATCGGCTGGCATGAAGCGCGCATCCCGACCATCGCCACCTGCGTGCCGCGCGCGGCCTTTGCCTGGGTCACGCAGCGCCTGCGTGCTCACGTGTCGGTGCCGGTCATCGCCACTAACCGCATCAACCACCCCGCCGTCGCCGAAGAGCTGCTGCAGTCAGGCTGCGCCGATATGGTGTCGATGGCGCGCCCTTTCCTCGCCGATGCCGCCTTTGTCAGCAAAGCGCAGCGCGGCGAACCGGACAGCATTAACACCTGCATCGCCTGTAATCAGGCCTGCCTCGACCAGGTGTTCGCCGGAAAGATCACCTCCTGCCTGGTCAATCCGCGCGCCTGCCACGAGTCGCTGATGCCGGTTATCCCCAGTCGCGCTCCGCGCAGGCTGGCGGTGGTCGGGGGTGGCCCGGCCGGAATGGCCTTTGCCCTGCAGGCGGCCGGGCGCGGACATCAGGTGACGCTGTATGAAGCCGCCGCCGATATCGGCGGCCAGTTCAATATTGCCCGGCTGATCCCCGGCAAAGCGGAGTTCAGTGAAACCCTGCGCTATTTCCGCCACCAGCTGGCGGCCGCCGGGGTGACAGTCAGGACCGGCTGCCGGGTCACAGCCGATGGGCTGGGTGATGCCGATGAGGTGGTGCTGGCCACCGGCATTCAGCCACGCACGCCGGATATTCCGGGCATCGATCACCCCAGCGTCCTGAGCTACCTTGAGGTGCTGCGCGATGGGCGTCCGGTGGGGAAACGGGTGGCGATTATCGGAGCCGGTGGCATCGGTTTTGATGTGGCGGAGTTTCTGTCGCAGCCTTCGCATGACGCGGATCGCGCGGCCTTTTACGCTGAGTGGGGTATCGATCAGAGCCTGACGCAGCGCGGCGGTGTGGTGGCCCCCGAGCCGCCCGCCGCATTACGGCAGATCTGGCTGCTGCAGCGCCGCACAGGCAAACCCGGCGCCGGGCTGGCAAAAACCACCGGCTGGATCCACCGGGCCAGTCTGCAGGCGCGCGGCGTGGAGATGTGGGGCGGCGTGGAGTATCTGGCGATTGACGATCGCGGGCTGCACCTGCGGCGCAACGGTGAAACCCTGCTGCTGGCGGTCGATAATGTGATTATCTGCGCCGGACAGGAGCCGCAGCGCGAACTGGAAGCGGCGCTGCGTGCACGGGGACAGAAGGTGACGGTGATCGGCGGTGCCGATGTGGCGCAGGAACTGGATGCGCGCCGAGCCATCGCACAGGCGACCGCGCTGGCGCTGCGTGTCTGACTAGCGCATTTTCACTGCGCGCAGCACTACAAACTTCTGGTTAGAGGCGACCAGCGTGCAGTTGCCGAACAGCTTTTTCAGCTTCTGGTGATAGTCGAGGTGGCGGTTGCCGACGATGCGCAATTCGCCGCCATATTGCAGACAGCGTTTGGCATCACGGAACATCTGCCACGCCAGGTGATCGGTGACGGCGTGCTGCTGGTGAAACGGCGGGTTGCACAGCACCGCGTGCAGCCGGTCCGAGGGATAGCCGCTCAGCACGTTGTTGACCAGGAACTGACAGCGTGACAGATCCTCCGGACGGTTCACTTCCACGTTAAGCTGGCTGGAGGCGACCGCCATGTAGGACTCATCCAGAAAATGCACCTCAGCCTGCGGGTTCTGTGCCAGCGCCATCAGCCCCACCACGCCGTTACCGCAGCCCAGATCGACAATCTCGCCTTCGATATTTTCCGGCAGATGCTGCACAAACAGGCGTGCGCCGATATCCAGCGAGCTGCGTGAGAAAACGTTGGCGTAGTTGTGGATCTGATAAGGGGTGCCATCCAGCGGCCAGACCTGCGTGGGACTGGCTTCGCGCAGGGCAGGCTGGCTGAACTGACTGAAGATCAGCCGCGCTTTTTTCCACGCCAGCGAGGTTTTCGTCTCGCCGATGATCTGTTCAAACAGCTGCAGGGTGGAGTTATGGATCTCTTTGGCGCGGGCTGCCGCCAGAATCACCGTCTCCGGGGTCACCACTTCACGAATCGCGCGCAGCTGATGCTCCAGCAGCGCCAGCGTCTTCGGCACTTTAATCAGCACCGCCGCCGGGGAAGCAGGCAGCGCCGCCAGGCTGTCAATAAAGTGGACGTCGCTGTCATCCATCCCGTTGAAAGAGAGGTTCTGCCGGGCGGCCTGCTGGCTTAGCCAGGAGTCGCTGACGTGCCAGACGGGACGCGGATTGAGACCACAGGTTAAGGCACCAAAACTGTCGTTGAATACCAGCACCGGCCCCTCTGGCAGCGCCTGCTGTAACAGATACTCATCAGCCGCATCCCAGGCTTGTAATGGACTTTCGTCACGCATCTGCGGGAAGCGATGCAGGATCAGTGTGCGATCGTTCAGTTCAAGTTGGCTCATGAATTCTCCGGCGTGGTACACTTTGATTAATTTTCGCCCCGATAAAAAGGGCGCGCAGTATACTCTTTTTCGCCTGGAATCCCTAATGTCCTCACTCATCTACCTTCAGGGTTATCCTGCTCCCCTTCTTGAACAGGTGCAGACCCTGATTACCCATCAGCGCTTAGGCGCGTTTCTGCAGGAACGCTATCCCGATACCCACGATGTCGTGAGCGATAAGGCGCTGTATGACTACACCCAGGCGCTGAAAAACCGCTTTATGCGCAACGCGCCGCCGATCAGTAAGGTGGTGTGGGACAACAAAATTAAAGTGATGAAGCATGCGCTGGGGCTGCATACCGCTATCTCGCGCGTGCAGGGCGGCAAACTGCGGGCAAAAGCGGAAATCCGTATCTCCACCTTTTTCCGCCTCGCGCCGGAGCCTTTTCTGCGCATGATCGTGGTGCATGAGCTGGCTCACCTGAAAGAGAAAGATCACGATAAGGCGTTTTACCAGCTCTGCTGCCATATGGAGCCGGATTACCACCAGCTCGAATTTGATGCGCGGCTCTGGATGACCGACCAGGCGATGCGCGGCAACGCGGCTTAAAGAAACTCCTGCGCTTTCTGGATCAGACTGGTTTTGGTCAGCGCGCCCTCAAAATGGCGCTCAGCGGGGTTGTTCAGCACCGGCAACCGCTCCAGCGTGACGGCGGCAAAGGCTTCCCACCCTTCACGCATGCTCTGGTTCTGATAGATCACCGGGAAATCCTGATCCATCACGCACTGCACCGGCGAGTCGAGGGTGATCTCCTGTGCCAGCACCCGGCGTGAAATCTCATGAATCGAGACCACGCCGAGGAAAGCCCCCCCGGCGTTGATCACATAGACGTAGCGTTCGCGCTTCAGTGAACTGACCGCCAGCGCCTGCCCCACCGACGCTTCCGGCTGCAACGCCGCGCCGGGAATAATCAGCTCGGCAATGCGCATGTTATCGAAATCATATTTCGCTTCTGAACGGGTGAAGTGATGGCTTACTACCGGGTAGGTGCTGGCCGATTGCAGCCGATAGACCACCATGGAGGCCAGCACCGTGGCAATCATCAGCGGAAACAGCAGGCTGCTGTTGAGGGTCATCTCCAGCACCATCAGCATCGCCATCAGCGGGGCCTGGCTGACCGCCGCCAGCACCGCCGCCATGCCAATAGCGGCATAGAGCAGCACATTGCCGAGCGGCAGATGCAGCATCGCTCCCAGCGTCGCCAGGATCACGCCGAGCAGCGCGCCAATCAGCAGTGACGGCGTAAACAGCCCGCCGACCGCATTCGAGCCCACCGAGAGGCTGGTGGCAACGGTTTTCAGCAGCAGCAGAAGCAGCAGGCCCGGCAGCAGATAGTGGCCCGCCATTACTTTCACAATCACTTCGTAGCCGTTGCCGAGGATATCGGTTGAGAGCAGTGCCAGTAAGCCCACGGCCACTCCGCCTGCACCGAGGCGCAGCGGCAGGGAGGCGACCCGGCTGAACAGCGCTTTACTGCGGGCAATGCACTTAATCAGCAGCCAGCCCGCCAGACCGGCGCACAAACCAATCAGCACTGTCATCAGCAGGCTGCTGAGATCCATGGCAAAGTTTGCCTCCGCCAGCGGGTAGAGCGCGCTGCGAAAGCCCAGCGTCCACATGGTCATCACCGCCGTGGCGGAGGCGATAATCAGCGGGATCAGCCGCTGCAGGGCGGAGATGCCGAAGGCGATTTCGGCGACGAAGATAGCCGAAGCCAGCGGCGCATGGTAGACCGATGAGAGCCCCGCCGCCGCCGCCATCGCCACCACGTCACTGTTTTTCAGGTTAAGCGAGGCGGGCAGCAGGCGGCCAATCGCGCTGCCGCACAGCGCCGAAAGCTGCACCATCGGCCCCTCTTTCCCTATCGACGCGCCGCTGCCGATACTGGCGATGGAGGACAAGGCGCGGAACAGTGAGGTTCGGGTCGGCACCGCATCGAGCCGGGCGTTGATCACCTCAAGATAGTCGGTTTTCACCGTCTGCTGCTGCTCAATGGCGACCGCATAACGCAGAAAAAAGCCCGCCAGCACACCGCCAGCCCCCACCAGCAGCGGCCAGAAAATCCACGGCCAGAGCGGCAGTAACCCGCTAATCTCCCCGCTGCGGGCAAACAGCAGATGGTTGATCAGTTCAATCACGCCGCGAAAGGCTAGCGTCACCAGCGATGCGGCACACCCGACCGGAATGGCGATCAGCAGTGTGGTCCAGTTTAATGCGTGCTTACTTGCTTTCACCTGCGCTCCCTGGTTGGTGCCTGACATTCATCGCTCCCGCATAGTATTGGAATCGGGATCGCAGGATCAATCCCTGCCCGTCCCTCCCCATTGCACCGCGCCGGAGAGATGTTACTCTGCCGCTTTACCGCTGCCGGAGAGAAAACGTGATTCGTTTTGCCATTGTGGGAACAAACTGGATAACACGCCAGTTTATTGATGCCGCGCATGAAACCGGCGGGATGCAACTCTGTGCGGTCTATTCGCGCAGTCAGCAGCAGGCGGACGCCTTTATCGCCGACTATCCCTGCCAGGCAACCTTTACCTCGCTGGAGGCCCTGGCCGCCAGCCCGGCGATCGATGCGGTCTATCTTGCCAGCCCTAACGCTCTGCACTGCCAGCAGGCACTGCTGTTTATGTCGCACGGTAAGCATGTCATCTGTGAAAAGCCGCTGGCTTCCAATCTGGCCGAGGCGGAGCAGATGATCGCCTGCGCCCGGGAACATCAGGTGGTGCTGTTTGAGGCGTTCAAAACGGCCAGCCTGCCCAATTTCCTGCATTTAAAAGCGGCGCTGCCCGCCGTGGGGCGGATGCGGAAAGCCCTGCTGAGTTACTGTCAGTATTCATCGCGCTACCCGCGCTATCTCAACGGTGAAAATCCCAACACCTTTGATCCGCGCTGGTCGAACGGCTCGATCATGGATATCGGTTATTACTGCCTGGCCTCGGCGGTGGCACTGTGGGGTGCGCCGCAGCGGGTGCAGGCCAGCGCCACCCTGCTTGAGAGCGGCGTGGACGGACATGGGGTGGTGGTGCTCGACTACGGCGATTTCGACGTGACGATTCTGCACTCGAAAGTCAGTGACTCCAGCCTGCCCAGCGAGATTCAGGGAGAAGCCGGATCGCTGCTTATTGAGAAGTTATCGGAGTGTCAGCAGCTGACCTTTATTCCCCGCGGCGGAGAAAAGCAGGTGTTAAGTCAGCCGCAGCATAGCAACACGATGCGTTATGAGGCGGCCGAATTTGCCCGGCTGGTGGCGCAGCGTCAGGTGGCGCATCCCGGGCTTGCGATCTCACGCACCACGGCGGCACTGCTGACTGAAATCCGTCGTCAAACCGGTGTTATCTTCCCGGCCGACCGGACGGTTGTGTAAATATTTCTAAATATGTCTGCGAGCTGTTGCTTCCTGGGCGGTGAAACCGTAACGTAGCTTTCTGCAAAGGGGAGTAACTTGTAATCTGATTGATCGTCACTACGTTGCGCAAGCATCCGGTCGTCAGGCAACCCGGAATCGATTTCTGTGTTGTAAGTGAGACCTTGCCGGAAGGCGAGGTTTGCTTACACAAAAATAAGCGGCTGATGTCTTCTGACTTCAGCCGTTTTTTTTATTTTTCAGACAGGATACGAATATGCAAACTGTGGGGACACCTTTACTCTGGGGCAGCTTTGCGGTTGTGGTGCTTATCATGCTGGCTATCGACCTGCTGTTGCAGGGACGCCGCGGCGCGCAGACCATGTCTTTTAAACAGGCGGCGATCTGGTCGCTGATCTGGGTTTCCGTCTCACTGCTGTTCAGCGCCGCTTTCTGGTGGTATCTGGAAGGCAGCGCAGGACGCGAAGTGGCTAACACCCAGACACTCGCCTTTCTGACCGGTTACGTGCTGGAAAAAGCACTGGCGGTGGATAACGTCTTTGTCTGGCTGATGCTCTTCAGCTACTTCTCTATTCCGGCCAACCTGCAGCGTCGCGTGCTGATCTACGGGGTATTAGGCGCTATCGTGCTGCGTACCATCATGATTTTCGCCGGTAGCTGGCTGGTGACCCAGTTCAGCTGGATCCTCTATGTGTTCGGTGCCTTCCTGCTGTTTACCGGGGTAAAAATGGCGCTGGCGAAAGAGGATGATGGCGCAGTAGGCGACAAGCCGGTGGTGCGCTGGCTGCGTAAGCATCTGCGCATGACGGACGATCTCGACGGTGAGAAGTTCTTTACCCGCAAAAACGGCGTGCTGTTTGCGACACCGCTGCTGCTGGTGCTGATCATGGTGGAGCTGAGCGACGTGATCTTTGCGGTCGACAGTATTCCGGCGATCTTCGCCGTCACCACCGACCCGTTCATCGTCCTGACCTCCAACCTGTTTGCCATTCTGGGTCTGCGTGCCATGTACTTCCTGCTGGCGAACGTGGCAGAGCGCTTCTCGATGCTGAAGTATGGCCTGGCGATTGTGCTGGTGTTCATCGGCTTTAAGATGCTGATTGTCGACCTCTACCACATCCCGGTCGGCATCTCGCTGAGTGTGGTCGGTCTCATTCTGGCATCAACCCTGCTGATTAATGCCTGGGTTAACCGCAAAAGAGACCAGAAAAAGCTCGCACCATAATTACCTGCGGGGGCAGCGGATGCCCCTGTTTTATTTTGTGGCAGCCTGCCGCGCCATTTCATCCCTCTGTCACACTTCCACTATTCAGCATAATAAAAATCTGACGCGCTCCACAGCGGCAGAACTTTCTCTTTTCTCGTCCGATCTTTTCCTTATACTCCGCCGGGCAAACCGTTTTAGCCGATGCAAAACATCGCGCCTGAAACTACATTCGCGACAAAATATAGAAACTATTATGCAGAAAACTCTCTCCGCACGTCTGGGTACGCTGCTCGCCGGTAGCCTGGTGAAGCAAATCATGATTGGGCTGGTCGCCGGTGTCGCGCTCGCCTGGATCTCACACGATGCCGCGTTAGCGGTCGGTCTGCTGGGCGAACTGTTTGTCAGTGCGCTGAAAGCGGTGGCCCCCTTACTGGTTCTGGTGCTGGTCATCGCCTCGATTGCGAACCACCAGCAGGGCCAGAAAACCAACATCCGGCCGATTATCATGCTCTACCTGCTGAGCACCTTTTTCGCGGCAGTAGTCGCGGTGCTGTTCAGCCATCTGATCCCGCAGACGCTGACGCTGGCGGTCGGGAGTACCGAAATCGTTCCTCCTTCCGGCATCACGGAAGTCCTGCACGGGCTGCTGATGAGCATGGTGTCGAATCCGATCACCGCGCTGATGCAGGCGAACTATATCGGTATTCTGGTGTGGGCGATTGGTCTGGGTCTGGCGTTCCGGCACAGCAGTGACACCACCCGCGCCTTTCTTAATGACGCGTCCGAAGCCGTGACCTGGCTGGTGCGCTGCGTCATCCGCTGTGCGCCTGTCGGTATTTTCGGTCTGGTGGCGTCAATTCTGGCCTCCACCGGCTTTGGTGCGCTGTGGCAGTATGCGCATCTGCTGGCGCTGCTGCTGGGCTGTATGGTGCTGATGGCGCTGGTGGTTAACCCGCTGCTGGTGTTCTGGAAGATCCGCCGTAACCCTTATCCGCTGGTCTTCACCTGCCTGCGCGAAAGCGGCGTCACCGCCTTCTTTACCCGCAGTTCTGCCGCCAACATTCCGGTGAATATGGCGCTGGCGAAACGTCTGAAGCTGGATGAGGATACCTATTCGGTGTCGATTCCGCTGGGCGCGACCATCAGTATGGCGGGCGCGTCAATCACCATTACCGTGCTGACGCTGGCGGCGGTGCATACGCTGGGGATCAGCATTGATGTGCCGACTGCCATTCTGCTGAGTCTGGTGGCCTCCCTCTGTGCCTGTGGCGCATCGGGTGTGGCGGGCGGTTCGCTGCTGCTCATCCCGGTGGCCTGCAACATGTTTGGTATTCCGAATGACCTGGCGATGCAGGTGGTGGCTGTCGGCTTTATTATCGGCGTCCTGCAGGATTCGGCAGAAACCGCGCTGAACTCGTCGACGGATATTCTGTTTACCGCCGCTGTCTGCCAGGCAGAAGCGGAACGCGAAACCAGCCGGGCTTAATCTTTCAGATAGCTCAGCAGTTCAAAGAGTGGGTGGCTGAGTCCGAAGAGCAAAGCGTCCCGCGCCAGGGAAGGCGCGGGCCGAGCGAGCAGGGATGCTTTAAGCGACTTTGCGATCGGACTCTGCCACCCGCGAAGTGCACCGAATCAACAGACGGTAATGACGACTTCTGGATCGTCATTTTTGCCCGCAAATTATAACGTCACCCCGCTTTTGAAAATCGCCAGCTCGCGGAAGTCGTTCTTTTCGTTGTTGGTGGGCTGACCGCTGGCAATCGCCACGATGGTATCGACAAAATCTTCCAGCATCGCCTCCATGCTCATCCCCTCAATCAGCCGTCCGGCATTAAAGTCGATCCAGTGCGGTTTTTTCTCCGCCAGCGGCGTATTCGTCGCCAGCTTCACCGTAGGCACAAACCCCCCATAGGGCGTGCCGCGTCCGGTACTGAACAGCACCATGTGGCATCCGGCACCCGCCAGGGCGCTGGTGGCGACCGCATCGTTGCCCGGTGCACTCAGCAGATTCAGCCCCGGTGTGGTTAACCGCTCGCCATATTTCAGGACATCGACCACCTGGCTCTGCCCCGCTTTCTGGGTGCACCCCAGCGACTTCTCCTCCAGCGTAGTAATGCCACCCGCCTTGTTGCCCGGCGAGGGATTCTCATAGATCGGCTGCTGGTGATCGATAAAGTACTGCTTGAAGTCGTTGATCATCGCGACCGTTTTATGGAAGGTCTCCTCGTCGCGACAGCGGCTCATCAGGATCCGCTCCGCGCCAAACATCTCCGGCACCTCGGTCAGCACGGTGGTGCCGCCGTTGGCGATCATCTGGTCGGAGAAACGTCCCAGCAGCGGGTTGGCCGTGATGCCGGAGAAGCCGTCCGAGCCGCCACACTCCAGCCCGAACTTCAGCTCGCTGAGCCTGCCCGGTTCACGCCGATCGTGACGCATCTTCTGATAGAGCGCATGCAGACGTTCCAGTCCGGCTTCCACCTCATCGTCATGCTGCTGGCACACCATAAATTCCACCCGGTCACTTTCAAAAGCACCGAGGGTGTCACGGAAGACGTCGACCTGATTGTTCTCACACCCCAGACCAATCACCAGCACTGCGCCCGCGTTGGGATGCCGCACCATGTTTTGCAGCATGGTGCGGGTGTTGTCGTGATCCTGCCCCAGCTGCGAACAGCCAAAGGTGTGGCTGAACAGGAACGCGCCATCAATATCTTCCGCCTGCTGCGTCTCCTGCAGGAAACGCTGCAGGATCTGACGCGCAATGCCGTTGACGCAGCCGACGGTGGGCAGGATCCACAGCTCGTTGCGGATGCCGACCTCGCCACTGGCGCGCCGGTAGATCTGCACCTCCCGATCGCCACGCTGCGGCGGCAGCGACACGACGTCGGGCTGATATGCATAGTGGTCCAGATCGCTGAGATTGGTGCGGGCATTCTGCGAGTGGATCAGCTCTCCGGCCGCCACCGGCTGCGTGGCATGGCCAATCGGCAGGCCATATTTGATTACCAACTCATTCTGCCCGACAGGCTGCAGGGCAAATTTATGCCCACGCCCGACGGCCTGGTGCAGCACCACACGCTGTGGTGGCAGCTCAACCGTCGCGCCTGCGGCTAAGTCACGTAACGCCACGGCGACATTGTCGCGGGGATCGATTTTAATTGCGTCTTGCATCGCGTGACCTCAGTTGACTCAGCGCCTCACGAACGCCGTGGACGGTAATGTTTTGCAGGTGCCGGGTAACCGTCTCAGCCAGCCCGGGCTGACGGGTTAAATCTTCGCCCCAGTGCTGCGCATCACTGAGCACGTTCTCCACCAGCTGCTGCAGCGACATCGCCCCGCTCTCCTGCGCCTGCCAGGCATCGGCATAGCGCTGTAACCAGTGGGGATCATCCTGCAGCGGCCACGCTTTTCCGGCCAGCTCGCCGCGATAAAAGGCGATCAGCGCCGCCAGCGCAAAGGTAATGTGCACCGGCCACTGCCCGGTTTGCTGATGTGCGTTAAGCAGCGGCGTCAGCAGACGGGTGCGGAATTTGGTCATGCTGTTCAGGGCAATCGACAGCAGCGCATGGCGAATAAAGGGATTACGGAAACGGCGCAGAACCGCATCGGCAAAGGCATGAAGCTCCGCAGCAGGCAGATCCAGCGTTGGGATGACATCCTCGCGCAGTAACGACGCCACAAACCCGGCAATAGCCGGATCGGCCATCGCCTCGCCCACGCTCTCCAGACCGGCCAGAAACGCCACCGGCACCATCGCGGTATGGGCACCATTCAGGATCGCCACCTTCTGCGCTTTATAGGGCGCGATGTTGTCCACATGCCGCACCTGCGGCGACAGCGCCTCCAGCTTCAGTTCACTGAACAGCGCCGACGGCCCCTGAATCACAAACTGGTAGTAGACTTCGCCCGCCACCAGATAGCGATCTTCATAGCCCAGCTCGCTTTGCAGCTGCTCACTCTCCGCCGGGAACCCGGTGACGATGCGGTCGACGAGGGTGTTATAGAAAGCGCAGTGCTGATGCACCCAGCTTTTAAATTCGGTCGGCAGATGCCAGTGATCGGCGTAGCGCAGCACCTGCTCACGCAGCGTGTCGCCGTTGTGGTCAATCAGCTCGCACGGCACCACCAGCCAGCCACGGTCGCTGGCCCCATTAAAATGGGAGTAGCGCGCCCACAGCAGCTGCGTCAGTTTTCCCGGGAAGCTGCTGGCGGGCTGGTCGGTGAGCTGGTCCGCCTCCGCAAAGGCGATACCCGCCTCGGTGGTGTTCGAGAAAACCATGCGCAGGTCAGGATTTTGCGCCAGCGCCATAAAGTCGCCGAACTGCTGATAAGGGTGGATCTCACGGTTCAGACTGCGGATGAGGCGGGTTTCGCTGACCGGCTCACCCTGCGCGTTCAGCCCGCGAATCAGCGTGGTGTAGAGTCCCTCCTGCTGATTCAGCGTATCGCTGACGTCCCGGTTACGAGGCCGCACCACCACGATCCCGGCATCAGTGCCCTGATGCTCGTTCAGCCAGTCGATCTGCCAGTCGATAAAGGCGCGCAGGAAATTGCCTTCGCCAAACTGGATCACCCGGTCACGATAGCACGCGCCCGGAAAGTCGCGGCGGTTCAGCCTCTGCATCATCAGGCTCCCAGCTCAATGCCGAAGTAATCGCGGGCGTTGTTAAAGCAGATGTTCTGCACCATCTGCCCTAACAGGGCTTCATCGCCTGGCGCCTCACCCTGCTCTACCCAGCGACCGATCATCTGACACAGCAGGCGGCGGAAATATTCGTGGCGTGTGTAGGAGAGGAAGCTGCGGCTGTCGGTCAGCATCCCGACAAAGCGACTCAGCAGTCCGATCTGCGACAGCTGGGTCAGCTGGCGCTGCATGCCATCCAGCTGGTCGTTGAACCACCAGGCGGAGCCGAACTGCATTTTGCCCGCCTCTCCTTCGCCCTGGAAGTTGCCCGCCATCGTAGCCAGCACTTCGTTGTCGCGCGGGTTCAGGCAGTAAAGAATGGTTTTCGGCAGCGCGTTATTGAGGTTCTGTGCGCCCAGCAGGCGTGCCAGCGGTTCGGCCAGCGGCTGATCGTTGATCGAGTCAAAGCCGACGTCCGGCCCCAGCAGCTGATACTGACGCGGGTTCGTGTTGCGCAGCGCGCCAATGTGATACTGCTGCACCCAGCCGCGACGGGCATATTCGCTGCCCAGCCAGACCAGCACTGCGGTTTTGAACTGTGCCGTCTCGTGTGGCGTAGGCGTGGTGCCGCTACGGCGGCGCGCCAGAATGTTATCCAGCGTGACGTCATCGGCGTCGGCATAACAGACCACATCCAGTGCGTGATCGGACACCTTACAGCCGTGCGCCGCGAAGTGATCCAGCCGCTGATGCAGCGCCCGGCGCAGGTCATCAAAACGCTGCACGCTGATGTCGGTCAGCTGCTCCAGCGCTCCGATCCACGGCAGGAAGGTTTCGGCTTCAATGTTAAAGGCTTTATCCGGCCGCCAGCTCGGCAGCACCTTCACGCTGAAGCTGGCATCTTCTGCCAGGGCGCGATGATGGCGCAGGTCATCCAGCGGATCGTCCGTGGTGCCGACCATTTTTACCTTCATCTGCTGCATGATGCCACGCGCGGTAAAGGCGTCCTGCGCCAGCAGCTCGTTGCAGCGATGCCAGATGCTGTCGGCGGTTTTTTCAGACAGCAGGGTATCGGTGATGCCGAAAGGACGACGTAGCTCCAGGTGCGTCCAGTGATAGAGCGGATTACCGATGGTGTGCGGTACGGTCCGCGCCCACGCATCAAACTTCTCGCGATCGCTGGCGTTCCCGGTACAGAACGCTTCAGCCACACCGTTGGCGCGCATCGCCCGCCACTTATAGTGATCGCCCTTCAGCCATATGTCATAAAGGTTGGCAAAGCGATAATTTTCGGCAATCTGCTGCGGCGGTAAGTGGCAGTGATAGTCGAAAATCGGCTGATCCTTCGCATAGTCGTGGTAGAGACGACGGGCGAATTCACTATCCAGTAAAAAATCCTCGGTCATAAAACGCGACATAGAGACATCCTCATCAGCTGAACCACGTATGGCTCAAAGTTATCATACCAATTATGGTCCGTGACGGAATTATTTGCGATCCTGCTCACATAAACCGCGGCCACTCACCGCCTTCATGGACTTTTCTGTCGCCCACAGCGCGCTAAATGGCTGTCATCTGTCAGGTTTCCAGTATCCCACAGCGCAGAAAGGGTTTTTGTGATGGCTCTCAACTTTTAAAGTTGTATAACAAGTTAGGCTCTGGCCCCATCGTGAGGTCGCAGATGACCCACACATGGCAGGGTAAAAACGGGGTTGCTGACACAGAACCTGCGGGCGTGAGCCGAGCAGTATCACGTGCTGTCCCGCTCCAGATAACAACAGCGGCATGACCGCATACAGAACTGGAAGAGGTAGATGATGCGTAAGATCAAAGGGTTACGCTGGTACATGATTGGGCTGGTGACGCTCGGCACGGTACTGGGCTATCTGACCCGCAACACGATTGCGGTGGCGGCACCGACACTACAGACCGAGCTGCATATCACCACGCAACAGTACTCCTATATCGTGGCGGCCTATTCGGCCTGCTACACACTGATGCAGCCGGTGGCAGGCTATGTGCTCGATCTGCTCGGCACCAAAATTGGCTATGCGGTGTTTGCCGTGCTGTGGGCGATCTTCTGCGCGGCCACGGCGATGGCGGGCAGCTGGGGCGGCTTTGCTCTGGCGCGCGGCGCCGTCGGGGCGGCTGAGGCCGCGATGATCCCGGCGGGCCTGAAGGCGAGCAGCGAATGGTTTCCGGCCAAAGAGCGTTCGGTGGCGGTCGGCTACTTCAACGTCGGCTCCTCCATCGGCGCGATGCTGGCTCCGCCGCTGGTGGTCTGGGCTATTATGGCGCACAGCTGGCAGATGGCCTTTATCATCACCGGCGTGCTGAGCATGGTCTGGGCGCTGTGCTGGCTGCTGTTTTATAAACACCCGAAACAGCAGAAGAAACTGAGTGAGGAGGAGCGCCATTACATTATCTCCGGTCAGGAGGCGCAGCATCAGACCGGTAACACCCGCAAAATGTCGGCGCTGGAGATTATCCGCAACCGCCAGTTCTGGGGGATTGCCCTGCCACGTTTTCTGGCCGAACCGGCGTGGGGCACCTTTAACGCCTGGATCCCGCTGTTTATGTTCAAGGTTTACGGTTTTAACCTCAAAGAGATTGCGATGTTCGCCTGGATGCCGATGCTGTTTGCGGACTTCGGCTGCATTCTGGGTGGCTACCTGCCGCCGCTGTTCCAGCGCTGGTTTGGCGTCAACCTGATCGTCTCCCGCAAGCTGGTGGTGACGATGGGCGCGGTCCTGATGATTGCGCCTGGCACCATCGGCCTGTTCACCAGCCCCTATGTCGCCATCGCGCTGCTCTGTGTGGGCGGGTTTGCTCATCAGGCGCTTTCCGGTGCGCTGATTACCCTCTCCTCTGACGTTTTTGGCCGCAATGAGGTTGCCACGGCCAATGGCCTGACCGGCATGGCAGCCTGGACCGCCAGTACGATGTTTGCGCTGGTGGTCGGCGCACTGGCTGATACGCTGGGCTTCAGCCCGCTGTTTGCCGCGCTGGCGGTGTTCGACCTGCTGGGTGCGGTGGTGATCTGGACCGTCCTGAAAAACAAACCGGTTGCCGAACTGACCGCTGAGGCCGCCCTGCCGCCTGCGAATGCCGTTCGCAGCTAACCCACCGGGCTGGCATACGCCAGCCCATTTCCTCCCGCCGCCTGAAGTGGTATAACAACTTATCTGTTTTGCTATCAGGACTGTGCCATGGACCTCACCGAATCCCGTCGACTCTACCAGAAGCTGGCCAGCGAGCTGAAAAGCCGTATTGAAACCGGGATCTACCCGGTCGGTGACAAGCTGCCCGCTGAACGTCTGATTGCCGAAGAGATGGAAGTGAGCCGCACCGTGGTGCGCGAAGCGATCATCATGCTGGAAGTGGAAGGCTATGTGGAGGTCCGTAAAGGGTCGGGCATCCACGTCATTGCCAGCCAGCAGCAGAATCGCATCGCGCCGACCAGCAGCCAGCTGGAGTTCGCGACGTTCGGTCCGTTTGAACTGCTGCAGGCACGTCAGCTGATTGAGAGTAACGTGGCGGAGTTTGCCGCCACGCAGGTGACGCGACAGGACATCATCGACCTGATGGCGATTCAGGAGAACGCCCGTAAGGAAGATCACTTCCGCGATTCAGAGTGGGATATGCAGTTCCATGTCCGCATCGCCCAGTCCACGCAGAACAGCGCGTTAGCCGCCATCGTTGAAAAAATGTGGCTGCATCGTCAGCACAATCCCTACTGGCTGAAACTTCACGAACACATCGACCAGCGCAGCATTCTCAGCTGGTGCGACGACCACGATCAGATCCTCAAAGCCCTGATGCGTAAAGATCCCGCCGCCAGCAAACTGGCGATGTGGCAACATCTGGAAAATACTAAACAGATGCTGTTTAACGCGACGGCGGATGATTTTGAATTTAATGTCGACCGATACATGTTCGGTGAGAATCCGGTCATCCTCCCTGACGGCTCCAGCCACGCCCGCTAAACAGCCTGAACGCGCCGGTGAGGGTCAGTTAATCTGCAATAGTGTCAGGTCATGTAAAGCTCCTTTTTACACGCCGTTTCACAAGGTAAAACTCCTGTTCGTCAGCGAGTTTTCCTGTCTCAGACAGGGGATTTTTGTTACAGTTATCGCCCTTTTATTACCCTTTGAGACAGGGGGTTATAAAATCGCTGATTTAACAATCAATTCTGGAAGGATCCGGAAAATCCCGCCCAGGCTGCGCTCCTAAAATTTATAACGACATGCCGGTCTGCGTTTAAGTCCCTGTGGGACATGTTTAACAATGATGTTCAGGAATGATTGATGGATATTCTGCAAGCGTTGCTGCATGCCCTGTGGCAACAGGATTACGAGACCCTTTCCGACCCCACGCTGGTATGGGCCATTTACGGCGTGCTGTTCATGATTCTGTTTCTGGAAAATGGCCTGCTTCCTGCCGCGTTTCTGCCGGGTGACAGTCTGCTGATTCTGGTCGGCGTGCTGATTGCCAAAGGCACCATGAGTTTCCCCTTAACGATTCTGGTTTTAACCACCGGGGCCAGTCTGGGCTGCTGGGTGAGCTATATCCAGGGTCGCTGGCTCGGCAATACCCCCACGGTACAGAAATGGCTCTCCCATCTGCCCGCCCAGTATCACCTGCGCGCGCACAGCCTGTTTCACCGCCACGGCCTCTCTGCCCTGCTGATTGGCCGCTTTATCGCCTTTGTGCGCACCCTGCTGCCTACCATCGCCGGCCTGTCCGGTCTGAGCAACGCCCGCTTTCAGTTTTTCAACTGGGTCAGCGCGCTGCTCTGGGTGGTGATTCTGACCGTTATCGGCTTTGCACTGGGTAAAACACCGATTTTCCGGCGCTATGAAGATGAGATGATGTTCTTCCTGATGATGCTGCCGCTGGCGCTGCTGGTCTTCGGGCTGGTGGGCTCGCTGGTGGTGTTGTGGCGTAAACGCCAGGCGAATCAGAACGGGAAAGCCGAGTAATGAAAGCGTTGCAGGCGATTCCAAAACGGTGGATGCCGTGGTTGATGGCGGGCGCGCTGGCGCTGATCGCGCTTTGCGTGGTTCCCGCCCTGATGCAGCACGAGACGGTGGTGCAGATCCGGGTTTCCCATGCGGGTGCGACTCTGCCCGATGGCTTTTATCTCTATCAGCAGCTCAGCGCGCAGGGTATCCGTATTAAAAGCATTACCCCGGCGGGCGATGCACTGATTATTCACTTTGACAGCGAAGAACAGAGTCTGGCGGCACAAAAGGTGTTACGCCGCCTGCTGCCACAGGGCTTTATCGTGGCGCAGCACGATCACGGTCAGCACCTTTCCCTGGCCTGATACGCCCCGTCCCTGCTTTTGAGGCCGTCGCGGCATCGCGTGGCGGCCTGACAGACTCTCTATCTCCCGGTCTTCTTTGAACTTTTTACGTTGCGTGTCTATGCTTAACGGAGAGTCGATTCTCAGCATCCGCGATTTGCCTATGATCCCGCTGCTGAACAATCAGGTCGCAAAGGAAGGTACCCAAACGGATGAAATATCACCTATTACTGGGCGTCGCCCTCTTTTCGCTGTCTGGCTCACTGCTGGCCGCCGAATCGCTGTGCGAGCAGAAAGAGCAGGACATTAAGCACGAAATTGAGATGGCGCAGAAGCATAACAATCTGCGCCGGGTCAATGGCCTTGAGCGGGCGCTGACCGAAGTCCAGGCGGACTGTAGCGACAAAAAGCTGGAAGCCGCCCATCTGGAAAGAATTAACGCGCAGAAGCAGAAAGTGGCTGAGCGCGAGCACGAACTCAGGGAAGAGCGTGATGAGGGCCACGACAGGGAGAAGATTGCGAAGCGACAACAAAAACTGGATGAAGCGCGCCGGGAGCTGAAAAAGTTACAGGCGGAGCCCTATTAATCGGAATTAATCTACTGATGTTAAAGGAGTATTTTATGTCTAAAGACACATCATCGGAACATCTGCGTGCTGAACTGAAAAATCTGGCTGATACCCTGGAAGAGGTGCTGAGCAGCAGCACTGAAAAATCGAAAGGGGAGCTGGATAAGCTTCGTAATAAAGCGCGTGTGGCGCTGGACAGCTCACGTGAGCGCCTGGGTGAATCAGGCGAGCGCCTCGCGGCGACAACCCGTGAAGCGGCGCAGAAGGCGGAAGGCTACGTGCGTGAAAATCCCTGGCATGGTGTGGGTATCGGTGCAGCGATTGGCGTCGCACTGGGCATGCTCATTTCGCGTCGCTGATTATGGCTGATTCACAGCAGAACCACGGCCCGGCTAAAGGGGTCATTAACATCGGCCAGCGTATTGTCACCACGCTGGTTGGCATGGTCGAGACGCGCGTTCGTCTGGCAGTGGTGGAACTGGAGCATGAGAAAGCCAACCTGATACAGCTGCTGTTGATGGTGGGTCTGACCATGCTGTTCACGGCGTTTGGTCTGATGAGCCTGATGGTGCTGATTATCTGGGCAGTGGATGCACAGTATCGCCTGATGGCCATCGGGATCACCACCGGGACCCTGTTCCTGCTGGCGGTTATCTTCGGACTCTGGACCCTTCACAAATCCCGTCAGTCCACGCTGTTACGCCACACGCGTAAAGAGCTGGAGACTGACCGTAATTTGCTTGAGGAGCAGCGCTGATGAGCCGCCGCGAGCGTGAAGAACGCATCCATGAACTGCTTAAGCATGTGCAGCAGCAGCGGCTGGATTTAAGCGCGGCGCGGCGCGACTGGCTGGAAAGTACCGCCCAGTACGATCGGGGCTGGTTCACGTTCCTGAGCTTACGTCGCTATCTGGCGATTGGCAGCAGCGCGCTGGCCGTCTACTCAATACGCAGTCCCAACCGGCTGCTGCGCTGGGCCAAGCGAGGATTTGGCGCCTGGAGCACCTGGCGCATGATTAAGTCCGCCCTGCCTCCGCGTTAACTCTCTGAAAAGCCGGTCCTGAAAAGACCGGCCTTCTTCATCAGATTTTCTGAAAAACATTGACAGTTTTTCCTGCTTACAACCTTTTCACGCCGCGATTATCATCTCCAGCTATCAACCCAATGAAAGGTATCACTGCTTTCAGCGGGCACAAACCCTGCGGGCAGCCTGCCCTGCACTACTGATAACGCTGGAGTAAATGATGAAAAAATTCGAAGATACTGGTCTGTTACTGGCTCGCATCCTGATGCCAATCCTGTTCATTACCGCGGGCTGGGGCAAAATCACCGGTTATGCAGGCACCCAGCAATATATGGAAGCGATGGGCGTGCCCGGCTTTATGCTGCCGCTGGTTATCCTGCTGGAGTTTGGCGGCGGTCTGGCTATCCTGTTTGGTTTCCTGACCCGTTTTACCGCGCTGTTCACTGCCGGCTTCACCATCCTGACCGCGTTCCTGTTTCACAGTAACTTTGCCGAAGGCGTGAACCAGCTGATGTTCATGAAGAACCTCTCTATCGCCGGGGGTTTCCTGGTGCTGGGTCTGGTGGGTCCGGGCGCATACAGCATTGATCGCCTGATCAGCAAAAGAAAACCGCAGGCGATTGCGCACTAATCTCACATAACGTGTAATGCCACATATACTTAGCAGGGCGGGGACATTTCCCCGCCCTGTTTGCTTTGGAGCCATTATGGGACAGCTAATTGATGGTGTCTGGCATGACACCTGGTACGACACCAAATCGACCGGCGGACGCTTTAAGCGCTCAGAGTCCGCCTTCCGCAACTGGGTGACCGCCGATGGCAGCGCAGGCCCGACAGGCAAAGCGGGGTTTACCGCCGAACGCGACCGCTATCATCTCTATGTCTCGCTGGCCTGCCCCTGGGCGCACCGCACGCTGCTGATGCGTCAGCTGAAGGGGCTGGATAACCTGATCGACGTCTCGGTGGTGCATCCACTGATGCTGGAGAATGGCTGGACGTTTGACGATACGTTTCCGGAGGCAACCGGCGACAAACTCTATCAGAATGACTTCCTCTATCAGCTCTATCTGCACGCCGATCCGCACTACAGCGGTCGCGTCACGGTGCCGGTGCTGTGGGACAAGCAGCAGAACACCATCGTCAGCAACGAGTCTGCCGATATCATTCGCATGTTCAACAGTGCGTTTGATGCGGTGGGTGCGCGCGCCGGGGATTACTACCCGGTTGCCCTGCGTGAGAAGATTGATGAGCTGAACGGCTGGATCTACGACACGGTGAACAACGGCGTCTACAAAGCGGGGTTTGCGACCTCACAGAGCGCCTATGACGAGGCCGTCACCGCCCTGTTCCATTCGCTGTCGCGCCTGGAGCAGATTCTGGGCCAGCACCGCTATCTGACCGGCGATCAGCTGACCGAAGCGGATCTGCGGTTGTGGACCACGCTGGTGCGTTTTGATCCGGTTTACGTCACGCATTTCAAATGCGATCGTCACCGGATTGGTGACTTCCGGAATCTCAGCGGTTTCCTGCGCGACATCTATCAGATGCCGGGCATCGCGGAGACGGTCAGCCTGCCGCATATTCGTCATCACTACTACTGCAGCCATAAAACCATCAACCCGCACGGCGTTATCTCTCTCGGCCCGGCGTTTGACTGGGATGAGCCGCACGGTCGCGATTAAGCGGCATCAGCCCCACGCCGTGGCGCGGGGCTGAGTCTCACCCCGGCGACGTCCCGCGCCCTCAGCGAAACCCCACCAGAATGTTGTTCACCGCGCTGAAGATCTCATTCATCTGCTCCTGAAACAGGGTCGGCAGGTTATACATCATCAGCAGCAGCGCCCCCAATCCCAGGGTGATGGAGATGGGGAAGCCAATAACAAAGATAGAGAGTTGCGGTGTCAGGCGGTTAAGTAAGCCCAGCGTCAGGTTCAGCGCCAGCAGCAACGTCACCACCGGCATCCCAATCTGCAATCCACTGCTGAAGATCAGGCCCGCAGCCTCGGGTAACCGATAAATCGCGCTGGTCTATCGCCCGCTGACTGAACAGGCCCCGCTCAGTCAGTCCGGTGAAGCGGGTATGGAGGGCGAGCGCTAGCCGGGGCTGACCGACAGCGCCAGAAAGCAAAAACCCCGCCGGAGCGGGGTTTTGTAGTAAGACGTCGAAGCTGACCGTTAAGCCGCGCTCCTTTCATGAAAAGCGTCGTGGACAGTCATTCATCACCGAATGCACGTCGCCTGAAAGCAAAAACCCCGCCGGAGCGGGGTTTTTTAGTAAGAAGTCGAAGCTGACCGTTAAGCCGGGTTCTGTCGTGGACAGTCATTCATCTAGGCCAGCAATCGCTCACTGGCTCAAGCAGCCTACCCGGGTTCAGTACGGGCCGTACCTTGTGAACCCCTATTTGGCCTTGCTCCGGGTGGAGTTTACCGTGCCACGAACTGTTGCCAGTCGCGCGGTGCGCTCTTACCGCACCCTTTCACCCTTACCTGATCCCATTTCTGGGCCATCGGCGGTTTGCTCTCTGTTGCACTGGTCGTAGGCTTGCGCCTCCCAGGCGTTACCTGGCACCCTGCCCTATGGAGCCCGGACTTTCCTCCCCTCTGCCCGTCTCCCCACAAGTGAGGACGACGACAAAGCGGCGACTGTCTGGTCAGCTTCGGCGCGGGATAATAGGGCATTCGCCCGCGTTTGTCACGCCTCTTGCTGCTCCAGCGCATACTTATAAAGCGCATTTTTCTTTACGCCGTGGATCTCAGCCGCCAGCGCAGCCGCCCGCTTTAACGGCAGCTCTTTCTGCAGCAGCGCCAGCGTTCGCAGCGCATCCGCCGGAAGCGCGTCTTCGTCATCGGCCTTATGGCCTTCAACGATCAGCACCATCTCGCCTTTGCGGCGATTCTCATCTTCTTTTACCCACGCCAGCAGGTCGGCCACCGGCGCGCCGTGGATCGACTCCCAGGTTTTGGTCAGCTCACGCGCCAGCACCACATAGCGATCCCCGCCCAGCTCACTCACCATATCCTGCAGGCTGTCGATCAGGCGGTGGGTGGACTCATAGAAAATCAGCGTGCGCGGCTCCTGCACCAGCGCGCGCAGAGCGTCACAACGCCCTTTGGTTTTGGCCGGCAGAAACCCTTCGTAACAGAAACGATCGGACGGCAGCCCGGCGGCACTCAACGCCGCAATGGCGGCACAGGCGCCTGGCAGCGGCACCACCCGGATGCCCGCTTCGCGGCAGCGGCGCACCAGATGGTAGCCCGGATCGTTGATCAGCGGCGTGCCAGCATCCGAAACTAAGGCTATGCTTTGACCCTCCTCCAGCTTCGCAATCAGCAGTTCAGCCTTGTGCTGTTCGTTGTGATCGTGAAGTGCGAAGAGTCGCGCATTGATGGCGAAATGTTGTAGCAACAGCCCGGTATGACGTGTATCTTCCGCAGCGACCAGATCGACGCACGAAAGCACCGTCAGCGCCCGCTGGGTGATATCACCCAAATTACCAATCGGGGTTGGAACGATGTAGAGCGTGCTGGCAGAAATCTCTGCCCGATCGAGTTGTTTCATTGTTTCATCCGAATTGCCGATTTAATATTGAGCATCTTGAAAAAAACATCACTGGATACAGTATGCTTCCTTCAAAAGTCGTTCGTCATAAAGCAGGACGCTTTCTGCCTGTCATTCTTGCTGGGCTGATTTTAGCCGCGTGTAGCGGTCAGGGGCCGCAAACCTCAACCGTCAATATTCAGGGGCCTGCCACAGCCAGCTCCGCTTACTATCTGCAGCAGGCGCAGCAAAGCAGCGATGATAGCAAGACCGACTGGCAATTACTCGCAATCCGCGCCCTGTTGAAGGAAGGAAAGTATCCTGAAGCGACCCAGCAACTGAGTCAGCTGCCGCAGCAGCTCTCTGAGACGCAGCAGCAGGAATCGCTGCTGCTGAAAGCGCAGCTGCTGATTGCCCAGCAGAAGATCAAAGAGGCTGAGCCCCTGCTGGCTGACGTGAAAACCGGTGCATTATCGAAGGATCAGCTGGCGCGTTTTTACAGCCTGCAGATCGCCAGTGCACAGGGGCGCCCTTCTCTCTCCCTGTTGCGCACCTACATTGCGCAGGAGCCGCTGCTGACCGGCAGCGACCATCAGGCCAACATCGATGCTACCTGGCAGGCGCTGACGCAGATGTCGCCGCAGGAGGCCAGCAACCTGGTCATTAACGCCGATGAAAACGTGCTGCAGGGCTGGCTCGACCTGCTTGCCGTCTGGCGGGCTAACACCCAGGATGCCGGGATGCTCAAGTCGGGCATCAAAGACTGGCAGACCCGCTATCCGCAGAATCCGGCGGCCAAAACGCTGCCGACGCAGCTGAGCCAGATGCAGAACTACACCAAAGCCTCAACCAGCATTATCGCGCTGCTGCTGCCCATGAATGGTCAGGCGCAGGTCTTCGCGAATGCGATTCAGAAAGGCTTTACTGACGCGAAGAATGGCGTCGCCGCCCCTGCCGCCCAACCGGCGGCCGCACAGCCCGCCGCGACGGATGGCACGGCCAGCACGCAACCGGCAGCTGTCGCCGGCTCGGCTTCCGACCCGATCAGCGCGCCGCAACAGCAGGCGGCAGAGGCTACCCCGCAGGCGCAGCCTCAGTCTCAGCCTGCCGCCACCGCCGAACCGGCCAGCAACGCTCAGATTAAGGTCTATGACACCAGCAGCCAGCCGATTGAGCAGGTGATGCAGCAGGCCCAGCAGGATGGCGCCACCCTCGTGGTGGGGCCACTGCTGAAGAGCAACGTGGAGAAAGTGGCTAACAGTCAGACGCCACTCAATGTTCTGGCGCTTAACGAGCCGGAAACGATCCAGAACCATCCGAATATTTGCTACTTTGCGCTTTCTCCTGAAGACGAAGCGCGCGATGCCGCGCACCATATCTGGGATCAGGGCAAACGCGAGCCGCTGTTGCTGGTTCCGCGCAGCGGTCTGGGCGATCGCGTCACCAATGCTTTCGCGCAGGAGTGGCAGACGCTGGGTGGCGGTACCGTGATGCAGCAGCGCTTTGGCTCGACCGCTGAGCTGAAGCAGGGCATCAACAGTGGCGCGGGCATCAGCCTGTCAGGCACGCCGGTGAATGCGGCCCCTGCCCAGCAGCAGCAGGGTGTGTCCATTGCCGGTCTGACCATTCCGGCGCCGCAGCAGAGCACGCCAGAGGCCGTCAGCACCAGCAGCGGCGGAGGCGTCGATGCGGTCTATATCGTTTCCACCCAGGATGAGCTGCAGCTGATTAAGCCGATGATCGCCATGCGCACCGGCAGCCGCAGCAACATTTCGCTTTATGCCAGCTCGCGCAGCGCGCAGGCGGGTGCCGGTCCCGATTTCCGTCTGGAGATGGATGGCCTGCAGTTCAGCGATATTCCTCTGCTCTCCGGCAGCAATCCGGGCCTGATGCAGCAGACCTCGAAGTCATTCAACAATGACTACTCGCTGGTGCGCCTCTATGCCATGGGGATGGATGCCTGGACGCTGGCCAATCACTTTAACCAGATGCGTCAGTCACCGGGTTATACGCTGGATGGCAACACCGGTAAGCTCAGCGCCAACACGGATTGTGTGATCAACAGGAAGTTGACATGGAACCAGTATCGTCGGGGCGAAATCGCACCGGCCAACTGACCCGCCGTCAGACTGGCGCCCGGTATGAAGAAGATGCCCGGCGCTATCTGGAGCAGGCGGGCCTGAAATGGGTCGCCAGCAATGTTCACTTTCGCGGGGGTGAACTTGACCTGATAATGCGTGACGGGCACTGTTGGGTGTTTGTCGAAGTTCGCTACCGCCGCGATGCGCGCTACGGTGGCGCACTCGCCAGCATCACCCGCCGCAAACAGCAGAAGCTGCTGCGCGCTGCCGCTCTCTGGCTGGCGCAACGCGGCGGCAGTTTTGCAACGGTGAATTGCCGTTTCGACATCATCGCCATTACCGGCACGGCGCTCGAGTGGCTGCCGGATGCCTTTAATGCAGACGTTTAGAACCAGGTGGTTGTGTGCAGGAAAGAATTAAAGCGTGTTTTACTGAAAGTATTCAGACCCAGATTGCTGCCGCTGAGGCGCTGCCCGATGCCATCTCCCGTGCGGCCATGACGCTGGTACAATCTCTGCTGAATGGCAATAAGATCCTGAGCTGCGGCAACGGCGCCTCATCCGCCAATGCCCAGCACTTCGCCGCCAGCATGATCAACCGTTTCGAAACCGAGCGCCCCAGCCTGCCGGCGCTGGCGTTAAGTGCAGACAACGTGATGCTGACCGCGATTGGTAACGATCGCCTGCACGATGAAATTTATGCCAAGCAGGTGCGCGCGCTGGGCCACGCAGGCGATGTGCTGCTGGCCATCTCAACCCGTGGCAACACCCGCGACATTGTGAAGGCCGTTGAAGCCGCGGTAACACGCGATATGACGATCGTTGCGCTTACCGGGTATGATGGCGGTGAGCTTGCCGGACTGCTGGGCCCGCAGGATGTGGAAATCCGCATTCCCTCACACCGCAGTGCCCGGATTCAGGAGATGCATATGCTCACCGTTAACTGCTTATGCGATCTGATCGATAACACCCTCTTTCCCCATCAGGAATGACCGAAGGAGCACGAATGAAAGCATTGAACGCTATCGCTATTCTGTTAACCGCCATGCTGCTGCAGGGCTGTGTCGCCGTGGTTGCCGGTGGCGCAGCGGTTGCCACCAAAACCGCCACCGACCCGCGTACGGTCGGCACGCAGGTGGATGACGGCACGCTGGAGCTGCGCGTCACCAATGCGCTGGCGAAAGATCAGCAGATCAAAACCGATGCCCGCGTCATCGCCACCGCCTATCAGGGCAAAGTCCTGCTGACCGGTCAGGCGCCGTCGCAGGAGATCGCCAATCGTGCCAAACAGATCACCATGGGCGTGGATGGCGCCACCGAAGTCTATAACGAGATCCGCATTGGTCAGAAAGTGACGCTCGGCACCACCTCGTCAGACACCTGGATCACCACCAAGATCCGCTCGCAGCTGCTGGGCAGCGATCAGGTGAAATCCTCCAACGTGAAGGTGACCACCGAGAATGGCGAAGTGTTCCTGCTGGGTCTGGTGACGCAACAGGAAGGGCAGGCGGCGGCCGATATCGCCAGCCGCGTCAGTGGCGTGAAGCACGTCACCACCGCCTTTACCCTGCTGAAGTAACGCGTAAGAGGCAAAAAAGGCGGCCATGGCCGCCTTTTTTATTGCCTGAGGATCAGACCGGGATGTCGATGACCAGTGCCCGGGTCGCCGTTTTCGCCGTCAGCGTCAGCAGCGACTCTTCCTGCAGAAAGGCACCGTCGCCGCACCCGAGCGCTTCCCGATGCGCCGCACCCGATCGGGCTTCCAGCGAACCGTGAATCGACTGCAGATAGGCGCGCGGCCCCTGCAGATGCAGCGCGTGCTGCTCGCCCGGCGCCAGTTCGACCTGATGGATCCACACCTGCTGACGCAGTTGCAGGCTCTCATCCACGCCATCCGGCGAGGCGATCAGCTGAGAGGTACGGCCCGCCATCAGGGCCAGTTTCTGCATCCGCGGATTCTCACGCTCCGGGCAGGCGGCCAGCCACAGCTGCATACGGGTCAGCGGGCGCTCTTTGCTCAGGTTGATTTCGGTGTAACTGACCCCCGGCTGGGCTGAGAGCAGCAGCGCCTCCCCTTCCTGCACGCTGATCGTGTTGCCTTCGCTGTCGCGATACTCCGCTTCGCCCTGCAGCACGATGTTAAGCACATCGACCTGCGGATAGGTGCGCGGCTGAAAGGCGGCCCCTGGTGCCAGCACTTCCTGATTCAGTACGCGCAGTGACGCGTAGCCCATCAGTTTTGGATCAAAATAGTGGCCAAAAGAGAAACTGTAGCGGGCCTGCAACCAGCCAAAGTCGGCCTGGCCACATGCGGACGCACTGCGTGTCGTTATCATTATTTACCTCCGGCATCCGGTGACGAGGATCGGTCACGGACTCTATGCACACATGGTAAAAGTCTGGACGCCGGATTGTTAGCCAGTTAATCTGCCGGGCATGTTCAAATTTCCTGACAGAGAAACGGGATGGCTAAAGAGCGTGCGTTAACCCTTGAATCGTTACGCGTAATGGATGCGATTGATCGACGTGGTAGTTTTGCGGCGGCGGCCGATGAGCTGGGCCGCGTGCCCTCTGCACTCAGCTATACCATGCAGAAGCTGGAAGAGGAGCTGGATGTGGTGCTGTTTGACCGCTCCGGCCACCGCACCAAATTTACCAACGTGGGACGCATGCTGCTGGAGCGTGGCCGGGTGCTGCTGGAAGCGGCCGACAAACTCACCACCGATGCCGAAGCGCTGGCGCGTGGCTGGGAAACCCATCTGACCATCGTGACCGAAGCGCTGGTGCCCATCGACGCCCTCTTTCCGCTGGTGACGCGCCTGGCCGACAAAGCCAATACCCAGTTTTCGCTGGTCACCGAAGTGCTGGCGGGGGCATGGGAGCGGCTGGAACAGGGACGGGCCGATATCGTCATCGCCCCCGATATGCACTTCCGCGCCTCAACCGAGATCAACACCCGCAAGCTCTACACCATGATGAGCGTCTATGTCGCCAGTGCCGACCATCCGATCCATAACGAGCCGGAACCGC
Organism: Pantoea sp. M_10; assembly: GCF_008631515.1. Classification (NCBI taxonomy): domain Bacteria; kingdom Pseudomonadati; phylum Pseudomonadota; class Gammaproteobacteria; order Enterobacterales; family Erwiniaceae; genus Pantoea; species Pantoea sp. M_10. The sequence goes on along the minus strand of NZ_VWUL01000009.1, from coordinate 97,969 downwards.
AGTCTGAAGTGACGCGGGTGAAATACCGCGGCATTGCGGTGGCGGATACCGCGCGTGAGCGCCCGGTGCTGACCGTGCAGCTGCTGGATAAGCAGCAGCGCCTGACCGTCAGCAGCATGGACGACAAGCGCCGTGCGCTGCTGGCGGGTCTGGGCGTGGGAACCATGCCCTATCCGCTGGTGGAGCAGGATATTGCGGAAGGCCGCCTGCGGGTCGTGAGTCCGGAATATACCCGCGAGGTCGACATTATTATGGCGTGGCGGCGGGACAGCATGGGCGAGGCCAAAGCCTGGTGCCTGCGTGAGATCCCGCGCCTGCTGGCGAAGAAAAACTGACGGCGGCAGAGCCTCGCGTTAAGAGCGGCTCAGGCAATCCATCGCCACCGCTCTGAAACTGCTGAAGTCAGTGCTCTCCCGCAGGCGGATCATCGCCCTTTCCCGCAGAAACGTGACAAACAGATCGTAGATCGCCATCGCCTCTTCATATTCGCTTTTGCTGATCGCCAGCAGGAAAATCACATAGGCGGTGTCGTCGCCCCAGGCGATGCCCTGCGGGGCCAGCACGGTGTAGACCACGGTTTTCTTCGCCAGCAGACCCAGCGAGTGCGGCAGCGCAATGCCTTCGCCGAGCATGGTGCTGACAATCGCTTCGCGCTCCTCCACCGATGGATAGAAAGCAGCGTCCACGAACCCCTCCGCCTCCAGCTGATCGCACAACTGCCGGAACAGTTCAGACTGGGTCATTGGCCTGTCGACGATATGAAAGTGCTGAGCATCAAAATATTTCGTCAGCATATAGGGACGGGTACGATCCACCAGCACCAGCTTGCCGATCTGCTCCAGCTGAAACCCGGTGGGAAACGGTGACATCACCACCACCGGTTTCTCTTTTTCGCTGAGCCGGATGGTCGAGATCACAAAGTCCTCATCGATGCGGCTGCGCGCCTCATATTCACGCTGAGAGAGGCGTGCCGTTACCTTCAGCTGCGGGTATTTGCGCAGCAGCATCGCCTCAATCATCCGCAGCGTCGAGTTACCGCTGTCGCAGACCAGCAGCACCTGGGGATGACGCTGATAGCCCACGTCATAGTGGCGCTCCAGCCCGACACCGATGTGCAGCACCAGAAAGCCAATCTCATTCTCGCTGATGACGTAAGGGGTATATTTCCCCCAGCTGGTCACCGCCGCTAAGGTGACATCATAGGCCATGGGGTAGTGCTGCTTGATGTTGCTGAGCAGCGGGTTAGGAATATGGATCTGGTAGCGCACCCGGGTGATCATGGTCTTGATATGGGTAAGCAGATCGGCACGCAGTTGCTGATCGTTCTGCAGATTAAAGTTGTAGTAGGTGTTGATGAAGCTGAGCAGGTAATCCACCAGCGCATCGGCGTCATCCGCATTGATGGCGCTGGGGGCGATAGCCTGAATACGCCGTGCCGCAATGTTGACCCGCAGCCAGTTCTCTTCAGCCGGTGAGATCGGTTTACTGACCAGCGGGCGCATCAGCGTAATCAGCTGGTGCGCCGCTTCGCGCACGTCATCCCCAATCTCCTCGGCGCCCGGATCGTTAAGCGGATAGCCTTCGCTGATACGGCGCACCGCCACCGCACAGTAGATCCGCAGATAACGTTCTCCCTCATCGCTGAGGCGGATATTGTGTTCAGCAAAGCAGCGTTGCAGCAGCGGCTGGAGGGTTTCCAGCATACCGCTGTTGAGCGCTTCAATGGTCAGCAGCGGACTCTCCGGCTGTGACTGATCGATTTGCCACAGCAGATCGGTCAGGCAGGTTCGGATCGCCACTTCGCTACCGAACAGCTTCATGCCGTAGTGAGGCTTGCTTTCAATCGTCAGGTGATAGCGTCCCAGCCACTCGCGCACTTCCGCCATATCGTTCTGCAGAGTGGCGCGGCTGACAAACCACTCCTCGGCCAGCTCTTCAAGTTTCAGCGAGTAGGCCGCGGTGAGAAACCGGGTCAGCAGATAACGAATGCGGTCGGGCGACGTGCGCGGTATCCGCAGCGGTGAGGCGCTGTGTTGCTGCAGATGCTGAAAGCGCTGAGCATCCTCAATCTTCAGCTGATAGCCCTCGCCGCGGCTCAGGACGAACTGCGCACCATGTTCAGCCAGCAGCGCATTCAGCGCCGTGATGTCGGTGCGAACGGTGCGGGTCGAGACGGCAAAACGCCGCGCCAGTTCATCCTGAGGCAGCGTTTCGTTTTGCAGGGCATCAAACAGTTGCGCAAGGCGCTGATTGGGAAATCTCACGACAGTTACCTGTTTACAGAGAAAATCAGGGAAACGGAAACTCAGCCTACGGGGATCGTGACGCAACGTCCATGTTGCGTGCGCGGCCTGCCACCCGATCGGCCTGCCGCGCGGCGCGATCCTCAGGGCAGCAGCGTTTTACAGATCGCCAGCAACCGCTGCACATCCTCGATCCGGGTTTCACCACTCGCTTTGTCGATGATCGAACTGTAGACGTGCGGGATCACTTTGCTGACGCCCGCTTCCAGCGCAATGCGTACGATCTCGCCAACGTTCTCCAGATCGATGCCGCCGGTGGGCTCCAGCCAGAAATCCATTTTTGCGCAGGCGTCTGCCACGGCGCGATACTCATCCACCGCCTGTAAACCGCCCATCGGAAAATATTTCACCGAGCTGCCGCCCATATCCTGCAGCATGGCAATCGCGGTTTCGATCGGAACGATCCCGTCAGGCTGTGTTGCGCTACGCGGGCCGGTCGAGATTTTTACCTTACCCGGCGTGCCGGTGGGTGAGATCAGACCGTTGACGACGGTCTGCGACTGGCCCAGCAGCGCCCGGCTGGTGGCCACGCCGGTGAAGACCTGATTGACATGCTGGGGTTGCAGCACCTCCGCCAGCTCACTCACCATCTGTGACTGGCGGGGATCGCCCGCGCCCAGACCAATTGAGAGTGCGTTGTCGATCAGCGCAGCGTACTCGCTCATGTCGGCGATAGCAGCGTCATTGCTGGCGTAGTTTTTTGACAGCACGCCGACAAGCACATGCCCTTCGGCCGCCTGCCAGATGGCGCGCGCATTCTCTTTTGATCCCGCCAGTACGTTAAGGCAGAGACGATCCTGATAGAAGTTGGGGGTCAGCGTCATGCGGTTTTCTCTCCGGTTAACAGCGTCTGAATACGGGTGAAAATGGTGTGCAGTTGATCGGCGCTGACGCTGCGTACGTCCGCCTCAATGATCCCTTCATTGGCTTTGTAGCCACGGAAATAGATCGCGACGTCGCCCTTTTTCAGCGCCTGCACCAGATCGCCGGTGCGCTGCCCGATCGCCGCTTCGTCAAATTTGATCTCTGCACGGGCGATGTCACGTCCGGCGGCATCCCACACCACGCGGGCCGTGACGCCATTCAGATGGTTCAGCTGTTCGATGAACGGTGTCATTTTTTCCACCATCTGCGCGCCGCTGATTTTTGGCTGAGTCAGATAGTTTTCAATCGCGTGGGTCAGGCCGAGAATGCCCTCTTTGCCGACTTTCATTGCACGGCCAATCCCGTTGGTCTGGCGTTTGACCCACTCAACGTAGTGGTGGCGGCCAATTACCAGGCCGCTGGTCGGGCCTTCCAGCGCTTTTGCACCGCTGTAGATCACCAGGTCGGCGCCCGCCTCGTAGTAGCACTGCAGATCCTCTTCCGCGGCCGCATCGACAATCAGCGGGACGCCGTGCTGGCGCGCAACGGCGGCAGCCTGCGCCACATCAAGGTGGCTCTTCTGCACACAGTGATGCGATTTCACATAGAGGATCGCCGCGGTCTGTGGGGTGATCGCCGCCGCCAGCTGCGCGGGCGAGCACTCATTGCTGTAACCCGCCTCCACCAGCTGGCCGCCTCCCAGCGCCACCATGCTGCCGACCGGTGCGCCGTAGTTCACGTTATGCCCTTTCGGCACCACAATCTGATGCGGGACGCTGAGCGGCGCGGCATGCAGGTTATCCAGCAGCCAGTCGTCATCTTTTACGATGACCGCCGCCACGCTCTGGGCGATGCCTGCCGAGGCACAGGAGACCACCACCGCGTTCTCCACCTTCAGCAGACCGGCGATGTAAGCCCCGGTTTTATCGACCAGGTCTTTCATTTCGAAGTAGTGATCGAGGCCATATTTCACCGTGTCGATCACGTCGCTCGACGGCGTGGAGACGCCGAGAATCGTCATACGGCCAGAGGCGTTAATCACCGGCTTCAGGCCATACTTTTCATAAACCGAGGTCATGTGCTGCTCCTTCTTCTGTCGCGATCCACTGACCCGCGACGACTGCCGCCAGCGGGACCAGATGCTTCTCACCGGTTACCGTTTCACCTTCTGAATCGATGAAGGGCCGGTTTTCCTCTTTGACGCTAAAAATGGTCAGGTCGGCGTCATAGCCGACTTTCAGCTGCCCCTTGCGCGGCAGCCGCAGCCCTGCCGCCGCGTTGACCGTCACGCAGTCAATCACCTGCGGCAGCGTCATGCCGATGCTGAAGAATTTCGACATGACATGGGCCAGGCTGTGAACCGGGCCAGCCAGACGGTTGCGGCAGTAAATGTCAGAGCTGATGGTATCGGGCAGAATGCCCTGCGCTATCGCCACCCGGGCGACCTCAAAACTGAAACTGGCACCGCCGTGGCCGACATCAAGCTTCACGCCGCGCGCGATAGCCTGTTTAACGGCGGCCTTGAGTTCGCCCTGCGGCGTCAGAATGCGGTTGGGTTTGCCGTTAAAGCAGTGGGTGATGATGTCGCCCGTGGTGAGCAGATCCGCAATCTGGTCAAGATTGGGCGGATTATTGCCAATGTGGACCATCAGCGGCAGCCCGCCGCTCTGCTGCTGAATCACCTTCGCGCGGATCAGCGGCTGGATACCGTTTTCACCCACCACGCTGCTGCTGATGCGCGCCTTCAGGCCCACGATAAAATCGGGCAGCCGGGCCACCGCCTGCTGCACCGCCTCGCCATCGATCTGCCTCATGTCGGCCAGTTCGTTCTGGGTGACGATACCGGTGCGGGCGATGTTGATCAGGGCATACACCTGGGTCTGCGCCGCGCGGGTCAGCTGGTAAAAGTCATCAATATGATCGGCACCGGTGCTGCCCGCATCGACCACCGTCGTCACGCCGTGGGCCACGCCTATCGCATCGGCTTCATCATGGTAGATGGGGGATTTGGGATAGCAGTGAACGTGGGAGTCGATCCAGCCTGCGCTGAGGTAGTAGCGACCCGCCAGATCGCGTTCCTGGTGTGCGCTGCCCTGCACCCGGCCAACGGCGGCGATGCGGCCATCCTGCACCGCGATGTCGACCACCTGCTCATCGCTGAGTCGTGCCGCGCGGATAATCAAGTCGTACATGGTTTCTCCTTAACGGCAGCCCGCTACCGGGCTGCCGGTGAGATCAGAGCGCGATCGGGAAAATCGCACCGAGGATCATGGCGCCGAGGATGGCGCCACCGGTGATCGGCTTGTTCCAGAGATAGAACAGCAGCGCCCCCAGCAGTGAACCCAGACCAATCGGAATCGACGCCGTCATGGCTGACAGGATAATCAGCGGGCCAAGGAAACGTCCGGAGGCATTACCCGCGCCCATCATGACGTCTGCGCCGTAGGTGGAGTCGCTCTGATTGATGGTGAATTTACGCGCCAGGATAATGACGTAGCCAATCGCCACCCCAATCACCAGACCCGTCGCCAGCGAGGCGGCAAAGTTCGCCACCGGGAAGACGATACCTGCGCCCAGCAGCAGGGCCGGAACGCCCAGGCCGACACCGGTCTGAATCGCGCCGCCGATATCCAGAATCCCCACCAGCGACCCTTCGATAATGCGGGCGAACAGGAAGCTGGCACCAAAGGCGGCGACCGCGCCGTAGACGCCGGTCTCCATGCCAGAGCGCAGCATCGACACAAACGCCACTTCGTTGAACGCGCCGATGCCATAGAGGTAGTACATGTGGGTTCCGGCAAACACGCCGGCGGAGAGCAGGCCAACAAAGATCGGGAAAGACCAGTCGGCGTACCAGAAGCCTTTATTTTCGTTCATTGCATCGCCTCCTATTTGCCGCTGACGGAGTTATGGATCATGTCGAGCCAGCCGGGAATGCCAAGCTGGAAGGACTGCAGCAGTTTCATATCGAAACCGCGGAAGAAGCCGCTCAGCACAAACAGCAGGACGATGGCGGTCATCATCACTTTGGTGACCCGGTTCCAGCCGCTCTCTTCGACCCCTTTGCCGATCAGAATACCCAGCACCAGGCCCGGCACGGCGTTGCCCATGATCAGCTGTGCCAGACCGCCAAAAATGGTGGCCCAGAAGCCTGACTTTTTGCCCGCGTCGATGGCCGCCAGCCAGAAGATGACCGGCATGACGGTGTTAACCAGCAGGTTAGCCGCCGGCACCAGCACTTTAACGGCCGTGACCTGAAGCGCCGCCGGAACGGCCGAGGCGGTGGAGTTGAGGAAGGCGACCACGACCATGCCGATAATGCCGCAGGCGATGGCCATTTTTTTCGGATTGTGCAGCGTTTCCGCCACGTTGCGGTTTTTGACCATCAGTGCCGCCGCACCCCAGTTTGGAATGATGCGGTGATCCACATCCTGGGTGAATGAACCGGCTGCAACAGAGGATGCCCAGGCGTTGAAAAAGAAGCCGAGACCAAAGGAGAAGTGGGAAGCGGGATCGCCTTCGCATGAGTTCAGCTCGCCCAGCGTACGAAAGGCGCCCATCCCCTGGGTGGTTGGCGCATGAAACATGCGTGCGGCACCCGCGCCGACGCCGACGCCCACCAGCCCGCCAATGATCAACGACTTAAACAAAATGATTAAAAACATGTTGTTGTACCTTGTTGTCGTTTTTTTAATCCCGTCAGACTTCAGCCGCCGCCGCCTCACTCCGGCCTGCCCGACGCGCGTGCGAGACAGCAGAGGAGCGGGCTACAGACAGGCTGACGTTAACAGGCGCTGTTTTATGATGCCGCCGTAAACGTCACCTGTTCGGTGTCGAAAACGGTGACGCTGACGGTGATCTCCAGCGTGACGCTGTAGTTCCGCCGCTGGCGCGCCAGAAAGAAGAAGAGAAACTTCTCGGTTCTGACGCTCTCCTGCGCGCGCAGCACCCGGACATCCTGAGGTTCAATGCGCAGCAGAATTTTTTGTGTCGCGCGCAGAACCTGGTTCTGCACACGACTCAGGGCATCGGCGAAGGCTTTCGCTTTGGTGTCGCCTTTGCCCTCGACCGTCACCTGGGTAACGTAGTGTTCTTTCATAATCAGCTGCCGTGCTTCTTGTTCCAGGCCTGCACCAGCCGCTCACCCAGCTCTTCTTTGTCCATAAAGCCGAAGCCCAGTACAGTAGCCCCTTCGTTGATGGCGGTTACCCCTTCATCGATAGAGCGCATGCCATGCTTCGCTTTGTAGCCATATTTGTTCTGCGCGGTGATGGCGCCTGCGCCGCCGCTGCCGCAGAACGAGATGCCGAAGTCGGCGTTTTCTGCCTTCATGACGTCACCCAGTTTCATGTCCGCCGCCACACCCGGCACCACCACCGCACGGCCACCCGCTTTTTCGATACCTGCGGCCACTTTCTGCCCTTTCCCTAAACGATCGCCAATCACGACTGTCACCATGTTCTTTTCCTCTTCAGTTGTTGGATCGTGCGACTTCAATGTGAACCGACAGCAGCCAGGCCTCTTCACGCGGCAGATTGCCAAACAGATCCACCACCTGCTGCGCCAGCGCGACGGTTTCCGGCGGAATATCCTCAAACAGCTCCGCTTCCACTTCCGGCAGCGGCTCGCCACTCAGAGAGCGTGATGCCATGGCCCGGACGTGGGATTCCAGCATCTGCTGCTGAACCGCGTTGGGCTGGATACCATGCTGCTGATAGATCGCCGCAATTTGCGTCATGACACGTTCTGCCAGTTGCTGCACTTTCTCCGGTGGCGCTTCATACACCGGGATGCCGTTATTGCTCACCTTGTTACTCCTGTTGAACCGGATAATTCGCGTTGAAAATAAATTAACCGTCCCGGCTCCCGCTGTGGAGAGGCAACATTTCCAGCAGCAAGCGGAAATTGAGGTGAAGGCTGTGCGTCAGATCGCAGAGTGCACACTTCGTGCGAAAAATGACTCTTTGTGCGCAAAATAATGAATTTAACCGTGCCGGATCTTGATGTTGTGCAACATCGCGGCAGGTCCGATACGTTTTAAGGCGCGGTGATAAGCAGAAGTGATGGAAAAAACCGCCGGTCGGGCTGACCGGCGGTCTGATTAGCGGAATTTCTTATGGTTGGTATTGCGGATCTCATCAAACTTCGCGGCTTCGCGCTTTGCGCCCTCCACGTTGTTCGCTTTCGCCAGCGTGCTGACCACGTCGATCTGCGCAATCAGAGAGTCGAGACCGGCGTGATAATCTTTGATCTGCGCGCTGTCAGCAGGCTGACCTTCCAGCTTGTCGGGCGTGGACTGCTTCGCATCCTGCGCTGCCGCACGCATCCGGGTTAATGCCTGCTGCATCTCCCGGGCATCGTCCGTTTTTTTGACGATTTTCAGGTTCGCATTCAGCGTGTCCATATCCTGCTCCAGATCCGCCGCACAGAGGCTGACGCTGGAGAACATCAGAGAAGCCGACAACATTGCAATTAGCTGCTTACGCATCATTACTTCCTTTTTATTGTGACGAAAAAAAAGCAGCCAACAGGCTGCTTCAGGAATGCGTCGTTATTGTCCCGCTATCTTCATTTCAGGCAGTAAGACTGAACCGCACTGAATATTGCTGCGGGTTTCGATATCGTCGCCGATGGTCACCATATTGCGCCACATCTCTTTGAGATTACCGGCGATAGTGATTTCACTGACCGGATACTGAATCACGCCATTTTCGACCCAGAAACCGGCCGCACCGCGCGAGTAGTCACCGGTGATGGCGCTGACACCCTGTCCCATCAGTTCGGTGACCACCAGACCCGTGCCCATCTGCTTCAGCAGATCGTCAAAGCTGTGGCCCTGACCGGCAATGCGCCAGTTGTGAATGCCACCCGCGTGACCGGTGCTGGTCAGGCCCAGTTTACGGGCGGAGTAGCTGGTTAACAGCCAGGTCTGCAGGACGCCCGCCTGGATAATGTCGCGCGCCTGGGTGCGCACCCCTTCGCTGTCGAATGGCGTCGAGGCGAGCCCTTTCAGCAGGTGCGGCTGCTCACTGATGGTGAGCCACTCCGGCAGGATCTGCTGACCCATCGCGTCCAGCAGGAAGGTTGATTTCCGGTAAACGCTGCTGCCGCTGATCGCCCCGACCAGATGACCAAACAGGCCGGTCGCCACTTCAGAGGCGAAAATCACCGGCGCTTTCATGGTCGGAAGTTTGCGTGGGGCAAGACGGGAGAGCGTGCGACGCGCGCACTCTGCGCCGACCCACTCCGGGCTTTTCAGATCCTCAAACGCGCGGCCGATGGTGTAGGCGTAGTCGCGCTCCATGTTGCCATCCAGCTCGGCGATCACGCAGCTGGAGAGCGAGTGACGGCTTGAGCAGTAGCTCTGCAGCATGCCATGGCTGTTACCGAACACCTTAATGCCGACATGACTATTAAAGCTGCCGCCTTCGGTGTTGGTGATACGCTTGTCTGCGCGCAGTGAAGCCTCTTCGGCCTGCGCGGCCAGTTCAATGGCGCGGTCGGCATCAATCTCCCACGGGTGGTAGAGATCCAGATCTGGCGCATCATAGGCCAGCAGCGCCGCATCCGCCGGGCCGGCAAAGGGATCGGGCGAGGTGTAGCGCGCAATATCGATCGCCGCCTGCACGGTACGTTTGATCGCGTCCGGGCTGAGGTCGGTCGATGAGGCGCTGCCTTTACGGTTCTGATGATAGACGGTGATGCCCAGCGCACCGTCGCTGTTGAATTCGACGTTTTCCACTTCGCCATAGCGGGTGCTGACCCCGATGCCGGTGGTTTTACTGACCGCTACTTCCGCGCTGTCAGTGCTTGCTTTAGCCAGTTCAAGTGCCTGCGCAATCGCCTGCTCCAGTACTTTTCGCTGTTCTGCAACCTGAGTAGATACGTTCATCGACCTGCCGTCTAATCTTATGTGTGAATGATTTGAGTCTATCAGAGTCAGAGAACAATTTCGCAGTCACCCGATAAACTGGTAGGATTAGCCTCTTTTTTTTGGGAGCCCGGAAATGACCAGACAGCCCGATGAGTGGCTCGACGATGTGCCAGATAATGACGAACAGGAAGATGAAGAGATTATCTGGGTCAGTAAGAGTGAAATTAAACGCGATGCCGAAGAGTTAAAACGCCTGGGCGCCGAACTGGTAGAACTGGGTAAAAACTCGCTGGATAAGATCCCGCTGGATGAGCGCCTGCGCACCGAGATCGAACTGGCGCAGCGTATTAAGAAAGAGGGCCGTCGCCGTCAGCTGCAGCTGATCGGTAAACTGCTGCGCAGTATTGATGTCGAGCCGATCCGCGTTGCGCTGGACAAGCTCAAGAACCGCCACAACCAGCAGGTTGCGCTGTTCCATAAACTGGAAATGCTGCGCGATCGTCTGATTGAACAGGGCGATGAGGCGATCAGCGACGTGATTGCGCTCTATCCTGACGCCGACCGTCAGCAGCTGCGCAGTATGATCCGCAACGCGCAGAAAGAGAAAGCGGGCAACAAGCCGCCGAAGTCAGCCCGTCAGATTTTCCAGTACCTGCGCGAACTGGCCGAAGCCTGATAGCCCGGATAGCCGGTCTGTTGTGGCCGGTAGCAGGAAGCACGTCAGAACGTCACCGGAAAATGAGCGCCCGTTACGGGCGCCCGTCATCTCAGGCCAGTCTGTCCAGCAGCTTCTGGTGAATGCCGCCAAACCCGCCGTTGCTCATCACCAGAATCGAGTCGCCTGGCTGTGCGGCTTTCGCCACCATCTCGACCAGCGTATCGATATCTGCGCTCCAGTGCGCAGGCGGAATGCACGCTTCGGCGACGTCAGAAACCTGCCACGGAATGTGGTGCGGCTGGAACAAAAAGACCTCATCCGCCCGCGCCAGTGACGGCGCCAGATCGTTTTTGCTGACGCCCATCTTCATGGTATTCGAGCGCGGCTCCAGAACGGCCAGAATGCGCGCTCTGCCGCCAACCTTGCTGCGCAGGGCCGCCAGCGTTGCCAGAATCGCGGTCGGATGGTGCGCAAAGTCATCATACACTTTGATGCTGTTCACTTCGCCACGCAGCTCCAGCCGGCGACGCGCATTGATAAAGCTGTTCAGCGCCTGGCCTGCATCTTCCGGTTTCACACCTACATGACGCGCGGCGGCGATCGCCATCAACCCGTTATGCATATTGTGTTCGCCGACCAGCGCCCAGTTCACCTCGCCGACCTTCTCGCCGTCGAGCCAGATTTCCCAGTGCGAGGCATCGGGCGTCAGCTTCTTCGCCTGCCAGCGCCCGTGGTCGCCCACGCTCTCCTGCTCGCTCCAGCAGCCCATCGCCATCACCTGCCTGATGTTGGCGTCATGCTCCGGCAGCAGGATTTTGCCCTGGCCCGGCACGATCCGGACCAGATGGTGGAACTGCTTCTGGATCGCCCGCAGGTCGTCAAAGATATCGGCGTGATCGAACTCAAGGTTGTTGAGGATCAGGGTACGCGGGCAGTAATGGACAAACTTGGAACGCTTGTCGAAAAAGGCGCAGTCATACTCATCCGCCTCAATGACGAAGAATGGACTTTTTCCTAATTTTGCCGAGACATCGAAGTTTCCTGGCACCCCACCAATAATGAAGCCGGGTTCCAGGCCGCAGGCCTCGAGAATCCACGCTGCCATGCCGGCTGTGGTGGTTTTCCCGTGGGTTCCCGCCACCGCCAGCACCCAGCGGTCGCGTAACACGAAATCGTGCAGCCACTGCGGGCCGGAGAGGTAAGGAATGTTGCGTTCCAGCACCGCTTCCACACAGGGATTACCGCGCGTCATCGCATTACCGATAATCACCAGGTCAGGGGCCGGGTCGAGCTGGCTCGCATCGTAACCTTCTGTTAATTCAATGCCTTGCTGTTCGAGCAATGTGCTCATTGGCGGGTAAACGTTGGCGTCTGAACCGGTCACCTGATGACCAAGTGAACGGGCCAGCACGGCCAGACCGCCCATAAAAGTGCCACAAATCCCGAGGATGTGAATGCGCATAACGTGATCCATTACTCTAAAGTTCGGCGCACAGTGTAACCCTGCTCGCAGACGGAAGAAACGGATTAGGACTATGGTTTTTGAAGTTCAATCGGCTAAACTGCGTACGCATCCGTTGGCAGACTGTTACGCGTGCTGCCACTCCATCGCAGATTCAGGGAATGTGTTATGAAAACGTTGGGCGAATTTATCGTCGAGAAGCAGCACGACTTTCCGCACGCCACAGGGGAACTGACGGCGCTGATCTCAGCTATCAAGCTGGGTGCCAAAATTATCCACCGCGACATCAATAAAGCCGGTCTGGTGGATATCCTCGGTGCCAGTGGTGTGGAAAATGTTCAGGGTGAACAGCAGATGAAGCTCGATCTGTTTGCCAACGAAAAACTGAAGGCCGCACTGAAAGCGCGTGGCATTGTCGCCGGTATCGCGTCTGAGGAAGAAGACGAGTTCGTCATCTTCGAAGGTGAGGAGAACGGCAAGTATGTGGTGTTAATGGACCCGCTGGATGGGTCGTCTAACATCGACGTTAACGTCTCTGTCGGCACCATTTTCTCTATCTATCATCGCGTCAGCGAACCGGGCACCCCGGTGGTTGAAGCGGATTTCATGCAGCCCGGCAACAAACAGGTCGCGGCCGGTTACGTGGTTTACGGCTCCTCCACCATGATGGTTTACACCACCGGTGCAGGCGTGCATGCCTTTACCTACGATCCGTCGCTGGGTGTCTTCTGCCTCAGCCATGAACGTATGACCTACCCGGAGACCGGTTACACCTACTCCATCAACGAAGGTAACTACATTCGTTTCCCGCAGGGCGTGAAGAAATATCTGAAGTTCTGTCAGGAAGAGGATCTGCCAACGCACCGTCCTTACACCTCACGTTACATCGGATCGCTGGTCGCGGATTTCCATCGTAATCTGCTGAAAGGCGGCATCTACCTCTATCCCAGCACCGCCAGCCATCCTCAGGGCAAGCTGCGTCTGCTCTATGAGTGCAACCCGATGGCGTTCCTGGCGGAGCAGGCAGGCGGTAAAGCCAGCGACGGTCAGAGACGTATTCTGGACATTCCACCGGTCACGCTGCATCAGCGCTGCCCGTTCTACTGCGGCAACGAGGCGATGGTCAACGACGTTGAGCGTTTCCTGGCTGAGTTCCCGGATTGCCGTCAGGGCTAATCCGGCAGAGATAAAAAAGGGCGCGATCATCGCGCCCTTTTTTTATCACGCTGGCTGCAGTCTGAACTGCGCCATGGTTGCCTGAAGCTGATCGGACTGCGCTTCCAGCGACTCGGTCGCGGCCTTCGCCTGCTCCACCAGCGCCGCATTCTGCTGCGCCGCCACGTCCATCTGCGTGACCGCCAGATTCACCTGCTCGATGCCACGACTCTGCTCGTCAGACGCCATGGAGATCTCCTTCATCAGTGAGGTCACGCGCATCACCTCACCGGAAATCTCATCCATGGTTTCCCCGGCACGCGTCGCCATCTCACTGCCCTCTTTGACCCGCGACTGTGAATCGCTGATCAGCGTGCGGATCTCTTTGGCTGCATTAGCACTGCGCTGCGCCAGCGTACGCACTTCATTCGCCACCACCGCAAAGCCACGGCCCTGCTCGCCCGCACGTGCCGCTTCAACGGCAGCGTTGAGCGCCAGGATGTTGGTCTGGAACGCGATGCCGTCGATCACGCTGAGAATATCGCCGATGCGATTGGCGCTGTCGGTAATCTCATGCATTTTTTCCATCACATAGCAGACTACCTCTGCGCCGCGGTCGGCGGTATCGGAGACCGCATTCGCCAGCTGATGGGCCTGCTGGGCGTTGCTGGCGTTAAGCCGCACCGTTGCCGTCAGCTGCTCCATGCTGGCCGCCGTCTGCTCAAGCGAAGCGGCAGACTCTTCCGTACGCTGTGACAGGTTGACGTTGCCGGCGGCCAGTTCACGGCTGCCGAGGTCGATCTGCATACTCGCCTCACGCACCTGACTGACGGAGTGACGCAGCGACTGCTGCATCCCGGTCAGCGCATGGTTAAGGCGTCCCAGCTCGTTGTTGCTGGACGGCGGCAGCACCTGAGAGAGATCGCCCGCTGCGATCTGCTCAAGATGCACAATCGCGCTATCCAGCGGCTGCAGCAGCATCCGGCGCAGCAGTTGCCAGGCGAGCACCAGCAGCAGCAGGGTTAAGGCCACCGCCACGGCGATCAGGATTTTCATTTTGGTTTCGTTATGGGCCGCCTGCACCAGCTGCGCCGCCGTGACCTGATCGGCGAACTGGCTGAAGTCCGTGACCGCCTTGTTGTAGCTGGCCGCCAGCGTCGCCAGGTTGCCTTCCAGCAGCTGGTAATACTCGTCGGTGTATTGCTTGTCCAGGGCGCTCATCATCGGCTTGATGCCCTGGTCGAGATAGGCCTTGTAGCTGGCTGAAATCGCATCCGCCAGCATTTTACCGTGTGCCGTCACCGTTCCGGCATCGATAAAGCGCTTGAGCTGTTGCTGGGAGGAGTCGACATCCGCCTGCGACAGTCGGGTGACGGCGGCGCCCTCTTCCAGCATGCCGATTTCAATTTTTCGTACCGCCAGCGCCGCGTTCGCGCGGGCCCGCATTAAATCTGCATTGCTCTGATAAAGACTGTTCAGCTCGATCCCCTGAATGCGGTTGATAACATCCAGCGAGCGGTTCCCTTTGTTAATTGCCACAATACCCATAAAACTCACCGCCAACAGCAGCAGTGTCATAAATGCCAGCAGTGCCAGCAACCCCGTGCGAAGTGATAACTGTTTCATCTTGATCGTTTCCGTTTATGAGAATAGGCGAAATGTCCAGCGGCCCTAAAACGGAACAGATATCGGCAGTAACGGACCGAAACTTTAACCCTGATTGAGTGTTAACAGCTTGATCATCACGGAAACATCAATCAAGCTAATCGCCGCTTACCCCCGACCCGGAGAAACACGATGAAAGCAGGCCTGTTTCTGACGCTGCTGCTGACCAGCACGGTGACGATAGCGGGGGATCTGCCGTCAGATGCCTCGCTCGACCGCTGCCTGAATAACGCCCGGACCACGCTGGACATGAACCAGTGTTACGCTGCCGCCACTCAGGCCTGGGATCAGGCGATGAATAAGGAGTACGGCAGGCTGATGAAAACCCTCACCGGCGAACCCCGGGATAAACTGCGTGCTGCTCAGCGCGCCTGGCTGAGCTATCGGGACAGCTGGCTTGAGGCGGGCTACAGCCAGCTCAGTTCACAGGGCTCTCTGGGCAGTGTGGCGCTGAGCGCCCAGCGTCTGAGCCTGGTGCGCAATCAGGCGCAGATGCTGCAGGCGATGGCAAGGGGCAGTTGCGCTAACCCCGACGACTGCTGATCTGACCCGATTTTGCGCTGGCTGAGGCTGGCGCGTTCAATGACCTTCAGGGAGAAACCATGGCCGCTTACGCTTCAACGCTTATTCTGATTGGCCTCGCCGTGCTGAGCTATTTCGTGCACAACAACGCGGTCACCCTGTCGATTCTGGTGCTGCTGGCAATCAAAGTAACCCCGCTGGCACAGTTCTTTCCCTACGTGGAAAAACAGGGCATTACCTTAGGCATCATTATCCTGACGGTGGCCGTGATGGCCCCGCTGGCCAGCGGCTCTCTGCCGGCCGCTGCGCTGATCAAATCCTTTGCCAGCTGGAAGTCGATTGTGGCTATCCTGGTGGGCATTTTTGTGGCCTGGCTCGGCGGTCGTGGCGTCAGTTTTATGAGCGTTCAGCCGTCGGTTATCGGGGGCCTGCTGATTGGTACGGTGATTGGCGTGGCGTTCTTCCGTGGCGTGCCGGTAGGGCCACTGATAGCCGCAGGAATCGTTTCGCTGTTTGTGTCGGCGAAGTAGCCTTAGGGCGCATTCCGAAACGCCAAAAAGAGGGCATACTTTCAGAGTCAGTTGGCTATAATAGCCGACACTCAACATACGACTACTGAAGGAATACCCGATGAGTTTGAACCAGGTGCCAGCAGGTAAAGACCTGCCAGAAGATATCTACGTTGTCATTGAGATCCCAGCGAATGCTGATCCGATCAAATATGAAGTTGATAAAGAGTCTGGTGCCCTGTTTGTAGACCGTTTCATGTCTACCGCGATGTTCTATCCGTGCAACTACGGCTATATCAACCACACCCTCTCTCTGGATGGTGACCCGGTTGACGTACTGGTTCCGACCCCGTACCCACTGGTACCGGGCTCCGTGATCCGCTGCCGTCCGGTTGGCGTACTGAAAATGACCGACGAGTCTGGCGAAGATGCCAAACTGGTTGCCGTGCCGCACACCAAACTCTCTAAAGAGTACGATCACATCAAAGATGTGAACGACCTGCCAGAGCTGCTGCGTGCGCAGATCACCCACTTCTTTGAGCACTACAAAGATCTGGAAAAAGGCAAATGGGTGAAAGTGGATGGCTGGGACAACGCCGAAGCCGCGAAAGCCGAAATCATCTCCTCTTTCGAGCGCGCACAGAAGAAATAAGCCTGCTGCCCGTTTGTGAGTCGAAAAAAAAAACACCGTCCATCAGGACGGTGTTTTTGTTCAGGCCTCTGGCTCCGCATCGCGCTTCAGCCAGTCGCCGCTCGTAATGCGCTGGCGTCCTGCCACTGAGCGTTGATAGACATAAAGCCATGCACTGCCAAACGGCGTCTGAGTCAGAAAACGTTTGTACTCTCCCCCTTTGGTGCGAAGCGCATCCAGCTCCGCAAGGGTTGAGGCATCAATGCGGTACACTTCACACTGTACCGCGCCGTTGCCCTCAATAACGCCGGGATAATGGCCCAGACTGTAAAGCTCAAAGCCTTCAATCTGGTGATCACCCAGCCACTGCGCATTCGTCATCCAGTGACTGTTTCCCTGTTTGCGCCGTAAACTGCCGTAGACAATTATTCGCATTGCTAAAACTCAAACTGATAGAGCAAATCGAGAGCCTGATCCACACCGGACACGGCTTCCAGATAGAGTTTGGGCATCAGGCGGTAACGCAAGGTTAACGTCGCCAGTGAATCAAATATGCCAACACCGTATTTTACCTGCAGACCCGGCAGTACATAGCCGCTGACCTGCACCTGCTGGCTGTCGCCAACACCCGCAGTATCAAGAGCCAGATTACTGACACCGAAAGTCTCCCCGATTTTACCCACAACCTGCCCACTTTGTGCAACCCCTAAGCCCACAAGCGCAGAAGTGAGGGCATTACTGTCGCCATCTTTGCCGAGTCCCTGACCGCGCAGCAGGTAAGAAAGCGCCTCCTGCTGCGACATCGCCGGGTCGGAGAAGACTTCCGCTTTCGGCTCATCCGCCAGGCCGGTGACGCGCAGACCCGCGGTGACGCCATCTTCGGTGGCATCCGGGTTACGAATCGCCTCCAGGTTGATGTAGGGCTGATCCGGCGGGCCGGCGAACTGCAGTTCACCTTTACGCACGATCAGATCCTGACCGTAAGCGTGGAAGCGGCCGGACGGGATGTTGATCTGACCGTTCAAGCCGAGGCCCGACCGATCCTGCACCAGCTTCAGGTCGCCATTCAGTCGCGCTTTCAGACCAAAGGCGGAGAGGCGCACATCGTTGCCGACATGGATCACCAGATTACTGTTGATCGGAATCGCCGCGGTCTGTGGCGCAATCGGCTTCAGCTGTTTATCCAGCATCACCTCATCCGACGAAACGCCCGTGGCGCTCTCCGGTACTTCCTGCACCGTGATGCGCGCCCACGGAATATCGACCCGTCCATCGAGGTTAAAGGCGGCAGGCGTCGCTTCAAAGACCAGATCCGGCGAGACATCCATGCGCACCATCGGCGGCACCGTGACGCGAACCCGGCTGCCCTGCGCGGCGACGCGGGCGCGCCAGTTGTCGAGCTGGCTCCAGTCCGCATTACCGCTGAGGTTGATGTTGCCCTGGCTGGTCTGCACCAGCCCGTTCAGGGTGGAGCTCATGCCATTGAACACCAGGTTGAGGCTGGCGGCCGTGAGGTCAACCGGCATAAAGTTGCCATCCACATCCACCCCGGTCAGGCCAAGCTGGCCATAGACCTGCGGCTGCTGCACGCTGCCGCCAAGACGCAGGCTGCTGTTGAGGCTGCCTTTGATCTTCTCGCCCTGCATCAGCGCCGGGTTGAGCATCGCCAGTGAGACGTTGCGGATGTTGACGTTACCGCCCAGCGTGCGGCGGCTTTGCGGATCGTCGATCTGCACGTTGCCATCCAGCTGCCCGTTACCGGCAATGCGGATCAGCCAGTCGAGCTGCGCGCGACCGTTTCGCAGTGCGGCATTGAGGTTCAGCGTATCAAAGGCGATCGGCAGGTTATTGCCCTGCACATCCTGCACCACCTTGACGCCGTTGCCCTTCAGCGCGACCGTTCCGGTCGGCAGCGCCCCGTCAGCCGTCCAGTTGACGCGCACGTCGCCGCTGAACAGGCCGCTGAGCTGGGTGGCATCCGGCATAAAGGGTTTCACCATCGCCAGGTCAAAGCGGTTCAGCACCACATGGGCATGCCCCTCCGGGCCCGCTTCAACCGGTTCCGGTACGCAGAGGCGGGCATTGGGGTTCTGCCAGCAGTGCGGTCCGATGGTCGCCGTCTGACGGCTGTTGAGATAGTCGATGGCCATCGCACGGGTCAGTCGCCATTCGCCCACCGGCGTATCGAAGTGGGTGTCGTTCAGTGACCCTCGCCAGCGCTGCGTCTGGCGATCAAAGCTGCCGTTGAGCGCCAGCTGGCCGGAGACCGGTTTGCCCTGCACGTTGAGTTTCAGCTGATGCTGCTGCTCATTGCCGTCAGCATTCAGGGTCAGCAGGCTGATGTTCAGCGCATCCTGCTGCAGCTGTTCGACGCGCAGCTGCAGTTTGCCCGCCACCTGTTCGTCAGAGCGCACGTCGCCCTTGAGCGTAACGCGATTAATCCGCATCTGCTGCCAGCGCAGGCCCCGGCCATTGAGATCGGCCAGCAGCTGCGGTGCCTTCAGGGTGCCGCGCGCTTTGATGGCCCCGTTGACGACGCCGCCCAGACCGGGAAGCTCATTGTCGAGTTGCGGCGCATTGATGCTGGCATCCAGATCCAGACGGTCGCCCAGCGACCCTTTGACATCCAGCTGGTTGCGTCCCAGTGCCAGCTTAATGCCCGGCACCGTCCACTGGTTGTAGCTGTTGCCGGTCAGGGAGCCATCTGCGGTGACGGCGTTCTGTTTCACATTCCCTTTCAGCTGCAGCTGCGGCACGCTCAGCTGCCAGCTGCCGCCATAGAGACTGCCGCGGGTGGTGATTTTGCCATCCAGTCGCGCCGGCCAGTCGGGATACTGTTTAGCCGTATTGATCCCCGCCAGCGTCAGTTCGCTGCGCCAGCTGATCGCCTTGCTCCAGTCCACCAGCGCGGTAAGGTCGATGTTGCCCTGCAGCGCAGCCACGCGCAGGCGATCGAGACTGAACTGCTCAACGTTGCCTTTACCGGTCAGTGAGACGGTCGCCGGTGGCACCGACTCCCCCTTCACGGCGGTCTGCAGTGACATCACATAGTCGGTGGCTTTGCCTTTGAACTGATAGTCCAGATTATCGGCCTGATAGGCGACCGGGCCTGTCAGCGGCCAGCGCAGTTTCGGGCTGGTCAGCTGCAGCGACAGCGGCAGCCCCGCCACCGCCAGCTGGGTCGCGGCGCTGAGCTGTGCATCCACCGGGCCGGAGAGGTTCAGCGCCAGCTTCAGCTCGTCGCGCATCGCGCCGTTAAGTTTCAGCGCAATCTTTTCGCCTTTGACCGGATCGGTGTTGACCGTGCCATTCAGGGCAAAATCGACCGGCCAGTTATCGGCCAGCGTCGCCTGCCCGCTGCCTCTGAGATTGCCGAGGTCAGAGTCAACCTCCAGCGTGGTCAGCTGCATCTGCCGGTCGGCAGTTTTCGCTTTCATCAGCAGGCGGCTGACCGAAATATCGGTGTCGCCGGTGATGCGCAGCTGTTCTCCCAGGATCTGCTGAATGTCGATATCCAGCGGCAGACGGAAATCGGGCAGCGCAGGCAGCAGCGGTTGTGCAAACATCGCCTGCAGCGTTTCACCCAAGGGTTTCTCAGCCGGATGCGGCTGCTGAACTTTCGGCTCCACCACCTGTTCGTTCACGACTTTGGCTGCTTTCGGCAGCGCAATCAGCAGGCTTTGAATATGGGTAGGATTGAGCGTCAGCGCACGATCCTGCCACTGCAGACCGGTGGTAAAGTCGAGCAGCGAAATCGCGGTGTCATCCACTTTGACATTGATATTGTGCAGGCCAAGATGGCGCAGCGTAATCGGATAGGGCGTGCTGAGGTTGGTCGAGCCGCTCTCCTCTTCCGGCGCTGGCGCGGCAGGCGTCATCTTTTTACTGTCGACCACCACGCTGATATCACGCAGGGAGATATCATTCACGCAGACCGACGAATGCAGCAGGCAGTTAAGGTTCACCGCCAGATGGATCTGTCCGGCATCCACACTGACGCCAGGCATTTCGTAACGCAGACCGCTCAGGGTCAGGTTACGCCAGCCGCCCTCGACCTGTTTGATTGACAGGCCCGGTACCCAGCGCGACGCGCCATTCAGCACCAGATGCAGCCCCGGCGTGGTGCCGATTAAAAATGCCACCCCACCCAGCAGCAGCACCAGAAAGATCAGGATGCCGATGAGGACCTTTTTCCACAGCTTCATAGTTCTGGCCCCAGTCCTATATAAAATTGCAGTCCATGTGCATCGTCATCTCCGATAGGTCTGGCGATGTCTAATTTGATGGGACCCACCGGTGACGACCAGCGCACGCCGACGCCCGCACCGGTTTTCACGTTACTCTGTTTGATGTCGTTGACCGCTTCACCGGAGTCGACAAATACCGCTCCCCACCATTTGCCGCTGACGTTGTACTGATACTCCAGCGAGCCGGTGGCCAGTTTTGACGCACCGGTGAGTTTGCCATCCTCATCACGCGGTGAGATGTTCTTATATTTGTAGCCACGAATACTGCGGTCACCACCGGCAAAGAAGCGCAGATCCGGCGGGACTTTTTCAAAGTCGTTGGTTTCGATCCAGCCAAGATTGCCGCGCGCCACAAAGCGGTGGCTGTCGCCGAGGGTACGGATCCAGACGTTCTGCGCCTGCAGAATCAGGAAGTCAACGTCTGAACCCCAGGTGGTATCGGAGACGTCCGCTGAGTAGCGCTGAGAATCGCCCCAGGTTGGCATCAGGCCGCCACGCGAGCGGGTGCGGTTTACGCTGACGCCGGGATAGAGCAGCATGGTGGTATTGGTCACGCTGCCCTGAGTAAAGTGATCCAGGCTCCAGCGCAGGTTGACCGCTTTCTGCCAGCCGCTGCTGCTGTCCCAGTTGCGCGACATCGCCAGCGTCGTGGTGTCGGCTTTGGTGTCATTGAGGTCGGTGCGCTTCAGGCCGCCGGAGAAGGTGTAGTACTGCTCCAGCGGGCTTTTCAGCAGGGGCACTTTGTAGCTGAGATCGACCTGCTGTTCCGGCGCGGAAATGTAGGCGCTGGCCGCCAGGCTGTGGCCTCTGTCGTTAACCCACGGCTTTTTCCAGGTGCCTTTCAGGCGCGGGCCGACGTCGGTGGAGTAGCCGACCCCGGTTTCGATGGTGTTTTCGGTGCGCGGCGACATCACGGCATTCAGCGGCAGCACTTTTGTTTTCCGGCCTTTGCTGAACTCCGGTGCAACGACCACGGAGTTAAACCAGCCGGTGGCGGAGAGGCGACGGTTCAGTTCAGCCAGATCGCGCGAGCTGTAGTAGTCGCCCTTTTCAAAGGGCACCAGGTTCTGCAGGTACGCTTCACGAATCTGCGAGCCCTGAAACGTCACGTCGCCAAAACGGTAACGCTCGCCGCTGTCGTAGTCGATATCCCAGAACGCTTCATGCCGCTCGACCGACACCCCCAGCTGGCTTTTTTTAAAGGTGCCATCGAAATAGCCGTTGCGCAGCGCGAGATTCGAGAAGCCGCTTTTAAAGCGATCGTACTGCCCGTGGTTAAGCTGCGTGCCGACTTTGGGACGCCCCTGGGCTATCCACTCTTTGTAGTCGGCATCATTGCGGGCATCCCCTTCCAGCACGATGGTGCTGCCGCCGATTTTAACCGGCGGACCCGGTTTCACGTGCGCGATCAGCACCGGCCGTCCCCCCTGCGCGGGGGCAGGACGGGATTCAAAGTCGATCTCAGGTTCGTAGTAACCCAGCGCGCGCAGGCCTTCTTTTATCGCGACAGAGACGCGTGCACGAAAGCGACCATCATTTGAGACTTCATCGCTGCCGATGGTGGAGAGGCGTGCTCTGACATTTCGCTGCAGATCCCCGGTTAAGCCGTCTACCTGTAATCGCACAGTCGCCGCCTCAAGGGCAGGCGCAGCAAGCAGCAGGCCAGCCATGCAATAAATATGAAATCGTGGCACCTGTACTCCTGTTAATCATGCCGGCCCCTTTTCCGCGGGGCGCTTATTAATCATCTTTGCCCGCACTACCGCAACGGCAACACCCCTATCATAGCCGCACTTTATGCCAAATGGCGGCGTAGCAGTAACATCTAAGTCAAATATCCGGGCTATTGTCGGTAAATGAGAAGATCGATACAACTCCTGCGGCGGGGAATGACCCTGCCTGATGGAGTCACTCAGAGAAATCTGAGCGGGCTACTGACCGCCCTGACCGTGAATGCCGCCCGAACCGGCGGTTTGCCCTCTGGCGGGCTGATAAGCGCTCCTGCTATAATCTGCAGCCACAGGCATCCCGCCTGTTTTCATTTCTGCCCCGGCAGCGTTCAGCCTGTCGAACTGGCGCAGACATTTTTGGCACGGATAGCCCTGTTTAACGAGTAATCGCCCCGTTCGCGCTTGCTCACGCTGCCCAGGCCAAAAATGACAAGTGGATAACCCTTTGGATCACTTATGTTAGATAGCTTACTTGTCATTCTTTTACTGATTGTCGTCAGTGCTTTTTTCTCTCTGTCGGAGATCTCGCTGGCAGCCGCCCGCAAGATCAAACTGAAACTGCTCGCCGATGAAGGCAACGTTAACGCGCAGCGCGTCCTGAAAATGCAGGAAACGCCGGGTATGTTTTTTACCGTCGTCCAGATTGGCCTTAACGCCGTCGCCATCCTCGGCGGTATCGTCGGTGACGCTGCCTTTTCACCGGTCTTCAGCGGCCTCTTCAGCCGCTTCGTCCCGCCGGAACTGGCTGAGCAGCTCAGCTTTATCTGCTCCTTCACCATCGTGACCAGCCTGTTTATCCTGTTCGCCGACTTGACCCCAAAGCGGGTTGGAATGGTCGCCCCCGAAACCATCGCGCTGCGCATCATCAACCCGATGCGTTTCTGCCTGCTGGTGATGCGTCCGCTGGTCTGGCTGTTTAACGGTCTGGCTAACGTCTTCTTCCGCCTCTTCAAGCTGCCAATGGTGCGTAAAGATGACATCACCTCCGATGATATCTACGCGGTGGTGGAAGCCGGTGCGCTGGCGGGCGTGCTGCGTAAGCAGGAGCATGAGCTGATTGAAAACGTGTTTGAGCTGGAGTCACGAACCGTTCCCTCTTCCATGACCTCGCGTGAGAACATCGTCTGGTTTGATCTGCATGAAGATGAGGCCAGCCTTAAGAGCAAAATCGCCGAACATCCGCACTCCAAGTTTTTAGTCTGCAGCGGGGATATCGACCATATCGTCGGCTATGTCGACTCCAAAGAGCTGCTGCTGCGCGTGCTGGGCAACCAGAGTATGGCGCTGAACAGCGGCCTGCAGATTCGTTCTGCGCTGATTGTGCCGGATACGCTGACCCTCTCCGAAGCGCTGGAAAGTTTCAAAACCGCCGGTGAAGATTTTGCGGTAATCATGAACGAATATGCGCTGGTGGTGGGCATCATTACCCTGAACGACGTGATGACCACGCTGATGGGAGATCTGGTCGGTCAGGGCATGGAAGAGCAGATCGTCGCGCGTGATGAGAACTCGTGGCTGGTCGAAGGCGGCACGCCGATTGATGACGTGATGCGCGTGCTGGACATCGACGATTTCCCGCAGTCAGGCAACTACGAAACCATCGGCGGCTTTATGATGTATATGCTGCGCAAGATCCCGAAGCGAACCGACTTTGTGAAGTTTGCCGGCTACAAGTTCGAGGTGGTGGATATTGACAGCTACCGCATCGATCAGCTGCTGGTCACCCGCATCGATGAACGACCGCCGGTGCTGAGCATGACAAAAAGCGAAGACGAGCAGGGATAGCGAAGGGTCTGGCTTACAAAACACTCAGGGCGCCATCGGCGCCCTTTTGATTAGTTGAACTCAAGCTTGAGACGAACGACCTGGCGGTTAATTTCTGACATCACGCTCAGGTGCTGTTTGTCTTTGACGCGCGGGATTAACACCTTCCCTTTATCGAACTCGAACGCGCCAACGTCCTTGATATACAACCTTCCTTTGAACAGCGTTTTGACATATTTCGCTATTTGCAGCGGATTATAGCGCTGGAAGATTTTCATACTGACTGACTCCTGTACATTTTTAAAGCACGCTTCGCCGTTTCCAAAGTAGGTACCAGCCCATGAAGCGCGAATTCGCGATAACTATAGAACACCGAACACTACTGGTGTTCCGAAAAATGAATTTTTTTACTGAGTTGACACATCATTACAGAACAGTCTGTTATGACTCTCATATGACACAGTATAAACCTTCGTTGGTTAAGGAATTGTGGCGGGCATAACAAACCTGACACCTTTCCACGACAGGCGCATCATCCCTGCTTACTATTGCAGTAAAATGACTGACTGGTCTGATCACTTAAGGAAAGTGCGATGCGAAATATTCTGGCAGCCGTGGCGTTGTCATTACTCATGCTGGCGGGCGTCATGGCCCACGACCTCAGGCTCGATTCCCGAGTGCCCGCCACGGGCGTCAACGACAAAGGCGAGCTGATACTGCAGCAGGAGAAGTTTAGCTATAAAAACTGGAATAGCGCGCAGCTGAGTGGAAAAGTTCGCGTGATTCAGCACATTGCCGGGCGCTCCTCCGCCAAAGAGATGAACGCCGCGCTGATAGAGGCGATTAAGGCCGCGAAGCTGCCGCATGACCGCTATCAGACCACTACCATCGTTAACACCGATGATGCGATCCCCGGCACCGGCATGTTTGTGCGCAGCAGCATTGAAACCAATAAGCAGCAGTATCCCTGGTCGCAGTTTATCGTCGACAGCAAGGGCAATGTGCAGCACGCCTGGCAGCTGCAGCCGGGCAGCTCCGCCATCGTCGTGCTGGATAAACAGGGCACGGTGAAATTTGTGAAGGATGGCCCGCTGACGCAGGATGAAGTGACAGACGTGATTGCTCTGGTCACCTCACTGCTGAAGGCGGAATAGCAGACGCCCCGGCGGGCGCGAAGCTCGCCGGGGCGTCAGAAGGCAGACGCTCAGCCCGCGTTAAAACAGCGACACGCGGAAGCCGGGGTTCAGGAAAGATTCGCGCGGCGCGTAATCCAGGGTTTTACCCTGCCAGTCATGCACATGCGCACCTGCAGCCATCGCCACCGCATGACCTGCACCGGTGTCCCAGATATTGGTGGGTCCGAAACGGGGATAGAGCTGAGCTTTCCCTTCCGCTACCAGGCAGAATTTCAGTGAGGAGCCGGTTGCAACGGTCTGATGCTCGCCCAGCTGCTTCAGGTACTCTTTCATCTCCTCATCGTCGCCATGGGAACGGCTCACCACCACCAGCGGAGGTCGTGCGTCACGCACATGAATCTGTTCACGATGACCGCCCTCCTCTTTCCACGCCTTCCCCTCCGCCGCAGAGTACATCACACCCAGCGCGGGGGCATAAACCACGCCCAGAATCGGCTTGCCCGCCTCAATCAGCGCAATGTTCACCGTAAATTCGCCGTTGCGTTTGATGAACTCTTTGGTGCCATCCAGGGGATCGACCAGCCAGTAGCGCTGCCAGTGCTGACGCTCTGTCCAGGCGGGCGGATCTTCTTCTGACAGCACCGGCAGATCGGGGGTTAACTGCTTCAGGCCAGAGAGGATGACCTCGTGCGCAGCGATATCCGCGGCGGTCACCGGCGAATCATCCGATTTGTGAGAAACGTCAAGCGGCGCGGCACCGTTATAGACCTGCATAATCGCGTCGCCTGCTTCGCGTGCCAGTTGGCAGATTTGCTCTAACATTTTTCACCTCGTTGTGTCTTTCTGCTGCAGGATCAGCTTTCCGTCAGACAGTGACATTTTAGCAGTTTCGCCTGACCTGCCCATTTACAGGCTGACCAGCGCGCCAATTTATAGATATATCAATATCATAGTTACCCGTTTATCGCCACGCCTGCGCCACTTTGCGCGCCCGCCGGAATCCGGTGCCGCCTCCGATGCGCCAAAACGTTATATCCATCACGATTTAAAATGACCCACCGGCAGGCTTTTACATTATTTTGAGATCCCCAATTATTTTGCAGCAGGAGCAGGCATGTTTAAGCCCGGCATAGTCTTACTGGCACTTGGCGTTTCCGCCGCCGCACAGGCCGCAACGGTCGATCTACGCATACTGGAAACCACCGATCTTCATAGCAACATGATGGATTTCGACTACTACAAAGACACCCCAACCGAAAAGTTTGGCCTGGTGCGCACCGCCACGCTGATCCACGCCGCGCGTCAGGAGGTGAAAAACAGCCTGCTGGTCGACAACGGCGATATCATTCAGGGCAGTCCGCTGGGCGACTACATGGCGGCAAAGGGATTGCGTGAGGGGGAGATCCACCCGGTCTACAAGGCGCTCAACACCCTGGATTACAGCGTCGGCAACCTCGGCAATCATGAATTTAATTATGGCCTGCCCTACCTGAAGAAAGCGCTGGCCGGTGCCCGCTTTCCCTACGTCAATGCCAACGTCATTGACGTGAAGAGTGGCAAGCCGCTGTTTACGCCTTACCTCATCAAATCCACCACGCTGGTTGATCGTGAAGGCAAAACCCGGACCCTGAAGATTGGCTATATCGGCTTTGTGCCGCCGCAGATCATGGTGTGGGATAAAGCCAATCTGCAGGGCAAGGTGCGGGTCGATGACATCACGGAAACGGCGCGCCGCTATGTGCCGGAGATGCGTGCGCAGGGCGCGGATCTGGTCATCGCGATTCCGCACTCCGGTCTGAGCAGCGAGCCGTATCACACCCTGGCGGAGAACTCGGTTTACTATCTCAGTCAGGTTGAAGGCATCAACGCCATCCTGTTTGGCCATGCCCACGCCGTCTTCCCCGGTAAAGATTTTGCCGCGATTAAAGGCGCAGACATTAAGAACGGCACCCTGAACGGTGTGCCTGCAGTGATGCCCGGCATGTGGGGCGATCACCTGGGCGTGGTCGACCTGGTGCTGAACAATGACAACGGCAGGTGGCAGGTCACGAGCGGCAAAGCTGAGGCGCGCCCGATCTATGACATCGCAGCGAAAAAGTCTCTCGCCGCAGAAGATCCCGCGCTGGTGAAGGTCCTGGCTGAGGATCACCGCGCCACGCGGGACTTTGTGGCGAAACCCATCGGCAAGTCCGCCGACGTGATGTATAGCTACCTGTCGCTGGTACAGGACGATCCCACCGTGCAGATCGTCAACAACGCTCAGCGCGCCTATGTCGAGCACTTCATTCAGGGCGATCCCGATCTGGGCCGTCTGCCGGTACTCTCAGCGGCGGCGCCTTTCAAGGCGGGCGGGCGTAAAAACGATCCGGCCAGCTATGTCGAAGTGGAGAAAGGGCCGCTGACCTTCCGCAACGCCGCCGATCTTTATCTCTACCCCAACACGCTGGTGGTCATGAAGGTCAGCGGGGCGCAGGTTAAAGAGTGGCTGGAGTGCTCTGCAGGCCAGTTTAACCAGATCGATCCGCACAGTACGAAAACACAGTCGCTGATTAACTGGGATTTCCGCACCTATAACTTTGATGTGATCGACGGGGTCACCTATCAGATCGATGTCACCCAGCCAGCGCGCTACGACAGCGAGTGCCAGCTGATCCATCCTGATGCCTCCCGTATCCGTCAGCTGAGCTGGCAGGGTAAGCCGATCGACCCGCAGGCGACCTTCCTGGTGGCGACGAACAACTATCGTGCTTATGGCGGCAAATTTGCCGGCACCGGCGATAACTATGTCGCCTTTGCCTCGCCGGATGAGAACCGTTCGGTGGTGGCAGCCTATATCAGTGCAGAGACTAAGGCGCACGGGGAAGTCCAGCCAAAAGCGGACAATAACTGGCGGCTGGCCCCGATTAACGCATCCACGCCGCTGGACATCCGGTTTGAGACAGCACCGGGTGAGAAAGCCACCGGGTTTATTAAGCAGCATGCGCAATATCCGCTTCAGCCCAAAGGGACCGATGCGACTGGCTTCGCGTTGTGGCAGGTGAATTTACAGCAGAAGTAAGGCAGGAGAAAACGCTGCAACCGGGCGGTTGCAGCGTCTGGCAATTACAGAATTTCCAGCAGTTCCACTTCGAAAATCAGGGTGCTGAATGGTGGGATGGAGGCACCCGCACCGCGCTCGCCATACGCGAGGTTCTGTGGGATCACCAGTTCCCATTTTGAGCCAACCGGCATCAGGGTCAGGGCTTCGATCCAGCCTGGGATCACACCGCTCACCGGGAACTCTGCCGGTTCGCCACGCGCCACCGAGCTGTCGAACACGCTGCCGTCGATCAGTTTGCCGGTGTAGTGCACGCGTACGCGATCCTGACGCGATGGGATAGGACCTTCGCCCTGAGTAATCACGCTGAACTG
The DNA here is from genome assembly GCF_008631515.1 of Pantoea sp. M_10. Lineage (NCBI taxonomy): Bacteria > Pseudomonadati > Pseudomonadota > Gammaproteobacteria > Enterobacterales > Erwiniaceae > Pantoea > Pantoea sp. M_10. The sequence continues at coordinate 69,038 of NZ_VWUL01000009.1, read as the reverse complement.
CAGACCGGATTCGGTGCTGTTCACGCCTTCACGCTGCGCATGTTCCTGCAGGAACGCCTGACCTTCTGCTGCCATGGCTTCGGTGCGCTCACGACGTACGCCTTCAGCGCGTTCATGAACTTCACGCAGTGCGCGATGAACGACATCAACCGGTACGGCAGGCGAGTTCCCTTCCAGCGCGTCGCGCAGGCCCGCGAGCAGTGCTTCTGGCTGCAGCCCCTGCAGACCAGATTCCAGCAACTGCTGGCCAACCTGTAAACCAATACCGTAACTTGCTTGTGCTTCGACGCTGTCGAAAGAAGGGGTAGTCATCTTCGTTCCTTTCACTCTCGGATAAATTCGAACCGGCAGCATAGCAGCGCAGGCCGCTGGCGTAAAATGCCCTGCATCGCAGATGACTTTTCCCGGCGAAAGAGAAACAATAGAGCCGTCAGATTTATCAATGCTGGCAGGCACTTCGCGCCAGTATTGCCCATACTATAACTAACGACGGAATCCCCCCCGTCTGTGGCACACGAAGAAGAGAGCAACTATGGGCCAGATCGCCCCACGACGCCGCCGGACGCGCGCAACACATATGATATCCCGGCTGCAGACCTGGCTGGCCGCACGCAGGCCAGCGCAGCCTGCCGGAGAGGAGGAACCCCGCATGGCTTCTGAGACGTCATCCCGCCTGCCGACATGGCTTCAGCGAATCTGGCATTTTACCGACGACATCCGCTGGATGGCACCGCTGCCCGCACCGCACCGTCGCGGCATTGTGGCGGCGCTGCTGGTTATGCTGGTAGCGTTTCTCTGGCCTGCCACGACGCCGCGCTATCCGGTCGAGCAGCCGGTTACGCCTTCCGCAGAGAAAGAGGTGCCGATGCAGGCGGATATCTACGATAACACCCGCTCCGGGCAGGCCTCCTCATCACAGCAGACGCCAAAAGCAGACTCTCAGGGCGCGTGGCGCAGTCTGACCATCGCATCCGGCCAGACGCTGGCGCAGCTGTTTCGTGACAACAGCCTGCCGGTCAATGATGTGTTTGCGATGGCGCGGGTGGAAGGCAACGATCAGCCCCTCAGCTCACTGAAAAGTGGTCAGCAGGTCAAAATCCGACAGGATGCACAGGGTGTGGTAACGGGACTGACGGTGGAGGGCGCAGAGGGCCCGGTGCTGTTTACCCGTCAGACAGACGGCAGCTTTATCCGCGCGCAGTAGCTGAGCAAGCATAAAAACAAAAACGCCGGCACAGGGCCGGCGATTTTGTTGTGCTCAGTTAATAAAATTAACCAGCAACAACCTTCACGGTCAGTTTAGCGAATACATCGCTGTGGACCTGGAAGTCTACTTCATGCTCACCGGTAGTACGCAGAACGCCGTTCGGCAGACGAACTTCGCTCTTCGCTACGTCAACGCCAGCAGCAGTAACTGCATCAGCGATGTCGCGGGTACCGATTGAACCGAACAGCTTACCTTCATCGCCTGCTTTAGACGTGATGGTCACGGTGCCCAGTGCATTGATTTTCTCAGCGCGTGCAGTCGCTGCAGACTGAACGTCAGCCAGTTTGGCTTCCAGTTCAGCACGGCGTGCTTCGAAATACTCAACGTTTTTCTTTGTAGCAGGAACAGCTTTGCCCTGTGGAACCAGGAAGTTACGAGCGTAGCCCGCTTTAACGTTAACCTGATCACCCAGGCTGCCCAGGTTTGCTACTTTATCAAGCAGAATAACTTGCATTACCTTATCCTCTTAAAGTCGTTAATGGACAGTTGCCGATTACTGATGACGATCAGTGTACGGCAGCAGAGACAGATAACGCGCGCGCTTGATGCAGCGAGCCAACTGACGCTGGTATTTTGCACGAGTACCGGTGATACGGCTCGGGACAATTTTACCGCTTTCGGTAATGTAGTTTTTCAACGTTGCGATGTCTTTGTAATCGATCTCAACAACGCCTTCCGCGGTGAAACGGCAGAACTTGCGACGACGGAAATAACGTGCCATTAGGCTAGTCTCCAGAATCTATCAATTCAATCTGCTCGGCATGGAACACCACTTTGCTCTGGCCATTGCGTGCCTGATGGCAACTAATGAAACCGTCCAGTGTGAGTTGCGTGCCGACCGTTATATGTTGAGTAATCACCTGATGGGTGCTGCCGCTGATAATTACCGGCATACGACACCAGGCTTGCCGGTGAAACCCGGCCTCCTCCTGCACTGAGCGGTGCTCTAGCACAAACTGACAGTGAGGAATTCCTGACGGGCTAATTTTTCGAACCGGCGTCCTGCACACAGTGCCGGACAAGCGCAGTCGATTAACCGTCACGATGGATTACTCTTCAGAATCCCCAGCATCTGACTCATCAGCGGATTCGTTAGCAAAATCTTCGCGACGATCACGACGCTCATCTTTCGCTTTAACCATCGGTGATGCTTCAGTTACCGCGTGTTTAACGCGCATAACCATGCTACGGATAACGGCGTCGTTGAAGCGGAAGTTCGTTTCCAGCTCATCGATCGCTTCCTGCGGCGCTTCAACGTTCATCAGAACGTAGTGAGCTTTGTGCAGTTTGTTGATCGGGTAAGCCAGCTGACGGCGGCCCCAGTCTTCCAGACGGTGAATCGTGCCCTGTGCACCAGTGATAGCACCAGTGTAACGCTCGATCATGCCAGGAACCTGTTCGCTCTGGTCAGGATGAACCATAAATACGATTTCGTAATGACGCATCGAAATTGCTCCTTACGGATTATTCAGCCTCCTGTCGGGGTCAGCCGCGGCCCATGGAAGCAAGGAACGTTATAGGCTGTGTCCCACAACCGTTCGCCGTAACGAGCCTTTGTGGGACACAGCCTGAGAATGCGGCTGAAAAATTGACGCGTAATCATACTGGCGACCGTGGCTAAACTCAAGCACACATTTCAATAAAATGCGGCTGGGGACGCGGTGTCGGTGGGTCAGGCAGGGAACAGTGTAAAAACAGCGGGTTAACGCGGAATCGTTCAAAAACGCTGACAGAGAGGTTCAGCGGGACGATCTGGCGTTCGCAGGGGCAGTGGCTAAAATTAAAGCAGACGTCACGACAGGGTCGCTGGCGTCACACAGAGTGTCTTCCCTGAAGTGAGGAGTCGGGCATGAAAACGTTCGTCATCGCCACTTTCCTGGGTCTCTTCCTGTCTCCACCCGCCCTTGCCAGCCATGCTGACTGTGCGCAGCAGATAAGAAGTCACAGCAGTGAAGCGGCATCCGGTTATGTCTACGTTAACCGGCTGGACAGGCCGGAACGAAACCCGGTCAGCGCGCCTGCCAGTCCAGCTGAGAAATCGGCTGCGCGCTGGTAAGTACCGGTCGCGTCACGGGCGGCGGCATCCTGCTCCGCCCGTTCATCGTTTACAGCTGATGACGAAAGAAGCTGACCAGCGCCGTCAGGGCGGAGGGGGTGATCTTATGCCCAATCCCCTTTTCCGACAGCGACGTCAGATGCTGATCCAGGCCATTGTCACGCAGGGCCCTCTCCAGCCGCTCGGTTTCCGCCCAGGGCACCACCTCATCCGCCTCGCCATGCCACAGCAGCAGCGGCCGGTCTGCCAGTGCCGTGAGCCGGTTGCAGGGGTCATACTCCGCCAGAGGCGCCATACGGGCAGCAAATTTCGCCTGCCGGTCGGGCGTATCGGGGAGCCGCGGCGGAAACAGTGAGTGACTGAGCTGCATAAAATAGCCCGATCCCATCATGCAGGCGACGCTGTGAATCTGTGGGTAGCGCGCCATGGCCCCCAGGGCGGTCATGCCGCCCATTGAGGCCCCCGCCACCGCAAAACGCGAACCGGCGATCAGATTTTCATCTCGCAGCGCCGCTTCCAGCTGCGGCAGCTCATCAATGTTCTGCTTCAGGATCTCCCAGAAGCGGTCCAGGCGTGTCCCGGCATCACCGTCATAGCGCGCGCCGTGTCGCGCCGCATCGGGCATCACCGCGCGAAAACCTGCCTGCGCCAGCGCCACCGCAAAGTAGGCGTAGACCTCTTTCGACGAGGTAAAGCCGTGATAAAACAGCACCGTGGGCAGCGGTGCCTGGCGCTGTCCGGCAGGCGTGGCGTGCAGGCATTCAATACCGGCCAGCGTTTCTGTCATGAGTTCGATCATCGTCTCTCCTGATGGGGTGAAAGCGTGCCGCTTCAGTGTACGTGCTGTGGATGATTTAACGAAACGTGCCGCTGCGCTTAGCGGCCGGATTTCGCCCTAAACTTTTCCCCCTCCCTGCCGTTGATGGTGTACCCCCATAACTTGTTCAAAGGTAATTTATGACGCGTCTCTCTCTCAGCGGCCTGAGTCTTGGAGTTAAGCTGTCTGTACTGACGTCTCTCAGCGTTGCGCTGCTGTTGCTGGTACTCACCCTGACTCAAAGCCACAACGCCTCACGCCAGCTGGAAAATCTCGCCATCGATGACATGCACAATCAGGTGCAGGGCATTAATGAAATGGCCTCCATGTTCAACGCCACCCTCACCGAAGAGGTGAGCCACTATACCAATCTGTTTATCAGCTTTTTACCCAGGCGTTTCAGCCTTGATGACAGCGCCAGAATTCAGGTAGGCGCATTTTCAACGCCCGTGCTGCGCGCCGGATTAAAAACGCTGAACCTCGATCAGGTCGCCGTCGACGATTTCACTGACCGCACCGCGGCGGTGGCGACGATTTTTGTGCGCGATGGCGATAATTTTATCCGCATCTCCACCTCGCTGAAAAAGGAGGATGGCAGTCGGGCTATCGGTACTCAGCTTGATCGCACCGGCGCCGCCTGGAAAAGCGTTCACGAAGGCAGGACATATCAGGGCCTGGCCACGCTGTTCGGCCACCGCTATATCACGCAGTACCAGCCGGTAAAGGATGAGAGTGGCAGGGTCGTTGCCATCCTCTTCGTCGGCGTCGGCATTGACAAGCAGTATGCGCTGATGCGCGAAAAAATCCTGGCTCGCCGGCTGGGTGACAGCGGTCATTTCTTTGTGCTCAACGGCACGCCCGGTAAGACGCAGGGCAACTATCTGTTTGACCAGCACAACGAAGGAAAACAGCCCGGCTGGGATAGCGCTATCCTGCAGCCGCTATTGACGCAGCCACAGGGCATGCAGCAGGTGGAAATTGACGGTGAGCAGAAAATCCTGGCCTGGCAGCAGCTGCCGGGCTGGAACTGGGTGATCACCGGCGAAGTTAACCGTGCCAGCCTGCTGGCTCCGATTACCCACAGCCGTAACCTGTTCCTGATGACCGGACTGATTCTGGTGGTGATCTTTGCGCTGGGGTTTGTATGGTACAGCCGCCGGGCCATTACCCATCCGCTGCAGCAGGTGATCCATCTGGCGGAGCAGTATGCCGCCGGTAATCTGCAGGTCAACCTGAAGACCACCCGCTCTGATGAGGTAGGCCAGCTGATCGTGGCAATTAACGGCATTGGAAACGGTCTGGAAAAAATCGTCAGCCAGGTGCGCGTTGCCGCACAGGAGATCAGTGACGGTACGGATACCATCGCCGTCAGCAGCCATAACATCAGCGAGCAGATTGGACGTCAGGCCAGCAGCGTCGAGCAGACCTCCGCCAGCATGGAGCAGTTTGGCGCAACGGTGGAACACACCGCCGACAGCCTGCGTCAGGCGATGTCCCTGGTGGCGGAAGCCAGCGGAATCGTCAGCCACGGCAGCCAGACGGTGGAGCGCTCGGTGAACACCATGTCAGCGATTAAAGTGTCGTCACAAAGCATTGCGGACATTACCCATGTGATTGAGTCGATTGCCTTCCAGACCAACATCCTGGCGCTGAATGCCGCCGTTGAAGCGGCGCGAGCCGGTGAACAGGGTCGCGGTTTTGCCGTGGTCGCGGCAGAAGTGCGGGCACTGGCACAGCGGTCAGCGCAGGCGGCCAAAGAGATCGATGGGCTGATTGCCACCTCCATCGGCAACGTGGCACAGGGACATCAGCTCTCTGAACAGACGCGCGATGCGATGAGTGACATTGTGACGCACATCGAGCAGGTGCAGGCGCTGATGGGCGAGATCAACGTGGCGGCGCAGCAGCAGGCGGCGGGCATTGGTCAGGTTAATCTGGCGATGAATCAGATCAGTCAGGCGACCCATCAGAACAGCGAGCTGGTGGCGCAGGCGGAAAACAGTGCGCAGACGCTGAGTGATAAAGGTCATCATCTCACCCAACTGGTCAGCGTATTCAGCCTTAAAGCCTGACCGCCTTCAGCACGATGACATACACTTACTGTCTCGTCCTGAAAAAGGGTTTTGCTATGCGTTCCGCTTACTTACTGATCCTGAGCCTGCTTCTGGCAGGCTGTTCCGCCCTTCAGACAACGCCAGAAGCGCCGCCTGCCCCAACGCAGCAGGCACAGGAGATTTCACGGTCGCAGAGTGGCGGCTTACCGAAGCTGGGTAATATCACCGTGAACGTGCATGGCTCGCCGGATGACGCCCAGCGGGCGGTGGCCGCCCGGGCCAATCAGGCCGGAGCGGTTTACTATCAGATCGTGGCGCTAAGTGAAACGGTGATGCCTGGCTTGTGGTACGCCAGTGCGATTCTTTATGGTGCGTCACCGGCCACAGGCGCGGGCCAGTAAACGATCGGTCACTGCGGCTTCCAGCGGGCGTGAACCGCGCGGGTCGAGCCACTGCTGGCACCAGGCATCGGCCAGCGGCGGCTCGGCATATTTCAGCAGCTGAGCGCCCGTCGCCAGCAGCAGCAGCGTGCGGGTGACCTCGCGCGCCTGCTCTTCAGGGATGTGGCTGAGTCTCAGCCGCAGCTGACGCCAGCGCGCATCAAAATGCCGGTTACATCCTTTTACCGCCTCAAACTCCTGATTCAGCATCTCAGTCACCTCCGCCTGGCGGGCGAGCACGCGCAGGACGTCCAGACACATCACGTTGCCCGCCCCCTCCCAGATACTGTTGACCGGCATGTCACGATAGAGACGCGGCAGCTCACTCGCTTCGCAGTAGCCAATCCCGCCCAGCACCTCCATCGACTCCGCCACAAACGGCGCGCCCGCTTTGCAGATCTGATACTTAGCGGCCGGGGTAAATAAGCGGGCAAAGGTGACCTCATGCGGTTTCGCCGGCTGGGACCAGGCGCGCGCCAGGCGCATCAGCAGCGCAGTCTGCCCCTCCAGCTGCAGCGCCTGCTGAGCCAGCACCTGCCGCATCAGCGGCAGATCCACCAGATTTTTCCCCTGCACCTGACGCTGGTGGGCATGCCAGAGTGCCACCGAGAAGGCCCGCCGCATCTGCCCGTGACTGCCGAGTGCGCAGTCGAAGCGCGTCATCCCGGCCATCTTCAGGATCAGCCGCACCCCTTCACCCTCTTCTCCCAGCAGCCAGCCCGTCGCCTCGCGAAACTCCACTTCGCAACTGGCGTTCGAGCGATTGCCCAGCTTCTCTTTGAGCCGTTCAAGCTGAATGGCATTGCGGGTGCCGTCGGGCAGCAGTCGCGGCAGGAAGAAGCAGCTTAATCCGGCGGGCGTCTGCGCCAGCACCAGATGCGCATCACTCTGCGGCACGGAGAAAAACCATTTATGGCCGGTCAGCCGCCAGGCTTCGCCGGGGCCGCGCGCCTCAAGCGGTTCTGCAAAGGTGGTGCTGGTAAGCAGATCGCTGCCCCCCTGCTTCTCTGTCATTCCCATGCCGATCAGCAGGCCGCGTTTCTGGTCGCCAGGCTGCGCATGGGTATCGTAGCGGTCGCTGAGCAGCGGATCGAGCCAGCCCTCAAATGCGGCGGGCAGACAGGTCTGCAGCAGCGGAATGGCGGCGTGTGTCATGGTCATCGGGCAGAGCGTGCCCGCTTCAACCTGTGCATGCAGGATAAAGCGCGCGGCGCGCGCCACGCTCGCCTGTTCCCGAACCGCAGGCTGCCAGCTGAGGTTGTGCAGGCGGCTGGCGCAGACGCCCTGCATCAGCAGGTGCCAGGCGGGGTGAAAACGGACCTCATCCAGCCGCACGCCACGGGCATCATAGCGCTGCAGCTCAGGGGGTTCAGTATTGGCAAGCCGGCCAAGCTCCAGCGACTCGGCCCCGCCGAGCTGTGAGCCAACGGAGGTCAGCCATTCCCGATCCCATCCGGCCCCCTCACGGGAAAGGGCTTCGCTGAGCGGCGTATCGGAAAGAAACAGATTACTGTTGCTGAGAGGATGGGGCTGATTAAAAACGGTGTGTGTTGTCCAGGTCATAACCACTCCTCGCGGATGTCACTCCGTAAGTATGCGAAGGACGCAGGGTTATGCCTGGTACAGAAACTAATTTGTGGCGAGGATCACATCGGGGATCAGGCGTTGCGCTGGCGCACCGCTTCAAACAGGCAGACGCCGGTGGCCACCGAGACGTTGAGCGACGAAACGCTGCCCGCCATCGGAATGCTGATCAGCTCATCGCAATGTTCACGGGTCAGGCGACGCATGCCCTCACCCTCTGCGCCCATCACCAGCGCCATCGGGCCAGTCATTTTGCTCTGGAAGACGGTATGGTCAGCTTCACCTGCGGTGCCGACAACCCAGATGTTGTACTCCTGCAGCAGACGCAGCGTACGCGCCAGGTTGGTGACGCGGATCAACGGCACATTTTCCGCCGCGCCGCTGGCCACTTTTTTGGCGGTGGCGTTCAGAGGGGCAGAACGATCTTTCGGCACGATAATCGCGTGCACACCGGCCGCATCCGCGCTGCGCAGACAGGCGCCCAGATTGTGCGGGTCGGTGACGCCATCCAGCACCAGCAGGAACGGTTTGTCCAGGCTCTGCAGCAGATCCGGCAGATCGCCCTCCTGATACTGACGGCCGGGTTTCACCCGTGCCACGATGCCCTGATGCACCCCGCCTTCGACCTGACTGTCGAGCCATTTACGCTCCGCCAGCTGAATGACGATCCCCTGAGCTTCCAGCGCGGCGACCACGGGTTGCAGGCGACGATCGTCGCGGCCTTTGAGGATAAAGACTTCCTGAAAACGTTGTGGAGCACGTTCCAGCAGCGCCTGCACGGCATGGATACCAAAAATAATTTCGCTCATCAATCTGCTCAGTGGTTGGAAATGAAAAGAATAACCGCCCTTTCTCCGGAGAGAAAAGGCGGTGACGCGCCTCAGTCAGACTCGGCCTTTCTTCTGGCGCGCTTCGCCTTTGTGGCGGCGGCGATTTTACGGGTTTTTTCCGAGACGTTTTTACTTTTTTTCTCGCTATTTGCCCCGGCAGATTTGCCTTTGCCTCCCCGGAAGGCGGCGTCCGGCTCGAAGTTAGACTTACGGCTCGCATCGCGACGGCGCTTCGCTGGCGCTTTATCGTCACGTTTTGCGCGGTCGCGCGCGGTTTTTCCTTCGCCACGCACCTGCCGCTGACTGGAGATCAGGGCAAAGTCGATTTTACGCTCGTCCATATGCACGGCTTCCACCCGCACTTCCACGGTGTCACCCAGGCGATAGGTGCGCCCGCCCGATTCACCAATCAGACGCTGCCCTACCGGGTCAAAACGGTAGTAGTCATTGTCGAGTGAGGAGACATGCACCAGACCATCAATGAAGAGATCGTTTAAGCGCACAAAGAAGCCAAATCCGGTGACGCTGGAGATGACGCCGTTGAACACGTTACCGACCTGATCCTGCATGAAGTCACACTTGAGCCAGTCCGCCACGTCGCGCGTCGCTTCATCTGCGCGGCGCTCAGTCAGGGAACAGTGCAGGCCCAGTTGCAGCATCTGCGGCATGTCATAGTGATAGCCCCCGGTCGCGGTCGTCAGATCTTTGGCAACGCTGCGATCTTTCGGCATCAGGTACTTAATGGCGCGCTGAACCAGCCCTTTGCCTTCATCCTGCTCTTTTGCCAGCAGATATTTGATGGCGCGGTGCAGCGTCAGATCCGGGTAGCGACGGATCGGCGAGGTAAAGTGAGCATAGGAGGAGAGGGCCAGACCGAAGTGGCCGCGGTTCTCCGGATCGTACACCGCCTGTTTCATGGAACGCAGCAGCATGGTCTGCAGCATTTCCGCATCCGGACGATCGGCCACCTGCTTCAGCAGCGCCGCATAGTCAACAGGCTGCGGTTTGTTGCCGCCTGGCAGGCTCAGTCCCAGCTCATTGAGCACGGTACGGAAGCTCTTAATGCTCTCGTCGGTCGGACGATCGTGATCGCGGAACAGCGCCGGTTCCTGATTTTTCTCCACAAAGCGTGCCGAGGCGATGTTCGCCAGGATCATGCACTCTTCGATCAGCTTGTGGGCGTCATTACGGGAGACGCGTTCCACCCGCTCAATACGGCGCTCGGCGTTGAAAATAAACTTCGCCTCTTCCGTCTCAAACGAGATACCGCCGCGCTCTTCGCGTGCAGCATCCAGCGCCTGATAGAGGTTATGCAGCTCTTCAAGATCTTTAACCAGCGGCGCGTATTGCTGACGCAGCTCTTTGTCGCCCTGCAGGATATTCCAGACCTTGTTATAGGTCAGACGCGCATGGGAGTTCATCACCGCTTCATAATGTTTGAAGCCGGTCAGTTTACCCTTGGTCGAAATGGTCATCTCGCACACCATACACAGGCGATCCACCTGCGGGTTAAGCGAACAGAGGCCATTCGACAGCACTTCCGGCAGCATCGGCACCACCTGTGACGGGAAGTAGACCGAGGTGCCGCGCTGATGCGCCTCATCATCCAGTGGCGTGCCCGGACGAACGTAGTAGCTCACATCGGCAATCGCTACCCACAGACGCCAGCCACCCCCGCGCTTTTTCTCACAGTAGACGGCATCATCGAAGTCACGGGCATCTTCACCATCAATGGTGACCAGCGGCAGTTTGCGCAGATCGACGCGGCCTTTTTTCGCCTCTTCCGGCACCTCTTCTTTCAGCTGGCTGATCTGGGCTTCTACCTGCGGCGGCCAGGTGTGCGGAATTTCATGGGTGCGCAGCGCCATATCCACGGCCAGGCTGGTGCCCATATCTTCGCCGAGGATTTCAATCACTTTACCGATCGCTTTGCTGCGACGGTTCGGGCGCTGCACCAGCTCCACCACCACCACGGAACCCATACGGGCCTGCATCGTCTCTTCTGGGGGGATGAGAATATCGAAACTCAGGCGACTGTCATCCGGCACCACGAAGCCGGCACCGGCATCGGTAAAGTAGCGGCCAACGATCTGATTGTTGCGGGGTTCCTGCACCCGGACCACGCGCGCTTCGCGACGGCCTTTGCGATCGGCACCCAGCGGCTGCGCCAGGATCACGTCACCGTGCATGCAGAATTTCATCTGTTCAGCGGAAAGATAGAGGTCATCTTTCTGACCTTCCGCCCGCAGGAAACCGTAGCCATCACGATGGCCGATAACTTTACCGCGCAGGAGATCGAGGCGTTCTGGCAGGGCATAACACTGACGGCGGGTGAAGACCAGCTGACCATCACGCTCCATGGCGCGAAGGCGGCGACGCAGCGCCTCGAGCTGCTCTTCATCGTGCAGATTCATCTCTTCAGCCAGCTCTTCACGGCTGGCCGGTTTTTCACGTTTTTCTAATAAAGCCAGGATAAATTCACGGCTTGGAATAGGGTTTTCGTATTTTTCAGCTTCTCTATCCTGAAAAGGATCTTTTGACATAACGGTTCCTCCGATGTCATTTAATATTTATATCCGCCGGCGATCTGGACAGTATGATTTCATAAAGTGGCGTATTGCCTTCGACCAAATCGGCCAGCGTATAGTTATCCAGCTCCTGCAAAAATCGCTGTACTGCATCATGCAGCGCCTGTTTAAGACGGCAGGCGGGCGAAATGGAGCAGGAGGGGCAATCGACTAATTGTAGCGGCTCCATCCTGCGGACCACTTCACCAATCACAATCTGACGCGGCGGCATACCCAGACGAATACCGCCATTTTTACCCCGTGTTGCAGCGACATAGCCCGCCCGGCTCAGCTGATTAATGATTTTGACCATATGGTTACGCGACAAACCGTACGTGTCGGTTACCGCAGTAATATTGGTCTGCTGGCCTTCGGGTAACGAGGCCAGATAAATCAGGGCCCGTAAGCCATAATCAGTAAAACTCGTGAGCTGCACAGTAACCTCAGTGAACCTTCAGGCGTGGCATGACATTGTTCGCCTTACAATGGGTGTCGGGATTAAATCGGATCGCCATTCGATTAACTACGATGATAAACCAGAGTGTGATTGGCCGTGCGTTTTTTTCAGTCAGCACCGGGTTTGACAAGCGAAGGGAAGATAAGTGGCATCAGAGAGTGGAAAAACAAGGGCCGGACAGCGTCCGGCCTCAATCATTATGCGTCGAACGGATCGCGCAGAATCATTGTTTCACTGCGATCGGGACCGGTTGAAATAATATCAATCGGCACACCCGTTACCTCTTCAACGCGCTTGATGTAATCACGCGCCGCCTGAGGTAAACCTTCCAGCGTCTTAACGCCAAACGTTGTCTCGCTCCAGCCTGGCAGCGTTTCGTAGATCGGCTCAATGCCTTCCCAGTTCTCTGCTGCCAGCGGCGTAGAGGTCACTTCGCGGCCATCCGGCATACGGTAAGCGACACAGATTTTCACCTCTTTCAGGCCATCCAGCACGTCCAGCTTGGTCATGCAGAAACCTGACAGGGAGTTGATCTGAACTGCACGGCGAACGGCCACCGCATCCAGCCAGCCGGTACGACGACGACGTCCGGTGGTCGCACCAAACTCGTTGCCCTGTGCACACAGGAACTCACCGGTTTCATCGAACAGCTCGGTCGGGAACGGGCCTGCACCTACGCGGGTGGAGTACGCTTTCACAATACCCAGCACGTAGTCGACATAACGCGGGCCGATACCTGAACCAGTCGCCACGCCACCTGCGGTGGTGTTGGACGAGGTCACGTAAGGATAGGTCCCGTGGTCGATATCCAGCAGGGTACCCTGCGCGCCTTCAAACATGATCAGATCGCCACGCTTACGCGCGCTGTCCAGCAGTTCAGAGACGTCAACCACCATGCCGGTCAGGATGTCAGCGACTTCCATCACATCGCTCAGCACTTTGTCGAAATCGACGGCTGGCTCTTTGTAGTACTCCACCAGCTGGAAGTTGTAGAAATCGACCACTTCCTTCAGCTTGGCAGCAAAGGTTTCTTTGTTGAACAGGTCGCTGACGCGCAGTGCGCGACGCGCCACTTTATCTTCATAAGCCGGTCCGATGCCACGGCCGGTGGTCCCGATCGCTTTGGCACCGCGCGCACGTTCACGCGCCATGTCCATCGCAACATGATATTGCAGGATCAGCGGACAGGCTTCAGAAATCAGCAGACGTTCACGTACCGGAATCCCGCGCGCTTCCAGACCTTTCATCTCCTTCATTAAGGCTTCAGGAGAGAGCACAACACCGTTACCAATGATGCTGGTCACGTTATCGCGCAGAATGCCAGAAGGGATCAGGTGGAGGACGGTTTTTTCACCGTTGATGACAAGCGTGTGGCCCGCATTGTGGCCGCCTTGATAACGCACAACGTAATTCGCGCGTTCAGTCAGAAGGTCTACAATCTTACCTTTACCTTCGTCACCCCATTGGGTGCCCAGTACGACGACGTTCTTACCCATTTCTCAAAATCACCGATTGCTTAAAAAAGGATTCTACCATCTGATCCCGCTGTTTTCAGCACTTTTAGCATACGATTGCGCGCTTTTTTGCCTGAGTTTTGATCACTACAACATGTTGGGGATTCTGGCGCAAAAAGGCACAATTTAGCCGGTTTCAGCCACGGTTTCAGACGTTGCCGTGCAGACTCAGCATGCAGTAGATGACCATGCCTGCCACCACCAGTCCGCCACCGAAACGGTGCAGCAGACGATCCGGTAACCGGGTCATCGACAGGATCATGCGTCGCCAGAGGCGTGGCATAAACATCGGCCCCAACCCTTCGAGCACTAACACCAGCGCCAGTGCCATCCAGATGCTTGTTTTCATTCTGATACCCAAAAAAAAGGCCGACAACATTGTCGGCCTGTAGGTTATATCAGTTCTTAGCGTGTCGCGTTAGAGGGCGCCTTCATATATCGGAAGAAGTCGCTATCCGGGCTTAACACCATCACGTCCTGATTTTCGCTGAAACTGTTTTCGTAAGCACGCAGGCTACGAATAAAGGCGTAGAAGTCAGGATCTTTGCTGAACGCATCGGCAAACAACCGGGCCGTTTCCGCATCACCATCACCGCGGGTGATCAGCGCTTCACGCTGCGCTTCGGCCAGCGTACGCGTGACCTGATAGTCCGCCTGGGCGCGCAGTTTTTCCGCCTCTTCCTGACCCTGTGAACGCTGGCTGCGTGCAACCGCTTCACGCTCAGCGCGCATACGGTTGAAGATCGCATCAGACACTTCGGTCGGCAGGTTGATCTGCTTGATGCGCACATCAACGACCTGAATACCTAACGCGGCCATACTGTTCGGATTCGGAGCGGGCTCATTGCTGTTGGTTTCACGCTCAACACGGGCCGCTGCGCTGGCAATCGCGTCATCCGCCGCTGGCGTCGCTACTTCATCATCGCTGCCGACAGAACCGGTGTTCAGCGCGTCACGCACGTCCGTGGTCAGGCGACCGCGGGAATCCGTAACGATATCTTTCACATCCAGACGGCCCATTTCAGAACGCAGGCGGTCACTGAACTTACGTTTCAGCAGCACTTCCGCCTGAGAGACATCCCCGCCACCGGTGGCCAGGTAGTAACGACTGAAGTCGCTGATACGCCACTTGATGTAGGAGTCCACGATCAGATCTTTCTTCTCTTTGGTGACGAAGCGATCGGCCTGATTGTCCATGGTCTGGATACGTGCATCCAGCGTCTTAACCGTTTCCAGGAATGGGATCTTGAAATGCAGACCCGGCTCAAACACCTGCGGCTTGTTTTCGCCGTCGCGCAGGACTTTACCGAAGCGCAGCACGATGCCGCGCTCGCCTTCCTGCACCACAAACAGCGACGCATAGAGCGCCACCAGCACGACGATAATTAAAAATATTATTGGCTTACGCATCGATTACTCTCTCCCTTCGCGCTGGCTGTCGCTGCGCTGAGCATTCGCCCGGCGCTGATCCATGATGTTGTCCGGACTGTATGACGACGTGTCATTGCGGCTGGCATTGCGATCGGAGAGCGCAGGCAGTGACGAGCTGGTTCCGCCCTTCTGACCGTGCTGGCCGGATGCAGCCTGACCGCCACGCATCAGCTGGTCCAGCGGCAGCATCATCAGATTATTACCGCGATCGTTAACCAGAACTTTGCGGGTATGGCTCAGTACGCGTTCCATGGTCTCAATATAGAGACGCTCTTTGGTGATCTCTGGCGCCGCTTTATACTCCGGCAGAATCTTGGCGAAACGCGCCACTTCACCCTGCGCTTCCAGAACGGTTCGCTCTTTGTAAGCGCGCGCCTCTTCCAGAATACGTTGCGCCTGGCCATTCGCACGAGGCTGAACTTCGTTAGCGTAGGCTTCCGCTTCACGGACGTACTGCTCGCGGTTTTCACGTGCGGCGATAGCGTCATCAAACGCAGATTTCACCTCTTCTGGCGGACGGGCCGCCTGGAAGTTGACGTCCAGTACCGCGATGCCCATGTTGTACGGGCGAATCGTCTCGTCAATTTCACGCTGGGTATCGCTACGCACCACGGTACGGCCTTCGGTGAGAATGCGATCCATGGTAGAACGGCCAATTACGCCACGCAGCGCGCTGTCTGTCGCCTGACGCAGGCTGTCGTCGGCGCTGGTGACCGCATAAAGATAGCGTTCCGGATCGGTCACGCGGTACTGCACGTTCATCTCTACGCGCACCACGTTTTCGTCGGAGGTCAGCATGACGCCAGACGCCGCCAGTTCACGCACCGACTCGACGTTGACCGCACGAACCTGATCGATGAAGGTCGGCTTCCAGTTCAGACCCGGTTCGACCAGGTGACTGAACTTACCGAAACGCGTGACCACGCCCCGTTCCGCTTCTTTGATGGTGTAGAAACCGCTTGCAGCCCAGATGACGACCGCCGCTACCGCGACGATGCCAGCCAGTTTGCCACCGCTGCCGGAGCCGCGCTGACCGTTATCGCTCTGTTTGCCACCGCCCAGTCCGCCAAGCTTCTTGCTCAGTTTACGGAAGATATCATCCAGATCAGGAGGCCCGGATTCCCGTCCTCCCTTATTCCCCCCAGAGTTGCCGCCTTGATTATTGCTGCTTCCCCACGGGTCGCGGTCCTGTCCGTTATTTCCGGGCTGATTCCACGCCATGTTCTACTCCATTTATTGTAATTACGGTTTTTACCCTTCATTTTTCGGATGCGACAATCGTCTAATGTTAAGGTAAATGCGTTTTGGCAATATCAAACAATGTAACTGGTCAGCGACGGTTCCTGCTTACATAAACGCATCCATTCAATAATGGGCATACGTATCTGCAATCCTACACTGCCGTCTTCTTCATTCCACTCTTTCTCAATCGCCTGCAACTGATAGAAGCGACTGCGAAGTCGCCCCGCTTCCGGTGGCAGACGTAATGCATGCTGAGCAATCTCCCCGGACAGCCGCTCAGAGAGCGCCTGCCAGAGCAACGGAAGGCCTGCACCGGTCTGGGCAGAGAGCCAGACACGAATCGGCAGATTCTCTTCGTTGCGATCGATACGCGGCTCAAATCCGTCGAGCATATCGATTTTATTCATCACCAGTAACGTCGGGATCTCATCCGCCTCAATCTCTTCGAGGACGGCATCGACGGCAGCCATATTATCGGTGACGCGAACATCGGCGCCATCAACCACGTGCAGCAGCAGCGTCGCCTGGCGTGTCTCCTGCAGCGTGGCTTTAAACGCGGCAACCAGGTCGTGAGGAAGATGGCGAATAAACCCGACCGTGTCCGCCAGCACGACTTCCCCGACATCAGCCACATTCAGACGGCGCAGCGTAGGGTCGAGCGTCGCAAACAGCTGGTCTGCGGCAAAGACGTTGGCCGAGGTCATGGCATTAAAGAGGGTCGATTTGCCGGCGTTGGTATACCCCACCAGCGAAACGGTCGGCACATCCGCTTTGGCACGTGACTGACGCCCCTGTTCGCGCTGCTTTTCAACCCGCTCAAGGCGAGACAGAATCTGGCTGATGCGTCCGCGTAACAGACGGCGGTCTGTTTCTAACTGGGTTTCACCCGGACCCCGCAAACCAATCCCGCCCTTCTGGCGTTCAAGGTGGGTCCAGCCGCGCACCAGACGTGTGGCGAGATGGCGAAGCTGTGCCAGCTCGACCTGCAATTTACCTTCGTGGGTGCGTGCCCGTTGGGCAAAGATATCCAGAATTAAACCGGTGCGATCAATGACCCGGCATTCGCACAGGCGCTCGAGGTTTCTTTCCTGAGCGGGCGTAAGGGCATGATCGAATAAGACGACCGATGCTCCTGTTGTTTTTACCGCATCGGCAATTTCAACGGCTTTTCCTTCACCGACAAAATACTTGGGGTGTGGCGCTTTACGGCTGCCAGTTACCACTTGCAGCGCCTCAACGCCAGCAGAAGAGACCAGGGTTTCAAACTCCTGCAGATCTTCTACTTCTTTGTCTTGGGAGAACCAGATGTGTACCAGTACGGCCTGCTCACCGGCATCATAACGGTCAAACAAGCTATAACCTCGCTAAAATAAAAGACCAGGACGGAAAACCACTGTTCTCCGATCCTGGCTGTACGGCGACGCGTTACTCTGCGTTATCACCGTCTTGTTGTGGCTGTGGCTGCGCAGATGTGTTGCTGCCACCATGATGGTAATTGTTGCTGCCGCCACCGGTATTATTGCTATGGTGAGAAACCGGGCGTGAAGGAACAACGGTAGAAATGGCATGTTTATAAACCATCTGACTTACCGTGTTTTTCAACAAAATGACGAACTGATCAAATGACTCAATCTGACCCTGCAGCTTAATACCGTTAACCAGATAAATCGAAACCGGAACACGTTCACGACGCAGTGCGTTCAAAAACGGGTCTTGTAATGATTGCCCCTTAGCCATTCTATCTTTTCCTTATATGCTTGTTGTTTGTTGCTCGTAGAACCTATGGTTCTGAAAAAAACTGCGTAAAAATTTGCGCACGATAACTCATCAATTGTACACAATCACCCATGCTTCGCACTAAGAACCTGTAACACCGTATCACGCGCCAGCCGGGGCTCGTCACTGTCAAGCCAGTGAACGTTTTCCCAGCCACGTAACCAGGTCATCTGTCTCTTAGCGAGCTGCCGGGTTGCGCAAATTCCCCGATAAACCATCTCGCTGTAATCGATTTCGCCTGATAAATAAGACCACATCTGACGATAGCCAACACAACGAATGGAAGGCATGTCCGTATGCAAATCACCTCGTGCAAACAGGGCCCGAGCCTCCGCTTCAAATCCTGACGCCAACATCTGCTCAAAACGTAACGCGATGCGCTGGTGCAGCAGTTCGCGGCTCGCGGGGGCGATGGCAAACTGATGCACGTCGTAGGGTAACGCTTCACCGGAGGTTTTTGTCAGTTCCGTTAAAGTTTTACCCGAAATAAAAAAAACTTCCAGTGCTCGCGAAAGTCTCTGCGGATCATTCGGATGAATACGACTACCAGCAACCGGGTCGATCTCACACAGCTGGCGGTGCAAAGCTTCCCAGCCTTTTTCACGCGCCGTTTGCTCTATCTGCTGACGAACGTCGGGATCGGCCGAGGGCAACGGCGACAATCCTTCAAGTAACGCCTTGAAGTAGAGCATGGTTCCACCAACAAGCAACGGAATTCGTCCAGCCTGAACGATATCCGCCATTTCTGCTAAAGCATCGCGCCGGAACTCCGCAGCCGAATAGGCTTCTGCGGGATCGCGGATGTCGAGCAGACGATGGGGGGCCACTGCTAACTCCTCAGCCGACGGTTTTGCCGTACCAATATCCATCTGACGATAGATTAAGGCAGAATCGACGCTGATTAGTTCCACCGGTAACTGCCTGCGCAGTTCAATGGCTAATGCGGTTTTACCCGATGCAGTGGGTCCCATCAAAAAAATCGCCTTTGGCCGGCCAGCCTGGTTCAGTTCACTCATGCTTCAACGCGTTAATCGCGCTCTCAATCTCTAAGGGCTGTAACAAGCCTGAAGGTGGCGATTTCAGTAACTGTGGGCAAAGCCGTTCGAGCTCTGCCAGCAGGTTGATCGCCTGTGAGTGATTCCAGTCGGAGGACGCTGCATCCTGACGCCGTGCCAGCCACTGGGCCAGCTGCGTCGCAGAGTTCTCCTGCTGCCGGGCGAGATAGCCTAACAGTTCAGGAATCAAGATTTGTAAATTTTGTGTTCGTAACGGTAAAGGCACCGCACGCAGGGTCACGTGGTCACCGTCAGGCTGCAGATCGATACCCATCTGACTGAGCAGACTGCTGTTTTCTTTGGCGGCCTGACACTCCTCCCGCGCCATTTTCAGGCGCACCGGAATCAGAAGGGGCTGTGGTTTAAGCCCCTCTTCGCCCGGTTCGAGCTGCGCCTGCTTCAGCCAGCGCGCCGCGACCGGCAGCGCCATCAGGAACAGTTTCTGGTCCTGTTCCAGCAGCGCATAGTGGTTCTGCAGGACGGTCAGCACCCGGCCAAAACTCTGCGCATGGGCCGCCAGCGGCGTGGCTTTCTCCGGCTGACGCCGCGCAGCCGGTTCGCGGGCTTCAGGCGCCGCCGCACTGGCGGCAGGCGTTTTCAGCAGCTGCTGATAAACCGCGCCTTCACGCTGACGATAGACGTTCTCTTTGTTTTGCCATGCGGGGGCTGGCTCACGGGCGGGCGCGGCCGGTCGCTTCTCACTGGCGGAGGTCGCAGGCTGGGCAAAATGGTTGCCCCCGGCGGCCTGACGATTCTCCGGCTGCCAGCGTGGGGCCGGTTCTTCTGCTTTCAGCGCGGGCAATGCTGGTGCGGCAACCGCCTGAAGCGCGCTGACCACGCCCTGATAAATAAAGTCATGCACCAGACGTGACTGATGAAACCGCACTTCGTGTTTGGCCGGATGGACGTTGACATCCACCTGATGCGGATCGATCTCCAGATAGAGCACGTAAGCGGGTTGCTGCTCATCCTGCAGCTGGTCCTGAAAAGCCTGGCGGATAGCGTGGTTGATCAGCCTGTCACGCATCATGCGGCCATTGACGTAGCAATATTGCAGCTCGCTGACCTGACGCGACCCGGCGGGATCGGCGACCCAGCCGCGCAGCGAAAGATCGTCATGTTGCCAGTCGATGCGCAGCGCATGCTGCATAAAGGTGGTGCCACAGATGGCGGCCAGCCGTCGTTCGCGCTGACTCTCCTCGCTGACGGCCCGATACTGACGCATCATTTTGCCGTTATGGCTGAGCGAAAAGGCGACATCAAACCGCGCCAGCGCAATACGACGAATCACCTCGTCGATGTGACCAAATTCAGTTTTCTCGGTGCGCATGAATCTGCGCCGCGCGGGGGTGTTATAAAACAGGTCCAGCACTTCCAGCGTGGTGCCGCAGGGGTGCGCAGCCGGTTTGACCGTCACCGCCATCTCACGCCCTTCGGCATAAGCCTGCCAGGCTTCGGTCTGATCGGCAGTACGCGAGGTTAAGGTCAGGCGGGAGACCGAACTGATACTGGCCAGCGCTTCCCCCCGGAACCCCAGACTCATAATCGCCTCCAGGTCATCCAGCGAGGCAATTTTACTGGTGGCGTGCCGGGCGAGCGCCATTGAGAGTTCGCTTTTCACGATGCCGCAGCCGTTGTCACGGATGCGGATAAGCTTTGCGCCCCCTTTTTCAATATCAACGTCAATGCGCGTTGCGCCAGCATCAAGGCTGTTTTCCACCAGCTCTTTTACAACCGATGCAGGACGCTCAACCACTTCCCCCGCCGCAATCTGGTTTGCCAGCTGAGGCGGTAAAATTTGTATCGGCATGGTGGATATCCTTTTGGCTGACAGCCCGGCGCGTAGCCGGGCGAACAATCAGGATGCAGGGATTTTCAGGTTCTGCCCCAACATTACGTTGGTCGACTTCAGATTGTTGGTCTGCATTATCGCTTTTGGACTGACGCCATAGTGTGCGGCGATACCGGTCAGGGAATCCCCGACGACCACTTTGTGCCGCACAACACCCCGGGCGCGGGTCGTGCGGCTGGCCGTGGCACTGGCGGGCACCTTCAGCCGCTGTCCGACCCAGACCACATCCCGCTTCAGCGTATTCAGCTCACGCAGCGTCGCCATGCTGACGCCATACTTCGCGGCAATACCGGAAAGCGTCTCACCGCGCGTCACCGTATGACGCTGCGTTGCCCCGGTATATTGCGTCACCCCGGTCGCCGGGTTGCTGGCGACGCTAACCGCCGGCGACGAGCCCAGCGGCCGGTTTTCCTCCTTTGGGATGGATTGCAGCGGGTGCGCCAGGAAATAAGTGCGCAGACCTTTGTAGATCGACTGCGCAATCTTATCCTGGTGTGCGCTACTGCCAAGCAGTCGCTCCTCCGAGGAATTACTGATGAAGCCGGTTTCCACCAGCAGAGAAGGAATGTCAGGTGAACGCAGCACGCCCAGGCTGGCATGTTCAGGCAGCCGTTTATGCAGCGAGGTGACGCCGCGCAGCTGCTGCAACACTTTCTGCGCGATGTCATACCCGACGCGCTGCGAGTGACCAAACTGCAGGTCCAGCACCGCCTGGCTGAGGTAGGGATCCGCCTGGCTGTTAGCCAGCAGGTCGCCTGCGCCGCCCAGCAGCTCAGACTGTTTCTCTTTCTGCTCCAGCCAGTTAGCCATCTCGTTATTGGCACGGCGGTTGGATAAGACCCAGACCGATGCACCGGTGGCTGCGTGGCTCGGTGCCGCATCCGCATGGATTGACACCAGCACGTTCGCATTGGCTTTACGCGCCACGTCAGAACGGCCCATCACCGAGATAAAATAGTCTCCATCGCGGGTCAGAACGCCTTTGAACATCGGATCGTTGTTCAGCAGCACCCGCAGTTTACGCGCAATCGCGATAGTGACGTTCTTCTCCTGCAGCCCGCGCTGTCCGATGGCGCCCGGGTCCTGACCGCCATGCCCGGCGTCAATCGCCACAATCACCGTGTCGTTGTGGCTGACCGTCGCGCCAGGGCGTACCGTGCTGGCGGAACTGCTCACTGAGGTAACCGGATTGGCGTTAAACGGATTGGCAGCGGCACTCTGGATGGGCGCTCGCGGCGGGGCTGTCACCGGAGCGGGTGCACTGCGCGTCACCGCCGGCGCTTTACCGGTAATCGTGAAGACCACGCTGTAGCTGTTGCCATTGCGCTGGGTAACCGCACGGGTTTTCCCCGCCTGCGTCAGCTCAAACACCAGCCGCACGCTCTGTTTATCTTTCGGGGTACTGGTCCGAATCCGCTTTACGATATTTTCCCCGCTGAAGTTCAGCGGCAGTCCCTGAACCACGCCGCTCTGGCGCACATCAAGCACCACACGATCGGGATTGCGCAGCGGGAAGAAGCCGTAAACAGGCTGTCCGGCAAAGTTCAGGGTAATGGTGGCCTGGCTGTCGCCGTTAGCCACTTTAATATCGGACAACGTGGCGGCAAACAGCGGCGTACAGACCAGCAGCAGCAGTGTCACCAGCGCGATTTTCATCCGTGACATCATGCCTGATCCCTGCCCTGATCAACGTATTCAATCCATTGCTGTCCGGCTGCGGATTGTGCCGTCAGCTCCGCTTCCCGCGCCTCACCCACATAGCGCAGCGTCAGTGTGACATCGGGCGACGGCAGAAAACCAGCGCCCTGCTGCGGCCATTCGACCAGACAGATTGCCTCGCCGCTGAAATAGTCGCGGATCCCCATGAACTCCAGCTCTTCGGGATCGGCCAGGCGGTAGAGGTCAAAATGATAAAGGGTGCGATCACCCAGCGCATAAGGCTCCACCAGCGTGTAAGTGGGGCTTTTAACGTTGCCCTGATGGCCGAGCGCCTGAAGAAAGCCGCGGCTGAAGGTGGTTTTACCCGCCCCCAGATCGCCATAGAGATAAATCACTGCCGCGCTGCCACAGGCGCGCGCCAGCTGAGCGCCCAAACTGAGCGTAGCCGCCTCATCGGGCAAAGAGATAACACAGGTCTTCATGCTTCTTTATTCATCTCAGGATTAACAAACTGCCACAGTAGATCCAGTAAATCTGTTGCCAGCATACCGCGCGTGCCGCGTTGTGCCGCCACCGCATCGGCTGCGGCACCATGCGCCACACAGCCAGCGCAGGCCGCCCCGAACAGCGGCAGTTGCTGACCCATCAGCGAGGCGATGATGCCACTCAACAGGTCGCCCATACCGCCGGAGGCCATACCGGCATTGCCTACATCAGCAAAGGCCATTTCGCCCTGCTCACTGGCAATAATCGTACCGGCACCTTTCAGTACCACTACGCCACCATATTGCTGCGCCAGTATCTGCGCTGCATGTAAGCGGTCACTCTCAATTTCACTGGTCTCGATATTCAGCAAACGTGCCGCTTCGCCAGGATGCGGCGTAATGATGCGATTCTGACGTTTCTCCGCACTGATTGCCAGCAGGTTAAGTGCATCTGCGTCCCAAAGCATCGGCTTTTCACTGCCTGCCACTGCTTTCAGCGCCTGCTTACCCCACTCGCGCTGTCCTAATCCAGGCCCGACCGCGATGACATCGGCCCACTCCAGCGCCTCTTTCAGGCGTTTATCGGTCAGTTCATCGACCATCACTTCGGGGCGGGCTGTCAGGATTGGGATAATGTTATCTTTGTGAGTGAGTACTCGCACCAATCCGCTGCCGGTGCGCAACGCGGCCTCAGCCGTCATGCGCACTGCCCCGGCCGTTCCGGCATCGCCCCCGACGACCAGCAGACGGCCATGGTTGCCTTTATGCGAGGTGGGTTTGCGCGGCTTGAGCCAGCGGGTCAGTGCGCTGGCATCATAACGCGCCATCGGCGCGGTTTCTCCCGCAAGAAACGTCGCCATGCCAAGGTCGGCATAATAGAGCGTGCCGATAACGTCGCGGGCTTTGCCGGTAAGCTGGCCCGGCTTCAGCGCCACGACGCTCAGGGTATGTGTGGCGTTAATCACCTCACCGGGCGTCGTGCCGTTTCGCGCGGATAAGCCGGACGGCATGTCGATGGCGAGGATCGGTGCCGCGTGGGCGTTTGCCTGCTGAATCAGCGTGGCGTAGGGTTCCGCAGGCGCGCGCTGTGTGCCGGTACCCAGCAGCGCATCGATAATCACATCCACCTGCTCTGGCCAGGCCGCACCAGCCGCATGGATCTCGCCGCCCGCATCCAGCCAGGCGTCCCGGGCGCGCTGCGCCTCTTCCGGTAACGCTTTTTCACTGTCACACGCCAGCAGCGTGATGGTTTTACCCGCCGCCTGCCCCAGTCGGGCCAGCACATACCCATCCCCGCCGTTGTTACCGTGGCCGCACAAGATCAGCCAGTGGCGGGCGTCAGGCCAGTGCCGGTTCAGATGCTCATAGGCGGCCTGCCCGGCGCGCAGCATCAGTTCATAGAGGGTAATGCCAAGGGCATCGGCTCCCTGCTGCTCAAGCTGCGCCACCGCCTGCGCAGACCAGACAGAATATGGTAAACTGCGGTCGTTTCTCTTCGAATCCTGGTCACTCATGTCATACCCTCTCGATCTTCATCAGTTCGCACAACAGATTAAACAGTGGGGATTAGATCTCGGCTTTCAGCAGGTCGGCATCACCGATACCGATCTCAGTGCGGAAGAGCCGCGCCTGCAGGCGTGGCTGGAGAAGCAGTATCATGGCGAGATGGAGTGGATGGCGCGACATGGCATGATGCGGGCGCGTCCGCATGAACTGCTTCCCGGCACGCTGCGCGTCATCAGCGTTCGCATGAACTACCTTCCGGCCAAAGCCGCCTTTGCCAGCACGCTGAAAAATCCCCGACTGGGCTATGTCAGCCGTTATGCATTAGGCCGCGATTACCACAAAGTATTGCGCAATCGCCTGAAAAAGCTCGGAGAAATGATCCAGCAGCATTGCAGCGAGCTTAACTTCCGGCCCTTTGTGGACTCGGCCCCGCTGCTTGAGCGACCGCTGGCAGCTAAAGCAGGACTGGGCTGGACCGGCAAACATTCGCTGATTCTGAATCGTGAAGCTGGCTCGTGGTTTTTCCTCGGCGAGTTGCTGATCGATATACCCCTGCCGATTGATACGCCGCAGCAGGAGCAGTGTGGCCGCTGTGTCGCCTGCATGACCATCTGCCCGACCAGCGCTATCGTTGAGCCTTACGTCGTGGATGCCCGGCGCTGTATTTCCTATCTTACTATCGAGCTGGAAGGGGCGATCCCGGAAGCGTTTCGCCCGCTGATGGGCAACCGGATTTATGGCTGTGATGACTGCCAGTTGATCTGTCCGTGGAATCGTTACGGGCAACTCAGCGATGAAAGCGACTTCTCTCCCCGCGCGGCCCTGCATGCACCGGAGCTTATCGATCTGTTTCAGTGGGATGAGGCGAAGTTTTTGCGTATCACCGAAGGCTCGGCGATTCGACGGATTGGTCATTTGCGCTGGCTGCGTAATATTGCGGTAGCGCTGGGTAATGCGCCCTGGTCAGCGGATATTGTGCCAGTACTGGAACAGCGGCTCGGAGAGAGTGAACTGCTGGATGAACATATTCTGTGGGCGGTCGCCTGTCAGCAGCAGAAACGCCAGCAACTCGTCGTGGACGTACAGCCTGCTCAGCAGAAACGTCTGGTGCGTGCCGTTGAAAAAGGTTTACCCCGTGATGCGTGATTAACCAGCCAGCCGGCAGTTTATCGTTTTCCACACGCTGTGAATAAAAATAAAAAGCTGTTGTCATTCAACTGCAATAACGGGCGTTTCACGCTGGAATAACAAATTGAAATATCCTCATAATCATAAATATCAACAACTTAAGAAAAAGTTGTGTTTATTTAATAATGAGTCTACCGCTTCGTTTTAACGATAAAGCTGTGGATAACTCTGTTCAGAAACATTTTACAGATCGCCGTAAAAGGCGCAGACGATGGGGTGCCGTGCTGTGGATAACCTTAGGCTGACAATCAAAATCAGACGACGATAAACCGTCGGATAACTGATCACAATGAGGTTGATGTTAAATCTGGAGCGGGAAACGAGACTCGAACTCGCGACCCCGACCTTGGCAAGGTCGTGCTCTACCAACTGAGCTATTCCCGCATAGAAGGGCACTGCTAAACAAAACTGGAGCGGGAAACGAGACTCGAACTCGCGACCCCGACCTTGGCAAGGTCGTGCTCTACCAACTGAGCTATTCCCGCAAAGAGGGTACTGCTGATTAAAACTGGAGCGGGAAACGAGACTCGAACTCGCGACCCCGACCTTGGCAAGGTCGTGCTCTACCAACTGAGCTATTCCCGCGCCTTGTACCGACACTAAATTCTTCACCGGTACGGGGTGCGCATTATACGAGAAATCGTTGCTGCTGCAAGCGTCTGAAAGCAGAATTTTTCGTTTTCAGCGCGTTTGCCGATTAAATCGGCAACCTGGCGATTTCATGCGCACCCTTCGCGGATTAAAGCTGCAAAAAGTGTTCGCGGTAGTAAGCGAGCTCCGCCACTGACTCGCGGATATCATCCAGCGCCTGGTGTGTGCCGCCTTTTTTGAAGCCTGGCAGGATAGAGGGTTTCCAGCGGCGGGCCAGCTCTTTCAGGGTGCTGACATCCAGATAGCGATAGTGGAAGTACGCCTCCAGCTCAGGCATGTACTTAAACAGGAAGCGGCGATCCTGCCCGATGCTGTTGCCGCAGATAGGCGAGGTGTTCGCCGGCACCCACTGCTTCAGAAATTCCAGGGTGGCCAGCTCAGCCGCGCGATCGTCAATCGTGCTCGCCTTCACCCGCTCAACCAGACCGCTGTTGGTATGGGTGCGGACATTCCACTCATCCATCAGCGCCAGCTGCGCGTCAGACTGATGAACCGCGATAACCGGCCCTTCCGCCAGAATGTTCAGGTTGGCATCAGTCACCAGGGTCGCAATCTCAATAATACGGTCGTGAGCCGGATCAAGCCCGGTCATCTCAAGATCAATCCAGATCAGGTTCTGTTCATTTCCAGTAGCCATGCTGTTTCCTGCGGTTGCTATAGTCGTCATTCACAATGAATAAGGTGTATCATAGACGTTTTGCCCAGCCGGGCGAAATCTGGCTAATGCTGTGAGGGTGAGTGAGTAAAAATAAACTGTCGAAGGGCCAACAACGCCGCGTAAGCGCTAACCACGATCGCCGTCTCAATCAGCGTAAAGATCGCCCGGAAGCGGACGACAACCTGTTTGGGGAAGCCGCAGATGGGGTTGTTGTCAGCCGTTTCGGCATGCACGCTGACGTTGAGGATAGCGCAGGCGTTGCCCACCGCTGCAATATCCGCCGCACGATCCGTTCGCTGGTGACCGGCGATCGGGTGCTGTGGCGTCCGGCAACCAGCGGCGGCAAAGGGATTGTGGAAGCGGTGCATGAACGCACCAGCGTACTGACCCGTCCCGATTTTTATGACGGTGTGAAGCCGATGGCGGCCAACATCGATCAGATCATTATTGTCTCTGCGATCCTGCCGGAGCTGTCGCTTAACATCATCGATCGCTATCTGGTGGCCAGCGAGACCCTGGAGATCGAGCCGCTACTGGTCCTCAACAAAACCGATCTGCTGGATGAGCGCGCGCGCGCCGTGGTCGATGAGCAGATGGATATCTACCGTGCGATTGGCTATCGCGTAGTGATGGTCTCCAGCCGGGCGAAAAATGGCCTGGACGATCTCGAAGCCGCCTTAACCGATCGCGTCAGTATCTTTGCCGGTCAGTCCGGCGTCGGCAAGTCGAGCCTGCTGAACGCCCTGCTCGGCTTCGACAAAGAAGAGCAGCTCGCGATTCTGACCAACGAGGTGTCAGACGGCTCCGGCTTAGGTCAGCACACCACCACCGCCTCACGGCTCTATCACTTCCCGCACGGCGGGGATGTTATCGACTCACCCGGCGTGCGCGAGTTCGGCTTATGGCATCTGGAGCCGGAACAGATTACCCGCGGATTTGTCGAATTTCGCGCCTTTCTGGGTGCATGCAAATTCCGCGACTGCAAACATGGCAGCGACCCGGGCTGTGCGATTCGCGAAGCGGTGGAAGCCGGTAAAATTCATCGCTCCCGTTTCGACAACTACCACCGTATCCTGGAGAGCATGGCGCAGGTAAAAACGCGTAAAAATTTCCCTGACGGTGAGAGTTAACCGGTATAACCGCGTGATCCGGTCTGACCAGAAGATTTTGCGAGGTGCCTTCCATTCGGCGACCCAGACCGTGCAGCATGCGCGGAATCAGGTATAGTCGCCATCAGAACGGGGCACTGCTACAATCCGCTTCCTTTTTTTCAACGTCATAAAATAGCCAGGAGGCTAAGGTGTTTGATCGTTTAAAACTCGGCTTGAATCATATTCTCCCGAAGAAATGGCTGACTGAACTCGCCGGTTGGGGCGCCAGTCGCCGCGGTGGTTGGTTGACCAAACTGGTCATTGACATCTTTGTCTGGTTTTACAAAGTCGACATGGCGGAAGCACGAAAGCCCGACACCGCCAGCTATCGGACGTTTAATGACTTTTTCGTGCGTCCGCTGAAAGAAGATGCGCGTCCGGTGGATGCTGACGCCAGCCTGATCGCCCTGCCCGCAGATGGCGCTATCAGCCAGCTCGGCCACATCGACGGTGACCAGATTTTCCAGGCCAAAGGTCATCACTACTCGCTTGAAGCACTGCTGGCGGGTGATGAGCGAATGGCGGCCCGGTTTGTGGAGGGCGAATTCGTCACGACCTATCTGGCCCCGCGTGATTATCACCGCGTTCATATGCCGTGCAACGGTATCCTGCGTGAGATGATCTATGTGCCTGGCGATCTCTACTCGGTCAATCCGCTGACCGCGCGTAACATCCCGAATCTGTTCGCCCGTAACGAACGCGTCATCTGCTACTTTGAAACCGATATCGGGCCGATGGTGCAGATCCTGGTGGGCGCCACTATTGTTGGCAGTATCGAAACCGTCTGGGCAGGCACGATTACGCCACCGCGTGAAGGCGTAATTAAGCGCTGGCACTATCCGGCAGCGGATGATGAAGGCGCCGTGGTCCTGCTGAAAGGTCAGGAGATGGGTCGCTTCAAACTCGGCTCTACCGTCATCAACCTGTTCGCACCGGGCCGCGTTAAACTGGCTGAAAGCCTGGAAGCGGAAAGTAAAACCCGTCTGGGACAACCGCTGGCCCTGGCGCTGCCGGTCGCGACAGACCTCTCCGACGTCATCGTCGACTAAATTGAGTGTCCTCCGTGCGTTCGATTCTCCTCCTGCTGCTGAGCCTCTGGCTCAGCAGCCCGGCCTTTGCGGCCAGCCTTCCTGACGCCAGCCAGCTCAAACAGCAGCTGGAAGAGATAAAATCGGCCAAAAGCTCGCCCGCGCAGGCAGAGCAGATCCAGTCGATTGAAGCCGCCCTGAATTTCCTCTCTGAACGTGATGACTCCCTGGAGCGCGCAGCGCAGTATCAGCAGGTCATTGATGATTTTCCGCGTCTGGCGCGGGAGCTGCGTCAGCAGATCGCCACGCTCAGCGACAGCGGAAAAACAGTGCGCAGTAATATGAGCAGCGCCGAACTGGATCAGGAGATCCTGCAGGTCAGCAGTCAGCTTCTGGAAGAGGGGCGGCAGGCGCGCCAGGAGCAGGATCGGGCGCGGGAAATCAGTGATTCGCTGTCGCAACTGCCGCAGCAGCAGACGGATGCCCGCCGGGCGATGACGGAGAGTGAGCGTCGTCTGCAGAGTGCCAGCAACAGCAGCTCGCCGCAGGGGCAGCTTCAGCTGGCGGCTCGCCAGGCGGAAAATGCGGCGAATAAAGCACTCGTCGATGAGCTTGACCTGGCACAACTCTCTGCCAATAACCGTCAGGAACTGGCGCGGATGCGGGCGGAAGCCCATCAGCGTAAAGCAACGCAGCTGGATAACTACCTGCAGGCGCTGCGCAATCAACTCAATGACCAGCGGCAACGCGAAGCCGAAGTTGCGCTGGCCCGCACCGAGCAGCTGGCAGAAAACAGCGGTGATTTGCCGCAGGATATCAGCGATCAGTTCCGGGTTAACCGTGAACTCTCTGTCGCCCTGAATCAGCAGGCGCAGCGGATGGATCTGGTTGCGTCGCAACAGCGTCTCGCCACTAACCAGATCATTCAGGTTCGTCAGGCTCTCTCGACGCTGCGTGAGCAGTCGCAGTGGCTGGGTGCCTCTAACCTGCTGGGTGAAGCGCTGCGGGCGCAGGTTGCCCGGCTGCCCGAGATGCCAAAGTCCCAGCAGATTGACAGCGAGATGGCGCAACTTCGCGTGCAGCGTCTCTACTACGAAGATCTGATGGCGCAGCAGGAAACCCTGCGTAAGGGGCATCAGGCCAATGGTCAGCCCTTTACCGCCGAGCAGAAGCGTATCCTCGATGCGCAGCTCCGCACCCAGCGTGAACTGCTCAATTCGCTGATCTCCGGCTGTGACACGCTGATTCTGGAGATCACCAAGCTGAAGGTCGGCAATACTCAGCTTCAGGATGCGCTCAGTGAAGTCAAAGATGCGACGCACCGCTATCTCTTCTGGACCGCCGACGTCAGCCCGATTGGGTTAAGCTATCCGCTGGACCTGGCGAGAGATCTTTCCCGGCTGCTGTCGCTGGATACGCTGGGTCAGCTTGGGAAAGCGATAGCAATGATGTTTACCAGTCGCAACACGGTGCTGCCAATTATTGGTGCGCTGCTGCTGGTTGGCTTCAGTATCAGCTCGCGACGCCACTTCAATGCTTTTCTGGATCGTTCTGCCAGCAAAGTCGGCAAAGTGACACAGGATCGCTTCCGTCTGACCATCCGCACCGTGTTCTGGTCGATTCTGGTGGCGCTGCCGCTGCCGGTGTTGTGGGGTACGCTGGGGTATGGCCTGCAGAACGCCTGGCCCTACCCTATCGCAGTGGCGATTGGTGATGGCATTACCGCCACGCTGCCGCTGCTGTGGGCATTCATGATCAGCGCCGCCTTTGCCCGCCCCAACGGACTGTTCATCGTCCATTTCCGCTGGCCGCAGAACCGGGTCGCGCGCGCCATGCGCTACTACTCGCTGAGTATCGGGCTGATTGTGCCGCTGATCATGTTGCTTATCGCGTTTGGTAATCTTGAAGACCGGAAGTTCTCAGCATCGCTGGGCCGCCTCTGTTTCATCCTGATCTGCGGGGCCATCAGCATCGTCACCGTCAGCCTGAAGCGTTCCGGCATCCCGCTCTATCTCGATAAAGAGGGGAACGGCGATAACATAGTGAACCGGATGCTCTGGAACATGATGATCGCCATGCCGCTGATGGCAGCCCTCGCCTCTGCCGTAGGGTATCTGGCGACCGCGCAGGCGCTGCTGGCTCGTCTGGAAACCTCAGTCGCTATCTGGTTCCTGCTGCTGGTCATCTATCACATCATCCGCCGCTGGATGCTGATTCAGCGGCGGCGTCTGGGCTTTGATCGCGCTCGTCAGCGCCGTGCCGATATGCTGGCGAACCGGGCGCGCAGTGAAGAAGAGAAAGAGCAAGGTAACCAGAACACCGACGCGATTGAAGTTGAGGAGCCGGTGATCGACCTGGATGCGATCAGTGCGCAGTCGCTGCGGCTGGTGCGCTCCCTTCTGACATTGATCGCCCTGGTCTCGGTGATTGTCCTGTGGTCCGAAATTCACTCGGCCTTCGGCTTCCTGGAGAATATCCAGCTGTGGGATGTCAGTACCTCCGTGCAGGGCGTGGAGTCGATTCAGCCGATTACCCTGGGGTCGGTACTGATTGCTATTCTGGTGTTTATCATCACGACTCAGCTGGTGCGCAACATGCCAGCCCTGCTCGAGCTGGCGCTGTTACAGCATCTTAATCTGACGCCGGGCACCGGCTACGCCATCACCACACTGACCAAATATCTGCTGCTGCTGATTGGCGGACTCATTGGTTTCTCCATGATCGGCATCGAGTGGTCGAAGCTGCAGTGGCTGGTTGCCGCATTAGGTGTGGGACTGGGGTTTGGTTTGCAGGAGATTTTTGCCAACTTTATCTCAGGCCTGATCATCCTGTTTGAAAAACCGATTCGTATTGGCGACACCGTGACGATTCGCGACCTGACCGGCAGCATTACGCGGATCAACACCCGTGCCACCACCATTACCGACTGGGACCGTAAAGAGATTATCGTGCCGAACAAGGCCTTTATCACCGAACAGTTTATTAACTGGTCGCTTTCCGATTCCGTTACGCGTGTGGTGCTTACCATCCCGGCCCCGGCCAAAGTGAGCAGCGAACAGGTCACCACCATCCTGACGCAGGCGGCGGAACGCTGCAGTTATGTGCTGGATACACCGCAGCCGGAAGCCTTCCTGGTCGATTTGCAGCAGGGGATTCAGCTGTTTGAACTCCGGGTGCATGCCGCGGAGATGGGACATCGTATGCCCCTGCGTCACGAGCTGCATCAGCTCATCCTGCGTGGATTTGAGCAGCACGGTATTGAGATGCCGTTCCCGCCGTTCCAGATGCGCATGGAGACCCTGGGTAAGAAGCTGCCTGCCAGTAACGGGACACCGGCGGCCCGTGCCTATAAATCGGGTGGCCTGTAAGAGAGCATGCCTGGCAGAGTCGGGGACGTGAAGTTAAGCTGATAAAGTGTGCGCAGGGTGAATTTAACCGCGACGAATAAACCTGAAGCGAGGGGAACACGGTCAGAAGAGGAAAGCGTCCCGCACCAAGGATGGTGCGGGCCGAGCGTGTCATGGATGACGGCTTTTGCGTCTTTCCGATCTGACCGTGTTCCCCGCGCAGGCACCCTCTCACAGCCAGATGAACCCGAATTTGTCACAAACAAAACGCCCGGCTTTCGCCGGGCGTTTTCAGTCAGCGACGTCTGCTACTGCTTAACGAACGCCTCTCCCTGTTCGATATCTTTCTTCAGGGTTTCCAGCATGCCTGACAGCGCCTGCTGCTCATACGCACTGAGTGTGCCGATCGGCTTGCGTTCAGCAATCCCGTTTTTACCCAGCAGCAGCGGCTGTGAGAAGAAGCGCGCATGTTCGCCCTCACCTTCCACATAGGCACACTCTACCACGTTCGCTTCGCCATTGAGCGCGCGTACCAGTGACAGCCCGAAACGCGCAGCTGCCTGCCCCATCGACAGCGTGGCCGAACCGCCACCGGCTTTGGCTTCCACGACCTCGGTGCCAGCGTTCTGAATACGTTTGGTCAGATCCGCCACCTCCTGATCGCTGAAGCTCACTCCTTTGACCTGAGAGAGCAGCGGCAGAATGGTCACGCCAGAGTGGCCGCCAATCACCGGCACTTCAACCTGGTCAGGCTGCTTGCCTTTCAGCGCCGCGACAAAAGTATTGGCGCGAATGATATCCAGCGTGGTGACGCCAAACAGACGGTTCTTATCGTAGACGCCATGCTTTTTCAGCACTTCCGCCGCGATAGCAACGGTGGTGTTGACGGGGTTAGTGATCACCCCGATCAGGGCTTTTGGCGCGGTTGCCGCCACCTGTTCTATCAGGTTACGGACGATACCGGCGTTAACATTAAACAGGTCCGCACGATCCATACCGGGTTTACGTGCGACACCTGCTGAAATCAGTACCACGTCGGCACCTTTCAGGGCTGGCGTCGCGTCTTCTCCGCTGAACCCTTCAATAGTGACGGCTGTGGGAATATGGCTGAGATCAACGGCAACACCCGGTGTCACCGGGGCGATGTCATACAGTGAGAGTGCTGAACCTGCCGGAAGCTGGGTTTTGAGCAGAAGTGCGAGCGCCTGGCCTATGCCGCCAGCGGCACCGAGAACGGCAACTTTCATTCTTGACTCCTTATTAAGGTGGGGCAGAGATGGGCCGAAATTCTATCTGTGTCAGACCTTAATCAACTGCTCAGGCGATAATGATAATCCGCTGTTAATTCTACGTGTTTTCACACTTAATCGCCGGATTCAAAAGTTACTTATCATGTCGCCTGAATGACCGACAACCGTGCCGTCGTCAGACAGAGAACGGCTATGTTCGTTTTCTGTTACTACACCACCAATAGTATAACAACTTTGCAACCTTCGCCTTTCGGGGCTGTGACAGGGGTTTTGGTCTGAAGGGATTTATTTGCTATTATCGCCGCCCGCTAGCCGCCCGAACCCTGCTCATCAATCGACCGATTGCATAAAAATGCATTTAAATGCATAATCACCACTCTGCCGCGGGCGGATGCGCGGTTATTCTTTCTATTTATTGGTAACCTATGCGAAACCCATCGAAACAAGACGATCTGATCAAGGCTTTCAAGGCCTTATTAAAAGAAGAAAAATTCAGTTCCCAGGGCGAAATTGTTCAGGCGCTTCAGGATGAGGGCTTTGAAAATATCAACCAGTCCAAAGTCTCGCGGATGCTGACCAAGTTTGGCGCAGTGCGCACCCGTAATGCCAAAATGGAAATGGTCTATTGCCTGCCTGCCGAACTGGGTGTGCCGACGACCACCAGCCCGTTAAAAAACCTGGTGCTGGATATCGACTACAACGATGCGCTGGTGGTCATTCACACCAGTCCGGGCGCAGCGCAGCTGATTGCACGCCTGCTGGATTCATTAGGAAAGTCGGAAGGAATTCTTGGCACCATTGCCGGGGATGACACCATCTTTATTACCCGTGCGCGTGACTTCACGGTCAAGCAACTGCACAGCGCGATCCTCAACCTGTTTGAACAGGAACTCTGATCGCTGACTGGCGGCCGGCCATCCTGCGCCTGGTCGTCAGTTCATCTCTCTGCCCGCGCTTTCTCTGCGGTTTGCGCTTCTCCTCTTCCCGTTACGCGCTCCTCTCGTGACTGCCGTTCTGCGAGGCTTGCCCCCGCTTTCAGGCAGCAGGCTGGTGGTCAGATAGCGTCGTCTGCTTTACATTTTGCGCTATTTTACACTGCTTTACATCACTAATCCGACCGCATTGCCCGGATCCAGATCAAACACCAGCCCGATATACCACCTTCTTTCGCACGAAACGTTAAAGTCATTTATCCCCTTGTTTCTGCTGCTAAAACACGCTCAAAGCTCATTTTTCACCCTGTTTTTATAACGTCCGGTTATTAAAAGTAGCCATAAGGATAAAGAATCACAAAAAAACATTATTAGCGCGATATTAATTTCTGACGTTATTAGTCCTATACTTCTTTTCGTGATGCAAATCACACTAACTAAAAAGATAAAAACAGACGACGAGGAAAATTTCATGAACGTAAAAACTACCATCGCTGTTCTTAGCGTGCTCTCTGCCCTGTCATTCGGTGCTGTGGCAGCAGAATCTATCACCGCCTCTCAGGCACAGGATCTGCAGGCTGTCGGCACCATCAGTGTCAGCGGCGTAGCGGGCTCACCGATGGATATCCGACAGAAACTGAGCGACAAAGCCGATCAGCAGGGCGCAAAAGCCTATCGCGTCATCGAGGCTTACAACAACGGCAATTACCACGCGACCGCCGCGCTTTATAACTAAGGCGTCGCCTCACTCCGTCTGACGCGATAAGCCGCGTGCCGGAGAGCGTAAGCAGAATTTCAGGAGAGCAGAAAATGAAAACCAAACTTGCCATCGCTGCACTGAGCATCGCCCTGTTTTCAGCAGGTGCCAGTGCCGCCAGCCTGGTTTCCAATGAACAGGCGCAGGGTTTGCAGTCAATGAACCAGACCATCAGCATTGCGGGCCGTAACGGCGACCAGACGCATATCCGTCAGGTTCTGTCGGAGAAAGCGGATGCGCAGGGCGCAAGCCACTATCGCATCATCGAAAACAACCAGGACAACACCTGGCATGTGACCGCTGAGCTGTATAAATAATTCACTGTGATGACGCCTTGTGGCGTTGAAAATATCGACGACCCGCACCAATGATTAACCGCAGGTTGTTGAATGTAATGAGGAGACGAACATGAACATCAAAACAACCATCGCTACAGTCAGTCTGCTTTCCGCTATGGCTTTCGGCGCTTCCGCCGCGCAGCTGGTAACCGGCGATCAGACGCAGAACCTGCAGCCTGCGGGCACCGTAACCATCAGTGGTACTGCGGGCGCACCGATGGATTATCGCGCTGAATTGTCTCAGAAAGCCGATGAACAGGGTGCCAGCGCCTATAAAGTGATCGAGGCGCGCACCGGTGACAACTACCACATCACTGCACAGCTTTATAAGTAATTCCTCGTCACTATCATGACGAACCCTTTGGCCCCGCTCGCCGGGGCCTTTTTTCATCTGACGTTAAAGTGAAGCTGACCTTCCAGCTCCTCTTCAGCTTCATCAAAGAGTAAAATCAGGGCCCCATAACGCCGTCGCTGTCCTCTGCCCAGATTGATGAACTCAATCTCCAGCGGCATCGGGAGCAGATCCCCCGTCACCACATCCCATAACCCATCCAGATCGCAGATGCGACGCTCATCCAGCGCAAATCGCTCGCTGAACTGGCGGAAAAAATGGGCCTGGTCGACAATTTCATTAAAATCAAAATGCTCGGTTTTCATGCTGACGGCTCCCATGCTCCGTCTGCGGGCGACCTTCGCCGCCCGTGCCCTTCTGCTAGCCCAAACCGCCCAGATGCAGCGCTTTGACCTCCAGATACTCTTCCATGCCGAGTACCGAACCCTCACGGCCCAGACCCGACTCTTTAACGCCGCCAAAGGGTGCCAGCTCAGTTGAAACGGCACATTCGTTAATGCCGATCATGCCACTTTCCAGCGCCGCTGAAACGCGGAACACCCGCTGCAGATTCTGCGTGTAGAAGTAGGCGGCCAGGCCAAATGGCGTATCATTGGCGCGGCGGATCACCTCATCTTCATCATCGAAGCGGAAGCAGGCGGCAACCGGGCCAAAGGTCTCTTCCTGAGCGAGCTGCATCCCTTCGTGTGCTTCGGCGATCACGGTTGGCTGCCAGAAGTTGCCGCCCAGCGCATGGCGCTCGCCGCCGGCCAGCAGTTTGCCGCCTTTTGCCAGCGCGTCATTGACGTGCTGCTCCACTTTCTCCACCGCCGACGCTTCAATCAATGGCCCGACAATCACGCCCTCATCCAGACCATTACCCACCTTAAGCCTGTTCACCTCTGCGGCCAGCTGCGTAGTGAAACGATCGTAAACACGATTGTGGATGTAGAAACGGTTCACACTGACGCACACCTGACCCGCAT
Organism: Pantoea sp. M_10; assembly: GCF_008631515.1. Classification (NCBI taxonomy): domain Bacteria; kingdom Pseudomonadati; phylum Pseudomonadota; class Gammaproteobacteria; order Enterobacterales; family Erwiniaceae; genus Pantoea; species Pantoea sp. M_10. Next base: position 31,829 of record NZ_VWUL01000009.1, on the reverse strand, counting down.
TGCGGAATTTGTTCGCAATAGCACCCTGAACGGCGGCATCGATGTCGGCATCGTCAAAGACGATGTAAGGCGCGTTACCGCCCAGTTCCATGGACACTTTCTTCATGGTTTCGGCCGCATTGCGCATCAGCAGCTTGCCCACCTGGGTTGAACCGGTGAACGAAATCTTCCGCACCGCTTTGCTGGCCATAATGGCGTCGCTGATGGCATGGGTGTCACCCGCTACGGCGTTCAGCACGCCATCCGGGACGCCAGCCTGTTTCGCCAGGGCCAGCAGGGCAAAGGCGGAGAGTGGCGTGTTATTAGCGGGTTTAATGATCCCGGTACAGCCTGCGGCCAGTGCGGGCCCCAGCTTGCGGGTCAGCATCGCCATCGGGAAGTTCCACGGTGTGATGGCGGCCACAACGCCAATCGGTTCACGGGTGGCCAGGATGCGGGAACCCGCTTTGGCGGGCGGAATGATCTCGCCATTGGCTCGCTTCGCCTGTTCGGCAAACCACTGGATAAAACTGGCGGCATACTCCACTTCACCCTCCGCCTCTTTCAGCGGCTTACCCTGTTCCGTCGTCATCAGTTCGGCCAGCCAGCGTTTGTTCTCAATGATGAGCTGGTACCAGCGAGTGAGAATCTCAGCACGCGCTTTTGCCGTCTGCGCACGCCAGGCGGGAAAGGCGCGTTCTGCTGCGGCGATCGCCTGTTCCGTTTCAGCCTTGCCCGCTTTGGCGACCTGCGCAATGACCTCGCCGGTTGCCGGATTGGTTACGTCAAAGGTGGATGTCGCCGGGTGCCACTGGCCGTCTGCCAGATAGCCGGTCTGAAACAGCTCGCTCTGTTGCAGTGATGTCATTGATTCGCTCCTGTCAGTTTTACGCTTCCGTCTGAAGAGTATAGTTGGCAAAAGCGACAGGTTTTGTGACGGGCGGGGATTGCGCAGGCCGCTGCCGATCGCAGCGGCCAGATTCAGATTTGGATGAGCGTGTTCTGGTACTTATCCAGCATCACGGCCAGTCGTTTGACCGGTTCCGTAACGCTGACAGGCGCCTCGTAATGGACCAGTTTCTCCTGATAGAGGTCCAGCTCTTTCAACAGGCGTTCAAAATAGTAGCGTCGCTTGTCATCGCTGCTGGCAGAGATGACCCGGTCAGCGGTATAGCGCAGCTGCCGGTGATAAGCAGAGAGATCCGCGTTAATCGGAATGTCTGCGTCACGCAGCCGCTGATGACCGATAATCAGCGTCAGGGCAATACGATATTTATTGATATCACCCGGAAACAGGTTCAGCAGCAGAAACAGTTGCTGATAGAGGGCCGGCAGATGGTTTTCACGCCGACGCGCCTGATTAGTCGTCATGGCTGAAACCGCCGCATACATAAAGCGGTTCAGCAGCTTACGGCCGGTGCGGGCCTTCGATTTGTCTCGAATCAGCAGAATAACCATCATCGCCACAAAGCAGCCGATGACCTGGCCGAGCACATTGTCGAGAAAGACGTTGATGTGGAACTGCATCGGATTATCGAGAACCAGCACGTTAAGCGTGCCGATCAGCGCCCCCAGCGTGCCGAGCTGACGCCGCTGAATGAAGATGCCACCGATAAAGCCCAGCAGGCCGATGGCGATGCAGAGCAGCAGTGCGCTCTGCTGGGTCGAGGGGAGCACATACATAAAGTAGAGCGCGCCCAGCGGCACCGCAACCGTCATGCCGTAGAGAAAATCTTTTGCCATCATCAGTGGATTAGGCATCCGCATCGCCAGCGCAGTGATAACCGCCAGCATGACCATACAGCCGCTGCCCGACGTCCAGCCGGTGTAGAGCCAGAACAGAGAGCCCAGCGCGGTCGCCACAAAGGTGCGGATACCGTTGATCATCGCATGATGTGTTTCGGCGGAGCGCGCCTGAATCACCACCTCGCGCTGCAGGATCTCCTCCTCCAGCGACGTGATCCGGCTGTTACTTCGGATGCCTTTCAGCAGCAGCAGATATTCCGTCGCGGCACCCACCCAGCTACTCAGCGTCACCGGGGCCGTTTTGTCTCTGGCCCCCATCACCCGCCGCATCACCTTCATCCGCTTGTGCACCTCATCAACCGTCGTGGCGGGCTTTTCAATCATCAGGCGATACTGAGGGGGGATGTAGTCCGGACGCGAATTCTGGATCAGAAAGGTTTCGGCTGCCTGCGTAATCAGGGTCAGCGACAGGGTATTAAGCATCTGCAGCCGGCGGTTACTGTTCTTCCAGCGTGACGACTCCATCATCAGCTGGCTGCGCATGCTGTTAAGGGCGGTGGTGCGCCGGACCAGCGCGCTCCAGGCTTTATCGACCTCCTCTTTGTCACCGTGGGCGACGCAGAGCTGCAGCAGCTGATAGTGCGCCACCAGCAGCGAGTCGACCTCCGCGTCGATCACTTTTTTGATCGAGCGTGGTGAGAAGATCATGTCGGCCAGAATGGCACACAGAATGCCGAGCACGATTTCACTGCAGCGCTCGACCGCATATTGCGGCACCAGGGTCAGACCACCGCTGGCGTCAGCGGTCACCACGATAATCAGCGCGGTGTAGCCCGCCAGTCCCAGTGCGTAAGAGTTTTCAACTTTGATCAGCGAAGAGAGCCAGACGCAGAGCCCTGCCCAGATGCAGCACAGCAGCAGCATCACAACCGGCGCACGAACGGTGGCGATCATGATGGTCAGCGCGGCGATACAGCCGATAAAGGTCCCGATAATGCGCAAAACGCCACGATAGCGAAGCGCCCCCGAATAGGGATCGCCCCCCGCTGCAAACGCGGTGCCGCCCGCCACAATACCGGCAGTCATCACCGCCCAGCGCGGCGTTTCGAGGTTGAAGTGAAAGCCGACCATCAGCGCTAACACCAGCGCAAAGGTCAGTTTTACCGGGAACCGCAGGAACTCAATCATATCGCCCTCTTAACCAAACTCACGCAGGCGATTAAACAGGCGGACCATCGGTGAAACCTGCTCAGGCTGACGATCGGCCTGACCGGTAATGACCACGGTCGCCGTTGTCCCGGCCGGGAAGCGGTTGCCGGGCTGCTGATCCAGACGGATGCGCACCGGAACACGCTGCGCCAGACGGACCCACTCCAGGTTGGAATCGACCGTTGCCATGCCTTTACTGTCAACCGAGCTGCTGCTGTTAGTGACACCGGCCGCCACACTGTCTACGGTACCCCGCAGCACAATGTTGCTGCCAAGTGGCGTCACTTCCGCACGGAAGCCCTTCTCTACGCCATGCAGCTTGGTCTCTTCCAGATAGGCCAGCACATAGTAGGAGTGCTGCTGCACCAGGGCGACCGCCACAGAGCCGCGGGTAATGAACTCGCCCTGATAGACATTCAGGTTGGTGACCCAGCCATCGGAGGGCGCTTTCACGGTGGTGCGCTCCAGATCGATCTTCGCCAGATCGCGTGTCGCCACCGATTTCGCCAGCTGATGTTCGCTGGTCTGCAGATCGTTGTTGGACTGCTCAATCGCCTCGCGCGACATCGCCGAGGTGCCGAGCTGGTTACGGCGGCCGGCTTCGCGCCGCTTCTCACTCACCAGCGCCTGGTAATATTCCACGTCTGCCTGAGCCTGCTCGAGCGCCTTTTGATAGCGTGGACGGTCAACCACAAACAGCGTGTCGCCCTTCTTCACCAGCTGGTTGTCGTGCACCGGAACGTCGGTGATCAGGCCGGTCACGTCAGGTGAGATCGCCACTACGTCTGCCGCGAAGCGCGCATCACGCGTCCAGGGGGATTCGGTATAGAACACCCAGGCACGGAAGATGATAACTACAGCAATGATAACCAGCAGGAGTGTAATCGCGTAACGCGCGATTTTTCTTATGAGTGCTTTCACTTAAACCTCAGACTAATAAACGGGAGACAAGGTAAAACACACAGCAGTAAAGCGCTGTATTAAAAAGTGCCGGATGCCAGACAAGATCGTAAATACCGCTCGGCGTCAGCACACGTTTCACTAACCAGAACAGCATCAGTGAGAGAATAAGTTCGATGAATACGGGCGGAAACGAGAGCCCAAACATGACAAATACCGGAAGCACACTCATCAGAAATCCTTAGTTCAACCTTGCCGGGAGTCTCCTTTGCCTTTTCAGCTGTCACAGCAAACCCAGCTGACAGCGCGATACAAACCGCAGCTGGCTTAATAATAGCGTATCATCACAGGGCATCAGGCAATGAAGAGTCACCGGGAGATACCCCGGCGCGCTTATAATAACGCGCCTGACTATAAGTTTTCTACAGAATGTGATCTAAATCACTTTTAAGCCAGAGTAAATAATGGAACGACTGAAGGGCATGTCTGTCTTCGCCAAAGTGGTCGAACTTGGTTCGTTTACCGCGGCGGCGCGTCAGCTTCATCTGAGTGTCTCCTCAATCAGCCAGATCGTCGCGAAGCTGGAAGATACGTTACAGGTTAAGCTGCTGAATCGCAGTACCCGCAGTATCGGGCTCACCGAAGCGGGCAAAATCTACTATCAGGGCTGCCGCCGTATGCTGGCGGAAGCGACGCAGGTGCATGAACAGCTTTATGCGTTTAACAACACGCCCATTGGGGTGCTGCGTATCGGCAGCTCCTCGACCATGGCACAGAACGTGTTAGCGGGCATGACCAGCGATATGCTGCGCGACTATCCGGGGCTGAGCGTAAACCTGGTGACCGGCGTCCCCGCTCCGGACCTGATCGCGGACGGTCTGGACCTGGTGATTCGGGTCGGGGCCTTAAAAGATTCCAGCCTGTTTTCACGTCGCCTTGGCGCGATGCCGATGGTGGTGTGCGCCGCCAGGAGCTATCTGGCGCAGCATGGCACGCCGGAGAAACCGGGGGATATCGATAACTTTTCCTGGCTGGAATACAGCGTTCGGCCCGACAACAACTTCGAGCTGATTGCGCCAGAAGGCATCGTCACCCGGCTGGCACCGCAGGGACGGTTTGTCACCAATGATTCGCTGACGCTGTTACGCTGGCTGAAGTCCGGTAACGGCATCGCCTATGTGCCGATGATGTGGGTGATTGATGAGATCACCGCAGGTGAGGTCGATATTCTCTTTCCGCAATATCAGTCCGATCCGCGACCGGTCTATGCGCTCTATACCGAGAAGGATAAGTTGCCGCTCAAGGTACAGGTCTGTATCGACTATCTGACCGGCTATTTTGAGCAGGTAGCGGAACAGTATCAGATGCACCGCAAAAGCTGACAACCCGCCAGCGGGCGGGTTGTCGGGGTCACATCAGGCGGTGCCGCCGATGGTGAGTTTGTCCAGCTTCAGCGTTGGCTGACCGACACCGACCGGCAGGCTCTGCCCCTCTTTGCCGCAGACGCCCACGCCTTTATCCAGCGCCAGGTCATTCCCGACCATCGAGATCTGCTGCATCGCTTCAATACCGGAGCCGATCAGGGTTGCACCTTTAACCGGTTTGGTGATCTTGCCCTTCTCAATCAGATAGGCCTCTGAGGTGGAGAAGACAAACTTGCCGGAGGTGATATCCACCTGGCCGCCACCAAAGTTGGGCGCATAGATGCCATATTCAACGCTTTCGATGATGTCCTGCGGCGTTGATTTGCCTGCCAGCATATAGGTGTTGGTCATACGCGGCATGGGCAGATGCGCATAGGATTCGCGGCGACCGTTACCGGTCGGGCTGACGCCCATCAGTCGCGCATTCAGCTTGTCCTGCATATAGCCTTTCAGCACGCCATTCTCAATCAGCATGTTGTACTGACCCGGCACGCCTTCGTCATCGACCGCCAGTGAACCCCGCAGCCCTTCAAGGGTGCCGTCATCCACCACGGTGCAGAGTTCTGACGCGACCTGCTGACCGATTTTACCGCTGAACACGGAGGTGCCACGGCGATTGAAGTCGCCTTCCAGACCGTGCCCCACCGCTTCATGCAGCAGCACGCCAGGCCAGCCCGCGCCCAGCACCACCGGCAATGCGCCCGCCGGGGCCGCCACGGCAGAGAGATTAACCAGCGCCATGCGAACGGCTTCACGCGCCCAAGCGTCCGCACGCACTTCGCCATTCTCATCGGCCAGGAAAAACGCATAACCGGTGCGTGCACCGCCGCCGCTGGCGCCGCGCTCACGTTTACCCTGATCTTCCACCTGGACGCTGACAGAGAGACGCACCAGCGGACGGACATCCGCCGCCAGCGTGCCATCCGTCGCAGCCACCAGCACCTGCTCGTAAACGCCGGTCAGACTGGCATTGACCTCCTGCACGCGCGGGTCCGCCGCACGGGCCACCTGGTCAACGCGATGCAGCAGCGCAATTTTCTCTTCGCGCGTCAGGCTGTTTAGCGGATCGACCGCCGGGTAAAGCGAACGGTTCATGACGGCTGAAAGCGTATGTGCCTTGCCGTTGCCCTGTTCACGGACAATGCTGCGAGCGGCGTCAGAGGAGAGACGCAGCGCATTCAGCGTAATCTGGTCTGCATAGGCGAAGCCGGTTTTTTCACCGCTGACCGCGCGAACGCCCACGCCCTGGTCGATATGGTAAGAGCCATCTTTAATGATTTTGTCTTCCAGCACCCAGGATTCGTGGAAGCTGGACTGAAAATAGAGATCGGCATAATCCAGACGACGTTCTGAAAGCTGCCCTAACAGGGAAAATAGGTCCTGCTGATTAATGCCGTTAGCAGTCAGTAACTGCTCACTTACCAGGTTCAGAGTCATCGTTTCTCACTCATTATGTGCTCAGATAATCATAGCCTGCGGTAATTCCGGTACGGCGTCAAATTCACTTGTTGTCTGTTTCACGCGGTTTACGCAGCACTTCATTGATTTCCGGTTTATCCAGCGGCCCGCTGATGTGATAACGCAGCAACGATATCCTGTTCCACAAGGGAGCCAGCACCTTACTGGCGGCGAAAACCGCCGCGCCCACCACCGGGTTAATCGCGAAGGCGGTTGCGACACCCACCGAGGCGGAGATCTCCGGCGCCACCACCGCTTCCATATCGATCTGACGCTTCACCAGGTCGAGATTGCCCTGCATAGCGATGTCAGCTTCCAGCCCATCCACCAGCAGATTATCGGTGCGCATCACGCCGTTCTCGATCCAGGCCGTGCCATTAATCGAATCGAAGTAGAACGCGTTGGTAAAGGTGTCGCTGAAATCGAAGCGCAGCTTGCGCAGCAGTGCATCAAAGCTCACCAGTCGCAGGATCTTGCCAGCCGTGCCGGTGTCCACATCCGCAATCTGGCCTTTGCCAAAGTGTGTTTTCAGGGTGCCACTCAGCGTCTCTGCGGAGGGCTGCCAAGGCGCCGACCGCCAGTGCAGGTCATAGGCAATGTCGAATGGCGCATCACGCAGCGGCGTATTCACACCAAACCAGTTGGTCGCATTATTGATATTAGGACCTTTCAGCGTGCCCTTCAGCGAGGTGCGCGGGTCGTTCGGGCGATTTACCCACTCCCCGCTGATTTTCAGCTGTGAACTGCCGGTATCCACCTTGCCGTTAGTAAGCGCTAACGTATCCCCTTTGGGTTGCAGCATCGCAGAGACCTGACCATATTTCTGCCCCAGAACCCAGCACTCTTTACAGCGCAGTTGCAGAGCCGGCCACTGACTGAAATTAATATTACTGGCCTGCTGAGTGCTCGCTTTGCTGCCTCTGGTCGTCTCGCTGTTCCACTGCGGATTGTAATAAAGGTAATCCAGATTCACCTGCCACGGGGATTGTGGTGCCATTGACAGCTCACCACGCAGCTCCTGCGCCCTGACGCTGACATTGCCACTGCCGGCTGAACGCTGTGCCAGCGTCGCCTCAACCTCATGCCACTGCTGCCCCGCCAGCGTGACCGCCGGACTGCGCAGCGTGATATTGCCGGGCAGCGTCACGCCGCCGGTCTGGAAATCGCTGCCGCCACCTGACGACCTGCCGCCCGTTGCGTCTCCAGCTGCCAGCATCCCGACCCAGGCTTCGCCATCCAGCGCAGGCAGATTCAGCACCATTCCGGCATGGTCGGGCAGCCCGGGTTTCTTCTGTGCATCATTCAGCCAGATGCCGCGATCCACGCGCAGCGTCGGTTCCAGCAGCCAGCGGCTGTTAAAACGGTGGTTTGCGCTGACGCTGCCGCTGAGATCGAAGTGGTTCAGGTCGCCGCTGGCCTCAATGGTAACCGGCATCGTCTCACCGGCTTTCTTGTCAAGCGGTGCAGGTAAGCGACTACTCACTTCTTTTGCATTGCCGTTCAGGGCCACTTCATAGCGCGCTCCGCCATGATGGGGTAGCGTGATATCGACGTTCCCCTGCCAGGGCAGATGTCCGCCCAGTTGCTTACTGACGGCGGCCGGAATCGGGCTGATTCTGGCCGGCTGCCAGTCGCCCTGCAGTTTGACGTTAACGCCAAAATCATCCGGGTTCTCGATGGTGCTGAACCGGACGCCCAGGGGCTGACCAAACCAGTTCGCCTGCAAATCTTCACTGGCCAGATTGCCGTTATCGTAACGGAAGCGGCCAGAGAGGTTAGCGATAGTCGTTTTTAACGGTTTGATAAACAGAGAGTTGTTATGCAGATCGACATTGCCGCGCGCGTGTACCTGCTTACCGTCCAGCGGAATATCGAGATTCAGATGCCCCCCTACGCCGCCCGTGATTTGCAGCTGCTCCAGGGCGGCACCCAGCGACGACTTCAGCGGAGTCTGCTGAAAATAGTCCGCGACCTGCGGGCCTTCGCCATGGATATCCCCATCGATGATCAGCTTCTCTTTCAGATAGTCAGGGATGACCGCGCTGACGTTGCGCGCTTCAACGTCACCCAGCCGGGCGACCGGGGCATGCATCCACAGTCCGTCATTCAGGAAGTTGAGGTCGATATCCAGATTGCTGATCGCCGGCCATTTGGGCTGAAACGCGTAGGTCGCCTGGCGCAGCGGCACCCAGACCTGGAACATGCCATCGTTGTGTTTAAACGGGAACAGCGCTGGGTTACCGGCAAACAGCAGCGTGGCGTTGTCGACTTTGCCCCCCTTCACGGCCCCGCTCAGATAGTCCGTGAGTCCCCTGCCCATCAGCGGCACCGGGAAATAGCGCCAGGCATCGCCTGCATCAGTGACCCGGATACCAGCCAGAATATCAAGACGCGGCTCCGCGCCACGGTTCTGCTGATAACTGAAGTCGCCCCGCGCCCGGAGTGAGCGCGCCTGCAGATCCAGATCCTCACCCGCCAGCGTCAGGCCATGTTCATCGCGCAGCCAGCGCAGCGCCCCGGTGACCCGTTTAATCTCCAGCGGTGCCTGGAACATGTCACCATAGGGGACGGTGGCGGTTCCCATCTCCACACTGACCTGACCATTGCTCAGACTGCCGCGAGCCTCCCCGCTCAACCGACTGATGCCCGGCAGCAGCTTCCACTGCTGCCAGCTGAAATCGTGCCATTTCACCTGCAGGCGGGTCTTTTCTGGCTGTTCTAACGGGATATCCAGCGCCAGTCCCTCAACTGTGCCCTGTGGCTGTAACTTCTGCCAGTTTTCAAACAGCGCCGGAGAGAGCGGTGCGAAAAGGGGAATAACAGGGGCAAGATGACGCAGCACCAGCTGTGTGGCGCGCACCCGGACCTCAGGCTGGCCGTCAGTGCCCGACATCTGCTTATCCTCAGGACGCCAGAGCAGGGAGAAGTGACCGGCGGGCCAGGTCTGGCCGTCGGTGCTGAGGCGGGTCTGCGGCACATTGACCACCCAGCCATTCCGGAAGCGCGACAGATGCGCGGTCAGCCCGTCAACCTCAATCCGGTGTGGTCCGCTCTCGCCCTGCCAGCTGGCACCGCCCTGACGCAACAGCAGATCGCCGGCATAGATGTCGCCATCGCGCAGGTTCACCCACGCCGCCAGACTGAAGCGGGCGCTGTCGAGCCGGGTATTGTCGCGCATCCAGCGACCCAGCCACGGACGCACATCGACATCGTCGGCCTGCATCCAGATACGCCCGTCATTCAGTAAACCGTTGCTGTCGTTGAGATCGAGCCGCACCTGAACCACACCGTGCTGGCCGGTAAAGCTCGACAGGCTCACTTCCCCTTCTGCCCGGTGGCGGGTTTTCTCATTCAGCCAGGTCAGGCGCGGAATGGCCAGCTCGGCATGCTGACCGGACGGCGTGCGGAAACCGATGGTGCTGTCGCGCAGGTCAAAGTGGTCAAACTGCCGCAGGAAAAGTTCGTTGATTTGCGCCGGACGGAAGCTGTTTTTCTCTTTATCGTTGTCGAGTAAGGGACGATTCGTGTCGAGATGCAGCTGCCAGAAAGTGAGGTCGCGGAACTGCCAGCGCCAGTGCAGCAGGGATTGCCAGACGTCGAGGGCAAGATTGATGCGTGAGATGGTGAGTTTGCCGTTCTCGTGGAGATCGACGCTGAGATCGCGAACCTGCAGGGTGGGACCGAAATTTTCCCATTTGCCCTGCAGCTGACTGGCGCTGACCGGAACGCCGCTGCGATCGGAGATAAATTGCAGAAGGTTGCTGCGATAGCTGTCGAGATGCGGCATCACCAGACGCAATCCGCTGACCAGCAGCGCGACAATCACGATGATTGCCGCGACCAGCAGTAACAAAATCCTCGGCAACTGCCTCACTCACGCCTCTCCTTGTATTCCGCAAACGACGGATAGTTGGCTCTCGTACCCGACCGTCTTCAGACAAAAGCGGTAAAACACGCATTTTATCCCAAACAAGGGCGTTTTTTCAGCCCGGCAGCCGGAGAAACCAGTGCGCGGGCCGGCGTTACATCATGACAACGTCGAACTGCTCCTGAGTGTAGAGCGCTTCGACATGCACTTTAACCTGCTTGCCGACAAAGATTTCGACCTCCGCCAGGGCATGAGACTCATCGCTTTTCAGCGCCTCCCCCACCGTCGGCGAAACATAGACCAGGAAGCGATCGGAATCGTAGGCGTGATGAACGCGGACAATCTCACGCATAATCTCATAGCAGACTGTCTCAACTGTTTTCAGCGTGCCGCGTCCCTTACAGACCGGGCAATCCTGACAGAGGATATGCTCGATGCTTTCACGGGTTCGCTTGCGCGTCATCTCCACCAGCCCCAGCGCCGAGAAACCATTAATCCCGGTTTTCACCCGATCCTTGCTGAGTGCGCTCTCCAGCGAATGCAGCACCCGGCGCCGATGATCTTCATTATTCATATCAATGAAGTCGATGATGATGATGCCACCCAGATTACGCAGTCGCAGCTGGCGGGCAATCGCCTGCGTCGCTTCCACATTGGTGTTAAAGATCGTCTCATCCAGATTGCGGTGGCCGACGAAGGCACCGGTGTTGATGTCGATGGTGGTCATCGCTTCGGTCTGATCGATGATCAGATAGCCACCCGACTTCAGTTCAACCTTACGATCCAGCGAGCGCTGAATTTCATTTTCGACATCAAACAGGTCAAAGATAGGCTGTTTGCCATTGTAGAGCTCCAGCTTACCCGCCATCTCCGGAATATATTCCGCAGTAAACTCCACCAGCATTTCACAGGTCAGACGGGAGTCGACCCGGATGCGATCCAGGGCGGCCCCGGCAAAATCACGCAGAATACGCTGCGCCAGCGCCAGCTCACCGTAGAGCAGGCAGCGGGTCTGGTTACGCTTTTTACGTTCGCTGACTTTAGTCCAGAGACGCTTGAGAAACGCGGCGTCCTGCGCCAGCTCCTCTTCTCCGATCCCCTCTGCGGCGGTACGGATGATAAAGCCGCCCAGGTCGTCACAGTAGTCTGCCACCACCGCTTTGAGCCGCTCGCGCTCTTTTTCACTCTCAATGCGCTGAGAGACACCCACATGCGATGCCCCCGGCATAAAGACCAGATAACGCGACGGCAGCGTGATGTCGGTGGTCAGCCGGGCCCCTTTGGTACCCAGCGGATCTTTGACCACCTGCACCACCAGATCCTGCCCCTGGCGCACCAGCTCGGCGATGTCGCGAACAACAAAATTTTTCTTTTCGTCACCCGCGACACACTCGGTGTGCGGCATGATGTCTGAGGCGTGCAGAAAGGCGGCTTTTTCCAGGCCGATATCGACAAAGGCGGCCTGCATGCCGGGCAGTACACGGCTTACCCGTCCCTTGTAAATATTGCCCACAATGCCGCGCCGCGCCTCACGTTCAATGTGAATCTCCTGAAGGATGCCGCCGTCGATATAGGCAACCCGCGTTTCAGAAGGCGTGACGTTAACCAGTAATTCAGCCGTCATGGTGACCCCTTACGGCACGCAGTGACTGGAAATGGCTGAGTAACTCCGCTGTCTCAACCAAAGGTAATCCGACCACCGCGTGGTAGCTTCCATTAATTTTGCGGACAAAATTTCCGCCCCTGCCCTGGATTCCGTAGGCTCCCGCTTTATCCATCGGTTCGCCGGTCGCAATATAGTCGTCGATGTCGGTGGCGGTCAGGGTGCGGAAGGTCACATCCGTCGTCACCACGCAATCCAGCGCCTGCTGACGATCGGCCAGCGCCACCGCCGTCATCACCTGGTGCGACTGTCCGGAAAGTTTGCGCAGCATCTCGCGGGCATCCTCAGCATCGCGCGGCTTCTCCAGCACGCTGCCATTCAGCACCACGATGGTATCGGCGCCCAGCACCGGCAGATCCTGCGCGGCCAGTCTGACGCCAGTCTGTGCTTTGTCATTGGCCAGACGGCGCACATAGGCCTCTGCCGCTTCATCCGGCTGACGCTGCTCTTCAACGTCCGTCACAAGGCGCTCGAAGGTCAGCCCAAGCTGAGTTAACAGCTCACGCCGACGCGGTGAACCGGAAGCAAGATAAAGGGTTACCATAAATTTCCTTATTGAACAGCAAACTGACGACGAATTTTTCTCATTAACAAGAATAGCCAGGGCCAGAGAATACCGTCGACAACACTGCTCCAGAAAATTTCAGGTCGGAATGAAACGTTGATTACCAGGAATTCAGCCCAGAAGACGATGACATCCATCGCCAGTGACAGCACCATAACCATTAACGCTTGCTGCCACAACGCTAAGTTGCGGAATAACTGGAACTTAAAGGCGATAAGGTAGGCGATGATGCTGAGCGCCAGGGCACGCACGCCGAGTGTGGACCCGGCGATCAGATCCATGATGGCACCGAGCATGAATCCGGTGCCGACATTGACCCGGTGCGGCAGTGCCAGCACCCAGTAGATCAGAATCAGCAGCAGCCATGAGGGGCGGAACATGTAGATCTCATCCGGCCACGGCATGATCTGCAGGATCAGCGCAACCAAAAAAGAGAGCCAGATGACCCAACGTCCCTGGCTACGATATCGACTCAAGGCTGGCCCCCGCGTGAACGCGTGGTGCTGCTGCTCTGTCCGCTGCTGCTACCGGAAGGGGCCGGCGGGCCCATCTGTGCAGAAGGCGCAGGCGGTCCCATCTCCCCGGCAGGCGGTAACACCTGCGGCATCATCTGCATCAGACGCTCGTTCGCGACGCGATGCACTTCATCCTGCGGTAACGGCATATCGCCATTGCGATCCGCTCCCCACAGCAACAGCAGGTAGCGCAGACGCTGCAGACCGGCTGTCGGATGCGCCTGAATCACCGTGTAAGCGCGCTGGGTATCCACTTTAACAGAGGAGACCACACCCACCGGATAACCTTCAGGGAAACGTCCCCCGATGCCGGAGGTGACCAGCACATCACCGACGCGAATGTCTGTGTTGCCCGGCAGATGCTCAAGCTGAAGATCTTCAGTGCAGCCGTTACCGGCGGCAATCACACGGATATCATTTCGCAGCACCTGAATCGGCAGCGCATGGGACGCATCACAGATCAGCAGAACGCGGCTGGTCAACTGCCCGACGGCGATGACCTGCCCCACCACGCCCTTATCACTGATGACCGGCTGACCTTCGTAGACACCGTTTACGCTGCCTTTGTCGATCACCACCTGGTCGGTGTAAGGGTCGGTGCCGGTAGAGATCACCTGCGTCACCATCTTTTGCTCATCCTGACGCAGCGGTGAACCCAGCAGTTCACGCAGGCGTGCGTTTTCCTGCTTATATTGCCCCAGCATTAGCAGGTTACTGTTTTTCAGGAAGAGCTCACGACGTAACGCTTTGTTTTCCTGCTCCAGTTGCTGACGGGATGCCAGCGACTCTGAGACGCCGTCCAGCAGCTGACGTGGCCCATTCGCCAGGAAGTAAAACGGACTGACCGACGTATCCAGATAGTTGCGTATTTGGGTGAAAGACCCCACACGACTGTCGGCAATAATGATGGCAATCGCCACGACAACCGCCAGGAAAAGACGCAACTGCAGGGAAGGTCCCCTGCTAAAAATCGGCTTCATATAATCTGCGTGATCCTCGACAACGGGTAAGGAAGCGACGGCTGACCACCGCGCTTCCCTGGGCTGAACGCACTGTACCGGCCAGATTTCGCCGGTTCACATGCTACTCCCCTGCATGATCGTTGCGTTCTTAACCGGTTGAGGCAATTATTCTTCGCTGAACAAATCGCCGCCGTGCATGTCGATCATTTCCAGCGCCTTGCCGCCACCGCGTGCCACACAGGTCAGTGGATCTTCAGCAACCACAACCGGAATGCCCGTCTCTTCCATCAGCAGGCGATCCAGGTTGCGCAGTAACGCACCACCACCGGTCAGCACCATGCCGCGCTCGGAGATATCCGAGGCCAGCTCAGGCGGACACTGCTCAAGGGCAACCATCACCGCGCTAACGATACCGGTTAACGGCTCCTGCAGCGCTTCAAGAATTTCGTTGGAGTTCAGCGTGAAGCCACGCGGTACACCTTCTGCCAGGTTACGGCCACGCACTTCAATTTCGCGGACTTCATCGCCCGGATAAGCTGAACCGATCTCATGCTTAATACGTTCTGCCGTCGCTTCACCAATCAGTGAACCGTAGTTACGACGCACATAATTAATAATAGCTTCATCGAAGCGATCGCCACCAATACGGACAGAGGAGGAGTAAACCACGCCGTTCAGTGAGATCACCGCCACTTCCGTGGTACCGCCACCAATATCGACTACCATTGAACCGGTCGCTTCGGAAACAGGCAGGCCTGCACCGATTGCGGCAGCCATAGGCTCTTCAATCAGGAAGACTTCACGCGCGCCTGCGCCCTGAGCGGATTCACGAATCGCACGACGTTCTACCTGGGTGGCACCGACGGGAACGCAGACCAGCACGCGTGGGCTGGGACGCATAAAGCTGTTGCTGTGAACCTGCTTGATGAAGTGCTGCAGCATCTTTTCGGTAACGAAAAAGTCAGCGATAACGCCATCTTTCATCGGACGAATAGCGGCGATATTGCCTGGCGTACGGCCGAGCATCTGTTTGGCGTCATGACCTACGGCCGCGACACTTTTCGGCGAACCGGCACGATCCTGGCGAATAGCGACCACGGAAGGCTCGTTCAGCACGATGCCCTGTCCTTTTACGTAAATCAGGGTATTCGCGGTACCCAGGTCAATGGACAAGTCATTGGAAAACATGCCACGAAATTTTTTAAACATACTAAGGGATAATCCTGCAAGCTGGGGGCGGAAAATAAAATCCGCTTACTTTACCAACCACACGAAGCTGCCACAAGGCGCAAAAACGTTCTGCTTCGGTGAAAAAAGAGGCCTGATTGCGTTTAAGTCATCTGAACCCGTAACAGAAATCGGCAGAATGGCGACCAGACGCCATCACTCCTGCTTTTCTCCGCCTTTCGCCTTTCCATTCCCGACATAAAATTTAACATTTCCGGCAGTCGGGTTGTGGGCTCAGACGAGACTTAACATGACAAAAAAGCGCTAATTGCCGTCATCAGGACGGCAATTCATCAAATACGGTAACGTTGGGAATACTTCTTCACGTTACTGTTAACCGGAAGTGAAGGGGCAAAAAAGTCACCCTGCCCGCCTGCTATACCCAGCGACACTAATGTTTGCCACTCCGATCGGGTGCGAACACCGGTGGCAAACACCTGAATGCCGGTGGATTTACAGACTTCCAGCAGACTCTGCACAAACAGCTGATTTTCAGTGCGCCGCTCAATGTTGCGCACCAGGCCGGCATCGAGCTTGATCAGCTCCAGCGGCAGCTGCCTGATATAGGCGCTGCTCACCACGGTTAAACCGGCCTGATTCACCGCCACCCGACAACCAAACGCCTTAAGCGCACGGAATACTGGTGTTAAGCGGTTGATGTGTTGACAGACATCTGCCTCGGCAAGTTCAAATAAAAATCGTTTTCTTTGTCCTTTCGGGCACTGCAGCAGCATGTTCTGCAGCCAAAGCACAAAGGGTCGTTGCAGGAGTGAGGACATCGTCAGCGGGATGACCAGGGTCTCTTCCGGCCAGAGTTCAGACAGGGCCGCAATGCGGGTCATCAGCTGGCGATCCCAGGCATCCGCCATACCCAGCTGCTGCACCAGCGGCATATATTCGGCGGCCAGCACCTCTTTGTCGCCGTCGAAGATGCGGGTCAGCATCACCCGGTGCTGCACCTTGCCTTCAATATTGACGGCAGGTTTGTGATAGAGCCGCGGACCACCCCGGCTGAGCGTATTCTCCAGCAGGGTACGCCAGCGTACACTCCCCCGCCCGGCGTCCTGCGGATTGCCTGCACCGTTGGTCCAGTTGTTGCCGCCCAGTAAAGCCGCGCGGCGGGTGGCCATTTCGGCATTCTCCATCACCTGCGGCACGGTCTGCCCGCTGTGCCACGCGCTGATGCCGATGTGAATCAAATCATCACGGTTCACCTGACGCATCGGCGGCAGTGAATCCACCGCATTGATCAGCTGGTCGGCAATGCTGTTCGCCTCTTTAAGGCTGCGATGCGGCAGCAGCACGGCAAAATCACTGCGGAAATAGCGCGCCAGCAGCGCCCCTGGGTAGCGCAGCACAAAGGTAGAGAGCATGTTGACGAAGTTAAAGAGGTACTCGTCGACCAGCGCGGGCTCCAGCGTCTCCTGCAGGGTATCCAGATCGGGCAGCCGCACCATCATCACCACGCCGTGGGTGCCCACATCTTCCTGATCTTCCAGCAGCGTCGCCAGCTGATTGTCGAAAAAGAGTCGGTTGTTGAGGCCGGTCCGGCCATCCTGGGCGGCAAAGGTGCGGATAAGCGTGTCGATACGCACACGCTGTTCGGCGGCTTCCTGCACATCCACCAGCAACAGATCCAGCGCGCGGCTCGCCTTGGGCGGCCACTCATCCACGCCGCGCTTCGGCATGACGCCGCGTTCGCCGTTGATAATCGCCTCGGCCCGCACTTCGAGATGCTCCATGCCACGCCACTGACGGCTGAGCCAGCGATGCATCATCAGCAGCATCAGACTCATAACCAGTATGATGGTAAACAGAATGCCCAGCGTCGAGGTGCCGGTGATGGAGCGTAGCCAGGTTTTGGCAGGATCGAGAGTGACAACCCGCAGCTGTAAGCCGGTCTGATGCATCAGCGGCACCTCGAACTGGATAAAGCGGTTGGGTTCATCTTCCAGCATCGGGTTTTCATGACGGGAGAGCGTCAGGAGCGTCTGTCTGCCGTTGTGCAGTAAAATCTGCTCCGCATTCATGATTGGCATGATCGACGTGAGCCAGGTATGCAGCTGATCCGGGGTCTGGGTGAGCATCGCCTGATCCACCTGGACCGCCAGGATCTGTGCCCGATGTTCCACGCGCTGATGACTGAACCAGAAAAAACTGAATGCGCAGCCAGCCAGCATCAGTGACATGGCCAGCAGGCTAAGAAAGGTAATAAACGCAGATAATTTTGTGGTTAATCGCATCCCTGTGCCTGTATTACTGCGGTGATAACCGGATCACCCAACCTTGTACCGTCAGCCTGACGAAAACGCGAGCAAAATAGCATAATTTACCGCTGACGGCAGTGCCCGGACGCCAGAAGCCGAAGTATATCGTCGGGATTGTCTCGCTGACGTGAATACCGGCACTTTTCAGTGCATTCTCATCGCCCCGCCCCGCCCCGCCAGGAAATTTCACATTTTCGCAGCGAAAGTGGCCGACATCAGCGATAGTCATCATGCTGGTCGATAAGAATCTGTCTGGAGAAGGCCCATGAAACGTACACCCTGCCTGACTGAAGCCGACGTTACGCCGGAAAGCATCTTTAATATGAAGCGCCGCCAGGTGCTGAAAACGCTGGGGCTGAGCGCCGCGGCCATCGGCGTGCCTGGCGTGGCAAACGCCGACATTCTCAGCTGGTTCAAGGGAAACGATCGCCCGCCAGCGCCGGCAGGCCGCCCGCTGGACTTTACTAAACCGGCGCAGTATCAGGCCGATCTGACCCTGACCCCGGCGGATAAGGTCTCCGGCTATAACAACTTCTATGAGTTTGGCCTGGATAAGGCCGATCCGGCCGCCAATGCCGGCACGCTGAAAACCGAGCCCTGGAAGCTGACCATCGATGGGGAAGTGGCGAAGCCCGTGACCCTGGATATGGATGACATCTTTAAACGGTTCGCCATGGAGCAGCGGATCTATCGCATGCGCTGCGTGGAGGCCTGGTCGATGGTGGTGCCCTGGATTGGCTTCGAACTGAACAAGCTGATTTCGCTGGCCGAACCCACCAGCAAAGCGCGTTTCGTCGCCTTTCAGACGCTTTACGATCCTGAGCAGATGCCGGGCCAGAAAGATCGCTTTATTGGCGGTGGTCTCAACTATCCCTATGTCGAAGGTTTGCGTCTGGATGAGGCGATGCATCCACTGACGATACTGACGACCGGCGTCTATGGCAAAGCGCTGCCCCCGCAGAATGGCGCACCGATTCGCCTGACGGTGCCGTGGAAATATGGCTTCAAAGGGATCAAATCGATCGTAAAAATCACGCTGACCAGCAATCAGCCGCCGACGACCTGGAACCAGATTGCCGCTGATGAGTATGGTTTTTACGCCAACGTGAATCCTCACGTTAATCATCCGCGCTGGTCGCAGGCCACCGAGCGTTTTATCGGCCCTGGCGGCAGCCTGAAGGTCGAGCGTCAGCCGACCCTGCTGTTTAATGGCTATGGCGAGCAGGTCGCCTCGCTCTATCGCGGTCTCGATTTACGGGAGAACTACTAGGTGGTGCGCCTGTCGTTAAAACAGATAACCGGTTTAAAGGTGATCCTGCATCTGGCGGCCCTGCTGCCGCTGGTTTATCTGATTTTTGCCGCGATGCAGGGCGGGCTGAGTGCCGATCCGGCGAAAGATATTCAGCATTTTACCGGACGAATGGCGCTGAAACTGCTGCTGGGAACGCTGCTGGTCTCACCGCTGGCGCGTTACGGCAGACAGCCGCTGCTAATCCGCACCCGCCGCCTGCTGGGCGTCTGGACATTTGTCTGGGCCTCTCTTCATCTGCTGAGCTATTACCTGCTGGAGCTGGGTGCGGACAATCTGCGTCTGCTGGGCAGCGAGCTGATCTCCCGTCCTTATCTCACACTGGGCATCATCAGCTGGTTTATCCTGCTGGCCCTGGCGGTGACCTCGTTTCAGCGCGCGCAGCGCAGGCTGGGAAAACGCTGGCAAACCCTGCATAACGCGGTCTATCTGGTCGCGATCCTGGTGCCGGTTCACTATATCTGGTCGGTAAAAATCCTGTCACCCCAGCCACTTATCTACGCCCTGCTTGCTGCGATACTGTTAGCCTGGCGTTACAAAAAGTTTCTCAAATGGTGGCCCCGCTAGGCTTTCACCCGTTGTTTTCCGCTGCTGTTTTCTGATAAAAGATGTGGCCCGCAGGCCACATCCGATCATCTTCGCAGATAAGACCAGTATTTTGCTGCGAAATGACACGAAACGGATATAATGCCCGGCTTTATTGCTCGTCGGGTCTTCTTTTTCACCGTGAAAGGTGACAAATGGAGATTCGCAAGGTATTTTACGCGATGCCTCAATGATTGCGGGAGATGGCAGCAAGATGGCGCATAAATTACATATTCTGCTTTTAAACGGACCCAACCTGAACCTGTTGGGAACGCGTGAACCTGAGAAGTATGGTCATACCACGCTGCGTCAGATCGTTGACGATTTGACGCATCAGGCAGACCAGCTGAATGTGGAGTTGAGCCACCTGCAAACCAACGCTGAATTTCAGCTTATTGATCGCATTCATGAGGCCAAAGGCAATGTGGATTACATCATCATTAATCCTGCCGCGTTTACCCATACCAGTGTCGCACTGCGTGATGCCCTGTTAGCGGTAGAAATACCGTTTATCGAGGTTCATCTCTCCAATGTGCATGCACGCGAGCCCTTCCGTCATCACTCCTATCTTTCTGATGTCTCTGCTGGCGTGATTTGCGGGCTTGGCGCTGACGGCTACACATGGGCTTTACAAACGGCAGTAAAACGCCTGTCTCAAACTAATTAATCAAACTGAGTACGGAACCCCACTCATGGATATTCGTAAAATTAAAAAACTGATCGAACTGGTTGAAGAGTCTGGCATTTCTGAGCTGGAAATCTCTGAAGGTGAAGAGTCCGTTCGCATCAGCCGCGCACCTGCAAACGCAGGTTACCCGGTTATGCAGCAGGCTTACGCTGCACCGGTACAACAGCCTGCGCTGGCCACCGCTGTGGCCCCTGTTGCAGCCGTTGCCGAAGCCGCACCGGCTGAGATCAGCGGTCACATCGTGCGTTCACCGATGGTAGGCACCTTCTACCGCACGCCGAGCCCGGATGCGAAAGCCTTTGTGGAAGTCGGTCAGAAAGTGAACGCGGGCGATACGCTGTGCATCGTCGAAGCCATGAAAATGATGAACCAGATCGAAGCTGACAAATCCGGCGTGGTGAAAGCCATTCTGGTTGAAAGCGGTCAGCCGGTCGAATTTGACGAGCCACTGGTTATCATCGAGTAACGGGGCAGATCATGCTGGATAAAATTGTTATTGCTAACCGCGGTGAGATCGCGCTGCGCATTCTTCGTGCCTGTAAAGAACTGGGCATCAAGACTGTTGCGGTTCACTCAAGCGCGGACCGTGACCTGAAGCACGTGCTGCTGGCAGACGAAACCGTCTGCATCGGCCCGGCGCAGTCAGTCAAAAGTTACCTCAACATCCCGGCGCTGATCTCTGCTGCAGAGATCACCGGCGCAGTGGCGATTCACCCAGGCTACGGCTTCCTTTCTGAGAATGCCGATTTTGCCGAGCAGGTTGAACGTTCTGGCTTTATATTTATCGGTCCGAAAGCGGACACCATTCGCCTGATGGGTGACAAGGTTTCTGCGATCAACGCGATGAAGAAAGCGGGCGTCCCTACCGTCCCAGGCTCTGACGGTTCCCTGACTGATGATATGGAAAAAAACCGTGCCTTTGCTCAGCGCATCGGTTATCCGGTCATCATCAAAGCGTCCGGCGGCGGCGGCGGTCGTGGTATGCGCGTTGTGCGCAGCGACAAAGATCTGGAGCAATCCATCAACATGACGAAAGCGGAAGCCAAAGCGGCTTTCAACAACGACATGGTTTACATGGAGAAGTATCTGGAGAATCCTCGCCACATCGAGATTCAGGTACTGGCCGATGGTCAGGGCAACGCCATCTATCTGGGCGAACGTGACTGCTCTATGCAGCGTCGTCACCAGAAAGTGGTCGAAGAGGCGCCAGCGCCAGGCATTACGCCGGAACTGCGCAGCTTTATCGGCAACCGCTGTGCTAAAGCCTGTATCGAAATTGGCTATCGCGGCGCAGGTACCTTCGAGTTCCTGTATGAAAACGGTGAGTTCTACTTCATTGAGATGAACACCCGTATTCAGGTAGAACATCCGGTGACCGAGATGATCACCGGTGTCGATCTGATCAAAGAGCAGCTGCGCATTGCGGCTGGTCAGCCACTGTCGATCAAACAGGATGATGTGATCATTCGCGGACATGCGGTCGAGTGCCGTATCAACGCCGAAGATCCGGTAACCTTCCTGCCAAGCCCGGGTAAAATCACCCGCTTCCACGCGCCAGGCGGTTTTGGCGTGCGCTGGGAGTCGCACATTTACTCCGGTTACACCGTGCCGCCTTATTATGACTCCATGATTGGCAAGCTGATCACCTATGGCGAAACGCGTGACGTGGCGATTGCCCGCATGAAAAATGCCCTGGCGGAACTGATCATCGACGGTATCAAGACCAACGTCGACCTGCAGATGAAAATCATGTCCGACGAGAATTTCCAGCACGGTGGAACCAACATCCACTATCTGGAGAAAAAACTCGGCTTGCACGAGAAGTAATTGCAACGCTGAGTCAGTCAGAGGCCGGTTAATCCGGCCTTTTTCTTTTGCCGCTGGGCGTTAAGGTTGAATCATGGATGCTCGTTTTATACAGGCACATAAAGAGGCGCGCTGGTCGCTCTATCTCACCCTGCTCTGGCTCGCTGTCTGGGGGCTTTCCGCCTGGCTGGGTGGCAATGACACCGGCATCACCGGTCTGCCGCGCTGGTTTGAACTCTCCTGCCTGTTTGCCCCCCTGTTCTTCATTTTTTTGTGCTGGCTGATGGTGCGGGTGATTTTTCGCGACATGCCGCTGGAGGAGAAAAATGAACAGTGAAATTATCCTGCCGCTGCTGATTTATCTGGTGCTGATCGCCGCACTGTCGGTATTTGCCGTTCGCAAACGGCGTGAAGGCAGTTTCCTGACGGAATATTTCCTCGGCAGCCGCTCCATGGGCGGTTTTGTGCTGGCAATGACCATCACCACGACCTATATCAGCGCCAGCTCATTTATAGGCGGGCCCGGTGCCGCCTATAAATATGGGCTGGGCTGGGTGCTGCTGGCGATGGTGCAGGTGCCCGCTGTCTGGCTTTCGCTGGGGGTGCTGGGGAAAAAGTTCGCCATCCTGGCGCGTCAGCATAATGCGGTCACGCTGAATGACATGCTCTATGCGCGCTATCGGAGCCCGCTGCTGATCTGGCTGGCGAGTCTGAGCCTGCTGATCGCGTTTATCGGTGCCATGACGGTACAGTTTATTGGCGGTGCGCGGCTGCTCGAAACCGCTGCCGGTATCCCCTATGACACCGGCCTGCTGATTTTTGGCGGCACGATCGCCCTCTACACCGCGTTTGGCGGCTTTCGCGCTAGCGTACTTAATGACGCTATGCAGGGCGTTGTGATGCTGATTGGCACCTTCCTGCTGCTGTTTGCGGTGATTCATCAGGCGGGCGGCCTGAGCACGGCGGTTCAGAAACTGCATGACATCGACCCCGCACTGCTCTCACCGCAGGGGCCGGGAGAGGTTATCACCCCAACCTTCCTCAGCTCATTTATTGTGCTGGTCTGCTTTGGCGTTATCGGGTTGCCGCATACGGCGGTGCGCTGTATCTCCTACAGGGACAGTAAGGCTGTCCATTGGGCGATCATTCTGGGCACCATTGTGGTGGTGGTGCTGATGCTGGGCATGCATCTGGCCGGTGCGCTTGGCCGGGCGGTACTGCCAAATCTGACCGTGCCGGACAGCGTCATTCCGACCCTGATGATTACCGTGCTGCCGCCGTTAGCGGCCGGACTGTTTCTAGCCGCGCCCATGGCTGCCATTATGTCGACGATTAATGCCCAGCTGCTTCAGGCGTCGGCGACGCTGATCAAAGACCTCTATCTGCGGGTCGCCCCGCACCAGATGGAAAATGAGGCGCGGCTGCGACTGTTATCTGGCACCATTACTTTCGCCCTGGGTCTCCTGCTGCTGATCGCGGCATGGAATCCCCCCGATATGATTATCTGGCTTAACCTGCTGGCCTTTGGTGGGCTTGAAGCGGTCTTCCTCTGGCCGCTGGTTCTCGGTCTCTACTG
Source organism: Pantoea sp. M_10 (assembly GCF_008631515.1). Taxonomy (NCBI): domain Bacteria; kingdom Pseudomonadati; phylum Pseudomonadota; class Gammaproteobacteria; order Enterobacterales; family Erwiniaceae; genus Pantoea; species Pantoea sp. M_10. The sequence continues at coordinate 8,082 of NZ_VWUL01000009.1, read as the reverse complement.
GGAACGCGCCAATGCCGCAGGTGCCATCACCGGCATGGTGGTGGGTGGTGGCTGCTATGCGTTTCTGGCCAGCCTGAAACTGCAGATTCTGGGCTTTCACCCCATCGTGCCCTCCCTGCTTCTGAGCCTGCTGGCATTTTTAGTGGGCAACCTGTTTGGACGCGCGCCGCAACCGGTCGACGCGCCGCAACATTGACGGAAAGAGAAACGTTATGCCGTGGATTCAAATCAAAATTAACAGCTCAGGTGAACACGCGGAAACGCTGAGCGATGCCCTGATGGATATCGGTGCGGTCTCAGTGACCTTCCAGGATACGCACGATACCCCGGTTTATGAGCCGCTGCCGGGTGAGACCCGCCTGTGGGGCGACACCGATGTTATCGGCCTGTTCGATGCTGAAACCGATATGAGCCTGATTACCGCCGAGCTGGCGCAGCATCCGCTGTTAGGCGCCGATTTTCGTCACCGGATCGAGCAGATCGAAGACAAAGACTGGGAGCGCGAGTGGATGGAAAACTTCCATCCGATGCGCTTCGGTGAGCGCCTCTGGATCTGTCCGAGCTGGCGCGATGTGCCGGATCCGGACGCGGTCAACGTCATGCTCGATCCAGGCCTGGCGTTTGGCACCGGCACGCATCCGACAACCTCCCTCTGCCTTACCTGGCTTGACGGGCTGGATCTGACGGGCAAAACGGTGATCGATTTTGGCTGTGGTTCGGGGATCCTGGCGATCGCGTCGCTTAAGCTTGGCGCGGCTCAGGCAATCGGTATTGATATCGATCCGCAGGCGATTCAGGCCAGCCGCGATAACGCTGAGCGCAACGGCGTGTCCGATCGTCTGTCACTCTATCTCCCCCACCAGCAGCCTGAAAACCTGCAGGCGGATGTGGTGGTCGCCAACATCCTGGCCGGTCCGCTGCGTGAGCTGGCACCGCTGATCAGCGTGCTGCCTAAGTCTGGCGGTCACCTCGGCCTGTCAGGCGTGCTGGAGAGTCAGGCGGAAGGTGTCTGCGAAGCCTATGAAAGTCAGTTCACGCTTGACCCGGTTGCGGTGAAAGAGGAGTGGTGCCGGATTACCGGCATCAAATCCTGAAGTCCGCCTCCGCCGTAGCTCACGGCGATGCCGGTAACCGGCAAAACGCGGCTAAACAGCACAATCAGCCAGCCCGCAGCGTAAGTTGCGGGCTTTTCCAGGCTGGCATGGAGAGTTGTACCGTTAATCACGGCATGTGACGTTTTTTATCTGGCGAATTGCCGTACTTTTCTGGAAAAACTTTTGTTCACAATTTCAGCATAAATCAGTAAACCATTGATATTAAAGTGTAATTAAAAACACACCCGATCATCACCCGGATTTCATTGATCTTTCTTGCTGATTGTTCAAAGTTTGGCCTTTCATCTTCCTGCAAAAATGCGTAATATACGCCGCCTTGCAGACACAGTATGGCCATTCTGACTTCATGCGTATTGGAAACCTCCAGCTGAGAAATCGACTGATTGCGGCGCCTATGGCCGGTATTACCGACAGGCCATTCAGGACGCTGTGTCACGAAATGGGCGCAGGTATGGCAGTTTCTGAGATGTTGTCTTCGAACCCCGAAGTCTGGGCCAGTGACAAATCTCGTTTGCGCATGGTTCACAGTGATGAGCCAGGCATTCGCGCCGTGCAGATTGCCGGTTGCGATCCCAGCGAAATGGCGCAAGCTGCACGCATTAATGTCGAGGCTGGTGCACAGGTTATCGATATTAATATGGGATGCCCTGCCAAGAAGGTTAACCGCAAAATGGCGGGGTCAGCCTTACTGCAATATCCCGCCGTGGTGGAGTCCATTCTCTCCGCAGTGGTTAATGCAGTGAACGTGCCGGTTACGCTGAAAATTCGTACTGGCTGGGATCCTGAAAACAGGAACTGTGTCGCGATTGCCCAATTGGCTGAACGCTGCGGTATACAGGCTCTGACGATACATGGCCGCACTCGTGCCTGCCTGTTCAACGGAGAAGCTGAATATGACAGCATTCGGACAGTTAAGCAGAGTGTTTCCATTCCGATTATCGCGAATGGAGACATAACTGACCCGCATAAAGCCAGAGCGGTGCTCGACTATACAGGGGCCGATGCTCTGATGATAGGACGCGCTGCTCAGGGAAGACCGTGGATCTTCCGGGAAATCCAGCATTATCTGGACACTGGGGAGCTGCTTGCTCCGCTGCCACTGGCAGAGGTCAAGCGCTTGCTTGTTTCGCATATACGTGAGCTGCACGACTTTTACGGTTCAGGCAAGGGATACCGTATAGCGCGAAAGCACGTCTCCTGGTATCTGCAGGAGCACGCCCCGAATGACCAGTTTCGGCGCACATTCAACGCCATTGAGGATGCCAGCGAACAGCTGGAGGCGTTGGAGGCATACTTCGAAAATCTTGCGTAACGAAATAAAGAGCTGAAAGAACTATGTTCGAACAACGCGTAAATTCTGACGTACTGACCGTTTCTACCGTTAACTCACAGGATCAGGTAACTCAAAAACCTTTGCGTGATTCGGTTAAACAGGCACTGAAGAACTATTTTGCTCAACTGAATGGTCAGGATGTGAGCGACCTGTATGAGCTGGTTTTGGCTGAAGTCGAGCAGCCTCTGTTGGACATGGTGATGCAGTATACCCGTGGCAACCAGACCCGCGCTGCCCTGATGATGGGTATCAACCGCGGTACGCTGCGTAAGAAATTGAAAAAATACGGCATGAACTGATTCTGAGTTCTGTCTGTTAATCACGCCAGCCTTCGGGCTGGCGTTTTTATTTGTGCGGTATGGCACAAAGCGGTGACCTCAGGGATGAAACAGTTGCCTCTCATATGGTAACTATAGTTGCAATCGCAGACGTGATATTTCGCCCTCTCTTATTCCTCCTCTCAGCTTGGATTACAGGCTGACCTGAATGCTCTTCCCCCTGACAGCGCCCTTCCGCTCCGGGTGTGTGACTTTCCGCGCATTAAAAAAGTAACGTGTCTCCTTCATACATGCCTGCCTGCGCGAAGGCTCACATTGCTTCCATATAGTGAAACTATTTGCACTAAATGTGATCGGGTCGACTCGCTTTGCTTCCTTTTGGTGCGCCATATTAGCGGAACTTTCTAAGTGCTTCCGATTATTAACCGTTCTTTCATACAAATTCAGGCTCCTGCAAACCTGGCATCAGCTTTGCAGGGTCGTGAATGGCTGACCGCCACAGACAGGAAAACGCACACTAAAGTGCGCAAACATAACAATACGATCCCGCCACACAGGATGCTTTATGAAAAAGATGATGCTCTCTACGCTGATCGCTGCCGCCTCGCTGGTTGCCGTTACTCAGCAAGCACACGCCGGCGCCACACTGGATGCAATTAAGAAAAAAGGTTTTGTTCAATGTGGGATCAGTGACGGCTTGCCGGGCTTCTCCTATGCGGATGCCAGCGGCAAGTTCACCGGTATCGATGTGGATGTGTGTCGGGCAACGGCTGCTGCTGTGTTTGGCGATGCAACCAAAGTGAAATACACCCCACTGACCGCGAAAGAGCGTTTTACCGCGCTGCAGTCAGGCGAAGTGGATGTGCTTTCTCGTAATACCACCTGGACCTCCTCACGTGATGGCGGCATGGGCTTCCTGTTTGCGGGCGTGAACTACTACGACGGCATCGGCTTCCTGACTCACCAGAAAGCGGGCCTGAAAAGTGCGAAAGAGCTGGATGGCGCGACCGTCTGTATTCAGGCAGGCACCGATACCGAGCTGAACGTCGCGGACTTCTTTAAAGCCAACAAAATGCAGTACACGCCGGTCACCTTCGACCGTTCAGATGAATCAGCCAAAGCGCTGGACAGCGGCCGCTGTGATACCCTGGCTTCTGACCAGTCTCAGCTTTACGCACTGCGTATTAAGCTGGGCAAACCGGACGAATTTATTGTGCTGCCAGAAGTAATCTCCAAAGAACCCCTGGGGCCGCTGGTGCGTCGTGGTGATGATGACTGGTTCACCATCGTGAAATGGTCGCTCTTCGCTATGCTGAATGCGGAAGAGATGGGTATCAACTCGAAGAATGTTGATCAGATGACAGCCAAGCCGACCACGCCAGATATGGCGCATCTGCTGGGTGCTGAGGGTGACTTTGGTAAAGATCTGAAGCTGGATAATAAGTGGGCCTACAACATCATCAAGCAGGTGGGCAACTATCAGGAAAGCTTTGATCGTAACGTCGGTAAAGACAGTGCTCTGAAGATCGCACGCGGTCAGAACGCGCTGTGGAACCAGGGCGGTATTCAGTACGCTCCGCCGGTACGTTAACAGACCTCGCCAATCGGGCACCGCCTTCTGCGGTGCCCTGCCACAGCTTTCGTTACTGAGGTTTCAACATGTCACAACGCCCAACCGTGAAAAGGGATTTTTCATTTGGTAATCCCACGGTTCGCGCCTGGATTTATCAGTTCATTGCCGTTATCGCAGTGCTTGGTGTGGTGGGTTATCTGGTGCATAACACCATTATCAACCTTGCCAATCGCGGCATTACATCAGGATTTGGCTTTCTCGAGCGCACTGCCGGTTTCGGTATCGTTCAGCATCTGATTGAGTACACCGAGGACGATACCTACGCGCGCGTGTTTCTGGTTGGCTTAACCAACACACTGCTGGTCTCGGCACTCTGTATCGTTTTCGCCTCCATTCTCGGATTCGCGGTGGGATTATCCCGCCTTTCTGACAACTGGCTGCTGCGGAAACTCTCGACCATCTATATCGAAACCTTCCGTAATATCCCGCCACTGCTGCAGATCTTCTTCTGGTACTTTGCGGTATTGCGCAATCTGCCTGGCCCACGACAGGCGCTGAATGCGTTTGACCTGGCCTATGTCAGTAATCGCGGGCTCTATGTACCGTGGCCGACCTATGCTCCGGGGAGCTGGCCGTTTGTTATCGCGCTGCTTCTGGCCCTAGCCATCAGCTATGGTCTCTACCGCTTCAACCGTCAGCATCAGCTGAAAACCGGCGAGTTACGTCGCACCTGGCCTGCCGCCGTTGCGATGCTGATTCTTTTTCCGGTTCTGGCGCATCTTGGGTTTGGCGCCGCAACGCACTGGGATGTGCCGCAGCTGCGCGGATTCAATTTCCGTGGTGGCTCGGTAATGATCCCGGAGCTGGCGGCACTGACGCTGGCCCTGTCGATCTATACCTCGTCGTTTATTGCAGAAGTGATTCGCTCCGGCATCCAGTCGGTACCGCACGGTCAGCACGAAGCCGCACGTTCGCTGGGTCTGCCGAATCCGGTGACGCTGCGTCAGGTGATCATTCCTCAGGCCATGCGCGTGATTATTCCCCCGCTGACCAGTCAGTACCTGAACATCGTGAAGAACTCCTCACTGGCCGCGGCTATCGGATATCCCGATATGGTGTCGCTGTTTGCCGGCTCGGTCCTGAACCAGACCGGCCAGGCCATCGAAACGATTGCTATTACGATGGGCGTGTACCTGATCATCAGCCTGCTGATATCACTGCTTATGAACGTCTATAACCGCAAAATTGCGCTGGTTGAGCGTTAAGAGAACGGGATGACTATGTCTGTAACTACGCATGAAACGACCCCCGTCCCGACGACGCCGGTCAGTCGCGCCTGGCTTTGGGCGCGTAAAAATCTCTTTTCCAGCTGGTTTAACACGTTACTGACGCTGTTGTGCATCTGGATAATCTGGCATGTGATCCCGCCTGCGCTGAACTGGCTGGTCTTTCAGGCTAACTGGATCGGCTCCACCCGCGCCGATTGTACGAAAGAGGGCGCCTGCTGGGTCTTTATCCATGCCCGTTTCGGTCAGTTCATGTATGGCCTCTATCCGCATGAGTTGCGCTGGCGTATCAACCTGGCGCTGATCATTGGCCTGGTGTCGATTGTGCCGATGTTCCTGAAAAGCCTGCCCTTCCGCGGGCGCTATATTGCTGCCTGGGCCGTCATCTATCCGGTGATCGTCTGGTTTCTGCTGTATGGCGGCTATCTGGGACTGGAGCGCGTTGAGACACGCCAGTGGGGTGGATTAACGCTGACGCTGATTATTGCATCGGTTGGGATTGCGGGCGCACTGCCGCTGGGGATTCTGCTGGCTCTTGGCCGTCGCTCCCGAATGCCTGTGGTGCGCACGCTGTCGGTTATTTTTATTGAGTTCTGGCGCGGCGTGCCGCTGATCACCGTGCTGTTTATGTCGTCGGTGATGCTGCCGCTGTTTATGTCTGAAGGCACCACCATCGATAAGCTGGTGCGCGCCCTGGTTGGCGTCATTCTGTTTCAGTCCGCCTATGTAGCGGAAGTGGTACGCGGGGGATTGCAGGCGTTGCCGAAAGGTCAGTATGAAGCGGCTGAGTCTCTGGCGCTGGGTTACTGGAAAACCCAGATGCTGGTGATCCTGCCACAGGCACTGAAACTCACCATCCCCGGGCTGGTAAATACCATCATCGCTCTGTTTAAAGATACCAGCCTGGTCATCATCATCGGTCTTTTCGATCTGTTCAGCAGCGTTCAGCAAGCCACGGTGGACCCCACCTGGCTGGGCATGTCGACCGAAGGCTACGTCTTCGCTGCACTGGTCTATTGGATCTTCTGTTTTAGCATGTCGCGCTACAGCCAGTATCTGGAAAAGCGCTTTCACACCGGGCGTACATCGCACTGAGGTTTTACATGACTGACTCTATGACACACTCTTCCGACGCGTTGATGATTTCGCTTGAGAACGTGAATAAATGGTACGGGCAATTCCATGTACTGAAAGACATTAACCTGCAGGTTAAGCCGCGTGAACGCATTGTGCTTTGCGGGCCTTCTGGTTCCGGCAAATCGACCACGATCCGCTGTATTAACCATCTGGAAGAGCATCAGCAGGGACGTATTGTTGTTGACGGTATTCACCTAAACGATGACATCCGTAACATTGAACGCGTGCGTACCGAAGTAGGAATGGTCTTTCAGCACTTTAATCTGTTTCCGCATCTGACGGTCCTGCAGAACTGCACACTGGCCCCGACGTGGGTGAGAAAGATACCTAAAAAAGAAGCCGATGAGCTGGCCATGCACTATCTGCAACGCGTGCGCATTGCGGAACATGCCCATAAATTCCCCGGTCAGCTTTCGGGTGGTCAGCAGCAGCGCGTTGCTATTGCCCGTTCACTCTGCATGAAGCCGAAAATTATGCTGTTTGATGAGCCAACCTCGGCGCTGGATCCGGAGATGGTAAAAGAGGTACTGGATACCATGATTGGTCTGGCAGAAGATGGGATGACCATGCTGTGCGTGACGCATGAGATGGGCTTTGCCCGCACCGTTGCAGACCGGGTGATCTTTATGGATCGCGGTGAGATCGTTGAAATGGCTCCGCCGCAGGAGTTCTTTGCGAATCCTAAATCGGAGCGGACCCGGGCGTTCCTGTCTCAGGTTATTCACTGACCGGTACTACTGCTCGTTGTTTCCAACCCGGCCTGGTGCCGGGTTTTTTATGGCCCGAATAAAGGTCAGTAAAGGGGGGCTGGGCTGGGTAGCACAGGAGCACAGGAGCACAGGAGCACAGGAGCACAGGAGCACAGGAGCACAGGAGCACAGACTGAGGCGACTACGCTTTTCTATCACTATTGATAACCGGAAAAGGCGCTGCTCCATTTTCTGCAGCCACAACGAAAAAAGCCCTTCGCATACGCGAAGGGCTCTCTCTTATTTGATGCCTGGCAGTTCCCTACTCTCGCATGGGGAGACCCCACACTACCATCGGCGCTACGGCGTTTCACTTCTGAGTTCGGCATGGGGTCAGGTGGGACCACCGCGCTACAGCCGCCAGGCAAATTCTTTTCTTTACCGAACTCGTGTCTTAACTGGTGCTGATACCCAGAGTCGAACTGGGGACCTCACCCTTACCAAGGGTGCGCTCTACCAACTGAGCCATATCAGCACACTAAATTTGATGCCTGGCAGTTCCCTACTCTCGCATGGGGAGGCCCCACACTACCATCGGCGCTACGGCGTTTCACTTCTGAGTTCGGCATGGGGTCAGGTGGGACCACCGCGCTAAAGCCACCAGGCAAATT
>NZ_VWUL01000008.1:0-158212 GCF_008631515.1 Pantoea sp. M_10 | reverse complement strand
TCCGGCGCGCTGAGGAGCAACCGGAGGCCAGGATGAGCCGACAGGACGTCGGCGAGAGGACGGCACGAGCCAGGGATGGCGAGTCCGGACGGTCCGTCGGCCGCAGGGCGTGACGAAGGCACCCCGCTACGCGGGGCGCAAAGGCTGCCGGACGCCGGGATTGTTAAGGGGCGGGCGTCCGCCCCTTGACGCGTCCGCCTGCACGGGCGAACTGAAACTCCCTCACGCCTGGCGGGCGAAACCCTCTCAGAGCCACCCCGCCGCCAGGTAATAACTCCCGCGCCCGACAAGCGAAACCCTCTCAGAGCCAGCCCGCCGCCAGGTAATCACTCCCACGCCCGACAGGCCAAACCCTCACAGAGCCAGCCCGCCGCCAGGTTATAACTCCCCGCCGCCAGGCGCTCCCCTTTTACTGCGAAACCGCATTCCGCTGCCGCTTAAGCAGCGTCGGAAACAGAAACAGCGACTGCCCCACCCCGCGGTTGGTCAGCGACCAGATCGCCACGGAACAGAGCGAGCAGAGCGCCACGATCACCACCGGATAGAAACAGGCCCAGAAAAATGAAAACCACGCCTGTTCAAACAGGTGATGCCGCTGCGCGAAGAGGATCGCAGACATACCAAAGAACTCGATAAAGATGCGGTGAATCACATAAATCTGCAGGGTATTGCGGCCCACCCAGTTGAGATAACGCATGCTGAAATGCTGATTCAGCCAGCGACAGGCCGCAATGCTGAATAACACCGCCAGCACACACAGGAACAGACTCTTATCCAGACCGAAGATCACATGGATACCCGCCACGGCGGCCAGTATCGCCCAGGGCATGACGTTCTCACGGCGCCATTCACTCAGACGCAGCATGGTCTGGCTCCAGAACGCGCCCAACAGGAAGAACAGGAAATACTGGGCCAGGCTCTGTGGTCCCCAGAACGGGATCACTTTCTCGACCGCCAGATAATTAAGCAGGATAGCCACCGCCACCAGGGCCAGCTTATATTCACGGAAAATTTTAGCGCAGAGGAAATAGAGTCCTAAGCCATAGAGATACCAGGAGGTACTCATCGCCATAAAGGTCAGCTTGAGAAACTCAAACAGCGAACCGGCATACGCAGCATTCAGGTTCTGTGAAATACGCTGCCCGGTAATTTCCGTGGAGATACCAATAATGGACCACCACTGAATAAAGCCCCACAGAATATAGAGATAAAAAAGATTAGTAATACGACTGGTAAATACCTGTTTCCAGGGCCGGTTGAGAATACCGTTGGCGGCCAGCAGTCCCGAAACAAAGAAAAAGGCTGGCATCCGTAAGGGTGACAGAACCGTATTAAACTGTATCCATATTTCGGCCGGGACCCATCCGGCGGAGAGATATTTTATTGTCCCTTCAAAACCGGGTAACACGGTGTGGTACAGGACCACCAGCAATATGCAGGCACCCTTCAGGGTGTCTACCCACAATATCTGGTCTGATTTCGTCTGGTTCATTAATTGACTCCTGCTGCGTAGGTCAGAATGCGGAAAAGGAAAGCGAGGAAATCTCTGTGGCTTTTATGATTATCCAGCGATTATTCGCCATTGATGCCGCATTGAATGTAGCGAAACTCCTAAAACCCATTATCTGGCCCTGACGTTACCGTTATTTACTTAGCAGAACGTTTCCTTACACTTATTGATTCTCCCTGCTCTTCGCCCGATATCATCCGCGGTGATGAATTAAAGGAAAATAATCTTTAATAATGCTGACGGGGTAAATAAGAGAAAGCGGAAGAAATAAAAACCAGTCAGCCGTTGATGAAAAGAAAAGATTTGTCAGATGTGGCAAAAGGTTTAACCGCTTATCAGCGCATTATGGTACGGCGACCCGAAATAGCATGACAGCGCGCTATTCCGGATTAAACAGAGAGGAGTAAAAAGCAATGCGGCCTTCCGGAGAAGGCCACTGAATTACTGACTGAGGAACTTGTCGAGGAACTGGCGGGTACGCGGCTGCTGCGGGTTACTGAACAACGCTTTCGCGTCGCCCTGCTCCACAATGCGCCCCTGATCCATAAAGATGGCGCGATCTGCCACGTCGCGTGCAAAGCTCATCTCATGCGTGACGATCACCATGGTGCGTTTCTCTTCGGCCAGTGCGCGGATGGTGCTGAGCACCTCCCCCACCAGCTCCGGATCCAGCGCCGAGGTGGGTTCATCGAACAGGATCACCTCCGGTCGCATCGCCAGCGCACGCGCAATGGCCACACGCTGCTGCTGTCCACCCGACAGACGGCGCGGATAGCTTCCCTCTTTGCCGTGCAGGCCGACCTTCTCCAGCAGCGTGCGGGCGCGGGTGACGGCCTCCGCCTTCGCTTCACCTTTTACGATCACCGGTCCTTCAATAATGTTCTCCAGCACCGAACGGTGCGGAAACAGATTGAAGTTCTGGAAGACAAAACCGACCTGCTGACGCAGACGACGCACCTGCTCTTTCTGTTTGCTCTGCGCCAGCGCGGCATCCACCGTAATCTCGCCGACCCGGATAGTGCCGCTGTCCGGCACTTCCAGCAGGTTAATACTGCGCAGCAGCGTGGTTTTACCTGAGCCGCTGGGGCCGATAATCGCCACCACTTCACCGGCGGCCACATCAAGATCGATGTCGTGCAGCACCGTCTGGCCATTAAATGATTTCACCAGCTTTCTGACTTCGATGGCACTCATTTCGACTCCGAATCCTGACGGTTAACATGCTGTTCCAGACGACTCTGCAACGCAGACAACACCGTGGCCATCACCCAGTAGATCAGCGAAGCCGCCAGATACATGGTAAAGACTTCCAGTGTACGCGAGGTGATCAGCTGCGCCTGACGGAACAGCTCCGGCACCTGGATGGTGGCGGCCAGCGAGGTATCTTTTACCAGGCTGATAAAGCTGTTGCCCAGCGGTGGCAGTGCGGTGCGCGCCGCCTGCGGCAGGATAACCCGGCGCAGGGTTTGCCAGCGCGTCATGCCGATACTCGCCGCCGCTTCCCACTGTCCGCGCTCAATCGCTGCGATGGCGCCACGCAGGGACTCCGAGGCGTAAGCCGCGGTGTTGAGCGAGAGACCAATCATCGCCGAGGGGATCGGGTCCAGCTCAATGCCAAACTGTGGCAGGCCGTAGTAGATCATAAACAGCTGCGCGATCAGCGGGGTGCCGCGAAAAATCGAGACATAGATCCGCGACAGCATGCGAAACGGCCAGAAGTGAGACAGCCGCATCAGTGCCAGCAGAAAGCCCAGCAGCAGGCCGAAGAACATGCCACCAATGCTGAGCTGCAGCGTGAACAGCGCGCCCTTTAATAAAAAAGGTGCTGAATCCAGCACCAGTTGAAGGCTTTCCTGCATTATTTCGTCACGTCCGCGCCAAACCATTTCTGAGACAGCTTGCTCAGCGAGCCATCTTTCTGCATATCAGCAATAGCCTGGTCGATCGCCTTCAGCAGATCGTCGTTGCCTTTACGCACGGCAACGCCCGCTTCCTGACGGGAGAAAGCGTCACCCGCTACCGCCATGGTATCGCCGGTTTTCTTCACCAGATCCAGCGCCGCCAGACGGTCAACCAGGATGGCATTCAGACGACCTGAGCGCAGATCCTGATATTTGGTCGGGTCATCATCATAGGTACGCACGTCCACGCCCTTCACGTTCTCACGCAGCCACTGCTCGTAGTTGGTGCCGAGACCCACGCCAACCTTTTTACCCGCCAGATCAGCCGGTTTGCTGATGGTGCTGGCGTTGGCCTTCATGGTCAGCGCCTGAATACCGGAGATGGTGTAAGGCGTAGAGAAGTCATACTTCTTCTTACGCTCATCGGAAATGGTCACCTGGTTAATCACCACATCGATGCGCTTCGCGTCGAGGGAAGCCAGCATGCCATCCCATTTGGTCGGTTTCAGACTCGCTTTAACGCCCATGTGCTGTGCCAGCTGCTGCGCAAATTCCACTTCAAAACCGGTCAGCTTGCCCTGCTCATCCTGGAAGCTGAACGGCGGATAGGTGCCTTCCAGACCCACCAGCAGCGTGCCGCGCTCTTTAATCTTGTTCAGCAGATTTTCCGCTGCAAAGGTTTTAACGTTGACGCCCGCAATCAGCGCCACGGCCATAACGCCCATCACCATCTGACGACCTGCACGAGAAAAGGACATATTTACCCCATTTTTGACAGTATTGTGTGTGTGTTTTTATAAGGGCAGCACGGCGAGTCGCTGCCAGTCCAGAATGATAACGCCCGGAGTATAAACTGTTTTATTCGCTTGTCTCAGATCGAAGGATGATAAGCAAATAACGCGGGCGCGCCGCCAGTATGAATAAACAGCAACGGGCCTTCGCGACGGAAGCGGTTCTGACTGATGCCATCAATCAGGCCGGCCATCGCCTTGCCGGTATAGACCGGGTCCAGCAAAATGCCTTCCAGCCTTGCCAGCAGTTTCACCGCCTCCATGCCCTCCTCATTGGGCTCACCATAGCGGGGCGCAAAGTACTCATCCCACAGCGTGATCGGGGCCGTTGCCTGCACCTCCAGTGAGGCTGCCAGCGACTGACGCAGCCGCTCAACCAGAGGTAACTGCGCGTCGGTCTGACGTGAAACGGTGACGCCCACCAGCTCGGTTTCCGGCAGCAGCTGCTCCAGGCCGACCGCCAGCCCCGCATGGGTGCCCGCGCTGCCTGATGCCACCACGACGGCGGCAAAATCCACCACGCCTTCGCTCTGATGTGCAATCTCCTGGGCGCACTCCACATAGCCTAGCGCACCCAGCGCATTTGAGCCGCCGACCGGAACGATATAAGGACGGAATCCCTGCGCTTCCAGACGTGTAGCCTCTTCAGCCAGCTGTTCGGCGGGATTATGCAGCGCATCCACGGCGATCACCTCCGCATCCATCAGATCCAGCAGCAGGCGGTTGCCGTTGCTCAGGTAGTTTTCAGCGTGGGTACCAATCGGGTTTTCCAGCAGTGCCACGCACTTCAGGCCGAGGCGGGCTGCCACGGCCGCTGTCTGGCGTACATGGTTGGACTGGATCGCGCCCGCCGTCAGCAGCACATCCGCCCCTTCGCGCAGCGCATCGGCCGCCAGGAATTCGAGTTTACGCAGCTTGTTGCCGCCCATCGCCACTGGCGTGAAGTCATCACGTTTGATGAAAATATCGCGACCCAGATAGTCGGAGAGGCGTGGCAGGTGTTCTAACGGTGTCGGGGCGCCCAGCAATTCAAGACGCGGGAATTGGTGTAACAGATGTAAAGACAATGCTGCCTCCGTTCGGGCATTCAAATTATCCTTACAGTGTTGCAGAAGATGCGCAAAGGATCACTCTGATTCAGGTGACCGTCGATGCGGTGAGGAAGCGGCGCCGTGCTCCCCCCTTCTCCGTTACCCGGCAGGCGGATAACAGAGTAACGTGCCGCAGGCACGCGGGGGAGCCCTCGGTGCAGACCAGGGTTACCCCTGCTGCCAGCCTAAGAATTGATCGTACTTGCGCAGCGCGATGCGGTAATTATTATTTCCGGCATCCGGCAGGTCGCTTTCCAGACACTGATGCCAGCTCTCTCCCTTAAGCCTGTCGGCGGGGAAATTTTTGGCTTTGAGCATCTCATCCAGCCGACGCAGCCGCACCACATATTCGCGAATCGTGCTGGGGCTCATTTCTGTCTGTTCAAACAGGTACTGTTTAAACGCCATAATGTCGAAATAATTCGGATGAGTATTGCAAAAAATATCGCTGCAGAAGCGACAGAGCGCGGTCAGCTCTGGCTGAAGCTTCAGCCACAGTTGTTCATCAATCATCTGGTCCATCCGAGCGATGGCCTCTTTATTGATGATCTGACCACGAAAAACGAGCGCCATTCGATCTAATACCTTGCCACAATGCGAACAGTTGCTCTGGCTGTGTTTATAGTCTTTAAGATAACGACTTAACGGTCTGGCCTTGGTCTTGGCTCCCATTACTGAGTCCCCGGTTTCTTATATTTTTGAATCGCCAGGAACTGATACTGCTAGCGCGCTCCCGTAAGCCGGGCCCGCAGGCGTTTAATCGCCTGACTGTGCAGCTGACTGACGCGGGATTCACCCACATCAAGCACCGCGCCAATCTCTTTCAGGTTCAGTTCTTCCTGGTAGTACAGTGTCAGCACCATCTTTTCACGATCGGGTAACGCTTCGATCGCTTCAATGACGCGCTCACGCAGACTCCCTTCAAGCAACTGATGAAGCGGATTAGCCTCTTCATGGCCTTCCGTCACCAGCTCCGCACTGTCGCCGTGCTCTTCCCGATACTCGTCGTAGGAGAAAAGTTGACTGTTGTTGGTGTCCAGCAGGATCTGCCGGTACTCCTCCATGGAAACGTTCAGCTGCTGCGCCACTTCCTGCTCGGAGGCGGAACGCCCCAGCGACTGTTCTACCTTGTGCATCGCTCCGGCCACCTCACGCGCGTTGCGGCGCACGCTGCGCGGTGCCCAGTCCCGACTGCGAAGCTCGTCGAGCATTGCGCCACGAATACGCTGCACGGCGTAGGTGGTAAAGGCTGTTCCCTGTAGCGCGTCATAACGCTCTACGGCATTCAACAGCCCTATCCCCCCGGCCTGCAGCAAATCGTCAAGTTCAACGCTGGCCGGCAGGCGAACCTGCAGACGCAGCGCTTCATGGCGCACCAGCGGCACGTAGCGCTGCCAGAGCGAATGCTTGTCCATCACGCCTTCGGCGGTATAGAAATCGTTCACGTTGACTACCCTGCGTTAATGATGTTATCGGCATGATTATCCAATTCTGTAGCGTTTTCGATTGGAGGAATAGGCGGGGTAAAACGAGGCTATTTCACTTTTGTTACCTCAGAATGCAGATCCTTCTGCACTCTTCAGCAGGGATTATCGACGGGCGCGCAGCCGTTGCCGTGTGGCGGGTGGCACCGCAGCCCACAGGCTGCAAATCCGGCCATCCAGCTCCTGATACCAGGGCGAAATATGTTGTTGTGCATCCTCGCCGGGATGCACGGTGATCTGTCCCGACTCACCATCAATGCTAATCAATCGGTTAATAAACAACCGCTGCAAATCACTGCGTAAAAACAGGCCGTTATCGATACTGTTGTCCGCCACCAGCCCGTCGTCGCTCTCCTGGGTGTCGATATGGCAGGCTTCGACCCAGGGCCAGCTATGCCGTTCGGTCAGCTCTGTGCCGGTCATGACACAGGCACCGTAGCGGGCTTTTACTCCGGCGATAAACTCCGCCTGGCTGGCCCGCTGCAGTACTCGCGCCTTGACGCGTCGTCCGACTTCCGTCCCCGGCATCACCGCCGCAGGCACCTTGTGCTCTGGCGTACTCAGCACCACGATAAACTGGATAGTCTGCGACTGCGGAAAACAGGGGTTCGCCTGTGGGTTAAAGAGCTGCCAGTAGGCCTCATCCTCATCCTGATGCATCATCACCAGTTTATAGCCGCGACTCTGTAGCAGATTCTGCGCCGTGGCAGATTGCGGATCGATCATGGCAAAAACCTGACTGCTGCCCATCACTTTCCACAGGTTGTCGCGCTTTTCGTTCTCGCTGCGGCGGAAATAGAGGAAAGAGAGATTCTGCTTCAGATAGTGCTCAAAGCGGCGCAGGTAATTCTTGCGCTCGTTATCACTGGAGATAAACAGCAGATCCTCTAGCGGGCTGTTGCTCTCTTCCTGGGCGAAGACCGCGCGTATCTTCAGGGTTCGCAACCCGGTTGAGGGACTCAGCAGTGCACGTGCCGTCAGCTCTTTTTCATCAGGGTATTGCTGGGCATAACGCCGGGCAATCTCTTCAAACGTCAGCCGCTCACCCGGCAGCAGGTCATAGTTGAAGCGCATAGACACTCCACAAAAGTTAACATCGAAAGTTATAGTGTTCTGTGAAGAGTTATCGGCAAGCGTGGCGGGAACTGTAACGGGCGGGGGTAGTTGTGATGCAGGTACAGGCAGCCTGACCGAGGCTGGTTCTGCAAAAAACCGATGTCGTCTGAGCGGCTTTGCTACATGCCGCTCAGACGGAATTTATGAGGATTGCGTCTTCAGCCATGCGGGGCGTTCACCCGGAAGATGAATCCAGCATGCATTGACTTCCTCATACAGAGCCTCACCCAGGCTTCGCATCATAGAGGGATTGTTAATCAGTTTATTAATCATAAATCGCCACTGAGACGTTTTATTTTTAATGCGCTTAACACTGACAATCGCTTTGTAGGCCTCATGATCGCTGGCAAGCACCGGATAACCGCAGGCTCCTAACTGCGCAATGACCCGATGGCCTTCTGCCTGGTTAGGAAGTATCTCTGCAAGAGGTGCCAGCGCCAGGTCCAGTTTCAGTGACTGAAACATCGCCGGGAGCCTGCTGTGCGGAACTTTACGATGATATTCGTGGACCGTATGCTTCCAGGCATCAGGACAGGCCCCGTATATAATCCAGTCAACACGTTCGCTCATTTCTCTGATAAGGGTATCAATCAGCATCCAGTCTTCTGTCATTAAACATGTCAGCACCACCCCCACTCTGGGCTTGCCTGAATGTTCAGACGGACGATCCTGAGGAGGAGCGAGCCGCTGCCATGCTGTACTGAGTTTGTCAGCCTGAAGCACCGCGTGTTTATCACGAAATAGTGTCAGCGCCGCACTGTTTCTGACCAGTAACGTATCAGCATTCTGCAGGCCTTCATCAGGACACTGCCCGTTGCGAAACGACTCTCTGGTGACTTCAACGACGAAACGGGTCTCCGGAAGCGCTGCTTTGTTTTTAATCAACTGCGCATGGCGGCTCGCCACGCTATCGCTGAACACAATATGCGCCGGGTTCAGCCGATAAAGTTCAACAGGCGTTGAGCGTTGACAGTCCAGTGCGGCAATCAGGCTGTCCGACGCTGTAGTCAGCCGGGAAAGTTCTTTCACACGCTGAGCTTCGTCATGGTCGCCGGCATTAAACACCCATAAGGCGCTGAGTGGAAAGCCTAATCTGGCGGCCAGCAGCGGACGATTATTTTCCCTGACAACCTCCCCCTCCTTCCGGCTGATATTGGGATTCGAGGCGGGGTCGTGAGCTATATATCGAAGCCATTTCTCTGTAAAAAGGCTATTTCCGGAAACTAACGACACATCCGTCAGTACGTCGTCATAACTGACTCTGGAGAGCGGAACCGCTATTTTAACCACGCCTGGCACTGAAGCCCGCAACAGCAGATCGCTGATGGCCTCAGGAAGAGTCGCAAACTGCTCATCCAGCCCTCCTGCCTGCTGACAGGATGAGGTACGGATCATAATACATTCAGTCGTCAGCAGCAGATGTTGCTGCGGAGCAACCAGGTCAGCCTGGCCTGGCGAGTCTGTTGACGATGCTATTTCAGCCTGACCATATTTTCGGCGAAAGCCGCCATCAATTCGTCCGGAAGAGTAAAGATCTTCACGGTTGTCGACCAGAAAAGGCGCACAGGCGAGGAGTTCAGCGCGGCCACAGTGATCCAGTAAGGCTTCCAGCCAGCGCGTATGATTAAAATAAATACCCGCAGAGAGGCAGAGTGTAAATTCGCCTCGCGCCACTGAAATGCCATAATTCATGGCGCTGACAGCATTAATTTTCTCGTCTACAAAAAAGACCCTGAAGATAGCGTTATTCATCGCTGCCAGAGAGGAGAGCCACTCTCTGACCGCCGGGTCCGTTGAGCCGTTATCAATAAAAATAATTTCATAGTCGATATCCTCAACGGTATCGACAAAGGTCGCTACTGCTCGCTTAGTGCGGTTAATGTCATCTTCCACGATAAGAATAACGGTTAACTTACTGATTTCGCTTGCGCCGTATCGGACAGTAAAAACAGAGCCCTCTCTTTCAACCAACGCCTGGCTGTACTCGCTGCCCGCAAGATATTCAGCCAGCAGAGATTCCTTTAAAGAGGTATGCTCACGTTCTTTTGATAAAAGCTGAATCAGCGGAACCGGAACGTGCCGGATATCGGCAGCAAGGCCAGCACTGACCAGCTGTAATAAAAACGCTGTTTCGACAGTGTGAGGAGAAATATTTCGCGCGCGAACAATCTCCAGACACAATTCGCGCCTGAAGAAGGCTCCACGGGCAAATCGCTCGGGCAGCGCCAGAAAATAATCCCGATCAAAATCGGGTAAAAACATCTCACACAGGCCGTCAGCCTGCCGGACAACCCGGTCAGAATAAAATGCCAGTGACGCCGCGGTTTGCTCTTTGAAAAGCCAAAGGCCGGAAAACAGCTCCGGATAAATGAGGTCACCGGATCGCAGAAATAATACCCATTCACACGGGTCTTCGATAAGCAGTTGATGTAACCAGCCGCTAAAGTGACCCTTGCCCTGCTCCTGTTCAGCGGAGGCATCGACAGCATAAATTTCAGCCTCCAGCCCCACATACCTGAGTGATGAAAGTATGCTGTCGCACGCAACGGCAGGATTGTCGTCCAGAATGATAACGCGAACAGAGAGAGCCGTTTCTGCGCTGCTGTGCGCGTAATTTTTTACCGGGTAGTCGGCAAGCCACTTTTGCGTTGAGACAACCTTCTCTTCATTTTTAATACCGGCAGCCGTCTGCGTTTTAATAAAAAAGTGGCGAAGCTGCTGTGAGAAATCCGCTTCAAATTTTCTCATGTGGTCGCGAACTTTCCAGAGCCGGGCACGCTCGCGCTCTAATTCAGCGGCATCATCACTGAAGCAGACCCCGGCCCCTCCCATATCGCGAATCGACGCCTCCGAGATCGCGAGTTTCTCATACCCCTGTGCAACCATTGAGACGACGGGCGTTCCACAAAGCGCAGCAAGATTACAGGTCCCGGACCATTCAAAGGTATACATCACGCTGGCCGATTTCAGAATCTCAGCCAGTTCCGCCAGAGGACGAGGATTCTTCACCGATATGATGACGATGTTGTCCGGTAAGGTTGTAAAATCCACCTTCTCTACCGGCACGCGATTCAGATAAAGAAGCGTCGTCGTTTTTGCTCTGCCATCGTCATAAAACAGCTCTAAATCCGGCCCCACCATCGTCAGAAAATCAACGTCAGGTTCATTGATAATCAGTTGGGAGCTATACCAGAAAAAGAGATCCTCTTCGGATTCGTTTAACCGGTTTCCATTGAGTAACCCTTCATGATTTAACATGTAGCGCACGCAGACGTCAGCGTTAAGCGGATTGCCCGAATAGATCTCCGGGTAGACCGCGATGGGGGTAAGCTGAGCTTTTTTATGCTGACGCCAGGTTTCCGCATCCAGTCTGGGCGTCTTCCAGGCGGGATTAATCACATTGCAGTCGACCATCCAGGCGTTACCGCCCTGCAGGTTTATCTGATGGCAGAGCTTGTGCAAAGCCTGAATCCCACCGGATGACTCCCGATAGTCAGGTGAAACAATATAATACGGATGTTTTAATTCAGACATGACCATTCCCGCCTGCCACGTTAATGGCATCTCCAGACCGCGTCACCATGACATTACATCAGGCTATCTGACGTGATAGCCCGACACTATCTTTTGCTGAAACTGATTAGGGCCGCCACGCCTGTGCCCATAAACGCAGATTTTCGCCTGTCAGCATCCAGTCTCGCCGGACGATGGCCTGCAATTCTCTGCCCATTTTTGCGCTGGCGTCGGGATCGGCCAGATGCATGCGGATAGCTTCGCGCCAGTCGATAAATTTGTTATTAACCCGCGTGACCGGCAGATCATCCTGCTGGTAGCAGGCCACGTTGCTGCAGATAACCGGCACGCCGCATGCACCATATTCCAGTAACCGCAGATTACTTTTACAGGCGTTGAATATGTTGTCTTCAACAGGTGCCAGCGCCAGGTCCAGATTCAGTGCCGCCAGTGCGGCCGGGTAAAGAGGCAGATCGACGCCACTGTGAATTTCGTGCACATAGGGTCGAAGTTTATCCGGGCACATGCCCATAAACACCCATTCAACCTCTCCCGACAATTCCCGCACGATGTCAAAAATCATCTCAAGGTCGCCCCGATGGCTGATCCCTCCGGCCCAGCCTACACGCGGTTTCCTGCCCTGATTGCGCAGGGATTGCAGTGTGCCCCAGGCTTCTGACGGCAGGCGGTTTTTAACGACAACGATATCCGGATGCATATCCCTCATCGCTTCCGCCAGTGGGGCTGTCGACACCACAAAGCGGTCGAAGAAGCTCAGGCTCTTGCGTATTAATTTTGCCGTCTCCTGCTTGTACGCCTGACGACCATGATGCTTCATAGGAAGGTTAATAATGTAGTCATCCAGCTCGAACACTTTAAAGACGTTGTGTAGTTTACCGACCCGTTCCATCCAGGTGTGAAAGGCCGGTGAATAGCGACGCTGAATAATCAGACTGTCGGGTCTGAACTGTCCCATTTCACTTAACGTCAGGAGTGTCATGCCGCTGCTACCCTGAGCGACGCCCTCCGCTATCATCGCTTTAAGCGGTTGGGTAATACGGTAGTGACCGCAGCCGTAGATATCGGCATTGTGGGCCAGGAATGAAGGCAGATTTTCCGCCCGGAGCGGCTGCCAGCTGAACTCATCATTCCTTAATTCAAAATGCCGGCTTCTCAGGGAGAGATTCGGGTTATAGGCAGGATCGCTGGCGATGACCGGCATCCATTGCGCGTAGACCTTATCTTCTTCCAGTTGCTTTAATTTCGTGGAGGCGTGTACCGTTTCATCCGGGAAAGGACTTTTGCGGGCAGCCGGCCGATGCAGTCGGGCATAGGGGGTCCAGACTGTCAGATACCCTTGCTCGCGCGCCTTCAGGCAGAGATCAACATCGCCATAAAGACGTTTGTTGTCGTCAAATCCTCCCAGCTCGTCAAAGACAGATTTACGCATCAGCACCAGATCGCCAGACACCGCGCTGTAATTCTGATCGAGATGCATGCGTCCCAGATAATTGGGTTCATTATCATCGTTGCCACGGAAAACCTCACCGACCGCTCCGTTAACACCGAGAACATAGCCCGCATGACGAATTTTATTGTCAGACGAAAGATGTTTTGCGCCTGTGGCAAACACTTCCGGCCTCTGCCCATGATTAAGAAGATTGTCGAGCCACTCGCCATCAGTAACCGCCATTTCACAATGCATAAACAGCAGATAGTCACCCACGGCCAGTTCAGCGGCACGATTCGCCATGGCACCGTGACTGAATCCGCCATCGAACATTACCGTTTTTATCCGTTGAGGATCGACGCTGCCAATATCGGACAGCCATCTATCCCGCTCAGGCGTTCCCTGGTTATCGCAGATAATGATCAGTTCATAGCGGTGATAGGTGGTTTTCTCGAGCAGCGTGGTGACACAGCTAATCAGTGAGGCAAGGTGCCAGTTCGCCAGGATAACGATCGAGACGACCGGCTTATCAGGATGGTTATACCGTAAGCGGTAATTGAAAAATTTATCTAACGCCGCCCGCCCATCGGGATAGCCACGGTTCTGCAGATGGCGTTCAAGAATGGCCACATCTTCCAGGATAGATCGGCTTTTAAGCTGCCCTGTCAGCAGCGGCTCAGCCACGTGACCGATGGCCTCGAAACCCTGAGACTCAATCAGTTTAACAATAAGATCAAACTCAGCTGATGACGGATAGTCAGCATCCAGGCCCCCCGCCGCTAAAAGTAATTCGCGCCGGAACAGCCAGTGTTGCGCCATTGTTTTCGGTGAACTGAGTAAGAGATCGAGATTCAAATCAGGCCGGAAAGCGGCCCCCACGGGCGCATTATCAATATAGAAAAACTCATCCGCGTAAAGCGCAAGATAACTGTTTTGCGCGACCAGCCTGGCGCTGAGGGCGGTCATTCCTGAATCATGCATCGTGCAGGAGGCATCCAGAAACATCACCCAGTCATCGTGACGTGCGTCGATAATCTGATTGATCACGCTTATTCGAGTCTGCTGCGTCGCGGCATAGCATTCCGCGTCAGCGGCACAGTCCAGATCCAGCGTCACGATGACGGGTTCGAACCGGACTCCGGTTCTCTCACCTTGTCTGATTGAGTTAAGCAGCGTTTCCAGATCGGCGACATTCTCTTCCGTCACGGTGATGATCACTAACACGCTCACATCATGGGCGTTAGCGGCGGCCATATCCATTAACCTCTTTTGCTGCATGGCATTCAGCGTGCGCGAACGTCGCCAGGCTGCCAGCACATCCAGCGTAAAATTCTTTTGTTGCTCCTCCGCCAGATTTCTCAGACTAAAGTGATCGGGCTGATCTAAACAGGCCACCTGCGCCAGATGGGGCGCATGGTCAGCCTCCCCGAACCAGCTCTCCTGACGGATTTGCTCATATAAATATTCACGACCGCTTGTAAAGAGTTCATCACTTTCGCGTTGATGAGGCTGGCGCTCAACATCTGAAGCACGCACGCAGCACAAAGGCGCAGAAAACCAGAGGAGATGAGTATGACTCAGAAGGCTGTAGCAGAAGGCCAGTGCCGGAATGGCCTGCAGTGCCGGATTACCCTGAGTAAGCAGCGCCTGGTCGAAAAGGCTGGCGCTGAGGTCGTCGCGGTAAAACAGCGCTGCCGTCAGTTCTCCCGGCAGACTGTATGCTTTCAGCGTCTGATTACGCAGAAAATCTCTGCCATTGATAATGAGATTTTCCTGGCTCAGGGCGGAAGTGGCGAGAAGCCCGTCAAGCCTTTCACCCTGTGGCCCCACCCGCTCACGCCGTGTCAACGCGACCCGGCAGTCAGGAAAGGCTTTCAGTCCAGCAACGCATGTTGAGATATTGTCAGGCTTAAGGAGATCGGCATCAGAGAGAAACTTGATATATTTTCCACGCGCAGCACTAAGCGCTGCCTCCAGAAGCTGAACGACCGTACCTTCTGTTTTTAAATAGCGGATAACATCGCCGTGCCGGGGAAGATACCGTTGCAGCGTCTGATGAATGAATTGCGCGTCACTGTAATCAGCCACAATGATTTCGATCGGCTGATAATCCTGATTGAGCGCGCTCTCCAGCGCCTCAGTAAACCAGGTGGCAACGTCTGCGGTAATGATGATGCTGACAAGGTCTTGTTGATGCATTTTGCTCTCTCTCACTGACTCCTCTTAGTCACAGCCGGCTAAGAGCAGCGCATATTTTGCTTTAGCATAGGCTTTGTGCCTGGGTTTAATCGGTGAAGTAAAAGAGCAAAAAGGGCCCATTCTGTCAGAACAGCCAGGCGCTTCTGTTTTACGCCCATAAAAAAACCCCGCCGAAGCGGGGTTTTTGCATCCATTCCTCAGGGGAATGATTAGCCCTGCAGCAGAGACAGAACCTGCTGTGGAACCTGGTTCGCTTTCGCCAGCACGGAGTTACCTGCCTGCTGTACGATCTGCGCTTTAGACATGTTTGAAACTTCAGTTGCGTAGTCAGCATCCTGAATACGAGACTGTGCAGCTGACAGGTTAGTGGTGGTGTTGCTCAGGTTAGTCACGGCTGAGTTCAGACGGTTCTGAATCGCACCCAGTGAAGAACGGAACTTATCCACGCTTGCAATCGCATCATCCAGCTTAGCCAGTGGGTTAGCTGATGCACCTGAAGTCAGGCTGGACAGGCTCATGTTAGTCGTGTCCAGTTTGAACGCTGCGGTGCCAGTAGTGGTTGAGGTATCAGCTGACTGTGGATCTACAGCAACATAGAAAGTTTTAGCATTTGCAGCGCCGCTCGCGATGTCAAAGCCATTTGCTTTCAGGTTGTTGGTTTCAGCATCGCTTGCTGAAGTTACGGTGACTTTAGCAAACATTTTGCCGTTGTCATCTTTGTAGACGGTACCAGAGTCTACAGCCACACCTGAAGCAGCAACACCCAGACGGGTAGACAGCTCATTAGCAGTTGATTCAGCAACAGTTGCGCCAGTTACGTTAGTGGTAGAACCGTAAGCAGCTTTGAACTCAGTTGCGCCAGCTGCAGTCGGGGTACCCGCAGGACCGTTGACGTTGAAGCTGTCCAGACCCAGGGTCTTGGAGTCGATTTTTTTCAGGTCGATAGTGATGGTTTCGCCATCGTTAGCGCCAACCTGGATGTTCATTTTGCCGTCTTTAGCCAGCACGTTCACGCCGTTGAACTGAGTCTGACCAGAAACGCGGTCAATCTCGTCCAGACGTGATTTGATTTCGTCCTGGATTGAAGATTTGTCAGAATCTGAGTTAGTACCACTTGCAGCCTGAACAGTCAGTTCACGGATACGCTGTAAGTTGTTGTTGATTTCTGACAGCGCGCCTTCAGTAGTCTGCGCAGCAGAGATACCGTCGTTGGCGTTACGGGCAGCCTGAGTCAGACCTTTGATGTTAGAGGTGAAACGGTTGGCAATCGCCTGACCAGCAGCGTCATCTTTCGCGCTGTTGATACGTAAACCAGAAGACAGACGCTCCATTGAAGTAGACAGAGCTGACTGGTTCTTGTTGATGTTGTTCTGAGTGATCAGCGAGAGGCTGTTGGTGTTAATGACTTGGGCCATGATAAATTTTCCTGTTAATCAAGTCTTTCGGTTAAGGTGTGGGCTTCAACCCGCCGGCTTCAGCGCCGTCAAAGTTGTTATCGTCTGCCGTCAAACAACCTTTAGAATTTTTTTAGTACCAGGCGAAATTTTTTGCTTCTGCCTGTCACGTTTGAAGTTATCGCCACCCTTTCCGACTTCTTTAGACCTGATTCATTAATTTTCTAACCGCTGAATTACCCTTCTCTATAGTGCCTGTTTAACTCATTACACTAAGGCAAATACCTTTAAACTTTCCGCATTCAAGGCCGATAACCCAGGTATTCATTTTCCCTGTCGACCTTATAAAGGAATTAACATGGCTAGTATTTCCAACCTTGGTGTGGGTTCCGGCCTGCCACTCAGTACCATGCTTGACAGTCTGCAGACCGCTGAAAAAGCCGCGCTGAAACCGATTTCTACCCAGCAGTCAGCGTATACCGCTAAGCTCAGCGCCTACGCGACGCTGAAAAGCTCACTGACGACGTTCCAGACGGCGAACAGTAAGCTCAACAGCGCCGATCTCTTTACTGCAACGACGGCGACCAGCAGCTCCAGCGCATTCAGCGCCACCACTTCTGGCAGCACCGTGGCGGGTAAATACTCTATCAGTGTTACTCAGCTGGCACAGGCACAGGTACTGACCTCAGCGGTGCAGAGCAGCAACACTGCTGCGCTGGGTGACAGCTCCGCGTCCAGCCGCAGCATTGCCATTACCTTGAAAGATGGCACCAGCAAAAGCGTGACGCTGACCAACGAACAGACCTCCCTGACCGGTATGCGTGACGCCATTAACGGTGCCAACGCTGGCGTCACTGCCAGTATCATCAAAGTTTCGGATGGCAGCTTCCGCCTCTCTGTCAGTGCGAATAAAACCGGCAGCGACAATGCGGTATCAACGATTGCCGTGACCGGAGATGACACGCTGCAGGGGATCGTTGGCTACGACGCCTCCGCCAGCAGCAATGCGATGACGCAAAGCGTTACCGCGCAGAACGCTAAACTGACGGTAAACAACATCGCGATTGAGAACAGCAGCAATCAGATCAGCGATGCGCTGGAAGGAATTACCCTGAATCTTACCGCGCAGACGGTAGGCGACCAGACGCTGACCATTACGAAAGACACGTCAAAAGCCTCAAGCGCCATCAGCACCTGGGTCGACGCTTACAATACGTTGCTGGATCAGTTCAACACGCTGACCAAATATACCAAAGTCGACACCAACAGCGATGCGCAGGACTCCAGCAATGGCGCCCTGCTGGGTGACAGTACCTTACGCACCATTGAAACCCAGCTGAAGAGCATGCTGACCAATGCGCAGAGCTCATCCGCCTACAAGTCACTGGGTCAGATTGGTGTCACCACGGACCCTACGACTGGCTCACTGAAGCTGGACTCCACCAAGCTGAGTGCAGCCCTGGATAAAGATGCCGCTGGCGTCAAAGAGATGATCGTCGGTGATGGTAAGACCGGCATCAGCGCGAAGATAGACAGCAAACTGACTGAATGGCTGGCCTCTAAAGGGATTGTTCAGGCCGCGACCGACGGCGTAAGTAAAACACTGAACAACTTAACCGCCCTTTATAACACCACCAGCGACCGCATCGACGCAGATATCGCGCGCTATAAAACGCAGTTTACCCAGCTGGATCTGGCGATCAGTAAACTGAACTCAACCAGTACCTATCTGACGCAGCAGTTCGATACGTCAAGTTCTTCTGAAAAATCATAGGAGTGACCATGTACACCGCTACAGGCACCAAAGCCTATGCAAAAATTGGCGTCGAAAGTGCCGTGATGAGCGCCAGCCAGCAGCAGCTGGTCGTGATGCTGTTCGACGGCGCACTGAGCGCGCTGATCCGCGCCCGTCTGTTTATGCAGGATGGCAATATTGAAGGTAAAGGCACCTCAATTTCTAAAGCTATCAATATTATCGAAGCTGGTCTGAAAGAGGGGCTTGCTGAAAACAGTGGTGACGAACTGGCAGATAACCTGCTGGATCTTTACAACTACATGACGCGTCGCCTGCTGCAGGCCAACCTGCACAACGATGTTGAAGCGGTCGGGGAAGTCGAAGGCCTGCTGCGCAACATCGCGGACGCGTGGAAAGAAGTGGTTCAATCTAACCTGATTCAGGACGCCGTTTAATGACTACTGCACCGCATCTGATTGCCGTTTACCAACAGTTACTCGATCTCAGCCAGGGCATGCTGCGTCACGCAGCACAGGGCGAATGGGATGAATTGATCAGCAGGGAGATGGAGTATGTCAGCGCGGTGCAGAATTTAGCCCAGTCGACAGATAAGGCCTCGCCATCGGCGCAGACGCAGGAGCAGCTGCGCCCGGTGTTGCGGCATATCCTGGATAACGAAAGTGAAGTGAAACGTCTGCTGCAGGCGCGGATGGATGAGCTGGCCGCGCTGGTGGGTCAGAGCAGCCGCCAGAAATCTGTCATGTCCGCCTATGGTAACCAGGGCGGTGTGGTGATGGTGCCCCGCGAAACCCTCTCCTGATCCCCTGCTCTGCCACGCCGCCAGATTTATTTTTCTGCGCGGCGTCTCTTTTCTGCCGCTTACTCCATACTTGATTTTCATCATCCCCCCTGGAGAGCGGTACATGCAAAACCCAACGTTATTACAGTTTTTCCATTGGTATTACCCGGATGGCAGCAAACTGTGGCCTGAAGTCGCCGATCGCGCGGCGTGGCTCAGCGAAACTGGCATTACGATGGCGTGGTTACCACCGTGTTACAAAGGGGGTTCGGGTGGTTATTCTGTCGGTTACGACAGCTATGATCTTTTTGACCTGGGGGAATTCGATCAGAAAGGCGGGGTTGCCACCAAATATGGCGACAAACAGCAGTTACTGGCCGCCACAGAGGCGCTGCGCAGCCATAACATCGGGGTGCTGCTCGATGTGGTGGTGAACCACAAAATGGGCGCGGACGAGAAAGAGGCGATCAGCGTTAACCGCGTCAATCCGGACAACCGCGATGAAATTGACGATGAGGTCGTCGAGTGTGAAGCCTGGACGAAATTCACCTTTCCGGCGCGCGCCGGGGAGTATTCGAAATTCATCTGGGATCACAAATGTTTCAGCGGCGTAGACCACATCGAAAATCCGGACGAAAACGGTGTGTTCAAAATCATCAACGATTACACCGCGGAAGGCTGGAACGACCAGGTGGATAACGAACTGGGTAATTTCGATTATCTGATGGGGGCCAACATCGATTTCCGCAACAATGCGGTCAGAGAGGAGCTGAAATACTGGGCGCGCTGGGTCATGGAACAGGTTCCCTGCACCGGTTTCCGCCTGGATGCGGTAAAACATATCCCGGCGTGGTTCTACAAGGAGTGGATCGACCATATTCAGGAGGTGGCTGAAGAGCCGATGTTTATCGTCGCTGAATACTGGTCGTTTGAAACGGAGAAGCTGCAGGAGTATGTGCATCAGGTGGAGGGCAAGACCATGCTGTTTGATGCCCCGCTGCATATGAACTTCCATCAGGCGTCAACCGCAGGCAGTGCCTACGATATGAGCCAGATTTTTGCCAATTCTCTGGTGGTCGCTGACCCGTGGCACGCCGTGACTATCGTGGCGAACCACGATACTCAGCCGCTGCAGTCACTTGAGGCGCCGGTTGAAGCCTGGTTCAAACCGCTGGCCTATGCCCTGATCCTGCTGCGTGAACAGGGCGTGCCAACCGTTTTCTATCCTGACCTGTTCGGCGCGACGTACGAAGATGAGGGTGGCGACGGTGAAACGCACAAGATTGAGATGCCGGTGATCCCGGAACTCGAAGGCCTGATCCGGGCGCGGCAGCAGTATGGCTGGGGTGTTCAGACCGACTACTTTGATCATCCCAACTGTGTCGCCTTCAGCCGCAGCGGCACGGAAACCCAGCCGGGTTGCGTGGTGATTATGTCAAACGGTGATGCGGGTGAGAAAAGCGTGCCCATGGGTGAAGGCTTTGCCGGTAAGGTGTGGCGCGACTATCTGGGTAACCGTGAAGAGACAATCACCGCCGATGAGCACGGCACCGCAGTATTTGCCTGCAACGGCGGCAGCGTCAGCGTCTGGGTAGTGGCGGACTGATTTTCTGCTGACCTCAGTATGAAGCCCCGGCAGACAGAGCATCAGAGTGGCTTTGCCCTGCCGGGGCTGTTTTACAGGTGGGGTTATGACTGGGCGTTGTGCTCGGTAATCGATGTACGCAGCAACTGGGGTTCGATATTCTGGATCACCGTGGCTTTAGGTTGCTTTGCCATCTCCTCCAGCGCCTGCTGACACTCAACCGTCGGACGGGCCACTTTTCGCAGCGTCAGGCCATCGTAGCTAAGCTCGCCATTGTCGACATCCAGCGGCATCACACGCAGCTGACGCGTCACGTTAACGTAGTCGCCATTCAGTCGGGTCAGCTTGCCGGGCTTGGCGATCACCCGCTGCCACTGACGGCAATCCAGCGTGCTGCCATCCGCATTAATAATGATGCTGCCTGTCGCCTGACCGCTGATCAGACCGCTCTGCGGTCCGACGGTTTGCCAGTTGCCCTGCAAATCGGCAGGTGCCGGGGTCTGCACCGCATTTTCATAATCGTTGATTTGCGCACAGCCACCCAGTGCCAGCGCCGCAATCAGCATCCACTTTTTCATGTTTAATCCCTAAAATCGCGTTAATGGCGGCTACGTTA
Organism: Pantoea sp. M_10; assembly: GCF_008631515.1. NCBI lineage: Bacteria > Pseudomonadati > Pseudomonadota > Gammaproteobacteria > Enterobacterales > Erwiniaceae > Pantoea > Pantoea sp. M_10. The sequence goes on along the minus strand of NZ_VWUL01000008.1, from coordinate 137,028 downwards.
TAATTTTTTCCCCGCGCTGCGCAAGATATCTGACGGTTCGGGCTGCTGCTTCCCCCCGGATTGCAGCCCATTTCTCACCTTATCCGTTACCTGGCGTTCCCGGCGCGGCTGTCTGCGGGCGGCCACCGCCGCGACATTCCGGCGCGACGGTGCCTGACAACCGTAAGACAACCCGTTACACTGGCGCGCTGCAACAGACTTTCAGGAACAGAATGATGAAAACCCCAGAAGCCTACTACGCGCAGGCACGCGAGATGTTTTTTACCGCCCACCCGGACTTTCAGGCTGCCCTTGATGAACTGACTGAAAGCGATGCCCGCGCGGCCAATCTCTCACTGCGAGAGCTGCGCGAATGGCATGCTGAACGCATCTATGCGGCCTTCCTGCGTCAGAAGAATCTGGATGGCATGATTTTTTCTATCCAGCTCGCTGAGCCGGATAAAGCGGTGGCGGCTGAAGCTATCGAGGCTTATCTCAAATCGCATGCTGCATCACTGGGGATGAGCTGGGAAGAGTTCTGCATTAAAAACGAGCTCTGATTGAGGCGACCTCTGAAGACGCGTGCCGGTTAATCTTCTTCAGAGGTCAGTTTCACCCTGCCCGCGCGTTCAGGGGGTCCTGCCCTTCACCTCAACATAACTGGCCACGGCCAGCAGACGATTAATGTGGGTCAGCAGCAGATCAACATCGGACTGCATAAATTCGGCTGAAGAGCGGGAGGCGGTGACAATCGCATCCTGTACGGTTTCGGTAATGGTCAGGGAGTTATCCTGTTTTGCCTGTACCAGCAGCGCCGCAACCAGCAGCGACTGGGCTTCAATCTGAGCGGTCAGCTCTTTCGCATCCACATCCATTTTCGCCAGCTTAAGCAGAATATCGATTACCAGTTGTCGCATCGCGCAGGCCTCCTGAAGAGTAAGCCGCCATTATGTCGCGATGCGCGCGCATTTTTCCAGCTGAAGATAGCGGCCCGGACGGCATAAAAATTTGCGTCAAAACCGGTGCACAACCTTGCTACTGTTTTTATTTACAGTATTATAGATCAGCGATTTTGCCCTGAATGGATTGCCATCATGTTTGTTGAATTGATTTATGACAAGCGCAACGTTGCCGGTTTACCGGGTGCTCGCGAGATGATTCTTGAGGAGCTGGAAAAGCGGGTGCATCGGGTCTTTCCTGACATTGAAGTTAAGGTTAAACCGATGGAGCGTAATGCGATTGACACAGATTTGAGTAAGAACGATAAAGCGACGGTTGCGCGTATCGTGGAAGAGATGTTCGACGAAGCGGAAATGTGGCTGGTGGCCGATTAATCCCTGATCGGCCACCGCATCAGTCAGCGGGAGAGGAATCAGCTCTCCTGCTCACTGTGATTAATTTCAATCTCAATATCCTGAATGGCGGCATCCAGGTCGTCCAGCAGTTTACCCTGTTTGTTGAGCAACGCGTCGATTCGGTCAGCGTTGGTCTTGTCTTTATATTCACCGGCATCAAAGGCTAACCAGTGGCTGGAGAGGGTTTCAGTGTTGGTCTGCGCATAGTGGCGCATCTCTTTCAGCTGCGACGCTACGTCACGCAGATAATCATTTTTGGTCTTGGTTTCAGTTGAATCGCTCATGCTAATTTTCCTTCTGGTCAGTTTTCCAAAGTGATTAGGCTTTGCGGTTCATCAACCAGCCAATCAGCGGGCCTGCATTTAAGATAGAAAATGTCGCCCGGAGATTTAAACGTAGTTGATAATAGCGAAGCCGCTCTAAGAATAATCGGAAGTTACGGCTATTGCCCCGTTTCGGCCGAAGGTAAATCGCCCTCTTTTACCACCTCTTTGACTTTGTTGACCGTTTTATCTGCTGTGCGATCGGGCAGCGCATCAAGCTTATGCTGCAACGCCGCAACCTGATCCGTGAGCAGATCGACTTTGTCCTCACGGCGGGCGGCGATCACCCGGTAATCCGCCCGGATCTCCTCCACCCGTTTATTTGCGGTGTTGCTGACATAGAGAAAAATGATGGTCATCAGGATGCAGATCATCGAACAGCTCAGCAGAATTCCGCCGAGAATCACTTTTCGCCGGTATGTCAGAACAGTCAAAGGACTATTTATCGGTGTCATCGCTGCGATCCTCCAGAGTTGAGATAAGCCGATCAATTTCATTACGAAACTTATCGTTCTGATCGGTTTCGGTCATTGCCAGTAAAATACCCACTGCGTTTTTGATTAACCGGAGATCGGTTTCAAGCGTGGCAATACGCCGCAGATTTCTGTCGTGCCGTTCGCGTAACTCATCATTCTCCTCCCGTATCAGCGCATTGCTCTCTTTCAGCAACACCACCTGCTCTTTGTAACTGGTAATAATTTCGCCGCCTGCCCGATTACTGGTCACGATTGAGGCGATACCCGCCAACAACGGTTTCCAGAAAAGTGCTGCGGCGCCCCCACCCAGAACTAACGCACCCATACTGGTAATCAGACTACTTTCCATGCCACACCCCTTTTTCCGGTAAGGTCTCTGGAACTCACGGCATGCTTAACAGCCACCTTTTCCCCCACGAATTTAAGATTGCTTAAATACCAGGTTTAAGTATACTTAAGTCACTCTTAACCAAAAAGTCAAGCAGATGAAAAACGAAACCCTGGGTGATCGCATCCGACTCCGACGCAAGTCACTGCAGTTAACGCAGAAGCAGCTGGCGCAGCAGGTAAACGTGTCCCATGTGGCCGTTTCGCAATGGGAAAAAGAGGAGACTCTGCCGCGTGGCGAAAACCTGCTTCGGCTCTCTGAAGCACTGGGCTGCGCACCGGCCTTTCTGATAGAGGGTGATGGTCCTGTTTTCAGCGAAAGCGCCTGGGCCGGGCTGCACCAGATTCCTTTGCTGGCGCAGCGCGATGTGGCGCAATGGCTAAGTGATCCCGCTTCTGTCCGGCAGGATCGTCTGATGCATAACGATATGGCGCTGTCTCAGCAGAGTTTTGCCTTTCGGGTAGAGGATCAGTCGATGGCACCGGCGATTCTGCGCGATGATGTGGTGATTATCGATCCCAGCCTGTCACCGCAGCCTGGCGACAGCGTGCTGGCGCTACAGCAACAGGTCGCCCTGCTGCGAACCTGGCGTCAGCGAGGCAGTGAAGAGGGTGTCACGCAGTTTGAACTCGCACCGGTCAATATCAATTTCCCTGAGCTGCACTCCCGGCGCGATAACCTGAAGCTGATTGGTACGCTGGTCGAACTGCGCCGCTTTCGTCAGCCATAAAAAAACCCGCCGGGTGCGGGTTATCGGTTCTGCATTTAACCGTGGTGGCAATATGTCGGGAAATCAGAGTGCGTCGGTCAGCCGATCGACAACCACATTACCCTGCAGGTCGGTCTGCATAATCCGGTAGCTGACCGGCCATGAGCGGCGGGTTGTGAGTTTATCGAACAGCGTGACGCCGCCCTTTTTAACCCCTTCGCGGTTAACAATAATCCACTCGGTGACCTCTTCCTGACCCCGATTTCGCAGGCTCAGCGACCGCTGCTCGATTAACTGGTCTTCCGCTTCAATCTTTAAATGATCTCGTAACATAATCTCTATCTCCTGGTAACGCAGCTCACTATATGCCTTTTGTTAATCAGTTCAATCGAATTTTTTAATCGAAGTTACTAACAGCCTGGTGCTGGCGTTACCCGCAGTGAAGAGAGCTCCTTTCACGTCGATGTCTCTGACAGGGCCGGAGGCGAGATCTCAGCGCTGGTCTAGACTTACAGCACTGGGAACCAAAAGGAGCGAATGATGTTTAAGCACAAAACGAACGAAGAACGTAAGCATGAAGGTGATGTGAGCAAGAGTCTGCCGGAAGCAGCGCCGCACGTGGGCAACGCTTATGAGGAAGATGATCACCCTGCGACGGATGCCCCAAAAGATCACGGGGAAGTGCCGCGCAAAAATGACGACAGCCAGGATGATAAAAAAGATCCTTTCAAAGCGCAGTAACTCCTGTGAGGCGCGTCCTCCGGGCGCGCTGGTCTGTCACGCACTCTGTCGCCCTCCTCATTGTTAATCGATCGCTGAAGATTGACCGGTCTGATGCGCAGCCTGCTTTCCCCCTTCTCTTTTACGACGCTGAACAGCACACGACCATCGTGATGCAGCCGGATTATCATTGCGTAATACGCTATTATCTGTCCGGAATGACAGGGAGCCGTTTTCTTTGTCACGGCGCAGAGTGTCAGCAACGATGAGAGTGTCTGGAATGAAAAAAAGCGTTATTGCCCTGAGCCTGATTCTGCTGAGCGGATGCGTGGACATGGGACGCGTCGGACTGCATCCTCAGGTAAAAATGGCGTATTTTGACGGGCATCCCTGGCAGCTTGAGTCCTGCCTGAGTGAGGCGGCACAGAATCAGCAGCTTTACCTGGCTCAGGATGATCCGCTGCCGGGGGGAACAAAAAGATTTAACCTTGAACAGGATGGCGAAACGGTCGCGTGGGTCGAAATTGACAGGTTTAGCCGCAATCAGACCAGTGCCACCTTCTACGCTGACCCGAAGGCGTCTGACGTTCAGGCCGCAATTTCAGATATGGTCACAGCGTGTAAGACATCACGTTAGTCAGATAGCCTGGCCATGATTACAGCGTTTGCACGCAGGCAGCAAAGTATGGCCGCCCTTCTCCGATATTAACCACCTGAAGTGGCTGCACGCTGACAGAGGCGGCCAGGGCAGCCCGGCTTACTCCGCCTGTACACAATCGTAAGATCCGCGTATCCGAATCTGATTCTGGCTGGTTCGGACGATTTCAGCCCTGAGCTCTGCTTTCCCCGCGCGCGTTGTCTGCTCTAAATCAACCATGCCCGGCGCCCGGGCGTTTTTAGCCCGCAGCTTTACCGTTGCGTTTTCGTAATCCCCCTTCTCCTTACTGAACGTCACTCTCTGCGTTTTCGCACGTTCGCCATTGACGGAGAACCAGTGATTCTTATCCGCTTTCAGATAGAACGGCCCGCACTGCGTGGCAGAGAAGGCGGGGGCTGACAAGGCGAACAGACAGGCTATCAGGGTGACTCTTTTATTCATAATGCTGGCGTCCTGCTGGAGCGAAGGGAAACAGAGCAGCGATGCAGGGGAAACCGTGTTTCCTCCCTCGCCGCCCGGGATGTGAAGGAGTATAGCGAAGGGTGGCGCGATTGCTGACGCCGCTGTTCTCAGCCCCACCTCTTCTGTGCAGACTCGGGAGGGAGGTCCGTTATGCGACCTCACCCTTCACACGCTGCTTTTACCCGTCCAGCCGGTTCAGTTTTGCTACACCTGCATATTCATAATCTCGCTGTACGCTGAGACCAGCTTGTTTCTGACCTGAATCCCCATCTGCATGGAGATAGAGGATTTCTGGAGATCGACCATCACATCATTCAGCGCCACGCCGGGTTTCCCCATCTCAAAATCCTGCGCCTGGGTGCGGGCGGTCGTCTGCGTTTCGCTGATCTTATCCAGTGCGGCCTTCATGGTTGCACCAAAGTCGATCTGATTTGTGGCTTCACTGCTGCGGTTGCTGGCCTGCAGTGAGGTGACCTGAAGCTGCTGGAGTACGCCGTCAATAGCCTGAATAGACATGAACGATACCTTATAAAAGAGGGTGGGATTTTTTCTGTGGGCAAAAGTTAACACGTTGTCAATGAGACAAAGGCGCTAAATGACAGCAAAAAACCTACCTTATCCACGCATCGAATTTTGCTTATCACCTAATAATGCCTGGCATTGAAGTGGAAATTTTATCTACGCAGGTCAGGGAGTCTGTTTTGCCATCTCAACTTACCCGGTCAATTACGTCAGGCAGGAATCGGTCATGAATGCGAGTACAGCCGCCACACCAGATCAAGAAAAGAAAGGCTTCGGTGACCTGCTCGCTCGCCTGCGCGCCAATCCGCGTATTCCTCTTATCGTCGCCGCCGCCGCCGTTATCGCGATCGTCATCGCGATGGTGCTGTGGGCAAAACAGCCCAGCTACAGCGTGCTGTACAACAACCTCTCTGATGAAGATGGCGGGGCTATCGTCACGCAGCTGACGCAGATGAACATCCCCTATCGCTTCGCTGAAAACGGCGGCGCACTGATGGTGCCTGAGGCTAACGTGCACGAGCTGCGTCTGCGTCTGGCTCAGCAGGGTCTGCCGAAAGGCGGCTCGGTGGGGTTTGAACTGCTCGATAAAGAGAAGTTCGGCATCAGCCAGTTCAGCGAGCAGGTTAACTATCAGCGCGCGCTGGAAGGCGAACTGGCCCGCACGATCGAATCACTCGGGCCGGTCAAAAGCGCCCGTGTCCATCTGGCGATGCCAAAACCGACCCTGTTCGTGCGTGAGCAGAAAGCCCCGTCTGCCTCTGTCACCTTAACGCTGCAGCCTGGCCGTGCGCTCGATGAAGGCCAGATTCAGGCCATCGTCCACATGGTCTCCAGCAGCGTCGCCGGTTTACCGCCGGGCAACGTGACGGTCGTTGATCAGACCGGTCGCCTGCTGACCCGCTCCGACTCAGTCGGGCGCGATCTGAATGATGCACAGCTGAAATATGCCTCTGAAGTGGAAGCGCGTTATCAGCAACGTATTGAAGCGATTCTGAACCCTATCGTGGGCCAGGGCAACGTGCATGCGCAGGTCACCGCGCAGATTAACTTCGATACCAGCGAGCAGACTGACGAGAAATATCAGCCTAACGCGAATCCGTCAAATACAGCGATCCGCTCGCGTCAGACCAGCACCAGCGATCAATCGGGCAGCCCGTATCCGGGTGGCGTGCCGGGCGCACTCTCTAACCAGCCTGCGCCAGCTAACTCAGCGCCGGTCACAACGCCAAATAACAATGCGGCCAATGGCCAGAACGCCAATGGTCAGAATGCTAACGGACAGAACAACGCCGGCCAGACCACCAGCACCGCCACAGCCAGCGCGACGCCGACCAACTCACGTCGTGATGACACGGTGAACTACGAGCTGGACCGCACCATTCGTCATACCAAACTCAACGTGGGTGACGTACAGCGGCTTTCCGTTGCGGTGGTGGTGAACTTCCGTACCGACGATAAAGGCAAAACGGTCGCGCTGAATGAAGCGCAGCTGAAGCAGATTGAAGATCTGACCCGTGAAGCGATGGGTTACTCCCAGACGCGTGGCGACAGCATCAACGTGGTGAACTCGCAGTTCAACTCAACTGAGCCGGTGAGCACCGACCTGCCCTTCTGGCAGCAGCAGTCCTTCTTTGATCAGCTGATGAGTGCGGGTAAATGGCTGTTGATTGCCCTGGTGGCCTTCATTCTCTACCGCAAGATGGTGCGTCCGCATCTGGTGCGTAAGCAGGCTGCCGAGAAAGCCGCCGCCGAAGCCGTTGCCGCCCGCGCCACGCAGCAGGAAGAAGAGGAAGCCTTTAGTGTGCAGCTCAGCAAAGATGAGCTGGAGCAGGAACGTAAGTCTAACAACCGCATGAGCGCAGAAGTGATGAGTCAACGCATCCGCGACATGTCAGAAAACGATCCGCGCGTTGTTGCGCTGGTGATTCGCGAATGGATGAGTAAAGAGCTATGAGTCTGACCGGAACTGAAAAAAGCGCCATCCTGATGATGACCATTGGCGAAGAGCGCGCCGCGGAAGTGTTTAAACATCTGAACCAGCGCGAAGTGCAGCACCTCAGCGCCGCGATGGCCAGCATGCGTCAGGTGTCACACAAGCAGCTGACCGAGATACTGCGTGAGTTCGAAACCGATGCCGAGCAGTTTGCGGCGCTGAGCCTGAACTCCAACGAATACCTGCGCTCGGTGCTGACCCGTGCGCTGGGCGAGGAGCGCGCCGCCAGTCTGCTGGAAGATATTCTCGAAACGCGGGAAACCACCAGCGGGATGGAAACGCTCAACTTTATGGAGCCGCAGGCCGCTGCCGACCTTATCCGCGACGAGCACCCTCAGATCATCGCCACCATCCTGGTTCACCTCAAACGGGGTCAGGCGGCCGATATTCTGGCGCTGTTCGACGAGCGTCTGCGCCACGATGTGATGCTGCGTATCGCGACCTTTGGTGGGGTGCAGCCTGCCGCGCTGGCCGAACTGACCGAAGTGCTGAACGGCCTGCTGGATGGCACCAACCTCAAGCGCGCGAAGATGGGCGGCGTGAGAACCGCAGCCGAGATCATCAACCTGATGAAAACCCAGCAGGAAGAGGCGGTTATCGAAGCCGTTCGCGACTTCGATGGCGAGCTGGCGCAGAAAATTATCGACGAGATGTTCCTGTTCGAAAACCTGGTGGAAGTGGACGACCGCAGCATCCAGCGCCTGTTGCAGGAAGTGGAGTCCGAGCAGCTGCTGGTGGCACTGAAAGGGGCCGAACAGCCGCTGCGCGAGAAGTTCCTCAAAAACATGTCAGCCCGTGCGGCCGACATTCTGCGCGACGATCTGGCCAACCGCGGTCCGGTGCGGATGTCTGCTGTAGAGAACGAACAGAAAGCAATCCTGCTGATTGTTCGCCGCCTGGCCGAATCTGGCGAGATGGTGATTGGTGGTGGCGAGGAAACCTATGTCTGATGCATTTTCTGCCCGCCCGTGGCAGCTGTGGCAGCCTACCGATCTGGGTCGTTTTGATGAGCCTGAACCGGAGGCACTGCCGGAGATCGCTGAATCTGACGACGGCGTTGATGAGCAGCAGCAGCAGCTTGAACGTCTGCAGCAGCAGATGCGCAAAGAGGCGCAGGGTCAGGGTTACAACGAAGGCTTTCAGCAGGGCGTCACCGAAGGTCAGAAAGCGGGCTACGACGCCGGTTTTCAGCAGGGTCTGGCCGATGCTCAGCAGCAGCAGGCTCCCCTGCAGGCGCGGATGTCCCAGCTGGTCACCGAGTTTCAGAATACGCTGGAGTCGCTGGACAGCGTCATCGCTGCCCGCCTGATGCAGCTGGCGCTGGAAGCCGCGCGCTCGGTGATTGGCCAGGCCACCACGGTGGATGGCACCGCCCTGCTGCGTCAGATTCAGGGTTTACTGCAACAGGAACCGATGTTCAGCGGCAAACCTCAGCTGCGCGTCCACCCTGACGATCTGCAGCGCATTGAACAGACCCTGGGTCCGACGCTGGATCTGCACGGCTGGCGGCTGATCGCTGACAGCACCCTGCACCCTGGCGGCTGCAAACTCAGCGCGGAAGATGGCGATCTGGATGCCAGCGTCGCGACACGCTGGCAGGAACTCTGCCGCCTCGCCGCACCGGGAGAAATCTGATGACCACCCGTCTGAACCGCTGGCTGGGCTCGCTGGACGCCTTTGAAAAACGCATTTCCCAGGTGCAGCCGGTACGCCGTTATGGCCGTCTGACCCGCGCGACCGGCCTGGTGCTGGAAGCCACGGGCTTACAGCTGCCGCTGGGCGCAACCTGCATCATCGAACGCAACGATGGCAAAAACATCAGCGAAATCGAAAGCGAAGTGGTGGGATTCAACGGTCAGAAGCTGCTGATGATGCCACTGGAAGAGGTGGACGGCATTTTACCCGGTGCGCGGGTCTATGCGCGCCAGAGCGGCGACAATCCGCAGGCGGGCAAACAGCTGATGCTGGGCCCCGAACTGCTGGGCCGCGTACTCGACGGCAGTGGCCGACCGCTGGATGGTCTGCCATCACCGGATACCGGCTATCGCGCCCCGCTGATCACGCCGCCTTTTAACCCGCTGCAGCGTACGCCGATTACCGACGTACTGGATACCGGCGTGCGTGCCATTAATGCCCTGCTGACGGTGGGTCGCGGGCAGCGTATGGGCCTGTTTGCCGGTTCAGGCGTGGGTAAAAGCGTGCTGCTTGGCATGATGGCGCGCTACACCAAAGCGGACGTGATCGTGGTTGGCCTGATTGGCGAACGTGGTCGCGAAGTTAAAGATTTTATCGAGAACATTCTCGGGGCTGAAGGTCGCGCCCGTTCGGTGGTCATCGCCGCCCCGGCAGACGTTTCACCGCTGCTGCGTATGCAGGGTGCCGCCTACGCGACCCGTATCGCGGAAGATTTTCGCGACCGCGGCAAGCATGTGCTGTTGATTATGGACTCCCTGACCCGCTACGCCATGGCGCAGCGTGAAATTGCCCTGGCGATCGGCGAACCCCCGGCAACCAAAGGCTACCCGCCTTCCGTGTTCGCCAAACTGCCTGCGCTGGTTGAGCGTGCCGGTAACGGTATCGATGGCGGCGGTTCCATCACCGCGTTCTATACCGTCCTGACCGAAGGTGACGATCAGCAGGACCCGATTGCCGACTCCGCGCGTGCGATTCTCGACGGCCATATCGTGCTGTCGCGCCGGCTCGGTGAAGCGGGTCACTATCCGGCCATTGATATTGAAGCGTCGATCAGTCGTGCGATGACCTCGCTGATCGATGAGAACCACTATGCCCAGGTGCGCCAGTTCAAGCAGTTGCTCTCCAGCTTCCAGCGTAACCGCGATCTGGTCAGCGTGGGCGCCTATGCCGCCGGCAGCGACCCGATGCTGGATAAAGCCATCCGGCTCTATCCGCAGATGGAGGCTTTCCTGCAACAGGGCATCTTTGAGCGCAGCGATTATGACGACGCCAGCCTGCATCTCCATGCGCTGTTTGGCGCCTCAACCTGATTAACGCGAGGTAATGGCTATGAAAACGGCAAATGCTATCGATACGCTGCGCGACTTAGCGGAGCAGGATCTCGAACGGGCCGCCATCTATCTGGGCGATATGCGCCGCGGTCAGCATGCCGCCAACGAGCAGCTGACGATGCTGCTCGACTATCAGGATGAATATCGCAACAAACTTAACGATGACATGTCGAGCGGCATTGCCAGTACCCGCTGGACTAACTATCACCAGTTTATTCAGACGCTGGAAAAAGCGATTGAGCAGCACCGTAATCAGCTTAATAACTGGAATCAGCGCCTGGAGCAGGCGCTGATCAACTGGCGTGACAAACAGCAGCGGCTGAACGCCTATCAGACCCTGATCACGCGGGCAGCGGAAAATGCATTACGACAGGAAAACCGTCTCGACCAGAAACGGATGGACGAATTTGCCCAACGGGCCGCATTGAGGAGAGGCGAATGATTACGCTGCCAAACATTGCCATGAAAGCGACGGCTAAAACCGACGCAGAACCATCAGTCGCAACCGACGCTGCGGCAGGGTCAGATGCCCTGCCACAGGACTTTCTGACCGCGCTGGGAAACCAGCTGCTTGGCCTGGCAAAACAGCAGGGAAAAGCGGCGCAATCCGCTGACGCAAAAGCAGAAATGGTCGATGAGCGTCGACCGGCTTCTCCGCTCAGTGCGCTGCTGGCAACACGGGATAATCCTGCTAATCTGACCGCCCTGCTGAAACCGGAAAATATTAAAGCTGGGTCAAAATCAGCCGATGATAAAGAGAGCCTGGACGCGGCATCCTTAAGCGCCAGCGAGCTGCAGAATGTGCAGGCGCTGTTCGCCATGTTGCCGGGTGCGGCCACGGCGACAGCCAGCGCGCCACCGCCGATCAGCAGTGAATCGGGTGAGATGATTAGCCAGAGCGATGGCGGCCGTAAAGCGCTGACCGCGCTGACACAGATGCTGAACACGACACCGGAGAGCAGCTCATCGCAGAGCACTGCACCGGCTAAAGATGAGAAGCACGAGATAAAAGGTGCGGCGCTGAACGCGCCTGCAGCGAGCAACGCGGCGAGCCAGAGCAGCAGCACCGCGCAGAGCAGCAACAGCAGCCTGAACCTGGCCTCAGACAGCCATTTCCAGCAGGCGCTGAGTGCGATGATGAAGCAGGATGATCAGGCCCCGGCGCACAGCAGCGCCAGCGACAGTGGTCTGAACATCAGCGGCCCGATTACGAGCGCCAGCACCCTGCCCGCGCCGGTGACCGCGTCAGCGACCAGCAGCACCCCCTCAACGCCGATGCTGAATGCGCAGCTGGGCAGCGACGAGTGGCAGCAGGCGCTGAGTCAGCAGATTGTGATGTTCAGTCGCAACGGCCAGCAGAACGCGGAGTTGCGTTTACATCCGGAAGACCTCGGCGCTATCCAGATCAGCCTGAAACTGGATAACGACCAGGCACAGATTAGTCTGGTTTCCAGCCACAGCCACGTCAGATCGGCGCTGGAAGCCGCGATACCGCAGCTGCGCAGCGCGCTGGCAGAGAGCGGTATCAACCTGGGCGAGAGTCAGGTGAGCAGTGACAGTTCCGCGCAGAGCCAGAGCTTCCAGAATCAACAGGAGGCGCGCCGCGACGGACAGCATGGCCGCTTCTCCCTCCCCCAGGACAGTGACACCGACATTACGCCGATTGCCGTCCCCGCCGCCCTTCAGGCTCGCGTCAGCGGTAACAGCGCCGTCGACACTTTTGCCTGACAGCGATAAACGCTGAAGGTAAGCGTAAAACCCGCGTCTATTCTGCCCATTGGTTTGACTTAAGACGCGGGATAATCTGTCCCGTGAGCCGAGAGGCTTGCCCATAATTCACAGGAAGTAACTGCAACCATGTCTGATAACGCGAAAGCTAAAGGCCGCAAACGTAAACTCTTAATACCGGTGTTGCTCATTGTGACGCTGGCCGCTTGCAGCGTGGCAGGCTATGCAGTCTGGCGAATGATGAACAAACACGAGGGCGATAAGCCTGAGGTGGCGAAAGTTGAACCGCCTCCCGCTCCGGTCTTTTTTGCACTTGATACATTTACGGTTAACCTGGTCAATCCCGACAACGATCCTGACCGCGTGCTGTACGTAGGCTTTACCCTGCGTCTGGCCGATGAGGATACCCGTCGTCGGATGAATGACTATCTGCCTGAGGTGCGCAGCCGTCTGCTGCTGCTGCTCTCGCGTCAGAGTGCTTCGGCCCTGGCGACAGAGCAGGGAAAACAGGCGCTTGTTGAACAAATCAAACAGGCGCTGACACCTCCGCTGGTGAAAGGTCAACCTCCGCAGGCTGTAAACGACGTGCTGTTTACCGCCTTCATTTTGAGGTGAATCAATGGGCGATAGCATTCTCTCCCAGGCTGAAATTGACGCCCTTTTAAACGGCGACAGTGGCAGCGCGGAAGAAGAAAAGAAACAAAGCGGGCCGGAAGGCGATATTCGTCCTTACGACCCGAACACCCAGCGCCGCGTGGTGCGCGAGCGTTTACAGGCGCTGGAGATCATTAACGAGCGTTTTGCCCGTAGTTTCCGTATGGCGCTGTTTAACCTGCTGCGCCGTAGCCCGGATGTCAGCGTCGGGGCGATCAAGATTCAGCCGTATCATGAGTTTGCCCGCAATCTGCCGGTGCCAACCAACCTGAACCTGATCCACCTGAAACCGCTGCGCGGCACCGCGCTGGTGGTGTTCTCACCCAGCCTGGTCTTTATCGCCGTTGATAACCTGTTTGGTGGCGACGGACGGTTCCCGACCAAGGTCGAGGGTCGTGAGTTCACCCATACCGAGCAGCGGGTTATTCGCCGCATGCTGAAGCTGGCGCTGGATGGTTACAGCGACGCCTGGAAGGCGATTTATCCCCTGGACGTCGAATATGTACGTTCAGAGATGCAGGTAAAGTTCACCAACATTACCACCTCACCGAACGATATCGTGGTTAACACGCCGTTCCAGGTGGAGATTGGTAACCTGGTGGGTGAGTTTAATATCTGCATCCCGTTTTCAATGATTGAACCGCTGCGCGAGCTGCTGGTGAACCCACCGCTCGAAAACTCCCGCCAGGAAGATAACCACTGGCGTGACAACCTGGTCAAACAGGTGCAGCACTCTGAGCTGGAACTGATCGCTCACTTTGCCGAAACCTCGCTGCGTCTGTCACGGATCCTGCAGCTGAAACCCGGCGATGTGCTGCCGATTGAGAAGCCGGAACGCATTATCGCCCATGTCGATAGCGTCCCGGTTTTAACCAGCCAATATGGCACGATGAACGGCCAGTATGCGCTCCGTGTCGAACACCTGATTAACCCGATTTTGAATTCGCTGAACGAGGAACAGCCCCATGACTGACAGTAATAAACCGTCTGACGATATCTCTGCGGACGATCTGTGGGCTGAAGCGATGAATGAGCAGGTCGGCAGCAGCAGCGCGCCGCAAACCGATGACGTCTTTAAGTCATTCGACAGCCCGAATGTGGCAGGCTCACTGCAGGACATCGATCTGATTATGGATATCCCGGTGAAGCTCACCGTGGAACTGGGCCGCACCAAGATGACCATCAAAGAGCTGCTGCGTCTGACGCAGGGTTCCGTGGTGTCACTGGATGGCCTGGCGGGTGAACCGCTTGATATCCTGATTAACGGCTACCTGATCGCTCAGGGTGAAGTCGTGGTCGTGAACGACAAATATGGCGTTCGCATCACCGATATCATCACCCCGTCTGAACGTATGCGTCGTCTGAGTCGCTGAATATGACCAGCCAGAATCAAACGCTGCAACCGGCTGCACCTCAGGCCCAGGCGATCTCCACCGGCTCGATGCTGGCTCAGGTCAGCAGCGTATTAGCGTTAATTATTTTACTGATTCTGGCCTGCGCCTGGCTGGCACGCCGTGTCGGCTTCGCGCCGAAAAAGGTCAGCAGCCAGGAGCTGAAGCTCACAGCCAGCGTCTCCGTGGGCCAGCGTGAGCGGGTGGTGATTGTGGATACCGCCGATGCCCGTCTGGTGCTGGGCATCACCGCACAGCAGATTACTCACCTGCACACCCTGCCGCCGGGTGAACCGGCGTCAGTGACGCCGGTCAACAGTGCACCACAGGATTTTCGTCAGCTGTTACAGAACCTGGTTAAACGTCCCGGAAAAAACCCATGATGCGTCGACTGCTTCCTTTACTGCCACTCCTGTTACTGGCACCGGTTGCCCATGCCCAGCTGCCGGGCCTGGTGAGTCATTCGCTGCCCAATGGCGGTCAGAGCTGGTCGCTGCCGGTGCAGACGCTGGTCTTTATCACGGCGCTGACCTTTATTCCGGCGGTGCTGCTGATGATGACCAGCTTCACCCGTATCATCATTGTGTTTGGTCTGCTGCGTAACGCGCTGGGCACGCCCTCTGCCCCGCCAAACCAGGTACTGCTTGGCCTGTCGCTGTTCCTGACCTTCTTTATCATGGCGCCGACCTTTGACCGGATTTATCAGGATGCCTATCTGCCCTTCAGTCAGGACAAGATCAGCATGGATGTGGCGATTGAGAAAGGAGCCCAGCCGCTGCGTGATTTTATGCTGCGCCAGACGCGTGAAGCGGACTTAGCCCTGTTTGCCCGGCTGGCAAACGTGGCACCGATTGCCGGTCCGGAAGCCGTGCCGATGCGCATTCTGCTGCCCGCTTACGTGACCAGCGAGCTGAAGACCGCGTTCCAGATTGGCTTTACCGTCTTTATCCCGTTTCTGATCATTGACCTGGTCGTCGCCAGCGTGCTGATGGCGCTGGGGATGATGATGGTGCCGCCCGCGACCATCTCACTGCCGTTTAAACTGATGCTGTTTGTTCTGGTCGATGGCTGGCAGCTGCTGGTCGGTTCACTGGCGCAAAGCTTCTACTCCTGATCCCCTTTTCTTCCCGGAGCAACACATGACACCCGAATCAGTAATGGTAATGGGACAGGAAGCGATGCGCGTCGCCCTGATGCTGGCCGCCCCACTGCTGCTGGCTGCGCTGGTCAGCGGCCTGCTGATCAGCCTGATCCAGGCGGCAACCCAGGTCAACGAACAGACCTTATCCTTTATTCCCAAGATCCTGGCGGTGGCGACCACCGGGATTATTGCCGGCCCGTGGATGCTGAATCTGCTGCTGGACTATATCCGCACCGTCTTTACTAACCTGCCTTACATCATCGGCTGATGATTACTCTCGACAGCAGCCAGCTGGTTCAGTGGGTCAGCCAGTTCTTCTGGCCACTGGTGCGTATCATGGCGTTGTTCGCCACCGCACCGATCCTCAGTGAACGTTCCGTCAGTAAGCGTGTCAAAATCGGACTGGCGGTGATGATCACGTGGCTGCTGATGCCGCTGCTGCCTGCTGTTAATGTCACGCTCTTTTCCCCTGCCGGATTCTGGCTGCTGATCCAGCAGATGCTGATTGGCATCGCACTGGGCTTCACCATGCAGTTTGCCTTCGCAGCCGTGCGCTGCGCCGGGGAAGTGATTGGCCTGCAGATGGGTCTGTCGTTCGCCACCTTTTTCGACCCCGGCAGCCGTCTGAACATGCCGGTGCTGGCCCGCTTTCTCGACATGCTGGCGATGTTACTGTTCCTGACCTTTAACGGACACCTGTGGCTGATGTCGTTACTGGCGGACAGTTTTCATACCCTGCCGATTGGCGGTCACCCGCTGAATGCCAATGCTTTTATGGCGCTGGTGAAATCGGGCGGATTAATTTTCCTTAATGGCATGATGTTAGCGCTGCCCTTAATCGTTTTGTTACTCATGCTAAATCTGGTACTGGGTTTGTTAAACCGCGTTTCACCACAGTTATCGATCTTCGCAATCGGCTTCCCGATTACCTTATCAGTCGGAATTTTAACCATCAGCCTGCTGATGCCCCTTCTCGCCCCGTTCTGTGAGCATTTGTTCGGTGAAGTATTTGATTTACTCGCCCTGTTCCTGACAGAACTATCCCGAACCTGAACATTAACTTTCTAACTATCTTTCCATCACCACACTTAAGTATCGCAAAACCATCCGTGCATTTTCCGAACCATGTTTTCCAGAATGCAACTAAGGATATTCTGATAAATGTGCTGAGAGTCTGAAAATAATTCTTATTAAACCGGGCTTCGCGTATTTTAGTTGGGTGGTTCACAGAAGCTCTCAGACTGTGAATGTGCAGGCAAATCGGTCAAACCATTGAAATTACGAAGAAAAAAACTTTAACGAATTTTTCTTGTTAAAAAATGTTTTTTCCGGCATTGTCAACGCACGCTGAGACATCACACTTTCGTAAAACAAATGTTTTTGAGAATTGTCCTATCAGAAAACTCCGGGTTTTCAGGGATAGTGACAAGGCTCCCAAAAATTGAGTAATACTTAACCTCCGGCATTTCACTGGCACTCCCCGCCATAGTCGGAGAATGTGTGACGTCAGGGCAGCACAAATTTTTTGCAGAACGGGTCAGGGATGAAGACTTTTACGGGCGATTGCCTGTTACCACACTGCACGAGCAGAATAAAAAAGTACCTAAGAAATCTCTCTCGTATCGCAACGCGTATTCATCGTTGATTTAAACGGATAACAAATTGGTGAGGGTCGCTATTATGCCAACTATTATTATGGATTCCTGCAACTACACACGCCTGGGATTAACAGACTACATGTCTTTGAAAGGAGTTAAGAAGAAAAATATCTCTTCCGTCTCCGACATTGAGCAACTACAGCAGAAATGTGAGCAATTAAATCCTGGTGTCGTATTTATTAATGAAGATTGTTTCATTCATGAATCCGATTCCAGTGAGCGTATCCGCAGCATTATTACGCAGCATCCCGATACACTCTTCTTTATCTTTATGGCGATTAGCAATATCCATTTTGAGGAATATCTCTACGTTCGTAAGAACCTGATTATTACATCAAAATCGATGAAAACGTCGACCCTGGATTCCTTACTCAGTACCTATTTGCAGAAGAAACTCAACCAGTCTGCGCGCATCTCTTCGGGCATGGATGTTCACCCGCTGACGCTGAGCCAGACCGAGTCAAACATGCTGAAAATGTGGATGTCAGGTCATGACACCATTCAGATCTCAGATAAAATGCAAATTAAGGCCAAAACGGTATCGTCACACAAAGGTAATATTAAACGCAAAATCAAAACCCATAATAAACAGGTGATTTATCATGTGGTGCGTTTAACCGATAATGTGACCTCGGGTATTTACGTTAATATTCGCTGATCGTTAAACCAGAAAAACCGGCTCCGATGGGCCGGTTTTTTTTTGCTCAGAATTGGGAGCCACGTCTCACTCTTACCGCTAAGTCTTTACTCTCCTTTGCCGATGTTAAGCCTTATAACAACAGCCCTGAGAGAGCAAGGATATGAACACTGCATTAGATAATGATGGACAAAAAAGCGCGGGCATCTGGCAGAACCTCCGCCTGGTACCGCTGTTTAGCCTCATCTTCGGCGGCATTCTGCTGCTGTTTGCACTCTGTATTGGCGTCGCCAGTTACTTTCTTACCTTAAGCAATCACTCCCTCGATGATGCCACCGACGAAATTCAGGTTCGTATGGGGCTCGCCAACAGTTCAAACCATCTGCGTACGGCACGTCTGACGATTATTCAGGCCGGTGCGGCTGCCCGCATTGGCGAAATGGATGAGTTTCGCGCGAACGTCGCGGCAGCCGAAAAACGTATCCAGCAGGCCAAAGAGGGCTTTGCGGTCTATGAAGCGCGTAAGGTGAAGTCGCCCTCTGATACCGAACTCGATGCCACGCTGCAGGCACGCTTCAATAACTACATTACTAAAGGCCTGCTGCCGATGATCAATGCCGGTAAGCAGGGCAGCTTTGAGGGGATCATTGCTCAGGAGACGGATGTCACCCGCAAGCTGGATGATGAATATAATCAGGTGCTGCTGAAGGCGATTAAAATCCGGACCGACCGGGCGAATGCCATTACCGCTGAAGCCGATACGCAGTCACGCATCGGTTTTATTGCGATGGGCGTCGCGTTTGTGGCTGCACTGGTACTGGTTCTGCTGACCTTTGTCTTCCTGCGGCGGATTGTGATCAATCCTTTACGGCAGTCAGTGGAACGCATCGAACGCATTGCGCAGGGCGATCTGACCTCCGCTCCCCTGCCCTGTGGGCGCAGTGAAATCGGTACGCTGATCCATAACCTGCAACTGATGCAGCAGGCACTGGTCACCACGGTCGGAACGGTGCGAGAAGGCGCTGTCGCCATTTATCAGGGGTCCAGCGAAATCTCCGCCGGTAACACCGACCTCTCTTCCCGCACCGAGCAGCAGGCCGCCGCGCTGGAACAGACCGCGGCCAGCATGGAAGAACTTACCGCCACCGTGAAGCAGAATGCGGAGAACGCGCATCACGCCAGTCAGCTGGCTGCCGATGCCTCCGGCAAGGCCCGCAGCGGCGGCGAGCTGGTCAGCGGTGTGGTGAAAACCATGACCAATATTTCCGGCAGCTCGAAGAAGATTGCGGAGATCACTAACGTCATCAACAGCATTGCGTTTCAGACTAACATCCTGGCGCTGAACGCGGCCGTCGAGGCGGCGCGTGCCGGTGAACAGGGGCGCGGCTTTGCGGTGGTCGCCAGCGAAGTGCGGAATCTGGCCCAGCGCAGTGCGCAGGCGGCAAAAGAGATTGAGTCCCTGATTGCCGAGTCGGTCGCACTGATTAATGACGGTTCACAGCAGGTGGGCGCAGCCGGGAATACGATGGGTGAGATTGTCGAGGCGGTGCGTCGGGTGACCGATATTATGTCAGAGATTGCGGCCGCCTCCGACGAGCAGAGCCGCGGGATTCAGCAGGTCAGCCAGGCGGTGACCGAGATGGATAACGTCACTCAGCAGAACGCCTCGCTTGTGGAAGAAGCGACAGCCGCCGCCGCGTCACTGGAGGATCAGGCGGGTAAACTGACCCAGGCCGTCGCCGCCTTCCGCCTGCAGGCTTCACCGGCGGCCACCGCGATGGCTTCCCGTCCGGCTGCACCGGTTAAAACGGTGGCCGTCGCACCCCGCCCGGCGCTGGCTGGCAGCAACGAAAACTGGGAAACCTTCTGAGTCATTAAGCAGGGTCGCGGGCGACAGCGCTCAGGGCCCTTCTGTGCAAAAAGCCGCCTCCGGGAACGAAGAGGCGGCTTTTTTACGCGCGTCAGGCTCAGGCGTCGTGGTAAGGCTCAACGAAGATCCCATCCGGCTGATGCGTCTCATTAAAAAACCAGATACCCAGCGGATAATCTTCGAGCGCAACCAGAAACATTGTGCCCTCGTTGAACGGCTCCATCGCCAGAATGGTGCCCACGCGACGCGGGCCGCCATCCGTTCTGACGCTGACGCGGTCATTTACCTTCATGTCGGTTCTCCTGATGATTTACTGCGTACAGTCTAACCGAAGAACCTGAGGGATGCAGCGCGTTAGCGGCGGGCAATGACCCATACGGCATGGATAATGCCGGGGATGTAGCCACAGAGGGTCAGCAGGATATTCAGCCAGAACGCGCCGCCAAACCCGACCTGCATGAACACGCCCAGTGGGGGCAGCAGGATAGCAATAATAATTCTTAAGAGGTCCATAACCATTCCTTTAGGTATTGAAAAAATTCAGCTTTATTCTCAACTATAGCTGAATCTGCTCTGTTAACAGGAAAAGTCAGGTAAATCTGAGTAAGGATGCCCTTTTTCGATTCTTTAACAGTGCACGGCAGGATTTCTTACGCGCCTGACCGTTACACTCTCCCTGCTGCATCGCCCCCCCGGCAGCGCAGCATTCCTGCAATAACAAGGATTTTGCCCGCACTCTGCGGGCTTTTTTTGATCTGCGATTAACCCTTCCTCGCCTTTCTCTGCCGCCTTCTATACTTACAGTTCTGTTTGCTCTCAGGAGTCTGAAAATGACAGAGGAAAAGCACGACAGCGCGGCGCAGCCAGCCGAACTCAGAGTAGATATGGAAGGATTACTGGCGGCGATTCAGGCCAGAACGTCGGATGAGATACGGGACGCTATGGAAGCAGGACCGTCGCCACGACGCGAGATTGATGGTCAGGTTTTTCGTTCCGGCGCCGAACTGGGGGAGGCGTTTGAGATCGACATCAGTGACTGTCGCGCCTGTGAAGCTAACCGCTGAAATCGATTTCAAAAAAATACCCGGCATGGAAGCCGGGTAAAAATTCAATTCGTTACACCAGGGAATTCTTAACACCGTTGCAGAATACCTGATTGCCCGGACTGAACAAGTATCAGATATGCACGTTTCTGCAACCGCCCCACTCACGCTGACGCGATACAGGTTAAAAACACCGCGCTGCACAGTCACTTAGCCCTGCACAATTCCTGCATCCCCCACTTTCCTGCGGGCCTGTTTTTAAGAATATTCCTGGATTTCTGGCCGGTGTGGCAGGAAAAAAAGTGTGCGCCATATTCAACTATAATATTGAAAAATCGCTGCTTTAGCGGCGAACGTGATGAAAGGAGCCTGTTCATGCCCGATCTTCAGCACCCCTTAATGGTAATTACCGATTTGGATGGTTCACTGCTCGACCATCACAGCTATCGCTGGGATGCGGCCACGGAATGGCTGACCACACTCCGGGAGCATGCGGTGCCGCTGGTCATCTGCTCCAGCAAGACCGCAGCTGAAATTGTCCCGCTGCAGAAAAAGCTCGGCATCGCCGGTTCCCCCTTTATTGCGGAAAACGGTGCCGTGGTGCAGACCCTGGATCAGCAACGGATTCGTCTGCCTGATCGCGCCCTCAGCTATGAGGCGCTCTGTGAGCGTCTGGCTGGACTGAAAAGCCACTTCCGCTTCACCGGGTTTCACGACTTCTCCGATCCGGAGGTGGCCGCCATGACCGGTCTGAGTGAAGCGGATGCGGCCCTCTCCCGTCAGCGGGATGCGTCAGAAGTAGTGGTCTGGCGCGACAGCGATGAGGCCTTTGACCGGTTTCATGAGGCACTGCATGCAGAAGGGCTGGCGCTCACTCAGGGCGGCCGTTTCTGGCATGTGATGCCGGCAGGCAGTGGCAAAGGCGAAGCCCTGCGCTGGCTGCTGGCACACTCTCCCGGCGAGCCACGCGTCACTATCGGGCTGGGGGATGGGCCAAACGACGCCCCGATGCTGGATGCGGTGGATTATGCGGTCGTCATCAAAGGCTACAGTAAAACGCCGGTGACCCTCAGCCGCACCGATCAGCAGCAGGTTTATCACACCGCTCACCACGGCCCTGAAGGCTGGCGTGAAGGGCTCGACTATTTTTTGACTCAACCTCAATGAGCTGCCCACGGGCATGAAAAGGATGAAGCGATGAGTGACTTTTATCAGAATGGCGTAATCACCAACTTCCATAACCTCACCCACCGCAGCGTGGAGTCGCTGGAAAAAGAGATGGTTCGCTTTGCCCGCAAACGCAAAATGGGGCTGATCCTGCCGTCGCTGTTTTCCGAACTTGAAGGTCCGGCACTGACCAATATCGTCGATGAGCTGGCAAAAGTGCCCTACCTGGATGAAATTGTGATCGGGCTGGATCGGGCCGACCGCGACCAGTTCCTGTTTGCCCGCGACTTCTTCTCCCGGCTGCCGCAGCGCCACCGTATCCTGTGGAACGATGGCCCGCGCCTGAAGGCGATCGATGCGGAGCTGGATAAAGAGGGGCTCTCCCCCACCAATCCGGGTAAGGGGCGCAACGTCTGGTTCTGTACCGGCTACACGCTGGCCTCCGACCGCACCAGCTGTGTGGCCCTGCATGACTGCGATATCGTCACCTATGAGCGCGGCATGCTGGCACGTCTGCTCTACCCGCTGGCGAACCCGGCGTTTCAGTATGAGTTCTGTAAGGGCTTCTATGCGCGCGTGGCCGACGGCAAGCTGAATGGCCGCGTGGGCCGCCTGCTGGTCGGGCCGCTGCTGCGCTCGCTGCAGAAAGTCTATGGTCACTCAGAGTATCTCGATTACCTGTCGAGCTTTCGCTACCCGCTCTCCGGCGAGTTTGCCATGCGCACGCATGTCCTCAACGGCATTAAAATTCCTGGCGACTGGGGACTGGAGATCGGCGTGCTGTCGGAGATTTACCGCAACTACACCACCCGCCAGTCGTGTCAGGTCGAGATCGCCGATAACTATGACCATAAACATCAGCCGCTGGCCGAGGATGATGGCACAGGCGGCCTGAAGCGAATGAGCAGCGACATTGTTCAGTCACTGCTGCGTAAGCTGGCCACCATGGGCGTTCCGCTCACCAGCGACTCATTCCGGGTGCTGAAAGCGACCTACTACCGCAATGCGCTGGATATGATGGAGACCTACAACCACGAAGCGGTCATGAATGGCCTGAAGTTCGATCAGCATGTGGAAGAGGCGGCGGTCGAGATGTTTACCCAGTCGATTCTGGAGGCGGGTCAGGCGTTTATCGAGCGTCCCAACGATAAGCCCTTTATTCCGAGCTGGAGCCGCGTCCAGTCAGCGTTTCCTGACGTGCTGCAGCGTATCTATCAGGCGGTAGAGGAGGATAACGACGGCAACGTCTGAGCAAAAGCGGCACAGGGAGTGTGTCCGCGTTCAGACGGTGGAGGCGCAGAGCCTCAGTAAAGCTTCAGGATAGAAGAAGAGGCCTGCAGAGTGGCAGGCCTTTCAGGGATTAAGCGCCGTGGCCTGACAGGCCCGTTCTTCGCGGCGCGCTGTCTGCCTGCGATTCAGCTCGCCAGCTGCTGCTCAGGATTCAGCGCGCAGAGTTCATCGCTGCGAAAGGCTTCCCGGCGCACCGCATAGCCGTCATACCAGCGACACTCGACCATGCCACTGGCGTAGCCGGTCACCACCATGGTGTGCCCTTCTTCCTTGTGCTGAACCTCTTCACTGATTGCGAAAACCATGCTGCGCTCCTTTTTATTAACCTTAGTGATTATTTTCTTTATAGCAGGCGAATGCGGTTCCTGCCTGTTAAGGCACGCATAAAAAGGGCAAATTCGGAATTAAGCAGATGGATATATTGAAAATAAAAAAAGCGGATAAAAAATATTATCCGCTTTGATGAGGAACCGACGCTGACGTCAGATTTTACAGCCTTCGCAATCGGCTTCATCACCGAGATCGTCCGGCACTTCGCTGGCCTTTTTCTCTGCTTTCGCTTCCGCCTGCTCAAGCTGTGCGTCAATATCAAATTCAAACATATCGTCGTTCATCGTCATTCTCCTGACCGTAAATCGCAGTGCGCTTTATACCGATTTTCCACGCACTCTGGCAATAAGGTTGACCACTAACAGCACGATCGACCCAATGATAAAACCGAGCACCAGGTTCGCGCCATTGCTGAGCAGCGTCGCAATCCAGCCGCTGAAGCCAGCGCTGACCTCTTCAATCAGGTGATGCAGCGGCGTAATGCCATGCACCACAATGCCGCCGCCCACCAGGAACATGGCGATGGTGCCCACGACCGAAAGGATCTTCATCAGCCAGGGCGCCGCCGCCAGCAGCACGCTGCCGATGCCCTGCGCAACGCGCGACGATTTCTCCCGCAGCCAGAAGCCCAAATCATCAATTTTTACAATGGCCGCCACGATGCCGTAGACGCCAATGGTCACCAGAATGGCGATGCCCGCCAGGATAATCACCTGATTGAGCAGCGGTGATTCGGAAACGATGCCCAGGGTAATGGCAACGATTTCGGCCGACAGAATAAAATCGGTGCGCACTGCGCCTTTGATTTTCTTTTTCTCAAACTCTGCCGCGTTCTGCTTCGCCAGTGAATCAAGCCGCTGCTGGCGCGCTTCCGGCGATTTGCTCTGCTTGTCATGCTGCAGGCTGTGCATCACCTTCTCGACCCCTTCATAGCAGAGATAGGCTCCGCCCAGCATCAGCAGCGGCGTAATCAGCCAGGGCGCAAACGCAGAGATAACCAGCGCCAGCGGCACCAGGATCAGTTTGTTCAGAAACGATCCTTTCGCCACGCCCCACACCACCGGCAGCTCCCGGTTGGCTTTCACGCCGGTAACCTGCTGGGCATTCAGCGACAGATCGTCGCCCAGCACGCCGGCCGTTTTTTTCGCCGCCACTTTCCCCATGACGGAAATATCGTCCAGAAGTGTTGCAATATCATCAAGTAAAGTCAGTAAACTGGTTCCCGCCAAAATTGTATCCTTAGTCTGGTTCGTTATGTTGACAACATGGGCAGCGCTCAATTTCCGTTACGGTCATGTCGGCGATGCCCTCACATTCCCACTCCACCCGAATCGTCTCGCCTGCTGTTCCTTCAGCATGCAGGTATTTGCTGACCGGGCTTTCGGTCATGCCGGTGATCTCCTCCGTGGCAATCAGCCTGTCGCCGCTGTAGACCCGCGCAGTGGCGCGGGTATTCACCATCCGCTCGTCGCGAAGCTGGTAAAGGCGTTTTACCGTCAGTTTTATGCTGCTCATCTCAGGCTCCTTCCTGGCCACGGAGAAAAGGTCGATCTAATCAATTATGACTCTGATTAGCAATCAGCGTTGTAATGATGAATGCCCTGATGGTCGATTTCGGCACTCTCCGGCATGACCAGCAGCCACTCCTCCAGCCGCTCCAGCAGATCCTGATCCGCCAGCCGCAGTTTGCCGCGCAGCGCGCACTCCCAGATGATCAACACTTTCCAGCCACTCGCCTGCAGCTGCTGCACATAGCGCCGGTCACGTTCAACATTGCTGTTAATCTTGCCCGTCCAGAACTCTGTGCGGGTGGCCGGCAGTTTAAACAGGTAGCAGTGATGGCGATGCCAGAAGCAGCCATGAACAAAAATAATCGCCTGCTGGTCGTTGAGAACAAAATCGGGCCGTCCCGGCAGGTTTTTATCCTGCACACGAAAGCTGAATCCCCGGTCTTTCAGCAACAGCGCAATACGTTGCTCAATGGCCGTATCCTGAGCGCGAATGGCACGCATATTTTTGCTGCGTGTTTCGCTGGAGTGAACATCAGCCATAGCCTCTCCTTTTTTGCTGGTTCTTCAACTTTAGTCTGCGCCACGAAAAGCGAAAGCTGGCAACCGAACCTTCACAACGTGCGCCGCAAAAACAGACGATTCCGGCGCGCCGGCTCAGGGCACATCGGGGCAATTTCCTCACTGCCTCAGGAGTGATAGCATAGGCGCCTCACTGTTAAGGAAAAACGCATGCATCCCGCCGCCCTCGCTGAACCACTTTCTGCTGCACATTCACTTCCTGAAGCGTCCGATCGCTTACAGCAGGTCCTGGCAATCTATTCGGTTCGTGATCTTACGGCCCGCCTGCAGCAGGCGGGTTTCTCCCGCTGGAGCCCTACGCTCCTGAACCGGATCCGCCAGGGCAAATGCGCCGTGCCGCCGCTGAGTGAAGCCGAACAGCTTCTGCTGCAGGATCTGCTGCCGGCCCGGCCCGCCCATTATGATAATCCTGAATTTCGCTTTATCGATCTCTTTGCCGGGATTGGCGGCATTCGCAAAGGATTTGAGGCGATAGGCGGCAAGTGTGTCTTCACCAGTGAATGGAACAAAGAGGCGGTTCGCACTTACAAAGCTAACCACTACAGCGATCCGCTGGAGCATCACTTCAATACCGATATCCGTGAGGTCACACAGCCAGCGGGCCTGAGCGACGATGAGGCGATCTATCGCGCTATCGATGCTGCCATCCCGGATCATCAGGTGCTGCTGGCGGGCTTTCCCTGCCAGCCCTTCTCACTGGCGGGTGTCAGCAAAAAGAATGCGCTGGGCCGCGCACACGGGTTTGAATGCCAGGTGCAGGGGACGCTGTTTTTCGACGTGGCGCGCATCCTTGCCGCGAAGAAACCGCCCTTCTTCGTGCTGGAGAACGTGAAGAATCTCAAGAGCCACGATAAGGGCCGCACCTTCGCCATTATCATGGAGACGCTGGATGAACTGGGCTATGACGTCGCGGATGCCGGTGACACCAGCCCGGATGCCAAAGTGATCGATGCGCGTCATTTCCTGCCGCAGCACCGCGAACGGATTGTGCTGGTCGGGATCCGCCGTGACCTGAAAAAACAGGATTTCACGCTGCGCGATATCCGCCGCTTCTTTCCGGCTCAGGTCCCTGCGCTGCAGAGCCTGCTGGAGAGCGACCCGGATGACAAATATATCCTCTCGCCGGTGCTCTGGCGCTATCTCTATCAGTATGCGAAAAAGCATAAGGCGAAAGGCAATGGCTTTGGCTTTGGCCTCAACGATCCGCGCAATCCGCACTGCTGCGTGCGCACCCTGTCGGCGCGCTACTATAAAGATGGCTCGGAGATCCTGATTGACCGCGGCTGGGACAGCGCACTGGGGGAAGCGGAGTTTCACAATGCTGCAAACATGGCGCGCAGACCGCGCCGTTTGTCACCACGCGAATGTGCGCGGCTGATGGGCTTTGATGTACCGGGCCACGAGCCGTTCCGCATCCCGGTCTCAGACACGCAGGCTTACAAGCAGTTTGGTAACTCGGTGGTGGTCCCGGTGTTCGCCGCGGTGGCGCTGCTGCTGCTGCCCCACATCCGTCAGCTGAAACCCTGATTCCTGAAAAGAAAACCCACCTAATGATGCAGGCCCAGACAAAGCGAGTTCAACAGCAACGAATAAGCTCAACGCGCAGGGAACAGGATCAGAAGAGGAAAGCGTCCCGCGCCCGGGATGGCGCGGGCCGAGCGTGTCAGGGATGACGGTTTTTGCGTCTTTCCGATCTGACCCTGTTCTCTTCGCAGGCACAGTCTCACCACAAAACAGTCCAGCCTGATGCAAAAAAAACCCGTCTGGCGACGGGTTTCATGTTTATTTCTTCTTCTTGCTCTGCTTTTTCAGCAGCAACCGTATCTGTTTCAGTTCGCTGGCGCTTAATCCATCGGCCTGGGCATCAGAAACGGCTGAGGCTTCCGCCGCCGCTTCAGTAATGTCCTGATTATCAATCGCCGGATGCGGATGCGTTTCCAGACTGGCCTGCAACCGCTGCACAATCTCCTGACTCATGGAAATCTGGTTTTCCAGCGCCAGCTGTTTAATCGTTTCTTTTAATTCAGGATCAATTTTAATCGTTAAATTAACAGTTTCGGTCATCAGGCAGCTCCTTTTTTGTTATTGCTCACACGCTACCGGATGACCGTTTCGATTAACATACTGTCATAAAAATTTAATATTCACTGCGCAGCGGCGTGAAATCCCGCAGTACGGCCTCGTCCATTCCCACAAGATTACCCTGAAGCTCTGCATAGAGTTTCGCCATGTAGCGCACCAGGAAATCTGCGTTGTGTTCAGCCAGCATCCGTCCCACTTCCGTGTGCATCGTTTCCGGCAGACGCAGCAGCTTTTTCTGGAAATGATCCAGCGTCCACAGCGCATCATTCAGTTCGCGATCTTTTGCCAGCGGGTCCTGACTGTCGAACAGCGGACGGTTCAGGGCCCCGGCGGTATAGAAAACCCGAGCCAGCCCGATGGCGCCCAGCGATTCCAGCCGGTCAGCATCCTGAACGATTTTCGCTTCCAGGGTCTGAGGCGGGAAACCGGCGCTGAAACTGTGGGTTTTCACAGCGTGCATCACCGCCTCTATCTTTTCAGCCGGGAAATCGAGGAAATCCTGCTGCAGAATGCGCTGGGTTTCTGTGGCGGCATAAGTGGAGGCCAGATGACGCTCCGGATGATTCTTCGGCAGATTGACCACATCGTGAAAATAGCAGGCGGTGAGCACCACCAGCGGATCAGCGGGAGTACCATTCAGGATACGCTGTGCGCTCATCCAGACACGGCGCAGATGGGCGATATCGTGCGCGCCGTCGTCATGGACCCAGTTCGCCTGAAACCAGCTTTCATAACGGGATTGCCAGAGTGTAAGTGACATAGTCTATCTCCCTGTGGTGATCGACAGCAGATTCTCTGTCGTGATCGGTGCGCGAACGTCAGGCCATCATAGCGACTGGCTAATGACATTTTTTTTACAGAGCGGTTGATAAGAGCGGGGCTGCCAGCAATTTCCGGCAGAAAAATGAGATCTGGATCATCTGTATAGCATCTCTGTCAGACAATAACCGCAATTTCATCGGTTTTCAGCCTTTCCTTAATAAATTGTGGCTAAGAAGATTAGTTTAACGGGGGTAATGTTTAATCTGAGCAGGATAGCCTTGCCAGAGGGTACGGAAGAGGCTTTTGTCACGTCATTATTTGTAAAAGTGTGGCCGCTGACAGGGGAAAAATCTGAAAAGGTTCCCATTTTTACCGTTATAACGTACTGTATCCCGGCTATTCGTCGTCTGGCGAAGGTTGCATGATAAGCTCTGGTGCACTTTTTGCATTTTGCGGAATACTGACTACCTCTGTGACAATTTTAAAGTGACTGTCAGGCGACAAATTATTAAGCAAAATGATTTAAAGCTTTTATGATAGTTATGAGATGTGAAGCAAATGGACGTATACAGCAGTAACCGGGTTTTACTAATAACAAGAGGTATTCCATGAAAGAACGGCCGATTCTTTTTTCCGAACAGCGTGTCCGTGCCCTGTTGGTTGGCCAGCAAACGCAAACCCGGCGCATTATGAAAACTCAGGCTTTTGGTCCGGGTCAGGATCATCATGAAGGCGTACACGCTTTTGATGTCAGTGCGAATCATCTGCACGGCTATAAACTGATGTCGATGAGCGACATCAGCTATCACTGTCCTTATGGCAAACCGGGTGATCTGCTGTGGGTACGCGAAACCTGGCGCGGTCCGATGGTGCCGGAGAGCGATCTGGCCGAATATGAGCGTGACCCGACGCCGTTCCGCCTGCCGGAATATTGTCAGTACCGCGCCGATAGCAATGAGCTGGGTCAGCACGCGATGAGTACCCCGGAAGCGGAAGAGTTTGGCTGGCAGACCGCCATCCACATGCCGCGCTGGGCCAGCCGCATCAATCTGGAGATCACCGGCGTTCGCGCTGAGAAGATTCAGGATATCAGCGAAGATGACATTATGGCGGAGGGCGTACAGACCGATTCGCACTTCCTCAATAACTTCTTCACCATGAACGTGAACTCAGAGTCGCCGAAAGAGGCCTATCGCAAAGCCTGGCAAAAACAGTATGGCGCGACCAGCTGGGAAGTGAATCCCTGGGTCTGGGTGATTGAGTTTCAGCGGGTGGGTCGCAACTAGCCCTTCAGCCCTGCGCTTTGCGGGCTGTATCACAGACAACGGCCGCGCTAACGGGTTGAATAGACAGCCCTCAGGCCTGCAGCCGGATCAAAGGTGCCAGCATTCGATGCTGGCATTTTTACATCTGGCGCGTCAGGATAGCGAAAGAGTCCGGTTCTGTGCAGGAGTTGCGATGTTTAAATGGCCCTGGAAAACGCAAAACGACACCCTTCTGGCTGCGCTGCCCTGGCAGCAGGGGCTGGCCCAGCCTATCTTCAGCCTGCTCAGTGAAGACGAACAGCAGGCGCTTACAGCGCTGGCGCAACGCTTCCTGCAACAGAAGAAGCTGGTGCCGCTGGAAGGAACAGCGCTGGATGAACTGCGCAGCGTGCGCATCGCCCTGCTCTTCTCTCTGCCGGTGCTGAAACTGGGTCTGGAGTGGCTGGACGGTTTTCATGATGTGCTGATCTATCCAGAGCCGTTTAAGGTAGACGATCAGTGGCAGGATGAGGATGGGCTGGTCCACAGTGCGCCTGCCGTTCACGCCGGTCAGAGCTGGACGCAGGGGCCGGTGGTGCTTAACTGGCTCGATATTCAGGACTCTTTCGATCTCTCTGGCTTCAATCTGGTGATCCACGAAGTCGCCCACAAACTTGATGCGCGCGGCAGTGGCTACACCAGCGGCGTGCCGGTGATCCCGCTGCGCGACGTGGCGCAATGGGAAAAGGATTTACATGCTGCGATGGCGGAGATAGAGAGTGAAGTCGAGCTGGTCGGAGAACAGGCGGCGACTATCGATCCCTACGCCGCCAGCGATCCGGCTGAGTGCTTCGCCGTACTCTCCGAATACTTTTTTACCGCTCCGGTTCTGCTGGCTGAGCGCTTTCCGGCCATGTATCAGCATCTGCGTCAGTTCTATCAGCAGGATCCCCTGAGCCGAATCGCCACTGACAGCGTACAAATTGCTTAAATCGCGATCGCTTTGTGTTAATCCTAGCCAGTTGAATGATAATGTATTTTTTGCTGTTGACACCTCGGGGCGACCCCGTTAATATTCGCCTCGTTCCAACGATTCCTCTGTAGTTCAGTCGGTAGAACGGCGGACTGTTAATCCGTATGTCACTGGTTCGAGTCCAGTCAGAGGAGCCAGATTAGAAAAAGCAGCTATCCCCGGATAGCTGCTTTTTTGCTTTTCAGATGCCCCACTCTTTGTTCACTTCAACAGCCCTGTTCTCTCGCAACGCTGACTAAACCAGAACACCGTAAATGCTCTCTGCCCTGTCAGAAATCCTTTATCACTGTAAGCGGCAAATAAATACCAGCAGGCCACGCTCTGTGAACTGCTGGCTGCTGATTATTCCGGAATAATCAACACCTGACCTGGCACGATGTTATCCGGACTGCTGAGAATATTTTTGTTGGCCTCGAAGATTTTCATATAATGAGAGGCATCGCTGTAGAATGCTTTTGCAATGGCGCTGAGCGTGTCACCGGATTTTACCGTGTAGGTTCGCTTGCCTGCTGCGGTGATATCAGGCTTATTTTCAACATTCTTATTATCGGTATTTAACAACTCCTCACCTATATTTTTAATACTATCCAGAATGCTCATAATTCTTCTCCCGTTGTTTCCGATACGTTTAATTTAATTAAGAAAACACCATTGCCAGATAAAAGGCAGGCGGCGTACGATACACCCGCTCTTAATTGACGAATTAAACCACAGTTAAACGCTGATAGGATTAATAAAAAATAAAGGATGCAAGAAATGGGTCTATTGTCATGGGTAGTATTTGGGTTGTTGGCCGGCATCATCGCCAGATGTATTATGCCGGGTAAGGAACATATGGGTATTTTCATGACCATGATACTCGGTATTGTGGGTGCGTTGACGGGCGGGTTAGTCAGCACCTTTCTGGGCTTTGGCAAGGTCAGCGGTTTCAATATATACAGCATTGCTATTGCGACAGCGGGATCAGTTATCGTGCTGTTCATCATTCATAAAATCAGAGCCTGCAGGCAGTCCTGATATCTTTTAAATCGGGGAATAACGGAATGGTTTTACTGGACCAGGTGCTGGCCATGTGCGGCCTGAATAATCAGACCAGTCAGGAAGTAAAAGGTGTGCTGGAGTGGGTTGAGCAGCAAGGCGGTTTACACGCGATTGTGAACCATCTTCAGAGTGGTGAGTACAGTGAGGTAGTGAACTCCTGGCTCAGCAATGAGGAGAATGTTGCCCTGAGCCGTGACATGGTGCAGAAGATGATTCACTTAGAAGCGATTGAGCAACTGGCTGCGCGGATGGGTATCAACACCGATGATGCACTGAATCTGCTGGTGAAATACCTGCCTCAGCTGGTGGACAAGGCCTCAGCGGAAGGTGTCGTTAATAAAAAATTCGACGTGACCGGTGTGATTAGCCAGTTGATGCACTGAGGACGAGGTAAAAGAAAGATAAAAGCCTGTTGCGAAAGCATAAAGCTTTTATCTTTTAAATGAGTCAGGATGAATTAAGACAATTACTGAAAAACCCTGCTAAAGGTTAATGAAAGGCATTCATTTACTTTTATAAAAAAATTTTTATCTTATCCTTCACTCTCTGCCAGACGAAGTCTATAAATTATTTTACTACCCACCTGAATGAATGCTACTGCTTTTTCCTACCTTTTGGTCAGGCACATAATAATAATATTTAGTTTAGGAACTAATTAAGGCTGACACGCATCATAATCAGTGATATGCATGCCCAAAACCGCCGCCAGCAGATCACGGTCGCATGATTACTCAGTAGGATGCCCGGCTAATAAAGGCCAGTCAAACCCGCTGCCACAGCTGATCATCAAGGGACGCTGGCTGGAAGCGCTGGGCTTTACGACCGGGCAGAAGATCGAAGTGATCACCGGGCCGGGACAGTTGATCATCCGGCTGAAGAATGAAGGATAACCTACTGGTCCACAAAGTAAAATTCCGGCAATAAGGCCGGGATTTCATTTGTTGGAGCGTAATATTAGTTCAATAGTCGAATGTCATCTGGATAAACAGTCAAAACATCTAACGTCTCACCATTATCATCAACAAATTCTACTTCATAGCCTAATGTAGGTTCTGTATGTACCATGACAACAGCACCCTTACATCCTGCGGCTATTGCGTCAGATAACGCTTTTGTGGACTTAACAACGTCATATTCTTTAATCATAATTTTAGCACCAGTTATTTCTTGGCCGGAATAGCTGTCACAAGTCTAACGACACCATCATTATTCTTAATCTAACCGAATTTCACATCTATTGTTCTTCCGTTAGCACCAGTGATAGATATTACCTGGTCATATTTAACACCGAGCTGCGTTTCTGCTGTTTTCACCGCTTTGCTTGGTTCAAAGACAATTTGTTTCGCGACATCGCTTGAATTCCCTTGGTTAAAACCGAGGGCTTTATCACACCATTCAGCTTTGCTTCCGCCAACAGGATGATCTTTTGCTAACAGATAATTAGTTAATTTACTATCAACACTAGTTTGCGTCTCAGATGCGTTTTTCACTCCATTTTTGACTGCACTTTCTCCAGTGTTAGGCTTATTTTTCCCAACTCCTGCCGCAATACCCGCTGCACTTGTTCCACCCGCCTGAACCAGAGAGTTTATGGCTAGCTGCTTCGCCTCCTCCGAATCATTGGACATCAACGGACATCAACGGACATCAACGGATTATGAATCGCTGTATTTCTGTCCGCCTCAAGCTGGAGCGTCGTTACCTGAAGGATGGAAAGCTCGTTCTGTTCTGCCGGACTCAGACCGTCATCAGCTCGGGCTTTTTCCAGCAACTCACTGGTACGGTTAGCATAATCAGCCTGCAACCTGCCAACATCTAAAGTCGCTGCCAAGCTCTGCACTCGCTGACGCCATATCTTTCAACGCTTCACGCCGCTCTTGATACATCTTCACCGAGCAGGTTTCGGCGCTCATGCCGCCGCAGTTGGCCTTCTTATAGCGCTCGTTTTCGGCTTCAACCTGCTTACCGGCCTTCTGCTCAAGCGTTTTACCTTCAGACTGCGCCTGCGCGATATCGGCGAGAGAGTTATTCTCAACTTACTTTCATTTTAATCTCGATAAAAACATAATACCAACACCTAAAACCAAACCAATAACCGCACCTCTTTGTATCGAATCGAATATACTTTCTCGCCATTCATAAATAAAGACTCCATTTTTTATCATAAAAAAAGATGCCACACCTAACCTAACAAAAAATAGAGTTAATGTGGTTATAAGAAAGAAAAAAAAGATTAGCCTTATGACTAGGATAATGTTTTTCATTATTTATTCTCCAACTGTTTTTGAAGTTCAGAGCCAGCGACCTCTGAAGCTCCGGAACCAATTACAGCGCCAGCCAAACCAGCTGCTTTTTCTGAAATTAAAGGTAGATATTTATTCCCTACCTTTACTGCTCTGCCTCCTGCACCACCACCCCCCGTACCAAAAGCAGCCCCAGCAACAATTTGAAGTTCCTCTTTTACTTGCAACTCAGCCTCTGCATAAGCACCAGTTATACCTGCTACTTCAGTGAGCCAGAACCCTTTGCCCTGTGTTAATCCACTGACGCCCGTAGCAATAAGCGCATCGGTGGCACTAAATGGGTCGTCACTCTGAAGCTGATTGAGGATATTTGCGGAACCCCCAATAACACCGGCCCCAATGATACTTCCTGCTGTTGCACCAGATGGCAACAGAACTGGTGCCACAACAGCAGTAGCACCAGAACCCCACGCCGTTAATAAACCGGTTGCCGGATTCTGTCCGGCAGGTAAATCTCCTGAGACCAGTTTATCAGAGGCATACTTAATTTCTTCTGGTGTTGCCTGATTCAGGACTTTGCCAGTTTCATCTACAAGATTGGTGTTATTTACCAGTGATCACTGAGCTTGCTTATTATCCCAGAAACCACTACCAAATCCGTCTATGCCTGACACCGCATTATTCTCAACCGCATTCTTCCCAGTAATCGCGCCGCTCGTCGCCGCAGCACTGCTGTTGCCCGCCATGCCGCCCACCAGTCCTGCCGCCCGCGCCATAGCTGGTCTGTTTTGAATCGTAACGATCGCTGTCCTGCTGGCTGGTCAGGGTTAAATCGCGGCCTGCGTTTGCGATGACCTGTGCGCCATCCAGTGTGGTGTCCCGCCCGCTGGTGAGGCTCAGTCTGCCGCCACTGTCCAGTGTGGTCTCAGTCCATCGCGTGCCGTTGCCGTTCTCTTTGCCTTTAATACCATAAACGCTGCCAAACATGCTGATGTCCGCACTACCCTGTCCGGCACCAATACTGATGCCCACACCACCACCGCTGCTGCTGCTGTTTTAACGCTACTCTTCTTAGATTTCCCTTTGCCGGGCAGTAAGCCCGGACACCCGATCCTGCTGCTCATAACCTATTGCTGAGGAGTTTATTATGACTGACACGTATCATTAGTCATCTACAACCGCCGACAGCAAATCACAGACGCATTATTACAAAGTGGGATACCAGCCGAATGAGGGCCAGCCGGACCTGCTGCCACAGCTCACCTTTAACCGCCGCTGGCTGGAGGTGCTGGGTTTTACGACAGGACAGAGGATTGAAGTGATTACCGGGCCAGGACAGTTGATCATCCGGCTGGCGACTTAAGGGTAAATGGCTGATAAAATTAAAATCACGGTTTGATAGCCGGGATTTTAATCAGTAAGCGATTACAGGATAATCACCCTGGCTTGTAGTAATTACATAAGATTCAAAGCCGTTGTTTTCAGGAACGATATACATATTTTTCTCGTTGCCAAAGAATAATTTTAAAATTTCACCATTTAGCAAAGAGCACAACTCAACCCTCTGATTAAGATATGAAAACAGGAGATTACTTGTTGATATATCCTCTCCATGCCCTATATGAAAAGCGTTTTTTTCCTCACATCTAAAGGGACACTGGATCAGTATGCGTGTTCCTGATGAGAACAGCAAAATCAATGACCCTACTCCAACGGTAACCCCAGTTAATATCGCTTCCTCAAATTCATTGAGCTCATTCTCAGTAATCATTTAACCTTCCCTTTTTAGCGGTATCTTTGGCACTGAAGTTTTAGACATTTCCTTTATCTGAGCTTCTCCATACGCGTTAAAAATCCCCGGAGCCATCGGATTTATCGGTATGTTTTTTAATGAATAATCCCCACGCTCCTCTTTCCGCTCATTTTCATCATGTCCGGTCTTGCCCCTCAAAGCATTACTCCCAACAGCATTTTTTCCGGTAGTTCTCCGCAACAATATCTGTAGTGATGTCACTCATTACGCTGCCAGCGCACTGATCGTTTACCACTGCTCTTCTCTCAGGTCGTCACACTTAACGCCCGCATACAGCTGCTGCGCGATGTACTCGCCCATCACCGCGCCCGATGCTCTGGACTGCGCTACGTAGCCCGCCGCATACGAGATTTCCGCGCCCAGCACTGCGTGCGCCATCAGGTCTGCTTCGGTATTCACCTTACCGTTCGCGTCCGTTATCAGAGCATCTATTTTTTCCGCAAGATAAGGTGCCGACGCGCCGCTAATCAACTGCGCCACGTTTCCTCCCGACAGGTTCTGTACCTTCGCCGTCACCGCGCTGGTGCTCAGCTGAAGTGCTGCACCCGATCCGGAACTATCTATCACGGGTGGCCAGCTGGCCACGCTCGAATTTCTACCGACACGCCGATCCGGCTGGTGCTGCGGGATAGCACTCTGTAGGTAACAACCGTGACCGATAAAACAGAGTGGAAAGAACTCTGCGAGCGCCAGGATTCAGGCGCGGGCCGGGTGCAGGAGCTCCCCGTTCTGCTTGCGGTACTGGTACAGGTGACGCTGATAGTGCTCCAGTATCGGTAAGGTGATGTCACGTCCATAGTACAACCTGCGCCCCGCCGCCCACAGGATGAACCGATACTCATGATGGGTTTGCGTCTTCAGCGTGGTCTCCGACCAGTTCCGCTCCCGACGCCACGAACCGCAGCAGCAGCGCATACAGGCTTTTCGGGTCGCTGGCCGGGCCGATGGGCTTTCTGTACACCTCATCCACCGTCAGCAGCGCATCGGCGTGAGGTTTACGGTTGCCCATGGGTCACCCTCGTTTTCCCGACCGCAGGCAGCGGCGCGGATGACGATTTTTCTTTTCCCCTGATTACCATGTCCGGCGTCACCCCGACCGGTTCGGTATCCGGGA
This sequence comes from Pantoea sp. M_10, assembly GCF_008631515.1. NCBI lineage: Bacteria > Pseudomonadati > Pseudomonadota > Gammaproteobacteria > Enterobacterales > Erwiniaceae > Pantoea > Pantoea sp. M_10. The sequence continues at coordinate 100,086 of NZ_VWUL01000008.1, read as the reverse complement.
TCACATTGTTGACTATTTATAAAACAAGCTATTTGACTTTATTATTTTATATACTTCATTTGTTATTTCATCTATATATTGATCACCATACAACCCTCGATCAACCATCATTCTAAAATCACCCATGATATGATTATATAAATTTGGAAGGCCATTACGCTGATTGCCCTCAAGTATTCTTAAAGACTTAAGGATTCCCTTATAACGCAAGTCATTACCTTCGTTTTCAACGGCATATGCGATGACCTTATTTAACAGATCTATAAGCCTTGATATATCCTGCATGTCATTCTCTGTTAACATCTAATCACCTTTTATTTGTCACTTGATCAGGAAACGACTTTCTAAATTTATCATAGGTATAAACTTTACCAGTCTTACCGTCACGCAACGACTTTATCCATTCTGATGGATAATTTCCTGGCATAAAAATTTGATCAGCCCCACCATCATATTTCGGTTTTTCAATACCTGGCTTCTGTTGAGCATCCGACTGGCTGAAGTGTAATCGGCAGATAAAAATATCCTGGCTCGATGGCCGGAATTCTTCTAACTTAGGTTATTTTTCTTTTCTTCATAATCTTGCAAGTATTTTTCAATAGGATACGCAGTTCCAAGTTCATGTATTTCACCTGTATCCTTATCTACTAGAAATGGCGAATTACCTGCGAGTTGAGCAGAAAACTCTCCCGTTTCAAGATATTCTCGAGATTGAAAACAAAAAAACCATCCCTCAGAAAAACGGCCTTGAAGAGTAATAACAACCGGAATATCTGTATCTTTTAGATATTCTTTCGCTTTTTCTACAGCCTCTACAAAATTAACCATTAATTCGTCCTCAGTAATTGGAATGATTTAAATTGGCTGAGATCAGCAGGCTTACCCGTTTGCCCATCAAGGAATCGGACTGTTCCGTTTTGGTTTACAACATTAAACACATGTCCAGGTTGACCCGGCCCATATGAACCAAAAACAATTCCTCGGGAATCTGAGCCTGCACTATTCATTTGCTGTGTGATGCTTTTGGATGAAGAAATATACTTAAATTTCGTACCGTATTGGATTTCCAAAACGGCCAACGGGGTGCCGTTTTTATGTTTTACAGGCAACGCCGATGCAGGATTTCCAGCCAAAGTAGTACCAGTGGCATTAGAACAGTTCACACAGTTATGTGTTCTGCCTGGTTCCGGGTATCCTGGATTAACATTTTTAATAGAGCCAGCATTCCCCCCACTTGCTCCTGTACCCTTCATCCCATAAACCGCACTACCTATCGCCGCCGTGGTATGAACGCCAGCCATCGCGATATAGTCGAAGGGCTGAGCATCGAACCCTTTGACCCGGACGCCGCCGCTAGCTGGATTAAGCATTATCCCGGCGGCCTTAAATTCGCCGGGTAACCAACACCTCAACCCGGCCTGCGCCGGGGATTTTTGTTTTAACCGAGGGGTGTCGGGGCATCGACCTGACCGGGTGGTTTTGGGGACACGGCCCACGGGCAGTGGCCACAAAACATTTCCTGTCCGGGGATTGATGCTTTTTCAGGCAACCCCGCCGATCAGGCTCAAGGACAGCAGAATGACGGCGGCACGGAGAATCTGACTGTTAATAACGACGATCCCTGCACGAGGGCCGGGATCTTGCTCAAGGCTGGTAATCTTCATATTCCCAGGCAAAGACGCGGGAGAGCTTCTGCGCTATCTCCATCCAGTCTTCACCTTCACACTGGTTGATATAATACTCATATGGCCGCTACCAACACGCACCCGCTCTCCAGTTGCCGAATTTATTATGTATATTTCAAAATTAGCCTGTATACCCGTTGGGTTTGAATGTGCTGGATCATTTGGTGTTGTATCAGGGTAACGATATCCTCCTAAACCATAAGCACTAATCAACCCTTTTCGATCAGCAACATCGTCAACCCAGAGCCGGTTATCGTCATCGTCGAGCGTGGGCGGCTGGTAATTGAGGCGGAAATTAGGATCTAACCGGTAAAAATATCGATCCCGACGCAATGGCCGGGGTCGTTATTACTCATTGAGAATCAATGATCTCATATCGGTCTATTACATATACGTCTTTCACATCGCACTCTGGGTAAATCCATTTATCCCAGTTATCCATTACCCATTCAACACTGAGGCCTCTAACCTCTGATAAACAACATTCAGCAGGTAATTTAACTAATATCAGACCAGCCTTATGACCGGATGACACGATTAACCCATAAGGTCTGTCAGCATTAGATAAATCAACAACCATAAAATCGACCAGGGCTTCATATGGCCACACAGCAGGAAGGCGAAAAATGTTCCCATGTCTTAACGCTATGTTTTTTATTTCAATTAATTTTACTGGCTCTTGCATATTATTTTACCTTTAAATCATGGCGGCCGGATTTATCCATACTATAACTTATTGGCATCATCCCCATATCGATTTCTCCCCGAAGCTTGCCCGTCTGAGCATTCACCTGTTCAAATCGACCATACGGTGTATCTACCGTATATAAGTGACCATCATTACCAGGATAACCATCCCTGTTATTTATCCCGGTCAGTTTATTATTTTTTACCATTCCATTCGATGGCGCTACCTGCTCCACCATTTGCTTAACTAGAGCAGCCCGTTCTCCAGACGGAAGATTATATAAACTCTCTTCAAAATGATTAACCTGCTGCCCGTTAGGTAATTTTTAAATATTACCACCTTGTTTTTTGAGCCATTCGCACCAGCTTTGGATATCCCTCCGGCAACTCCCGCTGCCGAAGCAATCGCCGCGTGGCCCATCACATTGATGATTTCCGCCGAGACCTCCGCCGAACCACCCATTGTCTGCGCACGGTGCAACGACAGGTTTATCTGTGAATCCAATCCCGTCAAAGCGCTACGGGCTGCAATCCACTCTTTTTGCTCCGCCTCGCTTAACGAGCCAACCCCTTGTGTACGTGCTTTTTCTGCCAGTGCCGATTCCTGCTGGCTGTACTCTGCACGCATGGACTTCAGCTCCTGCTCAACTGTGTAACAGTCTGCCGCACTGAAACAGGTTTCTACCCACTGCCGCTGTTCATCCGATTCCGGCCCAAACTCCCGACGAACCTCCGCAACACAAGCTTTGTCGCCATTACATGCAGCCAGTTTCTCTTAACGCTACTGACTGCGTTTGGCAGACAAAAGGTTATTCTCCACAGCATTCTTCCCGGCAACCGTACCGCTCGTCGCTGTAGCACTGCTGTTACCCGCCAGTCCTGCCGCCAGCGTGCCGAGGAGGCTCAGCTGCTCACGGTCTTCCTGCCCCAGTGCCGCTATCTTCTCCGGCGTGTCCGCGCCCAAGTATTTCTCTGCGATGTACTCGCCCATCACCGCGTCCGATGCTCTGGACAGCGCTACGTAGCTCGCCGCATACGAGATTTCCGCGCCCAGCACTGCGTGCGCCATCAGGTCCGCTTCGGTATTCACCTTACCGTTCGCGTCCGTTGTCAGAGCATCTATTTTTTCCGCAAGATAAGGTGCCGACGCGCCGCTAATCAACTGCGCCACGTTTCCTCCCGACAGGCTCTGTACCTTCGCCGTCACCGCGCTGGTGCTCAGCTGAAGTGCTGCACCCGATCCGGAACTATCTATCACTGGTGGCCAACTGGCCACACTCGAATTTCTACCGATACGCCGATCCGGCTGTTGCTGCGGGATAGCACGCTGTCGGTAACAACCGTGACCGATAAAACAGAGTGGAAAGAACTCTGCGAGCGCCAGGATTCAGGCGCGGGCCGGGTGCAGGATACCGGCCTGATGAGGGCCAGTCGAACCCACTGGCACACCTCACCTTCAACAGCCGCTGGCTGGAGACGCTGGATTTTACGACCGGGCAGAAGATCGAATTGATCACCAGTCTGGGGCAGTTGATCATCCAGCTAGCGACTTAAGAGTAACTGACTGAAAAATCAGTCCCAGCCAACCGTCTGAGGTTTATTTTTCAGATTATATTTTATCTGGATCTTATTCCCAAACGGAAGGTTTCTGTTGGAAATAAAGGTTGTAGTATAATTTCATCATTAAAAATAAATAACCTTGGTGATAAAGCTATAACGTCATAAATATTCTTAGCTATCAGACTCAAGTTTGTCCTGAAAACCGGAATACTGACATCATCAACAAGAACGTATACTTCTGTATTTTTCATGGTAGTTACATTTAATAAATCATCAATGCTTTCATAATCTGCATGTTCAATTTCTTCCCACGAAATAACTCCTTCTACAAAAGAGTAGCTATTAAGAATTTCAACAGCTTTTTTCTCATCCTGTCCTTCAAAAATTTCGAAATCGGCACTAAGTGCCTTTTGACACTCTTCAAATAAAGTCATATTCTCTATCTTCTTAGCTGTTTCAATACCTTTTCAAATGCTGTCTCGCCAGCCAAAAGGATATGATGCTGGCGACAAGCCCTGTCATGATGGTAGTCCGAATCCTGAACAGCACTCCGACAATCAGCTTTCCAGATTTGAGAGAAACTCAGCAAGTAAATTGTAATTTAAAAGTCCTTCAGGTTGAAATACATAACATTTAATTTATTACAACTAGTTGTACACTACTATCATCCGGAGTGTCTCTTATTTGTAATGCGATATTAGCTGCGGCTTTCATCAACTTAAGTGACTTGCAAATATGAAGATTATCAAGCTCGTATAAACCTCCAGCAACGAATGGAATTTTCGGAGCCAAACGATATCCTGATGGTATAGGGCCATTTATTTTTTGCCATGAATGAGCCAGTGTGTACCCAGTAATGACTTGATAATCAGATAATACTATCTCGCACCATTCATTTATGGTATTAGTCAATTTCTTGAATTCTGCAGTTTCAGGCTCGAAGAAATAAACACCATCACTCTTCAAACAAAATTGGCCACCAAAAATATCCTCAGCAAAATATAGTGCACCAATCGCCATATCTTCATAAGAAGAAATCCAGAGATTTTTGTTATTCCAGTCTGCTAAACCGATTTCCTCATGGGTTGTTTGATAGGGAAAAACGTGTAAAGCTGACTCAAACCCATAGCATCCGTTTTTTCTATCTAGCAGAGTATTGAGTTCACAGGATAATGGGGAGCTAAAAAACTTCGAGCAATCTTTAACCCCTTCCAGTGGTGAAAGAGGGTTACTACAAATTGACAGCAGTTTTTCAACGGAATCATTCATTCTTTATTTTCTCCATCCATTTTAATGATTAAAGATGTAGTCTTACCTGCTGCCAGTGCATCCTGAATATGCTTAGCAGAATCTGATTTATTTATAATAACCATGCCCCTCTGCCTGTATATTTTCTCTTTCATCCACGAATCCAGTTTTCACCAAATTCATTCTGCAACTCATCATCATCTTTTCTCCGTGCATTATGCCCAACAATTTTTAGTTGCCAATAAAAACAATGAGCCATGTTACATACGCTATTCTCGATAGCCAAAGAAAAATCGAGCCGAAGGATAGGTCTGCTTTTGTCAAAAAAACCTTAATAAAATAAAATGGTTTCTCATCATCAGTTAATCTTTGGTGAAAAAACTTCCCATATATTGCAAAGAGAAGAAATGAAATCCCGCCGCAAAGATTAGATATTAAAAATAGATTATTAGCCTCTCTTCGATATTCAGCTATCGCTGCTGCAATATATCCAAGAACAAGAAAAACCAATGCGTAGTTTGATAAAGCATCCCGTTTAAAAAAAATATAATTAAAATAAAGTAAGGAATCTTTACCTACCTTAGGCCCACCAAGATACCTATAAACAAAAATAAAAAAACAACCGCCCATAAAATTAAAAAAAACAACAACATAAAAGATGATATATTTGAAACTAAATCATTTGAAATCATAGTGATCTCTTTCCTTAGTGGAGTCACCGTTCAGATCTACTTTTTCGGCAAGAGAACCAGTTGCAGAACCTGTAAAATCAATGCCTGGCCCAATAGAAAAGGAAATACCAATACCATCTTTTCCGCCAGAGCTTCCTACAAAACCGGGACCAAAACCTGCGCTAGTTGAATAATCACGACTTAAGTCTCCCAACAATTCTGGAAAATAGGGACCGAAGTCAATACCGATTGAAGGTCCAGCCTAAATACCAAATTCATTAGTGTATTAACCGGCACGCAGTCTGGCGACGAACCACCTTTTCCCTGTGCTTTTCCCCACTTACAGCCGCTTTTCCTGTCACGTTTCAGCTGCGATAACTTTTTTCCCTAACACGCCCTTTTCCGCCGCGCACGCTACCGCCTCAGCGTGCCGTCCTGCCAGCACCTGCGCATTTTAACAGCCCTTTATACGCTGCCATTATCGCTTTTCATTCCGGACGCTGGCTGGCGAGGCTCGCTGGAGCCGGAACGGCTTCCTGTTATCCCTGCGGCCTTAAGTTCGCCGGGTAACCAACACCTCACCCCGGCCCGCGCCGGGGGTTTTTGTTTTAACCGAGGGGGGTCGGGGCATCGCCCTGACCGGGTGGTTTTGGGAACACGGCCCACGGGCAGTGGCCACAAAACATTTCCTGTTCGGGGGTTGATGCTTTTTCAGGCAAGCCCGCCGATCAGGCTCAAGGACAGCAGAACGACGGCGGCACGTAGAGTCTGACTGTTAATAACGACGATCCCTGCACGAGGGCCGGGATCTTGCTCAAGGCTGGTAATCTTCATATTCCCAGGCAAAGACGCGGGAGAGCTTCTGCGCGATCTCCATCCAGTCTTCACCTTCGCACTGATCGATATAGTCTGTAATGGTCTTTTTAATCTCATCCAGATCGTATTTACGAACCAGCAACGTGTGCCGCATTAGCTCTGGCAACCATCGGTGCTTGCAGAGCCATTCAGGGGTACAGATATTTAGATGGAAATAATTTATCCCCTTTTCACTTTCTGGACCTATTCTCAAATTGACTAATAGGATAAAACAGTTTTTTTCTTCGGGCTGATAACTTTCTAAACTGAAATCTGGAGAATCAACCCATATGCCTTTTAAGATCGCTTTCATTTCTCAATACTCATGTGCGCGTTGCCAGTGATCTTTCCGTCTTTTTGTTGGACAAAATTAGCCTGTATTCCCGTCGGATTTAAATGTGCTGGTGCATTGGGCTTTTCAGATGGCGGTCTATAAATGCGTAATCCATCGGCACTAATTAAACATCCTGGACAATCTTTTTAATTAGTTACCAATTTGGCCCCATCACCAAACCAGATTTGACCCAATCGCTCAGCTTCTTCTTTAGTGCCAGAACCAACACCGTAATTCAGCTTCCTATTATCACCCTGCATCACCGCCGCCAGTCTCGGATCTTGCTTCGCAATATTGTTCAGGTTCTGCTGCACTAAATCCTCTTTGAGCTTCGGATAGGTTGCCACGTTCTCCGCGCCGCTGGTGACTTTGCCGGCACTGACCGCCGTTGATTCAGCTTTACCCGCGACTTTGGCAACGATCTTCTCCGTTACGCCTGCGGTCACTTTTACCACACCCGTACCACCGGCAAGCAGACCCGCTATATCCGTAACCAGTTTTCCGCCTTCAACACCGGCATTGAATGAGCCACTGGCTCCGGCCTTCTGGTATTCCGCTTCCATGTTGTTGATGCGGTCTATATACGACTGCTTTACCGCATCCGACACATTACCCAGCACATCACCGCTGTTAAACAGCGATTTCAGCGCCTCATATGTCTCCATCGGGCTGCTTGCCGTTTTCACAATACCGTCGATCGTGTCATACAGACCTGCCGGAACCCCGGCAACCATGCCGGCCGCAAAGCTCCCATCCTGCCCTAAATCTATCGCTGTCCACTTCACCTCAGCCTGCACTTTGCAGGCTTGAGTCTGACACTCTTCAAGCTCCTTCTTCTTCTGAGCCTTCTGTTGGTTGCTCAGGTAGTTATTCTCTACAACAACTCATTCCGACACGGTTATTGAGAACAGTCTGGCATTTTCCCTGCGCAGTCAGCGGGCTACAGGCCATTTTTGCTAAGGCATTTCTACAGCAGCAACTTTTTGCCCCGACGCGTCTTTTTCGTCCGAACACGCTACCGCCCCAACGCACAGCAGCCATGCCATCAGCTTTGTTATTCGCCCCATCATGCTTTCCTTGCTTCTTCCTTACGTGCATTCAAGCACCTAATCGTTAAACAGGGGCAGCTGCCGATCCGGCCTGCTGAGTGACAGACAAAAAGATCACAACCGTAAAGGTTGGGTTCTTTTACTTAATCAGTAGACTTGATAATTTATCCTTATTAATTTCATCTGTAGTCACTAAGACAGCCTGAATACTTGAGTCAAGATTATCTTCATCTAGCCATGAAGTGTCTTTTCTTTTTAAATGAAATTTTATTGTTGGCAGTAATGTTTCATCATCCAACGATATAATAACATTTAGAACCCCAGCATGTTTTTCATTCCATTTCTTAATCATTGAATTACAAAAGACAATAGAATGTTGGAAGTAATTTTCACTTACGTAATCTTCTATATGGATAGAATTTACAAAACACTCCAAGGCTATGTCATCTTCAAAAGAATCAGGTTTAATTGCCCCACTATAACCGAGGAGTTTTTTTGATAAAAAACAACTAAATAACTCAACAAAACCCTGTTCAACAACTTCGTTTAGCTCATGAGGAAGAGTAATTTTCTTCATACCCTCCCAACATATGGATTCTAGTTGAGGGAGCATTAAATAGTTAGCCAGCATATCATTTTTCCCCCAGATATTTAGTCATACCTTTATCTATAGCATTTTTGAAAGCCGAATCTTTCAACTTATCATTCACACTTTTAGGTGCATCAGGGAAACTTTGCGTGACAGGGTCATAATAGTACTTGTTGTTACTATTATCCTGATAATGTATTTGACCCGCTCTCTTTCCTGGTGCTGGGTTCTCAACATCAATCCTCTCTTTGCCTTTTCCCATCCACAATGTCTTGCTTGGAACTGTTGGGCCATTTATACCAAGCATGGCACCTTCTTTGTTTAAGGTGTAATTAGGCTTGGTGACCTTACTAATCCCCCCAAACGCCGCTGCCGCCGCACCCGCTACAATATCAGCCTGAATCGCATCCAGACCATATTCTTTCTGAAGAGCTTCCGAGACTTTGTTGGTTGAAATAACTCCATCGGCCTGGATCTGATGCATCCATGTTGCAGTAAGATCATAAGCCATCTTAGCCGGAATGTCCTGACCCAGTGCTTTATCCAGCGCATGCTTCACTGCCATGCTATCAGCCAGCACATCACCATATTTCTGCTGACAGGTCGCAGGATTGGCCGCACAGTCACTGATAAGCTGCTGTTGCTGGGAAGTACTCAGTTCCTCATACTTTCTGATGATGCCATCACAGTCACCGCCGCTGGCCTGACAGGACTTCATTTCAGCAGACCAGGCATCTATCTGTTTGCTGCTAAGATAGTTATTCTCAACCTCAGTTCTGCCAGCAAACGCACCGCTACCCACACCAGCGCTGCCATCAACCGTACCGCCTGCTGTTGCACTCGCCAGCGTTACAATGTTTGCAATCAGCATCTTGTCATCGGCGGACAATTCTGAAGCATCCTTGCCGTATAGCAGGTGACTGAGCGCGTCGTTATAGCTTAGCATCCCTGCCGTCAGTCCACCCGCCGCGCCGCCAATGGCACTGCCTCCCTGTGCTTTCGCAATCAGCCCTGACGCCAGCGTATGCAATAGCACGCGCACAGGCTCGTTACGCTGCGAGACCTGTTTGACCATCTGCGCCAGCAGGGGGGCTGCACCTGCCGCCACTGCGCCGCTGACGTTACCGCCAGCAAGCCCGGCAAACAGCCCGCTGATAGCCTGCGCAGCAATTTGCAGGTCCGACCCGATACCGTACTTCTCTTCAACATTCTGATCGATATTATCAAGCGCTTTTTTCTGATCCGCTTCTGAAAGCTTATTGAACGCGGCATCGTTTTTAAGCTTGTTTCTCTCCTGTTCTTTCTCCTGCTTCTTCAGTGCATCAAAGGTCTGCTGAATCGCCTGCTGGCCAAGTACGGCCATTTCACGCTGGATGGCAAGGCTGCCTTCTGCTTTTTGCACATCAAACTTATCTTTCAGCACATTCTCTGCCGCGGCGGTGTCGCGGCTGATTTGTGACACATCCTGCTTTTGCGCATCCGGATTGCGGATTTCAATCGTTCCCGGCGAGATAGCGCTATAATTAATTGAACTGGCGAGGTCTTTCGTCTGCTGCAGCGTGCCCACAGGCAATGAGTTGCCGCCCGCCGACTGAGACTGACCCGATTTCGATGCGTTGTTTATTGAACTGTCAGAGGTATGGGCAGTGTTTTTTCCCATGCTGCCGCTGACAGCTACGCTAAAGCCGTTACCGCCCGTATTGGCGTGGTTTTCAATATCCGTCCAGCCAAGCGTCCCGGTGCTGAGATGATTTTTGTCCGGCGTTGCGGATGAGGCGATAATCGCACCATCAAGTTGGGTATGGTTGCCGACATAAATATTGTAGCCACCATCACCCGCGCTGATCCCGCTCTGCTGTCGCACAGAATCAAAATCATTGTATATATTGCTTCCACTCATGCTGGCACTGCCCTGCACCGGTACGCCCGCACAGATAGGAGGTATACAGATACTTGCGCTGAAGCCGGAAGAGCTCTGATGGCTGTCGTAGGTTGCACGATCCTGCTGACTGGCAATGTCCAGATTGCGGCCCGCAGTGAGGTCAACGTGATTACCATTAAGGTTTGCTCCGTTCAGCGTGACGTCCTGACCCGCTTTGACCGTGAGATCACCCGCAGCGGAGACTTCGCTATTGTGGTGAGTAATGCTGCTACCGTTTCCGTTTGCACTGTTATGGCTGGCCGCCAGCTCAATGGAGAAGCCGTTCTGGCTACCGCCAAGGCCGAAGCCAACACCGACACCGTATTTGCTGCCACCGCTGCTTGATTGCTGGCTGCTGCTATCCTCGGCGCTTTTCAGGGCGATATCGCGACCCGCATTCAGCGAGACGTTATCTCCACTGATTTTTACCCCCTCACCGGTGATGTCCTGTTTCGCCGTGACCGCTAAGTCGCCGCCTGCCTTGAGCACGCTTCCGCTCTGCAGCGTGTTTTTCTGTTCCACGGACTGATGGCTGCTGCCCGCGGTGGCGCTCACTGTGACTTTGACGGCTGCGGTATTCTGGTTGTAAGCCGACAGCGCAGTCATGGCCGCCTGCGCCGCATAAATAGCCTGCAGGCGAGGATCGTCACTTTGTTTGTGCGACTGAGCCATCTTGTCTGCCGCCTGTGCCATGCTCACGCCGTAGCCGGAGACCTGCGCGGTGATGCCATACTGTGAGGATTTGCTGCTGCTACTGCCTTCGTGCGTATCTTTTGAAGGATCAAGGTGGATATTCTCACCGTTAACGCTCAGCGTATTGCCTGCATAAACGTCTGCCCCCTGCAGGTTTACGTCTTTGCCTGCATTAATCGAAACGTTACCCAGCGTACTGACGATACCGCTGCGCACGGTGTTCTGCTGCGTACCCGTGCTGGCGTTTTTCCAGCTGTTATGACCCACACCAACCGTTCCGCTGTAACCGTCGCCACCCAGATCGCCTATAGCGTGGTCAGATCCAGAGGCCGATGCCTGCTGGCGCTCTTCGCCTGCTACAACGCTGATCTTACCCTGCTCCGCGTTAAGCGAGACGCCGGTGGTGCCGGTCAGGGTTGAACCGCTGATGGCGATGTCACCTTTATGACTGGTGATGTCAACACTGCCAGCGGTTATCGCGGAAGTGTGTTGCGCGAGCATGCTGCTGTCGCCGCTCATCTGGTTGTTTTTCGAGCCGTAATTAGTCCCTGCCGAACCATTGTTCGGCGACCCACCGCCGCTGCGTGCCAGCGCACCAAGTGAGGCTGATGTTGTTGCTGACCAGCTCTTGCTACTACTATTGGTTGCAGCCTTCTGGCTGTCAGAGGCTGTGGTGATGTTGATATTACGCGTAGCGTCCAGTGAGGCTCTGCCACCAGCGTTAAGGCTGCTGCCCTCCACCAGAATGTTGCCGGTATGCGTATCTGAATCGCCGCGTGCCTTCAGTAGCAAATTTCCGGTGGTATTGAGCGTGCTGCCACTCTGAAAGGTGCTCTCGCTGTTCTGGCTGACTTTGCTGCCTGAACGGCCATAGGTCAGTCCCGGTGCCGGAGAATCCAGCGTGCTGGCGCCCAACTCATTGCCGACCTGCTTCATCTGCTCGTACACTGAACTGGTGTTATTCATGATGTCGCGCAGATTGCGAATGGTGTCCAGCGGCGTGAGATTAAGGCTCAATCCGAAACCGCTGCTTTTCGACGTTTGCTTCGCGGTTTCGCGCACCTGATCCTGACCCGCCACGACAGCGATGTTTTTCGCCGTCACGCTGATTTCGCCATTCTGGCCGCCCGCAACAACGTCGCTTCCCTTAATCAGTGCGTTGTGACCTGCCGTCATGCTGACCACACCGTTGCCTGCACCCACCAGGCTTCGCGCATCGCTCTGCGTGACCTGGTCGCCGTTACGTTCGCTTTTAGCCGACTGTTTTCCATAACTGATACCGAGTCCACCACCCATCAGACCGCTTTTCTTTTTCTCTTTCAGGCTGTAGGTAGATTCAGTATTGGTGGCAGTAACAATATTAAGGTCATTGCCTGCACTCAGTGCGATGCCTTTGTCACCGGCGACAGAGGAGCCCTGTACGGTCAGGTCGTTGCCAGCAATCACAGACACGGTGTTGCCGCTCAGTTGTGAGGCCTTTTCACGGGTGTCGCTGTTTTCCTGAATGGTGTGCGTAGTCGTCTTTTTCAGGAAACCTTTTTTGGTTTTGGTCTCTTCGCGATAGGCATAATCACTCTCCGTCGCAGTGGTAATATTGACGTCGTGTCCAGCCTGCAGCACCAGATCCTTATTGGCTGTGACTATTGCGGCCTGGCTTGTGATGTCATTACCCGCCAGCAGCCTGGTACTCCCGCCACTCGCAATTTCCGTGCCCTGCTGGCGTACCGACTCATTAATCTCAACCTTCTTACCGGCTTTATAGCTATTGCCAGAACCGGTTTCCGCCGCCAGCAGATTAACGTCACGTCCCGCCTGCAAGGTGACGTCTTTGTCTGCAGCAATGCCTGCCGCCTGGCTATTAATATCGCGTCCGGCCTGGAGTGCTAAATCACCGCCACTGGTCAGCGTCGTGCGATCCACACCGGTTGAATGGGTTTCACGTTTGCCCTTCACCTCATTCTGGCTGCTGGTCGCGCTGTTGAGATTAAGATCGTTACCGGCTGCCAGCGCCGCGTTTTTAGTCGCTTTGACGCTGCTGGCGGAAACCGTCAGGTCGTGACCTGCCTGCATCGCCATGTTGCCACCTGCGGCGATCTGGCTGCCGACTGTGTTGACGGTGGTCGTGCTGGTCGCATCTATCTTTTGCCAGCGGTTTCCGAAACCGGATTGCGCGCCGCCAGTGACATTCTGATTGCCGGTGATCGCAATATCATTCCAGGCGTTCAGCAATAGATCGCCACCCGCGTTGAGGTTAGCGCCGGTAACGGCTATATCGTTGCCCGCCTTGAGGCTCAGTGAATCCAGTGACGTGATGCTCGCGGTCGGCCCGGTCAGCGTTTCGGTAGAGGATTTCTTCGCTCCGTTGCCGTTGTCTGCATCCAGATGCCAGAGCTGTGACGTAGTCAGGTTGTTGATGTCACCATTAATACTCTCCAGTGCCACTTTCTTACCGCTGATGGTTGCGCTGACGTTATTGATGTCATTCAACGCGCTGAGCTGCAGATCGCCACCCGCATGGAGCAGACCGGCATTGAGGTTACTGAGCGTATTCTGGCTGTCGATGGTCAGATCGTTTTTAGCCATCACGCTACTACCGGTGTTGGTAACGTTGCCGCCTTTCAGCGTCACGTTATTACCGGCGATCACGCTGCCATCACGCACTTCGACATCTTTTGTCGACAGATAGAGCTTCGGCACCATCACCGTTTCACCGTTGATCGTGGTGGCTTCCCACCAGAGCATGCTCTTATCTAATGAGGCGAGTTGTTCTGCAGAGAGTGAAACACCAAATTCCAGGCCCATTGACTGCTGAGCGGCGGCAGCGTTATCCATCAGATAGCGCATCTGCTCAAGGTCGGAACCCAGGCCATTGATATAACGGTTGCCGGTCTGATTCAGTACCGCGTTGCTGACATAGCGGGTATCAAACGCCGCATCGCCGAGGAAGCGATAGTCATAATCTGGCTTCAGGTTAAGACGATCGAGCATGTACGAGGAGCCAAGGAAAGCCTTCTCGTCTGTATATTGAGGACGCGTTTCCTGAAGTGGCGTGGTAGCGGGCTGTTTGCCAAGGAGTGTATTCAGGTCATTGAACAGCCCCTGATTAACCTGTCCGAGGCCGTTCAGTTTAGGGTTAACGGTGATCAGGTAGCGGCTATTAGCTTTTGACGCGACAAAGTAGCCGTTTTCGCCCGAAGGTAAAGGATAGGCACTGATATCAACTTCAGCAGCCTTGTAGTTATGCAGTGTCGCAGATCCCTGAGCAGCGTTATTCAGGTTAAGGGTCTTGCCCAGGAGCGCGTTGTTTTTACCTGCCGTTGCGTACTGCGTCAGCGAGGCGCTGCCAGGTGAGGCCGTCTCCAGCGCTCCTGCGCCATTGACCTGCTGCAGCGCATTCTGCAATTGATCGCGCCATTGCGGTGTATTGATTGCGGCTTTATCAGCATTAGCCAACTGCTGGTGAGACTGCGCGCCAGCGGTGCCTATGGCAGTTAATCCGCGCAGGGCCGGAGCAGAAAGCGTATTGCCACTCCAGCCAGCATTTGCGGTGGTATTGGTATTACTGATATCGCCGCTGAAATTAGCAGAGACGTTACCGCCTGCCTGAATAACGGCGCGGTAAAGTTGACCTGGAAGATATTCGCTATCATGACCTGTAAGCGAATAAGTTATTGATTTATTTTTGAAAGTCGTTGTTTTACTAACTGTTTCAGTTTTTTTTGTTGCATATGAAGGTTGCTTATTATTGCCATATTTATAAGTTAAATAATCATTATTTACCCCATCCTGAAAACTCTGATTATTTAATTGGCTACCGTGTAAGGCAATATTCCCATTGGCAATTATAAGGCTCGCCTGATTATCTAAAGAGTTCGTGTTTGCTAAAATATTACGTCCTGAAGCAATACGTGCAGCACCCGCAGAGCTAGTTACTTCAGTTTTTATTTGCGAAGTTAAGTATTTGAGTTGATCCTTTCCTGCAAAAGGTGCGTAGTAGTAATTAGTATAAGGAACATAACTACAGGCTCCATGGCTATTACATGGCCCTACCTGGTGTTTGCCGGACTTGACATAGTAGCCATAACTTCCTGCTGGCAAATCCGTGATGGGAACATCAATAGTTGAATTACCAATACCATTTTTAAGTTGTACTTGGGTAGTTTGCTGTACGACACTCAACCCATCCCGCGTATTCAGCAGGTGTCCCGTATTAATCGTGATATCGCCGTTCTGCGTTTCGATGGTGCCGGAAGTATTAATTACTTCGCTGTTGGCATTCCCCGCCGCGTCACCCTGAAGCCACATACTGCCGCCTGCCAGCATATCGGCACGCTGGTTACGAATGCTGTTAGCAAACAGAGAGAGATTACCGCCCGCATAGAGCAGCGCGGTATTAACGATACTGCCTGGTGCGCTGAGCATTAGATTGCCAGCAGTCCCGGTGAACCCGTCCAGCGTGATATCGCTGCGGCTGGCCAGGTTGATGTTACCGCCGCCCTGCAGCGTGCCATTTCCGTTCATGGCGATGCGATTGCCACTTAACGCACTGTCACCGGAACCGGTAGTGAGCTGACCATTATTGGTGAGATCGCCGCCTGCACTCAGCGTCAGCGCCCCGCCCTGCATCGTGCCCTGGTTATCTATCGCGCCGTTACTGCTGACGGTGAGTCGCCCGCCTGCCGCCAGTACATCGCGACCGGTAAAGCCATTGGCGATGTCCAGCGTGGCGTTACCCAGCGCCACTACCTGACCGCGCTGATCAAAGCCGTTGCTGTGAACCAGCAAATCGCCGCCGCTGAACAGGCGACCGCTGCCCGGCTGGCCCACCTGAGCAGCCATCACGATCAGCCGGTTGTTACCCAGCAGCGTTCCGCTGTTGTTGACCTGCTGATAATTGACCTCAAGATTGCCGCCCTGGGCTGTGCCCTGGTTGCTGAAGTCATTACCGGTCAGCGTGCCCTGGCCGTCGGCCAGCAGCGTGCCGTTGTTGCTGGCATTGGTCGCATTGAGAATCAGCTGCGACGCCTGTAACCAGCCGTTGTTATTCAGCTGCGGCGTATTCAGCGTCTGCGCACCACCCGAAAGCCACCGGCCATCGTTTTGCGTTAAACCGGTTAGGGTCGCCACACCGTTGCCGTTGCCCTGAATCAGGCCAGAGTTGAAGAGTTCCGGCCCGGTCAGCGTCAGGGTATTTTGCGTGATCAGGGTGCCGCTGCCGCCATTGGTAATGCGTCCGCCGGCATTAATCAGCAGATTGCTGTCACCCTGTAAGCGCCCGTTGTTATCAACTGCGCCTGAAGTGATCTGCAGGTCGCCGCCCTGCACGCGCCCGGCATTATTGAGCGAGGATGACTGAAGCGTTAACCTGCCTGCGCTGAGCAGCGTTTTATCCTGCTGCTGGGTCAGTGCGCCGTTCAGGCCCACCGTCAGCGTCTCGACACCGGTTACGGCACCGTTATTGTTTAACGTGTCGCCCCGCAGCGTCAGGTTACGGGCGATCCATTCGCCCTGATTGGCCAGCGTCAGAGCCTGCAGCGCCGCCGAGCCATTCGCCGAAATCTTACTGCCTGCGCCCGCATCAAGGCGATCGGACAGAATCAGCTGCAGCGCATCCGCACTCTGGATCGCGCCATTATTGGTCAGCTGCCGGGCATTCAGCAGGATCTGCTGTCCCTGCCAGCTGCCGTTATTCACAACATCTCCGCCGTTGATGGTCAGCGAGCCCTGCGTCAGTAGCGATCCCCCGTGGTTATTCATTAACTGGCGTGCTGGCGCGGCCAGTGCTCTGAGCAGCATCCGCCCGCTGACCTGCGGCATCGCTGCAAAGGTTAATGCCTGCAGGCCGATCAGGCTGCCCTGATTAATGACGCTCGCGGGCGTAATGGTCAGGGTTTTACCCTGCACCGAACCGCGGTTATTCAGGATGGCTCCGTTCAGGGTCATCGCCCCTTCACCGAGCAGTGAACCGCTGTTGTTCAGCGTGTTGGCCGCGATCTGCGCCCTGCCCTGGCTCAGTAAAGCGCCGGCGTTCTGCAGTTCGTTGCTGATGCTGACGCTCAGATCCTTGCTGCCCAGCAGCGATCCCTGATGCAGCCAGTTGTCCGCGTTTACCGTTGCCTGCTCACCCTGCAGCACACCCTGAGTGGTGAGCTGGCCCGCGTTCAGCGTCAGCGCTCCACCGCTCAGCGTTTTGCCACCGGCCGATTGTGTGAGGTTATCAGCCTGTGCAGTCAGTGCCGTGCTGCCCTGCAGCAGACCGTCATTGTTCAGGCGGGTAGCCTGTAACCCCAGCCGGTTCGCCATGATTTTGCCACTGTTGCGCAGCGTGCTGGCGTTGAGATCGCTATCACCCTGACTGACCAGCGTGCCGCTGTTAATCAGATCGCTGGCGACATGCCCCTGCAAAGCATGGATGCCAGTGATGCTGCCGTGATTACTGAGCGAGTCCAGTGTGAAATCGAGTTGCTGACCCTGCCAGCTGCCATCATTGACTGCGCTGCCACCCTGGATAACCAGCCGATCGCCGCTCAGCAGTTGACCACCGTTGCCGTTGTGGAGCTGGGCGAACCGGAGATCCAGCAGCGTCTCGCCCTGCAGCAGCCCACTATTTTCCAGCGTGTTGCCGCTGGCGCTGAGCTGCTTAGCCGCAATCTGCCCGCTGTTGCTGAGCGTCTGCGCATGCAGATCGGTCTGGCTGGCGCTGACGATCTCTCCTGTGCTGCTGTTACTCAGCGTATCGCTAATCTGAAGACCGAGGTTATCGCTTAACAGGCGTCCGCTGTTGCTGAGACGGTTGCTGTTGATTGCCAGCGCCCCGTTGACCTGCAGCAGGCCCTCATTATCCAGTTGATCGAGCGTCAGGGTCAGCGGTCCCCCGGCGATCAACTGGCCGTCATGGAGGTTATGGAGTTGCTGATGATCGAGCGTTAAGCTGCTGTTGCCCTGCAGCAGCCCGGCGTTGCTAAGGGTAGGTGAATGCAGGCTGAGGTTATTCGCCGCCAGCGTTCCCGTGTTCTCAATGGCTGTGCCCTGCAGATTCATCTGCTGCTGGCTGAGCAGACTGCCGCTGTTAGTCAGCGCACCATTGACCACGGCGGTTAACGCTTTGCCGGCGCGGACATTACCGCCGTTCTGCACCCTATCGGCATTGAGTACCATCTCATCGGCCTGGATGGCGCCGTGGTTATTCAGCGTCGCCACGTTTCCGGTGAGCGTGCCATCCGTGAGCAGCTGGCCCCCCTGCTGATTGTCCAGCTGGCTGCCTTCCAGTGAAAGCTGACGATTACCCTGCAGCAGACCGCTGTTAATCATGTCACTGCGCAGCGTCAGTACCTGGGCCATCAGCCAGCCACTGTTGTCAGTGTGATCAGCCTTCAGCCCGATGCCCTGCTGCCCCAGAATTTTACCGCTATTCTCGAGCGTACTGCTTTGCAGATCGGCGTCGGTCTCGCTCAGCGCATTGCCGCTGTTCTGCCAGCGGCTGGTCTGAACGGTAAGCTGTTTGCCCTGCAGCAGTCCGCTGTTGTCCAGGGTCTGCTGTTTCACGCTCAGCTGTCCTGCGCTGAGCAGCGTGCCACTGTTGGTTAACCCGCTGCCCTGCAGCGAGAGAGCCCTGTTACCCTGCAGCGTGCCGCTGTTTTCCAGCAGGCTGACATCACTGTTCACTGCGCCGGCAGCGACTGTCCCCTGGTTGTTCAGCGCATCACCCTGCAGGCGGATCTGGTCGTCCGCCAGCAATTTTCCGCTCGGCTGATTACTTACGCGTCTGAATGTGCTGCTCAGGCTGGCGGCGTTAATCTCGCCACTGTTGTTCAGCTGGTCACCACTCAGCAGCAACGTTTTGCCGCTGGTGATCAGTCCGCTGTTACTGAATTGCGGCAGGCCGAGTGTAAAATCGTTGTCAGAGCTGATTGTCCCCGCAGCAAGATTATCCAGCTGTGTGGCCCTTATGGAGAGTAATCTGTTGCCCTGCAGCAGGCCGCCGTTGCTGAGTTGCGCGGCGTTCAGCGTCAGTTCAGGCGCGGTTAATGACCCGCTATTACGCAGCTCTGCGCTGTTAAGGATAAGGGCGTTCTGACTGCTGATAGCTCCCTGATTTTCCAGCCAGCCACGGGCGGTCATCTGCGCGTCACCGCGGGCTGTGATGGAGCCATTCTGCTGCAGCGTATCGGCGTTAACCATGGCATCGCCGTTGCTGACCATTTCGCCGCTGTTTTTCAGGGCCGTAGTGTCAATCTGCAACCGCTGACTGACGATGTTGCCACTGTTACTGAGCGCGTCGGCGAGGTTAAGCGTTGCGTTACCCTGTACAGAGAGTGCACCGTCCTGATCCAGACGTTTCGCCGTCAGCGTGGTGTCACCGCTGCTGATGACTTTTCCTTTGTTCGTCAGCGCACCGCTGTTGATATCAAGACGGCCCGCGCTCAGCTCACCGCTGTTGTTTAGCTGATCGGCCACGTTCAGCTGCACCCTTCCCTGAGAGGAGAGCGTCCCATCCTGCTGCAGGCTACCGGACGTGATATCCGCCTCCTGACTGCCCAGCAGGCTGCCGCTGTTGAGCAGCGAACCGCTGTGAATCGCCAGACTGCTGCCACTCAGTTCGCCACTGTTGTTCAGTTCTGAAGCAACATTCAGCTGATTACGGTTAGTGGCGGACAGGATGCCGCGCTGCCTGACGTGACTGGCTGTGATCAGCGCGTCACCGGCGCTTAACAGCCTGCCGCTGTTATCGATCGTGTCGCCCTGAACGTTCAGGCTACCGCCGCTGATCTCCCCGCTGTTGTTCAGCGCACCGGTCACGTTAAGCTGATTTTTGCTGCTGGCTGAAAGAGTGCCGCGCTGCTGAAGAGTGTTCGCTGTGATCAGGGCATCCCTGGCGCTTAACAGCCTGCCGCTGTTATCGATGGTGTCGCCCTGAACGTTCAGACTGCTGCCGCTGATCTCCCCGCTATTACTCAGGTTACCGGCAACGACGACCGTGTTGGTGCCCTCAGAGAGCAGCATGCCCTGCTGCTGCAGGCTGTTGCTGCGGAGCTTCGCCTCACCGTGGCTGGTCAGGCTTCCACGGTTAACCACCTGTGCGGCCTGGATATCCAGTTGTTTAGTCGCGGTCAGCTGACCCTCATTCTGTAGCAGAGAGGAGGCGGAAAGCTGCATCCGGTCAGACGCATTGCCGCTGCTGTTTTTATCGATGCTCAGAGCGCCACTGCTGAGACGGGCGCTCTGGCCTGCGGTCAGGCTGCTGCCTTTAAGCGTTATCTGCCCCTGACTGTTAAGGTCGAGCGACGCGTCGCTGCCGAGTTTTGCGCCTGTTAAGGCAATCTCCTGCTGTGCAGTCAGTGCGACGTTCCCACCCGCTTTATGCTCACCCTGCAGCGCAATGCTGCTGCCTCTGGCCGTCAGGTTACCGCTCGTCAGGCTGTTGTTGATGCTCAGCCGCCCCTGCGCATCCAGCACCATATCGCCCTGACGGGCGTTGAGGTTGCCGAGGTTAACGCCGACCCCGTTTTCGCTGGAGACCAGATGGATGCGGTTTGCATACATCCCGCCCAGCGCACCGGTATCCACGGCGACTGACGGCGCAGCCCCTTCGCCCGCGACAGGTGTCACGCTGCCATCAGCACCGACATGGTTTGCGCCCAGCATGACATTGAGATCTCTGGCATGAATATCCGCGTTAATTTCTGTTGCGCGCGCGATGATCGAGACAGCGTCGGCCTGGCTGCCATCCAGCCCTTTACCCTCAACGGTGATGGCGCCTTTCGTCACTTCCAGCGACCGCATATTCCCCTGCGCATCAAGCTGCGGTTTACCGGTGGTGAGTGTCACATCTGGCGTATTGATAAAGCCGCAGCCGTTACAGGTGATGCCGTAGGGGTTGGCGACCATCACATTGGCTGCTTTTCCCGCCACTTCGGTGTAGCCCTGAAGCTGCGAGCGGTTGGCCCCCACTACCTCGTTGATGATTGCCCGGGCTTCCTGCCCCGCTTTCAGATTCGGGTTGTTCTGGATGAGTCCACCCAGCTGCGTCTGCGTCAGCCGGCCGGTGGCGTTATTCAGGATCAGCCCTTCCTGGCCGACGTTGTAATTCTGGTACTGGTTGTGTGACAGGCCCGACGCATTAGGGGTCGCGATGTTAATGACCGGCACGCCATTTCCGGCGGCATCCACCTGCGTTCCCGGCGTTGCAGGCGTAATCACGGCTGAAAAAGCGGGCAGCAGAGGCTGAAACGCAATCAGCGAGCAGATGAGATAGCTCAGCAGACGACGCGGCAGTGAAATCGGTAATTGATCATCCATAATCAGGGCTTTTTTTAGAAAACGAGTCCAATACGTGCGTAAACGCTGAGGCGATCGGGCGCCAGGTAGTCGGGGTAGCTGACGGGAATGCCCAGCGACAGCTGCGTGGAGACATGAGCGTTGCGGGTACCCAGTCCCAGCGAACTGCCCCACAACGTGCCGGCAGCATAGCGATCCTGTCTGTCGCTCTGCAGCCATCCGCCATCCAGGGCCAGCGTGGAGCTGACTTCACCAATCACTGGCAGCGTAAACAGCGTGTAGTTGAGTTCGTTGCGCAGGTAACCGCCGACATCGCCGGAGAGGTATTGCTCTTTGTAGCCGCGAACTGAGCTTTCACCGCCTATCGTCAGGCGTTCGCTGCCATAGAGGCGATCGGGCGACCACTGGGCGTAGAGGCTGCTGAGCCACCACATTTTCTGCGTCAATGGTCGCTGATAGCTGCTGCTGACACTCCACTTGCGGAATTGCGCTTTGGGGAGATCGTCGCGTTTACCGCTGTCGCTTTCGGCATCGAACCACGGCATCCCGCGGCTCAGCATCGGATTAAAGGTTGCCACGCCGCCTGCCACTTTTTGCGTATGATTCACGCCGAGTTGCAGACTGGTGATTTTGCGGCTGCTGCTCTGAAGCAGTGTCTGATTCAGCCAGTTATGGCTGACATAGTGGCTGAGTCCGACCTGAACACCGGTTTTGATCTGTCCATTACGGAACAGGACCCACGAACCGCTGAGGCGGTTTGAGATGTTATCGCCGTTGCTGTACCAGTCGAAGCTGTTCGCATTGAAGCGGCTGTGGTAGTTGCTCCAGCTGTAGCTGTAATCCAGCAGCCCGTAGCCATAAGGCACGCTGACACCTGCCTGAAAATTCTGCGCGTCACGCCAGTCGCTGAACGCACTGCTGCGACCGCCGCTCACAAACCAGCGATCGGCCAACCCCAGAAGATTGTTACCCACCAGCGAGGCGGAAAGCTGGCCGACACCCGTGCTTCTCTGCCCGCTGTTATCCATATTCACTCCCAGCGTCAGCGGAAATTCAGGTTTACTGGTCAGATTAACGATGGAGTAGCCGGGCTTAGTCGACGGGATGATCTCAATCTGCACCGGCTCTGTGCGGAGGCGGTTGATCTGCTCCATGCCCTGTTCAATATCACGCAAATTTAAAATACGACCGGCCAGGCCCGGAAAGGCCATTTTCAGCTGGTGTGAAGGGGCACCCTGCAAACGAATTTCTTCCAGCCTGCCTTCCAGCACCGTAATCGTTAACACTCCGCGGGAGAGATTCTGTTCCGTCAGAAAAGCCCGGCTGGTGATATAGCCGCGCTGGACATACCAGTCCGATATTGCGCGTACCAGCTGGTTAATGCGTTCCAGCGTCAGACACTGATTGATATAAGGCGCGACCAGTTTCGCCTGCTGCGCTGGCGTGATTAAGGTGGCCTGTTGCAGGATAATCTGGCGAATATCAAAGCAGGGACCGCCGACCTGCGCGGGCTTACTTTGAGGCAGTGCCACCTGATGTGACTGCGTTAACGCATCGCGCTGCTGCTGATCCTGTTGCAGACGCTGCTGCTGCTGATTCTGAATAACATCATGCTCGCCGGGCGTGACCGGCGCCGCCATGACGTTGCTCATAAAAATACTGGCTCCGAAAGCCAGCCACATCCCTGTCTGCGGCATTTTCATCGAAGGTTTAACAACGCTAATTGTAAGTTTTGTGTAAGGACAGGTGTGCAGA
Source organism: Pantoea sp. M_10 (assembly GCF_008631515.1). NCBI lineage: Bacteria > Pseudomonadati > Pseudomonadota > Gammaproteobacteria > Enterobacterales > Erwiniaceae > Pantoea > Pantoea sp. M_10. The sequence goes on along the minus strand of NZ_VWUL01000008.1, from coordinate 76,761 downwards.
TTAACACCTTAATAATCAGAAGTTCCTTATTGACTTAAAATAAAAACCTCTTAGTGGCAAAAGTAAAACTGGCAGTGTAAAAACATTCGTTAAGCCAAATTTTCAATGTGCCTGAGACATTATTTACAAAGGGTGTTTTTTCGAGTGTTAACGATGTGAATGTAATCAGATGCGGTTGTGAAGGAATATCGATGCAGGATGTCTGCTTTAAGTAACAGTGCTGAGGATTGTGTGGGATTAAAGGTGGTTTCGCTCAGGGATGCGGGCGGAAGTCATTGCCGCTTTTAAAACGCAAAAAGGTCCGCTCAGTAAGCGGGCCTTTAACCGGGAAGAGAACAACCGCTATTTTTCATGGTAGCGATGCACGGCCGGGTAATATTCCAGCCCATAGAGCTGGCTCAGCGGCAGCAGCAGTTCGACGTTAATATCGCGCCCGGCATCATCCGCCGCAGGGCCGCTCAGCAGTTGTTCAAACCAGGCTTTCAGTTTCTGTTTCATCTCAGACTCTCCGCATCAGTTGATGCCCTGAGTAAACCCGCTTATCCGCCGGATCTGAACCAAAAATTTCTGCACTGCTTATGCCGGAACTGGCATAACGCGCCCTGCCCGGCCAGCCACCAACCGGATGGCGCCGCTTTACTGCGCGATGAGCGTAACCCAGTTAGCCCCTTTACCGGCGGGAGCTTCTGACACCCGTTTCAGCTCGCCGCTGGCGGGATCGATGGCGTAGCTGCTTATCACTGCGCTTTTCTCTCCACTGACGATCAGCCATTTTCCCTGTGCATCAATCGCGATACTGCGCGGCTGTTTTTCCACCGGCCAGCTGCCGATCAGCGTTAACTCACCAGACGCTTTATCGACCCGGTAGCCGCTGACGGTGCTGGATGTCCGCTCGGTCACATAGATAAAGTGCCCGTCTGGCGTGATTTGAATGTCTGCCGCCCAGATACGTGGCGTGGGATCGCTGTAGCCCGCCGGGCGCTGCTCGCCGTGCTGCAGGTTATAGCGCTTCGCCACCGCATTCGGCCAGCGCTTCAACGCCGTCAGGGAGCCATCCGCCGCCCGCCGGAACTGGGTGATGGTGCCGCTCATCTCCGCGAGGTTATAGACGAAGCGATTATCCGGTGAGATCACCGAATGCCGCGCCCCGCTGTTTTTCTCGCCCTGAACGAACCCTTTACCCAGCGGGGTGATGACGCCATCGTCACTGAAGGCATACTGCAGCACCCGATCGGTCCCCAGGTTGCCGACGTACAGGGCGTGATTGCTGACGTCGGTGATCACCGAATGGGCGTGCGGCCCGGTCTTCACCTTCCCCGTGACCTGCTCCGTCACTCTGCCCTGGCTATCGATCCGGTTGCTGGTGACGATATCGCTGTCATAGGAGGCCGCCAGCAGAAAGTGACCGCGCCTGTCGGTGGTGATCCACGGAAAACTGGCCGCGACCGGTGTCACCGCCATTCTCTGCAGGTCGCCATGCGGACGGGTCACGCGCCAGCTGACGATGGCGTAAGGCGGGCTGCGCAGTGCGCCATAGAGGTGCTGGCCATCCGGGCTGGCCGCCAGCGGCATAATCTTTCCCCCGGCGGGGGTCTCGCCGCGCCAGTGCAGGCGGCCAGTTGCCTCATTAAGCACATAGCGGGAGACGGTGCCCGACTCCGCATTCGAAATATAAACAAAGGTCGTTGCCCATACTGACGGGCTACAGAGGAGCGGCAGAAGTGCCAGCGCCGTTTTAAAACGGTTCATAAAATCACCTTTCTGATTATCGGGTCCGGGCATCCGAATGACGATAGCCAGGCCGGGCGCGTCGCGCATTGTGCAACTGTCTGAACGGTAGCGTAAAAGTCTGGAGATGTGACGGCGGAAGTGTTTCAGACCGGAATGCGCCACGCCTTCCCCCCAGCGGAGAAGGCGTGAGAAGACCGCTAGCCGATTTTAGCGAGCATCTGACGATAGCGATCGAGCCACTTGCCGCTGTTGAGTCGCCACCAGAAGAAGACGCCGCGCACCGTCCAGTCGAGGAACATCCCCAGCCAGACGCCGGTGACGCCCATGCCCAGTTCAATGCCGAGCAGATAGCCCGCGACCACGCGCGCGCCCCACATACTGAACATCGACACGTACATGGTGTAGCGCGCATCGCGTGCGCCTTTGAGTCCGGCGGGCAACACCCAGGAGGCGGCCCAGAGCGGCATGAACAGGGCGTTGAGCCAGAGCAGGTGTTTCGTCACGCTTATCACCTCGGGATCGCTGGTGTAAAAGCGCGCCAGCAATCCGGCCAGCGGCACCGTCATCAGCGCTATCGCGCTCAGACAGATCGTCGCCAGCCAGAAAACATGCCGCACCTGGCGCTCCGCCTGAAACACCTGATTTTTACCCAGCCGGGTACCGGTAATAATGGTCGAAGCAGAACCCAGCGCATTGCCCGGCAGGTTGATCAGCGACGCCACCGAGAAGGCAATAAAGTTACCGGCAATCTCGCTGGTGCCCATCCCGGCGACAAAGACCTGAGTCAGCAGTTTACCGCCGTTGAACAGCACCGACTCGATGCTGGCAGGCACGCCGATACCTAAAACTTCCATCAGGATGCTGCTGTTCCAGCGCCGGAAATAGCTCGACAGGGTGATTTTCAGGGAGGCGTTAAAGCCGATCATCAGCACGTAAATCACGGCGATTGCCCCGATATAACGGGTAATGGTCAGCCCCAGCCCGGCACCGATAAACCCTAAACCGTCCCAGGAGAAGCAGCCGTAGATCAGCACGCTACTGATGATGATGTTAAGGATATTCATGCCGCCGTTAATCAGCATCGGGATTTTGGTGTTGCCTGCGCCGCGCAGCGCCCCGCTGCCAATCAGGGTGATGGCGGCAGCCGGATAGCTCCAGGCGGAGGTCTGGAGGTAGCTCAGCGCCAGCGCTTTGACTTTGGGTTCGGCCGATCCCGCAATCGCATCAATAATCAGATGCCCCCAGAACTCGATGGCGATCACCAGTACGAAGGCGAGTATCGTCATCATGGCCAGCGACTGACGCGTGGCGGCGCGGGCGCGCTTGCCGTTGCGTTTAGCCAGGCTGAACGCCACCACCACCGTGGTGCCGAGATCGATGGCGGCAAAGAACGAGATGATCACCATGTTGAAGCTGTCGGCCAGGCCCACGCCCGCCATCGCCTCTTTGCCCAGCCAACTGACCAGGAAGGTGCTCAGTACGCCCATCAACAGCACACAGGCGTTCTCGAAAAAGATAGGCACTGCTAATGGCGATATTTCACGCCAGTAGAGCGTGCGATAAGCGCGACGTTTCGGGTACCACGCCGTGCGCCTGATCGCCTGCATCACTGCTACGCCGGGATTTTGCAAAGGATTACCAAATCAGAAGAGACTGGACAGGAGTTCTAATGATGATAGTGGGCAGAGAAATATGCAAAGTCTTTCCGGGACAAATTAATCATCGTTACAAACTTTTTCGGGCTGTCACGGCATTTTCTGCCCCGTCGCCCTGCCCGCTGTAGCAATCCTGTTTATTTCCCCGACGTTACGAACGCACAGCGCGCGCGAGCGGGTACCCATTCTGCCCTCTTTTCGCCTTTATAATGCGGGCAGCGTAAACAAAACCCCGGCCTGGATCGTGAAGATTTTCTTATGGGCTTTCAGCGCCGCTGACGGGCGCATCCGGCCACGCTGTTCAGATTATCCGCCGGGTTCGCGCAAAAAAAAGGCGATCACACATTCTTCACCAATCTCTGCAACAAACCCGCTAAGCTTGGGGCAAACTGCGGAAAAAAATGGAAGGAGAAACCATGCCGACATTACGGAAAAACCTGACCAGCCAGCAGGCGCTGGATGAACTTGAACGCCTTTACAGTGGCGCGGTCGATGCACTGCGTGCGGCGATTAAAACCTTTACCGAAAACGGCACGCTGCCCGATGCCGACGCCCGGGAGCAGGGACTGTTTGTTTACCCGGAGCTGCGCATCACCTGGCGCGGTGACGGCCCGCAGCAGAATCGCACGCGCGCCTGGGGACGCTTTACGCATACCGGCAGTTACAGCACCACCATTACCCGCCCGGCGTTGCTGCGCCACTACATTGCGGAACAGCTGGCGATGCTGGAGAAGGAGTATGAGCTGGAGATTGACGTGGTGCCTTCCCGCCAGGAGATCCCCTATCCTTACGTGATTGACGGCTCCGATCTCTCACTGGATCGCACCATGAGCGCCGGAATCGCACGCCACTTCCCGACCACCGAGCTGTCGCAGATTGGGGATGAGACCACCGACGGGCTGTTCCACGCCGACGCTCAGTTTCCGCTCTCCCACTTCGACGCGCTGCGCACCGATTTCTCGCTGGCCCGTCTGCGCCACTACACCGGCACCAGCGTTGAACATTTCCAGCCGTTTGTGCTGTTCACCAACTACACCCGTTATGTTGATGAGTTTGTCCGCTGGGCGATCGAGCAGGTGCGCGACCCGGAGACACCCTACGACAGCCTGGCCTGCGCCGGGGACGTGGTGCTGACGGCCGACACGGCCGACAGCGAGGCGATGCTCTCCGATCTCGCGTGGAAGAAGCACCAGATGCCCGCCTGGCATCTCACCTCACCCAACCGTCGCGGCATTACGCTGATAAACATCGGCGTTGGCCCGTCGAATGCCAAGACAATCTGCGATCATCTGGCGGTCATGCGCCCGCACGCCTGGCTGATGATTGGTCACTGCGGCGGTCTGCGCGAAAGTCAGCGGATTGGCGACTATGTGCTGGCTCACGCCTATCTGCGCGACGACCACGTGCTCGACAGCGTACTGCCGCCTGACATCCCGGTGCCGAGCATCGCCGAGGTGCAGCGTGCGCTGTATGACGCCACCAAAGCGGTGAGCAACATGCCGGGAGAAGAGGTCAAACAGCGGCTGCGTACCGGCACCGTGGTGACCACGGATGACCGCAACTGGGAGCTGCGCTACTCTGCGTCGGCGCTGCGTTTTAACCTGAGCCGCGCGGTGGCGGTCGATATGGAGAGCGCCACCATTGCCGCACAGGGATACCGGTTCCGGGTGCCTTACGGCACGCTGCTGTGCGTCTCCGATAAGCCGCTGCACGGTGAAATCAAGCTGCCGGGTCAGGCCAACCGTTTCTATGAAGGTGCGATTTCGGAGCATCTGCAGATTGGTATCCACGCGGTAGAGCTGCTGCGCGCCGAGGGTGACAAGCTGCATTCGCGGAAGCTGCGGACGTTTAATGAGCCGCCTTTCCGGTAAGTGTTGCTGCCGGGGGGTGTTCGCTGCGCGAAGGGGGCTTGAGGGCGGTTGCTGCGCGAGCGGAGTCTGAGAAGATTTCGTTCGGCTGGTCGCCTGGGCTACTGGGTTCGCTGCGCGAAGGGGCACTGAGCAGGTTTCGTTCGCCCAACAGGTTGGGCAGTTTCAGCTTCGCCTCTGCAGGCGACCGACAAGGGGGCGCCAGTCGCCGCGCCCCCTTGACCCCGCGCTCCGGCCTGCCTCACCGCCGCTTCGCGGTCCCCTCGCTTCTTCCGGATTTCTCACGGACCGGCAGGACGCGCCATCCATGGCGCGAACCTGCCTCTTCGCGACATCCCTGTCGCTCGTCCTGAAATCCCTCATCCGCTCAGCGGCTCAGACGGCCTCCCTCCCCGCTGTTATCTCTTCTTCTACTGTTAAGAACTTTACTGCGGTGAGTTTTAAAGAATGTCTTTGGCTTCGGTGCAAACAGACAACGCTCCATTCAGGAGAAACGAAGATATCAAAGGCGGGGGTGTGGGAGAGGCATCCGGCGCGCTGAGGAACAACCGGAGGCCAGGATGAGCCGACAGGACGTCGGCGAGAGGACGGCACGAGCCAGGGATGGCGAGTCCGGACGGTCCGTCGGCCGCAGGGCGTGACGAAGGCACCCCGCAACGCGGGGCGCGGAGGCTGCCGGACGCAGGGATTGTTAAGGGGCGGGCGTCCGCCCCTTGACGCGTCCGCCTGCACGGGCAGGCTGAAACTCCCTCACGCATGGCGGGCGAAACCTTCTCAGAGCCAGCCCACCGCCAGGTAATAACTCTCCTATGCCCGACAGGCGAAACCCGCTCAGAGCCACCCCACCGCCAGGTGATAACTCTCCACCGCCGGGTGAAACGTCCCCGGCCGCCAGGCCACCATCAGGCGCTCAGCCAGCCCAGCTTAATTACAAACAGAATCGACAGGATAATCAGCGCGGCATTGACCTCTCTGGCGCGACCGCTCAGCAGTTTCACCAGCGTCCAGGTAATAAATCCAAAAGCGATACCGTTGGCGATGGAATAGGTCAGTGGCATGGTCAGCGCGGTAACCGTCACCGGGGCAGCAGTGGTGATATCTTTCCAGTCAATATCCGCCAGACTGGATGTCATCAGCACGGCCACAAACAGCAGCGCGGGCGCGGTGGCATAGACCGGCACGCTGGAGGCCAGCGGCGAGAAGAAGAGCGCCAGCAGGAACAGCACGGCGACCACGATCGCCGTCAGGCCCGTGCGGCCACCCGCACTCACGCCCGCCGCCGACTCCACATAGCTGGTGGTGGTTGAGGTGCCCAGCAGTGAACCAAACAGCGCAGCCGCACTGTCAGCAATCAGCGCACGGCCCATCTTCGGCACGTTACCCTGCTCATCCGCCAGACCGGCGCGTTTGGTGACGCCCAGCAGGGTGCCGGTGTTATCAAACACATCCACAAACAGGAAGGCAAAAATCACGCTGACCAGGCCGACGTTAAACGCGCCAGCGATATCCAGCTGCATAAAGGTCGGTGCAATCGATGGTGGTGCAGAGAAGACTCCGGCAAACGGCGACAGGCCGATGCCCATAGAGATGAAGGTTACCAGCAGAATACCGATCAGCACGGCACCGGTTACGCGACGCGCTTCCAGCACCACAATCACCACAAAGCCAAGCATCGCCAGCAGCGGACCCGGTTTTGTCAGATCGCCAATGCCCACCAGCGTCGCCGGGTTATCGACCACAATGCCTGCGCCTTCCAGCGCAATGATCGCCAGAAACAGGCCAATACCGGCACCAATCCCCGCGCGCAGCGGCAGCGGAATACTGGCAATAATCCACTCACGGATTTTAAACAGCGACATCGCAAAGAAAATCACTGCCGAGAGAAACACCGCACCCAGCGCAACCTGCCAGGTGTAGCCCATGTGCAGTACGACGGTATAGGTGAAGAAGGCGTTCAGCCCCATGCCCGGTGCCAGTGCAATCGGGTAGTTAGCGATCAGCCCCATCAGCGCACAGCCAATCGCCGCCGCCAGACAGGTCGCGACAAATACGGCGCCCTTATCCATGCCGGTCGCGCCCAGAATGCTCGGGTTAACAAACAGAATATAGGCCATCGCCAGAAAGGTGGTGATCCCGGCGATAATCTCGGTACGAACCGTCGTGTTATGCGCTTTGAGTTTGAATAGTTTTTCTAACATCATCATCTCTCGATACAGGAGACCGCACCGGTGTGGGTCTCGCTTGCCAAAGGGGGTTGCATGCTGATTATTCTGTTTTCGGGACGCGGATACCGGCCGCTGCATACTGACCTGCCGGAATCGTCTGAAATCCCTGACTGACCCACTGCCCAAAGCAATTGCCATGCCACTTACCGACGCAATCGATTACCTGGCAGAGCCGGATGCGCCTCAGAGAATTCCGAACCAAAACGAGGCGCGATTATGGTGCAATGCACCGAGGATGCGCAATCGTTTTCCTGCCTCCCTGTGTCACCCCCGCAAAACTCTGCGCCAGCGCACGCTTCCGCACACTCACGGGCGAGGCGTGTCACGTTTCAGCACGCTGCCTCAGCGCACTTTTCTGGCCTGTGTAGACTCCTGAATTAACTCTTTCGTAACATTGAGGCCGCGCCATGAAGCCAGCGATTTTGGTGGTGGATGATGATCCTGCTGTCTGCGACGTCCTGCAGGATGCGTTAGGTGAACATCAGTTAAAGGTCTACTGCTGTCATCAGGGAAAAGAGGCGCTGCTGATGCTCAGCACGCACCCGGAGATCACGCTGGTGATGCTGGATATGATGCTGCCTGACACCAACGGACTGCTGGTGCTGCAGCAGTTGCAGCGTCAGCGTCCCGAAGTACTGGTGATCATGCTGACCGGTATGGGTTCCGAAGCGGAGATGGTGGTCGGCCTGGAGATGGGCGCCGATGATTACATCGCCAAACCCTTTAATCCGCGCGTGGTGGTGGCGCGAACCCGGGCGGCCCTGCGGCGCGGCGGACGCCCTGTCCAGAGCGAACCGGAACCGGCGGGCTGGCGATTCGGCGGCTGGCAGCTGGACGACAGTCGCTGCCAGCTGTTCAATCCGCAGCGCGAGCTGGTGCCGCTGACCCAGGGCGAGTTCAGCCTGCTGCGGGCGCTGGTGCGTCACGCCCGCAAGGTGCTGACCCGCGATCAGCTGCTGGAGCTGACCCACAGCGAAAGTCTGGATGTGTTTGACCGCACCATCGACGTGCTGATCATGCGCCTGCGCCGCAAAATCGAAATCAACCCGCATCAGCCCGATCTGATCCGCACCATTCGCGGCCTGGGCTATGTCTTTTCGGCTGACGTAATGAAACCTGAAACCGCCCCGCGCACCAGCCAGATCGCCTGAGTCGCGCTGCGTCCTGGCAATGTCGCCGCCGTGGCGGCGGATGTGGGCGATGAAAGTCTGACGCAGTTTACGCGCGAGTACGCACGGCTGTCTGGTGACCCGCCTGCCCGCAGTATAAGAACGATGAGGCAGCCCGCTCCCGGCGACCACGCACAGCGATGATCAGCGTCAGGAAGGGTCAGGTAAAGCCGCGGGCGTAGTCATTACAGAGCAGCCAGCGCGGCGCTTCATCCTCCTCAAGCGGATTGAAGCGGGCCAGTGGCGTCAGGAACACGTTGTCGTTTTCGTCATCATTGGGCATCGACACCTCGCCCACCAGCACGTCGCCAAAACCCGGTTCGCCCCAGAAGCTGTGCCAGAGGCCCGCCTCAAGGGTCACGCTTTCACCCGGTGAGAGCCGCAGCTGCGAACCCGCAGCGTGGGTCTGGCGCAGACCATCCAGCGACACCGTGACCGGCGAGTCGGCCAGTGCCGCGCCGTCGCGGTTATGCAGTTCGACAATCAGATTCCCGCCGCCGCGATTGATGATGTCTTCCATCTTGCGCGGATGATAGTGCATCGGCGTCAGCTGCCCGTCGCGCACGTGCAGGATCTTCTCCGCATAGGGTTTGTGCCAAGGCTGTCCGCCGGGCGAACCGTTGCGCAGCGTAAACAGCGTCAGCCCGGTCTGCAGAAAGTCGTCCGCGCCAAAACTGGTCAGATCCCAGCCCAGCCGCAGTGCCAGAATCTCCGCCATCGAGTCAGGTGACTGCGCCCGCCACTGACCTGACCCGAAATCGGCCCACGGCGGCAGATGCACATCCTGCTGGCGGAAAAATTCGCGTGTCTGCTGCAGGTAGTGATTGACCTCTGAACGTTGCATGGTGGCCTCCTGAGGGTGCTGACAAAGACTGCCCCGGTTAGCTGCAGGACAGAGCCTGCGCAGGAAACACGGTCAGATCGGAAAGTCGTTTAAACCATCCCTGGCCACTCGGCCCGCGCCGTCCCTGGCGCGGGACGCTTTCCTCCTCTGCCCGTGTTCCCTGCGCGATAAAGTTATGCGTAGCTGGCAGATTCAGTCTGAAGCGGCACCCGGAGGCGCCGCCCTGCGCCTTATTTCACCGTCCAGCCCTGATAGCTGCCGATGTTGTCACGATCGATTAGCTTCACCGGGATCAGCACCGGCTTTTCGGGTGCCGGTTTGCCCTGCAGAATGTCGTAGCCAATCTCCACCGCCTTCGCCGCCATCACCTGCGGGTCCTGCGCCGGGGTCGCGACAAACAGGGAGTTTTTGCGCTTCAGCGCCTCTTCACCATCCGGCGATCCATCGACGCCGACGATAAAGAACTCGCTGCGCTGCGCCTGTTTCGCGGCTAAATCCGCGCCGATGGCGGTGGGATCGTTAATGGCAAACACCGCATCAATTTTGGGGTTAGCGGAGAGCAGACCGGTCATCACCTCCAGTCCCCCTTCACGACTGCCTTTGGCGTTCTGGTTGTAAGAGAGCAGCTTGATGTCGGGATGGGTTTTCAGTTCGTTCATGCAGCCTTCAACACGGTTCTGCACCGCAGACACCGGCGGACCGTTGATGATCACCACGTTGCCTTTCGCTTTCAGGCGGTCAGAGATATATTTGCAGGCCATCGCGCCCGCCTGGGTGTTATCGGAGGTAATGGTCGCATTCGCCCCATCGGCCGCCACGTCGACCGCCACCACCACGATACCGGCATCACGCGCCCGCTTCACCGCCGGGGCAATGCCTTTCGAGTCGGCGGCATTGAGGATAATCATGTCCACTTTTGCCGCAATAAAGTTATCGATCTGCCCTACCTGCTGGCCGAGATCGTAGCCGCTGGAGACCAGCGTCACGTTGACCTTGTCCCCCGCCAGCTCACGCGCCTTCATCTCCGCCCCTTTAGTGATCTGCACGAAGAAGGGGTTAGCCAGATCGCCGACCGTGACGCCGATGGATTTGAGTTCTTTTGCCTGAGCCAGCCCGGCGCTGAACAGCGTTGCCGCCAGCAGCCCGGTTACAATCGGATTAAAACGCATAGACCTTCTCCTGCTGTTATCAGAGTGCCAACCGCTTAATGGCGTTTTTACAGAGACGGCGGCGACATCGCGCCTCCGCCTTTCAGCCTTAACTCACATGATGACGGGTACGGTATTTGTCGATCAGGACGGCGATGATGATCACCGCGCCCTTGATCACCAATTGCCAGAAGTAGGAGACGCCCATCAGCGTCATGCCGTTATTGAGCGTGGCGATAATCAGCGCGCCAATCAGGGTGCCGGTGATGGTGCCGATGCCCCCGACGAAGCTGGTGCCGCCCAGGATCACCGCGGCAATCGCATCCAGCTCATAGCCGACGCCGAGGTTGCCGTTGGCGCTGTAGAGACGGGAGGCGCTCATCAGACCGCCCAGCCCCGAGAGCAGGCCGCTCATGCCGTAGACAAACAGCAGCACCCCGCCCACCTTGATGCCGGTGAGTCGTGCCGCCTGAATGTTGCCGCCGACCGCATAGATATGGACGCCCAGCGTGGTGCGCCGCAGGATAAACCAGCAGAGGGCGATCACCGCGAAGGCAATCACAATCAGCCATGGCACCGGGCCGAGGTAGCCGTTGCCAATCCACTCAAAATTGATGTCGGAGTTGATGACCGTGGTGCCGTCCGCCAGCAGGTAGGCCGCACCACGCAGGGCGGTATAGGTGCCGAGGGTGACGATAAAGGGCGGCAGTCCAGCCCAGGCGACCAGCACACCGTTGAACAGCCCCATCACCAGACCCGCGCCCAGCGCCATCGGAATGGTCATGGAGGCGAGCATCGGGTCGAGCGAGGCCACCAGCGCCACCACCGCTGTGGTGCCGAGCATCGACCCCACCGACAGGTCGATGCCGCCGGTGAGAATGACAAAGGTCATCCCTGCCGCCAGGACGATATTGATCGACGCCTGACGGGTAATGTTCAGCAGGTTCGCTTCGGTAAAGAAGTTGGGGGTAACGAAGCCAAAAACCGCCACGATGAGGATCAGAATCGGCAGGATCCCCACCGTCTGCAGCAGATCGCCCATCAGGGCGCGTTTCAGCGTGGGCGCGGGGGTGCGGGCCAGTTGTGTCATGGTGATCTCCTCAGATTTCGCCTGCTGCTGCGCTGTGCGCACCGGTTGCCAGCGTCATAATATTTTCCTGACTGATGTGGCTGCCCTCCAGCTCACCGACGATGGTGCCTTCGTGCATCACGTAAACGCGGTCGCTCATCCCGACCACTTCCGGCAGTTCGCTGGAGATCATCAGAATCGCCACGCCCTGCCGCGCCATCTCCTGCATCATGCGGTAGATCTCGCTTTTGGCCCCGACGTCGACGCCGCGCGTGGGCTCATCCAGGATCAGGATGCGCGGGCCAATCGCCACCCAGCGTGAGATCAGCAGCTTCTGCTGATTCCCCCCGGAGAGGCCGCCCGCCCGGACCTGCGCATGCGGCACGCGGATATTCAGGGAGGCAATCGCCTCGCTGGCGATGGTCTGCCCTTTGCGGCGGTTGAGCATGCCGTAACTGGCATCCCGCTCCAGCGTCGCCATCACGATGTTCTCCTGCGCCGCCATCTCCAGAAACAGCCCCTGCTCTTTGCGGTTCTCGGTGAGGAAACCGATGCCGCGCGCAATCGCATCGCGCGGTGAGAGGATGGTGACCTTCTCGCCGTCGATCCAGATCTCGCCCTCCTTCGGCTTGTGAACGCCGAAAATCAGCTGCGCCAGCTCGCTGCGGCCTGCGCCGACCAGCCCCGCCAGCGCCACAATCTCACCGGCGCGCACCGCCAGGCTGCTGGGGTGCACTTTGCCGCCGTCGGTCAGGTGATTCACCGCCAGCCGGATATCACCCAGGGGAATCGACCGGTCTTTATTAAAGAGATCGCTGAGCGGCCGTCCGACCATCATCCGCACCAGTTCACTGGCGTTGAGTTGATCGCGCGTCAGGCTGCCGACATACTCGCCGTCGCGCAGCACGCTGACGCGATCCGACAGCTCATACACCTCCGCCATGCGGTGGCTGATGTAGATAATCGCCATCCCCTCGCTGCGCAGCCGTTTGATCAGCGCGAAGAGCTGTTCAGTTTCGCGGTTTGAGAGCGCGGCGGTCGGCTCATCCATCACCAGAATGCGGCTGTTGCGCTGCAGCGCCCGGGCGATCTCCACCTGCTGCTGCTCGGCAATGCTGAGGCGGCTGACGCGATCCCAGGCGCTGAACTGCGCGCCGAGCCGGTCGATTACCCGCTGCGCCTCCTCCGCCATCTGCCGCCGCTTCACCAGCCCGCCGGGGGCGATTTCGCTGCCGAGAAAAATGTTTTCCGCCACCGTCAGGTTGGGGGCCAGGTTAATCTCCTGGTAAATCAGGGTGATCCCGGCGGCCAGCGCGGCTTTCGGCCCTTTCAGCGCCCGCGGTTCGCCTTCGATCAGAATCTCTCCGCCGCTGGCGCTGTAGGCCCCGGCCAGAATCTTCATCAGGGTACTTTTGCCCGCGCCATTCTCCCCCATCAGCGCATGGACCTCGCCGGGCCAGACCGTGAGATCCACCCCCTTCAGGGCATAAAAGTTGCCGAAGCGCCGGGTAATGCCGCGCATTTCCAGTATCGGTGTGGCTGTCATCGCCTCGCTCCTGCGGACTGTGGATAGCCGTCAGTTAAGCAACGCCAGATAAACGGAAAATGTCAGCGGCCATTCATATTTGTCATATTCACCCGGCTGCCCGCTCCTATACTCGGCCCATCGTTGCCGTGATAAAGAGGGGGTGGGATGCAGCGCACCTATCCGTGGCAGGCTGGCGCGCGGGGCCGCCTGTTGATGTTCAATCTGCTGGTGGTCGCCGTGACGCTGATGGTCAGCGTGGTGGCGATCGTCGGTTTTCGCCATGCCGGTACGATTCAGGAGCAGGCACAGGCGCAGACGCTGGCGGACATGAACGGCAGTCTGGCGCTGGCGCGTGATACCGCCAATGTGGCGACAGCAGCCGTGCGGCTGTCGCAGGTGGTGGGCGCGCTGGAATATCAGAGCGAATCACAGCGGCTTCAGCAGAATCAGCAGGCGCTGCAGCAGTCGCTGAGCCTGCTCGCCAGCGCCCCGCTGGCCGCACGTCAGCCGGAGCGCATCGCCCGTATCCGCGCCCGCAGCCTGGAGCTGGAGCAGACGATTAACCGCCTGCTGCTCACCGGCCATCAGCGCCACCTGCAGCGCAATAACATGCTGAGCGACCTGTGGCAGTCGCAGATTCTGCTCGGCCACATCAGTCAGCGGCTGCAGCAGGAACCGCAGCGCGCGCCGGATAGCGCCCTGCGCGAGCAGACTGAGCGGCTGCTCAGCATCGCCATCCGTACGCCCTCACCGATTGCGGTGATTGAGCAACTGCAGCAGGTGATGACGCAGTGGCGCAGCGTGCCGCTGACGGGCGTCACCGGCGAGAACATTGCGCGACTGCTGGCGACCCAGCAGCGCCTGCTGCCGCTGGCGGAGGCGCTGGAACACAGCGATCTGGCGATCGCCTACGCCACCTACCGGATTAAGGCGCTGGTGGCGATGCTGAATGAGGATATCAGTGCCTCGGTGCAGCAGGTGGCGTTGCAGAGCGAAGCGCGAACCCTGGCGACCCACCGCGAGCTGGACTCCATCATCGGCTTTATCGCCCTTTTCGTGCTGCTGGCGCTGGCGATCACCGGCTATGCCGGGATCTACATCTACCGCAATTTGGGGTCGAGCCTGACGGCGATTGCCGCCGCCATGACGCGGCTGGCACAGGGTGAGCAGAACGTCAGCGTGCCGGGGTTGCAGCGCCGCGACGAACTGGGCGAACTGGCGCGGGCCTTCAACGTCTTTGCCCGCAATACCGCCTCGCTGGCGCACACCTCACGCCTGCTGAAAGAGAAGAGCAGCCAGCTGGAGTCCACCTTTCTGGCGATGCGCGACGGCTTTGCCCTGTTTGACCATCAGGGTCAGCTGGTGGTGTGGAACGCGCAGTATGCCGAACTGCTCGGCATCGCGCCGCGGGAGCTCCATCGCGGCGTCCACTATCAGCAGCTGCTCGCTCCGCTGGCGGGGGATCTGCACGATCCCGGCGAACCGCAGGAGATCCGGCTGGCCGATGGCCGGACGCTGGAGCTGCGCTTCAGCCCGATCCCCCGGCGCGGCATGGTGAACACCGTCCTTGATCGCACCTCGCGCAAAACGCTGGAGGAGGCCCTGCAGCACAGCCAGAAGATGAAGGCGGTGGGCCAGCTGACCGGCGGCCTGGCGCACGACTTCAACAATCTGCTGGCGGTGATTATCGGCAGCCTGGCGCTGACCGAAGGGCAGCTGATGCCCGGCCCGCTCGCCAGCCGGATTGAGCGGGCGCGCCAGGCTGCCGACCGCGCCGCCCAGCTGACCCAGCGTCTGCTGGCCTTTTCTCGTAAGCAGGCGCTGTTTCCGCGCGCAGTGTCGGTGGTCACGCTGGTGGACAACCTGCAGGGATTATTACAGCACTCGCTGCTGCCCGGACAGCAGCTGATTATCGATGCGCAGCATCCCGGCTGGCCCGCATGGATCGATGCCAGTCAGCTGGAGAATGCGCTGATGAACCTGGTGGTTAATGCCCGCGATGCGATGCAGCAGCAAAGCGGTGAAATCCGGCTGCGCATCTGGAATCAGCGGCGGATCGAGGGGAGTGAAAAACGTGACCGGGTCACAATTGAGGTGACCGACACGGGCTGCGGCATGTCGGCGGAGGTGCGTGAACAGGTTTTCGAGCCCTTTTTTACCACCAAAGCCACCGGCAGCGGCAGCGGGCTGGGCCTGTCAATGGTCTACGGTTTTGTCCGGCAGTCGGGCGGTCAGATCGAGCTGGAAACCGCGCCGGGCCAGGGCACCACGGTGCGCCTTCTGCTGCCGCGCGCGCAGGAGGCGGTCGCCGCAGCGGTCGCGCCGCCTCCCCCGCCAGCGCTGCCAGCGGTGGCCAGCAACCGGCTGGTGCTGGTGCTGGATGATGAACCGGCGGTGCGGCAGACCCTGTGCGAACATCTGCACCAGCTGGGTTATCTGACGCTGGAGTGTGGCGACGGCGAAGCGGCGCTGGCGCTGCTGCGCCAGACACCCGATATCGACCTGCTGATCAGCGACCTGATGCTGCCCGGCGAGATCAACGGGGCGGAGGTGGTGCGACAGGCGCAGCAGAACTGGCCGCATCTCGCCACGCTGTTAATCAGCGGTCAGGATCTGCGCCACCAGCCGGTCACGCTGCCGCTGTGTGAGCGGCTGGGCAAACCCTGGCAGCAGGCGCAGCTGGTGCAGGCGTTACAGCGCGCCTGGCAGCGCAGCGAGCGGCTTAATCGCGCGCAGCAGGCTGCCACAGCGGCACCGGCTTCCCGGTGATATAGCGTTTGCGCAGGCGACTGGAGATGATATCCATGACCATCACCACCCCGACCAGTATCAGCGTCAGGAACATCACCACATCCCAGTTCCAGAGCCGCATATTCTCGGCGTAGACCAGGCCTACCCCGCCCGCGCCGACAAAGCCGAGCACCGCCGCAGAGCGGGTGTTGGACTCGATCTGATAGAGGCTCAGCGCCAGAAACTGCGGAAAGGACTGAGTGAAAATGCCGAAACGGTGTTTCTGCAGGCTGTTAGCGCCCACCGCCCCCAGCCCGCGGCCCGGTGAACGTTCGACCGCCTCATGCCCTTCGGCGTAGAGTTTGCCGAGCAGGCCGACATCCTGCAGGATAATCGCCAGCACTCCGGCCAGCGGCCCCATGCCCACCGCACGAACGAAAATCAGCCCCCAGATCGCCATGTCGATGCCGCGCAGCAGGTCGAACAGCCGCCGCATCAGAAACGCCAGCGGCTTCGCAGCGCGATCGTGCATCACGTTGCGCGCCGCCAGGAACGACAGCGGCAGCGCAATCAGCGAGGCGGTCAGCGTACCGGCAAACACGATCCCCAGGGTGATCCCGACCTGCGACAGATAGTAGCTGAAGGGCCAGTTCATGAAGTCATGCCAGACAAACATCCGCAGAAAGTAGCGCCCCAGCTGCTGGCAGCCCGCCAGCAGGCGCGATCCCTCCAGCCCGAACACCGAAAAGAAATAGAGGTAGTAGAGCAGGAGTGCCAGCGCCATCAGCGCCAGACGCCGCAGATAGCGCGGCTGCGCGGCAAACAGCTCGCGATGCTGCTGCTTCAGCTGCGCGATGGCGGGAACGGAACGGATCATGCGCGCTCTCCTGTGACACGGCGACGCAGCTGACCGGACAGCGTATCCAGCAGCGACACCACAATCAGAATCAGCAGCAGGGTGATGCTGACCTGGTCGTAGCGGTCGAGTTTGATATTGGTCATCAGCTCCTGGCCGATGCCGCCCGCCCCCACCAGCCCGAGGATGGTGGAGGATCGGAAGTTAATCTCCAGCCGCATAAAGCTGTAGGAGAGAAAGGCGGGTTTCACCTGCGGCCAGAAGGCAAAGCGCATCCGCTGCAGTTTACTGGCTCCGCAGGCGGCCAGGCCGCGCACCGGCTTATCCGACGCGGACTCAATCGCCTCATAAAAGAGCTTGGTCAGGCTGCCCACCGTGTGCAGCGCCAGCGCCAGGAAGCCGGGTATCGCCCCGATACCAAACGCCATGACAAACATCACCGCCCACGCCAGTTCCGGCATGGTGCGCAGAAAGGCGACAAAGGCGCGAATCGCCATCCGCACGCTGACCGGCGTCTGCGTATTGTCGGCGGCGAAAAAGGCGAGCACTGCCGCCAGCCCCACCGCCAGCAGCGTCGCCGCCAGTGCCAGCTGCAGGGTTTCCCAGATCAGCGGCAGCTGGATCGGGAGACGGTAGCCCCAGTAGGCCAGTGAGCCTTCTGTTTTGCCGTCGGCAAACAGCAGCGGCAGATGCAGCACCGGCAGGATCTCATGCAGGTAGTCAAAGAAGTGCGGCAGCGACTGCCAGACGGTGAGCAGATTAAATTCTGCCACCCTGCCCGCCGCCAGATAGAGCGTGACCAGCAGCAGTGACCAGATAAGCGTGTCACGTTTTTGCTGACGGCGGATGCGCTGGTAATAGTGTTCGAAGTCGGTCAAGGGGGATCTCCGGCGTGAAAGCAGCGGGACGCTGACCGCGTCCCGCTCTCCCCGCGAGGCGGGGAAGTCAGGAAGGTTCGTCAGCCGCGGCTGCCTTTCATCAGGTCGCGCTTCATATCGATAATGCTCTGATAGTCGGCAACGGTGGCCGGGCCGATATGCTGCTTGCCGCCCACCGCTTTCACGAAGCAGTCGTGATCGTCTTTATCCAGCTTTTTAATCGCCGCCACCACTTTCGCTTTAAAGTCGGCAGGCAGTTTGTTGCTGACCAGCACCGGACCGTTGGGGATCAGCGGCGACTGCCAGATGATGCGGATCTGCTTCATCAGGTCGGGGTGATCCATCCGGATCAGGCGACCAAACGCGCCCGAGGTGTAGCCGCTGTTATAGTCCCCCACCAGCGAGGTCCAGGTGACCGCGCCGTCAAACTGGTTGTTCAGCACACCCAGAATGTCCTGCTCATGGCCGCCGGAGAAGATGACGCTGGAGAAGGTGTTGTTATATTTGTCATCCACCGAGCCGCCGAACATCTTCTTAAACGCCTGATTCGGCATCAGGAAGCCGGAGGTCGAGTCCGGATCGGCCATGCCGAACGATTTCCCCTTCAGGTCTTCCAGCTTTTTGTAGGGACTGTCCGCTTTGACGATCACCACTGAGTGGTAGCCGCGGGAGCTGTCTTTGTCATCCACCACGATGCCGACCACCTCCACCGCTTTCGGGTCCTGCAGGTAGACCGAGGCGAAAGAGGCGGGTGACATGCTCAGCACCATATCGATTTTGCCGCCCAGCAGTCCCTGAATCACGCCCGAATAGTCAGAGGCGTTGCGCATCTGAGTATCCACACCCAGCTCTTTATCAAAGAAGGTCTTCACGCACTGATTATCACCAATCTGCTGGGTGGCGTTCTGACCGCCCAGAATCCCCAGATTCAGCTGTTTTGGCGCATCCGCTGCGCTGACACCCGACGCCATAACGCCGATCAGTAGTGCTAAAGAAGTCAGTTTCATTCGGAGTTGTTCTCTTGCTGTGGAAGTTAATGGATCTGGTTAAGTTCATCGCCGTACAGCTGCTGCAGCAGGCTGTCAGTCAGTCGGGAAGGATGGCCGTCAAACAGCACCACGCCGCGCTGGATGCCAATCACCCGGGTGCAGTAGCGTTTCACCAGCTCAATGGAGTGCAGGTTGACCATCACGCTGATGCCCTGCTCGCTGACCTGACGCAGCACATCCATGATGCGCGTCGTGTTTTTCGGATCGAGTGACGCCACCGGCTCATCGGCCAGCAGGATTCTGGGGTTCTGCATCAGCGCCCGGCAGATCGCCACCCGCTGCATCTGTCCGCCGGAGAGATTCTCTGCCCGCTGCAGCGCCTGCGGCAGCATGTTCATCCACTGCAGCAGTTCGATAGCGTGCGCCCGGTCGTGGTCGGAGAAGATTTTAAAAAAGGACTTCAGCGTGCTGGTCTGGCTCAGGCGGCCCAGCAGCACATTGGTCAGCACGTCGAGGCGCGGCACCAGGCAGAAATCCTGAAAGATCATGCCGCACTGACTGCGCCATTCCCGCATCTGGCGGCTGTTGAGGGTGACCACGTTACGCTCGGCTTCCCCTTTATGCAGGCTGATAATCGCCCCCGCCGTCGCGCTGATGGTGCCGTTAAGCATATGCAGCAGCGTCGATTTCCCGGCGCCGGAGCGGCCGATCACCGCCACCAGCTCACCGGCATGGAGATCGAAACTGACCCGATCCAGCACCGGCGTATCACCGTAGGTTTTGCTCAATCCCTGCACCGACAACACTTTTTGTCCGCTGAAACTGACCGGGGGCCGATCGTGGTCGACCACCGTTTTCAGAAGTGCCTGTGCCATGCTGTTCTCCGTCATCTCTGATTGCGTTCTGCCGGTTATTAAGGCGTGGCACGATGAAAGCGGGATGACAGTCAGATGATCAAACTGTGACAGGCCAGGGCGCGCCACACAGCAGCGTCTGGCCGTCACGCGCAGCCTGCACCCCCTCCGGCAGCGGATTTTCCGCCAGCCAGTTATCCATCTCATGACTGAGATGGGTCAGCCAGCTCTGGCGCGGCCGGAGCAGCGCCACAATGGCCAGGGCCTGGGTGACATCGTTGTGGTTGCGCGGCCTGGCAGACGGCGGGTCGTTGCAGTCGATCACCAGCTGATCCAGCGGCTGACCACGCAGAAAGTCGGCGGTGTCGGGGGGCAGCCCGCAGGTGTCACACAGCCAGGCGAGCCGGTGACCGTGCCAGTCGAACAGATAGCCGTGCGTCAGCTTCGAGTGCTGAAGCGGCAGCGGCGTCACCTGCAGTTCACCAAAGGCGTGTGCCACAAACGGGGTTAAGGCGGGACGAAAGTCGAGCAGGCCGGGATGTTTATAGAGATCGTCACAGCCGCGCGGGTCGGGCGGCCCCCAGACCGGAATCGGTGCCCCCCGCCCCCAGCGCAGCGCAAACAGTCCCTGCACATGGTCCATGTGGTAGTGGGTGAGCAGAATACGCGTCAGCGATCCGGGCGGAAAGCGCGACGCCAGCAGTGGCAGGCCGGCATCCAGCAGGATGCGCTCGCGCCCGGTCTCAATCAGCGCACTGCATGGCGCACGGGCGTAATCGCTATGGCGCTGCGCCCGCTGGCAGGCACGGCAGTCGCAGCCCGGCAGCGGCGCGGCGGTCACCCCACCGGTGCCGAGAAAAGTGAGTTTCATTGCGCCGTCTCCACTATCTGACGCAGCTGCCGGACGGTCTCTGCCAGCGCGCCATCGTTGTTAAGGATCAGGCAGCCATCGGGCTGCGGCTGGGCGGCACGCGCCAGTCGCCGGGCGATTGCCGCCTCATCTTCCCGTCCGCGCAGGCGCAGGCGCGCCGCCAGCACCGCTGGCGTGACCTGCAGGCAGACCGGCAGCAGCTGCGGACCGAAGCGGGCCTGCGCCTGCGCCAGATGCAGCCGCGAGCCGTTGACCACCACGTTCTGTCCGCGCAGCAGCCACTGCTCTGTCTCACAGCCAATGCCATAGCTGAAACCGTGCGCCTGCCAGCTCACCGCGAACAGCCCCAGCGCCGCGCGGCGGGCGAACTCCGCCTCGGTCAGCGCCACGTGGTTTTCACCGCCCGCATCCGCTGCGCGGGTGATATAGCGATGGGCAATCAGCAGGCGCGGCGGCGGTGCCGCCCGCAGCGCATCCAGCAGGCTATCCTTGCCTGAGCCGGAGGGACCGGTGAGCCAGATTAGCCGCGCCATCAGTAGACCTGCCGGCCTTTGCTCCAGACGTGGCGCACATGCGGGTAGCCATGTGCGGTGTGCGCCAGCACCAGATCGGCGCGACACCCTTCGGCTATCACCCCGCGATCCTCAAGCCCCAGCGCGCGGGCCGGATTGCAGGTGACCAGCGCAATCGCCTGCGCCGTGCCGAACGTGTTGCGCTCATCCTCAGCCAGCCGGAACGCCGCATCCAGCAGGCTGGCCGGGTAGTAATCGGATGAGAGAATGTTCAGCAGGCCGTGAGACGCCAGCTCCCAGGCGGCGACGTTGCCGGAGTGCGAGCCGCCGCGCACGATGTTGGGCGCCCCCATCAGCACCTGCATGTTGCGATAGCGCGAGGCGCGTGCCGCCTCCAGGGTGGTGGGAAATTCGGCGATGCGGCTGCCCGCCGCGTGGGACTCCTCCACATGCGCGGCGGTGGCATCATCGTGGCTGGCAATGGCGATGCCATGTTCCCGGCAGAGTCCGGCGATCGCCTGACGATTGGGCTGCGACCAGGCCGCCGCCAGCGTGAGCTGCTCGTGCTCAAACTGATCCATCTCCGCGTCATTCAGCTGGTATTTGCCCTGGTAATATTCGCGATATTTTGTCAGCGACGCATACTGCCGCTGCCCCGGCGAATGATCCATCAGCGAGACCAGCGCCAGTTCCGGCGTGCCCATCAGCGCCTCAAACAGCGGCGCGGTGGTCGGGTGCGGCAGTTCACAGCGCAGATGCAGCAGATGCTCGGCGCGATTCAGCCCTTTGCGGTTGCTGTCGCGGATGGCGTCGATCATCCTGCTGAGATTCTCCAGCCGGTGACCGCCGTCGCGCACATCGCCGACGCCAATGGCGTCCAGCACGGTGGTAATGCCGCTGGAGACCATCAGCGCATCGTGGCTGCTCATCGCCGAATGCGCAGGCCAGTCCACTTTGGGTCGCGGGGTGAAAAACTTGTCGAGGTTGTCGGTGTGCAGCTCCACCAGCCCCGGCAGCAGCCAGGCCCCCTCGCCGTCCAGCGCGCCCGGCTGCTGGCTGCGGGTTTCGCTGAAGCTGCTGATACGCTCATCGCGGAACTCCAGCGACCCGCTGATGACCTCATTTTCCAGCACCAGTCTGACATTGTTGATGATCATGCCTGCGCTCCTGTCTCAATGGGGTGCATCAGATGCAGCCGATCGGCCACCTGCTCGCGCACCGCCCGATCGTGAAAAATGCCAACAATGGCGGCACCCCGGGCGCGCGCCTCTTCAATCAGACTCACCACCGCCGCGCTGTTGACGCTGTCGAGGGAGGCGGTGGGTTCATCCAGCAGCAGCACCGGATAGTCAGCGATAAAGCCGCGCGCAATGTTCACCCGCTGCTGCTCTCCGCCGGAGAAGGTGGACGGTGCCAGCGACCAGAGGCGCTGCGGCACGTTGAGCCGGCTCAGCAGTTCGGCGGCGCGCGCCTCGCAGAACCGGCGGTCGACGCCGCGCTCCAGCAGTGGCTGCATCACAATCTCCAGCGTTGGCACGCGCGGGATGACCCGCAGAAACTGACTCACCCAGCCCAGCGTGTCGCGGCGCAGCGCGATAATCTGCCGCGCCGGGGCCTGCGCCATATCGACCCATTCCCCCTGGTGCGCGACCCGGATATAGCCGCTGTCGGGCTGATAGTTACCGTAGAGCGTGCGCAACAGGGTCGATTTGCCGCTGCCCGAGTGACCGTGCAGCACCACGCATTCGCCCTCGCCCACCGTCAGGCTGGCGTTGTGCAGCACCGGCAGCGCCGCGCCGTTCTGGTTGTGCAGCACAAAGGTTTTACACAGGTTTCCTACCTGCAGACGCGGATTGATAGTCGTCATTTAATTGAGCACCGAAGAGACCAGCAGTTGTGTGTAAGGATGATGAGGATCGTCAAGCACCCGGTCGGTCAGACCGCTCTCCACCACCCGCCCCTGTTTCATCACCAGCAGACGATGTGCCAGCAGGCGCGCCACGCCGAGATCGTGGGTGACGATCACCACCGCCAGGTTCAGCTCCCGCACCAGGGTGCGCAGCAGATCCAGCAGGCGTGCCTGCACCGAGACATCCAGCCCGCCGGTCGGCTCATCCATAAACAGCAGCTGTGGCTGCGTCACCAGGTTGCGGGCGATCTGCAGACGCTGCTGCATGCCGCCGGAAAAGGTGGTGGGCAGATCGTCGATGCGGCCGGGGTCAATCTCCACCGCCTGCAGCCAGCGGCTCGCCGTTGCGCGGATGTCGCCATAGTGCCGCGCGCCGGTCGCCATCAGCCGTTCGCCGATGTTGCCGCCCGCGCTGACCTGCGGACGCAGGCCGTCCATCGGATGCTGATGCACCACGCCCCACTCGGTGCGCAGCAGGTGACGGCGCTCGCTTTCACTCATCTGCCAGAGGTTGCGCCCCTGATAGAGAAGCGTGCCCTGCTGCGGTGCGAGGCGTGCCGAGAGGCTGTGCAGGAGCGTGGTTTTACCGGAGCCGGACTCGCCGACGATGCCCAGCACCTCGCCGGGATAGAGATCAAAGCTGACCTGCTCAAACCCTTTGCCCGGCGCATAAAGATGGGTGAGCTGGCTGACCGCAAGCAGCGGCTGTTCACTGTGCATGTTGCTGTTCCTGCTGCTGGTGGCAAAAGTCGGTGTCGGAGCAGACAAACATCCGTGTGCCCTGATCGTCCATCACCACCTCATCGAGATAGCTGTGGCGCGAGCCGCACAGCGCGCAGGGTTCATCCCACTGCTGCACGGTAAACGGGTGATCGTCGAAATCGAGGCTTTCGACGCGGGTATAAGGCGGCAGCGCGTAGATGCGCTTTTCACGCCCGGCACCAAACAGCTGCAGCGCGGGCATCATGTCCATTTTCGGGTTGTCGAATTTGGGGATGGGTGACGGGTCCATCACATAGCGCCCGTTGACCCTGACCGGGTACGCATAAGTCGTGGCGATATGGCCATAGCGGGCGATATCTTCATAGAGTTTCACCTGCATGATGCCGTACTCCTCCAGCGCATGCAGGAGGCGGGTTTCGGTTTCGCGCGGTTCGATAAAACGCAGCGGCTCCGGGATCGGCACCTGGAAAATCAGGATCTGATCCTCCTCCAGCGGCGTTTCCGGGATGCGGTGACGCGTCTGGATCAGCGTGGCATCGCTGGTGCGTTCGGTGGTGGCCGCACCGCTGACCCGCTGAAAGAAGTGGCGGATCGACACCGCATTGGTGGTGTCATCAGCCCCCTGGTCGATAACCTTAAGCACATCCTGATCGCCAATCACACTGGCGGTGATCTGGATGCCGCCGGTGCCCCAGCCGTAAGGCATCGGCATCTCGCGCCCGGCAAACGGCACCTGATAGCCGGGGATCGCCACCGCTTTCAGGATAGCGCGACGAATAGTGCGTTTTGTCTGCTCATCGAGATAACCGTTGTTGTAACCCGTGAGTTCAGCCATGGTTGCGCTCCTGATAGTCATCCTGCAGCTGTTTGAGCAGCGCCAGCTCCGCCTGGAAATCGACGTAGTGCGGCAGCTTGAGATGGGAGACGAAGCCTGCCGCTTCCACGTTGTCGGCGTGCGACAGCACAAACTCCTCATCCTGCGCCGGGCTGGTGACGCGCTCCTGCTGTTCGCGGCTTTGCAGCGCCCGGTCCATCAGCGCCATCGCCATCGCCTTGCGTTCCGCCCGGCCAAACACCAGCCCGTAACCCCGGGTAAAGTGCGGCGCGGCGTCTTCGCGGTGGGCCACGCCGTTGACCATCTCACACTCGGTCAGCAGCACTTCCCCAATCTCCAGTTCAAAGCCCAGCTCTTCGGGACAGATGCTGACGCTGACATAGCCGGTGCGGATCTCCCCGGCGAACGGGTGGGTGCGCCCATAGCCCCGCTGCGTCGAGTAGCCGAGCGCCAGCAGAAAGCCTTCGTCGCCGCGCACCAGCTGTTGCAGCCGTGCCGCGCGCGAGGCGGGAAACGCCATCGGTTCGCGGGTGATATCGGTCGGCTCACTGCCGTCATCCTCCTCTGCGGCCGCCAGCCCTTCGCGGCTCATCATGCTGAACATGTGCGGGCAGCTTTCCGCGACCGGCCGATCATCCCGCGGCGCGGCAGGCGTTTCGCCATTGGCCAGCAGCGTGAAGTCGAGCAGACGGTGGCTGTAGTCAGAGGTAGGGCCGAGCACCTGGCCGCCCGGCAGATCTTTATAGACCGCCGAAATGCGGCGTTCGATACGCATTGTCCCGGTCGCCAGCGGGCGACTCTCCGCCAGCCGTGGCAGCGTGGTGCGATAGGCGCGCAGCAGAAAAATTGCCTCGACCAGGTCGCCGCTGGCCTGCTTAATCGCCAGCGCCGCCAGTTCCGGATCGTAAATCCCCCCTTCGGTCATCACCCGATCCACCGCCAGACCCAGCTGCTGCGCCACCTGATCGCAGCCGAGTTCAGCCACGGCCCGATCGCCACGGCGCAGATCGGCCTGCAGCTGGTGGGCATGCGTAATCGCTTTTTCGCCCCCTTTTACCGCGACATACATCAGCACACCTCCACAACGGTGGTACGCGGCACGGCCATGATCGCTTCGCCGCAGGTGAAGATGAGATCCACGCCCTGCGGAAACGGATGCGGCCGGGTGCGCAGATAGTCCAGCACGCTCTCCGGCAGCTGCGGCGCAATGGCGCGGGTTTCGCGCAGGCCGGGGCCGGAGAGTCGCAGCGTCAGACCGCCATTCAGCGAGGGCACTTCGATAATCAGCGTGGTGCTTTTTTCCGGTGACAGGTTATCCCCCGCCGCAAACGCCGTCGGGTCGGGCTGCGCCGCCGCATGGCTCAGGGCAAAAGGCGCATCCTGCCGGGTGGTGATCGGCGCGCCGGTATGGAAGCGCAGATTGTTGCGCAGCTGTTCGTTGTCGATTTTCGCATCCAGCCAGACCGGACTCTCCTGATCGACCAGCGTCAGCAGCAGCGCCGTGGCCGCCGGAGAGAGCGCACCCCAGCCCTGCTGCAGCGGCAGCGAGACCATCACGCCCGGCTCACTCATCGCCTTCAGGATGCGGCGAAAGGCGCGCTGTGCGTCCGCAACAGGGTGGTTAAAACTTGCCAGTAAAGTCATCAGTTATCTCCGCGAACCAGCGTAAAGAAATCCACTTTGCTGCTGGCGATTTCGCGCGCGCGCAGCTGTCGCTGCTCTTCACGCCACGCCGCCAGCGGGGTAATAATCTTCTCTTCCAGCAGCGGTCGGGTTTCCGGCTGCTGCAACAGTGCATCCAGCAGGGCGCAGCGCTCGGCGTGCGCTTTGTCGCGTCCTAACAGGTAGCTGTATCCCAGGGTGCCGTCGCTCAGCTGCACCACGGCGCGGGTCACCGTGGCATCACCCATCACAAAGCGTTTCCCGGTGGCCCCCATTCGCGCCTGCAGCCGCGTCATGCCGATTTCGGCCGGGCGGATCAGGGTAAACTCGGGGTGAAGATTCAGCGCCTGCCAGTGCGCTTCAAGCCGCGCGGCGTTGCTGTGTGCCAGCACCGACAGCCAGCGCTGGCGATCCGTTTGCTGTTCCATCAGTGCTCCAGAGTCAGTTCGATCATGTCACCGCGGGTCAGGCTGACGGAGTATTCTGCCAGCGCACCATCTGCGGTTTTGTTCAGGGTCCGCACACAGAGCAGCGGCGCATGGAGTGCGATATCCAGCTGACGGCACTCCTTCGCCTGCGCCCGGCGGGTGCTGATGCGGGTCTGGGTGCGCACCAGCTGTTTGCCGGTGTGCTCCACCAGAAAGTCGTGCAGCGAGCCGCTGTTAAAGCGCTGAAGCTGCGGCCACCAGCTGAGGTCGGCGAGGAAGTGGTTAATCAGGCAGAGCGGCACGCCGTTGGCGCGGCGCAGGGTGCGCAGATGAATAACGTTGTCGCCCTCTTTCACGCCCAGCGCACTGGCCACGTCACTGCTGGCCGGACGCAGCACCGCCAGCAGCCGTTCGCTGGTCGGGTGACTTCCCTGCTCCAGCAGGTTCTGACTGAAGCGCGCCTGGGCATGCAGCGGATAGTCATACGGGCGCATCAGCACCAGGATGCCCACGCCGTGACGGCGTTGCAGCAGCCCTTTCTGCACCAGCTCATCGACGGCCCGGCGTAGCGTGTGGCGATTCACTTCGTAGTGGTCGGCCAGCTGTTGTTCGGAAGGCAGATAGTCGCCGCAGCGGTAACGCTCTTTCAGCGCCTGCTCCAGCTGCGCGGCAACCGCCTGGTAGACAGTGGTCGGATGTCTGGATAACTCCATCACGATGAAATCCTCACGGGTTACGGAGTGGGAACGCAGTGAAAAATCACTGCGGGATGGCGTTACCTTGACGGCTTCAGATGACAGCAGCGTGACGGCGGGGTGAAGGTGCGGTGAACGTGGGAATGGCGTGTCAGACGCTGCGGGTCAGTCCCCCATCGATCCGGATATTCTGGCCGGTGATGTAGGCGGCACCTTCGGACAGCAGAAAGGCGATCGTGGCGGCCACCTCTTCAGCCTTGCCGTAGCGTTTCATCGGCACGCTCTGGCGGCGTTCGTCGGTGGCGGGCAGCGAATCAATCCAGCCGGGCAGCACGTTGTTCATCCGGACGTTGTCTGCGGCATAGCGGTCGGCAAAGAGTCTGGTGAAGCTGGCGAGACCGGCGCGAAACACGGCGGAGGTCGGGAACATCTCTGTCGGCTCAAAGGTCCACGCCGAAGAGATATTGACGATGGCCCCGCCGCCCTGAGCTGCCATGATTGGTGCCACCAGACGCGCCATGCGCACGGCGCTGAGGAAATAGACCTCCATGCCTGTCTGCCACGCGTCATCCGTCAGATCGGGAATGTCGGCTCGCGGGCCATGACCCGCCGAGTTGACCAGGCCGTCAATCCGTCCCCAGCGCTGCATGACCTGCTCTACCAGCTGCTGCACATCCGCCTGTGACTGATTGGAACCCGTCACACCGATTCCCCCCAGCTGCCGCGCCAGCGCTTCGCCCTTACCGGAAGAGGATAAGATTGCGACGCGGTATCCCTCATCCGCCAGCCTGCACGCGGCGGCTGCGCCCATGCCCGATCCACCAGCCGTAATGATGGCGACTTTTTCTGCGGTCATCTTTTGCTCCTTTTGCTGTGAAAAACGCATCTTCGCAGGAAAGCGGTGTATTATCGCGCGATAAATAAACCTCTGAGCATGTAGAAAAACTACAGGATAACTATGCCACTCTCACGTCGCGGTCTGCCCTCACTGAATGCCCTGCGGGCGTTTGAAGCCGCTGGCCGGAAGCTGAGTTTCCGTGCGGCGGCGGAGGAGCTGGGCGTCACGCAGGGGGCGGTTGCGCAGCAGATTCGCGCACTGGAGGATCATCTGGGCATCCGCCTGTTCAACCGGCTTGCGCGCGGGCTTTCGCTGACGCCGCAGGGGGCGGCCTGGCTTGCTGACGTGACGCGCGCGTTTGATATGCTGGTCGAATCAACGGACCGATTGCTGGCGCGCCCGGATGTGGTGACGATCAGCGTGACGCCGACCGTCGCCGCCAGACTGCTGATCCCCCGGCTGGGCCAGCTTCAGGCAGATCTTCCTGACATTGAGTTGCGCACCGTCGCCACCGAGGCCCTGTCCGATTTTTCCCGTGACCAGGTGGATATCGCGGTGCGGCTGTCACGAACCGCCCTGCCCGCGACTCTGGAGAGCGCGCTGCTGTTTCGTCAGCATCTGATCGCCGTTGCCAGCCCACATCTGCTGGAGGGGCTCAGCCTGCCGCTGACAGCCCGTCAGATTGCGTCGCTTCCGCTATTGCATGACGCGCATGACGGCTGGCCACGCTTCCTGCAGCAGGAGGGAAAGCTGCCCGGCGCCCGCTTTAACCAGACCACCCTTGCGCTGGATGCCGCGATGGCCGGCCAGGGCGTGGCGCTGACGAGCCGGGCTTTTGTGCAGGCCGATATCAAAGCGGGTCGGCTGGTCGTGGTGGCTGACGCGGGCGATAGCGCAGGTGACTATTATCTGGTGCGCAAACGTACGGATCTGCCTGGCAGAGCTGCGCAGGCGGTGTGGGAATGGTGCTTAGATCATCTCGGCGAATGTCCCTGAACCGCACATCGCCGCTTAAACGCGTTAACCTTCTGATTATCCGTTGATCACAGATAATCACTGACTGAACAGATGAAATCTGCTTCCCTCTTCTGTCCGTTAAGCGTCAAGTTTTCTTATGAACACCCGATATTATTATCAGGCTTCTTTCACACAACATGGAGAGAGTAATGATTAGCTCAATCGATAACGGGTTTAAAGAGAGTGACGTTTTCAGCAAGCAGGAGAGTATGCCCAAAACTATTCCGCTTGCCCGGGAGACGGTCAACAGGCTGATTGCAGATGCCCCTTCTTCGACCACACAGCTCAGCAAGGAGGCAATAGATAAAAACCTGAAAGAAGTGATTCAGATACGCAACAGCACTATCGAAAAAAACAGCAGCACGACGAACGGCATTACCAACGATATCGATACCTGGTTTTCCGCTTTACAGTCCCACTCCTCTCTTTCTGAAACCGATATGTCCGGACTGATTTCCGATGCCCTGCACTCCTATACCGGCTCTGGTAACTCCACAACGCTTTCAATGGATCTGGCCGTCACCCAGGGCATGTTAAATAAACTGGTTGAGCGATTTGTTCCTGCGGATCAGCAGGCTGAGAGTTACCGTGAAGTGGAAAAGTTTGTGTCAGATAAGGCCTCTGCGCAGGATGCTATCCTGCAGGATCTGACCCAGCGCTCACTGGATATCGCCCGCCAGTACGGCGACACGGCAGGCGTCACGCAGTTTGAGCAACAGCTGGATAGCATCAGTCACGGTGAGCATGCCACGCAGAAAGAACGGGATGCCATGCTCAGCATCACAGACACCACCGCGAGCAGCGCCGGCTGGTTATCCGCCTTCACGCAGCTGGTGCACAACAGCGGTGATAATGACTTTTTCAAACGCATCAGCTATGACCATATTTCACAGCTGGCAACGCGGATCGAGCAGTTCAATAACAAGGCAAACCATTTTGACGCGGGCTTCTCGCTGACGCAGTAACGTGGCCTGAGCCGGGTAACGAGGGGTAAGCCTGACGGGCTTACCTTTTCCCGATGCCGCTGGTTTTCAGCCGACACATACTGTATCTTTGCGAACTATCGTACTAGTTCACAGGTGCAGAAATGATGTTCGCCACACTTGAAGAGGTCAGAAAAGAGATTGATCGGATCGATGTTCAGCTGGTGAGCATGATTGCTCAGCGTGCTGAATGTGTGAAAGCTGCGGCAACGTTCAAAGCCGATCACGCCGCAGTGCGCGCGCCAGACCGGGTGCAGCAGGTCATTGATAAAGTCTGCCGACTCGCGGCGGAGAAAGGACTTCCTGAGGTCATTATTGCGAAGGTGTACAGGAGCATGATTGAGGCGTTCATCGAGTATGAACTTGCGCACCATGCGCAGATCGGCGACAACCCACCTGACCCGGTGAATTAATCCCTGCGTGCGTTCATGTCATTACCGGCACAGAGGCTGTCTGATGGGGCGAACATGGCGACAACTATCAGCAGCTTGATCGTTTAATGACGGGCGCAGAATGAGGCCGGCGAACCGGCCTCAGGCATGATCAGATGGCGCAATAAACGCGCGCTTCACGTGGCGTGTAGATACCAAACGTCACCACGCTCAGTAAGCCATTAACAAAGGTCTGCTGCACTTCAACCCGACTGACTTTTTCCTGGCCGCCGCAGACCTGCGCCGCATCAATGCTCTTACGCTGACCGATACCTGAAACAAAGAACGGCTGGCTGGTGGTTTTCGTCGCCGCGCCAACCTGATTTTGTTTCATTACGAAAGTCTGCTGCGCACAGCCGGTTAAACTCAGAGCCAACAGCGCCGCAACACAAAGCTTGTTCATAAATATCCTTATCGTTTGAAATGTACAAATAAATGCTGAGTGAAATCATCACTCAGCCAGCCATCAGGTTATCGACAGCGAAAGCAGAAACATTAGAAATATTTTTCAATGCGGACTGTGCTTGTCGCTCGCTCCAGCACAAAAGCTCTGTTCCAGCTCACGCAGCAGCGACGCAGGTTTCCCGCTTATAGCGGATTCTGGCCTGCCGTGGTCTGTTTTGGGCCAGAAGTGGACATTATCTACGTTCGATGCATCCCTCGTGAGACAGGCCATCCCGGTTTGCATTCAGCTAAATTTTTTCCTGTTTTTAGTCCGGAACAGAAAGCATTCCGCTACAGCTGGCTGGTATGTTTATTACAGGACATTTAAATCAACAATATGCATGGTGCACCAACGATGAAAATGATTCTTGTTCGACACGCAGAAACAGAGTGGAATGCGAGAGGTCTTATTCAGGGGCAGAGCGATAGTACGTTGACTCACCGGGGGCAGCGCCAAACATCAGCCTTACTTGCAGCATTTGTCGCGAGTGATTACCAGGTTGAACGTGTTTACGCTTCTCCACTTGGTCGTACCTGGCAAATGGGACAGAGCCTGTCTGAGTGCTTTGGTTGCTCATTGGTAGCTGAAACTGCTCTTAAAGAACAGGCATTTGGTCAGTTTGAAGGCATGTCAACGGCACAGCTCCTTCAACACCATCCGAAAGATGCAAATGCGTTATTCAAATTTGATGCAGAGTATTGTCCGCCAGAGGGAGAGTCATTAGCACAGGCAACTCAACGAGTAATAACTTTCTTACAAGGTCTGCAAGGCACCAAAGAACATCTGTGCGTGTGTATCGTGACGCATGGGCATGTCAGTCAGGGAGTGTTAGCAATACTTAAAGAAGGGACTATCGATAACTTTACCCGGTACGCTCACCCCAATGCGAGTTACTCCGTTTTCGATTTTTTGGATGGAAAATGCATGGCGCTCAGATGGGGAATTGCCACACATCTACTTGAACGTTAGTTTTCTAACGGTCATTTGAGTTAGGCAATATTACCTTAAACACGATGTCCGCTTCTCGCTCAAATCGGACATTCTGATGACAGGCGCAGATAAGCAACAGAGAGCAGGTCAGTTAACCAGACTTTTTCACACAGGAATAAATGTCAGGCCTTGTGATACTCCATGCATAGTTTTCCCGATTAACAGGTTCATAGCCAAATTTTTCATAGAGCCAGGGAGCGGTGGTAGTAAACAACATGATTCTGCGAAGCCGCTCGAAAACAGGATGATGGTGTATGCATTGCATCATCCACCTACCTAGCCCTTCTCCCTGATATTCTTCAAGGATATAAACATCACAAAGGTAGGCGAACGTAGCGTAATCTGTGATTAAACGCGCGAAACCAATCTGAGCGTCATCGTGATAAACACCAAAATTAAGGCTGTTTTCGATTGATAGACTGACAATATTCCGATCAATCCCTTTAGCCCAGGTCGACCGAGTCAGATAACGATGGATGGCCTGCACATCCAGCCTTTTCCTGTCTGTACTTACGAGATAGTTATCCTTGTGCCATTCATATTTTTCTAGCGTGCTCACGTTCACTCCTGTTTATAAATTTCCGGGAAACCCGACCTTATCACCTGATGAAAAATCGCACTATGCGCGCCTATTCCAAAACACATTCCTGAGCGCTTCTCCATGAGATACAGTATCTGTTTTCGCTCCTGCCATACTTCCTCTTTCATTTAATGAATCAACCCGAAATTCACCCTGAAGTTGCTCTGTTTACGTTCACTTTTCGCTCATAGCGGACACTAGCTTGCCGAATTCCGCGTTGTGCCAGAAGTGGACGTGAGTATTTGTGTTCAAGGATTACGCCGAGTCACCCTGACGGAGTGCGGCAAGCAGTCTTATGATAAATAACGCTGTCTGGCTCGCAGAAGAGCTCTGGCTGTCAAGAGCCAGCCTGCCCGTTAACTTCTCTATGGAGTAATGATAGCATTGCCCGGTTGAATGGGTTGCCTTATAACTTACAGGGAGTGTTTAATGCAATTAATGAGAATGAGCTACGACGATCTGACTAAGGGCGGTGGCGAGGCAAAGCTGCACGTTTATGGCGTGGGTACCTTTCCGGTCTTTTCCGGCCAAAAGCCCTATACCAATGACCCAAACTGCACCTACAGGCCTAAAAGTGCCATTCCGGTCGGGCGCTACTGGATTGTTCCGCGTCCTGAAGGCAGTATCGCTAACCGGATCAGAGGATGGGCCGTCGACACCTGGAACAGCTCAAATCATTCAGAGTGGTTTGCGCTCTTTAATTCGGAAACGATGAGTGATTCCATCTTCATCAATGGCGTTGCCCGCGGCGGTTTCCGCCTGCATCCTCTTCGTCCAGACGGCTCCGGAGAAAGTGAAGGGTGTATCACCTTCGTACGGCGTACTGATTTCTATACGGTAAGACAGGCGCTGCTCCGGAGAAAAAAAATTCGCGTGCCGGGTTCGCGGAACAGCCTGATGGCATACGGCTATGTTGACGTTCAGGGAGAAAGTAACTTTGCAAACTGCAAAATTCGCTAAAAAAGCAGCGGTTTTTTTCGTGTGCTTTATTGTGGCCTTTATGGTTTCGCGTTACGGGATGCCACTCTATCCGCTGACGGCGTGGCTCGTTGAGCATTCTCACCAAATTTTCAGCAGTTATCAGGATGACGTATACGAAGCTGGTACGGATCCGGTTACGTTCTTTTCCCTTTTAATCGTTATCGCGTTTTACGCTTTAGCCATATATTGGTTAGTTAAAATGGCAATTAAAAAAGTAAAACGTGGATAGGCTGGTTGCAGTAAAAAACGGCGGTTTTATACTGCCCTGCACTTTTGTCTGAAAAAGCAATACCAAAAAGGGTTCGCGAGCGGGTTGTTATATTTATTATGGCAGAACGTCCCTGCTGCTATCATTTGACGTCCGCTTTTCGCTCACAACAGCCCCTCACTGATTAATTGTGCCAAATCAACAAAACCTATCAGCTAAAGTCTGAGCTGATACACCTCCATACGAGTGTGAACACGGTCAATATGCGACGCTTACTGATAAATAGCCTGTGGAAGCGAAAGCATTTTGACTGGTAAGGCGTGATGGGACTGCCCTGAGTAAATGCTGGAACCCGGTCTGCAGTGATACCATCGCGGAAGACACGGCTGAATTTTATATGCGTCTGCTGCTCCCCCACCCGTCCCGATGTGAAAATTAACGGCTTCAACGGTGGCCTGCTGTACGGCGTACCGGGCGGTTATGAGTTTTATATCGCGCAGTACGGCGTGAAGAGGCCGGTGGGATATGCTCTGGAGGTGACTGATGGCGTGCCGGACTTTCTGGTGATGGCTTTTGATACCCCTGGTCTCCGTCGGACGGCCGGGTGTTTGAAGCCCCTTTTTAAGAAATCTGCCCTTTATCTGAGAAGTCAGCTGAGCCTGCTGTCGGGGGAAAATACCGCGAATAATAGAAGAGATAATGGTGATGGCTTCAGGGCTGGCGCTGCCGGAAAGAAGAACGCGACATTACCTTAAGGCAGTAAAAAAGAGGCCGCAACGTTAGCTGTTGCGGCCCCCATTAAGATCTTAACTGATAAGTATTACGTCATTCACGGGCTTTTTATCTCTGCACTTAAGCTGCATCGACGCGGAATTGCTGTGCCCGCTGCGCGAGGCGACCAGAGAGTTCACGCAATTGCGTAGCAGAATTGACCTGATGGGCGTTGAGTGCTTCGTTTTGCTGCAGCTGGTTACTCATCTCCACCACTTCTTGCGCAATTTTACTGACGCGATGACTTTGCGCGATGCTATTTTGCTGTAACTCATCCAATTGTGTTACTACCCCCGAAACCGCGCCACTGATTTGCGTGAACAGCACTTCCAGCGCCTTAACTTTGTCAAAACCATCATTCACATGCTGTTGAGTGTGCTGAATTAAACCATCAATCTGACGTGTTGATTCACCACTCTTTTGCGACAGCAGTCCCATCTCTTTGGCGACAACGGAGAAACTGCGGCCGTACGTTCCGGCGTGAGCGGATTCAATGGCGGCATTTAACGACAGTAATCGGGTTTGCATTGACAGACTATCCAGCATGGCGACAATCCCGGCGATATCGCCCGAGGCAGCAACGATCTGTTGCATTTTAAGTTCCATATTGTCGACTTCCGTGACGCAATTGCGCATCAGAGCATCAGCTGACTGCGCCTCCTGTGTGGCCTGCTGCGAGAGCTGTGCACCAATTTCGACTTCTTCAGACACGCGGTATAAACGCTGTGACAGATAGTGGAAACTGGCATTCTGCGCCTGATGTTGCTGCATGAACTGTTCGTTATGCTGCTGCATATCTTCTGCACCGGCCGCCACGCTGACCGCAACATTATTAATGTCACTGACAATCTGCTGCAGACCGAAGCGCATCGATTCGATCGACTGAAACAGCTGGCGCGTCTCTAAACACTGGCGACCCGGCGTGTCATGGTTCGGTACCAGGTCGCCTGTTGCAATCTTTTCCAGCTGTCGGTTGGCTCGTCGAAGCGGCAATAGCACGCCGCGCATCAGCAGGCTGGAGGCCAGCACCAGTAGCGCCATCAAAATGGCACTGACGATCAGCGACATATTGCGGCTCTGCTTCAGTGTACTGAGGGTAAGTTGATTCACGCTGCTCAACTGATGGTTGGCCTGTTCAAGCTCGCTGAACCAGGCATCGTTAAACTGCTGCTGGAATGCCTGCATCGGCACAATAAAAAAGGCATTAATGTCATTGGCCGCTAACCCTTTCAACTGCTCTTGCAAACCTTCCGCTAACATCGCGAAGTCCTGAGCCAGGGGGCTGTCCGCTTTAGCATGGTAGGCGGTGAACAGCGACTGGGCTTTTGTTAACGAATCCCTGGAGGCGGCCGCCAGACTTTTCCAGCTATCGACCGAGCCGCTTTGCTGATCCTGCATTAAATAGATACCGGCGCGGTGGCTGTTATCACTGGCGGTGAGCAACTCGATACGTGCTTTATCCAGCAGGGCCAACCTTTCCCGGAGTTGATTGCCTTGCTCAAGTGAAATTTGCGTCTGATTAACGTGATTACTGAGCAGCAGTACGCCTGCGAACTGCAGTAAACAAAACAGCACGATAAACAGCAAAAACTGGCTGCGAAGGCTGGTGAGCCAAAGCGGCATACGCCAGGTAAGACGCGTGCGTAAACGTAGCGGTAACGAGATTACAGAAAGGAGTGACATCTAACGCCCCCAAAAAAATAAAAAAGAGTATTGGGAGTGGGCATGACAATTTGGTGACAGGGGACGCAATTCACCGCAAAACAGCATAATGCGCGGCCTTAAAAAAAATTATGGCCCTGTGGCGCTAAGTTTTTTTGGCTAAGATGTTGTTCGATGAGCGGAAAAAGTAGCTGCTCCACAGCAATAAAAACCGGAACCACCATCGAGTTTCCAAGCTGCCCGTACGCCTGAGTATCCGAGACCGGAATACGGAAATGGGCTTTGTTCCTGAGCCTCAAATCCCATCAGTCCGCTGGCTGAACATTCGGCCAGCGCGGCGGCTTCCCTTGAGGAACAAGCTTTCCTTCTGCGTCAGGCCGTTGCGTTCTTTAAAGCCGGCAGGTCTGACGAAGAACTTACTGAAGTTGTAACCCCTGTAAAAGCTGGAAAAAAGACGAGCGTGATGACCACAAAAAGCTCATAGCGGCCGTTGCGCCGCAACGGTCTGTCCACGACAGAAGCGGACGTTTCCAACAGTGCATTTGCTAATCCGCGTAGAACAGATCTTACCGCGTAGTAATGCAAACATGCCGGGATGATCAGGGACGTCTTTTCAGGATACGGACAGGGAAAGGTGCCGGAAACGGCCGTCAGGCAGCAAACAGGCGCTGAGAAGTCTTAATGTAAATATCACTATTGACGTAAAGGAAGGATATTCAAAACTTGTTTCAGCATTTGAATATCCCGCCATCTGATTTATTCGTTAAGCGACATATCGAATTAGCCGGTTTTAAATGAATCAACCACGCGATTCAGATTCACGGTTTCACTCTCAACAAGCATTACTGCTGATGAGGTCTCTTCAGCCAGTGCAGAGTTTTTTTGGGTAACAGTGTCAAGTTCAGAAATAGCAATATTAATTTGCTCAAGCCCCTTGCTTTGTTCATCCGTAGCGGTTCTGATGTTATGCATAACATCATGTATCTCCAGTATCGCATCATAAACGCCTGAAATTGAGTCCTGAGCGACATCAGATAGCTTTGCACCTTCTTCAATTTCCGTTACTGAATCACTAATAAGATCGCTGATTTCCTTCGCTGACGATGAGCTTTTTTGCGCAAGATTCCTGACCTCTCCGGCTACGACAGCGAATCCTTTTCCGTGCTCGCCCGCCCTGGCTGCCTCAACGGCCGCATTCAGTGCCAGGATATTGGTCTGAAAAGCGATGCTTTCAATAATGCCGGTAATATCGTTAATTTTTGACGATTTTTCCTGCATGGTTTTCAACCTGTCTGACAGTGACAGGACTACGGATTTACCCTGTTCAGACTTTGTTCTGGTGTCGTTAATCAGTTCAGATACATCAGCAGAGTTTTGCGCGTTATTTTTAACCGCCACAGTCATTTCCTCCATACTGGATGCTGTCTGAACAATAGACGCTGCCTGCTGTTCCGTGCGGGCTGAAAGTTCATTGTTGCCGGAACTCACCTCACTGATACCCTTGACAATATTCAGTGACCCCTCTTTTATCTCGGAAATTACCCTGATAAGACCTGACTGCATCTCACTGAGTTTAAAGAATAATCCCCCTATTTCAGTTTTGCGAGGGAATTCTGTTTTAACCTCACTGGTAAGGTCGCCTGACTGAATACGTTCCAGTTGCGCATAAACCTGTGACAGGGGTTGGATAAGCACGTTTTTAAACACCCTGATGAGTCCGAACATAAATATGAGATTGAAAATTATCATTCCATAGAAAAACACAGTCACCTTAGAGTAAGTCTCGCTGCTCTTTTCGGAAATGTGGATGCTGATATCTGCCACCCTGCTTCGCCATGCATCATAATCGCTTTGCATTTTATCCTTATAGGGGCCGGCATTAATCGAGAACATAAGGTTTGCATCCTTCTTATAGCCATTATTTAACGACTGCTGCAAAATGGCCGAATATGCCTGAAAGCTTTTCTGGAGAGATTTTTGTATATCTTCTGGCACTCCCCTGATATCAGCCAGTTGCTGATAGCTGGAAAAATCTTTTCTTGACTGACTAAGAATCTTTTCTCCATGGGCAATAAAATAATTTACTTTTTCACTGCCCGGACCATCTTTTATCAACCACAGAGCAATCCGGTTAGTGTCTGCTCTCACCTCGTTTAACTGCGTCCAGATGTCGCTCAAAAGCCGTACTTTTTTACTCACAACGTCAGCGTTTCTGAAATTATCTCTGTCAGACTTTAAATAGTTGAGAAATACTAATCCTACACAAAGCTGAATAACGATGATGAATATGCCACTGGTGAGAAGTACTTTTGAAAGTTTAAATTTTCTGATGACCGACATTTTAATCTCCCTCTAAAAGATAAAATTCCTATCGGCAGCGTTACCGGTAACATTAGCTTTTTCTGATGAGATGAATGCACTATTAATTTGAGAAAATGCTGATAAAACAAACGAATTGCTTTATTGTTATCTTTAAATTAAATTTGTTGCATTCTTATTAAAAATAAATGCAAGGGTATTTGCCGTGAAGGCAGCATAATATTTTGAAGATTTGTTTTTTTACAGTAACCCAGCCTCTTAATAAGAAAAACGCTTTGAAATGTAACAAAAGTATGTATTTAAATA
Source organism: Pantoea sp. M_10 (assembly GCF_008631515.1). Lineage (NCBI taxonomy): Bacteria > Pseudomonadati > Pseudomonadota > Gammaproteobacteria > Enterobacterales > Erwiniaceae > Pantoea > Pantoea sp. M_10. The sequence continues at coordinate 38,051 of NZ_VWUL01000008.1, read as the reverse complement.
TCTATCTGTAAGCAGGCGTTTACTCTGGAGAATTTCTGGGAAATTGATAAGAATATATCCGCCTGCCTTCGTTCGAAGGACTCTGGAAAGTCTGCTTCTCGCTTATAGCGGACATTACCCTGCTTACAGTGCCTGGTATGTGGCTACGCTCTGTAACATCCGGACGAATATCCGATATGCGCATCCGCTTAGTGTGAATTTTCTGCACCAGGCACTCAGGTTACGGCACCCGAAGCAACCAGAAGCACAAATGAGCCTGTTACGGCTCATTTGTGTTCATTCAGGAGTGACCCTTCCCTGGCGCGCTCAAAACCACTTAATCCGCCACGCCTGAAACTTGCTCAGCCCCCCTCTCTCCCTTCTCACGCCCCCTATCCGTCAGCGACGCCCTTACCTGCGGCAAACTTTCCGGGTAGTTCTGCTGAATAAACTCGATCATCTTTTCCCGCAGGTAGCAGCGTAAGCTCAGCGCGGTCATCAGCATCCTGATGGTCATGGTTTTCTCGGTGGTATCGGTCACCTGAAGCACCTGAGTTTCCCCATCCCAGAGTCGGATTTCGCTCAGCACCTTTTTAAGTCCGTCCGCAGGGGCTTAAGCGGCATTGAGTAGTCAACATAGAGAAAGACTGAACCCAGAATCTGAGTGTTGTTGCGCGTCCAGTTCTGGGAAGGATTTTGGGTAAAGTCGGTAATCGGCAGCACAGATCCCAGATCCGTACCACCACATAGCTCAGGGTAATCTCCTCAATCGAAAAAATTGACCGGGTTAGTAACCGCTTCATCAATGTCAGCCTGATAGCCACTGAATCTGATAAGCATGATCGACAAGCCACGCCGTCTATTCTCTCACTGAACGTCAATATAGCCGTAAACGATATGATATCCGCTCATTTATTGCTGAAGGAGGGATTGGGCTGTCGGGACAGGGATTAAGCATTGCAGGATATATACAGCTGTTATCATCTGGGCCGGTCTTACCGCGTCATTTATCACTGGCGTTACTCATAAGGTTACCTCAAGATCTTCGCGTTCGCCTGAACTGCCGGTTGCCTGCAGAGGGGTTTCATTGGTGACGGAACATCTCATTGAGGTAATACCTAACATCCTGCGCAAAAAATTTAAACCAGCGCAGCTTATAAGTAATAAACCCTATGCGAATGAATCCTTCATTTTTTAAACTTAAATTGGCACAGGAAGTAGTGAGGCTGCATCCTGAAATGACTAAGTTCTTAGCCACAACTTCATAATATCGCGGATATTTTTCTTTTCCACCATTGATTTCTGACTTAGAAAGCGCGAAATCATGACTTTCTCCCGACTCTGCGTTAGAAAACGTCATAAAAAAGAAGCAAAAAGACGCTACCAACGCTTTCATTAAAGTCTTTTTTATATTACGAATATTCAATCCTTATTTCCCCTCAGCCTCACCTTATGCATATCCATAGAGATACACAAAGAGATATATTTACATAATACTTCTGAAGAAAGCATCGCTTACTTTTCTATTTTACAACTATTATGATGAATGACTTTATCAAATTTTTCTAAAACCGAAATTTACCTAAAGGCAAAATATTGTCACCCGCAGATAAATAAAGCAACTCAGGCTAAGCGAACGTTGTTCCCTCTTGCTGGTATGATGATCTTTCCACACCAGTCCTGGCTAGCATCACTAAACTGGATATTCTAAAGCTTTACATGCTTGTAAAACAGGGCCATATAACCGGGTATTGATAAAATCAAATGGGCTTCCCTGCCTGTCTCAATACCAGACAATAGAAAAACTTAGCTTAACATCGACACCAGACCTTGATTGAATTAGCCCAGTCTTTTTTGTTTAATTTCGTTAATAATCACCTGCTGAATAGGTAGCGTTTTTCTTCCTAGCAGGATAGAGAGATCATTACTGTCACTAAATAACTCGCCCTCTTGCGATAGCTTATCTGCTTCAATAACAACATCTGCAATCATTTCAGGTATGTTAACTGATAAAAGCACTTGCTTAAGATCATGATAGGATAAATTGAGATAGTCGATTTTTTTTCCGATCAACTCGCTAACCTGATCAGCTAACTCAGACATGGTGTAAGCATCGCTACCCGCAAGCTCATATACTTTTCCAATGTGCCCATCCTGAGATAACACCACAGCAGCAGCTTCAGCATATTCCTCTCTGGAAGCAGAGGAAAAGCGTCCTTTTCCTGATGAGCCTAACAGTACACCATGCTGGACAGCTTTATTAAGATTGTCGGTATGGTTCTCTATATACCACCCATTACGCAGGATGGTGTACGCCATTCCACTTTTTTTAATATAACTCTCCGTCTCTCTGTGACTTTTTGCCAAAGAGAACGACGAAGTATCAGCACGTAACTGGCTGGTATAAGCAATTAAACTCACGCCAGCCTGGCGCGCAGCATCAATGACGCTTTTATGTTGTCTGAACCTTTCACTGGGAATCACAGCCGAAATCAGTAACAGTTTTTTAATGCCAAATAACGCAGCTGATACTGTTTCAGGTTTATCATAGTCGGCTTGTTTAATCTGTACCCCCAACTTTATAAGATCTCCTGCGTCTTGAGGGTTCCGGGCAAGGCCAACAATTTTTTCAGCAGGATAAAAGGAAAGAAGCTTCATAATGACTTGCTTACCCAATTTACCGTTTGCACCTGTCACTGCAATCATATTTAACCCTTTAAATTTAACATCAACGTATAAGAGAAAAGTGATCTGACCTAAGAGGGTTTAGTTTCACTGGAATCAGATTCGATGATATACAGAATGCAGAACAGGTCAATCAGGCACTTTTTATCTACTAAGTAGCAAACAGGAAACCGGGTTTATGACAACGTCAAATAGAATTGCATCTTGTCCTAATAGGATTGTTTTAGACCAGATATCCGATAAATGGTCCGTGCTGGTAATATTGACCGTGAGCGAAAAGCCAATAAGATTCAATGAGATAAAACGCAGAATCGGTGGAATCACTCAAAAGGCTTTGACACAATGTTTACGCAAACTTGAACGAAATGGGATTGTGGAAAGATGCGTAGTGGCCACTTCACCTATTGCCGTCGAATACCGCATAACACCCTTAGGTCACTCGCTAGACAAAATTTTTCACACTTTACTTGAATGGACAAATGAAAATCTCGGAGCAGTAATAGCGGCACAGCAAGAATATGATAGTCAGTTACCCCAGCCTGTAAGTTAAATTGCCTGAAATTAATAGCCTCATTATTTATTAATGAAATGTTAAAAAATTGATATCAGGTGACGGTAAGGAGTTTTTCAGGCTTTGACATTTCTTTCAATACTTTAATGACACAGGTATAAATAATATAACGCCAGACAGGCATAAATGAGGTGATTTGTGTTATCTGGCGTTAACACATTTAACATTCACAGCGATTATTTCCGCAAACAGGCGGCTCAGTTAGCCTATGTCATCTCGCTCGGAGCATTGAATGCCATTGACGATTCTCGTCTGCTCCTCGCACATAGCAGACACTACCCTGCTTACAGTCCTGGTCTGTGGCTACGCTCTGTAACATCCGGACGAATGTCCGGTATGCGCATCCGCTTAGTGTGAATTTTCTGCACCGGGCACTCAGGTCACGGCCCCGAAGCAACCAGAAGCACAAATGAGCCTGTCAGGGCTCATTTGTGTCATTCAGGGGTGACGGTCACCCTCCCTGGAGCGCTCAAAACCACTCAGTCCGCCATACCTGAAACCTGCTCAGCCACTCCTCTCTCTCCCTTCTCACGCCCGCTATCCGTCAATGATGCCCTTACTTGCGGCAGGCTTTCCGGGTAGTTCTGCTGAATAAACTCGATCATCTTTTCCCGCACGTAGCAGCGTAAATCAAAGGCGATTGGCGAGTTCTGCGCGGTCATCAGCATCCTGATGGTCATGGTTTTCTCGGTGGTATCGGTCACCTGAAGCACCTGGGTTTCCCCATCCCAGAGGCGGGTTTCGCTCAGCACCTTTTCAAAGTGCGTCCGCAGAGGCTCAAGCGGCATTGAGTAGTCCACATAGAGAAAGACTGAACCGAGAATCTGAGCGTTGTTGCGCGTCCAGTTCTGGAACGGATTCTCGGTAAAGTAGGTGATTGGCAGCACCAGGCGGCGCAGATCCCAGATCCGCACGACCACATAGGTCAGGTTAATCTCCTCAATCCAGCCCCACTCTTTCTCTACCACCACCGCATCATCAATTTTAATCGGCTGGGTAAAGGCGATCTGAATACCGGCGAACAGATTCACCAGCGACTTCTGTAGCGCAAAACCTATGATAATCCCCGCCACACCGGCCCCTGCCAGGATGGTGGTGCCAAATTTACGCACGCTCGGGAAACTCAGCAGAATCAGCGACAGGCAGAATAACACCAGAATGACAATAACCACTTTTTTGACGTAGATAATCTGTGTGCGGATTTTACGCGCGCGCAGATTATTTGAGATATTGATGTCGTAGCGGATATAGAGCATATCCTGCGCCACATTGGTCAGGCGTATTAACACCGAGCAAAACGACATAATAATAAACACATTGATGATATTGGTAATTAAATCCAGCGAGTCAGGATGAAAGTTAATGTAATTAAGACCCACATTGATCATTAATAACGGGATGAAAAAGAACATCGACCCACTGAGGTGCTTCTCCAGCGATTTGAACAGCTTCCTGTCGCGACTCTGCCAGTAGCGGATAAACGCGAGCAGGATAAGACGGCCCAGGAAACCCAGTACAAATGAAAGCGAGACGAGTAATACAACAGGTACCCACGACGGGAAACCAGATAACTCACCGAATAACAATGGCATTATTTTCCCTTTTAGTAAGCTGACAACACCGGGTTGTCAGATAAGTGACACATGCAGTAACCGTTGTCTTCACGGTCATCCGTCTGTAATACAATCAATGGGTTCAAGTATGAACCATACCTGCAAAGTTGACAGGAAAAGCCTCGCCAGCCCGCGCCCCTGATGCGCCTCTTTTGCCTTTAAGCCAGGACGGACAGTGACAGAAGTTGCCTGCGGCCCTGGCCGATATCATTAACCCGCCTGATATAACCGTTTCGCTTTTCTGACCCTTTTCGTTCCCCTGCGACAACAAAAATTGCTGCCGGACTCACTATAACCCCCGCTAAATGTAGACGACAGAGTCTTGTCTGCTAATTTTAAACTGTGCCCCGCCGTCGCTGAGAAAAACAACAATATGATTAATAGCATTAAACTTTCTGCTGATTTCCGCCACAGCTTTCTGCGTGAAGTGCTGGTACCACTGGTCGCCATCCTGCTGCTCACCTTTGCGGGTGCCGGCACGGCGCTGTTTATCGGCACCTCTCTCACTAACGCCGAAGCCCGGCAGCAACAGCAGCGGATGATTGAAGCCTCGTTTTCGCAGAGCCTGAATGAACATCTGCGCCAGCTGCACAGCCTGTCGCGCTGGGCGCCGCTTGAGCAGCACCTCTCCGCGAGCAACAGCGACCGCTGGCTGGATGAGAACATCGGTGAATGGCTCTACGAAATGTTCGGACATCAGCTGATTATGGTGCTGGATCAGCAGAACCAGATCGTCAGAGTCTGGCGCGAGGGCCAGCCGGTCGCTGCGCCGGATAGCGATCCGCTGGCGGGTGAGGTGTTGCAGAGTACGCTGGTCACCGATCCGGCGCGCCCGGACAGGGCCGACTATGCACGGGTAACGAACCGTGCCGCCGCCCTGGCCGTCGGCAATATTCAGCAGGAGAGCCGCACCCTGCCCCGTTTCCGGCTGGTGAGCCTGAAATTTCTGGATGATGGCTATCTGGCGAGCCTGGCGGAACGCAATCAGCTTCAGGATCTGCACTTCACGGACGGCACAGCGCAGCCAGGCAGCGCAGCGCGCTATCTGCTGGTGGCGCAGGCGGGCGATCCGGTGGGGTATCTGGAGTGGGTTCCCTCCCGTCCCGGTGCGCAGATGCTGCGGACCATTGGCCCCTCAACCGGGCTGGCGGTGCTGGCGATCTCCCTGCTGTGTCTCTATATGGTGTGGCGGCTCTGGCATTCGCTGGTCAGCCTGTCGCAGTCGATGCTGCGGCTCGGCGCCTCAGAGGCGCAGGCGCAGCATCTGGCGTTTCATGATGTGCTGACCGGTCTGCCCAATCGCGCGCTGGTTGAAGAGCGCATGACGCAGGCACTGGCGCTGGCGACGCGCCACGATCAGCGGGTGGCCCTGCTGCTGATCGATCTCGACCGCTTCAAAACCATCAACGACACCTATGGTCATCACGCCGGCGATGAGCTGATCATCGCCGTGGCGCAGCGCCTGAGCCGGATCGTGCGCGCCAGCGACACCGTGGGACGCATCGGGGGCGATGAATTTATTGTGGTGATGCCGGATGTCGAAAACCTGGGCCAGGCGCAGAGTCTGGCCCAGCGCATCGTCGACGAGCTGGCCCTGCCTGTGACGCTGTTTGGCAGCGAAGTATGGAGCGGTGCCAGTATCGGGCTCTCTCTCGCGCCCAGAGACGGTATCGATCGGCTGGAGCTGATGCGCAAAGCGGATATCGCGCTGTATGAAGCCAAAAGCGGCGGGCGTGGTAAATATCGTCAGTTTGAACGGGCGATGGATGAGTCGGTGCGCACCCGCCAGGCTATCGCGGCGGATCTGCGCTCCGCGCTGCAGAGCCGTCAGGGGCTGGAGGTGTGGTATCAGCCGCTGATGGACATCGGCGGTCAGCAGATGGTCGGCATTGAGGCGCTGCTGCGCTGGCACCACCCGACACGCGGCCTGATCGCACCCGGTGAGTTTATTGCGATTGCCGAAGAGACCGGCCTGATTATGCCATTGGGTGAGTGGGTGCTCGCTGAAGCCTGTGCCACGCAGCAGCGTTTCCCGACGCTGCTGGTGGCGGTCAACGTCTCGCCCGTGCAGTTCCGATCGGCGGGCTTTGTTGAGCGGATTATGGCGATTGTCAGCCAGCACGGCGGCGACCCGAGGCGCCTGGAGCTGGAGATCACTGAAGGCGTGCTGATTGAGGATGAACGGGAGGCGCGCGCGATTATCGTGGCGCTGCGTGAAGCGGGTTTCCGCATTGCGCTGGATGATTTCGGCACCGGCTACTCCAGCCTTAACTATCTGAGTACTTTCCCGGTCGATAAAATCAAAATCGATCGCTCTTTCACCCAGTCGCTGGGCGTGGCAGAAAATTCCGTGGCGATTGTGGAGTCGGTGGTGAAACTGGGGCATGCCATGGGCCTGATGGTGACGGCGGAGGGTGTCGAGACGCCGGGACAGATGTCGGCGCTGGCGGATGCAGGCTGTAATCAGTTGCAGGGTTATCTCTTCAGTCAGGCGGTGCCCGCCGATCAGCTTGTGGCGCTGATGACCTCCGTCGCGCCAGAGACGACGCCGCTGGCGTAACGGCCGGGAGGATAGCCTGAGCGCGCCGGTGCGCCCGGGCTATCCGTATCAGCAGCAGACCGCTATGCGCCTAGGCTGTCCAGCAGCGCCGCAGACGAGGCGACCGCGCCGAAAATGCCGCCCTGCATATGGATCATGCTCAGCGCCGCCTCGTGGTGACGCCGTTCAGTTGCCGCGCAGCAGTCGGAGAGCACCAGACACTCAAAGCCGCGATCGTTGGCTTCGCGCAGCGTGGTGTGAACGCAGACATCCGTCGTGATGCCGGTCAGGATCAGATTGCGGATGCCGCGACTGCGCAGAATCAGCTCCAGATCGGTGGCGTAAAACGAGCCTTTGCCCGGCTTATCCACCACCACTTCGTCCGGCAGCGGCGCCAGCTCCGGGATAATCTCCCAGCCCGGTTCACCCCGCACCAGAATGCGGCCACACGGCCCCACATCGCCAATCCCGGCATTCATCCGCCGCGACCGCCAGCGCTTATTGGCTGGCAGGTCACTGAGATCGGGCCGGTGCCCTTCGCGGGTATGAATAACCGGAAACTGCCGTGCACGCATCGCGGCGAGCACCTGCTGCAGCGGGGCGATGGGCGCACGGGTCAGGCTGACGTCATAGCCCATGCTATCGACATAGCCACCCACGCCGCAGAAGTCGGTCTGCATATCAATGACGATCAGGGCAGTGTCAGCCGGGGTAAAACGGCCATCGAACGGCCAGGCGTAGGGGGTGGAATTAACGCTGTAGTCGGGCATGACTGTTCTCCATTTCCGGGCGCGGCATGCGCAGTTTGCTAATCAGGCTGTAACTGAGGGCGGCCGTGACCAGGCCAATGACGGCTTCACCGAACTGCGGAAAGGCCACATGGGCGATCACCGCACAGAGGCTGCCAATCGCCCAGGCGGCGAACGCGGTACCGCGGAAACGCTGTGCCGGACGCTGTTCGCTGATGCGCGCCATAAAGATCAAATCCACGATCATCACTGCGCCAAACGGCGGTACCACGATGCCCAGCAGGCTCAGCCACTCCAGGAAGTAAGACCAGACCCCCGCCAGTGCCAGCACGCCGCCGATGCCACCCAGAATCAGCGTCCAGAGCCGCATTTTGCTGCTGAAGAGATGACTGAATCCTACCGCGCCGTTGTAAAGACAGTGTGTGCAGACCGATCCGAGGTTAATAAACACAAACAGACAGGCGACCACCGAGAGAAACGCGCTGTGGCCCATCAGCATCGGCAGGAAGTTTCCGCCGTTGGTCAGCGGGTCAACCGCCGCGCCTACCGCCACAATCACCACGCCGAAAAGGTAGGAGATCACGTTGGCAACCGGGAAAGCGGAAAAAGCCGCGATCACCGCCGAGCGGCCATTCTTCGACCAGCGGGTAAAGTCCGCGGTCATGGTGCCGGAGTCGGCGAAACCGGCGACCACCATCGTGACCGCGGTGCCCATACTCATGGCACCCGCCGTGCTGGCGCTGCCCTGCCACTGCGTGACGACGGCGAAATCATGATCCCGCCCTATCAGCCACAGCGCCACGATGCCGAGCACCACGAACAGCGGCGCAGCGATCATCCCCAGCACCGACAGCGCCCGCACGCCCAGAAAGGTGATGCCGGTGTAGAGCAGCATGGCAAAGGCCGTCACCGCCAGCGCGTTCCAGCCAAAGGTCTGATTAATCACCGTGCCGGTGAGACCGGTCTGAAAGGCATACCAGCCGATCACCACCGTCGAGAGAAAACCGGAGACCAGGATATAACCTTTGCTGCCAAAGGTGCGCCGGGCCTGCAGGGCGAAATTCATGCCGCTGTTGCCAGCGAACCAGCTCAGCGCGCCGACATAGGCAAACAGCACCAGATTCCCCAGCAGAATGGCGATCAGTGCAGGCCAGAAGCCCAGATGCCAGGTGATGATGCCGCCAAATAAGGCATTGGTGAGGATCATCGGAAAACCGAACCAGACTGCCGAGACCGAGCGGGTGGAGTGACGATGCGACACTGGCACCGGCTGGTGTTCAAACTCCTGCTCCAGCGCAGGTGAAGACGATGTTTTCATTGTGTGATTCCCGGTTGAAGGTGATTCCACGGCTGAATGCGCTCGAAAGCGGCACTGGCAGCCAGCACTAAGGCATCATCAAGATGCCGTCCGACAATCTGGAGACCCACGGGCAGGCCGCGGGCGGTAAAACCGGCGGGCACCGACGCCGCGGGCTGACCGGTGAAGTTGAACGGGTAGCAGAATGAGAGCCAGTGGTCGCTACGGACCATCCGCCCCGCAATGATTTCCGGCCCCTGGCTTCCCAGCGGAAACGGCGGCACCGCCAGCGTCGGAGTGATCAGCAGGTCGTAACGCTGCATAAAGCGCCACAGGCTGTTGCTGACCGCTTTGCGCACCGCGATAGCGTCAGTGAAGTTTTCCGCCCGCCACTCACGCTGCAGCATGGCGATCAGATGGGGTGACATGGCGCTGCCCTGCTCCGCCATCATCTGACGCATGCCGGTGAGATCGCTCTCCATCGCCACCAGCGCACCGAAAGCGGCGGCCGGATCGCTGAAGCCCGGATCGGCCAGCTCCAGTTCCGCGCCGGTTTCAGCGGCAAAGCGCTGCACGGCCGCACTGACCACCGCCCGCACTTCCGGATCCACCGCGACATAACCCAGGTCTGCGCTGAACGCGATGCGCAGTTTGCTGGCTGGCTGCCGGAGCGTGCCCAGCCAGTCAACGTCGCTGCAGGGGATGGAGTGACGATCCCGCATATCCGGGCCCGCCATCAGTGACATCATCAGGGCAGCATCGCGCACGCTGCGCGTCATCGGGCCGATGTGCTCCAGCGACTCCCAGCTCGACACGCCGGGATAGCGTTCATCGCGGCAGCCGGGCCAGAGCGGCACCCGCCCCATCGACGCCTTGAAACCAAAGATGCCGCAGTGCGCCGCCGGAATGCGAACCGATCCGCCCCCATCACTGCCCAGCGCAATCGGACAGAGCCGCGCCGCAACGGCCGCACCGGACCCGGCACTGGAGCCGCCGGGCGTCATCTCAGTATTCCAGGGATTACGCGGCGACGGAAACAGCGGATTGTGCCCGACCGCGCTGTAGCCAAACTCCGGTGCGGTGGTTTTCCCCAGCAGAATGGCATCGGCGGCCAGCAGGCGTTCTACCGTGATGTCATCCTCTTCCGGCACGAAATCCCGGTAAGCCGCCGAACCGGAGGTGGTTCTGACACTGGCCGTGCAGATCAAATCCTTCACCGCCAGCGGCACCCCCGCCAGCGCGCCCAGCGTCTCTCCGCGAGCGCGGCGGGCATCCAGCGCCCTGGCCTGCGCCATCGCCAGATCGGGCGTGGGGGCACAAAAGGCCTGTATTGCCGGTTCCCGTTCCGCCATTCGCTCCAGTGCGGCCCCGGTCAGCTCGCAGGCTGACACCTCCCCGCTGCGGATAAGTGCGGCCATCGTGGTGGCATCTTCGTCTAATCAGGAGTCAAACATGGATTACCTCGCCAGAATTGTACCCGTCAGGTAGTGCATGAACCGTGCCAGCTGACATGACGCCGGGCACTCTGAAGCAGGGATGCCAGATGGAATACGGGCTGGGATACAAGATCGAATTCTTATGGTGGTGGACGGGCGTGCCTGTTTATTTTTTCAGCACGATGATGGCGCAGGGCTGCGCGATAAGGGGGCGTGACAGGTGAATGGTTTTGCGGGCTGGCTTACAAAACGGTGTTGTTAATCCGTAACGGCGGCTGAAATGCTGGAATGAATAACCTTATTTTTACCATGGATGTTTGACGGTGCTGCGCAGGAACTGAAAATCGGGTTTCAGGGATTTATAAGTTACGACAGGGATGAGAAGTGCGCATTGAAGAAGATATTTATGAAGTTTGTTTTGACGTCTTTGATGGTATGGAATGCCTGGGTGATTTCCGCCATATCAGCTTTGCAGGATTAGGCAGTGCTGTCGTTATCAAACGCGTATTCCTGGCATTAATGGCACACCATGAAAGCTTCTTTGTGGGCGGTTTTGTTTTCCAGGCTGCATCAGGAGAGATCGTTGACCGCAATCGTCCGACACCCCTTGAGGAGATCTACGACGCTTTGCCTGGCTTAAAAAATGAACTGCGCTACAATCGCCGGACCGGGTTGCCGAAGAAAACGCCGCAACCTTTAATCCCGGACTATTTCCAGGCTTATAAAACAGTGACTACAGGGAGAGCTTGCTATGTCGTTTTACGATAAACACAATGGCATCACAGATGCGGCTGAGGCCGAGAACAGGGAGTTAAGGGCACTTTTGATTGCTGAGTGGCTGGACAGGCCCGATCTACCCGCCATTAAAGCCCAGTTAGCTCAGGCGAGAAAACGTTCCTCATCTGCCCTGTTGCGCCGTAAGCTAAAAGAACTGAACGCGCGCGAAAGGCAGGAAGCTAACATCCCCGATTAGCGCTTAAAGGCCCATATACGGGCCTTTCCTGTTTTTAACCGCTTCTGGTTAAACCGCGGCGGCTTCATGCCACCTGCAACTCACTGCGATTCCGGAAAATCGGTCTCCACCGATGTCTGTTTCCACGCCTCAATTTCCGCCAGCCGCTCTTTGAGTTTGCTGGTCACGGCGTCATGGCCCCAGGCTCCCATCACCAGATGCCGGGGCGGATGATCATGTTCAGTAATTGCGATCATCGCTGCGGCGGCGCGCGCCGGATCGCCCTTCTGCGTGCCGCTGTAGTCGGCGGTGGCTTTCATTCGCGCGGCGGCGGTCTCTGCATAGTCCGGCAGCGTGCTTGGCGTCTGATGCAGCGAGCGTCCGGCCCAGTCGGTGCGGAACGGGCCTGGCTCGACGCAGGTGACATGAATGCCCAGCGGCCCGGCCTCCTGGGCCAGCGCATCGGACCAGCCCTCCACCGCATGTTTGCTGGCGGCGTAATAGCCTGAGCTGGCAAAGCCGATCAATCCGGCCACCGAGGTAATGTTGATAACGTGCCCCCTGCGCGCCTGGCGCATCGCGGGCAGCACGGCGCGCGTCAGGACAAACAGACCGAAGACGTTAGCGTCAAACTGGGCGCGGATTTCGCTCTCTACCCCCTCTTCAATCGAACTCTGATAGCCATAACCGGCGTTGTTCACCAGCACGTCAATCGTTCCGAACGCACCGATGGCCGCCTGCACCGCCTGATCGATACTCGCCTGCTGCGTGACATCCAGCGCGACCGCCAGCGCATTATCATGACCTTCCACCAGGTCGGCCACGGCCGACAGGTTCCGGGCCGTCACCACCACGTTAAAACCCCGTGCGATCGTTTGCTGCGCCAGTTCCCGACCAAAACCGGTCGAACATCCCGATATAAACCAGACTGGGCCTGATTGAGCCGCCATAGTAGGACTCCTGTTGCGTTTGATGAAGCGATAAGACCCGGATACGAACGTATCCGGGGAGAGACAGATAAGGCTAGCGAGGCGCCATCGCCTGGCTTAGCCCTTCGTGCTTTTATGGAACAGCTGGCTGGCGGTGTCGCTGATGATCTGCGCTGCGCCGCGATCGCCCTTCGCCATGGAGGCCATAAAGGCTTTTGCCTGTTTAAAGGTGATATGCGGCGGTAACGGCGCCACTTCCGGATCGGTTTTCACCTCCAGCAGCACCGGGCGATCGGCGCTGAGCGCCTGCTGCCAGGCCCCTGCGAGGTCGTCAGGGTTATCCACGAAAATCCCGACCATGCCCAGCGAGCGGGCAAATTCCGCGTACTTCACGTCCGGCACCTGCTGCGAGGCGTCAAAGCGGGGGTTGCCCTCCATCACGCGCTGCTCCCAGGTCACCTGATTGAGATCTTCGTTGTTAAACACGCAGACGATCAGGCGCGGATCGGCCCACTGTTGCCAGTATTTCTGGATGGTGATCAGTTCAGCCATGTTGTTCATCTGCATGGCGCCGTCACCCACCAGCGCCACTACCGGTTTATCCGGGTGCGCAAATTTCGCTGCAATGGCGTAAGGCACCGCTGCGCCCATGCAGGCCAGCCCGCCGGAGAGCGAGGCCCGCTGCCCCTGTTTGACGCGATAGTCGCGGGCAAACCAGTTGGCACAGGAACCGGAGTCAGAGGTGACAATGGCGTTGTCCGGCAGCTGCGGGGACATCTCCCACACCACCCGCTGCGGATTGACCGGGTTCGCCGGTGCCATCGCGCGCTCCTCCATCAGCGTCCACCAGTCACGCACCTGAACCGCAATCCCTTCCTGCCAGCTGCGATCCTCTTTGTGCTCCAGCAGCGGCAACAGCGCGCGCAGGGTTTCTGCCGCATCGCCGTGCAGATTCACTTCGCTGGGATAGCGCAGGCCGAGCATGGCGGGATCGATATCGATCTGCACCGCTCGCGCCTTGCCCTCTTCCGGCAGAAATTCGGTCCAGGGGAAGCCGCTGCCGATCATCAGCAGGGTGTCGCAGTTCTGCATTAAATCGGATGAGGGTTTGGTGCCGAGCAGGCCAATCGAGCCGGTTACAAAGGGCGCATCGTCCGGCAGCACATCTTTGCCCAGCAGCGCTTTTGCCACACCGGCCCCCAGCACATTGGCGACCTGCACCACCTCGACAGCGGCATTGCGTGCGCCTGCCCCAATCAGAATCGCCACTTTTTTACCGGCGTTGAGCACCTCAGCGGCGCGTTGCAGATCCTCCTCATAGGGGATCACTTTCGGCCGCTGATAGCCACTGCCGGAGTGGGTGAAGCCGTGCAGGTGCTGCGGCGGCTGCCAGGCTTCATCCTGAATATCTTTCGGCAGGATCACCACCGCCACGCCATTCTGCGCTTTGGCAATCCGCACGCCACGATCAAGCAGGTGACGCACCTGCGCCGGGGTGGCGGCTTCCTGAACGAAGTTCGCCACATCCGAGAAGATGCGGTCCAGGTTCATCTCCTGCTGATAACTGGCCCCGCGCGCGGTCGCTTCCGCCTGTCCGGCAATCGCCAGAACCGGCGCATGATCCATTTTTGCGTCATAGAGCCCGGTCAGCAGATGGGTCGCACCCGGCCCGCCGGTTGAGAGGCAGACGCCCAGCTCACCGGTGAATTTCGCGTGACCGGCCGCCATAAAGGCGGCCATCTCTTCGTGACGCACCTGAATAAATTCGATGCCGTCCCCTTTGGCGTTCGCGCGCTGAATGGCCCCCAGCACGCCATTAATCCCGTCCCCCGGATAGCCGTAAATGCGGCTCACACCCCACTCTTTCAGGCGCTGGACAAAAAAATCACTGGTTTTCATGCTCATCGTCGCGGTTCCCCTTGTAGTCCATGCAGACTTAAAGCGTAGTCGACGATGCGCCATCGCCGTTAATTGTTCGCCATAGCCGGGTAGCGCTGACGCAAATCACTGAATATCTGTGCCATGTCCGCCGTTTCGCCTGCCTCTGCGACCGCCCGAAAAACCTGGGTTTTCAGGAAGTGACGCCAGCTGACCGGCGCGGCGGCAAGAAAGGTGGTCAGTGACTGATAGCGCTGCGGTGTCCAGAGTTTTTCAAAGCGCTGACGCGCCTCGCCATGCTGAAAATGGTGCGTGACCCGCTGCGGCATGACAGCACGCAGTTGCTCAGTCGCGACCCGATCCACGCGGTTATTCACCACTACCACGCCATACTGCGCCCTGGCGGCGTCTAGGCTGAGGTAACCGCAGCGCACATCCTGCAGGACCGCCTCCGCATCGCGCTGTGACGGCAGCCCGTAGCCCCCGGCACCCGGCCCGCGGACTTCGACCACATCCCCCGGCTGGCAGTGGATCACATCGGTGTTGCCGTGCGGGATGACCTCGCCGTTGCGCCGGGTCTGGAAGTGGGAGAGTGCCCCGCTTTGTCCGCCCACCACCCCCGCCGAGGCGAAGACCGAGCGGTTGCGGTTGCGCGCGGTAATCGTGGTGTTGGGCGAGAAGATCTCGAACGCCATCTCTGTCGCCAGGCCGCCGCGATAGAGACCCGCCCCGGCACTGTCCTGCGCCAGGCCGTAGCGGTGAAAACGGATGGGGACTTCCGCCTCGTTAATCTCAATCGGGGTGTTTTTCAGGAAGGCGGAAAGACCGCCGGAGCCGTCAGGGCCATCGTGACGCGGGGTGCCGCCCGCACCGCCGCCCACCGGGCCCAGCGAGGCCACCACGCTGCGGTTGTGCGTCTGGGTGCGGATATTCATGATCGAGTTGCCGCCGGGCGAGTTGGCGGGCAGACGGTCGGGCATCGCCAGTGAGAAGACGCCGACGGTGGCAATCTGCGACAGCGCACAGGTCAGCGAGCGCATGCCTACCGCAGCGGGCGCCTCGCAGTTCATGACCGTGCCCGGCGGCAGAATGGCGCGGGTGGGCCGCAGCGTGCCCGCGTTAAGCAACAGGGAGCGATCCAGCGTGGAGAGCACATAGGTGACGCCGACCAGCGCCAGCGGATGTCGCTCCCGTCCGCCGGTGGGCATGTTCAGCGACGAGGCCAGCTGCGGGTCGCTGCCGGTGTAATCCAGCTCCAGCCGATCGCCCTGCACCCGCAGCGTGACGGCGATACGGCAGGGATAGCCCCCCTCGCCATCCTCATCGGCGTAGTCGGCATAAAAGTATTCACCGTCGGGAATGGTCGCGATGATCGTGCGCGCCTGCGCCTCGGCGTAATCCAGAATACCTTCAATGCCCTGCAGGAAATCGTCGATGCCAAAGCGGGCAATAATGTCGTGAATTTTCCGCTCGCCCACGTTGACCGAGGCCAGCTGTGCCTTGAAGTCACCCCAGTTCTGGTCCGGCACCCGCACGTTGAGCCGCATGATGCTGGCGACCTCTTCGTTGAGCTGACCCTGTCGCATGATCTTCAGCGGCGGGATGCGAATCCCCTCCTGCACAATGTCGGTCAGCGAACGCGACAGCGAGGCGGGCACGGCCCCGCCGACATCGGTGTTGTGAATATGTCCCACCACGAAACAGACAATCTCGCCCTGGTGGAACACCGGTTTCCAGATGTGGATATCGGGGGAGTGGGTCGCGACGTTTCCGGCGTAGGCGTCGTTGGTGATGCAGATATCCCCCTCGGCATACTCCTCTATCAGCGCCAGCACCGGCGCATAGTCGATGCCACTGTACCAGGGCGCACCAAAACTGCGGGGGGAGGCAAACGCCAGCCCGCTGCGGCTGACAATCTGGCAGGAGAAATCTTCCGTCTCCTTAACGAAGGTGGAGTGCGCAGTGCGCATCAGCGTAAAGGCCATCGCATCGGCGGCGGCAGCGCAGTAGTTCGCCAGGATCTGTAAGTTACGTCCGTCAATCGCCATGTTATGCCTCGTTCGCCGTAATCAGCAGGTTGCCAAAAGTGTCGACCGTGACGCCCATGCCGGGCGGCACACAGGTGGTGCAGTCATCCTGAGCAATGATGGCCGGGCCGCTGAGCTGATGGCCGGCGCGCAGCCCGGACCGCAGCACCAGATCAACCTGATGCCAGGCCCCGTCAATCCACGCTTCCGTCTGCTTCAGCACCGGCACCGGTTCCGTCGCCGGGGCCAGCGCGGCAATAACCGGTTTCGGCGTCGGTGAGGAGATCACCAGCCGCAGGTTAATCAGCTGCACCGGGGCCTGCGGATCACAGTGACCAAACAGCTGCTGATGCTGGCGATCGAAAGCGTCATGCAGCGCCGTAAAATCGGCCTGCGTCAGCCAGCCTGCCTCCAGCGGCACGTCGATCTCAAACGACTGTCCCTGATAGCGCATATCGGCGCTGAACTGCAGGCTGTAAGGCATCGCGCTGCCGTGCTCCTCAGCCAGCCAGTCGCAGGCGCGCTGCTGCAATGCCTGCGCTTCCGTGGCCAGGGTGTCGGCCAGGGCGGGAGTCAGATCGCTGTAGAGGGTGCGGATAAAGTCATTACGGATGTCAGCCACCAGCCCGCCCAGCGCCGACAGCACCCCGGGCGTCGGCGGCACAATCACCCCTTTCAGGTTGAGTTCACGGGCCAGGAAACAGCCCATCATCGGCCCGGCACCGCCAAAGGCGAGGAACCAGAATTCACGCGGATCGAGGCCGAACCGTGACAGCAGGCCGCTGGTGTCGCTGTACATACCGGAGATGGCCAGCTCAATGGCGTTTTGCGCGGTCTCCTGCACCGTCAGGCCGAGGGCATCGGCCAGCGGCTGCCAGGCGGCACAGGCGGCCGCGACATCGACGGCGACAGCGTTATAGCCCAGCGCGCCGTGCCCCATCATGCCGCAGGCGGCAAAGGCGTCGGTGGCGGTCGGCTGCGTGCCGCCACGCCCGAAGCAGACCGGGCCCGGCAGCGATCCGGCACTGTCCGGGCCCATCTGCAGCACGCCCTGCCCGTCAATCCACGCCAGCGAGCCGCCGCCCTGACCCACCGAGGTAACGGCAACGGAGGGAATGTAGATCGGGAAATCCCCGATGATTTCACCGTTGCCCTGCGCCACGTTGCCGTCGATGATCACCGCCACGTCAGCACTGGTGCCGCCGATATCGAGGCTGAGAATGTTGCCGAACCCACAGGCGCTGGCGAGATAGCTGGCCCCGATGACCCCGGATGCGGTGCCGGAGAGAACCATCTGCACACATTCACGTTTCGCCTGGTCGACGCCCATGACGCCACCGTTCGATTTGGTGATGCGCGGCGGCGGCTGCACGCCGAGCCGCTGCAGCGCCTGCTCAAAGGATTCGAGGTAGTGGATCACCATCGGCTGCACGTAGGCGTTGATGGTCGCGGTAATGGTGCGTTCATATTCGCGGATAATGGGCCAGATGTCGGCAGAACAGGAGGTCAGCAGCTCGGGTGCCTCCTCATTGATAATCGCTTTCACGGCCGCTTCATTGTGCCGGTTGCGATAGCTGTGCAGCAGGGAGACCACGATGCCCTGGCAGCCCGCAGCGCGCGCCTGCGCGATAGCGTCGAGTACGCTCTGGCGGTCCACCGGCTGGAGTACCCTGCCCTGCGCGTCCATGCGTTCACGGATGGCAAAAACCCGGTCGCGCGAGATCAGCGGTGCAGGACGCCGCGAAAAGAGGTCATGAATATGGGGAATTTTCAGCCGGGCCAGCTCCAGCACATCGCAGAAGCCCTCGGTGGCGAACAGCGCCAGCCGCACGCCACGCCGCTGGATCACCGCGTTGATGCCGACCGTGGTGCCGTGGGTAAAGTAGCCAATCTCCGCGGGGTCGATCCCCTGACGCTGCTGAAACTGCGCCAGCCCGGTGGTGATTTCACTGCCGGGCTGATCCGGGCGCGACAGGACTTTCAGGGTATGAATCTGGTTCGTTTGCTGATCGAGCACGGCAAAATCGGTAAAGGATCCGCCAATATCCACGCCTACGCGGTATCGCATCTCGGGTTAACTCCTGAGTCAGGGAGGGGGAAATTCCATCAGCGTCCCGGGGTGTTGCACCACACGCCAGCCGAGACGCTGGTAGACCTGATGCGCATCCTGGGTCGACAGCATCCAGCGATGCACCGTTTGCAGCTCCGGATGATCACGGACGCAGGTCGCCAGCCAGCTGCCCAGTCCGTGTCCACGCCAGTTTTCGTCAATGATGACGTCGCACAGCCAGCCAAAGCGGGTGTAATCGGTGATAAGACGGGCGAAGCCAATCTGCGCCTGCTGGTGATAGAGGCCAAACGGCAGCGAACCGGCGATCGCCCGCAGGGTTTTCTCGCGCGGCTGGCCCTGTGCCCAGTAGGACTTCTCCGCCAGCTGGTGGTGAATCCACGCCAGGTCGAGCCGCTGACGGTCGGTGGAGACGGTGAACGCATCGCGCTGCCACTGCTGGTCAGCAATCAGTAATGAGCTCATAACAACTCCTGATAACGGTTAAAAACAGTCTAAGGGGGTTCGCTGATCGGGTGAGGCTGAAGCGCGCCCTGAAACCGGATGCAGCGACTGAATTTTGCGCCGGGAAGAAATTTTATGCTGAGGGGAGTCAGGCCGATGCATGATGCAGAGTGAACGAGCGGGTAAGGGAAAAATCCGGGTAAAGCGTGCAGGTCTGCACAGCCCCCGGAGCGCGGTCTGCGCCGGGTGCGGTGAATGGAGATAGTGACCCTCTGCCGTAAAAAGCGCAGAGGATCGGCCCCCGGCTCTGGTCACTACGCCCCGAGTTCGACAGAATTCTGCTTGTCGATAAGTGAACGCAACGGCACGCTGCTTTTCATGATGGGCGATTTAATCACGATATAGCTGAAATATTTGTCGATGCCGATCTGCGCATCCAGCATCTTCTCAATCACTTCCTGGTAATGTTCAATGCTGCGGGTAATAAAGCGCAGCAGATAGTCGTAGCCGCCGGTGATCAGATGGCACTCCATCAGCTCATCGACACTGCGCATCGCCGTTTCAAACTTCATAAAATCTTCGCGGCGATGGCCCGACAGCGTGACTTCGGTAAAGACCGTCACAGAATCGGTAATGCGGGTGAGATTGATGTGGGCTTCATAACCGGTAATAAAACCAGCCTGTTCCAGACGTTTGACCCGTTGCAGACAGGGGCTGGGGGAAAGGCCTACTGCGTCGGCGAGGTTAACGTTGCTGATACGGCCATCTTTCTGGAGTTGCACCAGAATGTTGATGTCGATGCGGTCGAGTTTCATTAAGCCGTTCATAGCACCCCTCATTGTCAGAGCCTGGCCCATCAGGCGTCAGTATTGCAGGCTGGCAATAACCTGGCCTGACGGGCCAGGCGCTTAAGCAAATGTTCAGAACCTCCGGAAGATATATCACGCTTTACGGTAAATGCGCCAGCGCTTCGCAGTGGTTATACCAGCAGGAGGTTTTTAAATTACTTCAATAAAATCAATGAGGAATCGCAGTTTAACCCAGACGGCCTGTGGCACGCGCCAGCGCAATATCGAAGATATGCAGCGCCTCTTCCAGCTGGGAGTCGGTCGTCACCAGCGGGGCCAGGAAACGGATAGTATTACGGTGCAGACCACACTTGATCAGCAGCAGTCCTTCCTGACAGGCGCTGTCGAGGATCTTCTGCGTCAGGGCCGCATCCGGGCGGCCGGTTTCGAAATCGAGGATTTCCACCGCCTGCATAAAGCCCACGCCGCGCACATCACCGATGCAGGCATATTTATCCGCCAGCTGCCGCAGCCGGGCATTGAGCTGTTCACCGAGCTGGCAGGAACGCTGTAGCAGGTTCTCCTGCTCAAACAGATCCAGCACCGCCAGCGCCGCCGCACACCCCAGCGCATTGCCGCCGTAGGTGCCGCCCAGTCCGCCCGGCGCTGGCGCGTCCATGATCTCCGCCCGTCCCACCACACCGGAAATCGGCAGGCCGCCGCCCAGGCTTTTCGCCAGCGTGATCAAATCCGGTTTAATGCCCAGCTGCTGGAACGCGAACATGGTGCCGGTTCGTCCGAAGCCGGACTGCACTTCATCACAAATCAGCAGAATGCCGTGCTGGCTGGTAATGCGGCGCAGCGCCTGCATAAAGGCCGGGCCTGCAGGCAGGAAGCCCCCGTCGCCCTGTACCGGCTCGATAATGATCGCCGCCACCCGCTCAGGCAGGATCTGTACCGCGAACAGCTGCTCCAGCGCCTTGAGGCAATCCGCCTCCGTAATGCCGTGCAGCGGATTGGGGAAAGGCAGCCGGTAAATCTCGCCAGGGAACGGGCCAAAGTTCTGTTTATAAGGGGCGGACATGCCGGTCAGGGTGACACCCAGCAGCGTGCGGCCATGAAATGCACCGTCAAAGGCGATGATGCCGGGGCGCTGCGTGTGCGCGCGGGCAATCTTCACCGCGTTTTCTACCGCTTCGGCGCCGCTGGTGAAAAAGACGCTCTTGTAGGCTTCGTCTCCGCCTACCAGCCGGTTCAGCCGCTCCGCTAACGCGATGTAGCCCGGATAAGCCACCACCTGAAAACAGGCGTGCGAGACCAGACCGAGCTGGCGGGTCACGGCGTTGACCACCGCCGGGTGGTTGTGACCGACATTGAGCACGCCGATGCCGCCGACAAAGTCGAGATAGCGATTGCCCTCAACGTCCCATACTTCACTGCCTCTGGCGCGCTCGATCACCAGCGGATGCGCGGTGACGACGCCACGCGGCACGTTCTGCTCACGTGCATCCAGTAACAGGTTGTTATCGGAGTATGCTTGCTGCTCTGCCATGACATTCTGCATTTTAAACCCTCATCCACGTAACGTTCGGTTGGCTCAAGTATCGCAACCTGTTGGTTTCCGACGCTGCCGTAATTCCGCAGGCAGCGGCATTTCCTGTCAAAATCCCGCTGCTTTCAGCAGGGAAATTTCTCTGCCAGCGCCTGACGAATCAGGGTGACAAACACGTTAACGCCATGCGGGATCAGCGCATCGTTAAAGTCGTAGGCGGCGTGATGTAACGGCCTGCAGGGCGCAGATCCCAGCCAGAGATAGGCACCGGGCCGCGCCTGCAGCATAAAGGCGAAATCTTCGGAGGTGAGCGCGGGCTGCGGCGCGATCTCAGCGGCGATGCCCGCCTGTGTCAGCGCCTGCAGGCAGAACTGCGCCTCATCCGGGCTGTTCAGGGTTGCCGGGTAGTAGCGCAGATAGCGCACCTCGGCATGCAGGCCGTGCGCGGCGGTGACATGTTCCGCCATCTGACGCAGCCGCGCTTCAATCGTCGCCTGTGCCGTCGGGCTGAAGGTGCGCACCGTACCGGTGATGTTCGCCTCCGCCGGGATCATGTTGTGGGAAAAGCCGCCCTCCATCCGGGTCACAGTGAGCAGCGCCGTTTCACAGGGGTCGAGCGCGCGTGAGACCAGGGTATTCAGCTGAACCACCAGCTCGCTGGTCGCCAGCAGGGTATCGCGGGTCAGGTGGGGCTGCGCGGCATGGCCTCCCCCGCCCAGCACCCGGATATCGAAGCGGTCTGCCGCCGCCATGATCGGGCCGGGCCGGGTCTGCACCTGACCCAGCGGCAGTTCCGGCCAGTTGTGAATGGCGTAGACCGCCTCACAGGGAAAGCGGCTGAACAGCCCGTCGTCGATCATCGCCTTCGCGCCCGCCAGCCCCTCTTCGGCGGGCTGGAAAATGAAGCAGACGGTACCGTCAAAACTGACGTCGTGCGCCAGTTTTTCTGCCGCACCCAGCAGCATCACGGTGTGACCGTCGTGGCCGCAGGCGTGACTGACCTGCGTCACGCTGCTCTGCCAGGCGGTGCCGCTCTGATCCTGCATCGGCAGGGCATCCATATCGGCGCGCAGGCCAATCATCCGCTCGCTGTTACCCTTTTTCAGAATGCCGACCACGCCGGTCTGCCCGATGCCACGATGCACCTCAATTCCCAGCTGTTGCAGAAAGTTCGCCACCCTGTCGCTGGTGCGGTGCTCCTGAAAACCGAGTTCCGGGTGCGCATGCAGTTCACGGCGCAGTGCCACTAAATGTTCCATCTCAATATCCTCGTGAGCGGTCGACCAGACCGTGCAGCGGCTCACCACGCTGATAACGGCGCAGGTTCTCCAGCAGCGCCGCAATGGCGCTCTCATTCTGTGTCTGGCTGGCAATGTGCGGCGTCAGCCACACGGCGGGATGGTGCCAGAAGGGATGGCCCGGCGGTAACGGCTCCGGGTCGGTGACATCAATCACGGCGGCGCGGAGCTGGCCGCTCGCCAGCGCCTGCAGCAAATCGTCATGATTAAGCTGCTGACCGCGCCCGGCCTGCACCAGTGCCGCACCCTGCGGCATCTGCGTAAACAGGGTGTGATTAAGCAGACCCTGGGTGGTGTCGGTCAGCGGCAGCAGACAGACCAGAATCTCGCTGTGCGCCAGAAAGTCCGCCAGCTCTCCGGCACCGTGCCAGCAGCGCACGCCGGGCACGTGGCGCGGTGTGCGGCTCCAGCCAGCGCAGTCAAAACCCAGTGCGACCAGTTGCTGCAGCGCAGCCTGACCGAGTTCGCCCAGCCCCATCATGCCCACCCGCCGCTGAGCCGCTGGCTTCACCTGATGCGGCTGCCACTGCTGCTGGCGTTGCTGATGAAGATAGCGTGGCATGTCACGATGCAGCCCGAGCACCGCGAAGGTGACATATTCCACCATGCCCTGCATCAGGCCCGGCTCAATCATTCGTATGACCGGCAGATCGGGCGGCAGCGCGCTGAAGTCAAACTGATCGGCTCCGGCGCCGACAGAAAACAGCAGTTTCAGCCGGGGAAACAGCGCCGGAATATCGGCGGGGGGCTGCCAGGCTACCAGCGCCTCAACCTCTGCCGGATCGCCGGTCTCCGGCCAGATATGCAGCTGAATGTCGGGGGCATGCTCCGCCAGCCAGCGCTGCCAGATCCGTCCCCGCTCCGGTTCCGATTTATAGACGATATGCATCAGGCCATCGCCTGGGTCATTAAGCCAAAGGCCTGCATCCCCTGCGGCGTCCAGGGGGTGCCCCGCACCATCGTGGTCGGCGCATCCACCTGATCCAGCCCGAGGGTGTTGAGCCAGCTGGCCAGCGGCAGGCTGGCGTCGGTATCAATGCGCAGAAACTGGTCCTGCAGTGGCTGCATCAGGGTTGCCACCAGCGCCTGTGCCACCGGCAGCTTCGCGGCGATCACCGGCCCAATCGCCCAGCCGTGCCCAAACCGGCGCAGGCTGGCGAACCCCTGAATCTGCTGCTGATCGTCCTGTAACAGCAGGGTCTCACAGTCGCCCAGCAGATGGTCGAACAGCGCCGGACGATGCATGCCGTGCGCCTGCTGATCCAGCTTCACCAGCGCGGCGTGATCTGCCGGGGTCGCCGGTCGCAGATGCAGCCCGGCCGGGATCACCACGTCCGGCAGTGACGCCAGTGCACGGGTCTGGTGCTGGCGGATCTCGCCGCAGCTGACAAAGCCGAGCTTTTCATACAACCCTTTGCCCATTTCGGTGGCGTGCAGCCGCACGTTGCCGTCGGGGACTTTTTCCAGCTGCGCCAGCATCAGCTGTTTGCCGAGGCCCCGCCCCTGCTGCTGATTATCCACAATCACCAGTCCCAGCGTGGCGGCGTGTTCGCCCCAGCGCCAGAGCACGGCGCTGCCAATCACTCTGCCCTGCTCTTCAATCGCCGTGCCTTCGCCCAGCTGCAGCGCCAGCTGCCAGTCTTCGCGTCGGTGGGGCCACTTCAGCGCCTGCGTCATGCGGTAGCACTGTTCAATATCATCTGGCGTCATTGCGCGTAGTGTCAGGCTCATTGCGTTCTCCTTACATCATGCCTGGGGTGTCTAATCCGCTGCCGTCAACCAGACGGCTGTAGCGATAAGGGGCAGGGTCGACAATCGGGGTGGCCCCGGTTGCCAGATCGGCAGCCAGGCGTCCGGCACCCGGCCCGATGCCAAAACCGTGCGCGCTGTAGCCCGCCGAGAGCACCAGCCCCGGCAGTTTCGCCACGGTGGAGATCACCGGAATGGCGTCCGGCGTGCTGTCGATCATGCCGCCCCACGCCTGGGCCAGCCTGAGATTCGCCAGCGCCGGATATTCGCGGCGCATCGCGGCCAGCCCCTCTTCCACGATTCGGCTGTCTGCCGCCGGATCGAGGATACGCACCCGCTCAAACGGCGACGGGCGATCAAAGGCCCAGCGCCCCATCGCTTCGGGGCCGTTGAAAAAGGGCGACAGGCCAAGGTTGAGGGTAAGATTCTTGCGGCGGCTTTTAAAAGTCGGATAGAACTGGCGCGCATAACGCAGCCCCTGCGCACCCGGCTCCAGCCGTCCGCGCCCCGACACCGAGACGGTATAGCTGCCGTCCATCTGCGGGCGGCAGGCGAAGCCCGGCGTATAGAGCGGCATCGCAATCGCCTGCTCTATCGGCTGCGTGCGGAAAGCCGTGCCGATGACATTGCCCAGCGGCAGATCGATGCCGTGACGACGGCAGAACATGGATGTCCAGGCCCCGGCGGCACAGATCACCCGGCTGGTTTTGATCAGCCCGCGTTCGGTCCAGACGCCGCTGACCTGACCCGCGGCGATATCCAGCCCGCGCACCGCACACTGCTGAAACAGCAGCGCACCTTTTTTCATCGCGCCCGCCACCAGGCCCGGCGCCGCCAGGCGGGGTTCCGCATGGCCGTCCGTTGGCGCTGAGAGGCCGCCCCGCCAGGCGGTGGTACTGCCGGGCGTCATCGCTTTTGCCTGCTCAGCGGTAAGAATCGAGCTGTTGACGCCATACCCCTTAGCCATCTGGATCCACGCATCCCAGGCGGCGATGTCTGACTCTTCCCGCGTGGCGTAAACCAGCCCGCTGCGACGGAATCCCAGCTCTTCGCCGGTTTCCGCGTTCAGCTCCCCCCAGCGTTGCAGGGCATAGATGATCAGCGGCAGCTCCCGCTCATCGCGGTTCTGCTGACGACACCAGCCCCAGTTGCGGCTCGACTGCTCGGCCCCCACCAGGCCTTTTTCGATCAGCACAACCTTAACGCCCTGCTTCGCCAGTTCCCAGGTGGCGGCGGCCCCGGCAATACCGGCGCCAATCACCACCACATCGGCGGCGTCGGGAAAGTCCGTACTGTCCTGTACATAACGAATCGGTGCAGGCATAACAAAACGACCTCTGTTGTAAATGAAAAGGAGCACGCCATGACGCCAGCGGCCACCTACTCTGCTTTCAAAATCTCTTCATGCTCATCCAGCCAGCCCTGACGCAGCTCCGGCACAGCGCGTTTCAGCCGCTCAAAGTAGAGTTCGCTGGTGGGCTTGTCGTAGTCGCTGCGGGCCAGCTGGGTCACGATGCGCCCGCTTTTCATCACCACAATCTCGTCGCACACGGCGCGCACCGCATGCATGTCGTGGCTGATGAAGATCACGGAGAGGCCCAGCTCCCGGCGCAGTTCACTGATCAGGTCGAGCACGGCGGCCGCCACCACGGTGTCCAGCGCCGAGGTAACCTCATCACACAGAATCAGATCGGGCTCAGCCGCCAGCGCGCGCGCCAGATTAACGCGCTGCTTCTGGCCGCCCGACAGCGCCCAGGGACGCCGTCCCAGCACGCTGCGCGGCAGCTGCACCAGATCCAGCAGCTGATTGAGCCGCTGCTGACGGGCCGCACCGCTCAGACCATGAAACAGCGTCAGCGGACGCGACAGAATGCGCTCAACGCTGTGAGCCGGATTCAGGGCGGTATCCGCCATCTGGAACACATACTGAATGCGTCGCAGCTCGTTGTCAGGGCGTTTCTGCATATCGCCCGCGATATAGTGACCGTTAAACAGGATGTGGCCGTGACTCGGGGCGTTAAGCCCGGCGATGGCGTGCGCCAGCGTGGTTTTGCCCGAGCCGGACTCCCCGATAATGCCAATCGCCTGCCCTTTCCATAGCCTGAGGTTGACGTCTTCCAGGATGCGCACCTTCGGGTGGCCCTCCCTGTCGCGCGGGCCATAACCGGCGCAGAGATCGCGCACTTCCAGCAGCGGCTGAATATCGGCCGCCGCGGGACACCAGCTGCTGGGCCGCTCTTTCTGGCGCGCCGCATCCATCAGCAGGCGGGTGTACTCCGCCTGTGGCGCGCCAATCAGATGTGCGGTCGTGCCATATTCCGCCATTTTGCCGCGCAGCAGCACCAGAATCCGATCGGCCATCTGCGCCACGACGGCCAGATCGTGACTGACGTAAATGGCGGTGACGCCGCGCTGCACCACCACCCGGCGAAAGGCTTTCAGCACCTCGACCTGGGTAGTCACATCCAGTGCGGTGGTGGGTTCATCCAGAATCACCACGTCCGGGTCGCCAATCAGCGCCATCGCCGTCATCAGACGCTGCAGCTGACCGCCCGACACCTGATGCGGATAGCGGTCACCGATGCTCTCCGGATTGGGCAGCGCCAGCTCACGGAACAGGCCAATCGCTTTTTCCCGCGCCGCTTTGCGGGTCAGGGTGCCGTGAATGACCACCGGCTCAATCACCTGATCGAGAATTTTCATACCCGGATTAAACGACGCGGCGGCGCTCTGAGCGATATAAGCCACTTTATTACCGCGAAAGGCGCGCAGCTGGCCTGGCGTCAGGCTGCTGACGTCGGTGCCGGCGACGTGAATATTGCCCCCGGCAATCCGGCAGCCGCTGCGGGCGTAGCCCATCAGAGCCATCGCGATGGTGGTTTTACCCGAGCCGGACTCGCCAATCAGCGCCAGCACCTCGCCCTTCTGCACGGTAAAATGAATGTCGGAAACCAGGTCGATCTCTTCGCCGCGATCGGTCTGCGCGGTGACGCGCAGTTTATCGACCGAAATCACCGGCATGGCCGTATGGGGTGTCACGTTCATGCTTCCTCCTTCGCCAGCGTCAGCGGACGCATCGCCTGCAGGCTGTCGATAAACAGGTTGGCACCAATGGTCAGGCTGGCAATGGCCAGCGCGGGCATCAGCACCGCCGGTGAGCCGTCAAACAGCCCCTGCATGTTTTCACGCACCAGCGTGCCCCAGTCGGCATAAGGTGGCTGCACGCCCAGGCCGAGAAAGCTCAGGCCGCTGAGCAGCAGCACGATGTAAACAAAGCGCAGGCCAAAGTCGGTCAGCATCGGGTGCACCATGTTGGGCAATATGTCGTGAATGGCGATATGCCAGCGGCTTTCGCCCCGCAGCCGTGAGGCGCGGACGTAGTCCATGCTGCGCAGCGAGCTGGCCATGGCAAAGGCGATACGGAATGCGCCCGGCCAGTAGGTAAAGACCGCCGTCAGGATCAGCATTGGCAGCGACGAGCCAAAGACGGCGACGATCATCAGCGACAGCACTTTTCCCGGCAGCACCAGCAGCGCATCGTTGATACGGCCCAGTAACTCCTCCAGCCAGCGTCCCGTGACCGCCGCCAGCAGCGCCAGCAGCGTGCCGACTAGGCTGGCCAGCAGCGCCGCGCTCAGCGCCAGGCCGATTGAGAACTTCGCGCCATAGAGAATGCGGCTCAGCATGTCGCGGCCGAGATAGTCGGTGCCCAGCAGGTTGTCCGCCGTCAGCCCGCCCATCAGCGGCCCGCCGCCGATATCGTCGATGCTGTGCGGGGCCAGCGCGGTGCCGAACAGCGCCATCAGCAGCCAGAACAGGGAGATCAGCAGTCCCATCCGGCCAGACCAGGAGAGTGACTGTAAGAAACGCCAGGGCAGCAGAAGAGTATTCATGCGCTTCTCCATTTCGGGTTAAAGGCGATAGTCAGGATGTCGGCCAGCAGCAGCAGCACCAGATAGCAGGCGGCGAACAGCATGACGCAGAGCTGCACCACCGGCAGATCGCGGTTGCTGACGGCATCCACCAGCTGACTGGCCAGACCGGGATAGCTGAAGATGGTTTCGATGATGATCACCCCGCCAAACAGATAGGAGAGGCTGAGTGAAATCGCGTTGGCAATCGGGCCAACCGCGTTAGGCAGGGCGTGACGCAGCACGGCTCTGAGCGGTGACACCCCTTTCAGCCGCGCCATCTCCAGATAGGGGCTGTCGAGCTGATTGATGATCGCCGCCCGCGTCATCCGGGCCATCTGCGCCACCAGCACACAGCAGAGCGTCAGCACCGGCAGCGCATAGGCTTTGAGGTAACTCAGCAGGTCGCTGTCCGGGCTGCCGAACGACATCGCCGACACCCAGTGCAGCCTGACGGCAAAAATCAGCACCGCAACCGTCGCCACCAGAAACTCCGGGACGGCGACCGTCGCCATAGTGCCGATAACCAGCGCCCGATCGAGCCGTGACCCGCGATTCATCGCCGCGATGATGCCGATGAGCAGCGCCAGCGGCACGCAGATCAGCGTGGTAATACCCGCCAGTTCAAACGTCGCCGGAATGCGCTGGGCCACCAGCTGTGCGACCGGCAGATGGCTGGCAAACGAGGTGCCGAAATCGCCCTGCAGCATGCCTGTCAGCCAGTGGACGTAACGCATCAGCAAAGGCTGATCCAGCCCCAGCTGCTGCCTTAACGCCGCCACCGTCTCCGGCGTGGCGTTCTGCCCGAGGATCATCTGCGCCGCGTCACCTGGCAGCAGGCTGGTGATGAAAAACACCACCGCCGAGACGATAAGCAACGTCAGGATGCCGGCACCGGTTCGCCGGGCAATCAGGAACAGCATATATCGGTTCATCGGCGTTCTCCTTACTCAGGTTCCGGATCAGGCGGTCAGCCAGGCAAACTCATGGAAGCGATACCCCATCATCATGCCCGACGGCCAGGCTTCCACCCCTTTGACCTTTTTGCTGTAGCCATCGGTGGAGCTGATAAAGGTCGGGATAAGGGTGCCGCAGTGGTCATAGATCAGCGTCTGCATGTCGCCATACATCTGCTTGCGTTTCGCCTGATCGCGTTCCCCCCGTGCCGCCACGACCAGCTGGTCAAACTGCGGATTTTTCCAGCCCGATTCGTTGCTCGGCGCGGTAGAGAGATAAAACTGTGAGAAGAGCATGTCGAGCGTCGGACGCGGGTTTATCGAGCCATATCCCACGGGATCTTTAGTCCAGTGCGACGACCAGTAGCCGTCATACGGCACACGTCGCACTTTGATGTTGAGCCCGGCCCCGCGCGCAATCTGCTGGATCATCTGACCGCCTTCGGTTGCCCCTTCAATGTTGGGCGTGGTTACGATCTCCACCGTTGACCCGGCCATCCCGGCTTTTTTGATGTGGAATTTCGCCTTTTCCACATCCAGCGGGCGCGGTTTCAGGTCGGCATTGTAGAGCGGATGCCACGGTGGCACCGGGGTGTCATTACTGACGTCGCCGTAGCCCTGCAGGACGGTTTTCACCAGCATTTCGCGCGGCTGGAGATATTTCATCGCCAGCACAAAATCTTCGTTGCTTCCCGGCTTCACGTCGGTGCGAATAATCAGGTTGGTGTACATCCCCGATTTGCTCTCCAGCACGCCGAAGTCGCTGCTGGCTTTGATGCGCTTGCAGTCGGCGGCGGTCATGGCCGCGACGATCTGCAGATCGCCCGACATCAGCGCATTGACGCGCGCGGCACCGTCGGTGACGCCTATCAGCTCCACCTCATCCAGGTGCGGCAGGCCAGGCTTGTAGTAGTTGGGATTTTTCGTGCCGATGGCGCGCACGCCGGGCATAAAGGCTTTGCAGATGAACGGCCCGGTGCCGATCCCTTTGCTGAAATCTTTGGTGCCATCCTGCACGATTAAAAACGGCGGCGTGGCCAGCATGTAAGGGACATCGAAGTTGGCGCTGTTCAGCTCCAGCAGCACCTCATTGTCACTGACCGCGGTGAAGGTTTTGAACTGGTCGGCCAGCTTGAAAGCGATGGAGGCGATAGCCGGATCTTTGTGGCGGCTGAGTGAGTAGATGACATCTTTGGCGGTCAGCGGTTTGCCGTCATGGAAGGTCACGCCCTTGCGCAGCTTAATATGCCAGGTGACGCCATCGCCCGACTCCACCGATTCCGCCAGGGCCGGTTGCACCATCAGATTTTTATCCAGCTCGGTCAGGCCGCTGTAAAACATAAACTGGCGGGTATAGTCGGCGCTGTTGTTACTTTTGGCCGGGTCGAGCGTGTCGGTGGCCGACGCATTCGACATCGCCGCGCGCAGTTTACCGCCCTTCACGGGCTTATCGTCCGCCTGTGCTGCCCCGGAAAAACCGATCAGGCCGCTGCTCATCACCGCACCCGCGGAGAGGATTTTCATCAGGCTGCGGCGTGACAGTGTGCCTTCGGTGATCATGCGCGTCAGTGCCGGATTTACCGCATCAGCGTCGTTATTATCAAATTTACTCATCTCTGTACCCTCAATAGTCAGGCGAACCGGGGATCATTTTCTGACGGTGCTGGCAACCTGGCAGCCAGCCTCCGACGGGGGTTATGAAAGGCGATCCTTTGCTTTGTAATAGAGTCCTGCGAGCGGTAAAAACCATGGCTTACCGTGATAACCGGGCAGCGCGGGCCATGTCTCACGCTGCCAGGGATTGTCCGTCGCTTTTTCAGCCAGCAGGTCGGCCATGACCCGCCCCATCCAGACCGACATCTGGGTGCCGTGACCGCTGTAGCCCAGCGAGTAGAAAACGCCATCCTGTTCACCGGCGTGAGGCAGACGGTCGGCCGTCATATCGACCATGCCGCCCCAGCAGTAGTCCACCTGCGCCTGGCCGAGCTGGGGCAGCATCTGCGTCATCGCCCGGCGCAGGATCTCGCCACTGCGGGAGTCCGAGGTGGGATTGCTGACCGCAAACCGGGCGCGCCCGCCAAACACCAGCCGGCGATCGGCGGTGGTGCGGAAGTAGTTGCCAATATTCAGGGAGGTGACGTAGGTGCGGTCCTGCGGCAGCACCTGTTGCAGCAGCGCCGGGTCCAGCGCTTCCGTCACCACAATAAAGCTGCCGACCGGCACGATGCGGCGCTGAAACCAGGGAAAGGGACCGACGTTGGAGCAGCCGGTCGCCATCAGCACCTTATCCGCCAGCAGCGAGCCCTGCGCGGTGTGGACCCGGTGCTGATATCCCTTCAGCCGCTCTAATTTCGTCACGGCGTGATGGGGGAAAATTTTTGCGCCGCTGCGGGCGGCCGCTTCGGCCAGACCAACTCCAAACTTGCCCATGTGCATCTGACCGCCACGCTGCTGCAGCAGGCCACCGTGAAAGTCATCGCTGGCGATCTCGTCACGCACCGCCGTTTTGTCGAGCAGGGCGATCTCCGGGTCAACGGTGCGGCGCATCAGTTCATAAGCCTCCCGCAACCCGGCCATGTGTGACGCTTTGCTGGCGAGCTTAAGCTTGCCGCACAGCCGGAAGTCGCAGTCGATCGCTTCGTCCTGGATCAGTTGCCGGACATAGCTCACGGCATCGTCAAACGCCCGGTAGAAGCGGCTGGCCTGCTCCAGGCCCTGACTGGCCACCAGCGCGGCGAAGTTCTGCGCCACACCGGTGTTGCAGTGGCCACCGTTGCGCGCCGACGCCTGGCTCATGACCTCGCCACTCTCCAGCAGCACAACGCTGATCCCGCTGCGCGCCAGGCTGAGCGCCGCCGAGACGCCGGTGAAGCCGCCGCCGATCACCACCACGTCAGCGTGGGCTGGCAGCGGTTCGCGAGCGGCACCGGTAAAGGCGGGAGCCGTGGCCTGCCAGAACGATTCCAGTTTCATGGGGGTTCCTCAGAGTCCGACGACGCCAGGCAGGCCGCCGATGTCGTTGATTTCGGTGTACCCGTAGTAGGGGTTTGCCGGCTCATGGCCGCGATTGACCCAGACTTTGTTTTTGATGCCGAGATCGTGTGCGGTCATCAGGTCATAGCGGAAACTGGAGGAGACGTGCAGGATCTCCTCCGGGCCGCAGCCGAGCTTATCCAGCATGTACTCGAAGCCCTTCATCTGCGGTTTGTAGGCACCCGCCTCTTCCGCCGTAATGGTCATGTGAATGGGCGCGCCCAGACGCGGAATATGATGCGGGATCAGATCTTTCATTGAGTTGGTGAGCAGCACGAGCGGAAACGCTTCGGCGACTTTCGCCAGACCGGCCGGCACGTCGGGATGCGGGCCCCAGCTCGCGCAGTCGGTGTAGATAAAGTCGCTGTCGGCTTTCTCCCAGCGAACGCCCCATTTTTTGCAGGTGCGCTGAATCGCATTGCTGACCACGTCGTAGTAGGGTTTCCATGCGCCCAGCACTTCATCCAGCCGGTAGGCTGAAAAGTCCCGGGTAAAGGCGTCCATGTCGGCCGGGTCGACGCGGTCGCTGAAACAGCGCTGCGCGGCGCCGGCCATATCGAAGCGAATCAGCGTGCCGTAACAGTCGAACGTGATAAATTTCGGTTTAAACAGAGCCATGTCACACCCTCATAGTCGTCAGTTGTGCTTAGAAATCGATAAGAACGCTCTTCTGGCGCTGGCAGGCCTGAAATGCCTGACGCCCTAAATCTTTACCAATGCCGGAGCCGAGAAAGCCGCCGGTGGGGATGATGAAGTCGCCGGAGCGGCCGTAGCGGTTGATCCAGACGGTGCCGGCGTCAATGGCACGCATGGCGCGCAGCGCACGCGGCAGGCTCAGCGTGTGCACCCCGGCACAAAGGCCGTAGATCGCATGTGCCGCCATCGCCAGTCCCTGCTCTTCATCATCAAAGGTCTGCACCGTCAGCACCGGGCCAAAGATCTCCTGCTGCACCGCCGGGTTATCCTGGGTGACGTGGCTGAGCAGCGTAGGCTGCCAGAACCAGCCCTCGTCGGTGTCGGCAAAACGCGCGCCGCCGACAATCACCTCGGCGCCCTGCGCTTTCGCCGCCTCAATGACCGAGCTGACTTTGTTGCCCTGGCGCGCATCAATCAGCGGTGCGTAGCGGCTGCTCTCCTGCCAGGTGACGCCCGGTTTCACTTCCCGGCAGAGCTGCGCCAGCCGCTCAACCAGCGGTTCGGCGATGTTGCGCTGCACAATCAGGCGGGTGCCCGCCACACAGGCCTGACCGCCGTTAGCGGTGAAGCCGCGCAGAATGCGCTGGGCCAGCACCTCACTGTCGCCTGCATCATCAAAGACCAGCTGCGGACTTTTGCCGCCCAGCTCCAGCGTGACCGGTTTCATGCCGAACTGTGCCGCGTCGCTCATGATGCGTGCACCGGTCTGCGTCGAGCCGGTAAACGAGACTTTGCGCACCAGCGGGTGTTTCACCAGCGCACTGCCGGTGACTGCCCCACTGCCCTGCACGATGTTCAGTACCCCGGCCGGTAAGCCCGCCTGAATCGCCAGTTCGGCCATGCGCACGGTGGAGAACGGCGTCAGTTCAGACGGCTTGAGCACCACTGCATTGCCCGCCGCCAGCGCCGGACCGCATTTCCACGACGCCATCGACAACGGGAAATTCCACGGGGTAATCGCGCCGATCACGCCATAGGGTTCAGCGATCAGCATGCCGAGGCTACTGTCGCGGGTGGGAAAGAGATCGCCGCTGTATTTGTCGGCGCATTCGGCATAGAAGCGAATCGCTTCGGCCGTGAAAGGGATTTCGTGCTGCACCACGTCGCTGATGGGTCGGGTCGACCCCAGCGCTTCCAGCTGGGCCAGCAGGGGATCCTGCTCAATCAGATCTGCCCAGCGGCGCAGAACCCGGCCACGTTCGCGTGGCGCGCAGCCTGACCAGCCGCTGGTTTTCAGCGCCTGATGCGCCACGGTCACGGCGTGATCGACATCTTCTGGCGTGGCGTCCCGTAGCTGCGCATAGACCCGGCCGTCTGAGGGGCGTTTAACCTCAGACAGGGCGCCCTGGCCTTGCACGTGCTGGCCGCCAATATAATGGCCAGCCGGAAGAGAAACGTTTTCAGGGTCGAAACTTAACATGGAATAATTCCTTATTTGTTACACCCATCAGTTGCTGGTTAATTCGTTTTTTCAGCCGCCGATTTCTGCGCGGGTAATAAGCTAATGCAGAAAGTATGCCAGTCGGGCAAAAAATAAAAATGCGTTTAAAACAGCGCAAAAAAATTTTCTGCCGTATTGCCGGATGATTTTTTGCGGAATTGCCGAACAATTAAACAGATGATTTACTTCACAAAAATCCTGCGCTCTGCTGGTGCAGCCTGCACGGAAATTGCACCAAAGCGGATATTCCGGGCAAGGCGGGTGATTAACTGAAGCCTGCGCCGCCGGTTTACTGACGCGCTTCACATCCCGGATCATTTCTTATGTTTTAAACCCGATACGTTGACGCCGAAAAAAATTATCCGGAATAGCCACCAAAAAAAAAACGCCAGCCGGATGACCCGACTGGCGTTTAATTACTCTTTATTCACAGACTGCCGATATGAAACGTTTTTTGTTCCAGATATTCGTCAATGCCGTAACGTGATCCTTCCCGGCCAATGCCGGAGAGTTTCACCCCGCCAAAGGGAGCCACTTCCAGGGAGATCGCACCGGTATTGAAGCCGACCATCCCGAACTCCAGCGCTTCCGCGACCCGCCACGCCCGCCGGATGTTTTCGGTAAAGAAGTAGGCCCCCAGACCATAGGGCGTGTTATTCGCCATGGCGATCGCCTCCTCTTCACTGTCAAAAATAAACAGCGGCGCGACCGGGCCAAAGGTCTCCTCATGAGCGATGCGCATCGAGTCGGTCACCTCCCCCAGAACCGTAGGCTGTACAAAAGTACCGTTGCCCTGGCTGATGCCGCCGGTCAGCAGGGTTGCGCCCTGGCTCAGCGCATCATCAATATGACCATTCACTTTTTCCACCGCGCGCTCATTGATCAGCGGGCCGATGGTGCTGTCAGGCGCAAAACCATCGCCGACGTTCAGGGTGGCGACCGCCTCCAGCAGTCGTGCGGTAAAGCGCGCATAGATGCTGCGCTGCACCAGAATACGGTTGGCGCAGACGCAGGTCTGTCCGGCGTTGCGAAATTTGCTGAGCATGACCCCGGCCACCGCAACCTCGATATCGGCATCCTCAAAGACAATCAGCGGTGCGTTTCCGCCCAGCTCCAGACTCAGGCGTTTGATGCTGTCGGCACTCTGCTGCATCAGTAACTGCCCGATCCGGGTAGAGCCGGTAAAGGAGATTTTGCGCACCGTGCGGCTCCCGGTCAGGGCCGCGCCAATCTCCGTGGGCAGGCCGGTTAATACCTGCAAAACCCCGGACGGGAAACCGGCGCGCTCTGCCAGCACGGCCAGCGCCAGCGCGGAGAGCGGCGTCAGTTCTGAAGGTTTAACGATGATCGGACAGCCAGCCGCCAGCGCAGGCGCTACTTTGCGGGTGATCATCGCAATCGGGAAATTCCACGGCGTAATCGCAGCGGCCACACCGACCGGCTGTTTCAGCACCAGAATGCGGCGGTCCTCGCTGGGCGCGGGAATGGTATCGCCATAAATGCGGCGCGCCTCTTCGGCGAACCATTTCACAAAGCTGGCCCCGTACAGCACTTCCCCTCTGGCTTCTGCCAGCGGTTTACCCTGTTCGGCGGTCATGATGATTGCCAGGTCATCGGCATTCTCAATAATCAGCTGATGCCACTTCTCCAGCAGCGCGGCGCGGCTGGCATTGGGCGTCCTGCCCCAGCTGATGCGTACCGTTTCTGCATAAGCAATGGCCTGCTCCGTTTCGGCGTATCCCAGAGCCGGGATCGTCGCCAGCGTTTCACCCGTGGCGGGATTGGTAACCGGCAGCGTGGCCCCCTGCTGCGCATCCTGCCAGCATCCGGCAAACAGCGCCTGCTGGCGCAGCAGATCGCTGTCGTTGAGTTGAAGTTGCGACATAACATCCCCCTGTAGTGAGCTGCTTCCACTTTATCGCGCCCGGTGAGTGCAGGATGTTGTTTCAGGGTGAGAGAGAGGCTGGCGAAGAGGTTTTAAGCAGGCTTTCGAAATTTTATGCCGTGGGGGAAACCCGGCGCATCCTGCCGGATGCGCGGAGTGATTAAATCTGGAAGTCGATAACCGGCTCGTCATCGCTGCTGTACGAGAGCGCCTGACGCTTGATCTCCTCCAGTGACAGGTTGGCGTTGCAGAGTTCCAGGAACTGCCAGACATAGTTGCGTTGCAGCTGACCGCGCTTCAGGCCTAGCCAGACGGTACTGGCATCGAACAGATGAGTAGCATCAATGCGCACCAGCTCTTCACTCTCTTCGGTTTCACACGCCTGGTCGGCCAGAATCCCGACGCCTAATCCGAGCTTAACGTAGGTTTTCACCACGTCGGAGTCCTGAGCGCTGAGTACGATGTCCGGTTTCAGACCGGCGCTCTGGAAGGCGCGATCCACCCGGGAACGGCCGGTAATGCCCTGCCGGTAGGTAATAAGGGGATGGCGGCTGAGGGTGCTCAGCGAAACGGGCTGGTTCTGCACCAGCTCATGCCCTTTCGGCACCAGTAAGGCGTGGTGCCAGCTGAACCAGGGAAAGGCCGCCAGGCTGCTGTTGTTGACCAGCATCTCACTGGCGATGCCGACATCCGCCTCCCCCGCCAACAGCATCGATACAATCTCCTGCGGGGAGCCCTGATTGAGTTCCAGCCGGACATTCGGATAGAGCTGGCGAAACGCTTTGATGATCTTCGGCAGGCTGTAGCGCGCCTGAGTATGGGTGGTGGCGATCGTGAGGATACCGCTGGTTTCATTGGTAAACACATCGGCCAGGCGGCGGACTTTGCCCGCCTCATCCAGGATGCGTTCGGCAATGGTCAGCAATGCTTTACCCGGCTCGGTCATCCCCAGCAGACGTTTACCGCGGCGGATAAAGATCTCCACGCCAAGTTCATCTTCCAGATCCCGGATGTGCCGACTCACACCCGACTGGGAGGTAAAGAGCGTGTTAGCGACTTCCGTTAAATTAAATTCACAGCGGGCCGCCTCGCGGATAATTTTAAGCTGCTGGAAATTCACGGTATTTACCTCCCTTTACATAATCTGATTCTGTGATGGTAAGAACTATTATTGATAACGGGAAATACTAAAAAATTTGGCTTTATGACTTTAGGGAATAAAGGGGTGGGGTTGTTCGTTGCGTGAATGCGGTGAGAAGATTGGCCTGGCAGGGCGGGCTTGAGTGGTGTTCGTTGCGTGGTGGGGGCGCTGGGAGAGCTTGCAGCAAACGGGCTATGAGAGGGTTTCGTTCGCCGGGCAAACCGGGCAGTTTCAGTTTCGCCTCTGCAGGCGACCGACAAGGGGGCGCCAGTCGCCGCGCCCCCTTGACCCCGCGCTCCGGCCTGCCTCACCGCCGCTTCGCGGTCCCTTCGCTTCTTCCGGATTTCTCACGGACCGGCAGGACGCGCCATCCCTGGCGCGACCCTGCCTCTTCGCGACATCCCTGTCGCTCGTCCTGAAATCCCTCATCCGCT
>NZ_VWUL01000007.1:0-238160 GCF_008631515.1 Pantoea sp. M_10 | reverse complement strand
GGATGTGCTCACGGGTCTGTGGCATCGGGCCATCAGTCGCAGCAACAACCAGGATCGCGCCGTCCATCTGCGCAGCACCGGTGATCATGTTTTTCACATAGTCGGCGTGGCCTGGGCAGTCAACGTGTGCATAGTGACGAGTCGGGGTTTCATACTCAACGTGTGAAGTGTTGATGGTGATACCACGTGCTTTCTCTTCTGGTGCGTTATCGATCTGATCGAATGCACGCGCCTGGCCGCCGTAAGTCTTAGACAGTACGGTGGTGATAGCTGCGGTCAGGGTGGTTTTACCGTGGTCGACGTGACCGATGGTGCCCACGTTTACGTGCAGTTTGTTACGCTGAAATTGCTCTTTCGCCATGGCGATAATTCCTTACGTTGTGCCTTCACCACGTGGGTGAAGGCATCAGTTCAAATTTAAACCGTAGCTTATTTGCTACGAGCTTCAATAACGGCCTGCGCTACGTTGTTCGGCGCATCGTCATACTTCAGGAACTCCATGGAGTAAGAAGCACGACCTTTGGTCAGAGAACGCAGCTGAGTTGCGTATCCGAACATTTCAGACAGCGGAACTTCAGCGTGAATCTGAACGCCAGTAGCGTTAGATTCCTGCCCTTTAAGCATACCACGACGACGGCTAAGGTCACCGATGACATCACCCGTGTTCTCTTCCGGAGTCTCTACTTCAACCTTCATGATAGGCTCAAGCAGAACCGGCTGCGCTTGTTTAAAGCCTTGTTTGAAGGCGATAGACGCGGCCAGTTTAAACGCCAGCTCAGAGGAGTCGACATCATGGTAAGAACCGAAGTGCAGACGCACGCCCAGATCCACAACCGGATAACCAGCCAGTGGGCCTGATTTCAGCTGCTCCTGGATACCTTTATCAACCGCAGGGATGTATTCACCAGGAATCACACCACCTTTGATGTCGTTGACAAATTCGTAGCCTTTCGGGTTCGAACCTGGCTCCAGTGGGTACATGTCGATAACAACATGACCGTACTGACCACGACCACCAGACTGCTTGGCGTGTTTACCTTCAACGTCGGTAACTTTAGTGCGGATCGCTTCACGGTAAGCAACCTGTGGTTTACCCACGTTTGCTTCCACGTTGAATTCACGCTTCATACGGTCAACGATGATGTCGAGGTGCAGCTCACCCATACCGGCGATGATGGTCTGGTTAGATTCTTCATCAGTCCATACGCGGAATGATGGGTCTTCTTTCGCCAGACGGCCCAGAGCCAGACCCATTTTTTCCTGGTCAGCTTTGGTTTTCGGCTCAACAGCGATTGAGATTACTGGCTCAGGGAACTCCATGCGCTCAAGGATGATGACGTTATCCGGGTCACACAGGGTATCACCAGTGGTCACATCTTTCAGGCCGATCGCAGCGGCGATATCACCCGCACGGACTTCTTTGATTTCTTCACGCTTGTTAGCGTGCATCTGAACGATACGACCCAGACGCTCACGGTTTGACTTAACCGGGTTGAACACGGTGTCACCAGTGTTAACAACACCAGAGTAAACGCGGAAGAAGGTCAGGTTACCTACAAACGGGTCGGTAGCGATTTTGAACGCCAGTGCAGCAAACGGCTCGTTGTCGTCTGAGTGACGAACAGCCGGCGTGTCTTTACCGTCGTCCAGCATACCGTTGATCGCGGTAACGTCAGTCGGTGCTGGCAGATATTCAACAACGGCATCCAGCATCGCCTGAACACCTTTGTTCTTAAATGCAGAACCACAGGTTACCAGGATGATTTCGTTGTTCAGAACGCGCTTACGCAGAGCAGTTTTGATCTCTTCTTCGCTCAGCTCTTCACCGCTGAAGAATTTCTCCATCAGCTCTTCAGAGGCTTCTGCTGCTGCTTCGATCAGCTTGCCGCGCCATTCTTCAGCCAGTTCCTGCATATCAGCCGGGATATCTTCGTAAACAAAGGTTACACCCTGGTCTTCGTCGTTCCAGTTGATTGCTTTCATTTTCACCAGGTCAACAACACCGGTGAATTTCTCTTCTGCGCCGATAGCCAGCTGCAGAGGAACTGGAGTTGCACCCAGACGAACTTCCATCTGGTTAACAACTTTCAGGAAGTTTGCACCCATGCGGTCCATTTTGTTAACGAACGCAATGCGTGGAACTTTGTATTTGTTAGCCTGACGCCATACGGTCTCAGACTGTGGCTGAACGCCACCAACTGCACAGTAAACCATTACCGCGCCATCAAGAACACGCATAGAACGTTCTACTTCGATGGTGAAGTCAACGTGTCCTGGGGTGTCGATGATATTGATGTGGTGTGGTTCGAACTGCTTAGCCATACCAGACCAGTAACAGGTGGTCGCAGCGGAGGTGATAGTAATACCACGTTCCTGTTCCTGCTCCATCCAGTCCATGGTTGCTGCGCCGTCGTGTACTTCACCGATTTTGTGGTTTACACCGGTGTAGAACAGAACACGTTCGGTAGTGGTAGTTTTACCGGCGTCGATGTGCGCACTGATACCGATGTTACGGTAGCGAGCAATGGGTGTTTTACGAGCCATTTTATTCCTCGGTTTTTCGGACGTTCAAAATTAGTCAACCCCAGCGGGTTGGCCGTTTGGGCGCCCGCTGGTTTAACAATAACTACGCGACTGTTACCAGCGGTAGTGTGCGAACGCCTTGTTGGCTTCTGCCATGCGGTGAACGTCTTCACGTTTCTTAACTGCAGTACCTTTGTTCTCTGCAGCATCAGAAAGTTCGTTCGCCAGGCGAAGAGCCATTGATTTATCACCACGTTTACGAGCAGCATCTACGATCCAGCGCATTGCCAGGGCATTACGACGAACCGGACGGACTTCAACTGGTACCTGATAGGTAGAACCACCAACGCGACGTGACTTAACTTCGACAGTCGGGCGCACGTTTTCCAGTGCTACTTCAAAGGCTTCCAGGGAGTTTTTACCTGAACGCTGAGCCAGGGTCTCAAGCGCGGTATAAACGATAGATTCTGCAGTAGATTTTTTACCATCTACCATCAGGATATTTACAAATTTGGCCAGCAGCTCTGATCCGAACTTAGGATCTGGCAGAATTTTACGCTGACCAATGACGCGACGACGTGGCATGGAAATACTCCGTTGTTAATTCAGGATTGTCCAAAACTCTATGAGTTTATTTTGACATTTAATTTAAAACGTTTGGCCTTACTTAACGGAGAACCATTAAGCCTTTGGCTTCTTCACGCCGTACTTGGAGCGAGCCTGCTTACGGTCTTTAACACCTGAGCAGTCCAGCGCGCCACGAACGGTGTGGTAACGCACACCTGGCAGGTCTTTTACACGACCGCCACGGATCAGGATCACGGAGTGCTCCTGCAGGTTGTGACCTTCACCACCGATGTAGGAAGTCACTTCAAAACCGTTGGTCAGACGCACACGGCAAACTTTACGCAGTGCGGAGTTAGGTTTTTTAGGAGTGGTGGTGTACACACGAGTACAAACGCCACGTTTTTGCGGGCAAGCTTCCAGCGCCGGCACGTTGCTCTTTGCAACTTTGCGGACGCGTGGTTTGCGAACCAGCTGGTTAACTGTTGCCATTAAATAGCTCCTGGATTTGCTTTTGCTTCGTAAACACGTAATAAATCGCCTCGTAGAATTACGAGGAGGCAGAATTTTAGGGCTGCGTCAAAAGGGTGTCAAGAAATAACCAGGTTTTAGCCGATTACCAGACCATTTGTTGCGGATGCCTGATCGTTAGCGTGACAAAGCCATTATAGTCTACGGACCGCACAGTGGTCGAAATTTGTCCAGTCAGCCCGCGCGCCTGGACATCTTCGTCCAGAACCCACAGCGTCGCTTTGCAGGCTGACAGCTGAACCCATGCCCGACTGCCAGCCACGGCAGCCAGCACACCATCCTGTAGCAGCAGCAGATCATCACCGGCTTCCGCCATTAATAACAGCGTGTCGAGGTCGCTGTGCGACGGAGAGTGCATCAGAGTATGCAGCATTTGCGCCTCTTAAAAAGTCAGAATGCGATCGAAGCTGGCCAGCTGCTGGCGCAGTTCCGGCGCGTCCAGTAGCGTCACGTCCAGCAGCCGCCCGGCGTCAGCGTCCAGTCCGCGCGCAATCAGTGATGTCCGGCAGAGATAGCACTGCTCAATGTCATAGAGTGCCAGCACGCCAAACGTCGCGGCATAGTGACGGCTTTTTATGCGTTCAGGTTGCTGATGCAGATTAAGCTGCAGCACTCCATCGCCGATAAAGAACAG
This sequence comes from Pantoea sp. M_10, assembly GCF_008631515.1. Taxonomy (NCBI): domain Bacteria; kingdom Pseudomonadati; phylum Pseudomonadota; class Gammaproteobacteria; order Enterobacterales; family Erwiniaceae; genus Pantoea; species Pantoea sp. M_10. Next base: position 233,908 of record NZ_VWUL01000007.1, on the reverse strand, counting down.
GCCGATATCGTCGCTGAGTGCGCCCGTTGCCAGTGCGGCATCCAGCCCCTCACGCCCTGCGCTGCTGCCATGGGGCGCACGGGTAAAGACAAAGGCAACCCTATTCATCAGAACTGCACCATGCGTTCACAGCTCAGCGCCGCTTCTGCCAGCGCACCCAGCCCGCTCAGGGTAAATCCCGGCTGCAGGTTACTGGCCGCCAGGTGCAGACGAGCGGCCTCCTGCGGGTCGCTGATTCCACGCCGCAGTGCGGCCGCCACACAAATATTCAGTTCGACTCCCTGCTCCTGATGCAATGCCTGCCATGCCCGCACCAGATCAAACTCGTCGCTGGCTGGTGCCGTCAGCTGGTTAGCATTGAGCACCCCTTCACGATAGAAGAAAACGCTTTCAAGCTGATGACCCGCCGCCAGCAGTGCCCGGGCAAACAGCCAGGCACTGGTTGCCTGTTGCGTGCCGTAGGCCGGGCCGGTCACCAGCAGGGTGTAACGCATCAGCGATCCTGTCCCTGAAAATCGCCATTTTTAAACTGGCGGATGTAGAGATAGACGGTGTGCTTTGAGATGTTCAGCCGGTCAGCGACCTGGTTGATGGCATCCTTAATGTCGAAGATCCCCTTTTCATACAGGTTGAGCACAATCTGACGGTTCTTGGCGTTATTAGAGACATTGCGGTCAGCGCTGACCTCTTCAATCGTAAACTCCAGGGTCTGCATAACCAGGTCATCGACCGAACTGGCGAAGTTAACGCTGGAGTCAACCTGCTGCATCTCGGGCGGCATAAAGGTCGACATAATCTGCGAGAACGGCACATCAAGATTCATGTTGATACAGAGCAGGCCGATAACCCGCTGCTGACGGTTACGAATCGCGATGGTCACGGACTTCATCAGCACGCCGCTTTTGGCGCGCGTGAAGTAGGCACGGGAAACATTACTGTCCGCGCCATGCATATCATGCAGCATCCGCAGGGCCAGATCGGTGATAGGCGAACCGACCTTACGGCCCGTGTGCTCTCCATTGGCGATGCGAACGGCTGAACACTTAAGATCTTCCAGTGAATGCAGGACGATTTCACAATGCGAACCGATCAACATCGCCAGGCCATCCACGACAGCCTCGTACGATTTCAGAATATCGTAATCAGTTTGTTCGAACGGGCGCTGCTCCAGAAGATCGAAGTCGCTCAGTTCACCCGGATTGAATGGATTAGACATTGAAGAGTATCACCCTGAATGGCTGGAGCCTGTCACAGCGGCTTATGGGCAGACTCAATGTTGGGATAATTAGGCAGGCATTAGTCTGGCAAATGTCGTCGGCTTATGCCAGAGGTTTGTCGTGAAGGCGAAATGAAACCGCCGCCCGGAGGCGGCGGTCAGCAGATTACTGCGCTTTTTCTGCGGCTGCAGGCGCAGGCGCCTGTGCTTTTTCATCGGCTTTTGGGGCCGGTTTGATATCAAGCAGCTCAACATCAAACACCAGCGTGGAGTTAGCCGGAATACCCGGAACGCCATTTTTACCGTAAGCCAGCTGTGGTGGGATGACCAGCTTGATCTTGCCCCCTTTCTTCACGTGCTTCAGGCCTTCGGTCCAGCCCGGGATGACGCCATCCAGACGGAAAGAGAGGGGCTCGCCACGGGTGTAAGAGTTGTCAAACTCAGTACCATCAATCAGGGTACCTTTGTAGTTAACCACCACGGTGTCGCTATCTTTTGGTGCGTCGCCGCTGCCCTCTTTCTCAACTTTATAGAGCAGGCCGGTTTCCGTTTTCTTCACACCGCTCTCTTTGGCGAATTTGGTCGCGTAAGCCGTGCCCTTTTCAGCATTCTCTTTCGCATCTTTTTCCATTTTCGCAGAGGCAGCGCCTTTCACGCGACCTTCGAACGCCTGCAGTGTCTGCTCAATCTCTTCATCAGAGAGTTTGCTCTTGCCACCGAATGCATCCTGGACGCCCGCGATCAGCTGCTGCTTATCCAGTTTGATGCCCAGTTTTTCCTGCTCCTTCAGGGAGTTGTCCATGTAGCGACCCAGTGAAGCACCCAGTGCATAAGCTGACTGCTGGTCTTCATCTTTGAAAGCCGCATTTTTCGGTGCCTGAGGCGCAGCCTGAGGAGCCGCAGCGGTTTCAGCCGCCATAGCCAGCGGAGCATTCAGCGCAACAGCCATGGTGGTAGCTAACAATGTGACTTTAAACAGTGATTTCATCCATTCTCCAAAACCGAAGCGTCTAACCTCGGGAAACATTGCGGACTTCAGGGTCCACACTATAACTTTACGTGGCAGTGTCGAACACTCCCACAATGTAATTACCCGGTTAACCTCCGACCTTTATAACAGCGGGAAGTTTCATCAGAGATGATGCCGCGCCACCTTTTTTCAAGCGCAACGCCTTCGGGCATGAAAAAAACAGGTGATTCCTGGCGTTCAGGTCGTAGAATCACGCCCTGAGTCGCACCTTAACAGAGGAACAGGTCATGCAACAGTCTGAGTGGGAACAGCGTCTGGAGACGTTAGAGAGCAAACTGGCCTTTCAGGAGATGACCATTGAGCAGCTGAACAGCGCCGTTGTTCAGCACGAGCTGGAGATGAGTAAAATGCGTGAGCAGATACGCCTCTTAACCGACAAGCTCAAAGCGAACGCAACCTCACTGGTGGCCTCACAGTCTGAAGAGACGCCGCCGCCACACTACTGATCGCGCGCTGTCGGCCCCTGTCCGTCCGGGCCAGCGCCGGATAGCTGCCAAAAGAAAGGCCACCCGAAGGTGGCCTTAACCGATTGTCAGACTTAGTGGCTGCAGCCGCAACCGCCGGTGCCACAACCGCCTTTACCGTGATCGTGGTCGTGATCATGGCCGTGATCGTGGTCATGATGATGACCGTCTGCACCGTGAACATGGCCGTGAGCCAGTTCTTCCGGCGTCGCTTCACGAATCGCAACCACTTCAACGTTGAAGTTCAGGTTCTGACCCGCCAGCATGTGGTTACCATCAACCACGACGTGATCATCTTCCACTTCGGTGATTTCAACCGGAACCGGACCCTGATCGGTTTCTGCCAGGAAGCGCATACCAACCTGCAGTTCGTCGACGCCCATGAAGACATCTTTAGGAACACGCTGCACCAGGTTATCGTCATACTGACCGTAAGCATCGTTTGCCGGGATATGCACGTCAAATTTGTCGCCGGCAACGTGGTTTTCCAACGCATTTTCCAGACCAGAAATCAGGGAACCATGACCGTGCAGATAGTCTAACGGTGCGCTCACCGGTGACTCGTCAACTAACACGCCGTCTTCTGTACGTACCTGATAGGCCAGGCTTACCACCAGGTCTTTTGCTACTTTCATGATATCTCCTAACCGTTGAGAACTAAGATCCCGTCTCATTGGTCTATTCTTGCGTGCAATAACACCAACCAGAAAGGTTCGGGGCTGAGTGCAAGAGGGGTTTCACTTTCTCTTGCGACCACAGCGTTAATGGCGTCAATTGTAACGGAATTCAATCCCGCTGTAAGTTTAAGCGTAAAAAAAGCTGCGTCACTTCGCTACTCGGGATGGAAAATCCCGATAACCTGCTCGTTAGTGCGAACCTGATCGCGCGCCTGTTTATCCGCCTCGCGCATCTGATGTCCACACTTCACGCACTCCACGACATCGACACTATTTTCACGCCACATCGCCAGCGTGTCCTTCTCCTGACAGTGCGGGCATGTCGCACCAGCAATAAAACGTTTACGCATGAGCTTCAGCCTGTTTTAAAAGGTTATTGATCATCGTCCCAGCCATCGATCTGCCGCTTTTCGCGCTGCATTTCGCGCTGGAAGATATCTTCCAGTTCCCGCCGCGCTTCACGCACGCGCGACGCCTGCGCACTTTCAGAGAGGCTGGGCATCAGTTCACGCAGCATCCGCATATCGAGCCGGCGGAAATGCTGCTGGGCGCGATGCGCCTGATGCGGATGCATCCCCAGAGACATCAGCGTCTTGCGTCCCAGCTCCAGCGCACTGGAGAAGGTTTCACGTGAGAACTGCGTCACGCCAGCCTGCAGCAGTTCGTGTGCCTCGACACGGCCCCGGGCGCGCGCCTGAATCTGCAGCTGCGGGAAGTGCTGCTGACATAAGTGCACGATGGTCATCACATCTTCCGGTTCATTACAGGTGATCACAATCGCCTGCGCGCTGGCTGCGCCCGCCGCGCGCAATAACTCCAGCTCGGTGGCGTCGCCGTAATAAACCTTGTAGCCATATTTGCGCATCAGGCTTACCGCACTGATGTCGCGCTCCAGCACGGTGATGCGTTTGTTGTTCGCCATCAGCAAGCGGCCGACCACCTGGCCGAAGCGACCAAAGCCCACCACAATCACCTGTGGCTGATCGTCTTCAACAAAGTGCTTCTCTGCTTCTTCATCGGGCTCATTGAAGCGATGCGCCAGCAGACGATCAATGCCCTGCATCAGCAGAGGCGTGGTCATCATCGACAGGGTGACGGTCACCAGCAGCATCGGCAGCTGATCGCCGGAGAAGAGCTTCGCCGAAGAGGCCGCGGAGAAGAGCACAAAGGCGAACTCGCCCCCCTGACTCAGCACGCCGGCAAACTGCTGCCGCTCGGAACTGCGTAAGCCATAAATACGCGCCAGCAGATAGAGCACCAGCGTTTTCACCGCCACCAGCGTCACCACGCCGAGCAGGATGGTCACAATATGGGTATAGAGCACACCGAGGTTGAGCGCCATGCCAACGGAAATAAAGAACAGGCCCAGCAGCAACCCTTTGAAAGGGTCAATCGCCACCTCCAGCTCATGCTGATATTCACTCTCTGCCAGCAGGATCCCCGCGATAAAGGTGCCTAGCGCCATCGACAGACCCAGCGCATCCATAAACAGCGCGGAGCCCAGCACCAGCAGCAGCGAGGCGGCGGTAAAGACCTCACGGACACCTGATGCGGCGATATAGCGGAAGATAGGCCGCAGCAGATAGCGCCCCCCCACCAGCATACCTGCGAAAGCCAGCACCTTCATGCCGACTTTCATCCAGTCAATATGGCCACTGTCGGTGCCCGCCAGCAGCGGAATCAGCGCTAGGGCCGGGATCACCGCGATATCCTGAAACAGCAGCACCGAAAAGCCCAGCTGCCCCGCTTCGCTGCGGTTCATGCCTTTATCCATCATCAGCTGCAACGCCATCGCGGTTGAGGACATCGCCAGACCGATGCCGCCGATGACCGCCGCCTGCCAGCTAAAGTCGGTCAGCCACAGCAGGCCGCCCAGAATCGCCGCAGAGAAGATGACCTGCGCCGCGCCGACACCAAAAATGGAGCGGCGCAGCGCCCACAGCTTTGCCGGGTTCAGCTCCAGGCCAATAATAAACATCAGGAAAACCACGCCCAGTTCCGAGAAATGGAGAATCTCATCGACGTCGCTGATAAAACCTAATCCCCACGGGCCGATAACGATCCCCGCCACCAGATAGCCCAGTACAGCACCAATCCCGAGGCGAGCCGCCACCGGTACAATTAATACCGCCGCGACCAGATAAATCACCCCGGCGGTCAGCAGCGTTTGCCCTTCCATCTATATCCCTCCATTCGGCAGCGGAGCTGCGAGCCACTCGCCATAGGCGCGGGCATAATTTTTCATCAGTTCAGGACTCTGCCGACGCGCCCAGTAGACGATCATCGGCGGCATCCAGTGCATGCGGCACATCTGCGCGGTCAGCTCAAAGGGCCGCATGATGTCATTGAGTGAATAGCGGTTCAGCCCCTGCTGTTTAAAGGCGCTCTCCGGCTCCCCGGTCGTCACAACGCTGCGCCAGTATTTTCCTTCCAGCGCATTGCCATCCACGCCACTGGCAAAACCGCGCGACAGCACCCGGTCCAGCCACTCTTTCAGCAGGGCCGGACAGCTATAGGTATAGAGCGGATGCTGAAAAATGATGACATCATGTTCGCGCAGCAGCTGCTGTTCATGATGAATATCGATAAAAAAATCCGGATAGGTGGCGTACAGATCGTGTACGGTGACGTGTTCCAGCGCCTGCGCCGACTGCAACAAAATCCGGTTAGCGACGGAATCCTGTAATTCCGGATGAGCAAAAAGCAGTAACACGCGGGGTGGCTGCGACATCCTTTCCCTCCAAAGCGTCGTCATTGGTGCGGTTTTCGGCTACCATGCACGACGCAGCAAAATCTCATTATGTTGCCAGTAAATTAACATATTCTGACGATACGGCGCTTACATGATTGTCTTCTCTGCCTTACAAATTCGCCGCGGCATCCGCGTCCTGCTCGACAATGCCACCGCCACCATTAATCCCGGTCAGAAGGTCGGGCTGGTGGGTAAAAACGGCTGTGGAAAATCCACGCTGCTGTCGCTGTTAAAAGGTGAGATCACCAGCGATGCCGGCACCGTCACCTTTCCTGCTCACTGGGCGCTGGCCTGGGTTAACCAGGAAACCCCCGCGCTGGACAAAGCCGCGCTGGAGTATGTGATTGATGGCGACCGCGACTATCGCCAGCTTGAGGCTGAACTGGCGGAGGCCAACCGGCGGGACGACGGCAATGCGATCGCCCTGCTGCACGGCAAGCTTGATGCGGTGCAGGCGTGGAGTATCCATGCGCGCGCCGCCAGCCTGCTGCATGGTCTGGGCTTCAGTCAGGAGCAGCTGCAGCGCCCGGTCAGCGACTTCTCCGGTGGCTGGCGGATGCGCCTCAATCTGGCTCAGGCGCTGATCTGCCGCTCCGATCTGCTGTTGCTGGATGAACCGACCAACCACCTCGATCTTGATGCGGTGATCTGGCTGGAGCGCTGGCTGAAGAGTTACGAAGGTACCCTGATCCTGATCTCGCATGACCGTGACTTTCTCGATCCGGTGGTCGACAAAATCATTCATATCGAACAGGCGTCGATGTTCGAATATACCGGCAACTACACCTCCTTTGAGCGGCAGCGCGTCGCCAAACTGGCTCAGCAGCAGTCGCTGTATGAGAGTCAGCAGGAGAAGGTGGCGCATCTGCACAGCTACATTGACCGCTTCCGTGCCAAAGCCTCCAAGGCGAAACAGGCGCAGAGCCGCATCAAAATGCTGGAGCGCATGGAGATGATTGCGCCTGCCCATGTCGATAACCCATTCAGCTTCACCTTCCGTAAGCCGGAAAACCTGCCCAACCCGATTCTGAAGATGGAGAAGGTCACGGCGGGGTATGGCGATCGCATTATTCTCGACGCCATCAAGCTCAACCTGGTGCCGGGTTCGCGCATTGGTCTGCTGGGCCGCAACGGGGCGGGTAAATCGACCCTGATTAAGCTCCTGGCGGGCGAGCTGGAGGCGATGGAGGGCAGGATTGGCCTGGCGAAAGGGATCAAGCTCGGTTACTTCGCCCAGCATCAGCTCGAGTACCTGCGGGCCGACGAGTCCCCGCTGCAGCATCTGGCGCGCATTGCGCCGAACGTGCTGGAGCAGCAGCTGCGCGACTATCTGGGCGGCTTTGACTTCCGCGGCGATAAAGTCACGGAAATCACCGAACGCTTCTCCGGCGGTGAGAAAGCGCGCCTGGTGCTGGCACTGATTGTCTGGCAGCGCCCTAACCTGCTGCTGCTGGATGAACCGACTAACCACCTTGATCTGGATATGCGCCAGGCGCTGACGGAAGCGCTGATCGACTTCGAAGGCGCGCTGGTGGTGGTGTCGCACGATCGCCATCTGCTGCGCGCCACCACGGACGATCTCTATCTGGTGCACGACGGCAAAGTGGATGTCTTTGCCGGCGACCTCGAAGATTATCAGCAGTGGCTGAGCGATCTGCAGAAGCAGCAGGCGCAACAGGAGGCCGCGCCAAAGCAGGACAACGGCAACAGTGCCCAGGCGCGAAAAGATCAGAAGCGCCGCGATGCCGAACTGCGTGCGCAGACTCAGCCGCTGCGTAAAGAGATCGAAAAGCTGGAAAAGCAGATGAGCAAATGGCAGAGCCAACTGGCCGATGCCGAAGCTCAGCTTTCAGACAGTGCCATTTATGATCCTGGCCGCAAAGCGGATCTGACCACCGCGCTGCAGCGTCAGGCAGAGAGTAAATCGGCGCTGGAAGAGGTGGAGATGGCGTGGCTGGAGGCGCAGGAGCAGCTCGAACAGATGATGGCGTCCTGACGGGCTGGCCTTCTCCCTGCCCGCAGGGAGAAGGCTGTGCGCTTAACGGGGTCTGTCGCCCAGGACGGTGGCCCGCTGCATAATCCGGCGCGCCGGATAGTAGTCGGCATTGGCATAGTGCTGTGTGACCCGATTATCCCAGATAGCCAGATCGTTGGGCTGCCAGCGCCAGCGCACCTGGAACTCCGGTTTGGTGGCGTGAGCGAACAGAAAGCGCAATACCGCCTCACTCTCCTTCTCACTTAACTCCACGATCCGCGTCGTGAACCCCTCATTCACAAACAGGGCTTTTTTGCCGCTGACCGGATGAGTGCGGATCACCGGATGCTGCACCGGCGGATGTTTATCGACCGCCTGCTGCCAGCGCTGATGCTCCTCCGGGGTTTTGCGGTACTTATACTCCTGGAAGGACTTTTTAAAATCGTGTTCCGCACTCAGGCCCGTCAGCAGTTGCTTGAAGGGTTCAGAGAGCGCATCGTAAGCCGCTATCCCGCTGGTCCAGAGTGTATCGCCGCCCGCCGCCGGTAGCACCTTAGAAGCCAGCAGCGCAATCGCAGGCGGCGTGTCGATAAAGGTGACGTCGGTGTGCCAGTTATCATTATCCGGCGGGTTATCCTGGTGGGTATCCAGCACGATAATCTCCTCCACGCCTTCCGCATGCGGATAGACCGGATGGATATGCAGGTCACCGAAGCGCACCGCCAGCGCGCGATGCTGCTCCGGCGTAATCTGCTGATCGCGCAGAAACAGCACCTGATGCCGCAACAGGCCGTGATAGAGCTGCTCAAACTGCGCATCGCTCAGGGGGCGCGAGACATCCAAATCAGAAACCTGTGCGCCAATATAGGGGCCAAGCGGGGTAAAACTAAGACGTTCACTCATGATTGTTCTCCACTCCAGGGCGTCAGACGGCGCTGCAATGCGCGGAGCCCGAGTTCTAAGCTAAAAGCGATAACGGCAATCACCGCGATACCTGCCAGCACCACGTCGGTGGCAAGAAACTCTCCGGCCGACTGCACCATAAACCCCAGTCCTCGCGTGGCGGCAATCAGTTCAGCCGCCACCAGCGTCGACCAGCCCACGCCCAGACCGATGCGCAGTCCGGTCAGGATCTCCGGCAGCGCACCCGGCAGAATCACCCAGCGCAGCAGCTGCCAGCGGTTAGCCCCCAGCGAGCGGGCCGCCCGCAGCCGCACCGGCTGTGTGTTTCGTACCCCGGCCAGGGTGGAGAGCGTCACCGGTGCGAAGATGGCCAGATAGATCAGCAGAATTTTTGAGGTTTCGCCGATGCCGAACCAGATCACCATCAGGGGCAGATAGGCGAGAGGCGGAATCGGGCGATAAAGCTCAATCAGCGGATCGAGCAGTCCACGCGCAACCGGGCTGAGGCCCATGAGAATGCCGGTCGGAATACCGATGGCGGCAGCAGCGGTCAGCGCAATCAGCATGCGCGTCAGGCTGGCGGCCAGATGCTGCCAGAGCGTGGCATCCATAAACCCCTGTGCGCTGGCAATCAGCAGCAGCTTGCTGAACACCTGCTGCGGCGGTGGCAGAAACAGCGGCGCGATCAGGCCCAGCGCGGTCACGCCCCACCAGAGCAGTAACAGCAGAGAGAGGCTCAGCAGGCTCAGCGTCAGGGCAGTTGAGAAAGGCCAGCGCAGCCGACGGCGCACCGGCAGAGATTTGTCGTTGATAAGCGCGCTCATGCAAATGCCTCCCGCTGATCAAACACCCGGCTCAGCACATACTCGCGCTGGGCGATAAACTGCGGATCGGATTTGATGCTGCGGCACGACTCGCCCGCGGCAAAGCGCCGGCCAAAATCGGGGCGCAGGCGCTCGACAATGCGGCCCGGTCCGGGTGAGAGCAGAATCAGTTCGCTGGCGAGGAAAATCGCCTCTTCAATGTCGTGCGTAATCAGCAGGATCTGTTTACCGCTGTCACGCCACAGTGTCAGCAGCAGGGTCTGCATCTGTTCGCGGGTAAACGCATCCAGCGCACCGAAGGGTTCATCCAGCAGCAGCAGTTGCGGATCGGTCGCCAGCGCGCGTGCGATGCCCACCCGCTGACGCTGACCGCCAGAGAGCTGCCAGATGGCGCGCTTCTCCGCCCCTTCCAGCCCCACCTGTCTGATCAGACGGCGCGCCACCGCCTCACGCGGCTGGCGGGGCATTCCGGCCAGCTGCAGACCAAACGCAACATTATCCAGGACGTTGCGCCACGGCAGCAGCCCCTCATTCTGAAACACCACGCCGCGCTCCGCGCCAGGTCCGGTCACCGGCTGGTTATCCAGCGTAATGGAGCCCGACTCAACCGGCAGGAATCCGGCGACCAGATTCAGCAGCGTGGTTTTGCCGCAGCCGGAGGGGCCCAGTACCACCAGCAGTTCCTGGCTGTCCAGTTGCAGGTTGATATCCTGCAACACCGGCTGCCCGGCATACCGTGCATTAAGGTGAGCGATGCGCAGCATAGTGCCTCCTTACTGTTTAACGAGTGGTGCGACGAAGCGGGAAGTGACGTAGCTGCTGTAGTCGTTATCGGCCTGTGGCACTCTGCCCTGCGCTTTCAGAAACTGCGCGGTATCGACAATCGCTTTATTGACCGGTTTGCCCAGCTGCTCAACCTGCTGCTGCGCCGTCAGATAGGTATTCCCCTTCACCAGGTCCGGCACCTGCGCTTCCGGCACCCCGCTCAGGCGTGACAGTTTGCTGAGGTTTTCAGGCTGCTTCAGCCAGCTGTCGGGACTCTTCAGGTAGGCTTGTTGCGCCTCGATAGCGCTGCGGGCAAAGGCAGTGACGATCTCCGGATGCTGTTCGGCAAAATCTTTGCGTACGACCCAGACATCCAGCGTCGGTGATCCCCAGCTCCCCACCTGCGAAGAGTCGGTTAACACCCTGCCCTCTTTTTCCAGCTCATTCACCGCGGGTGCCCAGACATAGGCCCCGTCAATATCGCCGCGCTGCCAGGCAGCAATAATCGCGGGCGGCTGCAGATTAACCAGCTGAACCTGCGACGACTTAATGCCCCAGTGTTTCAGCGCAGCCAGCAGGCTGTAGTGGGTGGTGGAGATGAACGGCACCGCGATGCGCTTGCCGATAAGAGCTTTCGGGGAGGTGATGCTCTTTTTGACGACCAGGGCTTCCGAATTACCCAGCTGCGACGCGAGTAAAAAGGCTTCAATCGGCAGCTTCTGCGCCGCGGCCACTGCTAACGGACTGGAACCGATATTACCAATCTGGACGTCACCGGAGGCCAGCGCACGTAATACGCCCGCGCCGCTGTCAAACTTACGCCAGTCAACGCTGGCTCCGCTATCTTTGGCAAAACTGTTGTCCGCCTGCGCCACTTTTGCCGGTTCGGCGGAAGTCTGGTAGGCCACGGTGATATTCACCGCATCAGCCCGGAAAGCCAGCAGCGCCAGCGCGGCGGCTAAAAGTGTGAAACGTGTTGTTGCCATGATCGTTTTCCCCCCTGTTTTTTTATCGTGGGGGCAGTGTCTCTGCGCACTATAGTTTCACAAAGGAATTAAAAATTATCCCTAATAGAAATAAGTTCTTAGATCACTATCTGCAAACCTAAGTCAGAAATCGCAAATGCTGAAAATAGCTAAAGTAAGCAAAAATGTCAGGCGCTCACATTGTCCCTGTGTTATTGATATGTGTTCCCATTCATTGCCTGTTAAGGTCTCTGTAACCCGATGTCGATTGAGAAAGTCGCTCAGCTGGCTGGCGTCTCCAAAGCCACGGTATCGCGGGTACTCAACGCGCATCCTGGCGTCAAGCCCGATACGCGTGAGAAAGTTCTGGCGGCGATCTCTGCCTGCGACTATCAGCCCAACTTACTGGCACGTCAGCTGCGTACGGCGCAAAGCCACATGCTGCTGGTGCTGATCTCAGATATCACCAATCCCTTCTGCTCGCGCGTGGTGCAGGGGATAGAGGCAGAAGCCGAACTGCATGGCTATCACATCCTGCTCTGCAACTCCGCTTCGCAGCTGCAGCGGGAAGCCGCCTATCTGAGTTTGCTGACCGGGAAAGTGGTGGATGGCGTGATTACCATGGATGCCGCGTCGGGCTTGCAGGATTTGCAGGCGCTGATTGCCGGTGCGCCGTGGGTGCAGTGCTGCGAGTTTGATCCGACGATCCCCGCCTCCTCGGTCACCATCGATCATCTTGAAGCTGCGCGTGACACCGTCCATTACCTGGCCGGTAAAGGACGTAAACGCATCGGGCTGGTGAATGGCGATATGCGCTACCTCTATTCACATCATCGTGAAAAGGGCTACCGGCAGGCGCTGGAAGAGCTGGAGTATCCCTGGTCTGGCGTCGCTTATACCGATGAAATTTCCCCTGAGGCGGGCAGTCAGGCCGTGAAGGAGCTGCTGGCGCTGCCGGAACCGCCGGATGCGGTGTTTGCGGTTTCCGATGTGCTGGCGGTGGGTGTGGTGCATGCGGCACTGGAGGCAGGTCTGCGCGTACCGGAAGATCTGGCGGTAGTCGGTTTTGATGGGATTCCGTTCACCCGCAGCCTGAATCCGCCGCTGACCACCATCGAACAGCCGATGAACCAGCTGGGCGCTCGCAGCGTGCAGCTGCTGTTGCAGAAGATCCGTAATCCGAACGCGTCAGTGGTCCGCGAAGTACTGCCCTGGACGCGCGTTGAACGCGCATCCAGTTAACTCAGTGCCAGATTAACAGCACGCAGGCGGCAGTCAGCAGCCCCATGGCGAGGTTGAAAATTTTCCAGGCGCGACGGCTGCGCAGAATGCGGCCAATCATCGCGCCGAATCCCATCCAGATTGCGCCCGACAGCAGATTGACCATAAACATGCCGATGCTTATCGCGGCAATCGAATGGCGATAAGCGTCCCCTGCCAGGCTGAAGCTGGCGACTGCGCCCAGCGCCATCAGCCAGGCTTTGGGGTTGATCAGCTGCAGCACGCCCCCCTGCCAGAACGGCATCGGCGCGTCCGGGCCCTGGTCAGTTTCCAGCTTTTCATAGCTGGCTGTGGCGATTTTCCACGCCAGCCAGAGCAGATAGAGGCTGCCGGCGATTTTCAGCATCAGATGCAGTGACGGATAGAGCAGGATCAGGCCACCCACCCCAAAGGCCACCATCAGCAGCATCACCTGCATGCCGATCATGATGCCAATCATCAGCGGAATGGTGCGCACAAAGCCAAAATTAGCGCCCGAGGCGGTGAGTAACATATTATTAGGGCCTGGCGTAATGGCAGCGACCCAGAGAAACCCTAACATCGATAAGAAAAGACTCAGTTCCATGGCAATCGGGTACTCCTTACCCCTGCAAGAAAAAACCTTTCGAAGCTAACAGTGTGATATGGAACAGACAAGCTTTTACCCCATGAAATTTACCGGACCCGGAAATGAGCGCTTTATCCCGCCGGGCTCACTGCGTAATGCGCATCTGCAGACCGTGCTGCCGCGCCTGTTGCGGCGCCATGTCACTCTCCAGCCCCACTGGCAGCGTCTCGATCTGCCGGATGGCGATTTTGTCGACCTCGCCTGGAGCGAAGATCCGCACAAGGCGCAGCATAAACCGCGTGTGGTGCTGTTTCACGGTCTCGAAGGCAGTTTTCACAGCCCCTATATCCATGGCCTGATGGCCATCTGCCGTGCGCGCGGCTGGCTGGCGGTAGTGATGCATTTTCGCGGCTGCAGCGGCGAGCCTAACCGGCTGAACCGGATCTATCACTCCGGCGAAACGGACGATGCCCGCTTTTTCCTGCAGTGGCTGCACCGCCGCTGGGGACGCGTGCCCACCGCCGCCGTAGGCTTCTCGCTGGGCGGCAATATGCTGGGCTGCCTGCTGGGTCAGCAGGGTGCAGACGCCGGGGTTGATGCGGGCGTGATCGTCTCCGCCCCGCTGCAGCTGGAACCCTGCAGCCTGAGACTGGAGCGCGGCTTTTCCCGCGTCTATCAGTACTATCTGCTGGCGCAACTGAAGAAAAATGCCCGCCGTAAGCTACACGCCTGGCCGGATACGCTGCCGGTCAACCTTGCGCAGCTGAAAGCCCTGCGGCGACTGCGCGATTTTGATGACGCGATCACCGCCCGTGCCCACGGGTTTGCGGATGCGACCGACTACTATCAGCGTGCCAGCGCCATGCCGTGGCTGAAGCAGGTCGAAACACCGCTGCTGATCATCCATGCGAAAGACGATCCCTTTATGAGCGATGAGGTGATCCCGCACAGCAGCCAATTATCTGCCACTATTACTTATCAACTGAGCCCACACGGCGGCCATGTCGGCTTTGTCGGTGGGACGTTACGTCAGCCCGAAATGTGGCTGGAACAGCGCATCCCCCAGTGGATCGCCCCTATTCTGGATAACTGATCGCGTGATTATTCCCTGGCAACAGGTCTCCCCGGAGACCCTCGAAAACCTGATTGAAACGTTTGTGCTGCGCGAAGGCACCGACTATGGCGAACAGGAGCGCAGCCTGGTCGACAAGGTCGCGGATGTGCGTCGGCAGCTGGAGTCTGGCGAAGTGGTGCTGGTGTGGTCGGAACTGCATGAGTCGGTCAATATTATGCCGCGCAAAGAATTTCGCGGCTGATGCACCGGCGGGCATTTCATGATAACAATGCTCATTGCCCGACCACACAGGGAGCTTTTCAATGTCTGCTCGTCATCCCATTATCGCGGTGACCGGTTCCAGCGGCGCAGGAACCACCACCACCAGCCTCGCGTTTCGCAAAATCTTCCAGCAGCTAAATCTGCATGCGGCGGAGCTGGAAGGCGATAGCTTTCACCGCTTTACCCGTCCTGAAATGGATATGGCGATTCGTAAAGCGCGCGATTTAGGACGTCACGTCAGCTATTTCGGCCCGGAGGCCAACGACTTTGGCCTGCTGGAGCAGAGTTTCAAAGAGTATGGTCAAAGCGGACAGGGCCAGTCGCGTAAATATCTGCACACCTATGATGAGGCGGTGCCGTGGAATCAGGTGCCTGGCACCTTTACGCCGTGGCAGCCGCTGCCGCAGGACACCGATATTCTGTTCTACGAAGGCCTGCACGGTGGCGTGGTCACCGCGCAGCATAACGTCGCAGAACAGGTGGATCTGCTGGTGGGCGTGGTGCCGATTGTTAACCTTGAATGGATTCAGAAGCTGGTGCGGGACACCAGCGAGCGCGGCCACTCCCGCGAGGCAGTGATGGATTCGGTGGTGCGGTCGATGGAGGATTACATCAACTTCATTACGCCCCAGTTCTCCCGCACCCATATTAACTTTCAGCGCGTGCCGACCGTGGATACCTCGAACCCGTTTGCCGCCCGCGCTATCCCGTCTCTTGATGAGAGCTTTGTGGTAATCCACTTCCAGGGACTGGAGGATATCGACTTCCCCTATCTGCTGGCGATGCTGCAGGGGTCGTTTATCTCGCATATCAATACCCTGGTGGTGCCCGGCGGCAAAATGGGTCTGGCGATGGAGCTGATCATGGGGCCGCTGGTGAAGCGGCTGATGGAAGGTAAACGGATAGAGTGAGCGGCCATAAAGGGCCTTTTTAAACGTATGACAAAACTGGCACAGGGTAAATGTGGCAACCGCTGAGCAGGCTTCAGGGAGCATATAAGTTCAACACGCAGGGAACCGGGTCAGAAGAGGAAAGCGTCCCGCCGCCCGGATAAAAACGCCGGGAGCGTTTTTGAACAACGCAACGTGTTGGCCCGGCTACGGGCGCACCTCAGGGATGAGGTGCGTAATCGCGCGGGCCGAGCGGCCATGGATTGGTTCAAGCGACTTTCCGATCTGACCCGGTTTCCTGCGCAGGCACGGCCTGACAGCGAACCCCCACAAATCGATCTGACCCGGTTCCTTGCACAGGCACAGTCTCAAAGTGAATTCCCCCATCCAGGCACGGCCTCACACCGGACTGCCAGCAACTTTAAAAAAACCTGCGGCTATTACAGCTCAACCACCTCATAGC
Source organism: Pantoea sp. M_10 (assembly GCF_008631515.1). Taxonomy (NCBI): domain Bacteria; kingdom Pseudomonadati; phylum Pseudomonadota; class Gammaproteobacteria; order Enterobacterales; family Erwiniaceae; genus Pantoea; species Pantoea sp. M_10. The sequence continues at coordinate 217,820 of NZ_VWUL01000007.1, read as the reverse complement.
TATGTGTAATCGTCACCCCTTTCCCCAGCATGATGGCCACCGAACAATATTTTTCCGCCGAAAGATCCACCGCGCGTGAGACCGCTTTATCCTGGAGTGCTTTGCCACTCACGATAAAATGCAGGTTGATGTGCGTAAAGATTCGCGGCGCCTCTTCACGACGTTCTGAGGTCAGTTTTACTTCACAATCAGCCACATCGTTGCGGCCTTTTTGCAGAATTGATACCACGTCGATCGCGCTGCATCCGCCCGCCGCCATCAGCACCATCTCCATTGGGCTGGGCGCTTTATCCCCTGAATTGCCATCCATCAGGATCTGATGGCCGGAGGATGACTCACCAAGGAATGTCATCCCTTCTACCCATTTCACTCTTGCCTGCATGATTTTTGCTCCGGAATACGCTGTTTTGTCGCCAGAGTACGCTTTCGCCTGATAAACAGCAATCCAGAGAAATCCGCCCTTAGCTGAAGCGAGACAACAGAAGACAGTCGGCAAAAGCTGTGCTACAAACAGAGCTGAAAATATTTTTCGTCACCCGATGGCGAAGCCGGGAAGAATGATGCGCACTGCGCCTGATGCGGCCCGAATAATTTCCTGAAAAGGAAACGCTTGAAGCTTTCACCGCCTGACAGGGAAAACTGCCCCCTGTATTTTGGGCACGATTACAACAGAGGATAATAGCGAATGGTTCTCGGCAAACCGCAAACAGACCCTACACTCGAATGGTTCCTGTCCCATTGCCATATTCACAAGTATCCATCCAAAAGTACGCTGATTCACCAAGGTGAAAAAGCTGAAACGCTTTACTACATCGTGAAAGGTTCCGTCGCGGTTCTGATTAAAGATGAAGAAGGCAAAGAGATGATTCTTTCCTACCTGAATCAGGGGGATTTCATCGGCGAGCTTGGCCTGTTTGAAGAAGGTCAGGAGCGCAGCGCCTGGGTACGTGCTAAAAGCGCGTGCGAAGTGGCGGAGATCTCCTACAAGAAATTCCGTCAGCTGATTCAGGTGAACCCTGACATCCTGATGCGACTCTCGTCGCAGATGGCGCGTCGCCTGCAGGTGACGTCAGAAAAAGTGGGTAACCTCGCTTTCCTCGACGTGACCGGACGCATTGCACAGACTCTGCTTAACCTGGCGAAACAGCCAGATGCCATGACGCATCCCGACGGCATGCAAATTAAAATTACCCGTCAGGAAATTGGCCAGATTGTGGGTTGTTCACGCGAAACCGTGGGCCGTATTCTGAAGATGCTGGAAGATCAGAATCTGATCTCTGCACACGGCAAAACCATCGTCGTTTACGGCACCCGCTAATTCCTGTCATCCACGGCGTGATGTTCGCATCACGCCGTTATTGTTTGTGCTGAGCCGATGTGGCGTCGAATTATTTATCACCCTGAAGTGAACTATGCCCTGCGGCAAACGCTGGTGCTCTGCCTGCCGGTCGCGCTGGGCTGGCTGGCTGGCGACCTGCAAAAAGGTCTGCTGTTCTCGTTAGTCCCCGCCTGCTGCAACATTGCCGGTCTCGATACCCCGCATAAACGTTTCTTCAAACGTCTGATTGTGGGCGGCAGCCTGTTTGCGCTTGGCAGCTTCCTGATCCAGTGGCTTACCCTGCATGCGGTTCCGCTGCCGCTGATCCTGTTTGCGATGCCCCTGTTGCTGGGTGTCACCGGGGAGATCAGCCCGCTGCATGGCCGCCTGCTCTCCGGCACCCTCATCGCCGCTATTTTTACCCTGAGCCTGACGGGCCGCATGCCCATCTATGTGCCGCCGCTGCTCTATATCGGCGGCACCCTCTGGTATGGCGTGTTTAACTGGTTCTGGTTCTGGCTGTGGAAAGAGCAGCCGATGCGCGAAAGCCTGAGCCTGATCTACCGCGAGCTGGCGAACTACTGCGACGCCAAATATACCCTGCTGACGCAGCTGACCGATCCGGAGAAGGCCCTGCCGCCGCTGCTGGCTCGGCAGCAGAAAGTGGTCGATTTGATCAACACCTGTTATCAGCAGATGCATATGCTGTCGGCGAGCCGCGACAACAGCCATAAACGGCTGACGCGCGCCTTTCAGGTGGCGCTGGATCTGCAGGAGCACATCTCGGTCAGCCTGCACCGGCCGGAAGAGGTGCAGAAACTGGTTGAGCAGAGCCATGCTGAAGCGGTGATCCGCTGGAACGCCAAAACCATCTCAGCCCGGCTGCGGGTGCTGGCCGATACCATTCTCTACCACCAGTTAGCCGATCGTTTTGCGATGGATAAACAGCTTGGCGCGCTGGAGAAGATCGCCCGTCAGCATCCCGACAATCCGGTGGGCCACTTCTGCCTTTATCACTTCAACCGCATTGCGCGGGTGCTGCGCACCCAGAAACCGCTTTACCAGCGCGACCTGATGGCTGACCGCCAGCGCCGTCTGCCGCTGCTCCCGGCGCTGCGCAGCTACCTCTCATTTCGCTCCTCAGCGCTGCGCACTGCCGGTCGCTTTGCGGTCATGCTGATGCTGGGCAGCGCGCTGGCGCTCTTCTTCAACATCCCTAAGCCCTACTGGATTCTGATGACGATCATGTTCGTGAGCCAGAACGGCTACAGCGCCACCCGCGTCCGTATCCAGCACCGTGCGCTCGGCACCTTTGCCGGCCTGGTGGTCGCGGCGGCCACACTGCGTCTGGCGGTGCCGGAACCTGTCGTCCTGCTGGTGATGCTGGCGATTACCTTTATCAGCTATCGCTTTACCCGTCAGTTTTATGGCTGGTCGATGATTGGCTTTACGGTCACTGCGGTTTACTCGCTGCAGCTCCTCTCACTGAATGGCGCGCAGTTTCTGCTGCCGCGACTGATGGATACGCTGATGGGCTGCCTGATCGCCTTTGGCGGCATGATCTGGCTCTGGCCGCAGTGGCAGAGTGGCTTACTGCGGCAAAATGCCCATGACGCGCTGGAAACCTATCAGGATGCGCTGCGCCTCCTGCTGGGAGAGGAACAGGCACCCGGCAAACTGGCTTATCAGCGTGTGCAGGTGAATCAGGCGCACAATGCGCTGTTTAACTCGCTGAATCAGGCGATGCAGGAGCCGGGTTTCAACGCCCAGTATCTGAAAGATATGCGGCTCTGGGTCACGCACAGCCAGTTTATCGTCGAGCACATCAATGCGATGACCATTCTGGCGCGTGAGCACACCATGCTGACCCCCTCGCTGGCGGAACGTTACCTGCAATCCTGTGAGATCGCGCTGCAACGCTGTCAGCAGCGGCTGGAATATGAGGGTGCCAGTTCGCAGGTTAATCTGCTGGATGAGCTGGGGAATATCAGTGAAGGACCGGTAACGGTGGTGGAGCAGCATGTGCGACGCATTCTCGATCATCTCAGCGTCATGCATACCATCTCCTCGCTGGCGTGGAGCCAGCGACCACAACATGGCCGCTGGCTGATCAGACACTTACGGAAAAAATCCGCTAGCCGTTGAGCACTTTGCCGACAGCCGTGGCAAAGCGGCTCATGCCCTCTTCGATGTCAGCAGGCTCGATGATCAGCGACGGAGCAAAACGCATCACGTCGGTGCCGGCGACCAGCACCATCACGCCTTCAGCGGCCGCGGCATTGAGGATGTCGCGCGACCGTCCGGCATGCTGCGGTTTCAGCGCCGCGCCAATCAGCAGCCCCTTGCCGCGAATATCGCTGAACAGATCGTACTTCGCATCGATAGCCTGTAAGGCGGTCACAAAGTGCTGACGACGCGCCTCAACGCCTGACAGCACCTCTGGCGTATTGATGATATCGAGTGCGGTTTCGGCAATCGCACAGGCCAGCGGGTTGCCGCCGTAGGTAGTGCCATGCACGCCTGGCGCCATCGTCGAGGCGATCTCATTTGTGGTCAGCATGGCGCTGACCGGGAAACCGCCGCCCAGCGCTTTGGCTGAGGTCAGGATATCGGGCTGAACACCATAGTGCTCATAGGCAAACAGCTTGCCGCTGCGGCCCATACCGCTCTGCACTTCATCCAGCACCAGCAGCGCCTGATGCTTATCGCACAGCTCACGCAGTCCCTGCATAAAGGCCTGCGTCGCGGGCATCACGCCGCCTTCGCCCTGAATCGGTTCCACCACGATGGCACAGGTGTGATCGTCGATAACCGCTTTTACCGCCTCCAGGTCATTGAACGGCACATGCACGATGTCCGCCGGTTTCGGGCCGAAGCCGTCTGAATATTTTGGCTGACCGCCAACCGTGACGGTAAACAGCGTCCGTCCATGGAAGGCGTTATGAAAGGCGATGATCTTACTCTTGAAAGGGCTGTGACGTTTGCAGGCATAGTAACGCGCCAGCTTAAAGGCGGCTTCGTTCGCTTCGGCACCGGAGTTGGCAAAGAAAACGCGCTCCGCAAAGGTGGCCTGGATCAGCTTACTGGCCAGGCGCAGGGCCGGTTCGTTGGTGAAAACGTTGCTGGTATGCCATAGCGTTTCGCCCTGGCTTTTCAGCGCCTCCACCAGCGCCGGATGGCAGTGGCCCAGTGCGGTGACGGCGATCCCGCCGGAGAAATCGATATACTCTTTGCCCTGCTGATCCCACACACGACTGCCTTTGCCTTTTACCGGCACAAACTGCGCAGGTGCATAAACAGGCAAAATAACGTTATCGAACGTCTCCCGGGTAACCGCAATTTTTTCCGCCGCCATTGATGACCCCATTTGAATGATAGTTGTGCAACATTGAAATAATAATCACAAAATATGCATAAAAAATCACTCAAAGGCAACTTATTGCGTCAGGAAATTGCGCAGCAGCTGATGACCCTGCTCGCTGAGAATGCTCTCGGGATGAAACTGCACGCCTTCCAGCGCCAGCGTTTTATGGCGGAAACCCATGATCTCGTCGGGCTCACCGTCGCGCAGACTCCAGGCGGTGACCTCGAACGCATCGGGCAGCGTCTCGCGCTGCACGATCAGCGAATGGTAACGGGTGACAGTCAGGGGATTGTTGAGATTGCGGAACACGCCTTTGCCGGTGTGCTGAATGGCGGAGGTTTTGCCGTGCATCACCTGACGGGCGCGCACCACCTGCGCACCATACGCCTGCGCGATAGCCTGATGACCCAGACAAACGCCCAGCACCGGCAGCTGCCCGGCAAAGTGGCGGATGGCCGCCAGTGAGATCCCCGACTCCGAAGGCGTACAGGGGCCGGGGGAGATCACCAGATGGGTCAGCGGTAAGGCAGCCATCTGCTCCAGCGTGATGGCGTCATTGCGCACCACCTTAACCTGCGCATCCAGTTCGCAGAAATATTGATAAAGATTCCAGGTAAAGGAGTCGTAGTTGTCGATAAGCAGCAGCATGACTGATCCAGAATGATAAACCGCGCCGCTATTCTACGTGGTTAAGCCGCCTCACTCACCACTTTCGCAAAAACCGCCTCCAGCGGAGCCAGATCGCCCGCCACACCAGCCTGATTAGCCGCTTTCCAGCTCTCCGCATCGGTCTCTTCCCACGTCAGCAGATACCCGGCATGCAGCGCCAGCTGTTCGAAGAAGATGCGCTGGGCCCGCCCGTTGCCATGGCGGAACGGATGCAGCATGTTGATTTCACAAAAGTAGTGGGCGATACGCGGGATAAAGGCGTCACGCGGGAGGTCAGCCAGCCCCCTCTCCTCTTCCAGCGCGGCCATCAGGGCGTTGCCCTCTTTTTCGATATATTCGAAATGACAGAACGGTGTTTCATCGCGCCAGATATCGATGGTGCGCAGTTCACCGGCCCAGCTGTAGAGATCCTGGAACAGGGTGCGGTGGATCTGACGCAGCCAGGGCAAACCGGGGTTGCGGGGCCCCAGTTCCAGCGTGGCGAGACGCGCCGCACTGAAGCTCAGCTCCGCCTTACGCAACTGGGCGGCATCGTGAATTTCGGCCAGATTTTTCAGCACATTGTCGTGCTGCCACAGGTAAGGGTCCTGGCTGACGGCGCTGTTAGAGTCCATATTGCCTCCTCAGTGACGCCAGACGCGTTTCCGCATCGTCACTCTTCACGCTGATCTCATTCGGTGTGAAGCCCTCCAGCCGACAGCTGGCCTGATAGCTGGCGCTGCGCCGCTGTTGCCACAGTGTGACCTTCTGTTTTTCGGTGAGTTTGTTCGCCATGCCGCCTCCTGCTCAGGTTTTTGCCCTAAGTATAAGAGCAAATTCTGGCTTTGCCGGAGGCGGCGGGCGATCGCCATCCGCAGATGGCGACAAAAGGCGTTAAGGCAGGACTTTCGCGGAGAGGATAACGACCGGTTTAGACGGGACATTCTGGTAAGGGCCAACATCTTTGGTCGGCACCTGAGAAATTTTTTCAACCACATCCTGGCCTTTCACAATCTTACCGAAAACGGCGTAGCCAAAATCGCGCTGTCCATGGTCAAGGAAGGCGTTATCCGCCACGTTGAGGAAGAACTGGCTGGTCGCGCTGTCTTTATCCGCAGTACGCGCCATCGAGATGGTGCCGCGCAGGTTGCGCAGGCCATTATCGGCTTCGTTCTTGATCGGCGCGTTGGTCTGCTTCTGCTGCATATCGGTGGTGAAACCGCCGCCCTGCACCATAAAGCCCGGGATCACGCGATGAAAAATGGTGTTGTTGTAAAAACCGCTGTTAACGTAATCAACGAAGTTTTTTACGGAAACCGGCGCTTTCTGGTTATTCAGTTCGAGTTCGATATTACCGGCGGAGGTGGTAAGCAGAACGTGCGTGTCGCCTTTTGCGGCCAGCGCCTGGGCGGAAACAGATGAGAGCGCTAACAGGGTAATGGCCGCTGTTAAAGTACGTTTGAACATGAAAGGTTCCTTACCCTGGAGAGTGGGGATCGAAAAAAGTGATTTAGTGTAAAGAGCATGGAATACAAGAGCCAGCGTTTTACCTATATTTACGCTGCCTGCGCAAAAGCGAGACGCAAACGTTAACCCTCAGCAATTACGTGATTAAAATCACACAACACATGAAATTTGGATCTGTAGTTTCACTGCTTGTTTATTAAGATCACAGTTCCGTTTACACTTTCTGACACTTTTTGGCACCCGGTCCCTAACAGGTTCAGAACATGACAAACCGAAATCGTATTGGCCTTACCTGGATAAGCTTTTTCTCCTATGCGCTGACGGGCGCACTGGTAATCGTTACCGGCATGGTAATGGGCGATATCGCAAAAGATTTCCAGATCCCTGTCTCCAGCATGAGTAACACCTTCACCTTCCTCAACAGCGGCATCCTGGCTGCGGTCTTCCTGAATGCCTGGCTGATGGTGATTGTGCCCCTGAAGCGCCAGCTGATTTTCGGCTTCGTTCTGATGGTCCTGGCGATCGTCGGATTAATGACCAGCCGCGATCTGACCATCTTCTCGCTCTGTATGTTTGTGCTGGGCGTGGTCAGCGGCATTACCATGTCGATCGGCACCTTCCTGATCACCCATCTGTATGAGGGTCGTCAGCGTGGTTCCCGCCTGCTCTTCACGGACTCCTTCTTCAGCATGGCGGGCACGCTGTTTCCGGTACTGGCCGGGATCCTGCTGGCGCGTCAGCTGCCGTGGTACTGGGTCTACGTTTGCATCGGCTTCATCTACGTCGCGATCTTCATCATGACGCTGTGTGTGGAGTTCCCGGTGCTGCGCAAGCCTGAAAACAGCCCGACGGTGGAAAAAGAGAAATGGGGTCTGGGCGTGCTGCTGCTGGCAGTGGCGGCTCTCTGCTACATTCTCGGCCAGCTTGGCTTCATCTCCTGGGTGCCGGAATATGCCACCAAAGTCATGGGCATGAACATCAATGATGCCGGACAGCTGGTGGGCAGCTTCTGGACAGCCTACATGGTCGGCATGTGGGTCTTCAGCTTCCTGCTGCGCTTCTTCGACCTGCAGCGCATTCTGATGGTGCTGGCGGGTCTGGCCACGGTGCTGATGTACTGGTTCGTCAGCAGCAACGATGCCGGCATGCTGAAATGGATCATCATGATTCTTGGCTTCAGCTCCAGTGCGATCTACACCACCATCATCACGCTGGGTTCGCTGCAGACCAAAGTCGCCTCACCGAAGCTGGTGAACTTTATCCTGACCTGTGGCACCGTCGGCACCATGCTGACCTTTGTGGTGACGGCGCCTATCGTTGAGAAAAGCGGAGTGCATACCGCACTGGCGACCGCCAACGCGCTTTACGCGGTGGTGTTTGTCATGTGTGCGCTGCTCGGCTTTGTCAGCCGTCATCGTACGCACGGTCACATCACGCATTAATGCTTCAGGGCGGCGATTCATCGCCGCCCTGCTCGTTAACGCCGGAAATCTACGCGCTCCCGCTCCCGCCAGTAAATTTCACTTTCCGCCGGTTTTGTTTCAGCCACGACGCTGCCACGCCGCACCGAGTAGCGCACCGGAACCTGCCTTCTCACCGCATCAAAGCCACTCTCAGCCGGCAGAATGATCAGGCTCGCCTCGTTGCCGCTCTGAATGCCATAGCCTGCAAGCTGCATCGTCTTCGCGCTGTTATGCGTAATCAGATCCAGCCCCGCATCAATCTGCTCGTAGCCCATCAGCTGACAGACATGTAAGCCCATGTGCAACACCTGCAGCATGCTGGCGGTGCCCAGCGGATACCAGGGATCAAACACGTCGTCGTGGCCGAAGCAGACGTTGATCTCCGCCTCCAGCATCTCTTTCACCCGCGTAATGCCGCGCCGCTTAGGATAGGTTTCGAAACGCCCCTGCAGGTGAATATTGACCAGCGGGTTCGCGACAAAGTTAATGCCCGACAGCTTCAGCAGGCGGAACAGCCGCGAAGTGTAGGCACCGTTATAGGAGTGCATGGCGGTGGTGTGGCTGGCGGTCACGCGTGCGCCGTTGCCGTCGCGATGGGCCAGCGCCGCCACGGTTTCCACAAAGCGCGACTGCTCATCATCGATCTCATCGCAGTGAACATCGATCAGCCGGTCGTAGCGGTTCGCCAGCGCAAAGGTCTTATGCAGCGACTCCACGCCATATTCGCGGGTAAATTCGTAGTGCGGAATCGCCCCGACCACATCAGCACCCAGCCGCAGCGCCTCCTCCAGCAGCGCCTCCCCGTTGGGATAGGAGAGGATGCCCTCCTGAGGAAAGGCGACGATCTGCAGGGTTATCCAGGGGGCCACCTCCGCCTTCAGCTCCAGCATCGCTTTGAGCGCCGTCAGGGAGGGATCGGAGACGTCAACGTGGGTGCGAACAAACTGGATGCCGTTGGCGATTTGCCATTTCAGCGTCTGCATCGCCCGCTGTTTAACATCCTCGTGACTGAGCATCGCCTTGCGTTCCGCCCAGCGCTCTATGCCTTCAAACAGGGTGCCGGACTGATTCCACGCGGGCTGACCCGCGGTCTGGGTGGTATCCAGATGAATGTGTGGCTCAATAAAGGGCGCACAGGCCAGACCGCCCTCGCCGTCCAGCGTCTGATCGGCCGGTGTCGCCTGCTGGGGCTGGGCCGAGAGGCGGACAATGCTGCCGTCGGCAATTTCGATCTGCCACAGACCTTCCCGCCAGGGTAAACGCACGTTGTTAATCCACTTGGGTGACCGCATTGCCATCTCCTTATCCGGGTTTTGGTTAAAACTAGCACGAATCGTCGTCCCGGCGGCAATACCGGATTATCAGCGGGTTAGCCCTTCCGGATAAAATCAATTCAAATCAACCACCTAACCATAAATAGGTATATGGACGGGTGGTTGATGTACATCAATAAGCGCCAGAAAAGGCGCGCTATTGTAGCCGCAGAAATCGCAAATCTGAGGCAAAAATGAGCAAGCACAATGTCGTCGTTATCGGTAACGGCATGGTCGGCCACCGCTTCATAGAAGAGTTAATGGAGAAAGCGGAACCTGACCAGTTTTCGCTGACCGTCTTTTGTGAAGAACCGCGCGTCGCCTACGATCGTGTCCACCTCTCGGCTTACTTCTCCCACCACACCGCAGAAGAACTCTCGCTGGTACGTAAAGGGTATTACGAGAAACATCAGGTCACGCTGCTGCTGGGCGAGCGCGCCATCGCCCTTAACCGTGATGAGAAACTGATCCACTCCAGCACTGGTCACACGGTCCGCTACGACACGCTGATTTTTGCCACCGGCTCTTATCCCTGGGTCCCGCCGATTAAGGGAGCGGACGGCAGCGACTGCTTTGTCTACCGCACTCTTGAGGATCTTGATGCGATTGAGGCCTGCTCACGCCGCAGCACACGTGGCGCGGTGATTGGCGGGGGTCTGCTGGGCCTGGAAACGGCGGGTGCCCTGAAAAATCTGGGCATAGAAACCCACGTTATAGAATTTGCCCCCGTGCTGATGGCAGAACAGCTGGATCAGCAAGGCGGAGAGCAGCTCCGTCGCAGGATCGAAGAGATGGGTGTACGGGTTCACACCGGCAAAAATACCCAACAGATTGTGCATCATGAACAGGGCGGCAAAACACTGCAGTTTGCCGATGGCAGCACGCTGGCGGTCGATTTTATCGTCTTCTCCACCGGTATCCGTCCGCAGGACGCGCTGGCGAAGCAGTGTGGCTTGACGCTGGGGCCGCGCGGCGGCATCGCGATTGATGACCAGTGCCGCACCAGCGACCCCGCTATCTACGCGATCGGCGAGTGTGCCGCCTGGCAGAACCGGGCCTATGGCCTGGTGGCACCGGGATACAAAATGGCCCAGGTTGCCAGCGACCATCTGCTGGGCCGCGACAATGCCTTTACCGGCGCGGACATGAGCGCGAAGCTCAAGCTGCTCGGGGTCGATGTCGGCGGGATTGGCGATACGCGCGGCACCACACCAGGCGCCCGCAGCGTGATCTGGCTGGACGAAGGCAAATCGATCTATAAACGCCTGATTCTCAGTGAGGATCAGAAAACCCTGCTGGGGGCCGTGCTGGTGGGCGACACCCGCGACTATGGCAACCTGCTGCAGCTGGTGCTGAACGCGATTCCGCTGCCTGACCAGCCGGAAGCGCTGATTCTGCCCACAGGCAGCGGTGAAAAACCGACTATCGGCGTCGACTCTCTGCCGGAGAGCGCGCAAATCTGCTCCTGCTTCGACGTCACTAAAGGCGATATTGTGCAGGCGGTCCAGGCGGGCTGCCACACCGTGGCTGCACTGAAAACCACCACCCGTGCAGGCACCGGCTGCGGCGGCTGTATTCCGCTGCTCACACAGGTGCTCAACAGTGAGCTCAGCCGCCAGGGGATTGCGGTCAGCGACCATCTTTGCGCCCATTTTGCGTATTCCCGTCAGGCGCTGTATCACCTGATTCAGGTAGAAGAGATCAAAACCTTTGATGAACTGCTGGCCCGCTATGGCCAAGGCTACGGCTGTGAGGTCTGCAAGCCCACGGTGGGTTCGCTGCTCGCCTCCTGCTGGAATGAGTATGTGCTCAAACCCCAGCACGCCCCGCTGCAGGACAGCAATGACCTCTGCCTGGGCAATATTCAGAAGGATGGCACCTACTCCGTGATCCCGCGCTCCCCCGGTGGGGAAATCACGCCGCAGGGACTGAAAGCGATAGGTGAGATCGCCGGGCGCTACCAGCTCTACACCAAAATCACCGGTTCACAGCGCATCGGCCTTTTCGGGGCGCAGAAAGACGATCTGCCCGCCATCTGGTCACAGCTGATCGACGCCGGCTTCGAAACCGGCCAGGCCTACGCTAAGGCACTGCGAATGGCGAAAACCTGCGTCGGCAGCGCCTGGTGCCGCTATGGAGTCGGCGACAGTCTCGCTCTGGGCGTGATGCTGGAGAACCGCTACAAAGGCATCCGCACCCCGCATAAGATGAAATTTGGCGTCTCCGGCTGCACCCGCGAGTGCGCGGAGGCCCAGGGGAAGGATGTCGGCATCATCGCCACCGAAAAAGGCTGGAACCTTTACGTCTGCGGCAACGGCGGCATGAAGCCGCGGCATGGCGACCTGCTGGCCGCCGATCTGGATCAGGAGACCCTGATCGCCGCGCTTGACCGCTTCATGATGTTCTATATCCGAACCGCCGATCGTCTGCAGCGCACCTCGCTGTGGCTGGAGAGCATGGAGGGCGGCATCGGCTATCTGCGTTCGGTGATTATGGATGACCGGCTCGGTCTCAACAGCCAGCTGGAGCATCAGCTGGCTGCGCTGCGCGCCACTGTCCGCTGCGAATGGAAAGTCACGCTGGAAGAGGAACCGTCCCTTTCGCGCTTCGCCCACTTTATCAACTCGCCGCAGCGCGACCCGGGCATACAGCGGGTGGCCGAACGCGACCAGCACCGGCCGGCCCGCGCCGACGAGCGTATTGCCATCACCCTGACAGAGGAGACGAAATCATGAGCCAGTGGCATCCGGTGTGCGCGCTGACGCAGATCCCGCCCGCCACGGGCGTCTGTGCGCTGGTCAACGGCGAGCAGATCGCCATCTTCCGTCCACGCGATGATGAACAGCTCTATGCCATCAGCAACATCGATCCCTTTGCCGGGGCCAGTGTGCTGTCGCGCGGCATTATCGCGGAACATCAGGATGCGCTCTGGGTGGCCAGCCCACTGAAAAAGCAGCGTTTTCGTCTCAGCGATGGTGTCTGTATGGAGGATGCCTCGCGCAACGTGGCCGCCTGGCCGGTGCGGGTCAATGCCGGACAGGTCGAAGTCTGCCTGTAACTCTCTTCACAGCCCGCTCCGGCGGGCTTTTTTAAGGATCGCTGATGGACTACTTCCCCCTCTTCTGCCGCCTGCAGGGCCGGCGCTGTCTGCTGGTGGGTGCGGGTGATGTGGCGGAGCGCAAAGCCCGCCTGCTGCTGGAAGCCGGTGCCGAACTCCGGGTGGGTGCCCCTGATTTTTCGCCCGCCTTCCAGGCGTGGGCACAGCAGCGTGCGGTTACGCTGCTGCCGGGACATTTCGATCCGCACTGGCTGAACGGCTGCTGGCTGGTGGTGGCCGCCACCAGCGACAACGCGGTCAATCAGCAGGTGGCGGAAGCGGCGGAAAGGCAGCAGATCTTCTGCAACCTGGTGGATGCACCGCAGCAGGCCAGCGCGATTGTGCCATCGATCATCGATCGTTCCCCGCTGATGGTGGCGGTGTCGTCCGGCGGACGGGCGCCGGTGCTGGCGCGCCTGCTGCGGGAGAAGCTGGAGGCGAGGCTGCCGCAACATCTCGGCCAGCTGGCGCAGCTGGCCGGTCACCTGCGCGCGCGGGTGAAAAAGCAGTATGGCGCGCCAGGTGCCCGCCGCCGCTTCTGGGAGCGCTTCTTTCACAGCGAGCGACTGGCGCAATCGCTGGCGAACGGCGACAGGCCGCGTGCAGAGCAGATCGCTGACGCACTTTTTGACGCCGACCCGGCCCGCCAGGGGGAGGTGGCGCTGGTCGGTGCCGGGCCGGGCGATGCCGGACTACTGACCCTGAAAGGCTTACAGCTTATTCAGCAGGCGGACGTCATCGTCTATGACCGCCTGGTCTCCGATGCGGTCCTGAAGCTGGTGCGCCGCGATGCCGAGCGTATCTTCGTGGGTAAACGCGCCGGACATCACTGCGTGCCGCAGGCGTCGATTAATCAGCTGCTCTGCGAACAGGCGCAGCGCGGAAAGCGGGTGGTACGGCTGAAAGGGGGCGATCCCTTTATCTTTGGACGAGGCGGCGAAGAGCTGGAGGCGCTGGCGCAGCAGCAGATCCCTTTCAGCGTGGTGCCGGGGATCACCGCCGCGTCAGGCTGCGCGGCTTACAGCGGCATTCCCCTGACCCACCGCGATCATGCGCAGAGCGTCAGGCTGGTTACCGGCCATCTGCAGAAAACGGGCACCCTCGCCTGGCAGACGCTGGCGGCGGAACAGCAGACGCTGGTCTTTTACATGGGGCTGGCGCAGGCCGCAGAGATAGCGCAGCAGCTGATCCGACACGGGATGCGCAGCGATATGCCGGTGGCGCTGGTGGAGAACGGCACCACACCGCGTCAGCGGGTGGTGACCGGCACGCTGAGCGAGCTGGAGAGTCTGGCCGGACAGGTGAGCAGTCCGGGCCTGGTCATCATTGGCAGCGTGGTCAGCCTGCGCGAGACGCTGCGCTGGTTCTGAATCGACAAATGAAAACGGCGGACATCATGTCCGCCGTTTCATTGACTGCTCAGCCGTTACGGCATCGCAACGAAGCCCACCGCCTCATACACCTTCTTCAGGGTTTCCTGCGCCTGTGCGCGTGCTTTCGCCGCGCCATCACGCATCACCTGCTCCAGCAGCGCTTCGTCGTTGCGGAAGGTGTGATAACGTTCCTGCAGCTCAGAGAGCATGCCCGACACCGCATCCGCCACTGCACCTTTCAGATGGCCATACATCTTGCCCTCAAACGCCTGCTCAAGCTCGGCGATACTCTGACCGGTCACGCCCGACAGAATATCCAGCAGGTTAGAGACGCCCGCCTTCTCTTTCACGTCGTAGCGCACCACTGGTGGCTCTTCAGAGTCGGTGACGGCGCGTTTAATCTTCTTCACCACCGCTTTCGGATCTTCCAGCAGGCCGATCACGTTGTTGCGGTTGTCGTCAGACTTGGACATCTTCTTCGTCGGTTCCAGCAGCGACATTACGCGCGCGCCAGACTTCGGAATGAACGGCTCCGGCACCTTGAAGATGTCGCCATACAGCGCATTGAAACGATGCGCGATATCACGGCTCAGCTCCAGATGCTGTTTCTGATCTTCACCGACCGGCACCTGATGGGTCTGATAGAGCAGAATGTCCGCCGCCATCAGCACCGGATAGTCGAACAGACCGGCATTGATGTTCTCTTCGTAGCGTGCGGATTTATCCTTGAACTGCGTCATGCGGCTCAGCTCACCGAAATAGGCGTAGCAGTTCAGGATCCAGCTCAGCTGCGTATGCTCCGGCACATGGGACTGAACAAAGATGGTGCTTTTTTGCGGGTCGATGCCGCAGGCAAGGTAGAGCGCCAGCGTGTCCAGCGTCGCTTTACGCAGTGCGGCAGGGTCCTGACGCACGGTGATAGCATGCAGATCAACGATGCAGTAAATGCAGTGGTAATCATCCTGCATCTGCACCCACTGACGCAGCGCACCCATATAGTTGCCGATGGTCAGTTCGCCGGACGGCTGTGCGCCGCTGAAAACGATGGGTTTCATACTTAAGTCCTGATATTTACAGCCCCAGAGCGGGCAAAAGTTCGTCGAAAGAGTCGAGAGTTAAATCGGGCTGGCTGGTGGCAATCGGCTCGCCATAGTTATAGCCATAGGTCATGGCCACATTGGGCACGCCTGCCGCCTGCGCCGCCTGGATATCATTGCGGGAGTCGCCGACAAACAGCAACTG
Organism: Pantoea sp. M_10; assembly: GCF_008631515.1. NCBI lineage: Bacteria > Pseudomonadati > Pseudomonadota > Gammaproteobacteria > Enterobacterales > Erwiniaceae > Pantoea > Pantoea sp. M_10. The sequence continues at coordinate 202,535 of NZ_VWUL01000007.1, read as the reverse complement.
ATCCTGCAGCACCCCAAAGGTGCCAAGCACCATAAAAATGGCGGCCGGATGCGGTTTTTTAACCGGCACATCATCGCCACCAATAATCAGCGAAAACGCATCGGCAATCCCCAGCGATTCCAGCAGCGGCGCCACAAACGGCGTCGGCTTGTTGGTGACAATCGCCATCGGCAGTCCGCTCGCCTTAAGGGCTGCCAGCGTCTGCTTCACGTGCGGAAACAGCGTACTGCCCGCCTCCACGGTATCGGCGTAGTGCCGGTCAAACAGCACCCGCGCATCGCGCTGCTCTTCCGGCTGCGGTTCGCGGCCCAGCGCAAAGGTCAGCGCACGCGCCATCATGATATCGGCACCGTTGCCAATCCACGTAGACACTCGCGCCAGGCCCGCCTGCGGCAGACGCAGGTCGTTCAGCGTGCGGTCGATAGCCTCGGCAAGGCCGGGTGCGCTATCCACCAGGGTGCCATCCAGATCAAACGCCAGCGCACGAATATCAGTGAAATGAGCCATTGGCCTTCTCCAGTTCGTTGCGCATGTCGTCGATAACTTTTTTATAGTCGGGATGACCGAAGATGGCGGAACCGGCAACAAACATGTCGGCACCGGCGGCGGCAATCTGGCCAATGTTGTCGATCTTCACACCGCCATCCACTTCCAGACGGATGTTGTAGCCGCTCTGATCGATACGCCGGCGCGCTTCACGCAGTTTATCCAGGGTGCCCGGAATAAATGACTGACCGCCAAAGCCCGGGTTCACGGACATCAGCAGAATGATATCCAGCTTATCCATGACGTAATCGAGGTAGCTCAGCGGGGTCGCCGGATTAAAGACCAGACCGGCTTTGCAGCCATGCTCTTTAATCAGCTGCAGGGTGCGGTCAACGTGTTCGCTGGCTTCGGGATGAAAGGTGATATAGGTGGCACCCGCTTTGGCGAATTCCGGGATCAGCGCATCGACGGGTTTCACCATCAGATGCACATCGATAGGGGCGGTGATGCCATAGTCGCGCAGGGCTTTCAGCACCATCGGACCCATGGTCAGGTTTGGCACGTAGTGGTTGTCCATCACGTCGAAGTGAACCACGTCACCTCCGGCCGCCAGCGCTTTGGCTGTATCTTCGCCCAAGCGGGCAAAGTCCGCCGACAGGATTGAAGGGGCCAGCAAATATTGTTTCATCCGATTCTCCCACTGTTGTGCGCCAGCACTCAGGCTGGCGTAATGCGTTGGTCGCGGACGAAACAGACTAGCGATAAAGTGCCAGCAGTTCGTCGACCTTGGTGCGACCGGTTATGCTCCGGCTGATAGAACGCCGGGCTTTGACCACATGTAACACTGCATCCTGATACCACAGACGCGTCAGTGCAGTGTCGTGGTTAGAAATCAGTACCGGAATCCGGTGCTCCGACGCGGCCAGCTGTGCCGCCAGCATCGCCAGATTCTCCTGCTCACGCAGGCTGAAGCTGTTGGTGTGATAAGCCGTAAAGTTGGCCGTTGCCGACAGCGGCGCATAAGGGGGGTCACAATAGACCACCGAGCCTTTGCCGGCACTGGTCAGGGTAACATCGTACGATTCACAGACAAACGTCGCTTTTTGCGCTCGCTCGGCAAACCATAACAGCTCAGCTTCCGGAAAATAGGGTTTGCGATAGCGGCCAAACGGCACGTTGAACTCACCACGCAGGTTATAACGGCAGAGGCCGTTATAACAGTGGCGGTTCAGATAGAGGAACAGCAGCGCGCGCTGGTAGGCATCCGTGCTGAGGTTAAATTCGGTGCGACGCTGGTAGTAACAGGCTTCGGTGTTCCCTTCCGGCGTGAACAACAATTGCGCGTCACGAATGAAATCCGCGGTGCGCAGTTTGACGATGTTATAGAGATTAATGAGGTCGCTGTTGATGTCAGCGAGATGATAGCGATCAAAGTCGGTGTTCAGAAACACCGAACCCGCGCCAACAAATGGCTCAACCAGGCAGTCGCCTTGCGGCAGATGGCGATGGATCTCTTCGACTAAGGGAAATTTTCCCCCTGCCCATTTCAGGAAAGCGCGATTTTTTTTCATGCTGTCGTGGTAATTACATCTTATTGTGAGGCTGTGGCTGGACCGACAGCAGATCTGCGCTTAAAACGGGGCCAGAAACTGGCCCTCTGTCCGCTATTGACTGGCTTCTTTCTTCACCTGGCTGACCGGTTTTACCCACGGGTTTTTCGCACGTACGTCTGCAGGCAACGAGGCGACAGCGCGTTTGGCATCAGCCGGTGTGGCATAGGAGCCGCTCACCAGCACATACCACGCCTGACCATTACGGGTGGTTTTGTAGACGTGATAGCCGCTCAGATTCTGCTGCTTCGCCCAGGCATTCAGGCTTTCTGCTTTGGACGCGCCGCTCAGCTGCAGGGTGTAGCTGCCGCCTGGCAGTGATTTGCTGGCCGTGCTGCTGCCTGCTGCCGATGTAGCGGGCGCAGAACTGACGGGTGACCGTGCTGGCGTCGTGTGTGTTTTGCTGTCGCGGGTTGCCGGCTTCGCCGCCGCTTTGTGCGCGGTGTCGTGCGCCGGACGGGAGGCCGCGTTTGAGCGGGCTGGCGTCTGACGCGTCACCGGTGCGGTAACGGGATTCGCCGCCGTTCCGGCATTGCCGCTGACGGTGGCAGGCGCGGTCGGCAGTGAGCTGCCGCCCTGCGAGCCCATTGCCGCACTGTCGACCTGCTGCTGCTGATTGCTCAGCGCACTGTTCAGATCGCCTGGCAAGGTGACGCGCTGCTGATTCGCTGGGGCGTCAACCGGTGCAGCCTGGGTCGGCGTAGAGGCAACAGGCGGCATTGAGACGTCACGCGCCTGGCCGGACGCCGCCTCACCGCTGGCCGCCGCGTTATTGTCGGTGGTGGCCGGCGTGTTCTGAGCGCCAGACATGGAAGAGGAGCCGGTCAGGTCGATGTTCTTCTCACCGCCGGTGCTGCCACCCGCAGCAGGCGTAGTGCCCGCTGACGCGGGTTTTTTCTCATCAGGGCCGTTGAGCGCGGACCCAATCCCCAGAACCAGTAACAGCAGAACCAGAATCCCGACGCCCATCATGATGCGCTGGCGCGAAACCGGTATTCTGGCTGCGGTAGACGACTTACGAGGGCGCGAGGGACGGCGGTCGCTGGCGTCAGGTTTTAACTCATCTTCCGGTTTAAACTCATCCATTTTGCCTCCTCCGTAAAGCGGCATTCCGCACTGCGCACCCTGCGCGCCGCGTCACCACTCAACTGCTTATTCTCAGGGTTGCTGACAATCGTTAATTGCAGCCAGCACCATATCATGTGCCACGCCGCCACGCACTTCAGAGCGGCCGATCGACAACGGCAGAACCAGCCGCAGTTCGCCCGCCAGAACTTTTTTATCGCGCATCATGTGCGGCAGGTACATCTCTGCACGCATCGCCTGTGGGCCATGCACCGGTAAACCGGCACGCTGCAACAGGGCAATGAGGCGTTCCGTCTCGTGCGGCTGGAACTGCCCCAGCCGTTCCGCCGTGCGCGCCGCCATCACCATACCTGCGGCAATCGCTTCACCGTGCAGCCAGTTGCCGTAGCCCATATGCGATTCAATCGCATGGCCAAAAGTGTGCCCCAGATTGAGCAGCGCCCGCTGACCGTTTTCACGCTCGTCAGCCGCCACCACCTCTGCTTTCAGCTCACAGCAGCGACGAATGCAGTAGGCCAGCGCCTGTTCATCCAGCGCCAGCAGCGCATCAATATTCTGCTCCAGCCACTGGAAAAAGGCGCCGTCGAGGATAACGCCATACTTGATCACTTCTGCCAGGCCGGAGGCCAGCTCACGCGCCGGCAGGGTCTGCAGACAGGCGGTATCGATCACCACCGAGGCAGGCTGATAGAAGGCGCCGATCATGTTTTTGCCCAGCGGATGGTTCACCGCGGTTTTGCCACCCACCGACGAGTCGACCTGCGACAGTAAGGTGGTCGGAACCTGAATAAAGCGCACACCACGCTGATAGCTGGCCGCAGCAAAACCGGCCAGATCGCCAATGACGCCGCCGCCTAAGGCAACCAGCGTCGTATCACGACCGTGCGGCTTCTGCAGCAGTGCAGTAAAAACCTGATCCATCACCGCCAGCGTCTTGTATTGTTCGCCATCGGGTAAGATCACCTGATCAACTTTTACGCCTGCCGCCGTCAGCTGCGCCGTTATCCTGTCAAGATAGAGCGGTGCCAGCGTCTGGTTGGTCACCACCATGGCGTTTTCGCCCGCGGTCAGCGGCCAAAAAGAAGCCGGATCGTTAAACAGTCCGGCGGCGATAGTGATGGGGTAACTGCGTTCCCCCAGTGAGACGGTGATCTTCTCCATGATGCTCAATACCTGTCAGAGAGCCTTCGAACGTTGGATCAACTTTTTTCCAACATGTGGATAATCTGATTCGCCACGACTTTCGCACTTTGGTCGTCTGTACGAATGGTCACATCGGCGATCTCTTCGTAGAGCGGGTTACGTTCGCCAGCCAGCGCTTCAAGCACCTCACGCGGCGGGGAGTCCACCTGCAGCAACGGACGTTTTTTATCGCGCTGAGTGCGCGCCAGTTGCTTCTCGATCGTGGTTTCAAGATAAACCACAACACCACGGGCGGAGAGACGATTACGCGTTTCCCGGGATTTGACGGAACCACCCCCTGTCGCCAGGACGATGCCTTGCTTCTCGGTCAGTTCGTTAATGATTTTTTCTTCGCGATCGCGAAAGCCAGCTTCGCCTTCGACATCAAAAACCCAGCCCACATCCGCTCCGGTGCGTCGCTCAATTTCCTGATCGGAATCGAAGAACTCCATGTTGAGTTGCTGAGCCAACTGACGGCCAATAGTGCTTTTGCCGGCACCCATCGGCCCAACCAGAAAGATATTGCGTTTCTCTGCCATTTTGTCGGTATTACTAAGAATTCGTTAATGATACCCCGCGTTCAGCTTTTGCTGGCGGGACAGGAACTGAGACCTCATGAGCGTTAGCAAGAGTCAGATGAAAAATTATCTCAACACTCAAGGCTGTTTGGCAACCGATTATATTGCCTTCAGCACATCCATTTCTGAATTGGCCTGTGTTCGCGAAACTGTAACGCGCCAGCGCTGCGTCTTTTACCACGCTGCTTACAGAGGAGTTGTCTGATCTGTTAACCGGGATTTATCCGGTTCAGACGGTTACACCGTATTGAAAATCGCTAAACCTTGTAAGCTAATTCCTCTTCTGCGTCAACGCAGATGACCCCGAGGGCCTCATTTTCCGTTTTATCCCGTCGTAAGCGCTGCTTCCCTGACCAATCGCGGCGTAATAAAGATAACCAGCTCTCTTTTTTTGCGCTGCGCCGATTGCTGGCGAAACAGTCCGCCAATCAGCGGCACCTTTCCCAGCAGCGGCACCCTGTTCTCTCCCCGGTTTCGCTGCTGCTGAAAGATGCCGCCTAAGGCCAGCGTTTGTCCGTCGCTGACCGTGACCTGGGTCTCTATTTCCTGTTTATCGATGGATAAGATGTCGCTGTCACCGGTCCGGATGCTGCGCCCGGGCATATTCTGACTGATATGGATTTTCAGCCGGATGCGGCCGTTTCCGGCGATAGTGGGCGTCACCTCCATGCCCAGCACCGCTTCTTTAAACTCAATCGAGGTGGCGCCGCTGTTGCCTGCCGACACTTCATAGGGAATTTCAGTGCCCTGCTTAATCGAGGCGGTCTGCTGGTGCGAGGTGAAGAGGCGCGGACTGGCGATGATCTCAATCTGGTTCTCCTGCTCCAGAGCGCTCAGCTCCAGATCCAGCAGGGCGCCGCCGATACGCGCCAGCGCCATCCCTGCACTGATACCAGGTGAACTTACCGCCAGCGGAACAGCGAGCCGGGGATGATGCAGGCTCTCTGTCACTGCTGCATCTCCCGCCAGCATGCCCCACTGCACCCCCAGCTCCTGCAGGTGCTCCTCACTGATGGTGACGATATGGGCAGAGAGTTCAATCTGCTCCAGTGGCCGATCCAGCCCCTGAATCCAGCGCGCCGTCTCTTTCAGTGCCGCGGCGGTATCGCGCAGAAGCAGCGCGTTGGTGCGTTTATCCACCGTCACGCTGCCACGCGGCGTCATCAGTGACTGGCGTTCACTCAGCAGGCTGGCATGAACATCGCTGGCGCTGGCATAACGGAGTGTGACCGTGCGCTGTTGCAAAGGCGTCTGCTGTAACTGCGCCTGCCGCTCCGCCTCCCGGGCCGCGTCCTGTGCCTGCTGCCAGCGCAGCGGATAGACCAGCAGAACATTATCCTGCTCAATAACCGTCAGTTTTGCCATCCGCGCCACCAGCGCCAGCGCCTGACGCCATGGCAGGTTATCCAGCCGCATCGATAGCACCCCCTCAACCTCAGGCGCGATCAGCAGATTGACCTGCTGATAGTCAGCCAGCGCCTGCAGAATCTGCTCTACCGGTGCGTGGTCAAAAGCGAGGCTGAGCGGCGCCTCGTCAGCGGCGTAAACCGGCCGCAGGCTGCTGATGAGGAGCAGGGTCGCTATCCTTAACATGCGCATATCCTTTTAAATAAAATGTGGTTCGCTGAGCGTGACAGCTCGCTGGCACGGCAAGCGTGAGGCTGCGGGAGGTGATCGCCACCAGTTGCCAGGGCGTCAGCGGAAAAGGCTTATCGCTGCCCACCGTGACGCGCTCTCCCTGCGGGGTAAGCAGCCAGGCCTGATAGCGGGTTTCCCGCCCGGCAATCCCCTGCAGACGCCAGCCGGTGAGCGGGGCTACCGCCGCCTGACACAGGGAACCGGCAACAGGCCGGAAGGGATCGCGTGCCAGCACATCACCCCAGCACAACAGCAGAATCAGCAGGCTATGGCGCATCGGCTGGCTCCAGCCAGAGTTGCGCCTCCAGGTCGTGCGGCTGCGCCAGCAGCAGGAAATGCACAGGCAATGGCGCAGAGGCCTGGGCAAATTCAGCAAAGAGTGTCCGGAACGCCTGCCAGGGCAGATGCAGCGTCAGCAGGCGGGCGGGGCCATCCGGCTGCCACGCCTCCAGCTGGTGAGGGCGGCCCGCCAGAATATCGTCGATAGCCCCCTCCGATGCGGCTGCGCGAGTCAGAGCGAGCTGCATCGCCTCCCGCTGCGCCTGCAGCTGCGCGATGGCGGGATGCTGACGCCACTGCTGCTGGCGCTGCTGCAGAGTTCGGGTTAACTGTGACAGCGCCGCCCGTTCAGCGGCCAGTGCCTGCTGCTGAGGCCGTAAGCCCGGCAGCCAGATAAGCAAAAGCAGACCCGACGCGAGAAGGAGCAGCAGGCCGTAGCGCGGAACAGCCGCCATCTGACACCAGCGATCAATCATCGCGTCCCCCGGCTATCTGCGCCCGTAGCGAAAAATGGTAGCGGCCATCCGCCTGACGCCGGACCCCACCCTGCTGCACCTGACCTAACAGGGCGGCGGTAGCGAGCTGCTGGCGAAACTGCCGGATTGCTGCCATATCCTGCGCCTGCCCCTCCAGAATCAGGCGGTTATCATGCTTCTCCAGCCGGATCAGCCAGGCGGTATCGGGCAGCATGCCGGGCAGATCGCGCCAGAACTGTTGCCACCCGGCCAGCTGCGCAGCCTTGTCACGCTGCTTCGCCTGCTGTTTTTGCAGAAGCGCGAGCTGTTCCAGCAGCTGCTTTTGCTGCGCTAAACGCGCAGCCAGTGTCTCCAGCGCCTGCTGCTGCATCCTGCTCTCCTGCGCTATCCGCTGGCGCGCCTCATGGATCCGGTACGCCTGCTGCATCACCAGCAGCAGCAGACCGCCCATCACCAGTGCCAGCACCAGCAGGCTCTGCCGTCGCTGCCGTTGCCGCCGTTGCTGCCGCCACGGCAGCAGATTTACCGCCACGCCGGCTCATCTCCGCTGGTCAGCGCCAGCCCGGTCGCCAGTGCAAAGGCTCCCGGATTCGCGGGCAACGGGGGCTGCTGATAACGAAGCAGATCTAAAGGGGAAAACGCGACAGCGTCAGCGGGCAGCGCGGCTGGCGTGGCGGCACACCAGGCGATGGCCGTTGCCTGGGGAAAGGCCTGCTGTTTCAGTGCGTCCAGCGTGGTGGCGTCGTCACACTCCGCTGCGGTCTGCGCATCACTCCAGAGCCAGCGCCCCTCCTGCTGCAGCACCAGCACCGTGCCGCGCGGCAGCCGCGCCTGCCGGGCCAGCCGCTTCAGCGCGTCGGTGGTCAGTTCCAGCACCTGCGGCCTGAATCCCGCCTGTAACAGGGGCGTCATCCACTGGTCAACACTCTCCCGCCGGGCCGCCGTGACGCAGAGCTGACGGCTCCCGGCCTCCTCGTGATAGTCCAGCGCCAGCGTGTCAGGCTCCAGCGGAAAGAGACGACGCGCGGCCACCTGCACGTAGTGCCCCAGCGCAGGCTCTCTGAGTGACTGTGCGGGCAGCGGAAGCGGCCGCTGCAGCACCAGCCGGGCGGGGAACCCGACCCTCAGCGAGTAACGGCGCGGCAACTGCTGACGCCAGGCTGTCAGGACCGCCTGTAATTCAGGCGAAGATTGCAGCACGCCGTTTCTTAACGTATCTTGCGGCAGCCGTTGCAGCCACCAGTGGCGTAGCTGCCAGCCATCACGACGACGCTGGAGGGCCAGGCCACACATCTGCCTGTTCTGAATATCCAGCCCGATTTGCCAGGTATGAAAAGCCATGCGCGCGATCTCCTTATCGTCCGGGAAAATGGACATATCAAAGCGTCTGGCTTGCCTTTATACTACCGCGCGGTTGTTTATAAACTGCTCAAACGACAATAGATGGGAAACTCCAGGTGAAGTTCGTAAAGTATTTATTGATCCTTACAGTGTGTTGCATCCTGTTGGGAGCTGGCTCGATTTATGGCTTGTACAAGTACATCGAGCCACAGCTGCCTGACGTCAACACGCTGAAAGATGTGCGTCTGCAAACCCCTATGCAGGTTTACAGCGCCGATGGCGATCTGATCGCCCAGTATGGCGAAATGCGCCGTATTCCTTTGACCCTGCAGCAAGTGCCACCTGTGATGGTGAAAGCGTTTATTGCAACCGAAGACAGCCGTTTTTATGAGCACCACGGTGTGGACCCGGTGGGGATTTTCCGTGCGGCCAGCATTGCGCTGGTCTCCGGTCACGCCTCCCAGGGGGCAAGTACCATCACTCAGCAGCTGGCCCGTAACTTCTTCCTGAGTCCGGAACGCACCCTGATGCGTAAAATAAAGGAAGCGTTTCTGGCAATCCGCATTGAGCAGTTACTCAATAAGGATGAAATTCTTGAGCTCTACCTGAATAAGATCTACCTCGGCTACCGGGCTTACGGCATCGGTGCTGCTTCGCAGGTCTATTTTGGTAAGCCGGTTGACCAGCTGTCGCTGAGTGAAATGGCGATGATTGCCGGTCTGCCGAAAGCGCCGTCCACCTTTAACCCGCTCTACTCGCCGAGCCGCGCCCTGTCGCGTCGCAATGTGGTGCTGGCGCGTATGCTGGATCAGCACTACATCACGCAGCAGCAGTATGATGAGGCACGCAATACGCCGCTGGTGGCGAAGTATCATGGCCCGGAAATCGCCTTCTCTGCCCCTTATCTCAGCGAGATGGTGCGCCAGGAGATGGTGAAGCGCTACGGCGACAACGCCTACACCGACGGCTATAAGGTTTACACCACCGTGACCCGTCGCCTGCAGGAAGCGGCTCAGACTTCGGTGCGTAACAACGTCATCGCCTACGATATGCGTCATGGCTATCGCGGTCCGACCAGCGTGCTGTGGCGAGTGGGCGAGCCCGCCTGGGATCAGACTAAGATCGAGAAAGCGCTGAGTGCGTTGCCGGTCTATGGCCCGCTCTATCCGGCGGTGGTCACGGAAGCACGCAGTGATGAAGCAACCGTGATGATGAAAGATGGCAGCAATGTGTCGCTGGCCTTAGCGGGTGTGCGCTGGGCGCGTCCTTATAAGTCTGACACCGTGCAGGGCCCGACGCCGAAAAGCGTGACGCAGGTGCTGCAGCCAGGCCAGCAGATCTGGGTGCGCAAAGTGGGTGATGCGTGGTGGCTGGGCCAGGTCCCGGATGTGAACTCGGCGCTGGTCTCACTGGATCCGAATGACGGTGCGGTGCGGGCGCTGGTAGGCGGCTTCGCCTTTAACCAGAGCATGTTTAACCGTGCAACCCAGGCACTGCGCCAGGTCGGCTCTAACATCAAGCCGTTCCTCTACACCGCCGCGATGGATCGCGGACTGACGCTGGCGTCGATCCTGAACGATGTGCCGATTTCACGCTGGGATGCCGGTGCGGGTGCCGACTGGCGTCCGAAAAACTCACCGCCCACCTACGATGGGCCGATTCGCCTGCGTCAGGGACTTGGCCAGTCGAAAAACGTGGTGATGGTGCGTGCGATGCGCGCCATGGGCGTGGATTATGCCGCAGAGTATCTGCAGCGCTTTGGATTCCCGGCGCAGAACATTATTCACACCGAGTCGCTGGCCCTGGGGGCGGCCTCGTTCACCCCGTTACAGGTGGTGCGCGGCTACTCCGTGATGGCGAATGGCGGCTTCCTGATTGACCCGTACTTCATCACCCGGATTGAGAATGAACAGGGCGGCATTGTCTTTGAAGAGAAACCGAAGATCGCCTGTCCGCAGTGCAATCTGCCGGTGATCTACGGCGAAACGAAGAAAGCGCTGGCGCTGAACGAAGAGAGCGTTGAGAACGTGGCCGCGTCAGACAGCAATCAGAACCAGGCGGTGCCACAGCCTGCACTGGAGCAGGTTCCGGCCCAGGCACAGCAGGGCGAACAGCAATATGCCCCGCATGTTATCAACACCCCGCTCAGCTTCCTCATCAGGAGCGCACTGAACAGCAACATCTTCGGTGAACCGGGCTGGATGGGAACCGGCTGGCGTGCCGGGCGTGATCTGAAGCGTAATGATATTGGCGGGAAAACCGGTACCACGAACAGCTCGAAAGATGCCTGGTTCTCGGGTTATGGCCCTGGCGTCGTGACCTCCGTCTGGATCGGTTTCGATGATGCGCGCCGCAATTTAGGCCGCAGCACCCTTTCCGGCGCGATTCCCGATCAGATTTCAGGCTATGAGGGCGGCGCTAAGAGTGCGCAACCGGCATGGGATGAATATATGAAGAGTGCGCTGGAGGGGGTACCGGTGCAGCCGTTAACGCCGCCGGATGGCGTGGTCACAGTCACGATTGACCGCAGCACCGGCAAGCTGGCAAATGGCGGAGGCAATACGCGTCAGGAGTACTTCATCAACGGCACCCAGCCGACCGAGTATTCCGTTCATGATGTGGGCACCACCATTATGGACAACGGCGAGAGTCACGAGCTGTTCTGATGTGACCCGCACACTTAACCTGTTAAAAGGCCGACATCAGTCGGCCTTTTTTATTCAGTAGCGCAGACGCCCCTGCTTCACCAGCCATTCGCGCGCCATAAAGAGCGCACTGACGTTGCGTGCCTCGCGAAAATCGGGTTCCTCCAGCAGCGACAGCATATCGCTCAGCGGCCAGCGGTGAACAATCAGCGGCTCCGGCTCGTCACCTTCCAGCTTATCGGGATAGAGGCCTTCTGCCACCACGATGTTCATTTTGCTGGAAAAGTAGGAGGGGGCCATCGTGAGCTTGCCCAGCGGCGTGAGGTGCTCAGCCCCAAAACCGACCTCTTCTTTCAGTTCACGCACCGCCGCCTCATTCACGGTTTCGCCCGCATCGATCAGCCCTTTGGGAAACCCGAGTTCATAGGTTTCCAGTCCGACGGCATACTCCTGAATCAGGATCAGATGGTCATCAATAATGGGCACAATCATGACCGCTTCACGTTCTGACGGCTTCATCCGCTCATAGACGCGACGCGCCCCATTACTGAAGGCGAGATCGACCGATTCAACGGTAAACAGCCGCGAACGCGCCACGGCGGTGATATTGAGGATGTCAGGTTTTTTTGGAATTTTCATATCAGCCTCAAAAGTTTCTGCGCCGGCTATCAGGAACGAATTAGCATACCTAACCCCAGGCAATTGTGCGACAGTCTCACCATAACGATATCGTTACATAGATTCCGGCAATTGAATAACAGCCTTTGGTTATCAGTTAAGACTAAATTTGCATTAGTCAATATGCTGCGATAAGTTTCAGATAATACCGATATTTAATCCAGTCTGAGCCGGTTACCATTCGGACAAGGCAGGGTTTAATAAATGCTAATCAGATATTCCTTGGCACTATTTAATCGGGTGTCTGACTCCTCAGGATTATATAATCTTCCGGAATGCCTCTTCAGAAGTGAGCATCCCCGGAGCGTACGTTTAAAGTGAAGGCAGCATTTTGGCTGAATTGAGCAGAGCATGAGCACAATCTTTATGATCCTGGCCATAGTGCTGACCTGTTCAATCCTGGCAGGTATTGGGTTCTGGTACGCTATGCGGCATCGTCCGCCGTTGGCGAAACCGCTGCCATTTATCAGTCCGCCCTGCCGTAAGCTTTCCCCTCAGGAGCGCGAGGCGGTAGACAAATATGTCGCCGCACTGGCAAAACAGCCCCGCACCGCCGTGACGACCGACAAGCGCAGCGCGTCTGAACGCCTGACTCTGACCGCGCAGAGCAACAACGTCTATCCGGTGACCCGCGCCATTACCCGCTACGGCCTCTCAACGGACGATCCCCATAAATGGCGTTACTATCTGGATGAAGTCGAAGTTCATCTGCCGCCGCTGTGGGAGCAGTACATCACCGACGAAAACTACGTCGAGTTAATCCGCACCCAATCCATTCCGCTGGTGATTTCGCTCAACGGCCATTCGCTGGTGGATTACGCGGTGGATCAGCAGTCCCTGCCGACGCTGATGCGTCCGGTGTCGACCAACGCCTCGATCCGCAAAGCAGAAACGGAAAACGTTGAACTGCTGCAGGTGCGTAAAGAGACCCCGGAAGAGTATCGCCTGTCGCGGCCAGACGGCACGCGTGAAGGGGTGATCATCTCGCTTGCCTTCTTACTGTTCTTCTTCAGCCTGCTGGTGCCCACGACTCTGATGATCTGGCTGGTGCTGGCCGGTGCGGGAATGATCGCAGCCAGCCTGTGGCTGCTCTATCGCATTCCGGGTGAGCGCGGCCTGCGTGACATCCACTGCCTGCGCGGCGCGCCGAAGCGCTGGGGCCTGTTCAGCGAATCGAACCAGGAGCAGAGCAACATCACGCTGGGAATTATCGATCTCGCCTATCCGGCGCACTGGCAGCCCTATGTCGCGCACGACCTCGGTCAGGTGACCGATGTGGAGATCTACCTTAATCGTCAGGTGGTGCGTCAGGGCCGCTTTTTATCCCTGCAGGATGAGGTCAAAAATTTCCCGATTCAGCGCTGGCGGAAAAATGTGGTGCTGGCCTGCGGCTCGCTGCTGGTGCTGACCCTGCTGGTCACCTGGATTCCGCTCGGGATGCCGATTAAGCTCAGTCTCGCCTGGGCCAGAGGCACCGACAGCCTGGAGGTCAACAGCGTCGATAAACTCAGCAGCGTGGCCCTGAATATTGGCGACAGCCTGAAGGTGAGCGGTACCGGCATGTGTTCAGTGCCGGATAACTACCAGAGCAACCGGAGTTACGCCTTTATGCCGTTCGACTGCTCGGCCATCTACTGGAATAACGCGAAGCCGTTGCCGCAGCCGCAATCTGACATTATTGATAAAGCCGCCGCCCTGCTGGATACCACGACCCGGCAGCTGCACCCGGAAACCAATACCGATCCCAAACTGAACCCGCAGCTGGCGTCAGCGATCCAGAAGTCCGGGATGATTCTGCTGGATGACTTCTCCGATCTGGTCATGAAGACCCAGGATCTCTGTAATCAGCCGCAGGATTGCGTGCGCCTGAAAAACGCGCTGGTAAACCTGGGCAACGCCAAAGACTGGGAGGCGCTGATGCGCCGCGCCGACTCCGGCCAGCTAAACGGCATGAACGTGCTGCTGCGACCGGTCAGTGCGGAAGCGCTGGAGAACCTGGTGAATACCGCCACCTCGACCTTCTTTTTCCGTGAAACCCGCCGTGCGGCTGAAAACCTCAATAGCCCGCCGCCGGGAGGATTCCTGATCGTCAGTGACGAGGGTCGCCAGCTGGTCAGTCAGCCTCAGCCTGCCGTGTCACTGTTCGATCTCGATCCGCCCGCTCAGTGGCATGAGCTGCAGCGCATCTCCGCCATGCTGCTGCATACGCCTTTCAGCGCCAGCGGCATCATCACCAGCATCACCACCGATGCCAACGGCACGCGTCACATCGCGCTGCACAATGAACCCGATGCCATGGCGCAGTGGCGCTATCTCGGCACCGTACTGCTGCTGATGGTGCTGCTGGCCTGCGGCGTGATCAACGGACTGCTGGCCCTGCGCCGCATGCACCGTAATCGCCAGCGCATGATCGACATCCAGCTCTATTACGACAAGTGTTTCAACCATAACCTCAGCACTTTGCAGAGCGTGCGCTCGATATTCTGAGCCCTGCCCTTCTGTGCTACCCTGTCGCCCGGTTTTTTTACAGGGTGAGAGCCACGATGCTCAACTGGTCTGAAATTGACACCGTGCTGCTCGACATGGATGGCACGCTGCTGGATCTGGCGTTTGATCGTCATTTCTGGCTGGAGCATGTGCCCGCGGTGCTCAGCCAGCAGCGCGGTATCACCCTGGCTGACGCTGACCGGATCATCACGGAAAAGTATCAGGCCGTCGCCCATACGCTAAACTGGTATTGTCTGGATTACTGGGCAGAGGCGCTGGGGCTGGACATCCGTGCCATGACCTGGGCGATGCGCAGCCGGGTCGCACTGCGTGACGATACCCTGCCCTTTTTGCAGGCGCTGCGTCGCGCTGGCAAGCGCACCATCCTGCTGACCAACGCGCATCCCTATAATCTCGACGTCAAACTGGCGCAGACAGGTTTAGCGCCACACCTTGATTTATTACTTTCTACCCATACCTTTGGGTATCCGAAAGAAGACCCGCGTCTGTGGCAGGCGGTACAACAGCACACCGGCTTTTCTGCGCCGCGCACGCTGTTTATCGACGACAGCGAAGTGATTCTGGATGCTGCGGCGTCATGGGGCATCGGCTGGTGCTTAGGCGTAAAAAATCCCGATTCGGGTCGTCCTGAGCAAATCTTTCAGCGTCACCGCGCCACCGGCGACTACCGGACGCTGATCTGAGTCAGGAGCAGCAATGAAAGAGAAAAGCAGCGAAGAGGTTCGCCTCGACAAATGGCTGTGGGCGGCGCGCTTTTACAAAACCCGGGCGATTGCGCGGGAGATGATTGAAGGCGGCAAAGTGCACTACAACGGTCAGCGCAGTAAACCCGGCAAGATCGTCGAGCTGAATGCGGAACTGACCGTGCGTCAGGGCAACGATGAACGTACCGTGGTGGTGGCGAATATCAGCGCTCAGCGCCGCCCCGCCAGCGAGGCACAGCAGCTCTACCGCGAAACCGATGCCAGTATCGAGAAACGCGAAAAAATGGCGCAGGCACGCAAACTGAATGCGCTGACTATGCCCCATCCCGATCGGCGACCTGACAAAAAAGAGCGTCGCGATTTGATGAAGTTTAAATTATCGGGCGATGAGTAATGCCGTCTTCGCGGACGCGCCATCGCCCCGTTCCAGTGAGAGAAAAAATATGTCAGTCCAGGATCAACTGCACCGTTATCTGTTTGAAAATGCCGCTGTGCGCGGCGAGCTGGTGAACGTCTCCGACACCTGGCGTGAAACCGTGAAGAACCACGACTATCCGGCTCCGGTTAAGACGCTGCTGGGTGAGATGCTGGTCGCCACCAGCCTGCTGACCGCCACGCTGAAGTTTGACGGTGAAATTACCGTGCAGCTGCAGGGTGACGGTCCGCTCTCTCTGGCGGTGATCAACGGCAACAACAATCAGGAGCTGCGTGGCGTGGCGCGCATTAAAGGCGACATCCCGGCCGACAGCACCCTGAAAAGCATGGTGGGCAACGGCTACCTGGTGATCACCATCTCCCCTGAAAAAGGTGAACGCTATCAGGGCGTGGTGGGACTGGAAGGTGAAACGCTGGCGGAATGCCTGGAAGATTACTTCATGCGTTCTGAGCAGCTGCCTACGCGGCTGTTTATCCGCACCAGCGACCAGGGTGCCGCCGGTATCCTGCTGCAGGTTCTGCCGGCACAGGAGACAGAGAAAGAGGCGTTCGACCACCTGGCGACCCTGACGGAAACCATCAAGACCGACGAGCTGATCACCCTGCCGGCCAATGAGGTGCTGTGGCGTCTCTACCATCAGGAAGAGGTCACCCTCTATGATCCGCAGCCGGTCATCTACAAATGCACCTGTTCGCGTGAACGCTGTGGTGAAGTGCTGACCACGCTGCCGAAGGAAGAGGTGGATGAGATCATCGCGGAAGATGGCAAAATTGACATGCACTGCGATTACTGTGGTTCAGACTACGTGTTTGACGCAGTCGATATCGCGGCGATTCGCAGCCATTCTCACGGGAATGACGAGCGTCTGCACTGATTCACCGGGCGGCGTCTGCCGCCCCGTTTTCCTCTCCCCCTCCTATCCCCATAATTTCTCAGACAAATTATCTTTTTTTACTTTCATAACATCTTTAAAACGTTCGAAACATAGCCTTAACGCGCCCTGAGTCGCATTTTTAGATCGCTGCCCTTTTTCCCTCAACGCAGAAGAGTAAACTGCGCGCGATCGTGCAGCCGCCCGGAAGGCAGAGGCAGAAGCCCTGATAAGCCTGGTTGTGCCTGCAGGCTGAGGTGACGACGCGCTGTGACTTTTCAGTGCGTCGTCGCATCAGTGCAACAGCCGGCCGTACGATCCCAACCTATCTCTGCTTTGCAGAACAGACACCGATTTAAGGAGCAGTAAAATGCGCGTTAACGGCCTGACCTCGCAAGACCTTGCCGCTTTGGGCATCGTGGATACCACGGAAGTGGTTTACAACCCTGATTACGACACGCTCTTTCAGGAAGAGACGCGCCCGGACCTCGAAGGTTTTGCACGTGGCACCCTGACGCAGAGCGGTGCGATTGCAGTAGACACCGGGATTTTCACCGGGCGATCGCCAAAGGATAAGTACATTGTGCGTGACGACACCACGCGCGATACCCTGTGGTGGAACGACCAGGGCACCGGCAAAAATGACAACCAGCCCCTGTCGCAGGAGACCTGGAACGCGCTGAAAAGCTGCGTCACCCGGCAGCTCTCCGGCAAGCGCCTGTTTGTCGTGGATGCCTTCTGCGGTGCCAATGCTGACTCCCGTCTGAGCGTGCGTTTCGTCACCGAAGTGGCCTGGCAGGCCCACTTCGTCAAAAATATGTTCATCCAGCCGACCGACGCTGAGCTGGCCGACTTCACGCCCGATTTTGTGGTGATGAACGGCGCGAAATGCACCAACCCGGACTGGCAGGCGCAGGGTCTGCACTCTGAGAACTTTGTCGCCTTCAACCTGACGGAACGCATGCAGCTGATTGGCGGCACCTGGTACGGCGGCGAGATGAAGAAAGGTCTGTTCGCCATCATGAACTACCTGCTGCCGCTGAAAGGCATCGCTTCGATGCACTGCTCTGCTAACGTTGGCAAAGCGGGCGACGTGGCGGTCTTCTTTGGCCTGTCGGGCACCGGGAAAACCACCCTCTCGACCGATCCTGATCGCCAGCTGATTGGCGATGATGAACATGGCTGGGACGATGACGGCGTGTTTAACTTCGAGGGCGGCTGCTACGCCAAAACCATCAACCTCTCAGAGCAGGCTGAGCCGGAGATCTACCGCGCCATTCGCCGTAATGCGCTGCTGGAGAATGTGGTGGTACGCGAAGATGGCAGCGTGGATTACGCCGACGGCAGCAAAACCGAAAACACCCGCGTCTCTTACCCGATCAATCACATCGACAACATCGTGCAGCCGGTCTCAAAAGCGGGCCATGCGAAGAAGGTGATTTTCCTGACCGCCGATGCGTTTGGGGTGCTGCCACCGGTTTCCCGTCTGACGCCGGAGCAGACGCAGTATCATTTCCTGTCCGGTTTTACCGCCAAACTGGCCGGAACCGAGCGTGGCGTGACTGAGCCAACACCGACCTTCTCTGCCTGTTTTGGTGCCGCATTCCTGACGCTGCACCCGACGCAGTATGCCGAAGTGCTGGTGAAGCGGATGGAGGCGTCCGGTGCGCAGGCGTATCTGGTCAATACCGGCTGGAACGGCAGCGGCAAGCGCATCTCGCTGAAAAATACCCGTGCCATCATCAACGCGATCCTGGCGGGTGAACTGGATAATGCGCCGGTAGAAACCCTGCCGATCTTCAATCTGCAGATGCCGGTGACACTGGGTGAGCTGGACAGTGAGACGCTCGATCCGCGTCGCAGCTGGGAGAGTGAAGAGAAGTGGACCGCCGCCGCCGAAGGTCTGGCGCAGCGCTTTATTGATAACTTCGATAAGTACACCGATAACGCAGCCGGTGCGGCGCTGGTAAAAGCGGGCCCGCAACGCTGACGGAACGGGCGCGGCAGTCCTCCTGCCGCGCCGGTTTTATCCGCCTGAGACGCTGTTGCTGCCGTTGTTATGGCTCAGCGCCATATTTTCCGTTAACGGCAACCAGGCGCGAATACGCAATCCCCCGCGCTCGCTCTCGCCAATCTCCAGCGACCCCTGATGCGCATCAATAATACGCTGTACAATCGCCAGGCCGAGACCGGTTCCGCTGGTGCTGCGGGCACTGTCGCCGCGCACAAACGGCTGGAAGAGATGCGCCAGTTGATCGGGCTTAATACCCGGCCCGTCATCTTCCACCTGAAACCAGGCGCGATGCAGTTCCCGTCCGCTGCTGACTTTAATCCAGCCATTGCCGTATCGCGCGGCGTTGACCACCAGGTTAGCCAGTGCGCGTTTGATCGACAGCGGGTTGATATCCAGCATTAACTCTTCCGGCATCACCGCATTTTCGATCTCACGTTCGTAGCCACTCTCTGCGGCCACCACCTCGCCCAGCACGCTGTTCAGGTCGGCGCGCTCGGTCTGCATCTCCTGACCGGTGCGCAGGTAGTCGATGAACTGTTCGATGATGGCGTTGCACTCTTCGATATCTTTGTTAATCGATTCGGCCAGATAGCCATCCTGCTCGCTCATCATCTCGGTGGCGAGACGAATACGGGTCAGCGGCGTGCGCAGGTCGTGACTGACCCCCGCCATGAGCAGCGTGCGGTCATCCGCCAGCTGTTTTACCCCGGCCGCCATCTGGTTAAAGGCCCGGGTCACCGAGCGAACCTCGGACGCGCCATACTCGCGCAGCGGCGGCGGAATAATCCCGCGCCCGACCTGCAGAGCGGCGTGCTCCAGATCCACCAGCGGCCGGTTCTGGATGCGGATAAACAGCCAGGCGCCGCCAATCGCCAGCAGCATTATCGCCAGGGTATAGCGGAACAGCGGCGAGAAGTCGCCCTGATGGATTTCCGTCAGGGGCACCCGCACCCAGATATCAGGCGACAGCCAGGTTTTCAGCCAGACCACAGGCGAGTTTTTGTTGACCTCGACCCGCACATCGGTGGGCCCGCCCAGCTGCTGCCCCATCTGTTCACTCAGGAATTCATAATGCTGCGCCCAACGCAATCCGCTCTCCTCTGCTGCTGCATTGGTGTAGAGCGAGATCCCCAGTTCGCGGTAGATTTCCCGGCGAAACGCCGGAGGCACTTCCAGCTGCGTACCATCCTCCAGCTGCAGCCGGTCGGTCATCAGCATACGTACTTCGTATGCCAGCACCTTATTGAACTGCTGCAGGCTGGGAAGGATGGCAAAGTTCAGCACCACCAGATAGGTCGTGACCAGGCTGACAAACAGCAGGGTCACGATCAGCAGCAGGGTGCGCGCAAACGAACTGCGTGGCGAGAAGCGCAGTCGCCTCATGCTTTACTGCCGTCCGGCACGAAGACGTAGCCCAGACCCCAGACGGTCTGAATGTAGCGTGGATGTGCCGGGTCCTCTTCCACCATGCGACGCAGGCGGGAGATCTGAACGTCAATCGAACGCTCCATGGCGCTGTATTCACGGCCACGCGCCAGGTTCATCAGCTTGTCGCGCGACAGCGGCTCACGCGGGTGGCTCACCAGGGCTTTCAGCACGGCGAACTCACCGCTGGTCAGCGGCATCGGCTCATCTTCACGGAACATCTCGCGGGTGCCGAGGTTAAGTTTGAATTTACCAAAGGCGATAATCGCCTCTTCCTGCGACGGTGCGCCGGGCAGTTCATTGGCCTGACGACGCAGCACCGCGCGGATACGCGCCAGCAGTTCGCGCGGGTTAAAGGGTTTAGGAATGTAGTCGTCCGCGCCGATCTCCAGCCCGACGATACGATCGACCTCTTCACCCTTGGCCGTCACCATAATGATAGGCATCGGGTTGCTCTGACTGCGCAGACGACGGCAGATAGAGAGGCCATCTTCACCTGGCAGCATCAGGTCGAGCACCATCAGATGAAAGGATTCACGGGTTAACAGACGATCCATCTGCTCGGCATTAGCGACACTGCGCACCTGAAAGCCCTGCTCGGTGAGATAGCGTTCAAGCAGAGCACGCAGACGCATATCATCATCGACGACCAGAATTTTGTAGTTCTCTTGCATTTTCAACTCCCAAAGGCGCTATTGCCTGAGCCAACATTGTTAAAAAAAGATGCCTTATAGTGACAGTCATTAATGGTTTATATTCTAGCCAAAATTGTTACAAAGCATATTAAACAGGAGCTTATATTTAATTTCGGGCCAATTTCGGGGCCAGGCTCACCCTTTTTACCGGCGACAGGGCAGGATACGGCAAATCTGAAAAAACGGCCCTGTTTCTCAGAATCGCTGGCGTCAGAAGCGGACCGGCATTTATTCGATTAAGAAATTCAGCGGCTTAGCAGTTAATTTGGCTTAAAACGGAGTCATCATTATGGATAAGCTCCAGATAATCTACCCTGCCCGCATTCAGACAGCATAATATTCCAGCAAAAGCGCCCGGGACGCCATCCTCATCTCGGATTAATTTCAGTGCTTCTCACAGCAAGGCCAGTTGAAATTAAAGTCCGATAAATCAATCAGTAAAGCCAACTTTTCGCCTTCTCCGTTTTCAACCAGACTGCTCAGGCACCATTCGACGTCTCAACGGGGATTACACAATGAAAAAAACGATTTTACTGCTGAGCGCGCTGGCATTAGGCAGCGTTAGCCCAGGTTATGCTGCCACAGCGACCGGTGAAGCGGCCGGTGCAGCGGCAACCTCAACCGCTAAAGGTAACTCTGACGCCATTGGCGTTGGCGCAGTCGCAGCCCTGCTGGGCGTTGCGCTGGCGACCATGGGCGGCGGCGGCGGTGACGGACATGGCACCGGCACCTCGACCACCACGGCGACTCACGCCGGAAAATAAGTCTGTTTTATTGGCCAGCGTCCTGTGACTGGCTCCAGATTACGCTTCAGCAGCACCCCTTTCGCCGCCGGGGAAGTCAACGCGGGTTTTTAGCTTTAAAAACCCCTTCCCCGACTCTTTTTTGCCGCGCCCTGTTTGCCTTACACTGTTTCTCTTTTGATTTGGCTGGCCGGATTAGCATGAAAACCCGACTGATTACCCGCGAAGGCTTCGATAAGCTGAAAGCGGAACTCGACTACCTCTGGCGTGAAGAGCGACCGGAAGTGACCAAAAAGGTGACCTGGGCTGCCAGCCTTGGCGATCGCAGTGAAAATGCCGACTATCAGTACAACAAGAAACGGCTGCGGGAAATTGACCGTCGCGTTCGCTACCTGACCAAAAGTCTTGAGCAGCTGCGCATCGTTGACTACTCGCCTCAGCAGGATGGCAAAGTCTTCTTCGGTGCCTGGGTGGAAATTGAAAACGATGCGGGCGACCTCAAACGCTTTCGCATCGTGGGCTACGATGAGATTTTTGGCCGCAAGGATTACATCTCCATCGACTCGCCGATGGCGCGGGCGCTGCTGAAAAAAGAGGTGGGCGATGCTGCCACCGTCGAGACGCCAGTGGGTCCGGCGCTCTGGTATGTCAACGCGATTGATTACCCGCAATAACGTTTCAGATTATGGCTGAAAGCCGCCCGCGTCTCTGGCAATTTTGACCATCAATCCGTATAACTGTCCGCTATTTCTCAACCCGGAAAGCAAGACAGTCCTGATGATGAACGTTCTGAGCCAGATAATAGCCAGTGAGCTGCAGGCGCGTCCCGAACAGGTTGACGCCGCCGTTCGCCTGCTGGATGAAGGGAATACCGTGCCGTTTATCGCACGCTATCGTAAAGAGGTCACCGGCGGACTGGATGATACCCAACTGCGCCAGCTGGAAACCCGCCTCAGCTATCTGCGTGAACTTGAAGAGCGACGCCAGTCGATTCTGAAGTCGATTGACGAGCAGGGAAAACTCACCGACGACCTCGCCCGCGCGATCAACACCACCCTCAGCAAAACCGAGCTGGAAGACCTCTACCTGCCCTACAAACAGAAGCGCCGTACGCGTGGACAGATCGCGATTGAAGCGGGTCTTGAGCCGCTGGCGGACACCCTGTGGCAGGATCCGTCTCACACCCCTGAGCAGCTGGCTGCACAATATGTCGATGCCGACAAAGGGGTGGCTGACGTGCGTGCCGC
The DNA here is from genome assembly GCF_008631515.1 of Pantoea sp. M_10. Taxonomy (NCBI): domain Bacteria; kingdom Pseudomonadati; phylum Pseudomonadota; class Gammaproteobacteria; order Enterobacterales; family Erwiniaceae; genus Pantoea; species Pantoea sp. M_10. The sequence goes on along the minus strand of NZ_VWUL01000007.1, from coordinate 179,893 downwards.
GCTGGATGGCGCCCGCTACATTCTGATGGAGCGTTTCGCTGAAGATGCGGCGCTGCTGGCGAAAGTGCGTAACTATCTGTGGAAAAATGCTCACCTGGTGTCGCGCGTGGTGGAAGGGAAAGAGGAAGCGGGCGCGAAGTTCCGTGACTACTTTGACCACCATGAAGCGCTGAGCAGCGTGCCGTCACACCGTGCACTGGCGATGCTGCGCGGCCGCAACGAAGGCGTTCTGCAACTCTCGCTGAATGCCGACCCGCAGTTTGATGAAGCGCCGCGTGAAAGCCACGGCGAAACGCTGATTGCGGAACACCTGAACCTGCGCCTGAACAACGCCCCGGCAGACAGCTGGCGTAAAGCGGTCGTGAGCTGGACATGGCGCATCAAAGTGATGCTGCATCTGGAAACCGAGCTGATGGGCACGGTGCGCGAACGCGCAGAAGATGAAGCGATCAACGTGTTTGCCCGTAACCTGCACGATCTGCTGATGGCCGCGCCTGCGGGCATGCGGGCCACCATGGGACTGGACCCGGGCCTGCGCACCGGCGTTAAGGTCGCTGTCGTTGATGCCACCGGCAAGGTGGTCGCGACCGATACCGTCTATCCGCACACCGGTCAGGCCGCGAAAGCCGCCGCCGCCGTTGCGGCCCTCTGCGTTAAGCATCAGGTGGAGCTGGTGGCGATTGGTAACGGCACCGCATCCCGCGAAACTGAGCGCTTTTTCCTCGATCTGCAGAAGCAGTTCCCGCAGGTCACGGCGCAGAAAGTGATTGTCAGTGAGGCGGGCGCGTCCGTCTACTCCGCCTCTGAACTGGCGGCGCAGGAGTTTCCGGATCTGGATGTCTCTCTGCGCGGCGCGGTGTCGATTGCCCGACGTCTGCAGGACCCGCTGGCTGAGCTGGTGAAAATCGATCCGAAATCGATCGGTGTCGGTCAGTATCAGCATGATGTCAGCCAGAGCCAGCTGGCGAAGAAACTCGACGCGGTGGTGGAAGACTGTGTGAACGCCGTCGGCGTGGATCTGAATACCGCCTCGGTGCCGCTGCTGACCCGCGTCGCGGGCCTGACGCGCATGATGGCGCAGAACATTGTCGGCTGGCGGGATGAAAATGGCCGCTTCCGCAACCGCCAGCAGCTGCTGAAAGTAAGCCGCCTGGGACCAAAAGCCTTTGAACAGTGCGCGGGCTTCCTGCGTATCAATCACGGCGACAACCCGCTCGACGCCTCCACGGTCCACCCGGAAGCCTATCCGGTGGTCGAGCGCATTCTGGCCGCTACCGAGCAGGCGCTGAGCGACCTGATGGGTAATGCGGGCAGCCTGCGCAATCTCAGCCCGCGCGATTTCATCGATGACCGTTTTGGTCTGCCGACCGTAACCGACATCATGAAAGAGCTGGAGAAGCCGGGCCGCGATCCGCGTCCTGAGTTCAAGACGGCGCAGTTTGCGGAAGGCGTCGAGACGCTGAGCGACCTGACGCCGGGCCTGATTCTGGAAGGCAGCGTTACCAACGTCACTAACTTCGGGGCGTTTGTGGACATCGGCGTTCATCAGGATGGCCTGGTGCATATCTCTTCACTCTCTGACCGCTTTGTGGAAGATCCTCATCAGGTGGTAAAAGCGGGTGATATCGTCAAAGTCAAAGTGATGGAAGTCGATCTGCAGCGCAAACGTATTGCCCTGACTATGCGTCTCGATGAGCAGCCCGGCGAAGGCAATGCGCGTGGCGGCGCGAAAAATGGCGCGCCGCGTGACGAGAAACGTCCGGCTGCCGCGAAAGGCCGTGCGCGTCCGGTCAGCGCCTCTGCGGGTAACAGCGCGATGGGTGATGCTCTGGCCGCCGCGTTCGGTAAAAAACGCTAAGCTTATCAGGGGGCCGCACGCTGGCCCCCTGTTCCCGCCGCTTTCCCCGGTTGAAAATCCCCGCCATAACGCTACGCTAAAAAGACGCCTGTCATAAAAACAACATCTGCTGTGGCATCCAACTCACGATGGAAACGATCACCGATCTGATTGATAAGATTTATGCCGGCACCTTTCCCCAGGCTACCCTGACGCGCCTGCTGAGTGAGATCGCCACCGCCCGCGACGCCATCAAGCTGCCGCGCAAGGCGCACTGGGACGAGCAGGATGTGGTGCTCATCACCTATGCCGATCAGTTTCGGGAAACCGGCAAGCCCACGCTCACGACCTTTTCCCGCTTCTATCAGCAGCATCTGCAATCCCTCTTTCCGCTGGTTCACCTGCTGCCTTTCTTTCCCTGGTCGTCTGACGACGGCTTTTCTGTCATTGATTACCATCAGGTTGATCCGCTGTGCGGTGACTGGCAGGATGTTGCCCGCCTGCATCAGGAAACCCGGCTGATGTTCGATTTTGTCTGCAACCATATGTCGTCGCGGAGCGCCTGGTTCCGTCACTTTCTGGCGCAGGACCCCGGCTGGGACGATTTCTTTATCAGCATGCCGCCCGCCACTGACCTCAGCGCCGTCACCCGTCCGCGAACCTCGCCGCTGCTGACCCCTTTTCAGATGGCCGATGGCGACACCCGCTTTATCTGGACCACCTTCAGCGCCGATCAGATCGACCTGAACTTTGCCAATCCTGAGGTGCTGCTGCGCATGGTCGGGGTCCTGCTTGACTACCTGATACGCGGCGCGGACTACGTGCGGCTCGATGCGGTCGGCTACATGTGGAAAACGCCCGGCACGCGCTGTATTCACCTGGAAAAAACCCATCAGCTGGTGAAGCTCTTTCGCGCGATTGCCGACCAGGTCGCCCCTGGCACGGTGATTATCACGGAGACCAACGTGCCACATCGGGACAACATCAGTTACCTGGGCAACGGCCACGATGAGGCGCAGATGGTTTATCAGTTTTCGCTGCCGCCGCTGGTGCTGCATGCGATTCATACCGGCTCGGCGCGCGCGCTGCGGCAGTGGGCCAGCTCGCTGGATCTCAGCAGCAATGACACCACCTTTTTTAACTTTCTGGCGTCCCACGATGGTATCGGCCTGAATCCGGCGCGCGGGATTTTGTCGGAGGTGGAGATCGTGGCGCTGGTGCGCGACCTGGCGCTGGAGGGTGCGCTGGTCTCCTACAAAAATAATCCGGACGGCACCACCAGCCCGTATGAAATCAACGTCACCTATCTGGATGCGTTAAACCGTGAGGCGGACGACGACGCCACGCGGCTGAAGCGTTTTTTACTGGCCCATGCCATTCTGCTGGTGTTCCCTGGCGTGCCGGCCATCTATATCCAGAGCATTGTGGGCGGGCGAAATGATTACGATGGGGTGCGTGCCGCCGGACACAACCGGGCGATTAATCGTCAGAAGTATGATCTGCAGATGATTGAAGCGGCGCTGGCGGGAGAAGAGTGGCTGCGTCAGCAGATCTATACCCGGCTCGGTCAGCTGATCCAGCTGCGCCGTCGCCAGCCTGCTTTTCATCCCGATAATCCGATGACGATCTCAGAGAGCGAAAATGCCCTGCTGGTGCTCAGACGTCATTCGCCGGACAGCGATGAAGGATTGCTCTGCGTGTTTAATCTCAGTGGACGGCCGGTGGAGACACCGCTACCTGAGGCACGTATGTGGCAGGATCTGATAAGCGGAGAGAAGATGGATGGCACCCAGCCGGTTAAGCTGGATGCCTGGCAGTTCATGTGGCTACGCTGATTACTTGTAGACTTCAGCGGTGGCGCTGAATTTACCGTGTTCGCGACCCGCGATCACCAGGTAGTATTTACCGCCTTTCTCGTCAGCAAGCTGAGACAGCACTTTTTTAGCATCCATTGGCGAGGTGGTTTCCGCTGTGGTGTTAACAGTGCCAATCTTCTGCAGGTTCATTGATTTAACTTCTTCTTTGGTGACTTCTTTCGCTGCCATCGCAGAAAATGAAATCGCGCCCATCATCATTGAAGCCACAACCCATTTAAAAACCTTCATTATGTTTACCCTCATTCATGATCCATTGTGAGATGTAAGCAGCCGCTAAACGCGTAAGGCAGTATGGAACGGCATAGTCATTTCCGTGACTAATCACATAAATTTGCAGCGGCCTTGCTCACAGAGAGAAGTATTGCTGCTGCCAGCGATTTTGCCAACTTAAAGCCTCATTATCCCGGCAAATCACTGATAAAGTTAATAATATGCTGACAAAAGATGTCTGGATGGGAAATAAAAGGTGCATGTGCTGCCTTGTCGATAACGACTGAAGGCGAGGCTGGCAACATTTCATCAATCTCTGCAGCAATCCGGCGCGGCACCAGCCCATCGAGTGCGCCATAGAGACGCAGGAACGGCAGCCCGATCTGCGGTAACGCGCTGCGCAGATCGACCTGACGCAGAATCTCCAGTCCGCTATCCAGCACCGCCACTTCCGGCATCGGTTGCGACAGCACCACCTCTTTCAGCTGCCGTGCATCGGCGCGCGCCGTTTCGGTGCCCAGCGTCTGCAGCGCCAGAAAGCGCTCCACCGTGCGCTGAAAATCGTTGCTGAGCATCTGCTGAAAGTTCTGCAGCGTCTCGGGTTTAATGCCGGGCCAGTGCTCTGTGGCGGTGAAACAGGGCGACGACGCAACGGTGATCAGGGCACCCAATCTGTCTGGCGCGGTCAGCGCCAGCTGCGTTGCCACCAGTCCCCCCAGAGACCACCCCATGACGATCGCCTGTGAGGGCAGCGCAGGCAGTAGCGCCTCTGCCATCTGTGTCAGCGTCAGGGCACCCGCATCCTGACTGCGACCATAACCCGGCAGATCGACCAGATGCAGGCGGTAATGCGGGCTGAGTCGCGGAATAATGCTTTGCCAGACTTCGGCATTCAGCCCCCATCCATGCAGCAGCACAAGATCGCGTTTTCCTTCTCCGCAGGTGTGCCAGTAGAGCGACGTCATCAGTTACTATCCCGAAAATGATAAGGAGGTCGCTATGCTAGCAATGCCTGCCCTGTGTTGGCTATGCCAGATGCCGTTACAGATCGCCCGTCACGGTCTGTGCAGCTTATGTCTGCGTGAATTACCGCCGCTGCCCCTGCTCTGTCCACGCTGCGGTTTACCCGCCGGGACGACGCGGGTCGCCTGTGGCCGCTGTCAGCGCAAACCGCCCGCCTGGCAGGCGCTGGTCTGCGTCAATGACTATCGCCCGCCATTCAGTGAGTGGGTTAATCAGCTTAAGTTTTCTCACATAACCGCACTCAGGGTGATGCTGGCGCGGCTGCTTTTGCTAAGCTGGCTGGATGTCTGGCGGCACGGTCGTGTGGTGCGTCCCGACCTGCTGCTGCCGGTGCCGCTGCACTGGCGGCGACGCTGGCGGCGTGGCTACAACCAGAGCGCCCTGCTGGCCGCCCCGCTGGCGCACTGGCTGCGGTGCGAATGGCGTGACGGCCTCTCCCGCCAGCGAAGGGGAGCGTTGCAGCATCAGCTCACTGCCCGCCAGCGCCGCACTAACTTACGGGATGCCTTCCGCCTTGAAATGGCGGTGCAGGGTCGCCATATCGCCCTGCTGGATGACGTCATCACCACCGGCAGTACGGTCGACGAAATCAGTCGTCTGTTACTGGCGCAGGGCGCGGCCAGCGTGCAGGTCTGGTGCCTGTGCCGTACCTTGTAGAGCGTCATTGATGGGCGTATTATAACCAACTAAATTAGTCAACTATTGAGCAATCGACATGATCCGAATTACTGACTCTGCCCAGGAACATTTTTCTAAACTGCTATCCAAACAAGAAGATGGCACCCAGATTCGCGTATTCGTGATTAACCCGGGTACGCCAACTGCGGAGTGCGGCGTCTCTTACTGTCCGCCTGATGCCGTTGAAGCGACTGACACCGAGCTGAAGTTCGAAAAGCTCTCTGCGTATGTTGATGAACTGAGCAAACCTTATCTGGAAGATGCGGAAATCGACTTCGTGACCGACAATCTCGGCTCACAGCTGACGCTGAAAGCGCCGAACGCCAAAATGCGGAAGGTGTCTGACGATGCGCCGATGGTGGAGCGCGTGGAGTATCTGCTGCAGGCGCAGATCAACCCACAGCTGGCCGGTCACGGCGGACGCGTGTCACTGATGGAGATCACCGATGACGGTTACGCCATTCTGCAGTTTGGCGGCGGCTGTAACGGCTGTTCGATGATCGACGTCACCCTGAAAGATGGTATCGAGAAAGAGCTGCTGGCTGCCTTCCCGGAACTGAAAGGCGTGCGGGATATTACCGAGCATCAGCGCGGCGAACACTCCTTCTACTGATGTTAACGCACAGGATAAGAGCGCGGCAGTCAGACTGCCGCGCTCTTGTTACTTCTCTTTACTGCCTGACTGACGCTGCTGGCTGACCACCTTCAGCAGTGCATTCACTTCCCTGTCGGCAAAGATCGCCTCCAGCGTTTTGCTCAGCTTACGTCGCCAGTTGGGATATTGATCTACCGTGCCCGGCACGTTGACCGGCGTGGTCATGCCGAGCCAGTCCTCCGGTTGCAGCCCCAGCAGCGCACTGTCGGTGTCGGCCAGAAAACGGTGGATTGCCCGGTTCAGTGCAGGCGTCATCGCCAGCTTCTCCGCCTTTTTCTGACTGCGAGCCGGCAAAGCCCCCGCCTGATGCAGGGCATCCAGCAGCGCCTGCTTCTGCGTCGCCCGCTGCTCATGCAGTGCCTTCACCGCGTCGCCCGGATAGAGGCCCAGTTTCTCGCCCAGCGCCAGGTCGCCCTGCTCCCAGAAACCGGTGAGGGTGGGCAGATCGTGCGTGCTGGCGCTGGCAATCGACTGACGCGGATAGTCCTGCGGCGCGCGATAGCGCTGATCTTTCTCCTGCTCGAACCAGAGCACCTTCCATGAAAAGACGCCGCTTTTGCGCAGCAGGCTGACTATCGCCTCCGGCACGGTGCCCAGATCTTCGCCAATCACCATGCAGCGCAGCCGGTGGCTCTCCAGCGCCAGAATCCCCAGCAGATCGTCGACCGGATAGGCGACATAAGCGCCTTTATCCGCCGTCTCTCCGGCGGGCACCCACCACAGACGCAGCAGCGACATCACATGATCGATGCGCAATGCACCGCAGTCACGCATGTTGGCTCGCAGCATGTCGATAAAGGGCTGATAGCCGCGCGCCTGCATCACATGCGGGTCCATTGGCGGCAGGCCCCAGTTCTGCCCCAGCGGACCGAGGCGGTCGGGCGGTGCGCCGACAGAGGCTTTAAGGCGGTAGAGCTCCGGGTCGTGCCAGGTTTCGGCGCTGCCTTCCGCCACGCCAACCGCCAGGTCACGGTAGAGACCCACGCTCATACCCAGCGCCTGGCTGTGCGCCCAGCAGCCTGAAAACTGCTGCTGCGCCAGCCATTGCAGCCACTGCCAGAAGGCGATCTCCTCTTCGTGCTCCTTACACCACTGCTGCACCTCCGGCTGCTGACTGTTGCGCCACCCTTCCGGCCACGCGGGCCAGCCCCACTGTTTTGCATTCTCAGCCCGTCGGGCCTGCTGTATGCCGTCGTAGGCCGCCTGATAACGCAGGCTGTCACCGCCTTCACGCACAAACTCAGCCCAGGATTGCTGCTCGTCGCTGGCGCGGTCACGGGCCTGAAAGTGTGCCCAGGCGTGGCGCAGTGCGGCGAGCTTCAGCGCCATCACCGCTGCGTAATCGACATGCTCCGCCTCGCGGGCTTTGGCCAGCGCCTTCTGCGTTCTGGCACTTTTCCACCACTTCTGTGCCGCCGCGCTTTGCTGAAAATCGGCCACCTGGCTGACATCGATATAGATGATGTTCAGCCAGCGGCGTGATGACGGACTGTAAGGACTGGCGAAATCGGCGCTGGCGGGATAGAGCGCATGCAGCGGATTCAGCCCGACGAAATCGCCTCCGCGTGCGGCCAGCTGCACCAGCAGCTGGTCGAGATCGCCGAAGTCACCGATGCCCCAGTTCTGTTCAGACCGCACGGTATAGAGCTGCACCAGTGCGCCCCAGCGTTTCTCTCCCGCCTCCAGCGCCGGCGGCAGATAGCATCGGCGTGGGGCAACAATGACCCGCGTCTGCCAGCTTTTCTTCCCTTTGCTGAGCGTCAGCTGGTGATACCCCTGCGCCAGCGGCGTGGGCAACGTAAAGGGTTCGCCCGCGGTTAACTCGCCGCTGAGCAATTTGCCCTTCTCTGTCTGCAGCTGCCAGCGATAGACGCCACGGCCCTGCGGCGTCAGCTGACGTTTGCCTCTGCCGCTGAAGATGGCGACTGGCGGCAGCGGTGACTGACTCGCCTCCTGCGGATCGCCCATCACCGCCAGCAGCGCACGTTTGGTTTCGTCGCTGATCGCCTCTTTCTCGCCGTTAACGTTGATGTAATCCAGTGAAATACCCGCAGCACGGGCGGCCTGATCAAGTGTATCCTGTTTCATTGCTGCTCCTTAGCGCGGTGCCTGCCAGATACGTTGCTGATAGTCACGAATGGACCGGTCCGAACTGAATATGCCGGTCCGGGCCGTGTTGAGGATGGCGGCGCGGGTCCAGCCTTCCGGGTCGCGCCACAGGGCTTCCACCCGTTGCTGCGCCTCGATGTAAGGCTGGAAATCGGCCAGCACCAGCCAGGGATCGCCATGTTTCGTCAGGCTCTCCAGCATCAGGTCAAACGCGTGCTTGTCCCCGTCGCTGAATTTGCCCTTCTCCAGCGCTTTCAGTAAATCATCCAGCGCCTTGTTCTGCCTGCGCACCTTTTTCGGGTTATAGCCTTTGGCCTTCAGCGCTTTCACCTCCTCCACGGTGTGACCGAAGATAAAGATATTCTCCTCGCCCACCTGCTCAGCGATTTCGACATTGGCCCCGTCCAGCGTGCCGATGGTCAGCGCGCCGTTCAGCGCCAGCTTCATGTTGCCGGTGCCCGAGGCTTCATAACCGGCGGTAGAGATCTGCTCAGAGAGGTCGGCCGCCGGGATCATCATTTCGGCGACGGTGATGCGGTAGTCGGGGAGAAAAACCACTTTCAGCCGGTCACCGATGCGGGGATCGTTGTTCACCACCTCCGCCACCCGGTTAATCGCGTAGATAATGTTTTTCGCCAGGTAGTAACCCGGTGCGGCTTTTGCCCCGAACAGGAAGACCCGCGGCGTGAAGGTGACATCCTCCGGGTTATTACAGAGCTGCTGATAGCAGTAGAGGATATGCAGCAGGCTGAGGTGCTGGCGCTTGTACTCATGCAGTCGCTTGATCTGCACATCGAACAGGGCCGCCGGGTTGACGATAATCCCGGTGTGCCGGGCGATATAGTCGGTCAGCTGCACTTTGTTCTGCTGCTTGATGCTGCGATAGCGCTGACGAAACGCCGGGTCATCGGCGTAAGGTTCCAGGCCGATCAGCGCGTCGAGATTGCTGGCCCATTCGGTTTTCAGGGTCTCATCAATCAGCCCGGCCAGCGCCGGATTGCACTGCTTCAGCCAGCGGCGCGGGGTAATGCCGTTGGTGACGTTATGGAATTTTTGCGGCCACAGCTGGTGATATTCCGGGAAGAGATCGCTGACCACCAGCCGGGAGTGCAGCGCCGCGACGCCATTGACCGCAAACCCACTGACAACGCAGAGATTCGCCATCCGCACCTGACCGTCCGCAATCACCGCCAGCTTATGCCACAGCGCTTTGTCATCCGGCCAGCGCTGCTTCACCACCTTTTTCAGCCGCTGATTGATCGTTTTGATGATCAGCAGATGACGCGGCAGCAGCGAGCGCATCAGCTTCTCATCCCAGCGCTCCAGCGCCTCCGGCATCAGGGTGTGGTTGGTGTAAGCAAACAACCGGCTGGTGATCTGCCACGCCTCATCCCAGCCGAGCTGGTGCTCATCCAGCAGCACGCGCAGCATCTCCGGGATGGCGATGGTGGGATGGGTATCGTTGAGCTGAATCACTTCGAAATCGGGCAGGCTGTGAATGCTGCGTCCCGCCTGATGGTGGCGGCGCAGAATATCGGCCACCGCACAGGCGCACTGAAAATATTGCTGCATCAGGCGCAGCCGCTTGCCCGCCTGATGATTGTCGTTGGGATAGAGCACTTTGGTCAGCTTTGCCGCCTCGATGCCGGGCTGCTCCGCCTGCAGGAAGTGACCGTCATTAAACGCCGTCAGGTCAAAAGGGTGCGCACTCACCGCCTGCCACAGACGCAGCGGCAGCGTGACACCATTGCGGTAGCCGGTGACCGGCAAATCCCAGGCTTCACCGCGCAGCGTAAACCCGGGCTGCCAGCGCACCTCGCCGTTCTCCTGCTTTTCGACCCGACCGCCCATCGCCACCTCCACATCAAGCGCCGCGTTGTGGCGGAACCAGGGATAGTGCTCGCGCTGCCAGTCGTCGGGCGCCTCCTTCTGCTGGCCCGCCTGAAAAGACTGGCGGAACAGGCCGTACTGGTAGTTAAGTCCGTGACCGGTTGCAGACTGACCGACCGTGGCCATCGAATCCATGTAGCAGGCAGCCAGTCGCCCCAGCCCGCCGTTGCCGAGTGCCGGATCGACCTCCTGCTCCAGCAGCGCCGTTAAATCGAACTGCTGCTCTGCCAGCGCCGCCTGCACCTCGTCATACCAGCCGAGATTAAGCAGATTGTTGCCGGTCAGCCGGCCAATCAGAAACTCCATCGAGAGATAGTTAACGTGACGCTGCTGCTGCGCCGGACGCGGGGCCGGTTGCGCAGCCAGCAGTTCCGCCAGGGCCGCACTGACCGCCTGCCACGCCTGGTGCGGGGTCATCTGCTGAGCGGAAGAGAGGCCGAGGTGTTGCCACTGGCGGGTAAAGGCGGCGTTAAAACGGGCTTTATTGAATTTCTGCTGCGGCATATCACTCCCTTCTGTTACGCAATGAGGTGAAGCAAAAATGGCAAGCGCACGGGCTGGCAGGCGGAGCCAGCAATCGTTAAGTAAAGACGGGAGTGGGGAAAAAAGCGACAGCAATCAAATAAAAACGCCAGCCCGGAGGCTGGCGTGGCAGGAATCAGCAGAGTTCGAGGTGCACCTCATGCTGTTCAATCACCTTCATGACGCTGGCGGGCGGCATCTTGTCGGTGTAGATGTAATCCAGCAGACTCATATTGCCGAGGTTAACCATGGCGTTGCGGCCAAACTTCGAGTGGTCCACGACCAGCAGCGCACAGCGGGAGTTTTCGATAATCGCGCGCTTGGTCCGCACTTCGTGATAGTCAAACTCCAGCAGCGAGCCATCCATATCGATGCCGCTGATGCCGAGAATGCCGTAATCCAGCCGGAACTGCGAAATGAAGTCGAGCGTCGCTTCTCCCATTACCGCCCCATCGCGGGTGCGCACTTCGCCCCCAGCAATAATCACCCGAAAATCGGGCTTGCCCATCAGCAGCATCGCCACGTTGAGGTTGTTCGTCACCACACGCAGATCGCTGTGGTTGAGCAGCGCATGCGCCACCGCTTCCGGCGTGGTGCCGATGTCGATAAACAGCGTGGCCCCATCCGGGATCTGGCTGGCGACCCGCTGAGCAATGCGCGCTTTCTCCGCCGACCACATCATTTTACGATCGTGCCAGGCGGTGTTCTCAGAGCTGGAGGGGAGCGCCGCGCCGCCGTGGTGGCGCTGAATTTTATTCTGATCGGCCAGATCGTTGAGATCGCGACGGATGGTCTGCGGGCTGACCTCAAAATGATCCACCAGCTCCTCAGTACTGACATATCCCTGACGACGGACCAAATCGATAATCGCGTCATGACGTTGCGTCTGCTTCACATTCCTCTCCTGTTAACCCGCAAAATCTCTTTACCGACGCGTAACGTTACGCGTATCCACCAGCGCCATCGCCAGCCCGACCAGCAGACCGGCGACGTGCGCTGCGTTGGCAATGGCCAGGCCAAAGACGCCGAACCAGCCAATCACCAGCCAGACCAGCGCAAAACCGATCAGGCCACGTTCAAGATAGACGCCGCTGTCGGGATCGCGCTCGCCGCGCAGCCAGCAGTAGCCCATCAGGGCATACACCACGCCCGACAGGCCGCCAAACCAGATGCCGCTGAATTTCGCCTGCAGCCAGCCGCTGAGCAGCGCGGAAATCAGCATAATGACAAAGAGTTTGCCGCTGCCGAGCCGCTTCTCAACCGCCCCGCCCAGATACCACCACCACATCAGGTTAAACAGAATGTGCAGCAGCGAGAAGTGCAGCAGCGCATGGCTGAACCAGCGCCAGACCTGAAAATGCTGGTCATCGTCCGGCCAGGCGAGCCAGGCCATCACGGTCTGATCGCCCATCACCTGCATCAGGATAAAGACGGCGATACAGAGCACCATCACTGTCATCGTCAGCGGCCCGGCACGCTCACGAATGTTTGCCCAGATGTTACTACGCTCATAGCGCAGCCCGCTGTCGGTTTTGCCGCTGTGCCAGCTGGCCGCCTGATAGCGTGGGTGATTAGGGTCATGCAGAAACTGCTGAAGTTCGTTTTCGACCACAGAAAACTGGCTCTCATCATCCAGCATGATGACATAGTGCTGGTCATGCTCAATACGCAGCGTCACGCCGCGCGTTGCCATGTAGTCCACAAACGCCTGCGCCATGCGCGGCTGATTAAATTGGGTAATGCGCATCAGTAACTCTCCGTGTGACAGGCGGCCACTTACTCACTGCCCAGGGCAACCTGCTGCGGAAAGGCCGCGCGCCAGGCATCGAAACCGCCATCAATACTGTAGGCCGCACTGAAGCCCTGCCCCAGCAGATATTGTGCTGCACTTTTACTGCTGTTGCCGTGATAACACATCACCAGCACCGGCAGGCTGTGGTCTGCACGACTGATAAAGTCGCTGAGGTTGGTGTTGGTCAGATGCAGCGCACCCGCCGCATGCCCCATCGCAAAGCTTTGCGGATCGCGGATGTCGACCAGCAGTGCCCCCTGCGCCAGACGCGCCTGCGCCTGCTGCACATCAATACATTCGAACGTTTCCATGGGATCTCTCAAAGTCGTCACAATAGCGCGTAGTGTAACCCGAGAAGCCACGCTGATAACCTGACAATCGTTACGGGTATCTGTTTTTTTGGTGGACATAATGTTAGCTATATCACGCAAAAATGTTTTTAGCGGGTTAAAAGCTGGCGCTAATGTTGGTTTGCGACTATGATAATGCTCGAAAACGAACATTAGTGAACTATTCCGAACATCGGAGGAGATGACGTGGAAACCAAAGACCTGATCGTGATCGGCGGCGGCATCAACGGTGCCGGCATTGCAGCAGACGCTGCAGGACGCGGACTGTCGGTGTTAATGCTGGAGGCGCGGGATCTGGCTTGCGCGACCTCCTCTGCCAGCTCGAAACTGATTCACGGCGGCCTGCGCTACCTTGAACATTATGAATTCCGCCTGGTCAGCGAAGCGCTGGCTGAGCGTGAAGTCCTGCTGAAGATGGCGCCGCACCTGGCCTTCCCGATGCGCTTCCGTCTGCCGCACCGTCCGCACCTGCGTCCGGCGTGGATGATCCGCACCGGCCTGTTTATGTATGACCATCTGGGCAAACGCACCAGCCTGCCAGGCAGTAAAAGTCTGCGCTTTGGCGCGGATTCGGCCCTGAAGCCGGAGATCACGCGCGGATTCGAATATTCTGACTGCTGGGTCGATGACGCCCGTATGGTCGTGCTCAACGCGCAGGAAGTGGTGAAGCGCGGCGGCGAAGTGCGGACCCGCACCCGCGTGACCCGCGCCTGGCGTGAAGGCGGTCTGTGGAAGGTGGAAGCGGAAGATGTCGACAGCGGCAAAACCTACACCTGGCAGGCGAAAGGCCTGGTCAACGCTGCAGGCCCGTGGGTTAAGCAGCTGTTTGACGACAGCCTGAAGCTCAAATCCCCTTACGGTATCCGCCTGATCAAAGGCAGCCACATCGTGGTGCCGCGCGTCCACACCGAAAAGCAGGCTTACATCCTGCAGAACGAAGATAACCGCATCGTGTTTGTGATTCCGTGGATGGATGAGTTCTCCATCATCGGCACCACCGACGTGGAGTACAAAGGCGATCCGAAAAACGTCAACATTGATGACAGCGAAACCGACTACCTGCTGAAAGTGTTCAACGCCCACTTCAAAAAGCAGCTGACCGCTGACGACATCGTCTGGTCTTACTCCGGTGTCCGTCCTCTGTGTGATGATGAATCGGACTCACCGCAGGCGATTACCCGCGATTACACGCTGGATGTCCGTGATGACAACGGCCAGGCGCCACTGCTGTCGGTATTTGGCGGCAAGCTGACCACCTATCGCAAGCTGGCCGAGCACGCGCTGGAAAAACTGGCGAAGTACTATCCAAACGCCGGTCCGGCCTGGACGAAGAACTGCGTGTTGCCGGGCGGGAACATCTCCGGCACCCGTGAGGATTATGCGGCCAGCCTGCGTCGTCGCTATCCGTTCATCAGTGAAAACATGGCGCGTCACTTCTCACGCACCTACGGCAGCAGCACCGAAACCCTGTTAGCCGGGGCAAAAAGCCTGAACGATCTGGGTGAGAACTTCGGTCACGAGTTTTACGAGGCGGAACTGCGCTACCTGGTGCAGCATGAGTGGGTTCGCGAGCTGGATGATGCTATCTGGCGTCGTACCAAACAGGGTATGTGGCTGACGAAAGAGCAGCAGGCCCGCGTGGCAGAGTGGCTGGCCGCGAAAGCAAAACCGGCACTCTCGCTGGCCTCTTAAGCAGGCCGCAGTAAGCAGAAAGCAGGCTCCGGCCTGCTTTTTTATGGGTGGCTGACCGCGAACTGAACCGGTTAAACCGTGCCGCAGCCCTTCCCCTCGCACGCTCTCCCCCAGTCACCCTGCCGTTTCTCCCTCCCCGCCTGCCTGCAGCGCCTCGGGTTTCGCCTGCCGCCGGGCCGCTCACCATCGTTACCTTAAATCTAACGTTTCGCTTTTTTGCTTAATTGAACGCCGTATGCAGAACGCGCAGACTTTCTTCAGCAAAAACGTCAGTACCGCGATTCTAATCAGGAGGTTGAAATGAACACAGGCCAAACGCCTGCCCGGGAGTGGAACACACGCCGCAGTGAAAAAGCGCGTCGTATGGCCGCCTTCCCCCTTGATGGCAAAGTCATTCCTGTTGAACGAGCCACAGAAGCCCTCGAACACTTAATTGCCCCAGGCGATCGCGTGGTGCTGGAGGGGAATAACCAGAAACAGGCTGACTTCTTATCCCGCACCCTGGCGCAGGTGAATCCGGCAAAGATTCACGACCTGCACATGATTATGCCCAGCGTCGGCCGCAGTGAGCATCTCGATATTTTTGAAAAAGGCATTGCCCGCAAACTCGACTTCTCTTTTTCCGGCCCGCAGAGTCTGCGCATGTCGCAGCTGCTGCAGGATGGCCAGCTGGAAATCGGCGCTATCCACACCTATATCGAACTCTACTCCCGCCTTTATGTTGACCTCTGCCCGAATGTGGCGCTGATTGCCGGTTACAAAGCTGACCGCAAAGGCAACCTCTACACCGGTCCGGGCACCGAAGATACCCCGGCGCTGGTGGAAGCCGCCGCATTCCGTGACGGTATCGTGATAGCCCAGGTCAATGAACTGGTCGATGACGAAACCGACCTGCCGCGCGTCGATATTCCCGGCTCCTGGATCGACTACATCGTGGTGGCTGACAAACCGTTCTTTATCGAACCGCTGTTTACCCGTGATCCGCGCCTGATTAAGCAGGAACATATCCTGATGGCGATGATGGCGATTAAAGGCATCTACGCCGAACACCAGGTGCAGTCACTCAACCACGGCATCGGATTTAACACCGCCGCGATTGAGCTGCTGCTGCCCACCTACGGCGAACAGCTCGGCCTGAAAGGCAAAATCTGTAAACACTGGGCGCTGAACCCGCATCCGACGCTGATCCCGGCAATTGAGAGTGGCTGGGTGGAGAGCGTGCACTGCTTCGGCGGCGAGCTGGGGATGGAAGAGTATATCCGCGCCCGTCCCGACATCTTCTTTACCGGCAGCGACGGCTCAATGCGCTCTAACCGCGCCTTCTGTCAGCTGGCCGGCCAGTACGCAGTCGACATGTTTATCGGGGCCACCCTGCAGGTTGACGGGCTGGCCAACTCCTCGACCGTGACCCGTGGCCGCCTCTCCGGCTTTGGTGGCGCGCCGAATATGGGCCACGATCCGCACGGCCGCCGTCACGCGACCCCCGCCTGGCTGAACATGATCACCGAGCCAGACCCGATGCAGCGCGGGAAAAAACTGGTGGTACAGATGGTCGAGACCTTCCAGGCCGGCGCAAAACCCACCTTCGTTGAAACCCTTGATGCGGTTGACGTCGCGAAATCAGCCGGGATGCCGCTGGCTCCGGTGATGATCTACGGCGATGACGTCACCCACGTGCTGACCGAGGAGGGCATCGCCTATCTCTATCGCGCAGAGACCCTGGAAGAGCGCCGCGCTATGGTCGCCGCCGTGGCGGGCATTACCGACATCGGTCTGGGTGTGGATGCGGCGCGCGTCGCGGCCCTGCGTAAAAGCGGCAAAGTGGTCTACCCGGAAGATATGGGCATCCGCCGTTCCGACGCCACCCGTTCACTATTGGCCGCGGGCAGCGTGGCTGACCTGGTCGAATGGTCAGGTGGTCTGTACAACCCGCCTGCTAAATTCCGGAGCTGGTAAATGAAACTCCTGTCCCAGACTCAAGCCGAGGCGCAGTCCAGCCAGCTGGCGACGATGGCGCGCGATTGCCTGATCGATGAAGCACGTCTGAGCCCCAAACCGGGTCTGGTCGACAGTCGGGGAAACGGCGCGCATCACGATTTAACCCTGGCACTGATGGAGCGCTCCGCTCACAGCCTGGCACCGACCTTTCTGGCGCTGGCCCGTCACAGCTGGCAGCGTCCCGCCGATATCGCCCTGCGCGAAACGGTCGGGCGTCTGGGCCGCGACGGCGAGCAGCAGATGATGGCGGCCACCGGTGGCGTGAATACCCATCGGGGAGCGATCTGGGCGCTGGGCTTACTGGTGAGTGCTGCGGCCATGCATGGCGGCGCTGCCAGTGCCGACCCGCTGACCCGCACCGCCGCCGCCCTGGCCAGCCTGCCCGACCGGGCAGCGCCAAAACTGTTCAGCAAAGGGTTAAAAGCGACGCACCGCTATCGGGTGCCCGGCGCACGCGAAGAGGCGCAACAGGCGTTTCCTCACGTGATGAAGCTGGCGCTGCCGCAGCTGCTGATCAGCCGGGCGGTGGGGGCCAGCGAAAGCGAAGCCCGCCTGGATGCGCTGATGGCGATCATGACCTCACTCAGCGATACCTGCGTGCTGTCACGGGCAGGGATGGCGGGGCTGAAAGCGATGCAGCACGGGGCACAGGCCGTACTGCTGGCGGGCGGCTGCCGCACCGCAGGCGGAAAGCTGGCGCTGGCGCAGCTTGATCGCCGGATGCTGGCGCTCAACGCCTCGCCGGGCGGGGCCGCCGATTTGCTCGCGGCGACGCTGTTTATCGATCGGGTCTGTTCGCCTGAACACACATATTTTTAGAGGCCATTATGGAACACATCACATTATCTTTACCCGCTAACCGCCTGCTCAGTGGCAGAGCGCTGGCCGGGGTCGTGGGTTCCGGTGATATGGAAGTACTGTACACCGCAACCCAGGGCGACACGCTGAACGTTGATATCACCACCTCACTCGATAACAGCGACGCCCGCTGGAAGGCGCTGTTTGACCGCCTGAATTTGATCAACGGCCTGCCGGCCGGCGAACTGATTATTCACGATTTCGGTGCCACACCCGGTGTGGCTCGTATCCGTCTTGAACAGGTTTTTGAAGAGGTGAGCCATGCGTAACGACGCCAGCTTTATTGAATTACGGGCGCGTGAACGCGCCCGTACGCTGCTGGATGCCGGCAGCTATCGCGAACTGCTGGATCCCTTTGAGGGCATCATGTCGCCATGGCTGGCCCCGCAGGGCGTGGTGCCGCAGTCCGATGACGGCATGGTCGTGGCACGTGGCACGCTGAACGGTCAGCCTGCGGTGGTTATCGCCATCGAAGGCACCTTCCAGGGCGGCAGCATGGGCGAAGTCTCCGGGGCGAAAATGGCGGCGGCGCTGGAGCTGGCGGCGGAAGACAACCGCAACGGCATTCCGACGCAGGCGGTGCTCTGCCTGGAAACCGGTGGCGTGCGCTTACAGGAAGCGAATCTTGGCCTGGCAGCGATTGCCGATATTCACGCAGCGATTGTCGATCTGCGTCGCTACACCCCGGTGATCGGCATCATCAGCGGCACCGTTGGCTGCTTCGGCGGAATGTCGATTGCCGCCGCGCTCTGCAGCTACCTGATCGTGACACGGGAAGCGCGCCTGGGCCTGAACGGCCCGCAGGTCATTGAGCAGGAGGCGGGCATTGAAGAGTATGACTCGCGCGATCGGCCCTTTATCTGGAGCATGACCGGCGGCGAAATCCGCTACGCCAGCGGACTGGTGGATGCGCTGGTGAATGACGGCATCAACGCGGTAAAAACCGCCATGAATGACTTCATTGCCAGAGGTGTACCAGCGCAGCACCGCAGCGACAATTATGCCGACTTCCTGTCACGTCTGACGCAGTTCGACACCCGCCAGCAGGCGGACACCGCGCAGATCAAACAGCTTTTCGCCCGGGAGGAGAAATAATGACCCAGACAAGCAGCCGCGGTGCAACCTGGCTGGAAAAACTCGCACCTCATGCACAGCGTCTCAGTGGCCTGTGTGCCTCTGTTCAGGTGGCTGATGGCCAGCTGAATGGCGAAAACGTCCGCTTCATCGCCGTGGTGCCCGATGCTCAGAACCACTATCCGCGCGCCGCGCAGGGGGAAGTGGGTCTGCTGGAGGGCTGGACGCTGGCGAAAGTGGTGAATGAAACGCGGGAAGAGGATAAAAACAGCGCCGTGAAACGCCCGATTGTGGCGGTCATCGATGTGCCGAGTCAGGCCTATGGTCGCCGTGAAGAGGCATTTGGTATTCATCAGGCGCTGGCGGGCGCAGCGGGAGCCTATGCTAATGCGCGCCTGGCCGGCCATCCGGTCATCGGGCTGATTGTCGGCAAGGCGATGTCCGGTGCGTTCCTGGCACACGGCTATCAGGCTAACCGCCTGATTGCGCTTAACGATCAGGGCGTGCTGGTTCACGCCATGGGCAAAGCATCGGCGGCGCGTATCACGCTGCGTTCGGTGGAGTCGCTGGAGAAACTGGCCGCCACCATCCCCCCCATGGCCTATGACGTGAGCAACTTCGCCACGCTGGGTCTGCTCTCCGATCTGCTGAACGTGGGCAATCCCGATGCGCCGTCTGACGCCGACGTGGCGATGGTGGAAATCGCGCTGCACAAGGCGATCGGCGATGCCCGTCAGGACCCGAGCCTGAAAAACCGTCTGGGTGCCTCCAACCGTCACAGCTCTTCCCTGGTGCGCGAGCGTATGCGCGCGACCTGGTAAACCGATAAAAAAAATAAACCTGCCGAATCCGGTCTGACGGGGCGTGTCACAGCGCCCCGGTGCAGTGGCCGTGTTCAGAATTATAAACATCGCTGTTTTTTGGAAAATTCTTTCTTAATAACAGGTGATTTATGATTTATATAATTGTGCATGCCCTTGCGCCTATCTTTGTCATTATGCTGCTGGGTTTCTGGGCCGGTAAGTGCGGAATGGTCAATAACAAAGACGTTTCGCTGCTGAATATTTTCGTGATGGATTTTGCGCTGCCCGCCGCGCTGTTCAGCGCCACGGTGCAGACACCCTGGTCGGGGATTGTGGCGCAGTCGCCGCTGATTGTGGTCCTGACCGGAGCGATGTGGATTACCTATGCAGCGATCTATTTCCTGGCCACCGGCGTATTTAAAAAGTCGCCACAGGATGCGGCGGTGCTGACGCTGACCGTCGCCTTACCCAATTACGCGGCGCTGGGCCTGCCGATTCTGGGCAGCGTGCTGGGCGAAGGCTCATCCACCTCGCTCTCGGTCGCTGTCTCTATCGCCTGCGGTTCGGTGCTGATGACGCCCTTCTGCCTGCTGATTCTGGAGCGGGAAAAAGCGCGCAGTGCGGGTGAGAATGTGGGGTCGACGCTGACCATGCTGCCGGTGCTCATGTGGCGCTCCGTTAAAAAACCGATCGTCTGGGGTCCGCTGCTGGGCGTGGTGCTCTCTGCGCTGGGCGTCAGAATGCCGGAGCTGGTACTTTCGGCTATTAAGCCGCTGGGCCTGGCCGCCACCGCGGCGGCGCTGTTCCTGACCGGTGTGATCCTTTCTGCCCGTCAGCTGAAACTCAACGCCGTCGTGGGCGTCGGCACGGTGGCGAAACTGCTGATTCAGCCCGTGATTGCCTGGGGTCTGGTGCTGGCGCTGGGGCTGAACGGCCCGGTGGCGATCACCGCGATCCTGATGATTGCGCTGTCGGCCGGTTTCTTTGGTGTGGTGTTCGGCAACCGCTTTGGCGTTCAGTCGCCGGATGCTGAAGCCGTGCTGCTGTTAAGTTCGGTGCTCTCTGTTCTGTCGTTGCCCCTGTTCATTACGCTGACATCAGGAATGTAATATGACCGCGCCCTGCCCCCACGATCTGCTCTGGCTGCGTGACCGCAGCGCATTAGCCACGATCTCAGCGTGCTGGGTCGGGACGTTCTGGCATCCCGGCCTGCCGGTGGTGGTGCGGCGCGATCATCACGAATCCGGCCTGATCCCGATTGGGGTGCGCGGTGAACGGCGGGAGCAGCGTGCCGCCGGATGGGTTCATCCGGACGATATTGTCCGGGTGATAACGCCGGAGAGGCTGGCCGATCGCCCCCTGCTGCAGGCTTCCCCTTTCAGCGCCTTTGCCCCGGTTCGCGCGGCGATCGTGCTGAGTGAGGCGGAGTGGCCGTGGCGCTGGGGGATCACCGGCAGCACCGGTTATGCGCTGGCGACGCAGCAGCCCACGCTGCACGCCGCCAGCGATCTCGATCTGGTGATCCGCGCCCCGCACCCTCTGGACCGGGCTGCGCTGCAACGGTGGCAGAATCAGACCGACGCGCTGGCGTGCCGGGTGGATACCCAGGTGGAAACGCCTGCCGGTGCGTTTGCCCTTAACGAGTGGCTGCGCGAGGAACAGGTGCTGCTGAAAACCGACACCGGCCCCCTGCTGACCGCTTCACCCTGGAGCAGAGAAACCTCATGAAAATACTCTTTACCTTTCCCGGCCAGGGCACCCAGCGAGCCGGCATGCTGCAGCATCTGCCTGACGGCGAGGCGCTGTTAGCCCGCGTGCGGGCGGTACTGGGCGACGAAACTGACAGGCTCGACAGCGACGAGGCGCTGCAGCACACCCGCGCTGTCCAGCTCAGCCTGCTGATCAGTGGGGTCGCGTGGGCGCGCGAACTGATACGTCGCGGGGTGAAGCCGGATATCGTCAGCGGTCTGTCGATTGGCGCATTTCCGGCGGCAGTGGTGTCAGGTGCGCTCGATTTCAGCGACGCCCTGCGGCTGGTGGCATTGCGCGGCGACCTGATGGAGCAGGCTTATCCGCAGGGATATGGCCTGACGGCGATCACCGGCCTGACGCTGACGCATCTGGAAACGCTGCTGCCCGGCAGCCACACTTACATTGCCAATCTGAATGCCGAAACGCAGATAGTGATTGCCGGTCGTGATGAGGATATGGCACGGGTGGCGCAGAAGGCGCTGGAGGCAGGCGCCAGTAAGGCGATCAGGCTGGCGGTGAGCGTGCCGTCGCACTGCGCGCTGCTGGACAAACCGGCGGCAGAACTGGCGCATGCGTTTGAATCCGTGCGCCTCTCCCGTCCCGATTGTGCTTACCTCAGCGGCTCAACCGCACGGGTGATCCACGACCCGGAGAAGATCGCCGAGGATCTGGCGTTCAATATGGCGCGGACCGTGCAGTGGTATGACACCATGGTCTCGGCTAACCAGCGCGATGCCCGTCTGGCGATTGAGATGCCGCCAGGCAATGTGCTGACCGGCCTGACCCTGCAGGCGGGCTGGCAGGGCGATGCAATCAGCCTGGAACGCAACGGCGTCGATGTGGCAGGTCATCTGGCTAAACGGCTGGAACGGTAAGGTTACGGGCGTACATGCGCCCTTCTGCCGCCAGGGCCAGCAGGTCATTGTCGCGTTCGCGGCGATGCGAATAGACAATCGCAACCTGCTGCCGCATCTGGTAAGGCGCTGCGAGCGTCAGCAGCTGGATATTGTTTTCATAGACTTTCCGCATCCTTCCCGGGATCAGCGCCAGGCCGACGCCCGCCTGCACCAGACTGATCATGGAGAAGATGTCATTCACCTTCGTCACCATGCGTGGTTCAAATCCCGCGATCTGAAACGCCTCCTGCGAACCGGCATAGGTGGCAAACCCCTCGGCCAGTGAGACAAAATCGCGGTCGGCATAGTCACGCAGATCGACCGGCGCGTCGCCGCTGCCCGTTTCGCCAGCCGGCGCCGCCAGACAGATCGTGTCCTCGAACAGCGGGATCACATCAAACCGGGCCTCACTGAGTTCGCCCTCATGGGTGGCAATCAGGATCGCGTCCAGCGCATCATCTTCCAGCATATTCAGCAGCATCTGGTTAGAGCCCATGGTCAGATCCAGCTCCAGCGTCGGCCGGCGCAGTTTCATGCCCATAATCAGCCGGGGAATGGTCTCCAGGGTCAGCGAGTAGAGTGTGCCAAGCCGCAGCCGTCCTCCACCGATACCCGCCACTTTGCGGGCCTCCTCAATGCCTTTGCCCATCAGGGCCGTGACGTCGCGACAATAGTCCAGCAGCGTCCAGGCGGCGGGCAGCGGCACCAGATTGCGCCCTTTGTGGATAAACAGCGGGCAGTCGATGCCCTCTTCCAGCGTGTGCAGCGCGCGGTGCACGCTGACGCTGCTCAGCTCCAGCGCTTCCGCCGTGCGGGCGATATTGCCTTTCGTCATAAACATCATGAAGACGCTGAGCTTCCGGAAGGTAATTTCCTGATTGATATTGTCACTCATGGGCTGCTGTTGCCTGTAAGGTCATTTTGCTTTTCCGCATAGTAGCGATTCTCCGCCAGCCTGTAATGATCTGGCTCGCAGCCGGATGATTTACTGCGGCTGAAGGCGGAATCTGCGGATGTCAGGGAGGAGCGGAACGGGCAGAAAAAAGTGCGGCCGGTTTCCCGGCCGCAGAGCAGATGAATTGACGGCGCGCGCCTTACAGCCTTATCGGTGAAATGTTCCAGATCTCATCGGCATACTCCTGAATCGTCCGGTCAGACGAGAAGTAACCCATGCCGGCGATATTTTTCGCCGCACGGCGCTGCCACTCTTCCGGCTTACGGTAGAGCGCATCCACCTTGTCCTGGGTATCCACATAGCTGCGATAATCGGCCAGTAACTGGTAGTGGTCGCCGAAGTTCACCAGCGAATCGAACAGATTGCGGTAGCGACCCGGATCCTGCGGGCTGAAGACGCCCGACGCGATCTGCGTCAGGACCTGATGCAGCTCTTCATCGCCTTCATAATAGTCACGCGGGTTGTAGCCACCCTGTCGCAGGGCTTCTACCTGCGGCGTGGTATTGCCGAAGATGAAGATGTTCTCTTCACCGACGTGATCCAGCATCTCCACGTTGGCACCATCCAGCGTACCGATCGTCAACGCGCCATTCAGGGCAAACTTCATGTTACTGGTGCCGGACGCTTCCGTTCCGGCGGTCGAGATCTGCTCAGAGAGATCGGCGGCCGGAATGATGATCTGCGCCAGACTCACGCTGTAGTTCGGGATGAAGACCACTTTCAGTTTGTTCTTCACCTGCGGATCGTTGTTGATGATGTTGGCGACATCGTTGATCAGATGGATAATGTGTTTGGCAACGTAGTAGGCGGAGGCCGCTTTACCGGCAAAGATATTGACGCGCGGCACCCAGTCCGCCTGCGGATCGGCCTTGATACGGTTGTATCGGGTGATCACATGCAGCACGTTGAGCAGCTGACGCTTGTACTCGTGAATACGCTTGATCTGCACATCAAACAGCGCGTTCGGGTCGAGCACCACGTCCAGGTTTTTTGCCACCCACTCGGCCAGCCGGCGCTTGTTCTGATGCTTGGCAATCGCCACTTTCTCGATAAACGCCGGGTAGTCGATCTGCGCTTTCAGCTCATCCAGCTGGCTGAGGTCGGTGCGCCAGTTGCGGCCAATCTCCTCATCCAGCACCTCTGACAGCGCCGGGTTAGCCAGCGCCAGCCAGCGACGCGGAGTGACGCCGTTGGTTTTGTTGCAGAAGCGGCCCGGGAACAGGCGGGAGAAGTCTGCAAACAGCGACTGCACCATCAGGTTGGAGTGCAGCTCTGAAACGCCATTCACTTTATGGCTGACCACCACCGCCAGCCAGGCCATGCGTACCCGGCGGCCGTCGTTCTCGTCGATGATCGAAATACGCGACAGCAGATCCAGATCGTCAGGATAGTGATCCTGAATCGTCTTGAGGAAGAAGTCGTTAATTTCAAAAATAATGCTGAGATGACGCGGCAGGATCTTGCCGATCATATCCACCGGCCAGGTCTCCAGCGCTTCGGTCATCAGCGTATGATTGGTATAGGAGAAGACCTGACAGCAGACGTCAAAGGCGCTGTCCCAGCTGAATTTATGCTCGTCGATCAGCAGGCGCATCAGTTCGGGGATCGCCAGCACCGGGTGCGTGTCATTCAGGTGGATGGCGATCTTATCCGCCAGGTTGTCCCAGGTCTGATGCATGCGCCAGTGACGATTCAGAATGTCCTGCACCGTGGCAGATACCAGGAAATACTCCTGACGCAGACGCAACTCGCGCCCGGAATAGGTGGAGTCATCGGGATAAAGGACGCGTGAGACGTTTTCGGAGTGGTTTTTATCTTCCACCGCCGCAAAGTAGTCGCCCTGGTTGAACTTACCGAGGTTGATTTCGTTACTGGCCTGCGCGCCCCAGAGGCGCAGCGTATTGGTGGCGTCGGTGTCGAAGCCCGGGATGATCTGGTCATAGGCCATCGCCAGGATCTCTTCGGTCTCCAGCCAGCGCACTTTCGCCCCTTCGTGCTGGACGCGGCCGCCGAAACGCACCTTGTAGCGGGTGTTGAATCGCTGAAATTCCCACGGATTGCCATACTCAAGCCAGTAATCGGGCGACTCTTTCTGCTCACCTTCCACAATGTTCTGTTTGAACATGCCGTAATCGTAACGGATGCCATAGCCGCGGCCCGGCATACCCAGCGTCGCCAGCGAATCGAGGAAACAGGCCGCCAGACGGCCCAGACCGCCGTTGCCCAGGCCCGGATCGTTCTCCTCCTCCATCAGCTCGGCCAGATCCAGCCCCATTTCGTCGAGGGCCTGGTTGAGATCGTCATAGATCCCCATCGCCAGCAGCGCATTCCCCAGAGTGCGCCCCATCAGGAACTCCATCGACAGGTAGTAAACCTGCCGCACATCCTGCGACAGCTGAGCGCGGCTGGAGCGCAGCCAGCGCTCCACCATCCGATCGCGAACCGCCAGCAGCGCGGCGTTCAGCCACTCATGCTTGTTGGCAATAGAGGGATCTTTGCCGATGGTAAACATCAGTTTGTACGCAATCGAATGCTTTAAAGCATCCACCGTCAGCGTGGGTGAAGCGTAAGTGAAAGGTGCATTCATATCCGGTTTTCCCCATCCGTTACATCAGACGCTGGTAGAGATCGCGGTAGGCTTGTGCGGCCACCTGCCAGCTGAAATCCATGCCCATCGCCTGTCGCTGAACATAACGCCACAGTGAAGGGCGAGACCACAACACAAACGCGCGGCGAATCGCCCGCAACAGCGACCAGGCGTTAGCATCTTCAAAGCTGAAGCCACTGGCAATCCCATCCGCCAGGTTTTCCAGTGAGCTGTCGTTAACCGTATCCGCCAGTCCGCCGGTGCGGCGCACCAGCGGCAGCGTGCCATATTTCAGGCCATACAGCTGCGTCAGGCCGCAGGGCTCAAAGCGGCTCGGCACCACGATCACATCGGCACCACCGACGATGCGGTGTGAAAACGCCTCGTGATAGCCAATCTGCACACCCACGCTGCCCGGATGCTCTGCTGCCGCGGCCAGGAAGCCCTGCTGCAGTTCGGCATCGCCCTGTCCCAGCAGCACCAGCTGACCGCCCTGCGCCAGCAGGCCAGGGAGCGCCTCCAGCACCAGGTCCAGGCCTTTCTGTTTGGTCAGGCGGCTGATCACGCAGAACACCGGCGCTTTGTCATCAACCTTCAGCCCCATCGCCACCTGCAGCTGCCGTTTGTTTTCCGCTTTGGCTTCCAGCGTGTCGCGGTTGTAGCGCGCGCTGAGCAGCAGGTCGTGGGCCGGGTCCCAGATGGTCGGGTCGACACCGTTGAGGATCCCGCTCAGCCGCCCTTCCCGCATCCGCTGCGCCAGCAGCGTTTCCATGCCGTAACCAAATTCAGCAGAGGTAATCTCATGGGCGTAGGTCGGGCTGACCGCCGTCACGTGATCGGCGTAGAAGAGTCCCGCCTTCAGGAAGGAGATCTGCCCGTAAAACTCCAGCCCATGCATGTTAAAGAACGACCACGGCAGGCCAATCTGATCCATGTGGTGCGCCGAGAACAGTCCCTGATAGGCCAGGTTGTGCACGGTAAACACCGATTTGGCTGGACGGCCGCGCGCTTCCAGATAGGCGCAGGTAAGGCCTGCGTGCCAGTCATGGGCATGGACGATATCGGGACGCCACATCGAATCCATACCGCACGCCAGTTCGCAGCCGACCCAGCCCAGCAGCGCGAAGCGCAGGTAGTTATCGACATAGGCAAACTGCGACTCGTCATGATAAGGGCTACCGGGACGGTCGTAGAGGTCAGGGGCATCGATCAGATAGATGCCCACACCGTTAAATTCACCATATAACAGACGTATATGACCGGCAAATGTCTCTCGCTCTGTCACCATCTGGAGATCAGGTATGCCTTTGCGCAATGCAGGAAACGCTGGCAGCAGCACCCGCGTGTCTGTGCCGCCCGCAATCTGCGCCTGAGGTAATGCCCCGACTACATCAGCCAGTCCGCCCGTTTTAAGCAGCGGGAAAAGTTCTGAACAGACATGTAAAACCTGCATCCTCGACCTCATTAAGTTATCCGGCACGCTCCGCGTGCCGATTGCGTAAGTTCCGCTTATCGCTTACAGCCCCGCTTTGGCCAGCCTGGCCAGCATGGCGCGGGTGACCAGTACGATCCCTTCATCCGAACGGTGAAACCGGCGACTGTCTTCATCCGGATTTTCACCAATCACCATGCCTTCCGGTAACTCACAGGCGCGATCAATCACGCAGCGGCGCAGACGACACGAGCGACCCACCACCACATCCGGCAGCAGAACGGTTGAATCAATATTGCAAAACGAGTTAACCCGAACCCGGGGGAACAGCACCGAGTTGACCACAACCGAACCGGAGATAATGCAGCCGCCCGACACCAGCGAGTTCATCGTCATCCCGTGACTGCCGGAACGATCCTGAACAAATTTCGCGGGTGGCAGCGGCTCCATGTGGGTACGGATAGGCCAGGTGACGTCATACATATCCAGTTCAGGCATCACCGAGGCCAGATCGAGATTGGCGCGCCAGTAAGCTTCCAGCGTTCCGACGTCGCGCCAGTAAGGCGGCGCGTTGTCATCGTTCTGGACGCAGGAGAGCGCAAAGGAGTGCGCATATCCTTCGCCGCTTGCCACCACTTTCGGCAGGATATCTTTGCCAAAGTCGTGGTTAGAGCCTGGCGTCTGCAGATCCGCTTCCAGCAGTTCATAGAGATAATCCGCGTTGAAGACGTAGATCCCCATGCTGGCGAGCGACTGCGTGTCATCACCTGGCATGGTGGGCGGCTTCGCGGGTTTCTCCACGAAGTCGATCACCATGTTCTCTTCATTCACCGCCATCACGCCAAACGCCGTGGCTTCATGCACCGGTACCGGTAAACAGGCGATGGTACATTTCGCCTCGTTCACCACGTGGTCCAGCAGCATGCGTGAATAATCCATCTTATAAATGTGGTCCCCGGCAAGGATCACGATGTACTGCGCCTGATAGCGGCGAATCACATCAAGGTTCTGCGTCACGGCATCGGCCGTGCCGCGATACCACTGTTCGGTCGAAAAGCGCTGCTGCGCTGGCAGCAAATCGACAAACTCATTCATCTCTTCATTGAAGATCGACCAGCCACGCTGGATATGCTGAGTCAGGGTATGGGACTGATACTGCGTAATGACGCCAATCCGCCGGATACCGGAGTTGACGCAGTTGGAGAGGGCAAAGTCGATAATGCGGAACTTGCCGCCGAAATGCACCGCCGGTTTGGCACGTTTGGCCGTTAAATCGACCAGCCGCGTGCCGCGTCCGCCGGCGAGGATCAGAGCAACCGTCTGTGTAGGGAGCTGGCGGGCCAGCATCAGGTGTTCTGTTCTATCTAACTTAACCATGTCTGACTCCTTATGATTGCTTTTGGAACACGCACACCCCGTGTGCGGGACCATGCCAGACAGTTAGCAGGATGGGGTTGTCGTCCCCGGCGAAAGGAGGAAGGGCACGCCATTCTCCGTCTGGTAACACGATGTCATTCACCGTATCCGTGGCGTTTATTGTTATTAACCAGCGGCCAGACAGCAGGATCTGCAATCTGTGCAGCCCCTGTGCCCATTCATCGTGCTGCAGTGGCTGGCCACCGGCATTGAGCCACTGCACATTGCCATCACCCTCCTGCCACCAGCGATCCGCGGTCAGCGCCGGTATGCGCTGGCGCAGACGAATCAGTGCGGCGGTGAATCCGACCAATCCCTTCTCATCCGCCTGCCAGTCAAGCCAGCTGAGGGCGTTGTCCTGACAGTAAGCATTATTATTGCCGCGCTGCGTGTGGCCACGCTCATCGCCCGCCAGCAGCATCGGCGTGCCCTGTGACAGCAGCAGCGTGGTGAGCAGTGCCCGCACGCTACGGCGGCGACGTTCCGTGACGTCAAAACTGACGTTCAGCCCCTCTTTGCCGTGATTGTGGCTGTAGTTATCGCCGTGACCGTCGCGGTTATCTTCCCCGTTGGCTTCGTTGTGTTTGCGTTCGAAGCTCACCACATCCCACAGCGTAAAGCCGTCATGCACGGTGATCAGGTTAACCGTGGCGTGGGGCGGCCGGTCGTCGTGCTGGTAGAGATCGCTGGAGGCGGCAAAGCGACGGACAAACTCGCCGTTGCTGAGTGCGCCATGCAGCCAGTAGCGACGCGCGGTGTCGCGAAACTGATCGTTCCATTCGGCAAAGGGTGGCGGAAAACGGCCAACCTGATAGCCGTCAGGGCCGATATCCCAGGGTTCCGCAATCAGCTTGACCTGAGAGAGCAGCGGACAGGCGCGTATTGCATCGAAAAAAGGGGCATCACGCCGGTAATCGGGCGTGCGGCCCAGCACCGGCGCAAGGTCAAAGCGGAAGCCATCAACGTGACAGACCCGCACCCAGTAGCGCAGCGCCTCTAAGGTCCACGCCATCACCTGCGGATGGTGGATATTCAGCGTGTTGCCGCAGCCGGTCCAGTTCTGATAGCCGTCCTGCTCATTCAGCCAGTAGTAGCTGGCGTTGTCGATGCCGCGCATCGAAATCGTCGGGCCGATCTCATCCAGTTCGGCAGTGTGGTTGAACACCACATCCAGCAGCACTTCGATACCGGCAGCGTGCAAGTTTTTTACCGCCTGCTGAAACTCCTGCAGCGGCGTGACGCCTGGCTGACCAGAGGCGTAACGCGGATCGACCGCCCAGAGCGCAAAGGGGTTGTAGCCCCAGTAGTTACTCAGGCCGAGCTGGAGCAGGCGCGGCTCGCTGGCAAAATGGGCCACCGGCAGCAGTTCCAGCGCCGTAATGCCGAGATCGCGCAGGTAGTTCACCATAACAGGATGACCCAGCGCCGCGTAAGTCCCGCGCAGCGTTTCCGGAATTTCCGGATGCTGCTTCGTCAGCCCGCGTACATGCGCTTCGTAAATCACCGTGTTACCCCACGGCGTGCGCGGGGCGGCATCGTCCTGCCAGTCGAAATCTTCCGCCACCACCCGTGACTTCGGCGCGATGGCCGCGTTGTCATGCGGATCGGGCTGCGCCTCGCCGCCCTGAAACAGCGGGTCATCCGGGACGTCGCCCTCAACCGCGCGGGCGCAGGGATCGACCAGCAGCTTCGCCGGATTAAAGCGGTGTCCCTGCTGCGGCGCCCAGGGGCCATGCACCCGGTAGCCGTAACGCTGCCCCGGCTTCAGCGCCGGAACATAACCATGCCAGATATCCCCGCTGCGGCCTGGCAGATCAAGACGCTGTTCACGCCCCTCGTCATCAAACAGGCAGAGCTCGACGCGCCCGGCATGCTGAGAAAACAGGGTGAAATTGACGCCTTTACCATCGTAACTGGCACCCAGCGGTTCGGGATCCCCGGCAGTAATGGTCATTCCCCCTCCCGCACCAGCCATACCGTTGCCAGCGGTGGCAGATTGAGGCTCAGCGACTGTGGTCGTCCGTGACTCTCCTGCTCATCGGTATGCACCCGGTGATTGCGCACATCACTGCCGTGATACTCATGCTGGTCGGTGTTCAGCACTTCGCGCCAGGTGCCAGGCTGATTGACCCCAAAGCGGTAGCCCGGACGCGGCACCGGCGTAAAGTTACTGACGACGATGATTTCGTTACCTTCGCGATCGCGACGTACAAAGGCGAAGACCGAATGTTCCGCATCGTTGACCACCAGCCACTCAAAACCTGCCGGATCAAAGTCGAGCTGATGCAGCGGCGTGTAGTACTGATAGGTGTGGTTGAGATCGCGCACCAGACGCTGCACGCCGTGATGCCAGTTATCGCCGCCTTCCAGCAGATGCCAGTCCAGGCTGACATCGTGGTTCCACTCGCGGCCCTGAGCAAACTCGTTGCCCATAAACAGCAGTTTCTTGCCGGGGAAGCCCCACATCCAGCCGTAATAGGCGCGCAGATTGGCGAACTTCTGCCAGGCATCGCCCGGCATGCGGTCGAGGATGGAGCGCTTGCCGTGCACCACTTCGTCGTGCGACAGCGGCAGCACAAAGTTTTCGGTGTAGTTGTACATCATGCCGAAGCTCATCAGGTTGTGATGATGCTTGCGGTAGATAGGATCGACCTGCATGTAGTCGAGCGTGTCGTGCATCCAGCCCAGGTTCCATTTGAACCAGAAGCCCAGCCCGCCGCCCTCTGTCGGACGCGTTACGCCAGGGTAGTCCGTCGACTCTTCCGCCATCGTGACCGCGCCGGACGCCACGGTACCGAGCGTGCGGTTGGTGTGTTGCAGGAACTCAATCGCCTCAAGGTTCTCGCGGCCACCATACTGATTCGGCACCCACTGCCCTTCAACGCGGCTGTAGTCGCGGTAGATCATGGAGGCGACGGCATCCACGCGCAGGCCATCGATGCCAAAGCGTTCTGTCCAGTAGAGCGCATTGCCCGACAGGTAGTTACTCACTTCCCGGCGGCCAAAGTTGTAGATCAGGGTGTTCCAGTCCTGATGGTAGCCTTCTCGCGGATCGCTGTGCTCATAGAGCTCGGTGCCGTCAAAGCGCGCCAGCCCGAAGTCATCGTTGGGGAAGTGACCCGGTACCCAGTCGAGCAGGACGTTGAGGCCGGCAGCATGGGCGCTGTCGATAAAGGCGCGGAAGTCGTCACGGGTTCCGAAACGGCGAGTCGGTGCATACATGCCTAGCGGCTGATAGCCCCAGCTGCCGTCAAACGGATGTTCGTTAATCGGCAGCAGTTCGATATGGGTAAAGCCCATCTCTTTGACGTAGGGCACCAGCTGTTCAGCCAGCTCTTTGTAGCTCAGCCAGAAATTGTTGTCGGTATGACGACGCCAGGAGCCCAGATGTACTTCATAGATGGAGATCGGCGCATCGAAACCGTTGGCGGCCTTGCGCTCCGCTTTCATCTCAACGGGCGCAGGCAGGCCGCAGATCATCGAGGCGCTTTCCGGGCGCATCTGCGCTTCGAAGGCGTAAGGGTCCGCTTTGATACGCAGATCGCCATTGGCGTCGATGATTTCATATTTGTAGAGCTGACCGTTGACCGCACCCGGCACAAACAGCTCCCAGATGCCCAGCTCCTGGCGCAGACGCATCGGGTGACGGCGGCCATCCCAGAAATTGAAATCGCCAACGACGGAAACACGACGGGCGTTGGGCGCCCAGACGCAGAAGCGGGTGCCGGTCACGCCATCAATCACGTCACCATGCGCGCCCAGGGTTTCGTATGGACGCAGGTGGGTGCCTTCCGCCAGCAGCCACAGATCCATCTCCTGCAGCAGCGGGCCAAAGCGATAGGCATCGTCGACCAGGTTTTGCTGGCCGTGCCAGTTCACCGCCAGCTGATAGCGGAACGGATTTTTGCGGCGGGGGATCACGCCGCTGAAGAAGCCGCGTGCGTCTTCACACGCCAGTTGAGCCAGCTTGCGCCCGGTAGAGGTCTCAATGACCCACACCTCAAGCGCTTCGGGGAGCAACGCCCTGACTTCAAGGCCTTGTGGCGTTCGGTGCATCCCTAGTAACGAAAAAGGATCGGCATAATTACCCGCAAACAGGGCATTGATCGCCTCGCGATCGGGAAGCTCTGACATGACTTTCTTCCTGTGATAACTGGCAGCCGAGATGCTCGCGACACGGCCTGTCGCGCGTCATCTGCGCTGCTCTTCATTGAGCCATACGTACGACGGCAAAAAAGTGTCAGGCCATTCCATGGAAAAAGTGTTTTGCCGTGTACCACAACCATTTAATCCGGAAAGCAAAAGCGAAACCTGTGGCACATCATGGTTAAATCATAGCTTGGTCGCAGCAGTTGCCATGGCTGAAAGCAAAATATTCTTTGCCGACCGCTAAAAAGGGGAAGCTGATCACTGAGTAAGCGAACCGGCAGGTTGTTTCACGTACTGCAAAGCAAAAAAAAGGCCGGATAAATCCGGCCTTTGGCGATATTTTTCTTAGTCGATTAACAACCGCAGCATGCGACGCAGCGGTTCGGCTGCGCCCCATAACAGCTGGTCGCCTACCGTGAAGGCGGAGAGATACTCCGGCCCCATATTCAGTTTGCGCAGACGGCCAACCGGCGTGGTCAGCGTACCGGTCACGGCCGCGGGGGTCAGTTCACGCATCGTCAGCTCGCGGTCATTCGGCACCACTTTGACCCACTCGTTATGAGAGGCCAGCAGCTGTTCAATTTCAGACAGCGGCAGATCGCGCTTCAGCTTCAGGGTAAACGCCTGGCTGTGGCAGCGCAGTGCACCCACACGCACGCACAAGCCATCAACCGGAATGACGTTGCGGGTCGCGAGGATCTTGTTGGTCTCCGCCTGGCCTTTCCACTCTTCGCGGCTCTGGCCATTCTCCAGCTGTTTGTCGATCCACGGAATCAGACTGCCCGCCAGCGGCACGCCGAAGTTATCGGTCGGCAGGGTGCCGGAACGGGTGAAGTCGGTCACGCTGCGCTCGATGTCGAGAATTGCTGAGGCCGGATTCTGTAGCGCAGGCGCAACGTGGTCGTGCAGCATGCCCATCTGGGTCAGCAGTTCACGCATGTGGCGCGCGCCGCCACCTGACGCCGCCTGATAGGTGGCGACAGAAGCCCACTCCACCAGGTCCTGCGCGAACAGACCGCCCAGCGACATCAGCATCAGGCTGACGGTGCAGTTACCGCCAACGAAGGTTTTGATGCCCTGGTCGATGCCCTGACGGATCACCGCGTGGTTGACCGGATCGAGGATGATGATGGCATCGTCCTGCATGCGCAGCGTCGAGGCCGCATCGATCCAGTAGCCCTGCCAGCCGCTGGCGCGCAGCTTAGGATAGACATCGCTGGTGTAGTCGCCGCCCTGACAGGTGATAATGATGTCCAGCGCACGCAGCGCCTCAAGATCAAAGGCATCCTGCAGTGCGCCCTGCTGCTTGCCCGCAAACGACGGAGCCGCCTGACCATGCTGCGACGTCGAGAAGAAGACCGGATTGATTGCATCAAAATCGCGCTCTTCGCTCATGCGGGACATCAGCACGGAGCCGACCATACCGCGCCAACCAACAAAACCTACATTCTTCATGTCGTGTCCGTCTCAGGCAGATTTCACCTGCTTTCATTTCAGTGGAGAGAGCGGCGTGCTATGTTCACGCCGCTCTGCGTAATAATAGGATTTACCTCTGTCTGCTCACTCTACAAAATGCAGGCCTGGTGGCAAGTGAATTAATTCGATTACGCTAACTTTTTCAGCAGCGTAACTAATAACTCCGCTTTCTGGCGGACGGGATGGCGTTAAACCAATGACTGAAATGATTTCGGCGACAATATTATTGTTGTTAATTATGGATCCGCTGGGCAATCTGCCGATTTTTATGTCGGTTTTAAAGCATCTGGAGCCGAAACGGCGGCGGGTGGTGCTGATCCGCGAAATGCTGATCGCCCTGATTATCATGCTGCTGTTTCTGTTTACCGGCGAGCGCATTCTGGCCTTTTTAAATCTGCGCACCGAGACGGTGTCGATTTCCGGCGGCGTCATCCTGTTTCTTATCGCCATAAAGATGATTTTCCCGTCGGCCGAGAGCAGCAGCTCTGGTTTACCGGCAGGGGAAGAGCCGTTCCTGGTGCCGCTGGCGATTCCGCTGGTCGCCGGGCCGTCGTTGCTGGCGACGCTGATGCTGCTGTCGCATCAGTATCCACATCAGATGTCCCACCTGGTGGGCGCGCTGTTGATTGCCTGGGGCGTGACGGTCGGCATTCTGCTGATGTCAGGTCTGTTCCTGCGTCTGCTGGGTGATAAAGGGGTCAACGCGCTGGAGCGTCTGATGGGGTTGATACTGATTATGCTGGCGACCCAGATGTTCCTGGACGGCATCCGCGCGTATCTGAAGTTGTAAGCGCACCGTTATCCTTTTACCCCGACAGGCCGACCATGCAGCCTGTTCAGGCAGCGATTCCGGTCGGTCGTTTTGGCCATTCAGATGCCCGCCTGGTGGTGTCTGAGGGCGATAAAGGTGACGCGATTGCCACCAGAAAGTACGATGCAAAAAGTAAACAGGGGTGAGGGTGCCCGGAAAAAGCTGCCGCAGCGGATGCAGCATCTGAAAACCCGGAGGGAGATACCATGAGGTTGTTATTACAGTTTTTTTTCGGCGCGCTCTATCTGATAACGGGTTACGTCTCTTTTCAGGCACTCCTGCACTATGCCAGCAGCGGCCATTCAGGGGTGATCACAGAGATGCGCAGTTATCTGGTTGCCCCGCTACTCTGCGCGCTGCTCTGGCTGCTGTTTTATCTGGTCGCCTGGTGGAGCTTCAGGAAAATTGCCTTGCTGTCCGTGGCTAAAGAAACCGCCTTTCAGTCGCTATTCTTTCTGGCAAATAGCGTTTGCTTAGCTGGCCTGACCTTATTCTCTGTCCCGGGCCGGAAAGCGGCGTTAAATACTGTGCAGTTGATGAAGATTGACGTCACTGATTTTGCCTGGATTTACCTGGCTTCCGCCGCCATCACGCTGGTTGTTTTTGCTCTGATAAGAAGAAGGTGGGCATGAACCCGGTTTAATCCCGCTGCTGCTGTTTATATTGCCGGTTTTTTCCTGCGCGGTGAGGAGAATAAATGACGCTGGCTATTCACGCGGCGTCATTCTCCTTCTGCTGGTGGCGCCTTATCTGCTGTTCCCGTTTTTACTCTTCCCCTGCTCGCGGGAAAAAACCTGACGGGCAGAGAGCCCGTCAGGCTGGTCAGGAAAGCAGTGCGAAAGCAATCATACCGACGATAGCCCCGGTCGTGCCGAGAATCGTCTCCATCAGCGTCCATGTCTTCAGCGTTTCCGCTTCGCTGGCCCCGGTGAAGCGGCCAAACAGCCAGAAACCGGCATCGTTCACATGACTGATGATGATGGAGCCGCCGCCGATACAGATCGAGAGCGCCGCCAGCTGCGCGCCGCTGTAGTGCAGCGGTTCAATCACCGGCATGATCAACCCGACCGTGGTCAGACAGGCGACCGTTGCCGACCCCTGAATGACCCGTACCGCACCTGACAGGATAAAGCAGGCCAGCGCAATCGGCAGGCCCGCGCCGGTCAGCGCGTTGCCCAGCACCGGACCCACACCGGAGTCCACCAGCACCTGCTTGAACACGCCGCCCGCGCCAATCACCAGCAGGATAATCCCCGCCGGTTGCAGCGCGCTGCCGCACACCTGCATCACCCGCTCTTTATCCATGCCCTGACGATAAGCCAGACCATAAATCGCCACCAGCAGCGCCAGCAGGATCGCGGTGAAGGGATGGCCGATAAATTCCAGCCACGCATACAGCGAGGTCCCTTCGGTGGTGAAGCGGGCGCCAATGGTTTTCAGGCCGACCAGCACCAGCGGAAACAGGATCAGAGAGAGGCTGAAGCCAAATGAGGGCAGCTGGTTCTCATCGACATCCGGCTGATGATCTTCCGGCGGGGCGCTGAAGGAGACGTGCTTCGCAATGAAATTGCCAAACAGCGGCCCGGCAATCAGCATCCCGGGGATCGCCGCACACAGCCCCAGCAGGATCATCCAGCCAAAGTCAGCGTGCATCTGTGAAGCCAGCAGCATCGGAGCCGGTCCCGGCAGCAGAAACGCGGCGGCAGCAGCCACCCCGGCAAAGAGCGGGATAACCAGCTTCACCAGGTTGCCCCCGGTTCGCCGCGCCACGGCAAAAGCGATGCTGATCAACAGCACGACAGCCACCTCAAAAAAGAGCGGCAGCGCGCAGATCAGACCGGCAATCCCCATGGCGTAGTGGGCGCGGCTCTGACCAAAGGTTTTCAGCATCCGGATAGCAATCTGATCCACGGCCCCGGTTTCATGCAGGATTTTGCCGAACATCGCGCCCAGCGCCACCACGATAGCGAGGAAGCCGAGCGTGCCGCCCATCCCCTTCTGCATGGTGTCCGCAATCTTATCCAGAGGCATGCCGGAGAACAGTCCGGCACCGATTGACACTAACATGAGTGCGACAAAGGCGTGCATTCGCGCCTTCATCACCAGAAAAAGCAGCAGCAGGACGGAGCCTGCTGCGGTCAAAACGAGTGTTGCGGTATTCATCTCTAACCCTGACTGATAGCGTCCCGGATAGTCGCAACCGTAGCCGCCACAACCTCATCCAGTGAATGCGTGATATCCACTTCCAGTACATCCGGCTCGTCGCTGCCTGGCGCTTCCAGCGTTGCAAACTGCGTCACCAGCATCTGCGGCTTGAAGAAGTGCCCTTTGCGCGCTTTCAGGCGGGCTTCAATGGTGTCGAAGTCCCCTTTCAGGTAGATGAAACGCAGGTTGTCATTTCCCTGACGCAGAATGTCGCGATAACGCTTCTTCAGGGCCGAGCAGACAATGATGGAGATCGCCTGGGTACGCTGCATGGCAAAAGCGGCATCGTTCAGGGCCTGTAACCACGGCTGACGATCGTTGTCATCCAGCGGATGACCATCGGCCATCTTCAGAATGTTGGCACGGGGGTGGAGAAAATCGCCGTCAAGAAAGGCTGTATTCAGCTGGTGAGAGACCTGATTGGCGACGGCAGACTTTCCGCTGCCTGAAACGCCCATCAGGATAAAAACGTGATGCGACGGGGATTGCGTTGTCATTTTTCTGCTCCGGCAGGTGAGAATTTGCCAATGTTACCGATAACAATGTCGTTTCTCATTCTCCTGGCCGCTTAACAGCGTGGCAACCTTTTTACCCGGAAAAGCCTCAAAGTGTGAGCTGACTCATAAAAACGTCACAATCAGATGCTGCCGCCTTCACTGATCGCAAAACCGGTGTCGAGCATGCGCGTTTCGCGGCTTTCCCCGGCGATGCGCGCCAGCAGCAGCGCTGCGGCTTCGCGCCCGATGCGATCACGCGGCGTCAGTACCGTAGCCAGCTGAGGCGTCACCACCTGACTGATATCGTGACCATGAAAACCGGCAATCGCCATCTGATCGGGCACCTGCAATCCCTGGCGCTGGCACTCAAACATCGCGCCGACCGCCAGGTCGTCGTTGGTACAGAAGAGGCTGTCGGTTTCAGGATAGAGACGCTGCGCCTCACGCAGCAGATCGCCACCGGCACTGAATGAAGAGGCATCCTCCATCATGACGCTGCGCGGCGTCAGCCCGGCTTCGCGCATCGCGATTTCGTAACCACGCTGTTTCTGCAGGGTACGCTCATCCAGGCGTGCGCCAAGATAAACGGTGTGACGATGTCCTTTGCCGAGGATCGCCTGGGTCATCTGCCGGGCCGCTTCGACGTTATCAAAGCCGACCGCCATATCCAGGCAGGGCGTAACGCTGTCCATCATCTCGATGACCGGGATGCCCGCCACTTCCAGCATGCGCAGCGTGCCCGGGGTATGGGTGCGTTCGGTGAGGATTACCCCATCAATGTTCCAGCCCAGCAGCGAGCGCAGTTGCAGCTCCTCTTTCTGTGGGTTGTAACCAAAGTGGGCGACGAGCGTCTGGTAGTTCGCTTCATCCGTGACGGCTTCAATGCCGCGCAGAACGTCAGCAAAGACCTGGTTGGTCAGTGACGGCAGCAGCACGCCAATCGCACGGCTGGTGGCGTTCGAGAGCATATCGGGGGCGCGATTAGGGATATAACCCAGCTCATCC
This sequence comes from Pantoea sp. M_10, assembly GCF_008631515.1. Lineage (NCBI taxonomy): Bacteria > Pseudomonadati > Pseudomonadota > Gammaproteobacteria > Enterobacterales > Erwiniaceae > Pantoea > Pantoea sp. M_10. The sequence goes on along the minus strand of NZ_VWUL01000007.1, from coordinate 141,344 downwards.
AGTGCCACCGCGATCTTATCCCGCAGGGCAACAGAAACCTGCTCAGGATTGCGCAGGTAGCGGCTGACGGTCATCTTGGTAATGCCGACGCGATCGGCAACGTCCTGTAATACCGGTCTTTTCTTCTTCATCGTAGCGCCTGGGATCGCCCTGAAAGCTAAAGTACGATGAGTCTATCACTTTTCTGTCACAAAATTGCCAGCGGGGCGCACCGGGGTGCGCCCGTCAGTTTTCTCAGACCGGTGGCAGATCAAACAGCAGAACTTCTGCGGCCGTGCTGGCTTCCAGCGTAAGCGCGCTTTCATCCCAGATGGCGAGGGCATCGCTGGTAGTCACCGCGTTACCGTTTACGCTCACGTTGCCTTTGACGACCTGGATCCAGATGCGACGACCGGGCTCAATCGCCACGTTATCCTGTTCACCGGCACCCAGTACCCAGCGCGACAGAGTCATGTCCTGATAGACTTTCAGCGATCCTTCACGGGCATCCGGGCTAAGCACCAGCTGACGTCCCTGCACATCCGGAAAGCGGCGCTGATCGTAGCGCGGCTCAATGCCGGTACGCTCAGGAATGATCCAGATCTGATAGAGGTGCAACGGTTCGCTTTCGCTGGCGTTGTACTCCGAGTGACGCACGCCAGTACCGGCGCTCATGATCTGAAACTCCCCTGCCGGGATCTGCTCTTTGTTACCCATGCTGTCCTGATGCTCAACCGTTCCGGAGAGCACGTAGGTCAGGATTTCCATATCTTTATGCGGGTGAGTACCAAACCCCTGACCGCCGTCGATCACGTCTTCATTAATTACCCGCAGCGCGGAGAAGCCCATGAAGTTCGCGTCGTAATAGTTGGCGAATGAGAAGGTGTGCCAGCTATCGAGCCAGCCGTGGTTTGCGTGACCGCGTTCTTCAGCTTTGCGTATATAAATCATTTTCAGATCTCCTCAATGTTTTTTCATAGTCTGTGCCTGAGACGATCTGATTGATAGCTGAAAAACTTCACTCCTCTGTTCAAAATAGTTGAACAAGGGTTGCGCAGTGGCTGAAAAAGGCTGAAGGAGAGCGGGCAAAAAAAAAGCCAGCGCCCTGGCTGGCTAAATAATACTGGAAGCAATGTGAGCAATGTCGTGCTTTCTCAGGCTGTCGGGCGACCTCCCGGGAACGCATGACAATAATAATCATTATCATTCGCGTCTGTAAAGCGGTTTTCGCACTTTTTCACTTGATTAACGGATTGAATACCTTGATGTTTAAAAGGTTTTTAACGGCGAAAGGAGCGACCATGAGTGAAATCGTTGTCCGGCACGTTATACCCGAAGATGCCGCTGCACTGCACCGGATTTACAGCCAGCCCGATACCCAGGCCGGCACCCTCCACCTGCCCCATTCATCCCTACAGGGGTGGCATACGCGCCTCGCCACGCCTCCGCCCCATTCATACCTGCTGGCTGCCTGCATTGATGATGAGGTTGTCGGGCAAAGCGCGTTAAAGGTGGAAGAGCGTCCCAGACGCCGTCACGCCGCTTCACTGGGAATGGGGGTGGATGCGCGTTACCGGCAGCGTGGCGTCGGCAGCGCACTGATGCGTGAAATGGTCGCCATGTGCGATAACTGGCTTCAGGTGAGCCGAATGGAGCTGACGGTGTTCGTCGACAACGCGCCGGCCATCGCCCTTTATCAGCGATTTGGTTTTGAGATTGAGGGAACGGCGCGCGGGTTCGCTATACGGGACGGTGAACTCATTGATACGTACTATATGGCGCGGATTAAACCCTGACCTGTGATGATGAAAAAGGGCACCTGCTGGTGCCCTTTGTGCTGAAAACCCTGGCACGTTTCGCTGTCAGTCAGCGCCTGCACAGGAAACGGGGTCAGATCGGAAAGACGCAAAAGCCGTCATCCATGACACGCTCGGCCCGCGCCGTCCTGGCGCGGGACGCTTTCCTCTTCTGACCCCGTTCCCTGCGCGTTAAGCTTATTTATTGCTGTCAGATTCACCGGGGTCAGGTTTGTATCAGTAACCCGCACTTAAATCATCGATGCTGCGCGGGTCAGACGCGCCATACAGCATGCCATCCGGCCCAATCATGATGCTCTGGGTACTGCCCATCGCAGGCAGCACCTTCACATGCTGACCTCTGGCTTCCAGCAGACGCAGTGTGTCCGGACTGAAGCCCTTCTCTACCCGCAACTGATCCGGCAGCCACTGATGGTGGAACCGCGGTGCGTTAGTCGCTTCCGCCACGTTCATGCCAAAATCGATGCTGTTAACCACCATCTGCAGCACGGTGGTGATAATGCGGCTGCCGCCCGGGCTGCCGGTCACCAGCCAGGTTTTGCCCCCTTTGGCCACGATAGTCGGCGACATCGACGACAGCGGGCGTTTCGCTGGCTGCACGGCATTCGCTTCACCGCCCACCAGCCCATAGACATTAGGCGTTCCGGGTTTAGCAGAGAAATCATCCATCTCGTTGTTCATCAGAATGCCGCTCTTGCCTGCCACAATGCCGCTGCCGAAATAGGTGTTCAGCGTATAGGTCACCGCAACCGCATTCCCCTGCTTATCCACCACCGAGAAGTGGGTGGTCTGGTTGCTTTCGTAGGGGTCGAGTTTACCCGGCTTGATCTCGCTAGAGGGGCGCGCTTTCGCCACATCGATCTGCTGCGCCAGCGTCTTAGCGTAGGCTTTACTGGTCAGCGCCTGCCACGGCACCTTCACGAAATCGGGATCGCCGAGATACTCTGAGCGGTCGGCATAGGCATATTTTTCCGCTTCCGCCATTACCTGCATGGCATCAGCACTGCCAAAGCCCATCTTCGCCAGATCGAAATTCTCCAGAATATTGAGGATCTGCACGATGTGAATGCCCCCGGACGACGGTGGTGGCATGGAGAAGACCTCATAGCCACGGTAAGTGCCGCTAATCGGCTTGCGCTCGACGGCACGATAGGCCGCCAGGTCCGCTTTGGTGATCAGCCCGCCGTGCTGTGCCATCTCTCCGGCGATCTCATCCGCAATTTCGCCTTTATAAAAGGCATCCGGCCCCTGACGGGCGATCAGTTGCAGGCTGTGAGCGAGATTTTTCTGCACCAGCCGATCGCCCTTCTGCCACGGTGTGCCGTCTGGCTTGTAGAAGATCGCCTTGCTGTTGGGATGGGTGATCAGCACCTCTTTGCCGTAGGTTTTCAGGTCATCGGCCAGCGCATCGTTAACCGGAATGCCATCCCGCGCCAGCCGGATGGCCGGAGCCAGCAGGGTGCTCAGCGGCAGAGTGCCATATTTGTGTGCGGCCAGCGCCAGACCCGCTACGGTGCCGGGGGTACCGGACGCGAGATGTGAGGTCAGCGACAGCTTGCTGTCGGCATTGCCCTGCTTATCCAGAAACATATCGCGCGACGCCCGTCCCGGTGCCATTTCACGGAAATCGATGGCGGTGGCACGGCCCGAGGCGGTGCGCAGCAGCATAAAGCCGCCTCCGCCAAGGTTGCCCGCCTGCGGATGGGTAACCGCCAGCGCAAAACCCACGGCGACGGCGGCGTCAACGGCATTACCGCCCTGACGCAGAATCTCTACGCCGACCTGGGTTGCCATCGCGTCTACCGACGCCACCATGCCGTGCTGCGCTTTAACCGGGTGAAACGTGTCGCTGTCCACGCCATAGGAGACGGGCGGCGCCTGCGTCGGCGCGGCATTAGCGCCCGCCACAACGGTAAAACTCATCACCAGCGACCAGCTAAGCTGACGCACCGTTTGCTGCATTTTCATCCTGTCACCATCCCGTGTTGTTATTTACATTTTTTTATCATTTCTGCAAGTGCTTACAAATACAGCAAAAGTGTCAGGGTTAAGTCAAATCAGGAATACATCTGAAAGTCAGGTCTGTGATATCGGGTAAACTTATGGGTGCGACCCAGAAGCCGGTGTGCGCCGTTGTGCACCCATAACCCTGTGGCGTTCAGAAAGGAGGAGTGATGAAAAAGTGGATGATTGTTTTAGCCGCCCTGCTGCCTTTCGCCAGTCAGGCGAACACGCTGAACAGCACTAATGACCCGAACCGGCCGGGCTATAATCCCAGCCAGCAGCGGATGCAGTCACAGATGCAGACCCAGCAGCAGCAGCAACAGCTGAAGCTGCGCCAGGATCAGCAGCGTCAGACTCAGGATATGCAGCGTAAAATGCAGGAACAGCGCGACAGCGCCCGGCAGCGGGTAATCACCACGCAGCCGGGGCAGCAGAATCAGAATTCAAATCAGAACTAACCGAAGTCGGGGCCGATGATGTCGATCGCGTCGGTACAGATGGCATCGACGCCCCATTTCAGCAACTCCCGCGCCCGTTCCGGACTGTTCACGGTGTAGACCAGAATCTTCAGGTCCGCGCTTTTCAGCTCTGCAACCCGCTCTGCGGTCAGCACTTTATGGTTGAGGTGGATGGAGACGCACGCCAGCGCCGTGGTCTTTTCCCGCCACTGCGGGTCCCAGCTGTGGGACAGCAGCCCTCGCGGCAGCTGCGGCTCTGTCTGCATGGCGGCTTCCAGTGCCTCAAAAGAGAACGACGAGAGCAGCGGCGCGGTCTGATCCTGCCACAGCATCGCCGCGGCCTGCGCCACAGCACGGCCGGTTTCGGTCTCGCTGCCGGTGGTGGGTTTGATTTCGATGTTGGCCATCATCTGATGCTGACGGCAGCGCGCCGCCACCTCATCCAGCCGCGCCAGCTTTTCGCCCGAGAAGGCGTTGCCAAACCAGCCGCCCGCATCAAGCTGCGATAACTTTTCCCACGGCAGCTGACCCGCCACGCCCCAGCCGTTACTGGTGCGATCCAGCGTGTCGTCGTGCAGCAGAAAAATCTGCGCATCGGCCGAGAGTTTGACATCAAATTCAATCATCTGATGTCCAAACTTCGCGCCAGTGTCGATGGCTGCCAGGGTATTTTCCGGTGCCAGTTTACCGCCGCCGCGGTGGGCGACAATGCGGGGATAGGGCCAGTGTTGTGTACTCATTCCAGACGCTTTCCATGGGTTGAATCGAAGAAGTGTAACGCATCTGACGGCAGATGCAGCCACAGTGTCGTGCCGGGTTCCGGCCGTTCACTGTGGGCTAAGCGTACCACCAGCGGCGTGTCGCCGATGCGGCCATGGGCCAGATTATCGGCACCCAGCATCTCCAGCGTGTCCACCCGCAGCGGGATGCCGCCCTGCTCGCGGCTGCTTTGCCGGATATGCTCTGGCCGGATGCCCAGCACCACCGGCCGGCCGGCCCATTTCGCCTTGCTCTCGCTCAGCGGCAGCGCGTGCGAGGCGTCGAGGTTAAAGCGCGACCCGTCGCTGCTGAACTGCCCTTTCAGCAGGTTCATGGCGGGAGCGCCGATAAACGCGGCGACGAACTGGCTGGCGGGACGCTCATAGATCTCCACCGGGGTGCCAAGCTGCTCAACCACCCCTTTATTCATGACCATCACCCGCTGCGCCAGCGTCATCGCCTCAACCTGGTCGTGCGTCACATAGAGGCTGGTGGTCTGCAGGCGGCGATGCAGCTGCTGCAACTCCAGCCGCATCTGCACCCGCAGACGGGCGTCGAGATTCGACAGCGGCTCATCAAACAGAAAGACCGCCGGTTCGCGCACGATAGCGCGGCCCATCGCCACGCGCTGACGCTGTCCGCCGGAGAGCTCCCGCGGCCGCCGCGTCAGCAAATGATCCAGCTCCAGACTGCGCGCCGCGTCGAGCACCCGCTGACGAATCTGCTCTTTGCCCATGCCGCGAATTTTGAGGCCATACGCCATGTTCTCCTCTACCGACATGTGGGGATAGAGTGCATAGTTCTGGAACACCATCGCGATGCCGCGATCTTTCGGCTCCTCCTGGGTGACGCGCCGGTTATCGATGTAGATATCGCCGGAGCTGACCCGCTCCAGACCAGCCACCATGCGCAGCAGGGTCGATTTTCCGCAGCCGGAAGGGCCGACCATCACCATAAATTCGCCGTCGTGGATGGTGACGTTCAGCGGCTGAATGATCTGATTTTTACCGTCATAGGATTTGGTCACTGCCTGTAGGGTTACGCCTGCCATCTTATTTCTCACTCTCAACCAGACCGCGCACAAAGGCACGCTGCATGACCAATACCACCACCAGCGGTGGGATCAGGGTTAATAACATTGCTGCCATCACTTCGTTCCACTGGGTCGGCGAACCGCTGCTGGAGATCATGCTTTTAATCCCCGCCACCGCCGTGCCGAGGCTGGCGTCATTGATAATCAGCAGCGGCCAGAGATACTGGTTCCAGCCGTAGATAAAGGTGATCACGAATAACGCCGCCAGATTGGTTCTGGAGAGCGGCAGCACGATGTCGATAAAGAAGCGCATCGCGCTGGCCCCATCAATGCGCGCCGCTTCGACCAGCTCATCCGGCAGCGACATAAAAAACTGACGAAACAGGAAGGTGGCGGTTGCTGAAGCCATCAGTGGCAGCGTCAGTCCGCTGTAGCTGTCGAGCAGATTAAGATCGGCAATCACCTGCACCGTCGGGAAAATACGCACCTCCACCGGCAGCATCAGGGTGATAAAGATCAGCCAGAAGAAGAGCGTGCGCAGCGGAAAGCGAAACCAGACCAGCGCAAATGCCGACAGCATCGACACGGTGATTTTGCCGAAGGTGATGCCGAGCGCCATGATCATGCTGTTAAGCAGCATCAGACCAAATGCCGGGCCGTTGTCGTTGACGCCGTGAGTCCAGATGCGTGAGACGTTCTCCCACAGATGGGTGCCGGGCACCAGCGTCATCGGCACCTGATAGACCGCCTCGTTATCCAGCGTTGCGGCGACAAAGGCGACGTAGAGCGGAAACAGGATGGTGAGCACGCCCAGTACCAGCACGAGGTGGCTGAAGAGATCCAGCCCGCGTCGATTCTCAATCATTGGTATTGCACCTTACGTTCAACAAAGCGGAACTGGATGACCGTCAGCCCGATGACCAGCAGCATCAGCACCACCGACTGCGCCGCCGACGAGGAGAGGTCCAGACCGGTGAAGCCTTCGCGGTAGATTTTGTAGATCAGCGTGGTGGTCGCCTGTACCGGCCCGCCGCCGGTAGCCGCGTCGATCACCGGGAAGGTGTCGAAGAAGGCATAGATCAGATTCACCACCAGCAGAAAGAAGCTCACCGGCGCAATCAGCGGCAGGGAAAGGTTGAAGAAGCGTCGCACCGGCCCGGCACCGTCAATCGCGGCGGCTTCCACCAGCGATTTCGGGATCGACTGCAGAGCAGCGAAAAAGAACAGGAAGTTGTAGCTCATCTGCTGCCAGATCGACGCCAGAACAATCAGGAACATCGCCTGACCGCTGTTCTGCGCATAGTTCCACTCATAGCCGATGTGGTGCAGCAGGTAGCTGAAGAGGCCCAGACCGGGATTGAACAGAAACATCCACAGCACCGCGGCCACCACTGGCGCAACGGCGTAGGGCAGCAGCAGCAGGGTCTGATAGAGGCGGCGCAGTCGCACCACATAATCGACCAGCGCCGCCAGCAGCAGCGAAAACAGCATGCCGAACCCCGTGACCATGCCGCTGAATATCAGGGTGGTCCAGATCGAATCGAGATAGTAGGGATCGGCAAACAGGCGTCTGAAGTTTTCCACCCCGACAAAGCGGCTGGAGAGGCCAAAGGGATCGAGGCTTTGCAGCGAGTACCACAGCGCTTCACCGGCAGGCCAGAGAAAGAAGACCGCGGTGATCAGTAACTGCGGCAGCACCAGCAGATAAGGCAGCAGGCTGGTGCGAAAAACCGGGCGAGAAGAAGACATAGCGCACTCTGATTCAGAAAGAGAGAGGGCCAGCCTGCACTGGCCCTGTCGGGCAGATTACTTCACCTGCTGCTGGAAGCGACGCAGCAGTTCGTTGCCGCGTTTGACCGCGTTATCCAGCGCGCTTTGCGGCGACTGTTTACCGGTCCAGACGCTCTCCAGCTCTTCGTCAATCACGGCACGGATCTGCGGCATATTGCCCAGACGTATGCCTTTGGTGAACGGCAGCGGCGGTTTGTTCATCATCTGACGGGTGGCGATATCTGCACCCGGATTTTTGTCGTAGAAGCCCTGCTGTTTCGTCAGCTCATAGGCGGCAGTGGTAATCGGCAGGTAGCCGGTTTTCTGGTGCCATTCCGCCGCGATTTCCGGTTTCGCGAGGAACTGCATGAACTCCGCGACGCCTTTATACGTTGCCGCATCTTTGCCTTTCATCACCCACAGGCTGGCTCCGCCGATCAGGGCGTTCTGCGGCGCGCCTTTTACGGTGTCGTCATAGGGCATCATGCCGACGCCGAAGTTGAATTTTGCGTAGTGGCGGATATCGGCCAGCGAACCGGAGGAGGCGGTTGTGATGCCGCAGTCGCCGTTGTAGAACTTCGCCGTCGGCTCATCTTTGCGGCCAAAGTAGGTGAAGTCCCCTTTTTTGTTCATCGCTTCCAGCATTTCGATGTGACGCACCTGCACCGGTTTATTGAACTCCAGCACCGCATCCAGGCCGTCAAAGCCGTTATTTTCCGTGGCGACCGGCAGCGCATGCCAGGCGCTGAAGTTTTCGATCTGGATCCAGCCCTGCCAGCCGCTGGCGTAGCCGCAGCTCATGCCCGACTTGCGCAGCGCGGCGGCATCCGTGGCCAGCTCCTGCCAGGTTTTCGGAGGCTGATCGGGGTTCAGACCCGCTTTCTTAAAGGCATCTTTGTTGTAGTAGAGCACCGGGGTGGAGCTGTTGAACGGCTGAGAGATCAGCTGGCCTTTGCTGTCGCTGTAGTAGCCCGCGACCGTCGGCACGAACTGCTTTTCATCAAAGGGAATACCAGCATCTTTGAAGACCTGATGCACCGGCACAATCGCCTGTGAAGCCATCATGGTGGCCGTGCCCACTTCATAAACCTGCAGCACCGCAGGCGCTTTGCCGCTGCGCACTGCCGCGATCCCGGCCGCCAGGCTCTGCTCGTAGTTACCTTTGTAGGTCGGAACGATTTTGTAATCGGGATGGGTCTGGTTAAAGCGCTGAGCCAGCGAATCGACTTCTTTGCCTAACTCGCCTTCCATGGAGTGCCAGAAAGGGATCTCGGTGGCGGCGATGGCATGGCCGCTGAGGGTCAGACCGAGCAGCGCGCTCATCAGGCTACGGCGAAAGGTAACGACGGACATAGAATTTTCCTGTGCAGGTAAATACGCGTGAAATCAAGGATTTCTGGTTCGCGGAGTAACATGACACGGGAAAATGACGGATTAATAACAGGCAGATGACAGGCGGGTGACAGGCGAAAGGGAAGAAAGGCGGAGCAGCTAACGACTTTGTTGACACAATCTGGCCAGGTTGCTGTAAGACTGAGCATGCACAAGGAACAAGGTCAGATCGGAAAGACGCTAAATCCGTCATCCATGACACGCTCGGCCCGCGCCGTCCATGGCGCGGGACGCTTTCCTCTTCTGACCATGTTCCCTGCGCGTTGAGTTTATTTGTTGCGGCCAGATTCACACTGATTTGGGTTTGTCAGCAGTCTGAGCAGCTATAACATCATTACTACGTCGGATTGATTACCATAAGCTGCAACGGCCTCTGGCAAAGGCCATCGGAACTACCCTTCACACCAGTGCTCCAGGCCGTCGGCGGCGCAGGCAGGTTGCGGGCGGACAGCGCGCAGCCACCGGAGCGTACACGTAGTACGTGAGGATGGCGAGCACTGCCCAACCGGAACCTGGCAAGCAAGCCAGGCCGTGCCCCATCAGGCACCTAAGTAAGCGCTGCGGACGGCTTCGTTGGAGAGTAATGCTGCACCAGTGTCTTCCAGCACCACATGCCCGTTCTCCAGCACATAGCCCCGGTCCGCCAGCTTCAGCGCCTGATTGGCATTCTGCTCCACCAGGAAGATGGTCATCCCCTCGCTGCGCAGCTGCTCAATGGTGTCGAAGATCTGCTGAATAATGATCGGTGCCAGTCCCAGCGACGGTTCATCCAGCAGCAGCAGGCGCGGCTGGCTCATCAGCGCACGGCCAATGGCCAGCATCTGCTGCTCACCACCGGACATGGTGCCGGCGCGCTGGATTTTACGCTCCGCCAGACGCGGGAAGAGTTCATACACGCGCTTAATCCGCGACAGGTAGTCCGGACGGCTGGCAAAAAAACCGCCCATCGCCAGATTCTCCTCCACCGTCATGCGCGAAAAGACCCGCCGCCCCTCTGGCACGATGGCAATTGCCTCACGCATGATGCGCGCCGTCTGCCAGTCGGTGATGGTTTTGCCATCAAAGGTAATGGTGCCCTGGGTCGCGCGCGGTTCGCCGCACAGCGTGCCGAGCAGCGTGGTTTTTCCGGCGCCGTTGGCACCAATCAGGGTGACGATTTCGCCCTGATTGATGTAAAGACTGACGTTGTGCAGCGCCTGAATTTTGCCGTAATGCGCACTGACGTTCTCAATGGTTAACATCGCATTTGCCATCTCAGGCCTCTCCTAAATAGGCGCGAATGACATCCGGGTTATTACGAATCTCTTCCGGCGTTCCGTTAGCCAGCGGCGTTCCCTGATTGACCACGTAAATGCGGTCAGAGATGCCCATCACCAGCTTCATATCATGTTCGATCAGCAGCACCGAAACCTTGTGTTCGCCACGCAGTTCCGCAATCAGCGCATCCAGCTCGTGGGTCTCTTTGGGGTTGAGGCCCGCTGCCGGCTCATCCAGCATCAGGATCTCCGGGCGCGTCACCATGCAGCGCGCGATCTCCAGCCGGCGCTGCTGACCATAGGCCAGATTGCCCGCCTGACGGTTAGCCAGGTCGAGTAAGCCGACCCGCTCCAGCCAGGTCGCCGCGCGATCCAGCGCTTCGCTCTCACTGCGGCGAAACGCGGGCGTTTTCAGCAGGCCAGAAAACAGGCCGCTCTTCAGGTGCTGATGCTGTGCCACCAGCAGGTTCTCAATCACCGTCATCTCACGGAACAGGCGTACGTGCTGGAAGGTCCGCACAATGCCCATGCGCGCAATCTTCTGACCCGGCAGGCCTTCCAGATGCTGGTCACGCAATGTGATGCTGCCGCCGGTTGGCTTGTAAAAGCCGGTCAGGCAGTTGAACACCGTGGTTTTCCCGGCACCGTTAGGGCCAATCAGCGAAACGATCTCCTGCGGACGCAGCTCCAGCGCCACATTGTTTACGGCTAACAGACCGCCGAAGCGCATCATCAGGCCTTCAACGGCTAATAAAGGCTGACTCATGCCTCTTCTCCTTGTTTACCGGTTCTGAGCTTCAGATGCGGACGCTTCATCGGCAGCAGGCCCTGCGGACGCCAGATCATCATCAGCACCATCAGGCCACCCAGCACCAGCATGCTGTACTCATTGAGATCGCGCATCAGCTCGCGGGAAACCACCAGCAGAATGGCAGCCAGAATCACCGCGAACTGCGATCCCATGCCACCCAGTACCACAATCGCCAGCACAAAGGCGGACTCGACAAAGGTAAAGGATTCCGGGCTGACAAAGCCCTGGCGCGCCGCGAACAGGCTGCCGGCGAATCCGGCAAAGGCGGCACTGATAGTAAAGGCGGTCAGCTTGATGCGGGTCGGGCTGAGGCCCAGAGAGCGACAGGCGATCTCATCTTCACGCAGGGCTTCCCAGGCGCGGCCCAGCGGCATCCGCAGCAGCCGGTTGATCACGAACAGCGTCACCACCACCAGCAGCAGCGCCACCAGATAGAGGAAGATGATACGGTCGCTGGGATCGTACTTCAGGCCAAAGAAGTTGTGGAAGGTATCCCAGCCGCCTTCGCGCGGGGTACGCCCGAACTCCAGGCCAAACAGGGTCGGTTTAGGGATCTGGCTGATGCCGTTGGGTCCGCCGGTCAGCGCGGTATTGTTCAGCAGCAGGATACGCACAATCTCACCGAAGCCCAGCGTCACAATGGCCAGATAATCGCCGCGCAGTCGCAGCACCGGGAAGCCCAGCAGCAGACCAAACAGCGCAGCCACGATGCCGGAGAGCGGCAGACACTGCCAGAAGCCAAGGCCGTAGTAGTGGTTCAGCAGCGCAAAGGTGTAAGCACCGATGGCGTAGAAGCCACCGTAGCCCAGCACCAGCAGGCCCGACAGTCCCACGACCACGTTCAGGCCCAGGCCGAGCATCACGTAGATCAGCGTCATCGTGGCGATATCCACGGTGCCGCGCGACACCAGGAAAGGCCAGGCGACTGCGGCGATAATCAGCACCGCCATCACCAGCTTCTGCTTCGGCGTTGAGCCATCAAAGCCCGGCAACACCAGCGACGGACCGGAGACTTTCTTCAGGCTGCTCTGCCAGACCGGACGCAGCAGCTGGAACAGAAACACCACCGCACAGCCTGCGGCGATCCAGTTCCAGCGCACGCTGCCCGCGTTCTGCACCACCAGATTTGTGCCATCCAGCGTCAGGCGCAGTCCCATAAAGAAGGTGGCCAGCACCAGCAGCATTACCGAGGCGATCAGGGCGTTGATAAACGAGGTCTTCATACTTTCTCAACCTCCGGACGACCCAGAATCCCGGTCGGCATCACCAGCAGCACCACAATCAGCAGGGCAAACGAAACCACATCTTTGTATTCCGTGCTGAGATAGGCTGACGTCAGCGCTTCAGCGATACCCAGCACCAGTCCGCCAATCATTGCGCCCGGAATACTGCCGATCCCGCCCAGCACGGCGGCGGTGAACGCTTTCATCCCTGCCATAAAGCCGATGAAGGGATTGATTGAGCCGTAGAACTGGCCCAGCAGCACGCCTGCTACTGCGGCCATCGCGGCCCCGATCACGAAGGTCAGCGAGATCACGCGGTCGGTGTTAATGCCCAGCAGGCTGGCCATTTTCAGATCTTCAGCGCAGGCGCGACAGGCGCGGCCCATGCGGGAGTAGCGGATAAAGGTGGTCAGCGCCAGCATCGCCAGGAAGGTCACCACCCAGATAACAATCTGCATGGTTGAGATGGTGGCGGCAAACCCGTTGCTCTCCCCCACCGTCCACTGTCCGGTGATCAGGCTCGGCAGCGCCAGGTCGCGTGAGCCCTGGGTCAGGCTGACGTAGTTTTGCAGGAAGATCGACATCCCGATGGCGGAGATGAGCGCAATCAGGCGCTTAGAGGAACGTACGGGCCGGTAGGCCACGCGTTCAATGCTCCAGCCGTAGGCGCTGGAGATAATGACTGCCATCACAAAGCCAGCCGCAATCATCAGCCAGGTGGTGTCGATGCCCATCATCATCAGGGCGGCAATCACGATAAAGGAGACATAGCTACCGATCATGTACACCTCGCCGTGGGCGAAGTTGATCATGCCGATAATGCCGTAAACCATGGTGTAACCGATGGCGATCAGCGCGTAGGTGCTCCCGAGGGTGACACCGTTAAACATCTGCTGAATAAAATAGAGGAACTGCTCGGACATACCTTAACCCTTACTTATCCGATCGCAGGCGATCGGGGTACAAAAAACGCCTGGCAGCGGTGTGCCAGGCGTTCGTGTCGCCGGTCAGTGGAGACCGCTTAGCTGGCCTCCGGCTCACCAGAAAACCGCCTGGTTTACTTCACTGCGGTCGAGGTACCATCGGCATGCCATTTGAAGATGCCGAATTCAAAGCCCTTGAGATCGCCCTTTTCATCCCAGTTCAGGTTGCCCATGACGGTTGGCACCGCAGCCCCTTCTTTGAGGTTCTTCACGATAGCGTCCGGCTCTTCGCTCTTGCTACGTTCCATGCCGGTGGTCAGCGATTGCAGCGCGGCATAGGTGGTCCAGACGAACGGACCGGTCGGATCAAGTTTCTTCGCCTTCAGCGCGTCAACGATCGGTTTGTTGGTTTCAACCTGATCGTAGCGTTTCGGCAGCGTGACCAGCATGCCCTCAGACGCCGCACCGGCAATGTTCGACAGGGAGGCGTTGCCCACCCCTTCTGGTCCCATAAACTGCGTTTTCAGACCGGCCGCCCGCGCCTGACGCAGGATCTGGCCCATCTCCGGGTAGTAGCCGCCGAAATAGACAAAATCGACGTTCTCTTTCTTAAAGCGCGCCACCAGCGTAGAGAAATCTTTGTCGCCTGCGGTGATCCCTTCAAACATGACGATGTTGGCACCCTGCTTTTTCAGGCTCTCCTGTACGGAACGCGCCAGGCCTTCACCATATTGCTGTTTGTCGTGCACCACGGCGATACGCTGCGGCTTCAGCTCGCTCATAATGTATTTGGCTGCGGTCGGCCCCTGGTCAGAGTCCAGACCGGTGGTGCGCATGATCAGTTTATAGCCGCGGGAAGTCAGGTCAGGTGCGGTCGCCGCCGGGGTAATCATCAGCACGCCTTCATCTTCATAGATGTCAGACGCAGGCTGGGTTGAGGAGGAGCAGAGATGGCCGATAACATAACGGATACCGTCGTTAATCACCTTGTTCGCGACCGCAACGGCCTGTTTCGGGTCACAGGCGTCATCATATTTCACCGCAACCAGTTTGTTGCCGTTAACGCCGCCTTTGGCGTTGATATCTTCAATCGCCTGAGTAGCGCCCGCGAACTGCATGTCGCCGTACTGCGCCACCGGACCTGACATTGCGCCAACAATCGCCACTTTAATATCTTCAGCCAGCGCCGCATGGCTCATCGCCAGTGCTACACATCCCGCCAGTAATGCGCGACCTTTCATTTTCATCCTGACTACCCCATCTGTTTTGTCGTGTATGTTGTGAGTGCGTGCATTGCCAGATAAAGTCGAAAACTGATTGATCATGAAGGAGTTAGCGTACTTTTCTGGCATTTTTTAGTAATAAGGCTTTATTTTTCAGGTTATTAAACAGGATGTTTCTTCTGTAAATCAACTGACATATTCAGAATTGACTGAGTGAAACAGCATAATACACTGGAGGCAATGGCCGGTTTTTCACCACTTTGCCAGCGCATTATGCTGGGTTGATCGCAGGCTTAACCTGTTTACACCTATTATCCTGGCACCCAGGCCATCTTTTGACCTGTTTTATTGATGAAAATGTGGTGGCGCTCTGGTTGTATACTTTCGCTGCACTTTCCCCTTTTTTAGAGGTTTTTGTTATGAAGCTGACTATCCAGCGTTTAACCACGCTGACGCCGCAGGACCACATCGATCTGGGCAAGGTCTGGCCCGATCTGAATATTCAGGAACTGGAACAGCGGCTGGATGAGCGCCATCGTCTCTATGCGGCGCGCTTCAACGATCGGCTGCTGGCGGGGTTACAGCTGGAAATCTCCGGTACGCACGGCAAGATCCACCGGCTGGCGGTGCGTGACGTGACGCGGCGACGCGGTGTGGGCCACTATCTGCTGGAAGAGACGATTACGCAGAACGGATCGATAGCGGACTGGTGGATTGCCGATGATGGCAGTGACGATCAGCAGGTGCGGGCGGCATTTATGCAGGCGTGCGGTTTTCGGGCGCAGAGTGACGGCTGGATACGGGCAACAGATGACGCAGAGGGGATGGCGGAAGAGGCGTGACAGTCCGGGGCGACAGAAAGCAACAGGGGCGACATGCTGTCGCCCCTGTGGGTATTACGCTTCGATCGCCATACGCAGTTTTTTCATGGCGTTCTTCTCCAGCTGCCGGACTCGTTCGGCTGAGACGCCATACTGATCGGCCAGCTCCTGCAGCGTGGTTTTGTTATCTTCGTCCAGCCAGCGGGCGCGGATGATGTGCTGACTGCGCTCATCCAGGCCTTCCATCGCATAGCTCAGCTTGTCAGCGGCGTGTGCGTCCCAGTTATCCTCTTCAATGCCATCAGCAAAGTCAGAGGTCTTATCCTGGAGATAGAGCACCGGGGCCATGGAGCGGCCTTCACTGCTCTCATCGTCGGCAGACATATCAAAGGTCATATCCTGCGCAGCCATACGCGATTCCATTTCACGTACGTCTTTGCTGCTTACGCCCAGCTCACGCGCAACCATCTCAACTTCGTCCTGATTGAACCAGCCCAGACGCTGCTTGGTTTTACGCAGGTTAAAGAACAGCTTACGCTGTGCTTTGGTGGTCGCGACTTTCACGATACGCCAGTTACGCAGCACGTACTCGTGAATCTCGGCTTTAATCCAGTGCACGGCGAATGAAACCAGGCGCACGCCAACTTCCGGGTTGAAGCGGCGCACCGCTTTCATCAGGCCGATATTACCTTCCTGAACCAGGTCAGCCTGTGGCAAGCCGTAACCGGAGTAATTACGAGCGATATGAACTACAAAGCGTAGGTGTGACAGGATCAGCGTCTTAGCTGCATCCAGATCGCCCTGGTAATGCAGCCGTTCAGCTAACGCTTTTTCCTCTTCTGCCGACAGCATCGGCCAGGTGTTGGCAGCCCGGACGTAAGAATCCAGGGTACCCGGAGAAGCAATAGCTAAAGTTTGCATTTCTTTGGTCATTCAAACCCTCACAAATTCAATGGAATTGCCGCACATTTCCCTGCGCAGACGATACAGTAAGTCAACGTCGCGCGAAATCCGAAAGCAATCTGTGCTACTTAGAGTGTGAAAGTTATCCACAAGTTCAATTATAGCAGTGAATATTTTACACACAGATGACAGGAAGGGAAGAGGGGAAAAGGTCCTCTGCATACACTGTCGGTAGCAGAGGACCATTATAACAAAAAAATGTTGCACGCGTTTACTGTGGCGTAAATCGGCGTAAATGTTGTACCGTGGCCAGCCAGGCAGCCACCCAGCCGATGATCGCCGCAATCAGCAGCAGCAGCAGCGCTTCATCCCAGGAGAAGCCTTCCAGCGAGAAGGTGGTGCCGAAGACGGTCGCCACGCTGGCAACCACCGACTGCAGGCGCAGCACCAGCACTTCCGACAGCAGCAGCGACAGCACCGCTCCGCTGAAGCCCAGCAGCGCCCCGCCATAGAGGAAAGGCCGCAGGATGAAGCCATCCGTCGCGCCGATCAGCTTCTGAACGTTAATGGTGTCACGCCGGGCGAAAATGCTGAGCCGGACGCTGTTGCCGATCACCAGGAACACCGCCACGATCATCAGTACGCCAATCATTGACGCGATCTGCCCCACCAGCCCGGTCAGTGCGGCCAGTCGTGCAAACCAGCTGTCATCCATCCGGACTTCATCCACGCCCTGCACTTTCGTCACACGATCGCGCAGGCTTTGCATGGTGTCGGAGTTCTGGAAATTGAGCTTCGGCGTGATGATAGCCACTGCCGGCAGCGGATTCTGCTCCAGCATATCCATCGCGCCGCCAAAGCCTGACCAGTTGCGGAACTCGTTCAGCGCCTCTTCGCGCGTCAGGTAGTTGACGTTATCCACCCCTTCCACCTGTTTGAGCTGCGCCACCACATTTTCGGCCGCGCTGTCATCCAGGGTCTTGGAGAGATAGACGGTTAACTGCGGAGCCGGATACCACTGGGTCGCCGCCTGGCTGACGTTTTTCCACACCATGTAGCAGACGCTGGGCAGCGTCAGGGAGATGGCGATCACCATCACCGTCAGCAGCGTAGCCAGCGGCTGACGCCACATATCAGAGAGGGTGCCGCGCAGCGCATAGCGCCACTGCTCCTGCCAGCCGCCCTTCAGCGCTTTACTCTTCGACGGCTGCTTTGCTTTCGGTGCCGCCGGACGTTTAATGCGTTTATTGACCATCGTGGCCTCCGTGCAGGCGTCCCTGATTCAGCGTCATCATCCGATAGTTGCGTCGGGCGATCAGGCCGCTGTCATGCGTTGCCATCAGGACGGTGACGCCGACGCGGTTGAACTCTTCGAACAGGCGCAGAATATCTTCTGACAGCGCGTCGTCGAGGTTACCGGTCGGTTCATCCGCCAGCAGCACCGCCGGTTTGTTCACCACCGCACGGGCGATGCCGACACGCTGCTGTTCACCACCAGAAAGCTGAATCGGATAACTTTTCGCTTTGTCGAGCAGACCCACTTTATCCAGCGCGGCCGACACGCGACGACGGATATCTTCGCCACTGGCGCCCGAGATAATCAGCGGGATCGCCACGTTGTCATAGACCGAGCGATCCATCAGCAGGTGGTGGTCCTGGAAAATCATGCCAATCTGACGACGCAGAAACGGCACTTCACTGTTCCGCAGACGGGAAATGTCATGGCCACTGAACCAGATTTTTCCGGCACTCGGGCGCTCAATGCCACAAATCAGCTTCAGCAGGGTACTCTTACCGGCACCGGAGTGGCCGGTGAGAAACGCCATTTCGCCGGGGCGCAGATGGAAATCTACCCCCTGCAGCGCCTGACGTCCGCCGAGATATGCCTTACTGACCTCTTCAAAGCGAATCATCCTAATTAGTCCTCTCGGGCAAACAGTGCCTCAATAAAATCGTCCGCCTTAAACGGTCGTAAATCTTCAATGCCTTCACCGACACCAATGTAGCGAATCGGAATACCGAACTGATCGGCCACCGAGAAGATCACGCCGCCTTTAGCGGTGCCATCCAGTTTGGTGAGCGCAATACCGGTCAGGCCGACCGCTTCGTTAAACAGCCGGGCCTGACTGACCGCATTCTGTCCGGTGCTCGCGTCCAGCGTCAGCATCACTTCGTGAGGCGCGGACTCATCCAGCTTTTTCATCACGCGGGTGATTTTTTTCAGCTCTTCCATCAGGTGCGATTTGTTCTGCAGACGCCCGGCGGTGTCGGCAATCAGCACATCCACGCCGCGCGATTTCGCCGCCTGAATCGCATCGAAGATCACCGAGGCGGAATCTGCGCCGGTGTGCTGGGCAATCACCGGAATGTTATTGCGCTGGCCCCACACCTGCAGCTGCTCAACCGCTGCCGCACGGAAGGTATCGCCCGCCGCTAACATCACGGATTTGCCTTCGGCCTGATACTGGCGCGCCAGCTTACCGATAGTGGTGGTTTTCCCCACACCATTGACGCCCACCATCAGGATCACAAACGGTGTTTTGCCTGAAACGTCCAGCGGCGCATCGACTTTGGCGAGAATCGACGCCATCTCCGCCTTCAGCAGGCCGTAGAGCGCTTCCGCGTCGCGCAGCTGCTTGCGGTTTGCCTGCTGGGTCAGATGCGTAATGATGCGGCGCGTGGTATCCACACCCACATCCGCAATCAGCAGCTGCTCTTCCAGCTCATCAAACAGATCGTCATCAATCTTTTTGCCCCGGAACAGGCTGATAAAACCGGAACCGAGGTTCTGACGGGTTTTTACCAGGCTGCGTTTCAGGCGGGCAAAGAAGCCCTCTTTGGCGGGACGCTCCTGCTCCTGGGCGATGAATGGCGCAGCGGCCAGCGGCAGATCGCTGACGGTATCAGAGGCGCTCTCGTCCGCCGGTTCCTCAGCGATCACCTCTGCGTCGGCCAGCGCCAGCGCGGTCAGCTCTTCCTCGCTCAGCGGCGCGTCGGCCTCGCCGGGCAGGATTTCCGTATCTGCATCGTCCTCTGCCCGTGCGGCAGAATCCTGCTCGCTGTGCGGGGCATCCGCGTCGCTGTGCGGCGTGTCGATAATCTCTGCGTCACCCAGCGCCAGCGCGGTCAGCTCCGCTTCGCTCAGCGGAGCCTCGGCGTCATCCGGTGTCGTTTCAACGACAGCGGCATCGCCCAGTGCCAGCGCCGTCAACTCCTCGTCACTTAACGGTGCGTCTGAGGGGACGGCATCCTCAACCGGCATGACCACGGCGTCGGCGTCAATAACCGGCGCGTCATCATGTTCAGGTGCAGCAGATTCAGTGATAGCGTCAGATCCGGTAACGACAGATTCAGCGTCATCCAGCGCCGCCGGTGCCGCTTCAGATGGCGCGGCCGCGGTCACGTCCGCCTCATGCTGCTCGCTGGCCACCGTTTCGGTAATGGCAACCGTCTCTTCTGCCTGTGCTTCTGCCTGACTTAAAGCCGGGGCTTCCTGTTCTGGCTGCTGCTGAGCGGGTTCTGCGACCTGTTGTGTCTGCTCTTCCGCTGCAGGTTGTTTCTCTTCCTCTTTGCCAAATCCCAGCCAGGAAAAAAAGCCACGTTTTTTCTCTTTTGCCATTGTGTGACTACACTCCTCGATGGCTTTGTCCCGGTCGCGCAGGGTTTCCAGGGGTAAATCAATGAAAGTTGGTCATCGCCAGACCGGCGTAAACCGCAGAATAATGCATGACTTCAGCAACTCAGTAGTCTAACACTTTCCAGCCAGCTCACCACAGCACCCTTTTTTAACGTTTCTTCTCACCGATTCGCCCGTTAAACTACGCAACAAATTATGACGAGTTGTGAGCAAGATGAATAAAAACCCCCGCAGTACAGGCGGAACCGGGCAGATCCGCATCATTGGCGGCCAGTGGCGCGGACGTAAATTGCCGGTGCCGGACAGTGCCGGACTGCGCCCCACCACCGACCGGGTGCGAGAGACGCTGTTTAACTGGCTGGCCCCGGTGCTGCCCGAGGCGCGCTGCCTCGACTGCTTTGCCGGAAGCGGCGCATTAGGCCTGGAAGCGCTGTCGCGCTATGCAGGATCGGCGACCCTGCTGGAGCTGGAACGTCCGGTGGCGCAGCAGCTGACAAAAAATCTGCAGACCCTGCGCGCCAGCAACGGCACCGTCCTCCAGACCAATACGCTAAACTGGCTGGCGCAGCCGGGCGAACCCTTCGATGTGGTGTTTATCGACCCACCGTTTCGTCAGGGATTGCTGGCCCAGACGCTGCAGTTGCTGGAGCAGAATCACTGGCTGGCCGATCAGGCGCTGATTTATGTCGAGAGCGAAGTGGAAAATGGCGCACCGCCGGTGCCGCCAGCGTGGGATCTTTATCGCGAGAAAATAGCCGGACAGGTGGCTTATCGTTTGTATCAACGTCAACAGGAGACGCAGGATGTTACTTAATTTGGGGCGTCTGTTGATGCTTTGCGTGTGGGGATTTTTACTGGCTAACGTGGTGCATCCCTACCCGAAACCGCTGACTTACTTTATCAACGTGGCGCTGTTCTTCATGATCATGATGCACGGTCTGCAGCTGGTATTGCTGCGCGCCACGCAGACTAAAGACGCGCCGCCTATCGATCGCGTCACCCAGATCAAAGTCTTTCTGTTCGGGGTTTTCGAGCTGGTCGCCTGGCAGAAGAAACATTTCCCGCGCAAAAAATAGTGCCGGGCGGGCGTCACGCCCGCCAGTTACTGCACGGGCGTGAAGCTGATAAAGCGCGTGCCCTGCATCTTCAGTTCGCCCTTCGCCCCTTTATCCAGCTGATGGTACTCCGCCTCTTTAATCTGCACCTTAATATCGCTGGCCCCGTTCAGCGGATGAAACAGGGCTTCATACCGCATCTCTTCGCCGGCGATCACTTCCCGCTGCCGTGAACGGCGATTGGGCGCCGGAAATTCCCGTTTGGTTCTGACTTCAGCCTGCAACGCCCGCACCGGTGACGCGTCATTGACCGCGCCTTCACGGCGTTGCTTGATAAACTGACGCGTGGCCAGCACGGCGATAACCGCCAGGACGATAATAAAAATCAGCGGGGGTTTACTCATGGTGAATCTGTGCCTGAGGAGAAGATGAAACAGGGAGCAAAGGATACAACCAGAGTTGCCTGATTGTCACATCTCTGAGGCGTAACCTAAACTGGAAGGGATATTTTGGGATCTTTCATCATTCTGAATAAAAAAGGGAGAAACAATGCTCTGGTCTTTCCTCGCTGTCCTTTTCTCCGGCTGGCTCTATGTCGATGCCACCTATCGCGGCCCGCAGTGGCAACGCTGGCTGTTTAAACCGGTCACCCTGCTGCTGCTGGTGGGTCTGGCCTGGCAGGCACCGGTGCTGCAGACCACGGACTACCTGATTCTGGCGGGGCTGATCGCAACCCTGATCGGTGATGCGTTAACGCTGCTGCCGCGTCAGCAGATGCTCTATGCCGTAGGGGCCTTTTTCCTGTCGCATCTGCTCTATACGCTCTGCTTCGCCGCCAGCATGACTATGACCTTCTTCTGGCCGATCCCGCTGACGCTGCTGATTATCGGTGTAGCCCTGATAGGCATGCTGTGGAGCCGACTGGAAGATCTGCGCTGGCCCGTCTGCACCTTCATCGGCATGACCCTGGTCATGACCTGGATCGCCACCGAGCAGTACTTCTTCCGTCCGACGGATTACAGCTTCTCCATCATGGTGGGTTCAGCGCTGCTGCTGCTGGCAAACATCATCTGGTTTGTCTCTCACTACCGTCGTCGCTTCACCGCCGACAGCGCCATCGTCGCCGCCTGCTATTTTGCCGGTCACTTTATGATCGTGCGCTCCTTGTGGGTGGTGTGATAAAAGCGGCTTGACTCTGGAGTCCACTCCAGAGTGTAGGATAAGGGATGAGCTGCATGGCTCATCCCGCTCTTCTTACGCTCCGGAGGTCATATGCACCAACATCACGCCTGTGGCTGTGGCAAACCCCGTGCCAGTCACGCTGCAGCAAAACCGCTGTGCCAGGTTCGCCAGGCCCGCCCCCTCTCCCTTTCTGTTCATGCTGCGACACCCGTAACGGCTGATACGGCAGGCTGCTGCTGTGAAAGCAACAGCAGCCCCGGCACAGAGGCCGACGTCGCAGAGGAAAGCGACCGGCGAGACGCCGGTTACCCCTTTAGCTGGCAG
Source organism: Pantoea sp. M_10 (assembly GCF_008631515.1). Taxonomy (NCBI): domain Bacteria; kingdom Pseudomonadati; phylum Pseudomonadota; class Gammaproteobacteria; order Enterobacterales; family Erwiniaceae; genus Pantoea; species Pantoea sp. M_10. The sequence continues at coordinate 118,774 of NZ_VWUL01000007.1, read as the reverse complement.
GTCAGCGGGATGGATTGCCCCGGCTGCGCCCGCACCATTGAGACGGCCGTGCGCCAGATAAGCGGCGTCACCGACGCCCGCGTCCTGTTCAGCAGTGAGAAACTCGTCGTCAGCGCCAGCCAGGATGTCCGGAACGCCGTCGAACAGGCGGTCAGAAAGGCCGGATTTGAGCTGACGGCCTCATCAGCCTCCTCAGTCACTCCCGCCGCCCGTCCGGGCTGGCAGCAAAACCGGATGCTGCTTTTACTGGCGTTGCTGGTGCTGCTCAGCAGCGTTCTCGGCCAGTTCGCGCTGGCCTGGGGCGATCGGCTGTTTGTGCTGACCACGCTCATCGGGCTGGCGCCGGTGGCACGCGGCGCCTGGCAGCGCCTGCGCAGCGGATCGCCGTTTACCATCGAAACATTAATGACGCTGGCCTCGGCGGGCGCCCTGATTATTAGTGCCCACGCCGAAGCGGCGATGGTGCTGCTGCTGTTTCAGCTGGGTGAACAGCTGGAAGGCTATGCCGCCGCCAGAGCGCGCAGTGGGGTTACCCGCCTGATGGCGTTACGGCCTGAATCCGCGATCCGCCTGCAACAGGGTCAGCGCACGGAAGTTCCCCTCACGGCGCTGCGCCCCGGCGATCGGATTGAAGTGGCGGCGGGCAGCCGACTGCCGGTCGACGGCCGGTTAATCAGCCCGCTCGCCAGCTTCGATGAGAGCGCACTGACTGGTGAGTCACTGCCGGTCACGCGAGCCAGCGGCGAAACGATTCCCGCCGGTGCCACCAGCGTGGATCGCCAGGTGGAGCTGGAAGTGGTGTCGGAACCGGGGGAAAGCGCTATTGACCGTATCCTGCAGCTGATTGAAGAGGCGGAGACACACCGTGCCCCGGTCGAGCGCTTTATCGACCAGTTCAGTCGTCTCTACACGCCGCTGGTAATGCTGCTGTCGCTGCTGGTGATGGTGGTGCCGCCCCTGCTCGGCGCAGGCGACTGGCAGCCGTGGATCTACAAGGGCCTGACCCTGCTGCTGATCGGCTGTCCCTGTGCGCTGGTGATCTCCACCCCCGCGGCCATTACCTCCGGGCTGGCGGCGGCGGCACGGCAGGGTGCACTGATCAAAGGCGGCGCGGCGCTGGAGCGGCTGAGTTCGCTGCGCAAAGTCGCGTTTGATAAAACCGGCACCCTGACGCCGGGCAAACCGCAGCTGACACAGATCCTGCGGTTTGGCGCGGCCAGTGAAGCGGAGATGCTGGCGCTGAGCGCCGCAGCCGAACAGGGGGCGACCCATCCGCTGGCCAGCGCCATTGTGGCGGCCGCCCAGGCGCGTCATCTGCCGATGCCGGATGCACGGGATCAGCAGGTTCTGGCCGGACGCGGCATCCGGGCCCGGGTAGCAGAGCAGCAGATTGAACTGCTGACGCCCGCTCATGCGCCAGGGCTGACCGCACAGCAGCGCAGGCAGATTGCGCAGCAGGAGGAGCAAGGTAACACCCTGGTGGTGCTGATGCGCGACGGTGAGGCGCTGGGTGCGCTGGCATTGCGCGATCGGCTGCGCAGCGATGCAGTGGCGGCCATTCAGGCGCTGAACCGGCTCGGCATTGAGAGCCTGATGCTGACCGGCGATAACCCGCGTGCCGCCGCGACGCTCGCCCGCGAGCTGGCGATCGATTATCGCGCCAGCCTGCTGCCCGCCGATAAAGTGGCCGCTATCCGTGAGCTGAGTCAGCAGCAGCCGCTGGCGATGGTCGGGGATGGCATCAATGATGCACCGGCAATGAAAGCAGCAACCCTGGGCATTGCCATGGGCAGCGGCACCGATGTGGCACTGGAGGCGGCCGATGCGGCGCTGACGCGGAATCAGCTCACGCAGCTGGCCCCGATGATTGCGCTGGCGCGCCGGACACGCCGCATTATCCGTCAGAATATCGGCATTGCGCTGGGGCTGAAGGCGATTTTTCTGGTCACGACCCTGCTGGGGCTGACCGGACTCTGGCTGGCGGTGCTGGCGGATTCCGGTGCGACCGCGCTGGTGACGGCCAACGCGCTGCGCCTGCTGCGCCACCGCGACTGAGCGCGCGGCGCCAGCCAGGGGCGGGGGATAACAGCGGCCGGTGCGGCTGGGGTTATCCCGCCATCCCTTTGCGGATCAGAAACTGATAGGGCAGCGTCTCCGTCTGCTGCGCCAGCAGACCATGTTCCATAAAGCGGCAAAAGCCGGGAATATCGCGGGTTGTGGCGGGATCGTCGGCGATGATCAGCAAGGTCTCACCCTCCTGCAGGCCACGTACGGTTTTGCGCACCATCATCACCGGCTCCGGGCAACGCAGGCCGCGGGCATCCAGCTGATGGTCGGCAGAGGAAAAAAGATCGCTCATATTCAACTCGCTTCAGGTCAGGGGCGCTCATTCTAGCGCGTGCTGACCGTGACGCAAGGCGATAACGATTGCGCTAAAATTAACCATTGCATAAAAAGCACAACGCGGTAATATGCCGCCGCTTTTTGCTCATAAAACTGCCTGGCACCGCCCGAACGGTGTCCCGCAATGGGTTCCCTCACCCCAACATTAAAAAGGTTGACTATGCTCGCATTTTCTTCGCGTCAGCGCATGTATGCGCTTTTCTGGTTGTCGCTGTTTCACCTGCTGGTGATCACATCGAGCAACTATCTGGTTCAGCTGCCTGTTTCTGTCTTTGGCTTCCACACCACGTGGGGCGCGTTCAGCTTCCCGTTTATCTTCCTGGCGACCGATCTCACCGTGCGTATTTTTGGCGCACCGCTGGCCCGTCGTATTATCCTGGCGGTGATGATCCCGGCGCTGTTTATCTCTTACGGCGTTTCGTCGCTGTTTTATCAGGGAGAGTGGCAGGGCTGGCAGGCACTGAAAGAGATGAACCTGTTCGTGGCCCGCATCGCCTGCGCCAGCTTTATGGCCTACGCGCTGGGCCAGATCCTCGACGTTCACGTCTTCAACCGGCTGCGCCGCCTGCCGCAGTGGTGGGTCGCACCGGGCTGTGCCATGTTCCTGGGGAATATCAGCGATACGCTGGCCTTCTTCTTTATCGCCTTCTATAAAAGTCCCGATGCGTTTATGGCGCAGCACTGGGTGGAGATTGCGCTGGTGGATTACAGCTTCAAGGTGCTGATCTGCATGGTCTTCTTCCTGCCCGCTTACGGCGTGCTGCTTAACGCCGCGCTGAAACGTCTGGCTGAACGCCAGACTGCCCGCCAGGTAAATTTCGGCTAATCCGCCATACATTTTTCCGCCATTACCCGCTAAGATCTTCTGACAATCATCAGGTTGCGTTTGCAGCCTGATTCCTGTTGTACTGATGCCTGACCGGAAATTTAAAAAGGGATTCTGATGCGTAACCTGGTGAAATATATAGGAATGGGCTTACTGGTTCTGGGCTTAGCAGCCTGCGATCAGAAGAAAGATGACGCGGCGAATGACAACGGCGTCAGCGCCAGTCAGTCGGCGCAAACCGTGACGCTGATGGATGGCAAACTGAGCTTCTCACTGCCGCCAGGCATGTCAGACAAAAGCGGCAAACTGGGTTCGCAGACAACCAATATGCATGTCTATGCGGATGAAACCGGTGCCCGCGCCATCATCGTGATTGCCGGTGAGCCGACCAGCGAAGCGCTGGATGTGCTGTCGCAGCGTATGGAGCAGCAGCAGCGTAACCGCGACCCGCAGCTGCAGGTGGTGTCGAACAAAGCGGTAACGCTGAAAGATCAGCCTGCTCAGCAGCTGGATACGGTGATCTCTGCCAACAACCAGACCTCCTGGTCTTCGGTGGTGCTGGCGAAGGTCGACGGCAAGCTGGTGACGCTGCAGATTACGCTGCCAGGCGATAATCAGCAGCAGGCGCAGAGCGATGCTGACAACATCGTGAAGAGCATCTCGCTGAAATAAGCCGATCGCTGGCCTCTCTGCATTGCAGGGAGGCCAGCATTCTCAGAGCTGTTTATAACCCCGCATTCTCACGAATATATTTTCGCGCTTTGACCGCATATTCAAATGGATTGGCCAGTGCCGGGTCCTGCTCCGCTTCCACGACCATCCAGCCCTGATAGCCATACTCATCCAGAATTTTAAACACCGGCTTAAAGTCGATTACGCCATCGCCCGGAACGGTGAAGGTGCCCTTTTTCACCCCCTCCAGGAAGGAGAGATGATTCTCGCGAACCGCCGCGACCACCTCATCACGTACATCCTTGAGATGAACATGGAAGATGCGCGGCAGATAGTTCTCCAGCACCGCCAGCATCTGCTGCTGTGACCCCTCGGAGTAGTAGATGTGGCCGGTGTCATAGAGCAGTCCGACCCGATCGTCAGTCATGGCCATAAAGCGGTCAATCTCTTCGGTGGTCTGAATGCCGGTGCCCATATGGTGATGCAGCGTGACGCGCATCCCCTTCTCTGCCGCCAGGCGTGCCAGTTCGTTGTAGCCGTCGGCCGTTAACTGCCACTCCTCATCACTGAAAATGGGTTTCTGCTCAAACACCGCCAGCGGGGTGCCCTGAATACTTTTGCTCTGCTCAGAGCAGCCAATCACCCGCGCCCCCATCGCATGGAGAAAGTTCATGTGATTGATGAACTCATCGATGGTTTTTGCTTTATCGCCGTTGGCGAAGAAGGTACTGAACCAGGCGTTGCAGATTTCGATGCCGCGGATATCGAGCATCGGTTTCAGGATCGCCGGATCGCGCGGGTATTTGCTGCCCACTTCGCTGCCGGTAAAGCCCGCCAGCGCCATCTCACTGACGGTCTGCTGAAAGGTGTTTTCATGGCCGAGATCCGGCATGTCATCGTTGGTCCAGCCAATCGGCGCGATCGCCAGTTTTACATTTTCTTTGTTCATCATCTTATTCCCGGACGGAGCGCGGCGAGGCCGCATACAGGGCTGAATCAGCGATAGAAATCAGGACGTGGCGGCATCTCTACCGGCTCAATCGCCCCGCTGTTCTGCGCTTTGATGCAGGCATCGGCGGCCACCGAGGCGGCAAAACCATCCCAGGCCGAAGGACCGGTCAGCTGGCCCGCTCTGATGTCATTAATAAACGCCTGCAGCTCCACGTCATACGCCTCGATAAAACGATCTTTCCAGTCGACCAGGATCGTGTTCGACAGGCGCGCCTCTTTGCGCAGCTGCACAGAGGAGGGTTCGGGCAGACGCGCAATGCCCTCCTCCCCCACCACTTCACACTGGATGTCATAGCCGTAGGCGCAGTTCACAAAAATCTCGACGTCAATGCGCACCCCTTTCCGGGTTTCGAACAGAACAATCTGTGGATCTTTCAGCTGCCCATGCGTCTTCGATGTGACGCGCGGAAAGATCACCTGCACCGTTTTGTAGTCATCATTTGTCAGCCAGCGCAGCACATCCAGCTCATGGATCAGGGTGTTGGTGATCGCCATCGGCGTGGTGTAGTTCTCCGGCACCGTCGGGTTGCGGTGCGCGCAGTGCAGCATCAGCGGCTCACCAATATCGCCATCGGTGATCACTTTTTTCAGCGCGCGGTAGCCTGCATCGTAAGGCCGCATAAAGCCGACCTGCACCAGCCGTTTTCCCGCCTTCATCTCCGCCTCCACCACCCGGCGGCAGCCTTCGGCACTCATCGCCAGCGGCTTCTCGCAGAACACCGGCTTTCCGGCGGCAATCGCCGCCAGGGTGAACTCTTCATGGGTGGGGTCCCATGAGGTGACCAGCACCGCCTCGACATCCGGTGACTGAATCACGTCGTGACCGTTCTGGAAAACCTCCGCTTCAATGTTCAGGCGCTGCAGGGCGGCACGCGCACCCTCGACATTAATGTCAGAGACCGCCACCACCTGTGCCCCCTGCAGCACATGGCTGCAGCGACGAATATGTTCCTGACCGATTGCACCTGTACCGATGACGCCAAGTTTCAAAGTCATAATTACACCTGTGTAGGGTTCGTACGGAGAAAAGGAAAACGGGCCGCGATACGGCCCTGAAATTAATATTTTCGCGCCTGGTCGAGATGCGTGTTGAGCTTGTCCGCTACCGCCTGGGCGCGTTCGGTCTGCGAAGCCTGCGCTGCCCCGACATGCCACCAGCTGAAATATTTGTGGATCATGGTTTTTGGCAGCACTTTGATGTCGATAAGGGTAGAAATCGTCTGGGTGCGGGCATCTTCCAGCGCCGCCCTGAGCTCTTCAAGCGTGGTAACCCGGTAGGTTTTACAGCCATAGCCTGCGGCAATCGCAGCGAAATCGACCGGGATAAAGCCGCCATCGAGCCTGCCCCCTTCCGGGTTGCGGAAGCGGAACTCGGTGGTGAAGCTGTCCATGCCATGTTCCATCTGCAGGTTATTGATGCAGCCGTTGGTCATGTTATCCAGCAGCACCACGTTGATCTTCGCCCCTTCCTGAATGGAGGTAACCAGTTCGGAGTGCAGCATCATGAAGGAGCCATCCCCGACCAGCGCATAGACCTCACGCTGCGGCTGAGCGAGCTTCACGCCCAGCGCGGCATTGACCTCATAGCCCATGCAGGAGTAGCCATATTCGACGTGGTAGGCGTTGTAATCTTTGGTGCGCCAGACGCGCTGCAGGTCACCCGGCAGGCTGCCCGCCGCCGCCACCACCACCGCCTCTTTGGGCAGCTGTTCATTCAGGGTGCCAAGCACGCTGCTCTGCGTCAGCCAGGAGTGGGTCAGCTGGTTAAACTCAGCAAACACCGCGTCGCGGTCGAGATGATCCGCAATCTCCGGCACAAAGTCGCCATCATGCCAGGCCACCTGATAGACGCGCTGCGTCTCTTTCAGCAGCTGGCTCTGCGCCTCTTCAATCTGGCTGCCCCAGTCGTTACTGTAGTGCTGTGATGCCAGCCCGGCGGTGAGCGCCGTCAGCCCCTCACGGGCATCGGCCAGCAGCTGCACGCCATCCAGCTTGTAGCTGTCGAAGTTGCTGACGTTGATGTTCAGGAAGCTGACATCAGGATGGCGGAAAATCCATTTGGAGGCGGTAGTGAAGTCGGTGTAGCGGGTGCCGATGCCGATCACTAAATCGGCCTCTTTCGCCAGCAGGTTAGCGGCCAGCGAGCCGGTTTCACCGACGCCGCCGACATTCAGCGGATGGTCAGAAACCAGCGTGCCCTTGCCCGCCTGGGTTTCCGCAAAGGGGATCTGATAGCGCTCGGCAAACTGGCGCAGCGCCTCACCCGCCTCAGAATATTTCACCCCGCCGCCGCAGATAATGAGCGGTTTACGCTTGCGGGAAATCAGGGTCAGCGCATCCGCCAGCTGCGCGGCGACGGGCAGGCGGCGATCGAGCCGGTGCACCCGTTTCTGGAAGAAGTAGTCGGGGTAATCCCAGGCTTCGCCCTGCACATCCTGCGGCAGCGACAGGGTAACCGCACCGGTTTCAGCGGGATCGGTCAGCACCCGCATGGCGTTGATACAGGCGGACATCAGCTGCTCCGGGCGGCTGACGCGGTCCCAGTATTTGCTGACTGCGCGGAACGCATCGTTGGTGCTGATGCTGAGGTCGTAGCTCTGTTCAATCTGTTGCAGCACCGGATCGGGCTGGCGCGTGGCGAAGACGTCGCCGGGCAGCAGCAGCAGAGGAATGCGGTTGGCCGTCGCGGTGCCCGCGGCGGTGATCATGTTGGCCGCACCCGGTCCCACTGACGAACTGCAGGCGATAATCTGCCGGCGCAGCGACTGACGGGCAAAGCCCGTAGCGGCATGGGCCATCCCCTGCTCATTACGCCCCTGCCAGACCACCAGATCGCCGCTATCCTGTTCCAGCGCCTGGCCCAGCCCCAGCACGTTGCCATGACCGAAGATGGCGAAGATGCCTTTGACGAATTTCGTCTCAGTGCCATCAACATCGATGAACTGGTTATCCAGAAATTTAACCAGCGCCTGTGCCGTGGTCAGTCTGATTGTGCCCATATGCTTTTCCTTTACATGCTGGCGGACCCCGACTCCCGTAACACCGCGCCAGGCGCTGTCATCGGCGGAAAAGGCGACCGGAATAACTGAAACGTGAGGCGATTATAAACAAATATATTTTTCATAAAACACGCTTACAGAAGAAACATTTCATTTTGCGAGTGAGATCAAATTTAGCCGCTGCGTCAGCCCTGGCGGGCTGTCGCGAGGGTGAAAAGCGGAACGTTTAGCCATGAGCCGGGTACGATAAAAAAATTCATTCCGTTGCCATCGCCTGGCTGAACGGCACGCCAGCAGGTGCGTTCGCCTTCACGCCCCTGCTGCAGCGGGCATCATCCTTTCAGCACGCAGGCGGAGAGGGGAGATTCAGGATTTTTACCTGGTTCACAAATTTGCGATGGATATTTCATTTCGCATTGAATGTGGAATTTTTATTCCTCATACTGCCCTCATCGCCAGTCAGGCTCTTACAGACCCGAACGCAGCGCGCATCTGACGTCGCGCGTTTTGCCCGCCGGCTCTGCCAGTCACAGAAGGAAACCACAGGTATGAATGCACAACAGAAGCCGCTTGATGTGATTTGTATCGGGCGTATTGCCGTTGATTTTTATGGTCAGCAGATTGGAGCACGGCTGGAAGATGTCACCTCCTTTGCGAAGTATCTGGGCGGATCGTCAGGCAACGTCGCCTATGGCACCGCGATTCAGGGGCTGAAATCGGCCATGCTGGCGCGGGTCGGGGATGAGCACAATGGCCGCTTTCTGCGTGAAGAACTGCAGCGCGTCGGCTGTAACACGGATGCGCTGATTACCGATCCGCGGCGCCTGACCGCGCTGGTGATCCTCGGCATCAAAGATGAAGAGACTTTTCCGCTGATTTTCTACCGCGATAACTGCGCCGATATGGGCCTGGTGCCGGATGACGTGGATGAGGCTTTCATTACCTCAGCCCGCGCCGTGGCGGTGACCGGTACCCACCTCTCCCACCCGCAGACCCGTGAAGCGGTGCTGAAAGCGCTGCAGATTGCCCGCCAGAACGGCCTTCGCACCGCACTGGATATCGATTACCGCCCGGTATTGTGGGGGCTGACCTCGCCGGGTGACGGTGAAACGCGTTTCATTGAATCCTCCCAGGTGACGCAGCAGTTGCAGGAAGTGGTGCACTATTTCGATCTGATCGTGGGCACCGAAGAGGAGTTTCACATCGCCGGTGGCAGCACGGACACCCTGACCGCGCTGAAAAATGTGCGTCAGGCGAGTCAGGCGACGCTGGTCTGCAAACGCGGTCCGCTGGGTTGCGTGGTGTTTGAGGGAGCGATCCCGGATAGCTGGGAAGAGACCCGCCTGCACACCGGCGTGCGTGTCGACGTGCTCAACGTGCTGGGTGCAGGTGACGCCTTTATGTCGGGACTGCTGCGCGGCTGGCTGAATGATGAAGGCTGGGAGCAGGCGTGCCGTTACGCCAATGCCTGTGGGGCGCTGGTAGTCTCACGCCACGGTTGTGCACCCGCCATGCCGACCAAAGCCGAACTGGATGATTTCCTGAGCCGCGACGATGCAGTGAAGCGCCCCGATCTCGACAGCCGTCTGAATCATCTGCACCGGGTCACCACCCGCAAACAGCAGTGGCCGGAGCTGAATGTTTTTGCCTTTGACCACCGCAAACAGCTGGCGGAGATGGCACAGGAGGCGGGCGTGGAGGCCAGCCGGATCCCGCCGCTGAAGCTGCTGCTGCTGAAAGCCGCTCAGCAGGCTGCCGAAGAGGCGGGGTTAGAGAATAAAAGCGGGATTCTGGCGGATACCACCTACGGGCAGAAAGCGCTGAATGCGATTACCGGTAAGCAGTGGTGGATTGGCCGTCCGATTGAGCAGCCCGGCTCACGTCCGCTGCGCCTGGAGCATGGCAATATCGGTTCGCAGCTGATCGACTGGCCCGCTGAGCATGTGGTGAAGTGTCTGGTGTTCTACCATCCTCACGACAGTGAAGAACTGCGCAAAGAGCAGGATGATCTGATACTCGACGTCTGGCAGGGCTGTAACAAAAGCGGCCATGAGCTGCTGCTGGAAGTGATCCTGCCTGAGAGCAATCCGGACAGGAATGAAGCCTATTACGTGGACATTCTGCGCCATTTTTACACTCTGGGCATCCAGCCTGACTGGTGGAAACTGCCGCCGCTGTCCGCAGCGTGCTGGGAGGCGATCGGCACGCTGATTGAGCAGCAGGACCCTTACTGTCGCGGCATTCTGTTACTGGGTCTGGATGCGCCCGAAGAGACGCTGAAAGCGGGCTTTGCCGCGGCGGCCAGTGCACCCTGGGTGAAAGGCTTTGCGGTGGGCCGGACTATTTTTGGTCAGCCTTCACGCGAGTGGCTGCAGGGGGAACTGGACGATCAGGCGCTGATTGCGCGCGTCAAAGGTAACTATCTGCGGCTGATTGAATACTGGCGCGCGGCGCGCGCATGATGCTGTTCTGCTAAAAGCCGCTTTGAGAAAGTGCAGGCGCCGGGAACACGGTCAGATCGGAAAGACGCGACACCCGCCATCCATGGCATGCTCGGCCCGCGTCATCCCTGAAGCGGGACGCTTTCCTCTTCTGACCGTGTTCCCTGCTCATCTGGCTGATGCGTTGTTGCCAGAGAGATCCTGACCGCATTTCTCACCCGCCACAGATATTTAACGCCGGTTTTCACCCGCTTATCGCCTGTGAAGAGGCGCGTTCCGGGCTCTCAAGCCAATCTGTGAACCATTTCATAAAGCCATGAAATAAACCGCGCGATTGACGCAAACAAATGAAATTTTCCATCCATCTGATACTATAGCGCTCATTATACAGCCATTATTCTAATTATTCGGGCAGAAGTGATGAACAATAATCCCACCCAACTTTCCCTGTTGCAGGACGATATTCGTCGCCGCTACGAAACGCTGAGCAAACGTCTTAAACAGGTTGCGCGCTACATTCTTGATAACAGTAACAGTATTGCGTTTGATACCGTCGCCTCGATTGCCCAGCAGGCCGATGTGCCCCCCTCCACCCTGATTCGCTTTGCTAATGCTTTTGGCTTCAGCGGTTTCAACGAAATGAAACAGGTTTTTCGTCAGCACCTGATGGAAGAGACGGTCAACTACACTGAGCGTGCACGTCTGTTCCGTCAGACATCCACCGATGACAACGCCAGCGCCCCTGAGAGCCCGTCGGAGATCCTCAACGTCTTTACGATGGTAAACAGCCAGGCGCTGCAGCAGCTGGCGATGCAGGTGAATCCTGAACAGCTGAACAAGGCGGTAAAACTGCTGAGCGAGGCAGAGAACATCTATGTGATTGGCCTGCGCCGCTCCTTCAGCGTCGCCTCCTATCTGGTCTACGCGCTGCGTCATCTGGAGCGGCGCGCGTTTTTGATTGATGGCCTGGGCGGGATGTTTACCGAGCAGCTCAGCCTCGTTAATCCTAAAGATGTGGTGATTGCCATCAGCTATTCACCCTATGCGCGTGAAGCGGTCGAAGTGGTGGAGATGGGCGCCCGACGCGGCGCACATCAGATTGCGATTACCGACAGCCAGGTCAGTCCGCTGGCCGCCTTCAGCGACGTCTGCTTTGTGGTGCGTGAAGCCCAGGTGGATGGCTTCCGTTCACAGGTTGCCTCTCTCTGCCTGGCGCAGACGCTGGCCGTGTCGCTGGCGCTCAACAACGCCGGCACCAGCTGATTTCAGGGCGCAAAAAAGGGCAGCGTGACCCGCTGCCCTTTTGGCTGAGAGGCTGCTTTTCTGACGCCGCCGTGGGCTAGGTGTTACGCGGATAATTCTCGCTGTTCACCCAGGCGTGATCTTTCTCCCAGGTAAACTTCCACAGCCGCACAGGCCCCGCCATCACGTTCAGATAGTAGTTGTTGTATCCCGCCAGCGTCGCAACCGGATGATAGCCGCGCGGCACCATCACCACATCGCGATTGTAAGGTGCCATACAGGCATCCAGTGAGCGATCGTCGGTATAAACGCGCTGCATGGCGAAGCCGGGTTCCGGATCGAAACGGTGATAGTAGGTCTCTTCCAGAAGGGTTTCGTTTTCACTCTCTTCATCATGCTTGTGGCTGGGGTAAGAGCTGGTGTCGCCCTCATTGGTATAAACCTCGACCACCAGCAGGCTGTCAGCCGGTTTGTCATCGGGCAGAATATTGTGCACCAGACGCTGATTGCGCCCTTTGCCGCGATGCTCAACGCCCACGTCTGCGGGCGTAATCAGTCGTGCAGGCAGATGCCCGTGATCGGGCGCGCTGCAGACCGCCAGCTCCAGATCGCTGTCCGCGTAAACCACCACCTCATCATCGTGCGGCACATAAACGGAGTAAGGCGGCACGCGCTCAAAGGGCGACATGCGCTGACCAATCCCGGGAAACGCCGCGTGACGGGTTTTCACCGAGGCGAGTCCGGCCACCAGCACCAGACAGAGCTCTTTATCCCCGCTGGTAAGCTGCAGGGTTTCCCCTTTTTTCAGCAGATAAGCATCAAACCCGACATAGCGCCAGCCGGCGCGTTCAGGCGTCACATGCTGAATACGACCCTGCGCATCAGGGGCCTGGGCTTTCGACAGTAAAGACATCCTGATCCTCCTCTCTGTCACGGTTATCGCTGCAGTTGCCGCGCGGGCGTGACGTGCAGCCCGCCTGCGAACAGAAAGACCGGCAGAGTGATCTGCCGGTCGCGCATCCTGCCAGCGTGGAAATAAATCAGCCTAAGGTCGGCATACTGAATTCAGACACGGTCTGCTGACCGGATGGCCAGCGCACGGTGGCGGTTTTCATGCGGGTGTAGAAGCGCACGCCATCCGGCCCGTGCACGTTGAGCGCGCCAAACACCGAGCGCTTCCAGCCGCCAAAGCTGTGGAATGCCATCGGCACCGGAACCGGCACGTTGACGCCCACCATGCCCGCTTCAACGTTCTGCACAAAATCTCGCGCGGTGTGACCGTTGCTGGTGAAAATGGCGCTGCCGTTGCCAAACTCATGGCTGTTAACCAGCTGCAGCGCACTGTCGTAATCCGCTGCGCGCATGATGCTCAGCACCGGACCAAAAATCTCTTCACGCCAGATCACCATGTCAGAGGTGACGTTATCAAACAGCGTGCCGCCGACGTAGTATCCCTCAGCATGCCCTTCGACCTGGACATGACGCCCATCGACCACCAGCTTCGCGCCTTCCTGTTCGCCTTTGTCGATGTAGCCCAGCACCTTTTTCTGGTGCGCCGCTGAAACCACCGGCCCCATCTCATTCTCCAGAGCCCCCTGATTCATACCGGGGCCGATGCGCAGTGCCTGCACCAGCGGGGTCAGGCGGGCAATCAGCTTGTCGGCGGTATCATCGCCCACGGCGACCACGACCGGCAGCGCCATGCAGCGTTCACCGGCAGAACCAAAGGCACCGCCCATGATGGCGTTGACGGTGGCATCCAGATCGGCATCCGGCATCACGATAGCGTGGTTCTTCGCCGCGCCAAACGCCTGCACCCGTTTGCCATGCGCGCTGGCGGTTTTGTAGATGTGCTCAGCCACGCCGGAGGAACCGACAAAGCTGACGGCGGCGATACGCGGATCTTTGTAGAGCTGCTCCGCGTCTTCATTTGAGCTGTGCACCACGTTGAAGACCCCATCAGGCAGGCCCGCTTCGGTCAGCAGTTCAGCCATCCGCACAGACGCCGAGGGGTCCAGTGCCGGTGGCTTGAGAACAAAGGTGTTGCCGCAGGCCAGGGCGATCGGGAACATCCAGAGCGGCACCATCGCCGGGAAGTTAAACGGCGTAATGCCCGCCACGACGCCGACCGGCTGCATCAGCGAATAGCTGTCAACGCCGCCGCCGACGTTAGGGGAGTATTCGCCTTTCAACAGGTGCGGGATGCCGCAGGCAAACTCGATCACTTCAATGCCACGCGTCAGTTCACCCAGCGCATCAGACCAGACTTTGCCATGCTCAGACACAATCAGCGCCGCCAGCTCGTCACGATGCTGCTCCATCAGGGCCTTAAAATTGAACAGGACACGGGCACGGCGCAGGGGCGAGGTTTTCGACCATTCGGCAAAGGCCGCATGCGCGACGCCAATCGCCTGAGCCACTTCATCGGCGGTACTCTGCGTCAGTTCACGTACCACTTTGCCGGTTGCCGGGTCGTAAACAGGAATGGTTTCGTTGCTGGCGCTGAACGTAATTTTGCCGCCAATAAAGTTACCTGTGATTGTCATGATGTTGCCTCTTTAGATGGTTAAGTTCCCTGCAGACGAACCATGCGACCTGCCGCGCTGCCTGACCAGGCAAAGCTGAAAGCGTGCTATGAAGCTATTGCATTGGAATAAATTTTTCAAATAATTCTTTTTGGAAGATTTGCTTTTAGCGGCACAGATCGCATTTTCTCCGTCGGCTTGCGCCTGGCGCGCTCCTGAACTCCGGAGAGCGCCCATTGCCGCAATCCTCAGCCCGGCAGGCGCGGTTTAGGCCGATCACGGCGCGGTTCTCTGCGGGATAAACCCCGCGAGGCAGCTCCCGGCTGAAACGAAATATGAAATTAATGCGAGGCAGATCCAATAATCTCCATTTCATAATTCACTATTAATGAAATAAATGTTTTCTTTAGTCGCAATCTTCTTCTGTTTCGGGGTAATCACATGGCTATCGATCCGACCCGTTTCTGTATCAACCGCAAAATTGCTCCCCGGCTCTCGCTGGAGGCCTTTTTTCAGCTGGTTCATCGCCTGGGGCTGAGCAAGGTTGAGTTGCGCAATGACATGCCGGGTGGCAGCGTGACAGACGATCTGACGCCCGAGCAGCTGCGCGCCCTGACCGACAGATATCAGATTGATATCGTCACCATTAATGCGCTCTATCCGTTTAACCGTATTGATGACGATCTGCTGACCCGCGCAGAGCTGTTGCTGCAGACCGCACAGCAGACGGGTGCGAAGGCGCTGGTGATGTGTCCACTGAATGAGGGGATTGCCCTGTCGCCTCAGGAGACGCAGGCGGCGATGCAGCAGCTGGCGCCGCGCTTTGAACATTATGGCATTCAGGGGCTGGTGGAGCCGCTGGGATTCCCGGTCAGCTCACTGCGCTCGGCCGCAGAGGCGCAGCGACTCATCGCCGCCGCGGGCGTACCCTTTAAGCTGGTGCTGGATACCTTCCATCACCATCTCTATGAAAAGGCGGAAGAGGAGTTCCTCACGGGTGTCGACGTGCAACAGATTGGGCTGGTTCACCTGTCGGGCGTGGAAGATCGGCGGCCCACCGCTGAGCTGACCGATGAGGAGCGCATTATGCTGAGTGACAGCGATGTGCTGAACAGCGTCGTGCAGGTTAAACGGCTGGAGATGCTGGGCTATAAGGGGATCTACGCCTTTGAGCCCTTCTCAAGCCAGCTCAACAGCTGGACACCGGATGAAACGGAACGGCAGATCCGCCACAGTATCGAACTGCTGCAGGCCTGAAGCCGGTGTTGGCAGGCGCTGAAAACATGGCCCGCCCGGGCGCGTTTTACGGCGCAGTCTCGTCGGCTGCCGGTGACAGCGCCTGACGCCGTTGCAGGCGCAGCGTGCAGACAAAGGCAACGCAGACCAGCAGCGCCGTGAGCAGATACACCTGCGACACGCCTGCATAGTTCATGATAAATCCGGCGATCGGCCCGGTAATGCCCAGCGACAGATCCATAAACGCGGTGTAAGTCGCCAGCGCACTGCCCTGATTCTGCTGCGGCACCACCTTCACCGCCACAACCCCCAGCGCCGGGAAGACCAGCGAAAAACCGGCGCCGGTCAGAAACGCGCCCGCTTTTGCCATCCAGGGGTCGCCCGCCGCTGCAACCAGAAAGAGTCCGGCAGCTTCCGCCGCCAGGCAGAGGCTGGCAACGCGCAGGCCGCCGTGGCGGTTAATGGCATTCGGAAACAGCAGGCGCGTGCCAACAAAGGCGGCACTGAACAGGGAGAGGGCAAAGGCGGCACCCTCCCAGCCTTTATCCTGATAGAACAGCGTAATAAAGGTGGCGATAACCCCGAACCCCGCCGAGCCCATCGCCAGTATCGCGCCAAAGCCGGCAATTTTTCCCAGCACCGCACGAAACGGCAGCGGCCTGGCCCGGCTGGCTTTGACGGCCGGACGCGGTACGGCGCAGACAATGCCCGCCACGCAGATAGCGACAATGACCAGCGACAGCCAGAGCAGACCACCCGCCCGGAAGATCACCACGCCGAGCGGCGCGCCAATCGCCATCGCGCCATAGGTGACGATGCCATTCCAGGAGATGACCCGGCCAATATGCAGCGAACCGACCCGCGCAACGCCCCACAACGAGGTGCCGGTGCCGGTAAAGCTCTGGCCCAGACCCAGAATCACCCGTCCCGCACAGAGCAGCGTCAGGCTTGTCATCGGCGAGTCGCTCAGCGCCGCCAGCAGAATACAGAGACCGCTGATCAGGCAGCCCACCAGCCCGATCACCACGACCTTCTTAGGTCCCCAGAGGTCGGCATAACGCCCGGCGTGGGGGCGGCTCAGCAGCGTCGCCACATACTGCAGGCTGATCACCACACCCGCCCAGAAGGCGCTGAATCCCAGCTGGTCATGTACCCATCCCGGCAGCACCGCCAGCGGCAGACCGATAGTGAGATAGCTGGCAAAGTTATAGGCCACAATAGAGAGGATCAGCAGCGTGAGACGGAAGTTGCCGGTTGGGGTGGCCGGTTCCACTGTGGGCTGTTCAGGCATGAGAGATCCCGCTCGTATTAGACTGAATGATAAGGTTTATCCGTCGACTATACCTGCTTTCACCGCTGACGTATCGGCGCTGCGCCATCAACCGGATGCAGCGTGCCGGACAAAAACCCTGCCGCGAAAGTGGAGTGTGGTGGCGCTGATTAACCCCCCCTTCTGCCGCCGCGCTTTACCGTTTCTCTGATAAATCAGATTGTTAATTTTCTTTCAGCTACACTGTCAACAGCCAATTTACGTCACGGGAGAGGGAATGAGCGAGCTGCAACGGGAAAAGATCGGACAAAATATTCTGATCAAACTGGCAATGCTGGTCATTATCCTCGCCGGGGTACGGGCGGCGTCCGACATTCTGGTCCCGCTGCTGCTGGCGGCTTTCTTTGCCATTGTACTCAACCCGCTGGTGACGATGCTGATGCGGCGTGGCTTCCGCCGCGGGCTGGCGATCGGGCTGGTGATCACGGTGATCTTCTGCGTCATGGTGCTGCTGGGCGCCATCATCGCCAGCTCAATGAGTGAGTTTTCCGATCTCT
Source organism: Pantoea sp. M_10 (assembly GCF_008631515.1). Taxonomy (NCBI): domain Bacteria; kingdom Pseudomonadati; phylum Pseudomonadota; class Gammaproteobacteria; order Enterobacterales; family Erwiniaceae; genus Pantoea; species Pantoea sp. M_10. The sequence continues at coordinate 101,592 of NZ_VWUL01000007.1, read as the reverse complement.
ACCCACAGCTGCGCGCCACCATGGAGCAGAAAATGACGGTGCTGCAGCATCTGGCCGCGGGCTTTCATCTCAACATCTCAACCGACGTTCTGATCAAACATTTCGACCCTAACACCATGATGAATCTGGCCACAGTGGCGCTGAGCGGCTTTTCCGGCGCGATGACTAACACCGTGCTGCTGGTGCTGACGGTCGTCTTTATGCTGTTTGAGGTTCATCACCTGCCCTACAAAATGCGTAACGCGCTGGTGAATCCTAAGATTCGCATCGCCGGGCTGCACAAAGCGCTGAAAGGGGTGACCCACTATCTGGCCCTGAAAACCCTGGTGAGCCTGATCACCGGCGTGGCAGTCTGGCTGACGCTCTTTCTGCTGGATGTGAAGTTCGCGCTGCTGTGGGGTGTGGTAGCGTTTATCCTCAATTTCATTCCCAACATCGGCCCGATCATTGCCGGTATCCCGCCCTTTCTGCAGGCGCTGCTGCTAAACAGCCTGTTTGATGCTGCGATGGTGGCCGCCCTGTTTACGGCCATTCATATGGTGTTTGGCAATATGCTGGAACCGCGCCTGATGGGCCGGGGTCTGGGCCTGTCGACGCTGGTGGTGTTCCTCTCCCTGGTCTTCTGGGGCTGGCTGCTGGGCCCGGTTGGCATGCTGCTGTCGGTGCCGCTTACCAGCATCACGAAAATCCTGATGGAAACCACGCCCGGCGGCAGCCGTCTGGCCATTCTGCTGGGCACCGGACGACCTAAACGGGTGCGGGGCTTAACCAAGTAAGCGCTGCTGGACGTGCCGCAGATGGTTCTCCATGGCCTGACGGGCAGCCGCCTCATCCCCCGCCACGATCGCGCTGGCAATCTGCTGATGGTCAGCGTTCATCTCCAGCGCAAAGCTGTTATCAGCAAAATGGCGCTCCAGCCGCTCGACATGGGGGCTGTGGCGCTTGTTCCAGAGCTGTTCCAGCAGGTCGCGCAGCACATCATTGCCACTCATCTCGCTGATCAGCAGGTGGAAGCGTTTGTCCTTAGCCAGAAAGGCGGCATCGTTTTCCTGATGCTGCTGCAGCTCAGCGGCCAGCGCCAGCAGGGCCGCCCGCTGTGCCGGCGTGCCGTTTCGGGCGGCAAAGCCCGCCAGCATCCCCTCGAAGGCTTCACGGGCCTGCAACAGATCCTGCAGACTGCAGGCCTCACTCTCCTGCGTGTCCCCGGCCTGCGGCAGCGGCTGGGCGACAAACACCCCGGTGCCGGTGCGGATATCGACCCAGCCGGTCATCTCCAGCGCAATCAGCGCTTCACGCACGGATGATCGGCTGACGCCCAGCTGTTTTGCCAGCTCGCGCTCCGGCGGTAGCAGCCCGCCAGCGACAAAGTCACCGCGCGTGATACCGGCCATGATGGCGTTGGCTATCTGACGGTAGAGCCGCTCCGTTTTAATGGCTGCCAAGGTCATTGTCCTCTCCTCCTGTCCTGCTCAATCGGCCCGCTGGCCGATGCAGTTTATGATGCTGCGATCCGGATCACGGCCTTGTTTTGCACACTATCATACTCTTGGTCCAGCGGCCTGACCACTGGGCCACATCACAGTTAAGGAGCAAACATGGAACATACCTGGCGATGGTACGGCCCGAACGATCCGGTTTCACTGGATGATGCGCGTCAGGCAGGCGCGACCGGCATCGTTACCGCACTGCATCACATTCCCAACGGCGAGATCTGGCCGGTTGAGGAGATCAAAGCCCGGCAGGCCCTGCTGGCGGAAAAAGGGCTGGTCTGGTCAGTCGTGGAGAGCATTCCGGTTCATGAGGCGATTAAAACCCAGCGCGGCGACTACCTGCGCTATATCGCCAATTATCAGCAGTCGATCCGCAATCTGGCCGCCTGCGGCATTGATACCGTCTGCTATAACTTCATGCCGGTGCTGGACTGGACGCGGACCGACCTCGCCTGGACGCTGCCCGATGGCGCTAAGGCGCTGCGCTTCGATGCCGACGCGTTCGCCGCGTTTGAACTCTGCCTGTTAAAACGTCCGGGTGCAGAGCAGGACTACAGCGCGGCCGAGCAGCAGGCGGCCAGAGCGCGCTTTGCCGCGATGAGCGAGGAAGAGAAAAACACGCTGGTGCGCAATATCATCGCGGGCCTGCCCGGCGCCGAAGAGGGGTACACACTGGAGCAGTTTCAGGCGCAGCTGGCGCAGTATGACGGCATCGACAAAGCAAAACTGCGTGAACATATGGCGACCTTCCTGCGCGCCATCGTGCCGGTGGCGCAAGAGGCTGGCGTAAAACTGGCGGTGCACCCGGACGATCCACCGCGTCCTATCCTGGGCCTGCCGCGCATTATCTCCACGCAGGAAGATATGCAGTGGCTGAAGGAAACCGTCGACAGCCTGCACAACGGATTCTGTTTCTGCACCGGCTCCTACGGCGTGCGGGCCGACAATGCGCTGGTTGAGATGGCGGAAACCTATGCCGACCGCATCAACTTTGTCCATCTGCGCGCCACGAAGCGTGAAGAGAATCCCGCCAGTTTCCATGAGGCGGCGCATCTGGCGGGGGATGTCGATATGGTGGGGGTGATCAGGGTCATTCTGGCCGAAGAGCAGCGCCGTCGTCGGGCAGGCAACCTGCGGGCCATTCCTATGCGCCCTGACCACGGCCATCAGATGCTGGATGACCTGCATAAACGCACCAACCCCGGCTATTCCGCCATTGGCCGCCTGAAAGGACTGGCTGAACTGCGCGGGGTGGAAGTGGCGCTGAAGCAGATCTTTTTTACTGATTAATTCTTCATTCACGCGCCCGCCCTGCGACCGTCCCGTGACGGCGCAGGGCCTTTCGCCCACCGCTGCGCATCGCCCGTTATCCCCCGCGTCCTGCCTGCTGAATTTGTGTCGCTTAATCGCAATAAAGACAAAACAAACGTCACATAAATGACACGCACTGTTCGATAATTGACCTGAGTCAGTCTGATTGATTGCAAAAACGCTAATCTGCTCCGCCCGGAGAGATGTTATTCTGCGCAGCGGATTAGCGCCTCCTGATAACACCAATAATATTCAGAGGATTTTGCGGTGCCGCTACTGAAACGAAAACGCGACTACGCCAGGCTGGTGATTATTATCTCCGGCCTGCTGCCTCTGGTTATTGGCCTGTTTTTTACCGCACTGGATGCGCGCCACACCGTTCATCAGCAGCAGATGAGCGCGGCAGAAACCCTGCTATCCCAGGCGGAGAGAATGAGCGACAGCGCCTGGAATATGATTACCGAGCTGCGCCAGTTTGATCAGGTGCCCTGCAGCCAGATTGAAAACCAGCTGCAGCGCATCGGCTCGCTTAATCCCTATTTTCGCGCTATCGGTAAAATGGAGCAGGGAAAAATTGCCTGTTCATCGGTGTATGGTTCACGTCCTGCCCCGCTGAAAGCGATGATCCTGCGTGATGCCCCCGTCACTGGCAAAGCCTGGTGGAGCCTGTCGATTGCCGGTACCGCCGGTGTGCCGACGCGTCCCGCCGTGATTTTTGTGCGCGACCTGCCTGATGGCGAAAGTTTCTGGGCGGTGATCGATGGGCAGTATCTGATCGATTTTATGCGCGCCATCAGCAGCACCCATCGCTACCATTTCAGCATGGATTTCAGTGATGGTGCGCCCATCTCCTATGGCGATCCGCAAATTGCCGCCGACAGCTGGTTCAAACCGTCGATTTATCAGGCATCCTCCCAGCGCTATCCGCTGACGGTCACGCTGATAGCCTCGCCCACGGAGCTGATTTCGGCCTGGCGTCAGGTGATGTTTATCATTATGCCGATGGCGGCAATCTTCTCTATTCTGCTGATGATGATAATGGCGAACTGGCTGCAGCGACGTATTTCCTGGCGCGATGAGATCCGGCGCGCTATCGCCAGCGGCCAGTTCAGGGCGCACTATCAGCCGGTCTATGACAACCGGCTGCAGCGCTGCGTCGGTGTTGAGGCGCTGCTGCGCTGGACAACCCCGGACGGCAACGGCGTGCGGCCGGATATTTTTATCGGTGCCGCAGAAGCGGAAGGCATGATTGTGCCGCTGACCCGCCATCTGCTGGCGTTGGTCGCAGAAGATGTCCGGAGCTGGCAGGTAGAGCCCCATTTCCACCTGGGAATTAACGTGGCGGCGGAGCACCTGCAGCATCCTGACTTTGTCGACGATATGCTGCACTTCGCTGAACAGGTCAGGGATAAGCAGTTCCTGATCACGCTGGAGCTGACCGAGCGCAGCCTGATCAAAGAGGGCGCGGCAGTGGCACGCAAACTGGAACACCTGCGTCACTGCGGCATGAAAGTCGCGATTGACGATTTTGGCACGGGTCACTGTTCGCTGAGCTATTTACAGACCTTCACGCTGGATTATCTCAAGATTGATCGGGGCTTTATCAACACCATCGAGTCGCTTGAGGGCAGAACACCCGTTCTGGATGCCATTATCCAGCTCAGTCATGAGCTGGAGCTGGAAGTCCTGGGCGAAGGGGTCGAAACCGCCTTGCAGTTCCGTTATCTGCAACAGCGCGGCGTGGTCTTTATTCAGGGCTACTATTACGCGCGCCCGCTGGACAATGCGGGACTGATCGCCTGGCTGGCCGAACAGGGCGACCAGCCCGTGGAGCCGGACCTGGCCCTTACGACCTGACCGGCTACCGGCGTCTGACGACAGAACGCCGATAGCCGATTGGCCCGTCGCGATTATCTCTTTTGTCAGGGTCATCTCCTTCGCGCTCCCTCCCTCCTCCAGCCCGTCATTTCTCCCGTCCGGAAAAGCGTGAGGACCGCCGCTCAAGTGCTGAAAAAAGCGGCGATTGTCACGCAGAGTGATAATTTTTTTGCGGAGATAAATAGCCTTATCAGTGGCAAAAAGAGGCTACATGTAGCCCAAACATGACAGATATCACACAAAAACGGTATACTCTGTCGCTGTTCGCAATAATCACAACAGTAATTATTGTGTTAACGGGCGCTAAAACAGCGCGTATTTACGGCTATGCTTAAATTTCTCAACGTGGCGGTCTGTACGATTCATCCGGCTCGCGCCGTTGAGAACTTTCGTGTTCCATTACAGGGTAATTCTATGAAATTGCGTAGGAAGCGTGTAAAACCAATTGGGATCAATGATGTCACCATCATTGATGATGCCCGTTTACGTAAAGCCATCACGGCGGCCTCTCTGGGTAACGCGATGGAGTGGTTTGACTTCGGCGTTTACGGCTTTGTGGCCTATGCGCTGGGTAAAGTCTTCTTCCCGGATGCGTCGCCAGGCGTTCAGATGATCGCGGCGCTGGGTACCTTCTCTGTGCCCTTCCTGATCCGACCGCTGGGTGGTCTGTTCTTCGGTATGCTGGGCGACAAATATGGTCGTCAGAAAATCCTTTCCATCACCATTATCATCATGTCGGTCAGTACCTTCTGTATCGGCCTGATTCCTTCCTATGCCTCCATCGGCATCTGGGCGCCGATTCTGCTGCTGTTAGCGAAGATGGCACAGGGCTTCTCAGTGGGTGGTGAATATACCGGTGCCTCGATCTTCGTGGCCGAATATTCGCCTGACCGCAAACGCGGCTTCATGGGAAGCTGGCTCGACTTTGGCTCCATTGCCGGCTTCGTGCTGGGTGCGGGTCTGGTCGTGCTGATCTCTTCCATTATCGGGGAAGCGAACTTCCTTGAGTGGGGCTGGCGTCTGCCGTTCTTCGTTGCGCTGCCGCTGGGCATCATCGGTCTTTACCTGCGTCATGCGCTGGAAGAGACCCCGGCATTCCAGCAGCACGTGGACAAGCTGGAACAGGGTGACCGCGAAGGTCTGCAGGATGGCCCGAAAGTCTCCTTCAAAGAGATTGCGACCAAACACTGGCGCAGCCTGCTCTCCTGTATCGGTCTGGTCATCGCCACAAACGTCACCTACTACATGTTGCTGACATACATGCCGAGCTACCTGTCGCATAACCTGCACTACAGCGAAGATCACGGTGTGATGATCATCATCGCCATCATGATCGGGATGCTGTTTGTTCAGCCGATGATCGGCATGATGAGTGACCGTTTTGGCCGCCGCCCGTTTGTTATCATCGGCAGTCTCGCCCTGATGGTCTTCTCGATCCCTGCCTTCATGATGATCAACAGTGGCGTGCTGGGCATGATTTTTGGTGGTCTGCTGCTGATGGCGGTGATCCTGAACTCCTTCACCGGTGTGATGGCTTCGTCACTGCCTGCCATGTTCCCGACCCACATCCGCTACAGTGCGCTGGCCAGTGCCTTTAACATCTCGGTACTGGTTGCCGGTCTGACCCCTACGCTGGCCGCCTGGCTGGTTGAGTCAACCGACAACCTCTACATGCCTGCCTACTATCTGATGGTCGTGGCCGTGATTGGTCTGATTACCGGTCTGTTCATGAAAGAGACCGCGAACAAGCCGCTGAAAGGGGCCACACCGGCCGCGTCGGATATGGAAGAAGCGCGCGAGATTCTGCAGGAGCATCACGATAACATCGAGAATAAAATCGAAGATATCGACGCAGAGATCGCCCGTCTGGAAGCGAAACGTAAAAATCTGGTGCAGCAGCATCCGGATATCAACGAGTAATCGTTCTGCTCTCCCGCCGCCCGGCGGGAGAGCATTTTTCCCCCTCCCTACCGCACACAATCCTTCATGCCCTGCGGGCAAAGGGAGTAAACTGTTGTCACTTTTTTCACCTGCGTAAGAATGAAAATGTCTGATTATTCCCTTATCCAGCGCCCAAGAAGATTGCGCGCCAGCGCGTCAATGCGTGAAATGTTCCAGGAGTCATCCCTGAGCCTGAACGATCTGGCTCTGCCCATTTTTGTTGAAGAAGAGGTCGACGACTACAAACCGATTCAGGCGATGCCTGGCGTGATGCGTATTCCGGAAAAACGTCTCGCTTATGAGATTGAGCGTATCGCCAAAGCCGGTATCCGCTCGGTCATGACCTTTGGTATTTCGCACCACACCGATGCCACCGGCAGCGATGCGTGGAACGAAAACGGTCTGGTGGCCCGCATGTCGCGCATCTGCAAAGAGACCGTGCCGGAGATGATCGTCATGTCTGACACCTGCTTCTGCGAATACACCAGCCACGGTCACTGTGGCGTGCTCTGCGATCACGGTGTCGACAACGATGCCACCCTGGAAAACCTGGGTAAGCAGGCGGTCGTTGCTGCCGCAGCCGGAGCCGATTTTATCGCCCCGTCGGCGGCGATGGATGGGCAGGTTGAGGCGATTCGTCGCGCGCTGGACGCGGCGGGCTTCACTCAGACCGCAATCATGTCCTACTCCACCAAGTTTGCCTCCTCCTTCTACGGCCCGTTCCGTGAAGCCGCGGGCACGGCGTTGAAAGGCGACCGTAAAACGTATCAGATGAACCCGATGAACCGCCGTGAAGCGATTCGTGAATCACTGCTCGACGCGGCTCAGGGCGCAGATTCACTGATGGTGAAACCGGCAGGTGCCTATCTGGATATCCTGCGTGACATCCGTGAGCGCACCGAACTGCCTCTGGCGGCTTATCAGGTGAGTGGCGAATACGCGATGATCAAGTTTGCCGCTGCGGCCGGTGCCATTGACGAGCGTAACGTGGTGCTGGAAAGCCTCGGGGCGATCAAACGTGCCGGTGCAGACCTGATTTTCAGCTATTTCGCTCTTGATCTCGCCGAACAAAAGGTGCTCTGATCCCCTCCTCATAAAGAGCGTGATCGCGATGTCACGCTCTTCTTCTCCGCCAAAAGGCAAACACCAGAACCTGGCTTCGGCTAAACCAACAAAGGTCTCTGTGATGAAAGCACCTGACATTCCTGCCGACGAGGCACAACGTTTATCGCAGCTGCGTGCGCTGAACATCATGAACACCACCGCGGAGGAACGTTTTGATCGTTTAACCCGTCTGGCCCGCCGCCTGTTTGACGTGCCTATCGCGCTAGTCAGCCTGCTGGAAGCTGACCATCAATGGTTTAAATCGGCTCAGGGCTTTGCACCGCCGGGATCGCCGCGCAATATCTCCTTCTGCGGACACGCTATCCTGCAGGATGAGATCATGATTGTTGAAGATGCGCACAAAGATGAGCGTTTTCACGACAACCCGCTCGTCACCGGCGATCCACACATCCGTTTTTATGCCGGCTGTTCGCTGCGTGCACCAGGCGGCGCCAAACTGGGCACGCTCTGCATCATTGGACGCGAGCCGCGCCAGTTTGATGAAGAGGATCAGGCGACCATGCGTGACCTGGCCGCGATGGCTGAAGCGGAGCTGATCGCCTTTCAGACCGCCACCTGCGACGAACTGACGCAGATAACCAATCGCCGCGGCTTTATGACCCTGGGACAGATGGTGCTGAACGAATGCCGGATGAAAAACCGGCCAGCCTCACTGACGTTTCTCGACCTCGACAAGTTCAAGCAGATCAACGACTCGCTGGGCCATCGCGAAGGCGACCGTGCGCTGATGGACTTTGCCGACGCGATGAAGGTGGTGTTTAAACACTCCGATCTCTTTGCCCGACTGGGCGGCGACGAGTTTGTGGTGCTGCTCAATGGCATGTCGCAGCAGCAGAGCGAAGCGCTGTTACAGCAGTTTGCCTGCTATCTGCGCCAGCAGTCGATCAGCCTGAATCGTCGTTACCACCTGCAGTTCTCTTCCGGCATCGTCGAATTCGATCCGGCGCAGCCGCAGTCGCTGGAACAGCTGCTGCACGACAGCGATGAGCGGATGTACCAGCGTAAAAAGCAGAAGCGTGTCGCGGTGTAACCTCAGCCGCCGCCGCGGCTGAAAGGTCAGGGACGCGCCAGATCGTCGAGCAGGGTCTGATTAAACTTTGCAGGCTCTTCCATTTGCGGCGCGTGCCCCAGGCCCGGAAACTCAATCAGCCGCGCCCCCGGAATGCGTTTTGCGACCGCTTTACCGAGCACCCTGTAATCGCCCAGCCGGGCTTTCACCGCCGGCGGAGCGATATCGCTGCCGATAGCCGTGGTGTCAGACGTGCCGATCATCAGCGTGGCCGGCACCTTCAGATCGCCGAACTCATAAAACACCGGCTGCGTGAAAATCATGTCGTAGATTAAGGCGGAGTTCCACGCCACCTTCTCATGCCCCGGCCCGCTGTTGAGTCCGGCCAGCATATCGACCCATTTGTCATATTCAGGTTTCCAGCGGCCCGCGTAGTAGGTCTGCTGCTCATACTTCTTAATGCCCTCTGCGCTGAGCCTGAGTTCCCGCTGATACCACTGATCGACGGAACGCCACGGCGCCCCTTTCGCTTTCCAGTCTTCCAGCCCTATCGGATTAACCAGCACCAGCTTCTGCGTCTGCTGCGGGTACATCAGCGCATAGCGCGTCGCCAGCATCCCGCCGGTGGAGTGACCCACAATTACCGCCTTCTCCACACCCAGCCGGGCAAGCAGCTGATGCGTATTGTCAGCCAGCTGCTGAAAGCTGTACTGATAGCGGGCGGGTTTGGTGGCGCTGCAGAAGCCAATCTGATCGGGCGCGATAACGCGGTATCCCTGCTGACTGAGGGCGCGGATGGTCTCTTCCCAGGTGGCACCACAGAAGTTTTTTCCGTGCATCAGCACCACGGTTTTCCCGTTGGCACGCGCGACGGGTTTCACATCCATATAGCCCATGCTGAGCGACTGCTGCTGCGATAAAAAATCAAAATGGTGCAGAGGATAAGGGTAGTGAAAGCCTTCCAGCTGTTCGCCATAGGTTGTGGCGGCACGGGTGGGGAGAGAGGTCAGCAAGGCCAGCGAGGTCAGCAGCACAGCAAGCGGTTTCTTCAGCAGAAATGTCGGGCCCATCCGGGATTCTCCAGGTTAAAGGTGAGTCGTAAGCCTGGCAGGTCGCGGAAAAAAATCTATTGATGCGCTGTGCGGTGGCGAAGTACTCACCCGGGCTGGCGCTGCATCCGCACCAGTTGCCGCCTTATTCCGCCAAAAAAACCCAACAGATTAATTACATCTCATCTTATTTATTAATAAGCACCGTTTAAATGAACCTCATGAGAGGTTGCGATTCAAATCCTGAAGAATCTTTACGCAAAGAATAAGCACATTAAGATAAATAATTCAGAATGCCCGCACGTTAAACGGGGGGTGCCTATGAAAAACAATAAATATAATGAAAGCGTAATTGTCTCCATCACTGAGTGGATTAATCACAATCTCGATCAGCGTTTAAGTATTGATGATATTTCGGAAAAGGCGGGTTATTCCAAATGGTATCTGCAGAAACTCTTTGCCCGCTATCATAATGAAACGCTGGCGCGCTATATCCGCAGAAAAAAGCTTAACGCCTGTATTCATGATTTAAAAAACAGCCGTACGCCCATTATCAGCCTGGCGCTGAAATACCATTTTGAAAGCCAGCAATCCTTTACCCGCTCATTCAAACAGATGATGGGCTGCACGCCGAGCGCCTGCCGCAAGCGTCCGCTGAGTAATGGGAGCAGCGCAGCGCTGGCAGACGCGCAGAATCCCTGTGCCCTGTGCGGCTACGCGCGGCCCGACGCGGAGATTCAGCCGCGCTGTGCCGTCACGGTGCGCCCCGTTACGCGCCCGGCACGCGGTTATGCGCAGGCCGACACTTTCCGCGATGCCGGTTAATCACTCATCCGGCTGATAATACTGCACACCAATCTGAATCCGCTCACGTCCCTGAGCAACGCGATGACGATTGGTATCGCGCAGTGAATAGACACAGCCGCAATATTCCTGCTGATAGAAACTTTCGCGCTTGCTGATTTCGATCATGCGCGCCGACCCGCCACCTTTACGCCAGTTAAATTCCCAGTAGAGCAGATCGGGATAAGCGGCCGCTGCACGGACACCGCAGCTGTTAATCTGCTTCATATCCTTCCAGCGTGAAATCCCCAGACAGCTGGTCATGACGGGAAAGCCATTCTCATGGGCATAAAGCGCGGTTCGCTCAAAGCGCATATCAAAGCACATGGTGCAGCGTTCACCGCGCTCCGGTGACCACTCCAGGCCGCGCGCCCGCTCAAACCAGTTGTCCCGGTCGTAGTCAGCATCCACAAACGGCACGCCAAATTTTTCAGCAAAACGAATATTCTCCTCTTTGCGCAGCTCATACTCTTTGAGCGGATGAATATTCGGGTTGTAGAAATAGATTGTGTAATCAATGCCGGATGCCAGCATCGCTTCCATCACTTCACCCGAACAGGGGGCGCAGCAGGAGTGCAGCAGGACTTTATTATGACCGCCCGGCAGAGGCAGCGGCTGACGCTGGAAAGGTTCAGACATAAACACCTTCAATCAATAGCAGGAAAGCGGCAGTGTAATGCCGCCAGTGACGAGTTGCAAAATCTGCGCGGCTTTGTGTAATCGTGCCCCTGCCCCTGTTTTGCCTTCGTCGCCACCCCGTTGATATCTCATGCTTTATTTTGCAGCTCTGTCTGACTGAGCGGTAACAGTGGTCGGAAGTGTGATCGGCAACACACTGGCGTCGACTATGTTTACATAACATTAACAATGTTGACACTGGACTACCGCAAGGAGACTCGCATGGGCGCGGCAAAAAAATCGGGAAGTACGCAGAACCGCTTTACCTGGTTCGTCTGTTTTATGGCTGCGCTGTCCGGCCTGCTGTTTGGCCTGGATATTGGCGTCATCGCCGGTGCCCTTCCGTTTCTGGCGAAGGATTTGCAGATCACCAACCATCAGCAGGAGTGGGTGGTCAGTTCGATGATGTTTGGCGCGGCGCTGGGTGCGCTGGCGGCGGGCTGGATGTCATCAAAGCTGGGACGCAAGAAAAGTATGCTGGCAGGCGCGACGCTGTTTGTGATTGGCTCGCTCTGGTCAGCCTTCTCACCGGATGTGACCTCGCTGGTCTGCGCGCGCGTGATTCTGGGCCTGGCGGTAGGCATCGCCTCCTACACCGCGCCGCTCTATCTGGCCGAAATTGCGCCTGAGCGTATTCGCGGCTCAATGATCTCCATGTATCAGCTGATGCTGACCACCGGCATCGTGGTGGCCTATCTCTCCGACACGGCTTTCAGCTACAGCGGTAACTGGCGCGGCATGCTCGGGGTCATCGCGATTCCGGCGGTGATCCTGTTTATCGGCGTGCTGTTTCTGCCCAACAGCCCGCGCTGGCTGGCGGCACACGGTCGGTTTAATGAGGCGCAGCGGGTTCTGGACCGGCTGCGTAACAGCAGCGAGCAGGCTCGTGAGGAGCTGGAGGAGATCCGGGAAAGCCTGCAGGTTAAGCAGCGCGGCTGGTCACTGTTCCGCTCGAATGGCAATTTCCGCCGCGCGGTGTGGCTCGGCATGCTGCTGCAGGTGATGCAGCAGTTTACCGGCATGAACGTCGTGATGTATTACGCCCCTAAAATCTTCAACATCGCCGGGTTCTCCAGCACCAGTGAGCAGATGTGGGGCACGGTGATTGTCGGGCTGGTCAACATGCTGGCGACGCTGATTGCCATCTTCTTTGTGGATCGCTGGGGCCGCAAACCCATGCTTACCACCAGCTTTCTGGTGATGGCCGTGGGAATGGGGGTGCTGGGCACGCTGCTGCACATCGGCGTTGAGACCGACTTCCGCAAATATTTTGCGGTGGCGATGCTGCTGATGTTTATCGTGGGCTTTGCGATGGCAGCCGGTCCGGTTGTCTGGCTGCTCTGTTCCGAGATCCAGCCGCTGAAAGGGCGTGACTTCGGGATTACCGCCTCCACGACCACCAACTGGGTCGGCAATATGATTGTAGGGGCAACCTTCCTCACCCTGCTCGATCAGCTGGGGAATGCCAACACCTTCTGGTTCTACGGCGCGCTGAATCTGGTGTTTATCGTGCTGACGATGATGCTGGTGCCGGAGACCAAACATGTGACGCTGGAGCACATCGAACGCAATCTGATGAAGGGCAAAGCGCTGCGTGATATCGGGGCGTAACCGTCCCGAAGCGGCTTACCACTGCAATGACTGGCCGGCGTAATCGACGTAGTGATGTCCTCCACGACCGCGCCAGTGGGTCAGCTGCCGGACGATACCTTCCGCGCTCTCTTCTGCCGTCAGGGGCGCGCTTTCGCCCCCCATGTCGGTTTTTACCCAGCCGGGGTGCAGCGTCAGCAGCGTTCCGCCCTGCGCGTCCACAGCAGCGGTCAGGGTGCGGCTTAACATGTTCAGTGCCGCTTTGCTGGCAGCATAAATCGGCATCTGCGCATCCGGGTTTTCATTCAGGCTGCCGAGCTGGGAGGAGGTCAGTGCCAGCACACCACTCGGCTTCAGCAGGGGCAGCAATATTTCTGCGCTGCGTACCGGCGCGATGGCATTGGTCAGGAAGAGCTGCGCCAGTTCCTGATCGTCACTCTGCGACAGGGTCTGGTGCGACGGCCCGGAAATGCCGGCATTAATCAGAATGGCATCGAACCCCTCACCGGTGAGCTGGCCAGCCAGCTCTTCCACCGCTGACGCCTGGGTCATATCCAGCGCGTGCCAGCGGATTTCGGGCCGGTTGCCCTGCACCGGGATGCCGCTGCGATGGGTGGCCGTAACCTGCCAGCCCTGCCCGGCGAACGCCTGCGCCACCGCCAGGCCGATACCGCGTGAGGCGCCGATAATCAGTACCTTATTTTGCTGAGCCATATTCACTCCTCGTTAGTGGTCTCATCACAAGCTTAACGACAAATCGGCGCAGAGCGCGTCCCGCCGTGCTTTTTCGCCGGGCCACCGCACGTCAGGTAACTTTTCGCTGCTGGCAGAGGGGATGAAGGCAGGTTTCAGGCGCCTGATGAGCGCGCCTGATGAAGGGATAGGAGCGGGTTTTGATTATCCCTGCGTGTCCCGGCTTTTATCATCCGGACTGTCGCCGTTCTCGTTCCCCTGGCTCTTCTCCACTTCCTGGGGATGGCCCATTGAGAGCGCCGTGGCGCTGGCCGGATCGAACAGTGACAGGCTTTCAATCTGGTCAACCATGATCACCTTACGAAACGACATCGCATCTTTCGGTGTCGAGTCGAGCGTAATGCCATGCTCAGCATACCATTTGCTGTAGTTGTGCTCCACCGCCAGCTTCAGCGTCTTGCTGTCGCGATAGCCGCTCAGCATCGGAATCAGCACAATGTTTTTGGTGCTCTCATATTCGAACGTGGAGGCGTGAACCATGCCGATGTAGATGCGGCGGGACTTCAGCGTGATCCACGCCAGTTCACCCTCTTCCATGCACTGAAACAGCAGTTGCTCCACGCCGTTAGATCGGGAGAGCCGCTGATAGAGATCTTTACGGCCTGAAACGTTCAGCCGTGCGCTGCCCGCCCAGTTGGAGCGGTAGAGACAGAGCAGGATCGCGAAGGCCAGCATAATGACGACCGGAGCCTGGATGCCGAGAAAGCTCCAGTTCATGAACTCCACCTGCCACTTCAGATGGGCGCCCGGTATAACCTGAACAGCATTTGCCAGCGCGGAGATGCCCAGCAGCAGCAGCCAGACAAGGCCGGTGGCAAAGACCCCCTGCAGGACAAAAATACAGCCATACAGCGCGACCAGGAAATAGACGTCCCAGCCTGATGAGCGGCGGATTTTAAAACGGCTGTTGAGATCGCGGCTGGTGTACCAGTAACCACTCACCATCAGGACCATGAATATTGCGGTACCCACCTCAGACTCCCTTTAACGCGTTCACATGGCGGGAAAAATCTTCGTGGACTTCCTCGCTCAGCGTGTTGACCGAGATATTGCCGTTCTCATCAATGATGATGCGTTCACCTTCGGCAATCGAGTCGTTGATATCCTGGCGGGTCATGATCTGCAGAAATTTCTCGGGACTGGCAAAGACCGACTTAATAAACCTGAACATAGCGATCCACTTGTGAGTCAAAAAAAGAAGTATGTGACTGAATCCACACTCTCGCCCAATTAATTTCAGGGGAAATTTCTTAAAATCAGCTAATTAGCGAAGCGGTAAGGCGTTGTTTCCGGCGATTTTTTCCTGAAAACCTCAACGTTACCAGCGGCCTGGCGACGCAGACGCCTCCTGTTCTGTTGGATTGAGCTGCGGGGACGCGGCTCTCTCTCCCGGCCAGGAAAGACTAAGCTCAAGGGTCATCCGCCTACTCTTACCCTGTCTGAAACGCATCGAGGAAAGTTTGCATGAAACTACGAACACTGGGCCGTACCGGTCAGCGCGTCTCTGAAATTGGCTTTGGCGCCTGGGCTATCGGCGGAACCTGGGGAGAGGTCAGCCTGGAGGATGCCAGAGCCGCACTGCATGCCGCGCTGGATGCGGGCGTCACCTTTATCGATACCGCCGACGTCTATGGCGATGGCCGCTCCGAAAAAATCATTGCCGAAGTGCTGAAACAGCGCGGCGGCGAACGCCCTTTCGTGGCTACCAAACTGGGGCGGCGCCTCTCTCCCCATGTGGCTGAAGGCTACAATGCGAAAAACCTCAACGATTTCATTGACCGCTCGCGGGATAATCTGCAAACCGACACGCTGGATCTGGTCCAGCTGCACTGCCCGCCCACCGAGGTCTATTACAGCCCGGAGGTGTTTGCGGTGATGGATGAAATGGTGGCCGCCGGAAAAATCCGTCACTACGGCGTATCCGTTGAGAAAGTCGAAGAGGGTCTGAAGGCGCTGGAGTTTCCCAACGTCGCGTCCATTCAGCTGATTTACAACATTTTCCGCCAGCGTCCGGCTGAACGGCTTTTGCATGAGGCGAAAAGCCGTGATGTGGCTATCATCGCCCGTGTGCCGCTGGCATCAGGCCTGCTGACCGGCAAAATGCATGCCGACAGCGTATTTGCCGCTGACGATCACCGCACCTTTAACCGTCATGGCGAAGCGTTCGATAAAGGAGAGACCTTTTCCGGCGTGCCTTATGAGGTGGCGCTGGAGGCAGTTGAGGAGATTCGCCGCTTTGTTCCGGGCGACATCACGATGGCCCTGTTCGCGCTGCGCTGGATCCTGATGAACGACGATGTCAGCGTGGTCATTCCCGGTGCGAAAAACCGCGAGCAGGCGGAAGCAAATGCGCGTGCCAGCGGCGTCGACGCGCTCTCTGCGGAAACGATGACGGCGCTGAAGCAGCTCTATCAGGAGAAGATCGCGCCCCACGTGCATCAGCGCTGGTAAACGGGCGTTACAACGCCTGGGCGCAGGCCCAGGCGGAACTCCAGGCCCACTGGAAGTTATATCCCCCCAGCCAGCCGGTCACGTCCGCCACTTCACCAATAAAGTAGAGTCCCGGCACCGCGCGCGCCTCCATGGTTTTTGAGGAGAGCTGCGTGGTATCCACGCCGCCCAGCGTCACTTCGGCGGTGCGATACCCCTCGGTGCCGTTTGGCTGGATGCGCCAGGCGTGCAGGGTCTGCGCCAGTTCCGTTTGCTGTCGGCTGTTGAGCTGCTTCAGCGTGACATCCGGCACCACGTTCAGCGCCTGCAGCACTTCCACCAGCCGTTTCGGCAGGATTTTGGCCAGACTGTTTTTCAGGCTGAGGTTAGGATGGGCGTCGCGCTGCGCCGTCAGAAACGGTGCCAGCGGGGTGGCGGGCGACAGATCGACCGTCACGAACTCACCCGGCTGCCAGTAGCTGGAGATCTGCAACACCGCCGGGCCGGATAGCCCGCGATGGGTGAAGAGCATCGCCTCTTTAAAGCGGGTACCATCCCCGGCATCGATGGTGGTGTCCAGCGCGACGCCAGAGAGCGTCTGCAACTGCTCCAGCAACGGTTTATGCAGGGTAAAGGGCACCAGTGCGGCCCGCGTCGGGAAGACGCTCAGCCCGAACTGCTCCGCAATTTTGTAGCCAAACGGCGAGGCACCCAGACCCGGCATCGACAGGCCGCCGCTGGCGATCACCAGCTTTTCAGCCTGCACCGTGCTGCCGTTGAGTTGCAGCGTATAACCGCGCTCATCGCGCGTGACGCTGAGCACTTCACTGCGCAGCCGCAGAGTGACATTGCCCCTGTCACACTCGGCCATCAGCAGATCGACAATCTGCTGCGCAGAGTCGTCGCAGAAGAGCTGGCCCAGGGTTTTCTCGTGCCAGGCGATGCCGTGGCGATTAACCAGATCGATGAAATCCCACTGGGTATATCTGGCCAGCGCCGACTTGCAGAAGTGGGGATTGTGCGACAGATAAGCCGCCGGTTCTGTGTAGAGATTGGTAAAGTTGCAGCGCCCGCCGCCAGACATCAGAATTT
The DNA here is from genome assembly GCF_008631515.1 of Pantoea sp. M_10. Taxonomy (NCBI): domain Bacteria; kingdom Pseudomonadati; phylum Pseudomonadota; class Gammaproteobacteria; order Enterobacterales; family Erwiniaceae; genus Pantoea; species Pantoea sp. M_10. Next base: position 84,403 of record NZ_VWUL01000007.1, on the reverse strand, counting down.
TGCGGCCCGGCTTCTTGCCATTATCCAGCAGTAATACGCGGCGTCCCCGCTGTCCGGCCTGGGCGGCACAGAACAGGCCTGCGGCCCCGGCACCAATGATGATAACGTCAAACTGTTCCACTGCAGCTCACTCATATAACAGGAAAGGCGCAGATTGTAGTGATCTGCTCACTGAGACGCCAGCGTCAAAAAATTGCCGTAAATGTGTCATAATGTATCTGCTTAATATCTAACCCTTTTTCGCTGACTTACGCGTCAGGCTTACAACGAAAGGTCAAATTAGGGCTATATTTTCCTTTCCCATACAGCACGTTGTCGCGGATAATGCGCCGCGTTCATGTCCTCCAAAAATGGCGTAACGTTTATGCTACATCTGTTTGCTGGTCTAGACCTCAGTACGAGTCTGTTATTGGTTCTTGCCCTGCTGTTTGTATTGTTTTACGAAGCGATCAACGGTTTCCACGATACGGCCAACGCGGTTGCGACGGTCATCTATACCCGTGCCATGCGTGCCCAGCTTGCTGTGGTCATGGCAGGCGTATTCAACTTCCTTGGCGTGCTGCTCGGTGGATTGAGTGTCGCTTACGCTATTGTTCATATGCTTCCCACCGACCTGCTGTTAAATGTGGGATCGGCACACGGTCTCGCCATGGTGTTTTCTATGCTGCTGGCGGCGATTATCTGGAACCTCGGCACCTGGTATCTCGGTCTGCCGGCCTCCAGCTCCCATACGCTGATCGGCGCCATTATCGGTATCGGTCTGACCAACGCCCTGATGAGCGGTACCTCGGTCGTTGATGCCCTCAACATCCCGAAAGTGCTGAATATCTTCCTTTCTCTGATCCTGTCGCCGATCATCGGCCTGGTGATTGCGGGTGGCTTAATCTTTATTCTGCGCCGCTACTGGAGCAGCACCAAAAAGCGTGCGCGTATTCATATGACGCCTGCTGACCGTGAGAAGATCGACGGCAAGAAGAAGCCGCCGTTCTGGACCCGTATTGCCCTGATTGTATCGGCAATCGGTGTCAGCTACTCGCACGGGGCAAACGACGGCCAGAAAGGCATTGGTCTGATCATGCTGGTCCTGATTGGCGTGGCTCCGGCGGGATTCGTGGTCAACATGAATGCCTCCGGTTACGACATTACGCGCACCCGCGATGCGGTCAATCACCTGGAGCAATATTATCAGCAGCATAGCGCCTCGCTGACGCATATCATCCAGATGGCACCGCCAAAGCTGCCGACCCCGGAAGAAGTGCCGGCCACCAGCCCGCAGGAGTTCCACTGTGACAGCGCCCGCGCGCTGCAGGCGGTTCAGCGTGCTCAGGGACTGCTGAATAACCTGCAGAGCTACGATCAGCTGACGGTTGAACAGCGCGGTCAGATGCGTCGTCTGCTGCTCTGCATCTCCGACACCGCCGACAAGGCGGCGAAACTGCCGGAGACCACGCCCGATGACAAACGCTTCCTCGGTAAGCTGAAAAGCGACCTGCTCGGCACCATCGAGTATGCGCCGGTCTGGATCATTATGGCTGTGGCGCTGGCGCTGGGCACCGGCACCATGATTGGCTGGCGTCGTGTCGCCACCACCATTGGTGAAAAAATCGGTAAAAAAGGCATGACCTATGCGCAGGGCATGTCAGCTCAGGTGACGGCCGCGCTGTCGATTGGCGTCGCCAGCTACACCGGTATGCCGGTTTCGACCACGCACATCCTCTCCTCATCCGTTGCCGGTACCATGCTGGTTGACGGTGGCGGATTGCAGAGCCGGACCATCAAGAACATCGCGATGGCGTGGGTCTTCACCCTGCCGGTCTGTATTGTGCTGTCAGGTTCGCTCTACTGGATTGCGCTAAAACTGGTGTAATGCAACTGGTGTAATACCAGCTAAAAAGGGCGACTCCGGTCGCCCTTTTTTAATGCCAGATCGCCAGCGCCACCAGGCTGATAATGACCAGTCCGCACAGCGCGCTGGTCAGAATAAACTGCCCCCGCACCCGCTCGCAGCGCCGGATAAACTCATCGTCATGATGGTCGAGATAGCGCTTAGCCCAGATATAGGTCACCAGCCTCACCTGCTTGCTCGGCTGACCGTGAGAGGTAAAAAAGCCCGCGCCGTCGACATACTGATAGAGCAGTGGATCGCACCCCCGTAATACCGCCAGCAGTGCGCGCAGAGATGAAAAATAGCGCGCCATATTCACGATGCATACCACACAAAGCGCCCAGAAAAGCGCAACCGTGCTGATCATATTCTCCCCCTCCCGACTGGCGGCGCAGTCGCTGACCCAGCGATAAATCCCTGAGCAAACCTGCCGTCATCACCAGCCACTGAATCACCGGACTGCGAAAGTTTTCGACCCCCTGAGCGGCTGCGAATCGGACCGCCTTTTTTCAGTGTAGGAGAAATCTTTACGTTTTTTCCAACGATGATTTTCGTTCAGCGCGAGTAAATCCGGCACAGCCTTGATCTTATTCACAAGCCAGACGGCAACCACAGCATTTACGGTGAGAGAAGACTATACTCAGGGCATAACTACATCACCTGCAACGCAGGCAGACACTTTGGTGGCGCTCATCGCCCGCTCGCGCAAGGGATTTCGCTCAGCTGTGACGCGGCAGGAACACCGGATGCCATCCTTAATCTCGCGAAAGGAGTTTTATCATGGCTTATAAACATATCCTGATTGCAGTAGACCTTTCCCCCGAAAGTCAGTTACTGGTGGATAAGGCCGTTTCGCTGGCTCGCCCGTACGATGCCCGCATTTCCCTGATTCACGTCGACGTGAACTACTCCGACCTTTACACTGGTCTGATCGACGTTAACCTGGGGGATATGCAGAAGCGTATCTCGGAAGAGACGCACACTGCCCTGAAAGGGTTATCAGAGGCGGCCGGTTATCCGATCAGTGAAACCCTGAGCGGCAGCGGCGACCTGGGTCAGGTTCTGGTCGATGCCATTAAGAAGTATGACGTCGACCTGGTGGTCTGCGGTCATCATCAGGATTTCTGGAGCAAGCTGATGTCTTCGGCCCGTCAGCTGATTAACACGGTGCATATCGATATGCTGATTGTGCCGCTGCGCGATGCCGACGACGAATAAATCCTTTTCTGAAAGCCGGCGTCAGCCGGCTTTTCTCTGCCGTCTCTTTCAGGTTCGGCCCGGCCCCCGCATTTATCCGCTTCATTTCGCTTATCTGAACATCATATTAAAACCGGCGTTACATTAATGAATTATTGATTCGCTAATGCGAATCGTTTTATTACAGGCAGCGCGCTGTTTATCACAATTTTACTATGGGCAACCTTTTTCCCATTCGCTATCTTTCGCCTGCTCTCCGATCTGTTTACATCAGAGAGAGCAGGAAAAAGATAAGCCGATCTATTTAATCAATAAGGACATTAACAATGAGAGAAATTAACGAGAAAGAAATTGCGGCGGTAAGCGGTGCTGGCCTGCCTGAATTTCTGGGTGACGTGAACAGCGCACTGACGGACGTTTCGGGCTTACTGGATAGCACCCTGACGTCGCTGAAGGAAAGCACCACATTCGGAGAGCGACTGAGTCTGACCTTCAGAGCCCTCGGCCTGAACGTGGCCAAAAGCTTTCTGAGCGCCTTTTCCGGCTTCCTGACGACAATATCGGCCTGATTTATTTACCCTGTTTGTACGATTGCGCAAACAGGAGAGGCTGAAGCATGCCTGAAACGTTATCAGGCATGCTCTTTAAGCAAAAACAGAAAACGAAAAAGCCACTCGCGCTGACATGCGTTATTCGCTGAGCGGAGGATAAATATCAAAGCGATGACTTTTAGTCACTACGGCGGCCTGCGTCACCACACCCGCCAGCGGCGGCGCATAGTCTGGCCGTTTTACCACAATGCGTTTTCTGGCCAGCCGGCGGGCAGGCTCCAGTAACGCATCCGCATCCTCATCCGGCCCCACCAGCGACTGAAAGACCCGCATCTCTTTTTTCACCAGCGCACTTTTCTGGCGATGGGGATACATCGGATCGAGATAAACGACGTCAGGTGGTGGCGTGATATCACCCAGTGCCTGGGCACTGGCCGCATGAATCAGCGTCAGCCGCTCGCGCAGCCAGGGACCGATTTCCGCATCCTGATAGCCACGCTGCAGACCATCTTCCAGCAGTGCTGCCACCACCGGATGGCGCTCCAGCATCCGTACCCGGCAGCCCAGCGCCGCCAGCACAAACGCATCGCGTCCCAGACCGGCGGTCGCATCGACCACATCCGGCAGATAACTGCCTTTGATGCCGACCGCTTTGGCAACGGCTTCACCGCGTCCTCCGCCGAAACGACGGCGATGGGCCATGGCGCCGGTGACGAAATCAACAAAAATACCGCCCAGCTTTGGCTCATCCCGCTTACGCAGTTCAAGGTGGGTCGCAGTCTGCACCAGCGCCAGCAGCGCGGTGTCATCCTGCTCCAGCTGCCAGCGCTGCGCTAAACGTGACAAGGCGCCGTCTCCGGCGCCTGATTCATCGAGCAAACAGATTTTCACGAACCGACTTATCCCTGAATGCCGTAATGTTCCAGCATCGCATCGAGCTGCGGCTCACGGCCACGGAAGCGTTTAAACAGCTCCATCGGCTCTTCCGAACCGCCGCGCGTCAGGATGTTATCCAGGAACGACTGGCCGGTTTCGCGGTTGAAGATCCCCTCCTCTTCAAAACGGGAATAGGCATCCGCCGCCAGCACGTCCGCCCACAGATAGCTGTAGTAACCTGCCGCATAGCCGCCCGCAAAGATGTGGCTGAAGGCGTGCGGAAAACGGCCCCATTCCGGCCCCGGCACCACCGCCACACGGCTTTTCACTTCACGCAGGGTTTCCAGAATCTGCGCGCCTTTTTCCGGGTTGAATTCGGTGTGCAGACGGAAATCGAACAGGCCGAACTCCAGCTGACGCAGGATAAACAGCGCGGCCTGATAGTTCTTCGCCGCCAGCATTTTATCCAGCAGGGCTTTTGGCAGCGGTTCGCCAGTCTCATAGTGTCCGGAGATAAACGCCAGCGCATCCGGCTCCCAGCACCAGTTTTCCATAAACTGGCTTGGCAGTTCGACCGCATCCCATGGCACACCGCTGATACCGGAAACGCCAGGCGCTTCGATGCGGGTCAGCATGTGGTGCAGACCGTGACCGAACTCATGGAACAGGGTAATCACTTCGTCATGGGTGAAGAGCGCAGGTTTCCCCTTCACCGGACGGTTAAAGTTACAGGTCAGATAGGCGACCGGCTTCTGCAGGGTGCCATCGGCTTTACGCATCTGACCCACGCAGTCATCCATCCAGGCGCCGCCACGTTTGTGTTCGCGGGCATAGAGGTCGAGATAGAAGCTGCCGCGCAGTTCGCCGGTTTCATCGAACAGATCGTAGAACTTCACGTCAGGATGATAGACCTCAACGTCGTTACGCTGCTTCGCACTGATGCCGTAGATGCGTTTAACCACTTCAAACAGGCCAGCGACCGCACGCGCTTCCGGGAAGTATGGGCGCAGCTGCTCATCGCTGATGGTATAGAGATGCTGCTTCTGCTTTTCCCCGTAATAGGTGAGATCCCACGGATTCAGCTCTTCAACGCCATGCTCTTTTTTCGCGAAGGCGCGCAGCTGCTCCAGCTCTTTTTCTCCCTGCGGACGGGCGCGTTCGGCCAGGTCATTCAGGAAGTCGATCACCTGAGACGGGCTCTGGGCCATCTTGGTCGCCAGCGATTTGTCGGCGTAAGAGTCAAAGCCCAGCAGCTGTGCCAGCTCGTGACGCAGCGCCAGCTCTTCCGCCATGATCGGGCCGTTATCCCATTTACCGGCGTTTGGCCCCTGATCGGAGGCGCGTGTCGCATAGGCGCGATACATCTCTTCACGCAGCGCCGCGTTGTCGCAGTAAGTCATCACTGGCAGATAGCTTGGGATATCCAGCGTCAGCAGCCAGCCCTCCTGCTCTTTGGCTTCGGCCTGCGCTTTCGCCGCCGCCAGCGCACTTTCTGGCATACCGGCCAGCTCACTTTCGTCGGTGATCAGTTTGCTCCAGCCCATGGTGGCATCCAGCACGTTGTTGCTGTACGCCGAGCCCAGCTCGGAGAGACGCGCGGCGATTTCGCCATAGCGCTGCTGCTTCTCTTTCGGCAGACCGATACCGGAAAGCTCAAAATCGCGCAGGGCGTTATCTACCGCTTTCTTCTGCGCCAGATCCAGGGTCGCGTACTGATCGCCCTCTTTCAGATCGCGATACGCCTGATACAGTCCCTCATGCTGACCCACCCAGGTGCTGTACTCCGACAGCAGCGGCAGCGTCTGCTCATAGGCTTCGCGCAGCTCCGGGCTGTTCTTCACGGCATTGAGATGGCTGACCGGCGAGAAAATACGGCTCAGGCGGTCATCCGTTTCAGCCAGCGGCTGAACCAGGTTATCCCAGGTGTAAGGCGCACCGTGCGCCACAACTTTTTCAACTTCTGCGCGACACTGACTGAGCACTTCAGTCACGGCAGGCACCACATGTTCAGGCTGGATGGCAGAAAAAGGGGGAAGCGTAAAAGATGTCAGTAGCGGATTGGTCATAGCGCAGTCCTTTATGGATGTATGGGGCGCAGCGGGTCGCGCAACGCAATCTCAATAACATGCGGCTTAGTGTAGCGAAAATCAATGGCAGGCAGGATGAGGTGAGGAAGAAACCGCCGGATGGCGCGCCCCGATTTGTTGTCACGCTTCTGGCACATCGCCCGCTCATCCCTGATATAATCGCGGATTCTCATGCTTTTCCTGCGTCGGGTGCTGTGCGTCGTTCTGTGGGTAATACGTGAGGTAATAATTGGTACAAATTGATTTCCCATCGATTAAAACCTTATACATTCAACAGGATAAACAATGCTGAGTTATCGCCATAGCTTCCATGCTGGCAACCACGCCGACGTACTGAAGCACACCGTGCTGAGTCTGATCATTACGGCGCTGAAAGAGAAAGAGAAACCGTTCTTCTACCTGGATACCCACGCAGGCGCGGGCCGCTATCAGCTCAGCGGTGAACACGCCGAGCGTACCGGCGAATATCTTGAAGGCATCTCCCGCATCTGGCAGCAGCCCGATGCGCCTGAACTGCTGCAACCCTACTTTGATGCGATTGCTGCGCTGAACCGCAGTGGCACGCTGCGCTACTATCCCGGCTCGCCGCTGATTGCCCGTCACCTGCTGCGTGAAGATGACAAACTGCAGCTTACGGAACTGCACTCCAGCGACTACCCGCTGCTGCGTAACGAGTTCAGCAAAGATAAGCGCGCGCGCGTCGATCGTGCCGACGGCTATCAGCAGCTGAAAGCGAAGCTGCCCCCGCTGTCGCGTCGTGGTCTGGTGCTGATCGACCCGCCGTACGAGATGAAAAGCGATTATCAGGCGGTGGTGAAAGGCATTCAGGAAGGCCATAAGCGTTTCAGCACCGGCGTTTTTGCGCTGTGGTATCCGGTGGTGTTACGTCAGCAGATCAAACACATGCTGCGCGATCTGGAAGCCACCGGTATCCGCAATATCCTGCAGATTGAACTGGCGACCCGTCCTGACAGCGATCAGCGCGGCATGACCGCTTCCGGCATGATCGTGATTAACCCGCCGTGGAAGCTGGCGCAACAGATGGAAACCCTGCTGCCGTGGCTGCATCAGAAGCTGGTGCCCGCCGGAACCGGCCACGCGGTCGTGAACCAGATCGTGCCTGAATAAGTGCGTCCGGCCTGATGTGGCTCCTGCTGGCCGGTGCGCTGGCCGCGTTGCAACCCGCCCGACGGCTGGCTCTCCTGCTGTTAGCGTTCGCCGTCGGAGTGGGGTTCTATCAGCATGTTCTGACGTGGCCGGTGCTGCCGCTGCTGGCCGGCACCGGGGTGCTGGCCGCGCTGCGTCTCTGGCATCCGGCCCCTTCCCGGCGGCACCGCCTCAGCGAAGCCCTGCTGGTTGTGATTGCCGTGGGGTTATTTCTCCATCTGTTCCCCGGCTTTGATAATCCCCGCCAGGTGGATGAGGTGCGTGCTGGCGCGCAGAGCGTGCCTTTCAGTTTTTCCTTTAACTTCGATAAAGCCCTGGTTCCCTTTGTCCTGCTGGCCGCGCTGCCCACCCTCTTCCGCGCCCCTGCCCACCCGCCGCGCTTTCGCTGGCTCAGTGCGCTGGCGTTAATCGCCGCAGTTCCGCTGCTGCTCGGTAGCGCCGTGCTTCCGGGCGGCCTGGCGATTGAGCCCCACTTTCCGCCGTGGCTGGGGGCGTTTGTGCTGGCGAATCTCTTCTTTGTTTCGCTGGCCGAAGAGGCGCTGTTCCGGGGTTATCTGCAACAGCGGCTGAGAGAGGCGCTGGGGGGGATGCCCGCGCTGCTGCTAAGCGCACTGCTGTTCGGACTGGCGCACGCCCCCGGCGGCGTGCTGCTGGTGATTTTTGCCACCCTGGCGGGAGGATTGTACGGCCTGGCGTGGCAATGGAGCGGCCGCTTATGGCTGGCGACCCTCCTGCACTTTGCCCTGAATCTTACCCATCTGCTGCTGTTCACCTATCCCGCGCTGCAACATTAAACGGTGAAGACCGCCAGGTCGCTCGCCAGCTCGGTGCGGGGGAAAATCGTCTGGCACTCGGCCAGCAGGCGGCTCATATCCTTTGCCAGATAGCGGGAGCTGAAGTGAGTGGCGATCAGCCGTTTGGCTCCGGCGCGCTTTGCCACGTCGGCCGCCTGCAGGGTAGTGGAGTGTCCGCGTCCGTTGGCTTTCTCCTCCATCGCCGCCTCCAGCGTGGTTTCATGCACCATCAGGTCAACATCCGCCGCCAGCTGCAACGCGACATCGGTCGGCGCCGTATCGCCAAAGATGGCCAGCTTTTTGCCCGGCGTCGACGGGCCGAGATAATCCGCGCCATTGACCACCCGCCCATCTTCCAGCGTCACGCATTCCCCCTGTTTCAGCTGCTGAAACCATGGCCCGCGCGGAACCCCTTCCGCTTTCAGCCGCGCGGCATCCAGCAGGCCGGGTTTGTCGTGCTGCTCAATGCGATAACCAAAACACGCAACCGGATGGTTCAGCGGCCAGGCACTGATCCGGAACTCGCCATCATCCAGCGTCCAGCCCGCCTCAATCTCAACAATGTTCAGCGGATAGTCGGTGTAGGAGCCGCTGATCGCCAGCGCCGTTTCAACAAAGGTCTTTAAGCCTTTCGGGCCATAGACCGTCATCGGGGTGGTTAACCCGGCCATTGAGCGGCTGGTGAGCAGCCCCGGCAGACCAAAAATATGGTCGCCATGTAGATGGGTGATAAAAATCTTATCCAGCTTGCCCGGTTTCAGGCTGGAGCGCATAAACTGTAACTGCGTGCCCTCGCCGCAGTCGAACAGCCAGGTTTCCCCGCTCAGTGCGCGGGTGAAGGCGATGGCGGTGACGTTGCGTTGCAGGCTGGGCGCACCGCCGCCGGTGCCGAGAAAAGTAAGGTGCATGGTATGCTTCCCTGAAAGCGATGAAAAAACAGAACCCTATTACAATCATAGGCGCAATCTTTGCGTCATTTCGACCGACAGCGTTACACTCAACCCCAAATTTTTATGCAACCGGATGGATACTTCAATGACCCGACATTTCGACTATCTCGCCATTGGCGGCGGCAGCGGCGGCATCGCCTCAATTAACCGTGCGGCCATGTATGGCCAGAAATGTGCCCTGATTGAAGCCAAAGAGCTGGGCGGCACCTGCGTGAACGTAGGTTGTGTGCCGAAGAAAATCATGTGGCACGCCGCGCAAATCGCCGAAGCTATCCATCTGTACGGGCCGGATTATGGCTTCGACACCACCGTGAATCGTTTCGACTGGGCCACGCTGGTCAAAAACCGCAGCGCCTATATCGACCGTATCCACAACTCCTATGACAACGTGCTGGGTAAAAATAAAGTCGAAGTGATCAAAGGCTTTGCCCGGTTTGTCGATGCGCACAGCGTGGAAGTCAACGGCGAGATTATCACAGCCAGCCATATTCTGATCGCCACGGGCGGCCGCCCGGTTCATCCTTCGATTCCGGGTGCGGAGTACGGTATTGATTCTGACGGCTTCTTCGAGCTGGACGCCCTGCCAAAGCGCACCGCGGTGATCGGTGCGGGCTACATCGCGGTGGAGCTGGCCGGTGTGGTGAACGCGCTGGGATCGGAAACCCATCTGTTCGTGCGTAAACACGCGCCGCTGCGCAGCTTTGATCCCCTGCTCAGCGAGACGCTGGTAGAAGTGATGAACAGCGAAGGGCCGATGCTGCATACCGAAGCCGTTCCGAAAGCCGTGATTAAAAACGAAGATGGCAGCCTGACGCTGCAGCTGGAAAACGGCAGCGACTACACCGTGGACTGCCTGGTCTGGGCGATTGGCCGTGAGCCTGAAACAGATAATCTCAATATTCAGGCCGCGGGCGTGGCGCTGGATGAGAAAGGCTACATCCGTGTCGATAAGTTCCAGAACACCAATGTGTCAGGCGTTTACGCCGTGGGCGATAACACCGGTGCGGTTGAACTGACCCCGGTAGCGGTGGCAGCGGGCCGTCGCCTCTCTGAGCGCCTGTTTAACAACAAGCCGGACGAGCATCTCGACTACAGCAATGTCCCGACCGTGGTGTTCAGCCATCCGCCGATTGGCACCGTCGGTCTGACAGAGCCGCAGGCGCGTGAACAGTATGGCGACGATCAGGTGAAGGTCTACAAATCGTCGTTTACGGCGATGTACACCGCCGTGACGCAGCATCGTCAGCCGTGCCGCATGAAGCTGGTCTGTGTGGGTGCCGATGAGAAAATTGTCGGGATTCACGGTATCGGATTCGGCATGGATGAGATGCTGCAGGGCTTCGCCGTGGCGCTGAAAATGGGTGCGACGAAGAAAGACTTCGACAACACCGTGGCGATCCACCCGACCGCAGCGGAAGAGTTTGTGACCATGCGCTAGCCACCTCCCCCCTGCGCATGACTGACCGTTACCCGCTGACACGTTGCTCTGCGGGTAGCGGTTTCAATTAAAATAGGTTTCCCGCAACGGCGTCAATGCCGCACCCAGTGCCGAGCTGTCCCCCTCAATGGCGCTGAGCAGAATATCCGGATATTCCGCAGAAATGCCCCAGCGTTCACCCGAGCTCGTGCGCGGCATGGCTAAAAACATCTCCCCCAGCTGACGGGGAATTTCACCCCCTAATATGATGGCGCCGGGATCGATCACCGCATTCATGGCATCCATTGCCCGATGCAGATTTGGCGTTACGTCTTCTACCCACTGTTGCGCAATCGGCCAGGCCGGATCGAATTTATCATTGAGATCGCGTATATCTTTGATTTCAATACCGCCATCACGTAAGCGATCGATCAGGATCCCCAGGGCCGGGCGTAGCTTGCCCTCTTCCGGCGTAAAAATACGGCTGATCTCCCCCGCATTCCCGAATGCCCCCTGGAACGGTTTGCCGTTAATCACGATGCCACCGCCAAAACCATAATTAAAAGAGAGATAGCCAAACGTATCATATTTCAGCCCGGCGCCTAAAAAGGCTTCAGCGTGCGCCGCCGTTGTGGCGTTATTTTCAATCCATACCGGTCGATCAAATAACATGGTAATTTCACGATGCAGATCGATGCCCATCCACGCTTTTAAAGGTTCAGGCGGATTAAAATACTTTCGTGATTCATAAAGAAAGCCCGCCATGCTGTATCCCACCCCACAGACTTTTTCTGGCGAAATACCATATTGTTTTAAGGTATCCAGATAGTGATGTCTGATATTAAGTAAGGTCCGGGCAGGATCGCGCGGGTGCGTATCCAGTACGCAGTATTCTGTAATGCCGCCCCGGAAATTAATCAGGCTGGCGGCCACGCTGTCTGAGTTAATCGAGATGCCGTAACCATAACGCGCATTCGCATTGAGGGATAACGACGGGCTGGGCTTGCCTCTTCCCTGGGATGGCGATTCCCCCAGGCTGAGAAAGCCGTTTTCGGTCAGCGTATCAACAATGCGGTGAACAGATGACTGATTCAGAATGGTTTGCGAAACCAGCGAGGAGCGGGAAATGCCATCGTTGCGGCGGACAAGCTCAAGAATGAGTTTTTCACTGCGATTAAGTTCGACTTCATGACCAGCGGAATATCCATAAACCACAGCGTTCTCCTCACCCTGTTTAATCATGCCTTCTGTTAACAACCTAGCATGCTTTTATGCATAGCGAATAGTTAAAGACCCTGCCCTGGCATTTTCGTTAAATGTGCCGATATTCAGCCTCTCCTGCCCTGCCTTACACGATCATAAAAGCGTCATAATAGTGAAACATTACGAGGGGAGACTCTAATATCATGCAATGAGCATGATATTAAAAACGTGCCTTATGTACGGACTGGCACTTTCACCGTGCACAGGGCTCTGCCTTCATTCACACACTTTTTTTGTGCATCAGGTGAACAATGGAAACGCGCTTAAAGGTTGCTGAACGCATCGCGCAGGAGGCCTCGCTTTTGGCTCTTGACTATTTCAGACGGCTAAGTGAGTCAGAGATCGGCGAAAAAAGGCCGCAGGATCTCTTCAGTGAAGCCAAGCGGGAAGTGGAAAATCTGATTCGGCAGCGCCTGGAACATCACTTCCCACAGGATGCCATTATCGGGGAAGAGCATGGTGGTGAGCCCAGCGCCAGCTACTGGTCTGTTGATCCGATTGATGGTACGAGTCACTTCCTGCGCGGCTCATCCCTGTGGGGGATTTCTGTTGGCTATGTGATCGGTGGCGAGCCGGTGATGGGCGTGATCGTCCATCCGGTGTTAAACCTCATGCTGAGCGGCGGCAAAGAGACAGGGGTTTATCTGAATGGCGAACCCTTTCAACGTCCTGTGGTCGCTGAAGCGCTGAAAACCGTGGCGATTGGCGACAGTCCATCATGGGATTTCACCCATCAGCTCTGTATTGAAAAGGCGTATCGGGACGACGGCTGGAATGTGGTGCGCTATCGCTGTACCACCGCAGGTTTAAGCTTTAGCGTGCTGGGTTACGTCGACGGTTATCAGGAATGTTTTAGCAGCATGTGGGACGTTTCTGCGGGTTATGCGCTCTGTAAGGCAGCGGGACTGGATGCACATCTTGCCGGTTCAGAGGAAAAGAGCAGAACACATGTTAGTGTCGGGACAGCCGAAATGAATCGCCTTTCCGCCCGGTTTATCCCTTACCCACGTTTTACGCCCGCCTGACCACGCATTGCCGTCGGCTTACCTCATCACGGCATTTCAGGACAGCCTTTCCCCGCTGTCCTGCCCGCTATGCATGTTCACCCGGCACTCTGTCCCGAATATTAATTACAATGCATGAAAATGGTTAGCGTGTTAAACGTATGACTCTCAAGTAAACGCCCACTCCACTGTTATATATAGGTTTTAAAAAGTTAATAAATTCTTAACCTGCCTGAAATTGCTTAACTCTGATACGCCAAATTATTATGCGCCTCGCATTAATTAAAAAGTCCCTGGCACTCTATGACGGAGCCGCTCAACGTGAACACGCTAGAAATTCACAATGCCATGCTGACGTTCGACGATTTTGTCGCGCTGAACGGCATTTCACTGCAGGCCAGAAAAGGGCAATTTGTTTCTCTGCTTGGCCCCTCTGGCTGTGGCAAAACCACGCTGCTTAAAGTTATTGCCGGCTTCTACACGCTTGATAGTGGCAACGTCCTGATCCACCAGCAGGACATGCATCATGTCAAACCTGAACATCGCGATACGGCGATGTGCTTCCAGTCCTATGCGCTGTTTCCTCACATCTCCGTTGCTGAAAATATCGGGTTCGGCCTCAGGCAACGGAAGATGGAAAAAACAGACATTCACGTTCGCGTCGCGCAGACCGCCGCGCAGGTTTCGCTGAATGCCCATTTGTCTAAACTGCCAGCGCAGTTATCCGGCGGCCAGCAGCAGCGTGTCGCACTGGCCAGAGCGCTGGCCGTGCGTCCGGAAATCGTGTTGTTTGATGAGCCGCTGTCAAATCTGGATGCCAGATTACGCGACAAGGTACGACTGGAGATCAGACAGCTTCAGCGCGTCCACGGGTTCACCGCCATTTATGTTACCCACGACCGTGCAGAAGCCTTGTCGATGTCTGACATTGTGGTGGTCATGAATGCCGGAAAGATTGAGCAAACCGGAACGCCGGATGAGATCTACTATTCCCCGGTAAACCGCTTTGTCGCCGGTTTCGTCGGTCAGGCTAACGTCATGAAAGCCCGCGTACTGGAGAGCGACAGCAGCACCGGTATTTATCGCATTGCGTGCGTACTGGGCGAAATGGAAATCCATAGCCCTGTACCGCCCGTATCGGACGAGGTCTATACCTTCTGGCGCCCTGAGGATGCCGTACTCAGCGAACAGCGTGCCGAAAAAAATACGCGGGCCTTTGAGATCGGTGCGGTGAGTTTTCTGGGCAACCTTTCTGAACTCCAGGTTCATCCGCTGGGCCATAAAGAAACGGAATATCAGTGGTGCATCCAGCTGGTCGGTAAAAGCGCCATCCGCGAAGGGGACACCGTTAATTTCTCTCTTCCGCCAGACAAGATCCGCTTCTTACGGGAAAGCTATTCATGAAAACGCGCACCCGGAACAGGCTCTGCTGGTTGCTGGTTCTGCCTGCGGTCGCGCCGGTCATCATCACGCTGATGCTGATTGTGATCATGGCACTGGCGCAATCCGTTGGCCTGTTTAATTTTGGCGCCCCGGCGCGCTTTACGCTTCATTACTGGCAAACCATTCTGAATGACAGCCAGCTGTGGCGCGCGACAGGCTACTCGCTCAGAATCGGCGTGATCAGTGCGGTGCTGTCCGTTGCCCTAGCGCTTCCGCTGGCACTCTGGCTGAGAAAGCCTTTCCCCGGCTCAATGCTGATGAGCGGCTTACTCAAAGCCCCGCTGATGGTACACGGGCTGGTGGCTGCGCTGCTGTTTATCAACCTGATTTCCTGGCAGGGCTTTATCAACCTGGGCCTGGTCCGGCTGGGGATCCTCTCTCACCCCATCAGAATGCAGAATGACCGCTGGGGCATTGGCGTGATTATTTTGCAGGTCTGGAAACAGCTTCCCTATGCGCTGCTGATCATGACCGGCAGCCTGCGCGCGATTGGCGATGAAATTTTCAATGCTGCGCGGGATTTAGGTGCCGGCAAGCGTGCCCGGTTGTTACAGATCATCCTGCCCTTATCTGTCAGGTCCGTTCAGGTATCGCTGGTGCTGATCTTCATCGGCGCCCTGGGTGACTTTTCCTTCCAGGTCGTTGCGGGGCCAACCAGCGTATTCTCTCTTTCGCAATACATGCTGCGCTTACCTGAAATCAGCGCACAGGGCTGGAATCTTGCGGCCGTTGTCGCGGTGATTTTAATGCTGGCGGCTTTTGTCGGTGCAGTCGTGCTTGCCGCCCTGGCGAAGTGGCTGCAACAAGCCGGAGAACAGAGATAATGAGAGCTAGAGAGACCTTATCCCCGCTGCGTATCGTCATGATGACCCTTATCGCCGCCCTGTTTATGCTGTGGCTGGTTATTCCCTTTATGCTGACCGTGCTGTGGTCCCTGGTCGATAAAACCCATCCGTGGGCATGGCCAGATGCCCTGCCGCCGGTTCTCTCACTGGGACGCTGGGTGGAGGTCTGGACTACGACCGCGTTACCGCAGGCGCTCAGGAACAGCTATTTACTGGCGGCAGCCGTCTCCGTCTGCACGCTGATGTTGTCTCTGCCTGCCGCGTGGGCGTTTGGCAGAATGTCGTTTACGGGCAAACACCTTTTACAGAATGCGATCTTATTGCCGCTTATCGTTCCGGGATTTGTCGTCGCGCTGTTTTTTTCCATGTTGCTCAACGTGGTGGGCATTCACAGCCGGTTTGGCGGCATTTTACTGGGGCATATGATTATCCTGATGCCTTATGCCGTGCGCATTCTGACCCTGTCGTTTTCGCAGATACGCCAGGACACGCTCGATGCGGCACGAGATATGGGCGCTTCGGCGCTGAACCGGTTTTTAGTGGCCTGCCTGCCCACCCTCAGACCAGGAATATTTGCCGCATTAATTATTGTCTTTACGTTATCCATAGAGGAGTTCGCCATAAGTTTTATTGTGGGCTCACCCGATTTTATTACCGTCCCTGCCATTCTCTATTCTTATCTGGGTTATAACTTTATCCGACCCAATGCGGCGGTCATTTCTTTAATGCTGGTTGTACCGAATGTCATTTTAATGTTGATTGCAGAAAAATTACTGACAAAAAATCCTGTCGCCTCCTTTGCGGGAAAAGGCTGACACTCTTTAATACGCGTTATTGGGGAAAAATATGTTCAGACTCGCTGCTGCAATATTATTGCTGGCCGGGGCTTTCTGTAGCCCGGCTCAGGATTTAAACACAATGAACTTGGAACAGATTGTCGGACAGGCGAAAAAGGAGGGGAAACTGACCTGGTATCAATGGTATTACCAGGATCGGTTAAAAGAGCAGGTCAGCCTGTTTGAAAAACAGTACGGCATTAACGTTACCCTGTCTGAAGGCACACTTCAGGGCAATATTAATAAGCTCATGGCTGACCGCGGACGGGAAACGGGCGATATCGATCTGTTTTCGATTGGCGGGGGCGCATTCGGAACCGTCTCGCCTGAGCAGACGTTTTTTGGCCCGATTAACAGACTGCTGCCGGAAGGCAAAACCCTGAACTACACCATTGAGGGAACGGACAGTAAAGGCTATGGCGTGGCATTCTGGGGCAACCAGACCGGTCTGGCCTACGATTCGCGCCGCCTGAAAGAAAGTGAGTTGCCGCGAACTTTGCCGCAGCTCACGGCCTTCCTGCAGGCTCATCCTCAGGAATTTGGCTTTAACGTTGAAAACGGCGGTTCCGGCCCGGCCTTTATTGAATCGGTGACGCGCACGCAGGTGCCGGGTTTTGATTTCACCAAAGGCGACGCGGATGTAAAAAGCCTGACGGCTCTGCAGCCCGCCTGGAACTGGTTCAGACAGCAGCGTCCCAACTACATCATTACGGCCTCCAACGCCGACAGCGTCACCCGACTGGTCAGCGGTGAGTTCCTGCTGGTTCCCGCCTGGGAAGATTACCTGGTGGGATTAGAAAATCACGGTGAAGTCCCGAAAACCATCCGGCTCTATGTCCCCGATTTCGGCATGCCCGGCGGCGGAAATATGGTGGCGATACCGCAAAATGCCCCCCATAAAGCGGCAGCGTTGCTGTTTATCCACTGGCTGACGCTGCCCACCACCCAGCGGCTGTTCCAGCAGGTCTATGGCATTACGCCGCAGAACAGAGAAGTGAATCGTGATGCCGGGCTGATCGACAGCAAAGAGCGCGTTCATGGCACCCAGTTCATGCCTAAACCGCTGGGTGATGAAGTCAGAACCGAATTCTCTAATCAGGTTTTGCTCAGGTAAACCTGCGATAAAACCCTAACAGAAGGTAAAGCCAGGAATGTCGACAAAAAAAACCCCTGCACGCGTAGTGAATGCCCGCCTGATTGCCCATCGGGGAGCACCGCTGCTGGCACCGGAAAACACGCTGCCTTCGTTTCAGGCGGCTGTTGAACATGGAGCGACGTGGATAGAGGTGGATGTCAAACTCACCAAAGACAGACACCCGGTCATTATTCATGACGATTCCGTGGACCGGACAACAAATGGCAAAGGCTATGTGGCGAACTTAACCCTGGATGAGATCCGATCGCTGGAGGCGGGCGTGTGTTATGGCCACCTTTTCAGAGGCGTAAAAGTGCCGACGCTGGCTGAAACAGTGGCGTTTGTTCTGGATAAAGGCGTCGGGCTGCAACTGGAGATCAAACCCACCTCCGGACAGGAAGTGGAAACGGCGGAGATTGCTATCGCTCAGCTGAAGTCACTGTGGCCTGCAGATGAGAAGAAGCTCTTTATCAGCAGCTTCTCGGAGATTTCGCTGCAGGTTGCCGCACAGCTTATGCCTGACGTCCCGCGCGGCCTGGCAGTTTGCGTCCCGCCCAAAGACCCCGAGGCGCTCCTCGCCAGAACGGGTTGCCAGATCCTGCATTTCCTGGGTGACTTCGCGACGGACGAAGACCTGACGCGACTGGCTCGTTCAGGTATTGAATTTGCGATTGCCACGATCAATGACCCGGTTCTTGCCAGAAAATATATTGATGCGGGTGCGCAAACGGTATTAAGCGATATACCCGACTTAGCATTCTGAATAAAAAATTGTTGAGGATGTTCTCAGCCAGAAACCAGTAACACCAGGGAAATTCATTATAAAAATGGCCATAACCTTTATGGCCGCTATAACGCCTTTATTATTTAGCCATTCTGGAAGACGAAAGTCATAGTGAAATAAATGCCGCTCTGCGCGGTTACCTCCTCATGCTTAAGTTAACGGATAAGGGTAGATGATATGCACAATAAAATAAAAGCCGCCGCGCCGTATGCAATCTGTTTTCTGGCCTCATTTTCTGCATACTCCGCTGAGATTTATAATAAAGATGGAAATAAGCTCGACCTGTACGGTAAAGTCGATGCGCGCCATGTTTTCTCAGATAATATTGCAGAAGATGGCGACAACTCTTACGCACGCCTGGGTTTTAAAGGTGAGACGCAAATTAACGATCAGCTTAGCGGTTATGGTCAATGGGAATATAACTTCCCGCTGAATCACAGTGAAGGCGGTAGCGACGCGCAAACGGGTAATGCCACACGTTTAGGGTTTGCCGGTCTGAAACTGGCCGACTTCGGCTCGTTCGATTATGGCCGTAGCTTTGGGGTGCTGTACGTTGCCTCTGCCTATACGGACATGGCACCGGTCTACGGTTCCGGCACTATGACTACCAACGATAACTTCCTGTCAAAACGCTCAACCGGCCTCGCGACCTGGCACTCTCCGGCGTGGGGTGGGTTAAAGCTGACCCTGCAGTATCAGGGAAAAAATGACCGCGCCACCGCTAAAGTGGCTAACGGGGATGGCTACGGTGCTGGCGTGACTTACAGCATTACCGATGGGCTGAGCATTGCGGCGGCAGGGATGAAAGCAAAACGGACGCTGATTCAGCAAGCTGACGGCCAGGGAGACGATGCCACCGCCTGGGTCACCTCTGCAAAATATGATGCCAGCCAGCTCTATCTGGCCGCCATGTATGGCGAAGCCAGTGACGTTACGCCTTATGGACAGCTGGCACAGGTCGCCGACAAAACCCATAACGTTGAGGCGATTGCGCAGTACCAGTTCCTGAACGGTTTGCGCCCTTCTGTCGGTTTTGTTATGCAGCGTGGCGAAAACCTGCAGGGCGCAGGGAATTTTGCCGGAGGCAGCCAGACGATGCAGAAATATATTGCGGTGGGCACCTATTACTATTTCAACAAGAACATGCTGACCTACGTGGACTACCGCATTAACCTGCTGAAGGACAACGACTTTACGCGGGCCACCGGCATTACGACGAAAAACAGTATCGGTCTGGGCCTGACCTATCAGTTCTGACCCGGCTGCTCCTGTTTTGTGCAGCATGGCTTCATATCTGACAACGCGCACTTAGCGAGGCTGGCTCATGCCAGCTTTTTTTACGTCAGCCGCAGGGGGAATCATTACAGGACCGGGGACGCAGCCTGATGAGGAGTTTCCAGCCACTTAACATAGGCCTGATCCCACAACGCCGCGGGCGTTCCCGCTTTGCCCAGACCAAACCCATGCCCGCCTTTGCTGATCTGAATCAGCTCAACCGGCACGCGATTACGCCGACAGGTGTCGCGCATCAGCTCGGTGTTAAACGGGTTGGAGGTGTGATCGTCTTCCGCCTGCGCCAGGAAGGTGGGCGGATAGCGCCGGGTCACAAAGTTCTGCACTGACCAGTTTGCCTCATCCTGTGGGGTGGCATTTTTGCCGACCATCATCAGATGCGTGCTGGTGTGCTGATAGGGCGCTTCCAGGGTAATGACCGGATAGATCAGGCCCACGCTGTCGACGGCGGGCACCACTTCATCCAGCGGGTCGATGGCCGGATAGGATTCAAAGTCCGGGCGCGCCGCCGCCAGCCCCAGCAGATGGCCACCGGCCGAGAAGCCCAGCACATGCACCCTGCGCTCAAACGATCGCACCAGCCGGATAGCACGCTGCGCATCCTGCAGCGGAGCCAGCCGCCCCGCCTGCCACTTCTCATGCGGCAGCCGGTAGCTGAGCACGTAGGCGGTGTAGCCATTGGCGTTCAGCCAGCGCGCCACCGGCCAGGCTTCGCGCCCCATGCCGATCCAGCGATAGCCGCCGCCTGCGGCGATCAGCACCGCTTCGCCGTTGGGATTTTCCGGTTTGAAACGCTGGATCGCCGGGCTGACGATATTGGACCACGAACCGCTGCTGTTAATGTGCAGCTGGCCCGACGGGCCACCGCCGCCGGGCGGGTCGTCCGGCCAGAGGGGAATAATGTCATCGCGGGCAAATAATTTGCCGGTGGTCATGGAGAGCCCAAGCGCTCCCGTGCCGAGAATAAAGCGTCGACGCGTAATCATAGTGCCTGTTAAGTGATGCCAGTAAGAGAGCAGACCGTTGCGGTGTGCTGCAAAAGAATCAACAGATGCAAGTCTGGTGCCAGACGCTGGCGATTATGTACGCAATGCCGGGTGAAAAGCCATAAAAAAACGCGCCCCGCAGGCGCGTTTTATACCGTGCGGCCCGGTTAATCTTCCTGCTGGAACTGCGCCATCACAGCCTGCTCACACTGCTGTTCGTTGACGCGCAGTTTGGCGCGTTCATCGTCACCCAGCTGCAGCCAGGCACTGGCAACTTCCCGCGCCGATTCTTCATCAAATTCGGGCTGATTCATCGCCGATGAGGATTTACTGCGCGCCACGTCAGATTTCATCTGCTCCACATACTGATCCGCGCTGGCGACCTTTTTTTCACTGCTGACGATGTGACACAGCTGACTGGCGTAGACATTCTGTTCGGTGTCAGCGTCGTCCGCCGCCAGCGCGCTGCCGGAGGCGAGCAGGCTCAGCAGGATAATCTGGGTTACTTTCATTCTTCACTCCTGTTTGTTCGGATTAAACTTTGCGCTGAAGGGCTTCGATGCGCTTCTGACGCCAGTTCAGCAGCGGCGACACGGTGGTGCCGTGGACAACCACGCTACAGACCACCAGCGTTAACGCCATATTCGTCATGATTTCCATCTGCGGGCCTTCCATGCCGTGCGTCCAGGCATAGGCAATATAGTTCAGGCTGCCGATTCCGCGGATGCCCAGCCAGCCAATCAGCAGACGCTGACCCAGCGGCAGCCCGGCGCGCAGCGTGACCAGCCAGACGGCCAGCGGGCGCACCACCACAAACAGCACCAGGCCCAGCAGCACGCCGTAGATATTCCAGTGCTGTGCCAGCGTCACGCCCAGCACCACCATCATGCCAGCCGCCAGCAGACGTTCAATAGTATCGCCAAAAGAGAGGGCGTCGCCTACTACAAACCCAATCGACTTCACCATATTGTTATTGCCCTGGTGCGCCAGCCGCTTATTGGGATTGACCAGCGCCTCAGAGGGGAGAACACGTTCATCATCAGAGAGATCCTCCGGCTGATGACGACGAAACACCCCCAGCTCGGCGCGGCGTAGCCCCAGTCCGGCGGCAAAGGCGGCCAGGAAGCCGGAGGCGCCCAGCCACTCCACCAGCGAATAACTCAGCGCGATCAGCGCCAGCGCGAGGAAATCATTGGGGGCCACATCGCCGTTGGCATTGCGCAGCCGGGTCGTCAGCACGCCGATCATCTGCCCCATGACAAAGCCGATAAGCAGGCCGGCGCCAATCGCCCAGATCACCTCGACCGCGCCCCAGTGAGCCAGCATCCCCCCGCTCAGGCTCTCGCCATTGAACAGCAGCAGCGCCAGCACCAGCAGCGGCAGCGCGGAGCCGTCGTTCATGCCCGCTTCGCTGGAGATTGCCACCCGCAGCGAGTCATCATCCTGCGCATCGTTTACCGAGATGAGGCTGGCCAGCACCGGGTCCGTCGGTGCGACAATGGCACCAAACGCCAGCGCAACCGGCCAGTCTAATCCCACCAGGAAATGGGCCAGCAGGGTCATTGCCGCCACGGTCAGCAGCATGGCGGGAAAGGCGAGTTTCAGCCCGGTGTGCCAGCAGTTATTCTGTAACGGCAGACGCAGCTTAAGTCCAGTGATAAACAGCGAGGCGGCCATGGTGATTTCGGTAATGTGGGCCACGGCTTCGGAATGGGTGACGATATCGATGTGGACCACATCAAACGCCCACGGGCCGCACAGTATGCCCGCGATAAGAAACAGACCAAATGAGGTGACTGGCCCCCGGTGAATCCAACCGGAAGCCAGCGACATCAGCAGCAGAAGGCCGCCCGTCGCTGCTGTCCAGGCTAAAAAGTTCATAATGCTCCAGCTTATTTCGGGTTTATCAATAAGCCTGGCACATTTTTTGAAGGGCGAGACGATCAGTTTTTCAGGTGGCGACTGGCGAAGCGCACCGCCAGCGCGGCCGCCCCGGCTAAGGTAGAGAGCGCAACCACCCCATTCCAGCCCCAGTGCGCCAGCGCCAGGCTGCCCAGTGCCGCCCCGCTGGCCATACCGATAAACACCACGGTGAACAGCAGCGCATTGAGGCGACTGCGTGCTTCAGGTGCCAGGCCATAGACCAGCGTCTGGTGCGCGACCAGCGTGGCCTGCACGCCCAGATCAAAGCCAATGGTACAGATCACAATCAGCGCCAGCTGCGCCGGGACAGGCAGCACGGGCAGCAGAAACATCAGCGCAAAAGAGAGCGTCACCAGGGCGGCACCGGCCTGGGTGACCCGCGCCGGGCCGATGCGATCGGCAAAGCTGCCCGCCAGCGGGGCCGCCATCGCCCCCGCCGCCCCGGCTAAGCCAAAGGCCCCGGCCACGGCGCTGTCCAGATGAAAGCGATCGCTGAGCATTAACGCCAGCGTCGACCAGAAGGCGCTGAACCCTACCGACAGCAGTCCCTGAGCCAGGGCGGCGCGGCGCAGCGTCTGGTGGTGACGCCACAGATGCACCAGCGACAGCAACAGGCGCGGATAGCTTACGGTGGTGCCCGGCGTAAAGCGTGGCAGCACCCGCCTGAGCGTCAGCGTAATCAGCAGCACCGACAGCGCCGCAATCAGATACATGGTGCGCCAGCCGAGATACTCCGCCACCACGCCACTGACGACCCGCGACAGCAGAATCCCCACCAGCAGGCCGGTCATCACCGTGCCGACGGTTTTACCCCGGCTGCGTTCCGGAGCCAGCGCCGCCGACGCCGGGACAATATCCTGCGCCACGGTGGCGGTCAGGCCGGTCACAAAGCTGGCGATCAGCAGCGCGCTGAGCCCCGCGGAAAAGCCACACAGCAGCAGTGCGGCGACCAGCAGCAGGCCCTTGATAAAGATAATCGTGCGCCGGTCATGGCGGTCGCCCAGCGGGGCCAGCAGCAGGATGCCCAGCGCATAGCCCGCCTGCGTCAGCATCGGCACCATGCCGACCGCGCCGATGCCCGCACTGAACTGTTTACTGATGATATCCAGCATCGGCTGACTGTAGTAAATCGACGCCACGCTGAGCCCGGCCCCGGCGGCCAGGGTGAAGACCAGCGGAGCAGAGAGCGGTTCGTTTCGGGTTGGGTTTTCTATTGCTGACATGGTGTCATCCTCATCATTTCGTGCCGCTATTTAAGCGCATTGCGGTTATACGCGGTAGACTGACGTCAGGCAAAACCGTTATGCGTGGAGCGTATGAATCATTCCAGTGGCAGCGACCGCATCGAACTGATGCAGACTTTTATCCGTATTGTTGAGAGCGGCAGCCTCTCCGCCGCTGCGGCACAGCTCGGCACCACCCAGCCTACTGTCAGCCGGCGGCTGCAAATCCTGGAGCAGCGGCTCGGCCTGAAGCTCATTCTGCGCACGACCCATGCGCTGAAGCTCACCGATGATGGCGAACGCTGCTACGCCCAGGCGCGGCAGCTGCTGGCCACGTGGCATGCGCTGGAAGATGAGCTGACCGGGGCCAGTGACGATCCCATCGGCACGCTGCGGGTTCGCGCCCCGCACGCCTTTGGTCAGGATCAGCTGATCGATCCCCTGGTGGACTATCTGCACCGCTATCCCCGACTCAATATAGAGTGGATGCTGAATGACCGCACACCCGACTTCATCGCGGAGAATGTGGACTGTGCCATTCAGGTCGGCGCGCCCAGCGATCCGTCGGTCGTGGCGGTTCTGCTGGCAGAAGTGCCGCGTTTCGTGGTGGCGGCGCCGCGCCTGCTGGACCAGTTTCCGCCGATTGAGCGGGTGGAACAGCTGGGCGATCTGCCGTGGCTGGCGCTCACCAGCTTCTACCGTAATGAAGTGGCGTTGCAGAAAATAGATGACGGCCAGCCGCTGAACCTGCCGATTATGCCGCGGCTGAGCAGCGACAGCCTTTACGCCGTGCGTAAAGCGGCACTGGCCGGCATGGGGGCGGCGATTGTCTCATCGTGGGCGGTGCAGGACGATCTGGCGGAGGGCAAACTGATTCAGCTGATGCCCGCGTGGCAGGCCCCCCCGCTGCCGGTGTGGCTGACCTATCCGTGGGCGAGTTACTACCCGGCCAGGCTGCAACACTTCTTTGCCATGATCAAAGAGGTGATGCCGCAGCTGACCGGCACCCGTCCGGCCTCACAACCGGCCCGCTCAGACAGGGCGGAGTAACAGCGGACACAGCTAGCGGATTTGGGCAGGGAGACGCGGGAGGAGGAGGCAGAGCAGGCGCCCGCATCAGCGGCGCGCCGGAAAGGGAATGCGTTACTTTTTATCGTAGCGTGACAGCTTATCGAGCCAGCCCATGACAAAGGCGGAGAGCACGAAGGTCAGGTGGATAATCACGTACCACATCAGCTTATCATTATCGACGTTGCGCGCTTCCATAAACACCCGCAGCAGGTGAATCGAAGAGATGGCGACAATAGAGGCGGCCACTTTGTTCTTCAGTGAGCCGGAGTCCATCTTGCCCAGCCAGCTCAGCTTCTCTTTGTCTTCGTCGATATCGAGCTTCGAGATAAAGTTCTCATAGCCTGACAGCATCACCATCACCAGCAGACCGCCAACCAGCGTCATATCGACCAGCGACAACAGCAGCAGGATCAGATCGTTTTCCGCAATGCTGAAAATGTTGGGCAGCAGGTGGACTATTTCCTGGAAAAATTTAATCGTCAGCGCCAGCAATCCCAGCGAAAGTCCAATGTAAACCGGGGCCAGCAACCAGCGCGATGCATACATCAGGTTTTCGGTAAAACGTTCCATACAATCCCACACGTAATCAGACAGGTCCGGGAGTATAACCGATTCACTGTGAAGTTATTTCAGCTCGTCGTCAGAAATTTCCGGAACCGGCGGCAGGGGGAGCGAGAGACGAAAGGCCGCGCCGCCTTCGGTCCGATTCTCTGCCCAGATCTGGCCGCCGTGGCTCTCAATGATGGTTTTACAGATCGCCAGCCCCAGCCCGACGCCCGGTACGGCAGACTCCTTATCACCGCGCGAAAACTTATCGAATATCCGGCTTAAGTCCCCTTCAGCGATGCCCGGCCCGCCATCCCAGACCGAGATCTCCAGCCGGTTTGCGGCACGCCACGCCCGGATGCCGCGCGGCGCACAGTTACCGGCATACTTCAGGCTGTTTTCAATCAGATTAGTGAAGACCCGCTCCAGCAGTGTGCTGTCGCCTTTGATCAGCACGATATCGTCCGGCAGGTCGAGCTGCACCTCATGCCCTTTCAGCGACGGCGCCATGCTGCTCAGCGCCCCGCCAATCACCTCCTCCAGCGCCAGCCACTCTTCACGCAGATTGAGGCCGCCCGACTGAATGCGCGCCATATCCAGCATATTGCTGACCAGCCGGATGGTACTCAGCGTCTGCTCGCGGATCTGGCTGGCCTGCGGCACATATTTTGAGTTGTCGCTGGCCAGGTCGAGCATCAGCATTTCCGCCTGACCAAACAGCACGGTCAGCGGGGTGCGCAGATCGTGTGACAGGGCGGACAGCAGCGCATTACGCAGCTGTTCCCGCTCCGCCGAGAGCCGCGATGCCGCCTCGCTGTGCGACAGCGCCATCCGCTCCAGCGCGTTAGCAATCAGCACCGTGAAGGTTTCCACCAGCCGCTGCTGTTCAGGGATCATCAGCTGACGCAGATTCTGCGGCTCCACCACCAGCAGGCCCCGGCAGTGCCCGCCGCTTTTCAGCGGCAGGATCTGATAAGGCACCGCCGGTAACGTATCGGTGCCCGCCCCCGCCGGCTGGCCTTTGCTGTAGCTCCACTTCGCGATAGCGCGGTCCGGTTCGCTGGCCGGTAACGCCTCACCGACCGGCTGCAGTTCGCCCTGCTCATCCGGCAGCAGCAGCAGGCAGCGCGCCTGCAGGGTGGCATCCAGCACCCGCTGGCTGGTCGCCGCGATATCCTGCGGCGTTAAGGCGCTGCCCAGCGATTTCGCCATCTCATAGAGCTGTCGCGCACGCTGTTCGCGGTAGCGTGCCACCCGCGCCTGATAGCGGACGCCCGCCGTGAGATTGCCGACGATGACCCCGACCGCCAGCATCACACCAAAGGTGACCAGATATTGCAGGTCGGAGACCGCCACCGTGCCGGTGGGGGCCACAAAGAAGAGGTCGAAGGCGACGATATTCATCACCGTGGCGATCACCGACGGCCAGCGCCCGTAGCGCAGCGCCACGATCACCACCGCCAGCAGGTAGATCATCACGCAGTTGGCGGGATCGAAGTTGATCAGCACCGACTGCCCGGCGGCGGTGACGGCGATGCAGAGCACCAGCGCCATCATCACGCCACGCAGCTGAATCCGCCATTTATCGCTGGTCGGGCGGCCATCCGGCAGCGGATGCGGCGCATCCTTCAGCGGTTCATCCAGCGCCACCACCAGCAGGTCGAGATCCGGCCCCAGCTGGCCGAGCCGCTCGGCAAAACTGTCACGCCGCCAGCGCCGCAGCGGACGGCGGCCGGTGACGATTTTGCCCAGATTATGTTCGCGCGCGTAGCCCAGCACCGCTTCGGCTTCATCCGGCTCGGAGAGGGTGGCGGTTTCCGCCCCCAGCTCCTGCGCCAGCTGCAGCGTGCGCAGAATCGCCCGCCGCCGTCCTTCCGGCAGCCGGTGAAGACGGGGCGTTTCAACATAGACCGCATGCCATTCACTGCCGAGCCGCGCCGCCAGCCGGGCGGCCGTGCGCACCAGCTTCTCACTGCCGCTGTCGTCGCCGATGCAGAGCAGAATGGCGTCGCGGGTGTGCCAGACGCGATCCCGCCCCTGCTGATCGCGCCAGGCGCGCATCTGGTCATCCACCCGATCGGCGGTGCGGCGCAGGGCCAGCTCACGCAGCGCGAACAGGTTACCTTTGCGGAAAAAGTTTTCGATGGCGCGCTCTGCCCGGTCACCGATGTAGACTTTGCCCTCTTTCAGCCGCTGACGCAGATCGTCGGGCGGCAGATCGACCAGCACCACCTCATCGGCGCTGTCGAAAAAGGGATCGGGCACGGTTTCGCGCACCTGAATGCCGGTGACGCCCCCGACCACATCGTTGAGGCTCTCAAGATGCTGCACGTTGACGGTGGTCAGCACGTCAATGCCCGCTTCAAGCAGCTCTTCGATGTCCTGCCAGCGCTTGGGATGGCGCGAGCCCTGCACGTTGGTGTGCGCCAGCTCATCCATCAGGATCACCGCCGGATGGCGAGCCAGTGCCGCATCGAGATCGAACTCCGCATGACGCGAGCGACCGGTCGCACGACGCGGCAACAGGGGTAATCCCGTCAGCAGCTGCGCGGTTTCCGGCCGTTCATGGGTCTCCACCACGCCGATCAGCACATCCAGACCCTGCGCGCGCAGCCGCTGCGCCTCCTGCAGCATGGCGTAGGTTTTGCCCACACCGGCACAGGCACCAAAGTAGATTTTCAGCTGCCCGCGATGGGTTTCGCGGTTAGCCTGCAGCAGCGCGTCGGGATCGGGACGCTGGGGTTCGTGATTCATAGCTTCCTTAATGGCATAACAGAAACACCCTTACAGATCGTTGAGCGCCATATTGAGCTGCAGCACATTGACCGTCGGCGAGCCGAGGAATGGCATCAGCGGACGGTGCGTCTGCTGGTCGATCAGCGCCTCGACCTGCGCCAACGGCAGCTTCCGGCTGGCGGCGATGCGCGGTGCCTGCCACAACGCGGCGTCAGCCGAGATATCCGGGTCCAGCCCGCTGGCTGAGGTGGTGACCAGCTCAACCGGCACCGCGGCGGGTGCCTGCGGATTGGCAGCCCGCAGCGCCGCGACGCGCTCCGCGACGGCTTTGTCCAGCGCCGGGTTACTGGCTGCCAGATTGCTGCCCCCTGAGGCCAGCGGATTGTCGGGTTTGTCGCTGGTGGCTGAAGGGCGGCCCCAAAAATAACCGGGCTGCGTGAAGTTCTGACCAATCAGCGCGGATCCGCGCACCACGCCATCCTCCTCCAGCAGCGATCCATTCGCCTGCGCCGGAAACAGCCACTGCGCCAGGCTGGTCGTGAGGAAAGGATAAACCACGCCGGTGACCAGGGTAAGCAGTAACAACAGTAAAATTGCCGGACGTAACTGACTCATTTTTTGCTCCTCAGGCCATGCCTGATAACACTAACAGCAGATCGATAGCTTTGATGCCGGCAAACGGCACCAGCAGGCCGCCCAGCCCATAAATCAGCAGGTTGCGGCGCAGCAGCGCAGCGGCACTCAGTGGCCGGTAGCTGACGCCTTTCAGGGCCAGCGGGATCAGAAAGACAATCACCAGAGCGTTGAAGATCACCGCTGAGAGGATCGCGCTGGCGGGCGAGTGCAGCTGCATGACGTTGAGCATGTTGAGCTGCGGATAGGTCGCCGCAAACGCCGCCGGGATGATCGCAAAATATTTCGCCACGTCGTTGGCGATACTGAAGGTGGTCAGCGAACCGCGCGTCATCAGCATCTGTTTACCGATGTGCACCACTTCCAGCAGCTTGGTCGGGTTCGAGTCGAGGTCGACCATGTTGCCCGCCTCTTTCGCCGCCTGCGTACCGGAGTTCATCGCCACCGCCACATCGGCCTGTGCCAGCGCAGGCGCATCATTGGTGCCGTCGCCGGTCATCGCGACCAGACGCCCTTCCGCCTGATACTGGCGGATCAGCGCCAGCTTCGCTTCCGGCGTCGCCTCAGAGAGAAAATCATCCACGCCCGCTTCCGCCGCAATCGCTGCCGCCGTCAGCGGGTTATCGCCGGTGATCATCACGGTTTTGATGCCCATCTTGCGCAGCTCGGCAAAGCGCTCTTTGATGCCGCCTTTTACGATATCCTTCAGCGCCACCACGCCCAGCACGTTTGCGCCCTCGGCGACGACCAGCGGGGTGCCCCCGGTGCGCGCCACCTCTTCGACCTGAGCATTCACCTCGGCCGGGAAGCGGCCATGACTGGCTTCGATGTGGCGACGCACCGCATCCACCGCCCCTTTACGGATCAGCCGGTCCTGCACGTTGACGCCGCTCATGCGGGTCTGCGCCGAGAAGGGAATAAAGGTGGCTCCCATGCTGCTGAGATCGCGTTCACGCAGGTTAAACTGCTGTTTAGCCAGCACCACGATGCTGCGGCCCTCCGGCGTCTCATCGGCCAGCGACGCCAGCTGCGCCGCGTCGGCCAGCTGCTCCTCGCTGACGCCCGGCGCGGGCAGGAACTGCGTCGCCTGACGGTTACCCAGGGTGATGGTGCCGGTTTTATCCAGCATCAGCACATCCACATCGCCTGCGGCCTCGACGGCACGGCCGCTGGTGGCGATGACGTTAGCTCCCAGCATCCGGCTCATCCCCGCCACCCCAATCGCTGACAGCAGGCCACCAATCGTGGTCGGGATCAGACAGACCAGCAGCGCCACCAGCACCGTAACGCTGACCGGCGTTCCGCCCCAGGCCGAGAAAGGCCAGAGCGTCACGGTCGCCAGCAGGAAGACGATAGTCAGCGAAACCAGCAGGATGGTCAGGGCAATCTCGTTTGGCGTTTTGCGACGCTTCGCGCCTTCCACCATGGCGATCATCCGGTCGAGGAAGGTTTCACCCGGGTTGGCGCTGCAGGTGATCACCAGCCAGTCAGAGAGAATGCGGGTCCCGCCGGTCACGGAGGCAAAGTCCCCGCCCGACTCGCGGATCACCGGGGCGGACTCGCCGGTAATGGCGCTCTCATCCACCGAGGCCCCGCCCTCCAGCACTTCACCGTCGCAGGGAATGATGTCGCCCGCTTCCACCAGCACCGCGTCGCCTTTGCGCAGCTGATCGGCGGCCACCTGCTGCCACTCTGCGCCATAGCGCGCCGCTGACAGTTTTTTGGCAAAGCTGGTCTTTTTCACCCCTTTCAGGCTGCTCGCCTGGGCCTTACTGCGCCCCTCTGCCAGCGCCTCCGCCAGATTGGCGAACAGCACGGTAAACCAGAGCCAGAGCGCAATCGCTCCGGTAAAACTGGCGCTGCCGTCGATCCGGCCCGCCAGCATCGCCAGCGCCAGCAGCGAGGTCAGGATGCTGCCGAGGTAGACCACAAACATCACCGGGTTACGGAACTGCACCCGGGGATCGAGCTTTTTCACCGCATCCCAGGCTGAGGTGCGCAGCAGCGCTGCGTCAAATAACGCCTGTTGTTGACGACTCATGAGGATTGTCCCTGAACAAGTTGCAGATGCTCAGCCACCGGGCCCAGCGCCAGAGCAGGAATAAAGGTCAGTGCGCCGACCAGCAGCACCGTACCGATCAGCAGTGCGATAAACAGCGGGCCGTGGGTAGGCAGCGTGCCATTGCCCACCGGCTGTACTTTTTTCGCCGCCATCGCACCGGCAATCGCCATCACCGGAATGATGATGCCGAAGCGGCCCAGCAGCATGCAGACGGCCAGTAACAGGTTCCAGAATGGCGTGTTGGCGCTAAGCCCGGCAAAGGCACTGCCGTTGTTGTTGGCCGCGGATGAGACGGCGTAAAGCACTTCGCTGAAGCCGTGAATGCCCGGGTTTGCCATAGCGCTGCGTCCGGCGTCGGTCATCATCGCCAGAGCGGTGCCGATCAGCACCAGCGCCGGGGTGACCAGAATCGCCAGGGCGGTCATTTTCATCTCCCAGACATCGACTTTTTTACCCAGAAACTCCGGCGTGCGGCCAATCATCAGCCCGGCGATAAACACCGCCAGCAGCACAAACAGCAGCATGCCATAGAGGCCGGCTCCGACACCGCCGAACACCACTTCGCCCAGCTGCATCAGCCACATCGGCACCATCCCGCCCAGCGCGGTAAAGGAGTCGTGCATGGCATTGACCGCACCGCACGAGGCTGCCGTCGTGATCACGGCGAACAGGCTGCTGTTAAGAATGCCAAAGCGCGTCTCTTTGCCTTCCATATTGACGGCGCTGTCAGCCCCCAGCTGGAGGAAGTGCGGGTTGCCCTGCAGTTCGGCCCACATCACCACCGCCACCGCCGCCACAAACATCAGCGTCATCGCCCACAGCAGCATGTGGCCCTGGCGACGGTCACGCACGCTTTCGCCAAACGCGAAGCAGAGCGCCGCCGGGATCAGGAAGATGCTCAGCATCTGCACGAAGTTGGTGAGCACATTCGGGTTTTCAAACGGATGGGCGGAGTTGGCGTTAAAGAAGCCGCCACCGTTGGTGCCCAGCATTTTGATCGCCTCCTGCGACGCCACCGGCCCCATCGACAGCGTCTGCTGCGCGCCTTCCAGCGTGGAGAGGCTGTGATAAGGCAGGACGTTCTGAATGCTGCCCTGACTGACAAAGAACAGCGCCATCAGCAGGCTGATGGGCAGTAAGACGTAGAGCGTGATGCGCGTCAGGTCGCGCCAGGCGTTGCCCAGCGTGGCGATGCTGCGATTCGCGAAGCCACGGATCAGGGCAAATGCCACCGCAATGCCGGTCGCGGCAGAGAGGAAGTTCTGCACCGTCAGGCCCACCATCTGACTGAAATAGCTCAGGGTGCTCTCACCGCTGTAGGACTGCCAGTTAGTGTTGGTAACAAAGCTGATGGCGGTGTTGAGCGCCAGATGCCAGCTCAGGCCAGGCAGCTGCTGTGGATTGAGCGGCAGCGCCCCCTGCATCAGCAGAATCGCCAGCAGCACGACAAAACCCAGCGCATTAAACAGCAGAATCGCCAGCAGATAGTGCGGCCAGCGCATGTCAGATTGCTGCGCCCCCAGCAGTCGCCACAGCGGCGCTTCAAGGCGGGCAAACACCGGCTTATCCGCCACTAACGACGCCAGACCCCGGCCGAGCGGCTGCGCCAGCACCATCAGCAGCAGCAGATAAACGGCGATAAGTAAGAAAGCATTGGCCGCCATCAGAAGGCCTCCGCATTTAACAGGGCATAGATCAGATAGCCCAGTAACAACACCACCAGCAGAATGCCGGTTATTACGCCCACGCTCACAGGAACCTCCAGAGGTTTGGATTTAGGGCATAGCTTGCGCGGAGGCGTATAAAGAAGGGGTTAAAATGCAGCGGGCGGGCGTAAAAATAGTGTAAAAATGGCGAAATATCAGGCGACTTCCAGCGCCCAGATACGATTAAGATCGACATTACCCCACAGCGTGCTGTCCTCTGCGCCGACAATGCTGTCAGTGCAGAAACTGTCGCCAAGGTCGAGCTCCTCCGGTTTGACTTCACGCTGGGCGTGCAGCGACCAGAACACATGCACACAGGGACGCATCAGCGATTTCTCACCCGCTCTGACCACCAGTGCCACCCGGCCGGAGGCGAGACGCACCAGCGATCCCACCGGATAGATGCCGATGGTACGCACAAAGGTGTGCAGCAGGCCGGGGTCAAAATGGCCGCGCCAGCTCAGCATCTGATGCATCGCCTCAGCAGGCGTCCAGCCGTTGCGATAGGCACGGGTTGAGGTCACAGCATCATAGACGTCACACACCGCCGCCATGCGGGCATAGAGCGAAATCGCCTCCCCTTTCAGGCCGTGCGGGTAGCCGCTGCCATCATATTTCTCATGATGATGCAGCGCGATATCCAGCAGATCGTCATCGGCGTCAGCTTCTATCAGCATCTGCGTGCCAACCACCGGATGCTCGCGCATCACCCTGAACTCCTCGTCAGTCAGCTTGCCGGCTTTGTTGAGGATCGCCAGTGGCACGGCCGCTTTACCGACATCATGCAGTAAACCGCCCATGCCCACCCGCCGCAGCTGCTGGTCATTCAGCCCGAGTGTTTTACCCAGCGCAATCATCAGCCCGCAGACCGCCATGGAGTGCAGGTAGGTATAGTCATCATGATTCTTCAGCCGCGCCACGCTCAGCATGGCGGAAGGTTCACGCGTGATCGATCCGGCGATTTCATCCACCAGATTCATCATATAGTCGAGCTTCAGGCCGTTACCCAGCCGCGCTTCGTTGAACATCGCCAGGACTTTCGGTTTGCCCTGCTGGAAGATCTGCTGGGCCTGATCGAGTTCCTGAAAAAAGGGGGTACGACCAATGGTTTTTTTCGCGACCACGGTGGCGATCGGGGCCTGCACTGAACGATCGAGATCGATCCAGAGCTGGCGGATCCCTTCACTGCGTAACAGGGCAATTTG
The DNA here is from genome assembly GCF_008631515.1 of Pantoea sp. M_10. Classification (NCBI taxonomy): domain Bacteria; kingdom Pseudomonadati; phylum Pseudomonadota; class Gammaproteobacteria; order Enterobacterales; family Erwiniaceae; genus Pantoea; species Pantoea sp. M_10. Next base: position 50,785 of record NZ_VWUL01000007.1, on the reverse strand, counting down.
TCGTGGATCGGCGATCAGCATCTCATTACGAATGCGCTGGTCTTTGATCCACCAGACTTCCAGCTTGTGGATAAACATCCCCGGGCGCAGTTCATCAATGGTAATCAGCTTTATCACGCTATCACTCCTTAAGCTCAGCGAGGGAGATAAGGTGATATCGGCAGCTGGACAAATTTTCTTCAGGCTGTTTTGTGCGGCGGCGGCGTTCGGGGGAGTGGTCAGAGGAGAGGCGATTGCGCTTACTTACGCAAGCAGCAGGTTTTTTGCCTGGCCCGGCAGAATTATTTATATTTGCTCCGGGACGTTGACTTAACGGTGACATGGAAAGGGTCATAAACATGATGAAAACCGGCATATTACTGGCTGATACAGCGTTATTTTTTGGTGGGCTGGGCTGCTGCCTTCTGGTGCTGTCGCTTGTTCTGTTTTTGATCAAAAGACAGGATTATTATGGTCTTGTTTCCTCTTATCGGGAAAAATATACCTTGCCTGGCCCCTGCGCCTTTTATTACACGACGGGCTTTTTCGGCGTATTTCCGCTTTTACGATTTTTTATAAAATTAAGCCAAAGAAAGAAAATACGATTTATTTCCCTTAACGACCCCGGTTATGCCTTTTTTGATGACAAAAAACATCAGATTCATGCCTGGATGAAACTTTATTCGCTGCTGTGGTTTGCCGCTACGGCATGTTATATCCTGTTCGCTGTTTTTGGCCTGCTTTTGCCTTAAAGCCCGTACTCGCGTCAGCGTGACTCCCTGCGCAGCGCCTGCCGGGGAAGGCACAGCAGACAGAGGCCCCGAAAAGTGGTTAATCATTTTATAATGACAAATAAAATAATAGCGGAAATGGGACTCTTTTTTGCATTATCAGGCAGTGCAATGATATTGCTTTCTTTAATTGTTTATCTCTTAAAAAGAGAAGAATATTATTATCTGATAGCACGGTATAAAGAAAAATATCTTTTTCCTGCTCCGGCCTCGTTTCATCATATGACGGGATTTTTTGGTGCCATTATAGTGATACGCTTTTTTATCAGGCTATCGCATAAAAAAAGAATCTTATTTATGCGCCATGATGATCCTGCCTGCTCTTTCTTCGATGAACCTGATGTATACATCCATGCCTGGATGATCTTTTTCTATTACCTGTGGGTTACCGCGACGGCGTTTTTTGTTGCTGCCGGAATGTTGAGTCTGCTGCTGCCTTAATTCAGACAGGGCGCTGCACAAAAGCGCGAAAACCCTGTCTCTCTGCCGCAGTGCGCGCAGCAATAACGCCACGCTTTTCCGGCAAAGTGTGGCGGCGCCAGCAAGAGTGAAAAGAGGCGGTTGTCAAAGCTGGCTCTCCTTCATAAGCTGCAAATGAGCTTATTTGTCCATTCTCAGAATAAATGAAAAATCCATTCCATCCGGTTAACCTCGGGAGTCCGCAATGAAAAAATGTGCATGGGCAATTCTCTGTCTGCTCGCTCTTTCCACGTCGGCGCTGGCAGAGAAAATTGGCGTGTCGATGGCCTATTTCGACCAGAACTTTCTCACCCTTATCCGCCAGGCAATCGACAAGGAGGCAAAAGCGCAAAAGCTGGATGCGCAGTTTGAAGATGCGCGCGGCGATGTGGGCCGTCAGACCGATCAGGTGCAGAGCTTTATCAGCGCCGGAGTGGATGCGATTATCGTCGATCCGGTCGACTCCGCCAGCACCCCTGCCCTGACCCGCCTGGCGCAGCAGGCTCGCATTCCGCTGGTTTACGTTAACCGCACGCCGGGCGATAAAACCCTGCCTCCGGGCGTGGTGTTTGTCGGCTCGGATGAGCGCGAATCGGGCACGCTGCAGATGGAGGCGCTGGCAAAACAGGCCGGCTATCGCGGCAAAGTCGCCATCATGATCGGTAACCTCAGCGATGCGGGTGCGTTGCAGCGCACCCGGGATGTGGAGCAGGTGGTCGCAAAGTATCCCGGGATGAAAGTGGTGCTGAAACAGACCGCCAACTATGCGCGCAACGAGGGAATGGATTTAATGCTCAGCTGGCTGTCGAACGGCGAAGATATCGATATTGTCGCCGCCAACAACGATGAAATGGCGATTGGTGCCACTATGGCGATCGCGCAGGCGAAGCCGAAGAAAACCATTCTGGTGGGCGGTATTGATGCCACGCCGGATGGCCTGAAAGCGCTGGCGAGCGGCAAACTGGCGGTCACGGTTTTCCAGGATGCCGTGGGTCAGGGCAGAAAATCGGTTGAGGTGGCGCAGCAGATGATTAAAGGCCAGAAGGTAGCGTCCCATCAGTGGATCCCGTTTGAGCTGGTCACGCAGCAGAATATGCAGCAATACAGCACGAAGAACCCGTGACGCAGACTGGCGCGGCCGCGTGACCGCGCCGTTTATTACGCGTCGTTCAGCAGCTTCGCCATCATCACGACATCGCGCAGCTGCCCGTCACGCAGGGCGGCCTGGCGCTTCATCCCTTCCCGTTCAAAGCCCAGCCGCTGGTAGAGCCGCAGCGCCCGTTCGTTGTCGTGAAACACCTCCAGCTCCATCCGGGTGATCCCCAGCCAGTTGCGGGCATAGTTCATCGCGGTGCGGATCAGACGCTCACCGACGCCGCGTCCGGCAAAGTCAGGATGTACCCCCAGCCCAAAGCTGATGCAGTGGCGGGTGCGCGGCTTACTGTCGACGAACAGCGTCAGCTCACCGGCCAGCACGCCGTCGATTTCGGCGACAAACGCAACAAAACCCTCTGCATCCATCCTGGCGAATTTTTTCTCCCAGAGAGCGACGCTGGGAAACGGCAGTTGCAGTGTCCAGGGGTAAACATCGGGGTGGCTGTAAAGCCGCTGATAGGCGGCAGCATCCTGCGGTTCCCGTGCCCGTATGACAATTTCCATATTTTCTCCTGTTAGCCGGATGGGGTTCATGCACTAAGCTGTAGCTCTTTACCGGATGAAAAGAGCCTCGCTATGTTGTATCGCCGTTTTGAGCGTTTTATCAATATTTTTCATGACGCGCCGACCGATTCACCGCCCTCCACGGTCTGGCCCTTTTACCTCTACTATCTGCGCCAGGTCTGGCCCAGTTTTGCGGCGCTGCTGCTGGTAGGCCTGGTCTCCGCGCTGATCGAGGTGTCGCTGTTTGGCTATCTGAGCCGCCTCATTGATATGGTCAATCACGCCACGCCCGCCACGCTGTTCCGGGATAACTGGCCGCTGCTGCTCTGGATGGGGGCGGTGGCGCTGATTCTGCGGCCGATCTTTATCGGCCTGCACGACATGCTGGTGCACCAGAGTATCAGCCCGAGCATGACCAGTATGATCCGCTGGCAGCACCACAACTACGTGCTGCGTCAGAGTCTCAATTTCTTTCAGAATGATTTCGCCGGTCGTATCGCCCAGCGCATCATGCAGACCGGCAATTCACTGCGCGACTCGGCGGTGCAGCTGGTGGATGCCATCTGGCATGTCCTGATCTACGCCGTGACCTCGCTGATCCTGTTTGCCGATGCCGACTGGCGGCTGATGATCCCGCTGATCCTCTGGATGGTGGCCTACAGCGCCTCACTGCGTTTCTTTGTACCGCGCGTCAAGGCGCGTTCGGTGGTCTCCTCAGAAGCACGCTCTAAGCTGATGGGCACCATCGTTGACGGCTATACCAATATCGCCACCATCAAGCTGTTCGCCCACAGCGATCTGGAACGTCAGTATGCGCGCGAGGCCATTCAGGAGCAGACCGATAAAACCCAGCACGCCAGCCGCATGGTCACCAGCATGGATCTGACGCTGTCAGCGCTGAACGGCCTGCTGATTGTCTCCACCTCCGGACTGGCGCTCTGGCTATGGAGCCAGTCGCTGATCAGCGTCGGGGCGATTGCCCTGGCGACCGGACTGGTGATCCGCCTGGTGAACATGTCCGGCTGGATCATGTGGGTCGTCAACGGCATCTTTGAAAATATCGGCATGGTGCAGGATGGCCTGAACACCATCGCCCAGCCGCTGAGCGTGCAGGATGCGCCGCAGGCGAAGCAGCTGAAGGTGACGCGCGGCCAGATTCGCTATGAAGATGTGCGCTTCGACTATGGTGGCGGTCGTCAGGTCATCAACCACCTTAACCTCACCATTCAGCCCGGCGAGAAGATTGGTCTGATTGGTCCCTCGGGTGCCGGCAAGTCGACGCTGGTCAACCTGCTGCTGCGGCTCTATGACCTGAACGGTGGCCGGATTGTGATCGACGATCAGGATATCGCCAGCGTGACGCAGGAGAGCCTGCGCAGCCAGATTGGCATGATCACCCAGGACACCTCGCTGCTGCACCGCTCAATCCGCGAAAACCTGCTTTATGGCCGTCCCGACGCCAGTGAAGAGGCGCTCCAGCTTGCGATCCGCCGCGCCCGCGCCGACGAGTTTATTCCCCTGCTCTCCGACCCGCAGGGCCGCACCGGCCTGGACGCCCACGTGGGCGAACGCGGGGTGAAGCTGTCGGGCGGTCAGCGTCAGCGTGTGGCGATCGCCCGCGTGCTGCTGAAAGATGCCCCGATTCTGATCATGGATGAGGCTACCTCGGCGCTCGACTCAGAAGTGGAAGCCGCGATTCAGGAAAGTCTGGAGTCGCTGATGCAGGGTAAAACCGTCATCGCCATCGCGCACCGCCTGTCGACCATCGCGAAGATGGATCGGCTGGTGGTGCTGGATAAGGGCGGCATCGCCGAGATGGGCAGCCATCAGGAACTGCTGGCGCAAAACGGCCTCTATGCCCGGCTGTGGCAGCATCAGACCGGGGGGTTTGTCGGCGTCGATTAATCGCCACGCCGATAGGGTAAGGCGTCGCGCGCTTCTTCCGCCCAGCCGCGCACGCCTTCCCGCTCCTGCTGCAGAAAATCGGCGACAGCATCGCGCAGGCCGGGATGCAGCAGATAGTGCCAGGAGTGGGTGATCTGCGGCTCAAAGCCGCGCACCAGCTTGTGCTCACCCTGCGCACCCGCATCAAACCGCGCCAGCCCTTCATCCAGAGCCAGATCCATCCCCTGATAGAAACAGGTTTCGAAGTGCAGCCGGTCAAACTCCGCCAGACAGCCCCAGTAGCGGCCATAGAGCGTGTTGCTGTCGCGCAGATAAAAGGCCATCGCCGCCGGTTGCTGCTGTAAGCGGGCGATCACCACCACAATATTCTGCGGCATCCGCTCCGCCAGCAGGCTGAAGAAATCCCGCGTCAGGTAGGGGCGCTGGCCGCGCACCGCATAGGTGTTGGCGTAACAGGTATAGACAAAATCCCACTGATCTTCCCGCAGCTGATGGCCCGGATAGCGGTCAAATTCGAAGCCGCTCTGCGCCACCTGTTCACGCTCTTTGCGCAGCTGTTTGCGCTTGCGCGACATCAGCGTATCGAGGAAATCCTGAAAATCACGGTAGCCCCGGTTGTGCCAGTGATACTGACAGCCGAGCCGCGACAGCCAGTCGGGCTGCTCAGCCAGCAGGGTATTGGCCTGCGCGTCGGTAAAGTTGATGTGCGCGCCGCTTAAGCCCTGCTGCAACAGGTGCTCAGGCAGGGCCGCCAGCAGGTGTGCGGCGGCAGAGGGATCACCCAGCAGACGGGCACCGCTGACGGGGCTGAAGGGAATCGCCCCCAGCCATTTCGGGTAGTAGCGAATCCCGGCGCGCTGGCTGGCATCCGCCCAGGCGTGATCAAAGACATACTCGCCCTGGGAATGGCGTTTGCGGTAGCCCGGCAGCGCGGCGCGGGTCACGCCGTTTTCCTGCCACAGCAGATGATCAGGCTGCCAGCCCGATGCAGGCCGCACGCTGCCGCTCTCTTCTAACGTGAGCAGAAAGGCGTGGCGTAGAAACGGCTGGTCATCCGGCAACAGGGCATCCCACTCAGCGGCGGGAATCGCCGTCAGCGAGTTCAGGTGAATCAGCGACATGAATTACTCCAGACAACGGCGGGCAGAGATGCAGTCAAGCAGGTTTTGCGCGTCAGCGAAAGGGCTAAGGCACGCAAAGTGAAGGCTGCATCCGCTGAGCACAGCCCCTATACTGCGACTTTATCCCACAGGACATCGCCATGGATCGACTCGATTGTGACCGGATGTTTGTCACGGTGCTGGAAACCGGCAGCTTTTCTGCGGCGGCGTTACGTCTCGGCACCAGCAGCAGTCAGGCGTCAAAGCTGGTATCGAAGCTGGAGCAGCAGCTCGGTGTGCAGCTGTTTAAGCGCAGCACCCGCGCCCTGTCGCCGACCGATGTCGGGCGCGCCTATTACGAACGGGTCAAACACCTGCTCGACGCGTTTGAGACGCTGGATGCCAGCGTGCGCGAAAGCGCCATGACGCCGACCGGCCGGCTGAAAATCAGCGCGCCCGGCTCCTTTGGCACGGCGGTGCTCTCTCAGGTGCTGGTCGCCTTTGCCCGCCGCTATCCGCTGATTGAGCTGGACGTCAGCTTTTCAGATCGGGCCGTGAACATCGTCGATGAAGGATTTGATATGGCGATCCGCATCGGCAACCTGAGCGACAGCAGCCTGGTGGCGCGCAGGCTGGGCGAGGTTCACGTGCGCTTCGCCGCCTCACCGGCCTATCTTGAACAGTTCGGCACCCCGCAGCACTGGCAGGAGATCGCTCAGCATCAGTGCATTATCGACACCAATTTTCGCGACCCCCGGCACTGGCCGTTTGCCGGTTCCGACGGTGAGGTCGTGACCGTGCCTGTGCAGGGCCGTCTGCGCTTCGCCAACACCGAAGCCTGTCTGCAGGCGGCTATCGCGGGCCTGGGCATCGCGCGCCTGCCCGGATTTATCGCGGCCCCTGCGCTGCAACGCGGTGATATCGTCCGGCTGCTGGAGAACTTCGAGACGCCGCCACTGGGTCTGTTTGCGGTTTATCCGCCCGCCCGCCATCTGCCCCACCGGGCGCGCCTGCTTATCGACTTCCTGGTCACCCATTTCATTCATTTTCCACCCGTCTGATTTCTTCCAATATGGAAGAAATGATTGTCTTCAGGACCGGATTATCAGCCTTTTAGTCATCAGTTATGCTGCTTCTCATCTCAACAGAGGAGTCGCACAATGTTAGTAGAAGGCAAGTGGAGTAGTGACTGGCATCCGGTGCAGGCTACCGATAAACAGGGCGGTTTCGTCCGCCAGACATCCGGTTTCCGCGACTTCATCAGCAGCGATGGCTCAACGCCATTCCCGGCAGAGCCCGACCGCTACCATCTCTATGTGGCGCTGATCTGCCCATGGGCATCACGTGCGCTGATCGCCCGCAGGCTCAAAGGGCTGGAGTCGCTCGTCGGCGTCACGGTGGTGGAGCCGCAGCTCGGTGCTCAGGGCTGGCGCTTCGGTGATTTTCCTGGCGCGCAGCAGGACCCGCTGAATAACGCGCAGTACCTGCATGAGATCTATACCCGCGTGGCACCCGATTACACGGGCCGGGCCACCGTGCCGGTGCTGTGGGACAAGAAAACCGGCACCATTGTCAGCAACGAGTCGGCAGACATCGTGCGCATGTTCAACAGCGGCTTTGGCGATCTGGCCGATAACCGCATCGACCTCTATCCCGCCGCGCTGCGCGCTGAGATTGATGCGCTCAATGAGAGCCTCTATCCGCGCCTGAATAACGGGGTTTACCGCGCCGGATTTGCCACGACCGCCATCAGCTATCAGCAGGCGTTTAACGACGTCTTCAGCCAGCTGGATGAGCTGGAGGCGCTGCTGAGCGATGGCCGCACGTTTCTGCTGGGGGAACGGCTGACCGAAACCGACATTCGCCTGTTTGTGACCCTGATCCGCTTTGACGTGGCCTATCACGGCCTGTTCAAATGCAACCTGCGCCGCTTACGCGACTATACGCTGCTCAACCGCTATCTTAAGAGCATGCTGTCGGTCTCCGGCGTGCGTGAGACGGTCAACATCGATCACATCAAACAGGGTTACTACTCGATCAAAGCGCTCAACCCGAACGGCATCGTGCCGGCGGGCCCGGATATGAGCGAATACGGTTTTTAAAGGAGCAATGATGGCAAAGGCACTGGTGATTTTTCTGCATGGCGTGGGGAGTAACGGCGATGACCTGGCCCCGCTGGGCCACCACTGGGCGACATTGTTGCCGGATGTGATTTTTGCCGCGCCCAATGCGCCTGAACGTTTTGCCGCAGGGTTTGGCTGGCAGTGGTTCAGCCTGACCGACGTGACGCCAGAAAATCGGCCAGGCCGGGTGCGGGCAGCACGCGCCGCGTTTGACGCAACCCTGAACGCTATCGTTGAGCAGCATGGCTTCGCCGACCGCTGGCAGGATGTGGTGCTGGTCGGCTTTTCACAGGGGTCGATTATGGCGCTGGACGCGCTCGCCTCGGGCCGTTATCCGCTGGCAGGCGTGGTCGCCTTTTCCGGTCGTCTGGCCGTTGAGGGTCAATTAACTCCGCAGGCTCATGTGCCCGCGCTGCTGATCCACGGCCAGTCCGATGAGGTGATCCCGTGGCAGGAGAGCGAATCGGCCGCGACACGACTGAGAGCCGCCGGGGTGCCGGTCGACGCGCGCTTTGAACCGGCCACTGGCCACACCATTTCAGGTCCGGGCGCGATGCACGCCGCCGCCTTTATCGGACAGTGCCTGCAGGATTAACGCCGGTAGCGGTCTAACGCCTGCCAGGCCTGCGCTGCCGCCACCTCAGGCAGCAGGCGTTTCAGTCTGTCGTTGAAGACTTCAATGCCCAGCGGCCCCTGATAGCCTGCGCTTTTGAGCTTATCGACAAAGCGATCCACGTCGATAATGCCGTCGCCAGGCAGCAGACGCTGATGCTTCGCCATCGCCATCAGGCTCTGTTTGTCCTGAGCCGGAACGGCGGCCATATCACACAGCTGCACCTCATAAATGCGGTCGGCCGGAATGCCATCCAGATGGGCGGCGTCGCCCCCGCGCGCGCAGATATGGAACAGGTCAACCACCAGACCGATATTCGGCTGGTCGAGCCGCTGCAACCGCTGCCACGCCAGCGGCAGCGTGTTATCCACACTGCACCAGGCCATCGGCTCATACATAATGCGCATGTTGTAGCGCGCGGCTTCCGAGGCCATCCAGCGCAGGTCATCATCGATCAGTTCGGCACAGCAATCTTCCCGGGTGCTGGCCGGAGCCTGAAGGGTATCGCAGCCCAGCGCCTGGGCGATCTGAATAAACTGACGCAGCTCTTCGCGCTTCTGTGCGCGCAGTGCCATGGGTGCGCCGGTGAAATCGCGCAGCACCTGGAGGTTGGTAAAGCCGGGTCCCTGCCGGGCCGCGATCTCAGCCAGCGCCGCCGCACCGCCCTCGCACGCCTCAACATCCTCGCGCCAGATCTCCACCTGATCGAAACCGGCGTCACGCGCCGCCTGGAGTTTCTGGCCGGGTTCACCGTTTAACAACACCAGGTTAAGGAAGGTGGGGTTGGTTCGCATTGCTCGGCTCCTTAATCGTCCGGAATAATCGGTGATGTTCAGGTCATGCCCCCGGTAAGTGACGGGCGTGACCTGAACCCCTCTGTTTCTCTGGCACACAGGGGCCGGTTAACCGGCTCAGCCCAGCAGCGTCACCAGCGCAAAACCGGCAAACGCCATCAGCAGTGAACCGATCACATGCACCAGCGCGCTGGCCATCGCCCAGAGATACTTACCTGATTGTAGCAACACCATTAATTCTGCCGTGAAGGAGGAGAAGGTGGTCAGCCCGCCGCACAGGCCGGTGACGATCAGCAGTTTCCAGATCGGGTCGATGTCGGGGTGGCGAATAAACCAGGCCATCGCACCGCCAATCACCAGCCCGCCGATCAGATTCACCAGCAGCGTGCCGGGTGGCAGATTGGGAAAGAGCGCATTAAAGCGCATCGCGAACAGCCAGCGCAGCACACAGCCGGCCGAGCCGCCGATCATCACCGCCAGTAACGGTTTCAACATAACTTGCTCCTGATTACAGATTAATGCCGGGCTGAGAGGAGAGGCAGAGATAAACTGCGCCTGACGCCTCAGCTCCCGCGAAAGGATTGAGTGTCAGGCGTCATCAGCCAGTGTTAAGCCCACCGGCGGTTGGGAAAGGTGGCACGCCATCACCTTGAGCCGGTGATAATACGACGCCCGTTTCAGGCTGGCAACCTTGCGCCGGGAAACCGGCCCGGCTGGCGTAAATGCTTGACGCCCACGCCGCGTGCGGGGTAATGCTGAGGGATGAGAGTCGGTGACGGAGAGGCGATGCGAACCCTGATTTTTGATACTGATATCGGCGTGGATGATGCTTTTGCGCTGGCTTATGCGGCGCGCACCCAGCATCTGCTGGGCATTACCACCGTTTTCGGCAACGTGGCGGTGGGTCAGGCGGTGAAAAATGCCCGGCTGTTCTGCCAGAAGATGGCGATCGACGCAGAGGTTTATCGCGGCTGCGCGCGGCCGCTGGCCCAGGCCCCGTCGGCCCCCGCCACCCTGCACGGTCAGGACGGGCTGGGTGATGCGTTTGAAAACAGCTGTAGCGATCAGGCCCCCGGCGCAGTGCAGTTTATTATCGACAGCGTACGGGCACAGCCGCATCAGATTACCCTGGTGGCGATCGGTCCGCTGACCAACATCGCCTCGGCCATTAATCAGGCACCCGACATTATTCCGCTGGTGAAAGAGCTGGTGATCATGGGCGGTACGTTCGGCAGCGGGGGACACAGTGGCAACGTGACGCCCTTCAGCGAATTTAATATCTGGAAAGATCCGCATGCTGCCGATCAGGTGCTCACCTCGGCGCTGAACGTGGTGGTGATCCCGCTGGATGTTACCCACAAGGTCCTGATCACCGGCGAAGAGGTTCAGCGGCTGAATCAGCCGGTGCTGAGCGCCATCTGTAGCCCTTACCTGGTTTACAGTCTGGCGAAAGAGGGATTTAACGGCATGGCGCTGCACGACACCCTGGCGGTGGCATGGCTGAGTCTGCCAGAGGCGTTTACCCTGGCCGAAAGCCCGCTGCGGGTGATCACCGAAGGGATCGCCTGCGGTCAGACGGTGCGCAGGCTGAGCGCACTGGCCTCCCGGCAGGACCCGTTTGCCGGTCTGCCCGCCCAGCGCATCGCGCTCGGCGTGGATGCTGACGCGGTGCGGGCGCACTTCTTTAACACCCTCACCGCGCCCTGACGCGCTGGCTGGCCGCGTTAGCGATCGAAATGAATCACGCCTTTGATCAGTTCGCGATTGTTGATGACCTGCGGTTCAAAGGTTTCATCCAGCGTGGAGAACGCCAGAGAGTGATTCAGCATCATGCTGGCGCGCAGCTGACCGCTGGCCATCAGGGAGCAGACCCGATCAAAATCTTCGCGGGTGGCGTTCCGGCTCCCGAGCAGGGTGGCCTCTTTTTTGTGAAACTCACTGTCCGGGATCACCAGATCGCCTTTGTGCAGGCCGACATAGACGACCGTGCCGCCGTGCCGTATCAGGCTGACCGCGTTGTTCATGGCCGCCGGGTTGCCGGTGGCGTCGATCACTTTCAGCGGCAGCCGCCCGCCCGATTGCTCGCGCAGCGCCGCATCGAATGCCGCGTCTGCCGGGTTCAGCGCCACCAGGCCAAGCTGGTCAGCGACATGCTGACGACGAAATGCGCTGGTGTCCGCCACAATCACCTGCGCACCGCTGGCAGCGGAAATGGCAGCCACACCCAGGCCAATCGGCCCTGCACCCACCACCAGCACCTGCTCATCAGCGGTCACGCCAGCCCGACGCACCGCATGCGCGCTGATGGCAAACGGCTCAATCAGCGCAGCCGCCTCCGGTGTCACTTCATCCACCGCCAGCAGCGTGCTGACCGGCACGCTTAAGTAGTCGCTGAATCCCCCATCCTGATGGACGCCAATCACGGAGATCTGCTCACAGCAGTTGGTTTTACCGCTCTGGCAGGCGTCGCAGTGCAGGCAGGCGATGTAGGGCATAAGCGCCACCCGCTGGCCCGGCTGAACACCTTCAGCGCCACGGCCCAGCGCGACCACCTCCGCACAGATTTCATGGCCCAGCACCCGGGGATAGCTGAAAAAAGGCTGATTGCCGGACCAGGCGTGGATGTCTGTTCCGCAGATCCCGGCGGTGAGAATTTTAATCAGCGCCTCGCCCGCGGCGGGCGCTGGCCTGTCGCGGGTGGCCCAGACCATTCTGCGTGGTTCAGCGATGACCAGTGCTTTCATTGTTGTCATGGTGAGTCTCCGGTTGTCCTGCAGGCAGTTATGCCGAATCCGGCAGCGGACGCGGGTCTCGCTTGCCGTAAGTGTGAAGCACCCCGGTTTTTTTGGGCTCTGAATGGTTTTTAATGCATAAAAAACCGGAGAGTGCGATGAGCCGCAGCCAGAATTTGCGTCAGAACGTGGTTAACCAGATGCTGGAAAGTATTGCTCAGCGCCATATACGCTCACCGCTGCCGCCACAGGCGGCGCTGGCGGAGATGTTCAATATCAGCCGGACCACGGTGCGCCATACCCTGCACTACCTGCATCAGTGCGGCGTACTGGATAAGGTTGAACAGACCTGGGTTATCGTGCGCGAGCCGCGCGAAGAGGACAGTTTCAGCGCCGTCACGCCGCCGATTGAGCAGCAGGCCAGCCACGTAGAGCAGATGTTTTTTAATCTGATTAACCAGCGGCAGCTGGTGCCGGGTGACACGTTCAGCGAACTGCAGCTGGCGCAGCAGGTGAAGGTCAGTCCGGTCGTGGTGCGTGAATTTCTGCTGCGCTTTATGCGCTATGACCTGCTGGAGCCGGTTAAACGCGGCCAGTGGCGGATGAAGAAATTCACCCAGGACTACGCGGAGAAGCTGTTTGAACTGCGCGAGATGCTGGAAACCCACGCCCTGAGCCGCTTCCTGAATCTGCCCGCCAGTGATGAGCGGTGGGTTCAGGCGCGGGATCTACTGGATCGCCATCGATCGATGCGCGACACCATCGCCAGCAACTATCGCCACTTTGCCGCGCTGGATCGGCAGATGCATTCCCTGATCTTATCCGCCGCCAGCAATCCATTCTTCAATCAGTCGCTGGAGATCATCTCGGTGATCTTTCATTCGCACTATCAGTGGGATGAGAGCGATCTTAAGCAGCGCAATATCGTGGCGCTGGAGGAGCATATGGCGATTCTGACCGCGCTGATTGGCCGTCAGGATGTCGACGCGCTCTGCGCCCTGCACAACCATCTGGCCACCGCAAAAACCTCCATGGTGCGATCAATCAGCCAGTACAATTAAAAACCGATTAAAAACCACAAAGCATTAGCTCCCGCACGCTTCAGAAACATCTTTGCAACATCCTTTTCCCTTTGCTCTTAGTCTCGACGGTAACGTCACGGCGGCCTTTTGCCGCTGCGCGCAGACCCTTCTCACCATAACGATAACCAGCCAGTTTCGGGAGAGTGCAATGGAAAAGACCTCAGTATCCGGCCGTGATCGCGCGTCCGGTGAGATGACACCAGACCAGGATTTCGTGCCCATGCGCAGCGACGTGGTGCGTTCACCGCGCATCCGTAAGATTCAGGTCACCGCGATGCTGCTGTTGCTGTTTGCGGCCGTCATCAACTATCTGGATCGCAGCTCGCTGTCGGTGGCCAATATGACTATCCGTGAGGAGATGGGACTGAGCGCCACCGAAATCGGCGTTCTGCTCTCCGCTTTTTCGCTGGCTTATGGTCTGGCGCAGCTGCCGTGTGGTGCGCTGCTGGATCGCAAAGGGCCGCGCATCATGCTCGGCATCGGCATGTTCATCTGGTCACTGTTTCAGGCGGCCTCTGGCCTGGTCCACAACTTCACCCAGTTTGTGCTGGTGCGTATCGGCCTTGGCATTGGCGAAGCGCCGATGAACCCGTGCGGCGTCAAAGTGATCAACGACTGGTTCAATATCAAAGATCGCGGCATGCCGATGGGGATGTTTAACGCCGCCTCGATGATTGGGCTGTCGGTTGCACCGCCGATTCTGGCGGCGATGATGCTGGTGATGGGCTGGCGGGGGATGTTTGTCACCATCGGCATCCTCGGCATCTTCCTCGCCATTGGCTGGTACATGGTCTATCGCGACCGCGATAACCGCACCCTGAGCGCCGAAGAGATCCACTATCTGCAGGCGGGCAGCGTGGCGTCACGCAAAGAGCCGATCAGCTTCAGGGAGTGGCGCGGCCTGTTTAAGCAGCGCACCATGTGGGGCATGATGATTGGCTTCAGCGGCATCAACTACACCGCCTGGCTCTATATCGCCTGGCTGCCGGGCTATCTGCAGTCGACTTATCACCTCGATCTCAAAAGCACGGGCCTGCTGGCGGCGATTCCGTTCCTGTTCGGCGCGGCGGGCATGCTGCTGAATGGCTATGTGGTCGATACGCTGGTGCGCCGCGGGTTTAACGCGGTGAAAACCCGCAAAGTCTGCATCGTCAGCGGCATGCTGCTGTCAGCCGGGTTTACCGCCGTCGTCACCCGCGCGACTGACACCACCAGCGCCGTGACGCTGATCGGCATGGCGCTGTTCTGTATCCACTTTGCCGGTACGTCGTGCTGGGGGCTGATCCACGCCAACGTTACCGCGCGCATGACCGCCTCGGTCGGCAGCATTCAGAACTTCGCCAGCTTTATCTTTGCCTCGTTTGCGCCGGTCATTACCGGCTGGGTGCTCGACACCACCCAATCGTTCAGCCTGGCGCTGATGATTTGCGCCTGTGTCACGCTCATCGGCGCCCTCGCCTATCTGCTGCTGGTGCGTAAGCCGATCACCGACGGCGAATAACCCCCGCTGACGGCGCGGCGGTCAGCTCAGCGTCGTCAGCGTAACCCCATGTTTCGCCCCGTAACGCTGAATACCGGCGATCACCTTCTCCGTGCTGAGCGGCGGTGGCGGTGGCAGCAGCGGTGCTCTTTCACGCAGCGCCGAGTCGAAGCGGGCAAAGGTAGCAAAATCGCGCGGGAACCGCTCTTCATCCACGCCGATGAAGACCCCCTCATCACGGGCATGGTCCAGCAGCGCCCGCCAGCGATCAATCTCCGCCAGTCCGATGCTGTCGGTGCCGTGAGAAAAGAGCATCATGTCGATATTGCGGAACGGCGGCTGTTTTTCCAGGAAGCGTTGCAGGGCCGCCGCTGACGGCTCGGTGCAGAACACCAGCCAGAACGGGATAGCCTGCTGCCGGATGCTGCTCCACGGGTCCATCAGCAGGAAACTGTCCACCGTCAGACGGGTCGGTAAAATACCGGCAGCCAGATACCAGTCACGATAGATCTCTGCCACCACATAACTCATCGCTTCCGGATCTTCATAGCGAATCTCCATCAGCTTCCAGTTCTGGGCTTCCGCCAGCTTTTTCAGCGGCGAGATGAGATAGCCATCCAGCCCCCACTCCGCTTCCGGCACCCGATCGGTGATGGCGGGCGGTGTCCAGCGCTCGCGGTCAACGCCATAACGTGCCAGATACTCCGCAACCCGCGGACCACCCTGTAAATACTCCTGCTCGGTTGCCCCGCCGAGCGCGCCAAACTGAAAGAAGGAGCGATCGCTGGTGCGCGTGACCGGCCACTGGCGGGTACAGTGATTAATGAACAGGGTGGATCCGGCAGGCAGGCTGCCCATCAGGAACTCGTTAAAGGCCAGCGGCAGATCGCGCAGTTTCAGCCGGAAATAGCGCATCTGGTCCAGCATCAGCCGATCCTGATTGGGGTCCTGCATATGGTGAACCGCCAGCCGCGGCCAGGCGGAGAGCAGCGCAGCGGCAATCTCTTTACCCTCCTCAAAACCTGCCTGCGCATCATCGGGATCGCTGCTGGTTGCCCGCACCGGGCAGAGAAAGGTTTGTGGCAGCCAGGGCACGCCCATCGCCGCCGCCAGATGCATCAGCGCACCGTTCGACGAGCCGATAAAGGCGGCGGGATAATCCTGCTGGGGATACTCACTGACCATCCATTCGGCGATGCCCTCCACATCCAGCTCCCCCGCCTGGCGCAGGCTGATGCCCTCTGCCATCCCGCCCAGCGCGTAGCCCCACTCCCGCAGTCCAGTGGGCAGCCGGTTCAGCGACGGCAGCAGCCGATCCAGCGTCGGAGACTGGCTGGGACTGGCAAAGGGTCGATCGTGCAGCGCATTCGCCAGCGCCAGCAGCATCGCTGCGGCGGAGTCAAAACGGGCAATACCTTTCGGGGGTTTACTCATGCTGATTCTCCTGCTGAATGCGCGCCAGGAACGGGCGAATGGCGTGACAGAAACTCCACGGATAGACGTAATGCAGGGTGTGCGTGCCGTCGCGCAGTGTAATCCGTTCGCTGTGCGGCATCAGCGCGGCAAGCTCATCCAGCCAGCGCGCCGGACAGACCGGATCGCGCGAGCCGCGCAGCAGCAGCGTGGGCGCATTGATGTAGGTGAGGCGATGCTCGATGTGGTCGCGCATCATCTCACGCATCGTGCCAAAGGCGCGGCGCAGACCCGCTTTAGCGTAATCGATGCGGGCCAGTGGCCCCGGCGGTCGCCGGGTTTCCAGCCGGCCATTGCGCCAGTCGCGCCACAGCTGACGCGGCAGGCTGCGGGCATGGCGGTCCACCGTCGGCCCCTGCAGCACCAGCCCCGCCACCGCCTGCGGATGCTTCACCGCCAGCGCGGCCAGAATCTGACAGCCAAACGAGTTACCGACCCAGATTGCGCGCTGAAAGCCGTTGTGCTGCAGCCATAACCAGAGCGCCTCCGCCTGCTGGTCGACTGACATCACCGGCGCAGAAGCGGGCAGCGTACTGGCTCCGAAGCCAGGCAGGTCGGGCACCAGCACGTGATAATCGCGGCTCAGCGCCAGCGCCAGCGGCTCCATCGCCCGGCCTGACATCACCAGTCCGTGGATCAGCACCACCGGCAGTCCCTTATCCTCATTGGGCGTGACCCGGGTGAACATCCGCCAGTCGCCCACCTGCTGAAAGTAACCGGCCATGCCGGCATGGTGGCTGCGCGGTGACACCGGCGGTGTCTGTTTCAGCTGCTGCCAGCGTTTCATGCCCCACAGGGTGGCCGCCACACCTAATCCCACGCCTGCCACCATCGCTGCCTGTTTTCGTCGCTGCTTCTGGCTCATCCACTGCTCCTGTTTCGGGGAGAATAATTCAGTGTAGGCCGGGATCGGATGGGAGGCGGTTTATCGGTGTCATGGCAAGGAAAAGTTCAGCGTGTCTCTTGCGGGGAGGCGGGACGCCGGAAAGCGTGTCTTCAGCCCCTGGATTCGCGGAGAGGGGAAAAGGCGCCAGCGCGCCTTTTCCCACTTTTTACTGTGCTTTGCGATAGGGATCTTTGATTAATGCCACGGAGAACGCCCCAATCAGCAGCACGGCAGAGACCGCCAGCAGTGCCCAGGTAAATCCCCCGCTGCTCTGGCGGATATAGCCAATCAGGGAGGGGCCGACAAAGCCACCCAGATTCCCGACAGAGACGATCATGGCTAATCCGCCTGCGGCTGCGCTGCCGGTAAGAAAGCCCGAAGGGAGAGCCCAGAATGAGGCCTGAAAAGCGAGAATGCCGCTAACGGTAAAGCAGAGTGCCAGCATCTTCAGAACGGGCTCATTCACGACGGCGCTGCAGGCCAGCGCAAAGGCGGCGATAACGAGTGCACCACTGATCCAGCGTATGCGATGTCCGGAGGCATTGGCCCGCCGGGCCCAGAACAGCATGCTGAACGCGGCACAAATGTAGGGTAATGCGGTCAGGAAACCGGTGGTGGTGTGGCTGACGCCAAGCTGGCGGATGATCTGCGGCATCCACAGGCCCACCCCGATCGAACCGACAATCCCGCAGAAGTTAATAAACGCCAGCAGATAAAGCAGCGGATTCCGCAGCGCATCGCGCAGGCTGGAGCCGTGTGCTTTTTCAATCTGCTGTTGCTCGTTCTTCAGTCGTCTGCTCAGCAGGGACTTTTCCGTGTCGCTCAGCCAGTTTGCCTTCTCCGGGCGGTCGTTAAGGAAGAAGAGGCACAGCACGCCGAGGATCACCGCCGGGAACCCTTCCAGCAGCAGCAGCCACTGCCAGTTACGGATATGTTCATGCCCGGTGATTTGCATCAGCATCCCCGACAGGGGAGCGCCGATGATATTGGCCACGGGGATCCCGACTAAAAAGGCGGCCGTAATTTTTGCGCGCCAGCTTCCGGGGAACCAGTATGTGAAGAACAGGTAAATACCGGGCGTGAATCCGGCTTCGGCCACCCCCAGACAAAAACGGGCAAAGGCAAAGCTCAGGGGGCCGGATACGAAGGCGGTCGCCATGGAGATGAGTCCCCATGAGATCATGATGCGGGCAATCCAGATACGGGCACCCACTTTTTGCATGATCAGGTTGCTGGGCACTTCAAACAGAAAATAGCCGATAAAAAACATCCCGGCGCCGAATCCGAACTGCTCAGCCGTGATGCCCAGATCGGCATTCATGCCCAGCGCCGCGAAGCTGACGTTGGTGCGATCCAGATAACTGACGACATAACAGATGAAAATAAAAGGCAGGATGCGGCGAAACGCTTTACCGGCTGCCTGTTCACTTTGTTCAAAATCCTTTTGATTCATCTCTTCACGATCGCCGGACACGGTTTCCGGCTCCGCAGGTGAGCCGGTGCTTACAGTATGCAGATTCATGAGTGCCTCCGCTGCGTTCAGAGAACGCAGAGTTGTTCTTAGAGAAATGCAGTGGACATAAAGGACAGTGGATGGCCGGGCGTCTTCATTGAACAGGTAAGAATGCTGCCGCTGACCGATTCGGTAATAAACAGTTGCTGTAAATTTTCGCCACCAAAGCAGAGGTTAGTGGTGGAGCGCCCGGCGGGACTGGTGAGGATTTCGGCAGGCTCAGCCAGATCGTTTAGCAGCCAGACGCGACCCAGCCCCGGATTGGCAATCAGTAGCTCACCCTGCGCGTTGATGGCCAGTCCATCGGGACCGCTGGGCCCGTGCGAGGTAAAATATTGACTCACTTTGCTGACCGACCCATCACGCTGAAGCGGCACGCGCCAGATGGCATTGCCGCGCGTCATCGCGACATAAAGCACTTTTTCATCTGGCGACAGAACCAGCCCGTTTGGGCTTGGACAGTTATCCAGCAGGATATCCAGTCGTCCGTCCTGGCTGAGACGATAAACACGGCCAGTCGGATCGTGAAGTCCCGTCTGACCCTGATCGGTGAAATAGAGGTTGCCCCGGCTGTCGGGCGTTAAATCGTTCACACCGCGAAAGCTCTCACTGTGGCGGCGAGGCAGCCACGGCGTCACGTCCTGCGTTTTAAGCGAGAGCTTCATTAACCCGTGATGATAATCCGTAATCAAAAGGGTATCCGGATCGACGAGTTTCATGCCGTTCGGTTCGCCATCATATTGCACGACGAGATCCCAGTTGCCTGCCATATCGACCCGGAATATCCGGCCATACGGGATATCGGTCAGGTACAGACAACCGGAAGGGTGCCAGACCGGCCCTTCCAGGAAGGAGTCGGTAAGCTGTCCTCCACGATTGGCGGCAGCCCAGGCATTGTTGCGGTCAGGGGAACGAAAGTGGTCGGGCAGCCGGGTAAAAATTGATGTCTCCCTGACATCCGCCTGCGTCAGATAAGTCATAGAATGGTGTCCTTTTCAGTGAATTCCTTAACCCGGCTGATACAATCCGTGCGCATGTGTGCGTCTCTGCGGTGAATCAGCGGTGTCTCATCAGCGAACATAGCCTGCCTCACAGTCTGTTTTACTAAGTAAAACTCAGGTGTACATGATGAAATCACTATATCGACGACACTGGCGCTGATGCCAGTGTTATGAGCTTGTTTATTATGTAAACAAGATATCACTCACAATTCACGCAAACGCGTCCGGGCAGGATCAGTAACCGCAGACCGGGAAGCGGAGGCATCAGTCGGAGAGAGAAAGGCGGGTATGCCTGGAGGGTTTAAAGCCGGGTGAGGATAATTGCCTGCTGGCGGTGCTGGCTGCATATGTGGGTAAGCGCAAAACGGGTTTTTGTGGCCTGACAGATGTGTTGGAACTTAGGGCCGGTTGAGTGCGAAAGGATGATTTGTCCCTTAGTTATATAACTGACGTATACAGATATAAAGTCGCCGATGAGCTGTGCATTTCTGGTCATCATCATTCACAGTAAAGGTATATGGTTAAATAACGCCCTACTAGAATCACCCTCACTGAGGAGGATCGCACATGTTTGAAGGGTTTATGCATACGCAAATCAGCCTTTCAGAAGCAGTGCTTAATGTACGCTATGGGGGGAATGGGCCACCGGTTCTCTTATTGCATGGTCACCCAAGGACCCATGTAACATGGTCAAAAGTGGCTCCGGAGCTAGCCAGATTCTTTACGGTCGTATGTCCTGATTTGCGGGGATTCGGCAAATCATCAAAACCCGCTGATCAGCCCAACCATGCAGGTTCTTCTAAAAGAGCTAAAGCAAAAGATTGTATCGAGTTGATGAGTCAGCTTGGTTTTGAACAATTTGCAATTGTCGGACATGACAGAGGAAGTTATACAGCTTACAGAGCTGCTCTTGACTATCCAGAGCGAATTACACGGCTTGCCGTACTTGATTGCATTCCGATACTTGAAGCGCTCAACCGATGTAATGAAAAGTTTGCCCGACAGTGGTATCACTGGTTTTTCTTTGCTCAGCCTGAAAAACCGGAGCGGGCAATACTGGCCGATCCTGACAAATGGTATGGAGGCCAGCCCGCAACAATGGGTGATGATGAATATCTTGAGTTCAGACAAGCTATTCATGATCCGGAAGTTATACATGGGATGCTCGAAGACTATCGTGCGGGCCTTAGCATTGATAAAGAACATGAGCTTCAGGATCGCCAGAGAGGAAGGCTGATCAAATGTCCGACGCTCTGTTTATGGTCTCAGTATGATGATCTTGAAGATTTGTATGGTGACGTCGTAGGTATATGGAAAACGTGGGCGCAAGACGTTCATGGCAAATCGATAGCCTGTGGTCACCACATGGCAGAGGAAGCACCAGAAGAAGTCACAGCTGAACTGCAGCGTTTTCTGCTACAACCTGAAAACACCTCAGGCGCAGAGAAAGGGAATTAAATCAGCGGAAGCAAAACAGAGAGGTGATAATCACTGGTCGATCCCTGACCGCGATTATCGAGGGTTTCCTGCGGGGTCCTCAGGACATGGCACCCGGCGGTACGTGTTTGAACGTCTCAACGTAAGCACGGAACACGTATTTGAAAATGCGTTTCATGGAGCACCTGATTCAAATTTAGTTGAAGATATACTGGAAAAGTATAACTTCTGTGCGTTTTAACAGCAAATAAATTTGAACCGGATCACAAAACTACGGCTTCCCGCGCCATAGAACCTATGCGGTGTAGCCGAGATGCTGCAGCAGAATGGTGGAACCAACGGCAATTAAGACGAGGCCACCGAGCACTTCCGCCCACTTACCGAGCACCGGACCAATAAAGCGCCCGACCAGAACACCGGTCGTCGCCATCACCGTGGTCGCGGCACCAATCGTCAGCGCGGTGGTGATGATATTCACCTGTAAAAAGGCCAGGCCAACGCCGACCGCCAGCGCATCAAGGCTGGTGGCTACCGCAGTGGTCGCCAGTACTACAAAGCCGTGGCTTTTTGGCGCTTCACAGGGTTCGGCGACCGCGGTCTGACGGAAGCCTTCCATCATCATACGGCCACCCAAGAACGCCAGCAGTGTAAACGCGACCCAGTGGTCCCACGCCATGATGTAACGGCTGGCTGCCAGGCCGAGTGCCCAGCCAATCAGCGGGGTCAGTGCTTCAATAGAGCCGAAAATCAGACCGGTGCGCAGCGCTTCTTTAAAACCAGGACGATGCAGCGTCGCACCTTTGCCCAGCGCAGCAGCAAATGCGTCCATCGACATACCCAGCGCAAGAATTAACGTAGCAATAAAGGTCATGATTTATTCACCTGGGGCGAAAAAGCGGCTAATCACGCTGAATTCACCACACAAAGTGTTCAGTTATGAAAAAGTGCGCGCAGTCTACCATGCAAACCCGCAGATAAAAAGACAGCAAAATCAGGGATTTAAGTATAGCAAAGGCTATAACTCTTATCTTCCGCTATGAATGGACCTAAGTCGATGGTGGCAAAGCGTTTTCTGGCCACTCTGAGTGCCTGAATCCCCGCTCCCTTCGCCTTTGCGCCCGACACCGCCATTGAACCGCGCAGCCAATTACCGGAAAATGCCGGGCTGATAATGATGGGATACCGGTAATGAATAACCCTTTTGAAACGTTGATCGTGCCTGGTGGCATTCTGCTGCTGGGTTTTCTCTCGGCGCTGCTGCTGCCCGCCCCTGCCTTCAGCCTGACCGTGGCGCAGCATCTGCTGCAGCTATTCCATCTGCAGGATCTCAATCAGCTTTACACGGTCGTGTTCTGCATCTGGTTTTTACTGCTGGGCGCGCTGGAGTTTTTTGTTATCCGCTTTGTCTGGCGCCGCTGGTTCAGGGCCTGACGGCACAATGTGCGTCCACCAGCGCTTTTAGTTGTCCGGCGCTGCGGGCATAGCCTTCGCGCGGCAGATGTGCCGCGTCCAGCAACAGGCCTGCGCGGCGCTGATCCGCATCCTGATACCAGACTGACAGCGGCGAGGGTGCCATCCCCCACTCTGCCGCCTGCTGAGCAATAAGCAGGTCCGGGGAACCGGCGGGCAGGCGAACGATCACCGCCAGCCCGGCGCGCTGCAGGTCCGGAAAATGGGGGTGCAGCGCGGCAACCATCTGCTCCAGCCGCTCGTGATACACACGCTTCATCCGCCGCAGATGCCGCATGAAGTGACCTTCCCGCAGAAACTCCGCGACCGCATTGTGCAGCAATCCTGCCGATGCCGGTGCCAGTAACGCACACACCTCACCGAACCGGGCAGCCAGTGCGGGCGGCACCACCATAAAACCGAGCCGCAGCTGTGGCGTCAGCGTCTTGCTGAACGTGCCGATATGCAGGACCCGTCCCTCGCTGTCGAGGGCAGCCAGCGCTGGCGCGGCGCGATGACCAGGCTGGAGCTCACCCAGATAGTCATCTTCAATAATCCAGCGCTGTTCGCGGCTGGCCCACTCAAGCAGGGCATGGCGGCGCGCCAGGCTCATCGTCATGCCAAGCGGTGCCTGCTGGCCCGGCGTCACCAGCGCGAAAGCGGCGTCCGGCGCACGCGTCCCCCCGGCAGCGACCTGCATCCCCTCCTCGTCGACCGGCACCGCAACCGGCCTGACCCGCAACGCTTCCACCGCGCCGCGCGCCAGCCAGAATCCGGGATCTTCCAGCCAGGCGGTTTTGCCCTGAAAATCCATCGCCAGGCCAATCAGACCCATCGCGCCTGCATAGCCACTGGTAATGATGATCTGCTCCGCCTGACAGCGCAGACCGCGCGCCACCGCCAGATAGGCCACCAGCGCCTGACGCAGTGCCAGGCTGCCACGCGGATCGGGATAGCTGGCTGGCCGGCTGACCTGCATTCGCGCCTGCCGCTGCAGGATGCGCAGCCAGACTTTGGCCGGGAACGCATCGCTGGCGGGCGTCCCCATCTGGAAGGTCAGCGGCGGCGCGTCAAACGCCTCGATCCCTGCAGAGTGCGGCGGAAGGCACCCGGCATCGGAGCGGGCCGGTTTTAATGGCGGCAGGGTGCTGACGAAGGTGCCCGCCGCGCCCCGGGTCTCCAGAAACTGACCATCGGCTAGCATGTCATAACTGGCACGGACGGTGCCGCGGGCAACACCGAGCTGCGCGGCCAGATCGCGACAGGAAGGCAGACGCGCCCCCGGCTGTAAACGGCCTTCACCAATCGCCTG
Source organism: Pantoea sp. M_10 (assembly GCF_008631515.1). Taxonomy (NCBI): domain Bacteria; kingdom Pseudomonadati; phylum Pseudomonadota; class Gammaproteobacteria; order Enterobacterales; family Erwiniaceae; genus Pantoea; species Pantoea sp. M_10. Next base: position 26,997 of record NZ_VWUL01000007.1, on the reverse strand, counting down.
CTCAATCAGCTGGCGCAGCTGTTCGCTCAGCCCACGCGGCGTACCGCGCTGCAGCGTCAGCGAGAAAAGGGGGGATGGACCAGTCAGACTCTCATTTTTTGGCACTTTATCTGCTCCATTCAAAGGCCGAAAATCGCCTCATCAATCCCAGGAGGCAATAAGATGAGCGAACGTATCGATTTTCACCAGGCAGCACCGGCAGGCATGAAAGCACTGAGCGGCGTATACGGTTATCTGTCACAAACCGATCTGCCGCTCACTTTACTGGAACTGCTGTTCCTGCGCATATCGCAGATTAACGGCTGCGCTTACTGCATTGATATGCATACAAAAGCGCTGAACAAGGCGGGGATCGGCTGGGATAAAATTGTACTGACGTCGGTCTGGCACGAATCCGGCACTCTGTTCAGTGAAAAAGAGAAAGCGGCCCTGCAGTGGGCGGAGTGCCTGACGCTGATTGCACAGCATGGCGCGCCGGAAACAAGTTATACCGCGCTGAGGGAGCACTTCAGTGACAAAGCGATTGTCGATCTGAACATCGCCATTGGCCTGATGAACACCTACAACCGCATGGCGATAAGTCTGAAAAAGTTGCCTGCCAGTGCGAATGCGTCATAAGTGAAACCGATGCGTGCGCCGCTGCGCGCGCATTTTCAGACTCACAAAAATGTAACATTATTTTTACACAAGAGCCTGTCCGGCTGCTTTATCAACAATTCAAACTATTCCGCATTGCATAATAAATCGCTAAAATTCAGATAATTAAATAATTCCGCACCGTTCATATCGATTCTGCCGTTGCACCATCATGGCGCTTTTCCGCAACATCCTTTCCGGGTTAACCCTCTGACTTAACAATAAAAAATCCCTAATCGCGCAGCCGTGCTGATGATTAATTCTTATGCTGAATCATTTCTGCATTTAAAAAATAAACAAATGTTTAATTCAGGGGTGAGAATGTTATATTCGGATGACAAAGCATAACGTGCAGTTAACCCGTTATCACCGCTTTAACCTATACCTGAGACTTAACCTTTGAGAAATAGCGCAACGCGCTCGCAAGAAGCGTGACTATTTCGCCTGCAAAACTGTTGGGCTTCAGGTCAACAGAAGAGGAGATGTCGCCTCATGTGCAATTCAGCTGTAAACCTTGCGCTCGCGATGAGTGCCATGGCAAAGGACACCACTACCGCGCAGGAGCGCAAAGACGTTGACGTGCTGCTGATTGGCGCAGGTGTGATGAGCGCTACCCTCGGTGCATGGCTGCAGGATTTAGCGCCGGACTGGTCCATCGAAATGGTGGAGCGGCTGGACAGCGTGGCCGAGGAGTCGTCCAACGGCTGGAATAACGCCGGCACCGGTCATGCCGCCCTGGCCGAGCTGAACTATACGCCGCAGCAGGCGGATGGCAGCATCGACATCTCTAAAGCGGTGACGATCAACGAATCGTTCCAAATTTCCCGCCAGTTCTGGGCCTATCAGGTCCAGAAAGGCAACCTGCGTAATCCCAAAAGCTTTATTCACAGCACGCCACACATGAGTTTTGTCTGGGGAGACGACAACGTCGAGTTCCTGCGCAAACGCTATCAGGCGTTGCAGAAAAGCACCCTGTTCCGGGGCATGGCCTACTCCGAAGATCCGCAGCAGATTGCGCGCTGGATCCCGCTGGTCATGAATGGCCGCGATCGCCGTCAGAAAGTGGCCGCGACCTGGACGGAGATGGGCACCGATGTGAACTTCGGTGAAGTAACGCGTCAGCTTATCGCCTCCTTAGAGAAGAAGGCGAACTTCCGCCTGCGTCTGCGTCAGGAAGTGCGTGACCTGAAACAGCTCGCCGACGGGCGCTGGCAGGTGACGCTGCAGTGTCTGAACAGCGGCAACCGCCGCACGCTGACAGCGGGCAAAATCTTTATCGGCGCTGGCGGCGCGGCATTGCCGCTGCTGCAGAAGGCCGGTATCCCGGAAGCGAACGGCTACGCCGGATTCCCGGTAGGGGGGTCGTTCCTGGTGACGGAAAATCCGCAGGTGGTGGCGCAGCATATGGCCAAGGTCTACGGCAAAGCCAGCGTCGGCGCACCGCCGATGTCCGTGCCGCACGTTGACACCCGCGTACTGGATGGCAAGCAGGTGCTGCTGTTTGGCCCGTTCGCCACCTTCTCCACCAAGTTCCTGAAGCAGGGTTCGCTGATGGATATGTTCACCTCTCTGAACAGCAGCAACATGCTGCCGATGGTGAAAGTGGGGCTGAAAAGTTTCGATCTGGTGAAATACCTGATGGATCAGGTGCTGCAAAGCGATCGCGACCGTATGGACGCCCTGCGCGCCTATGTGCCGCAGGCGAAGCAGGAGGACTGGCGGTTAGTGACGGCCGGTCAGCGTGTGCAGATCATCAAGAAGGATGAGAAAGAGGGTGCTGTATTGCGCCTCGGCACCGAAGTGGTCGCCTCACAGGATGGGACGATTTCAGCACTGCTGGGCGCCTCGCCAGGCGCCTCGACAGCGGCACCGATCATGCTGGAACTGCTGCATAAGGTCTGTCCTGAGCAGATGGCCACGCCGGAATGGCAGAATAAAATCCGCGCCGTCATCCCTTCCTGGGGTCGTAAGCTGAACGGTGACGTGGCCCTGACAGAGAAAGTGTTGGCCGAAACCAGCCGTATTCTGCAGCTCGACTACTCGCCGGTGACACCGATGGCGGCAAACGATGAAGGACGTGAAACCGCGTTCGTTGTCGGCAAGTAATTCCGCACCGCTGATAAAAAGGCTCCGCACAGCGGGGCCTTTTTTATTGGCCGGTTGCCTGGTCGTCCTGGGGTTTCTCTATTAGGGTTAAGAGATCTTTTAGCTGAACACTCAGGAGGAAAAGGCATGTCTTACTCCCCTGCTTCACCGGAATTCACGCTGCTTGACCGCTACTGGCGGGCGGCGAACTACCTCTCCGTCGGGCAGATCTACCTGATGGATAACCCGCTGTTGCGCGAGCCACTCAGGCCGGAACATATCAAACCGCGCCTGCTGGGCCACTGGGGCACCACGCCAGGGCTGAATTTTATCTATGCCCACCTCAACCGGATTATCCGGCAGCAAAATCTGAACATGATCTACATCTGCGGACCCGGGCACGGCGGCCCCGGCATGGTGGCTAACACCTGGCTGGAGGGCAGCTACAGCGAAATTTATCCGCACATCAGCCAGGATGCGGCGGGCATGCAGCGCCTGTTTAAACAGTTCTCCTTCCCGGGCGGCATTCCCAGCCACGCGGCCCCGGAGACGCCTGGCTCAATTCATGAAGGAGGGGAGCTGGGTTATTCGCTCTCTCATGCATTTGGCGCGGCTTTCGATAATCCCGACCTGGTGGTGCCCTGCGTCATTGGCGACGGCGAAGCGGAAACCGGACCGCTGGCGTCCAGCTGGCACGGCATCAAATTTCTCAATCCGCAACGTGATGGCGCGGTGTTACCTATTCTGCATCTCAACGGCTACAAGATTGCTAACCCGACGCTGCTGGGTCGCAGCAGCGATGAAGATCTGCGTCAGCTGTTCAGCGGTTACGGCTATGAACCGCTGTTTGTCAGCGGGCATGAGCCGGAGAAAATGCATCCGCTGATGGCGGAAGCGCTGGACAATGCTCTGGCAAAAATCACCGCCTTCCAGCGTGAGGCGCGCCAGGCCAGCGCCACGACCGATGTGCCGCGCTGGCCGATGATTATCCTGCGCAGCCCCAAAGGCTGGACCGGCCCCAAAACGGTCGACGGCAAAAAAGTAGAGGATTTCTGGCGGGCGCATCAGGTGCCGGTCGCCGCCTGTCGTGAAGATGAAGGTCATCGTCAGATTCTGGAAACGTGGATGCGAAGCTACCAGCCGGATGATCTGTTCGATGAACAGGGTCGCCTGAAGCCGGAGCTGCAGGCGCTGGCGCCGGAGGGCGACAAGCGCATGGGGGCTTCGCCTTACGCTAATGGCGGCCTGCTGCGCCGTGAGCTGGAGACGCCGGAGCTCGCCGCGTTTGCCTGCGAGGTCGGCGAACCGGGTTCACAGATGGCGCAGGCCACCGAGCATCTGGGACGCTACCTCAGCGTGCTGTTTCAGCGAAACCGCGACAACTTCCGGCTGTTTGGCCCGGATGAAACCGCCTCAAACCGCCTGACGCCGGTCTTCGACGTGACCAGCCGCACCTGGCTGGAAAGAACAGAGCCCTACGACGAGCAGCTGGCGCGCGATGGCCGCGTCATGGAAATTCTCAGTGAGCATCAGTGTCAGGGCTGGCTGGAGGGCTATCTCCTGACCGGCCGTCACGGGCTGTTCAACTGCTATGAAGCCTTTATCCACATTATCGATTCCATGTTTAACCAGCATGCTAAGTGGCTGAAAGTCACGCGTAAGCTGGGCTGGCGTAAGCCCATCTCCTCACTCAACTATCTGCTCTCTTCGCACGTCTGGCGCCAGGACCACAATGGCTACAGCCATCAGGACCCCGGCTTTATCGATCACGTTGCCAATAAGAAAGCGGACATCGTGCGTATCTATCTGCCGCCCGATGCCAATACGCTGCTCTGGGTGGGCGACCACTGTCTGCGCACCTGGGACCGCATTAATGTCATTGTGGCGGGCAAACAGCCTGCGCCGCAGTGGCTCGACATGGCCAGTGCCATAACCCACTGCGAAGCGGGCATGGGCGAATGGCGCTGGGCAGGCACCACGCCCGATAATGCGCAGCCGGATGTGGTGATGGCCTGTGCCGGTGATGTGCCCACCATGGAAACCCTAGCGGCCGTCGATCTGCTGCGCGAGATGCTGCCTGAACTGCGGATCCGGGTGGTAAACGTGGTCGATTTAATGGCGCTGCAGACGCAGGATCAGCACCCGCATGGCAAATCCGACGCGGAATTTGATGCGCTGTTTACGCAGGATAAACCGGTGATTTTTGCCTTCCACGGCTATCCGACGCTGGTGCATCGCCTGACCTATCAGCGCACCAATCATCGCAACTTCCACGTGCGTGGCTTCAATGAAGAGGGCACCACCACCACGCCATTTGATATGACGGTGCTCAACGAGCTGGACCGCTATCATCTGGCGCAGGAGGCGATTCTGCGCGTGCCCGGGCTGGCGGATGCTCATCTCGCGCTGCTGGAGGATTTGCAGCAGCGTCTGGCCGCGCATCACCAGTATGTCCGCGAACATGGCGAGGATCTGCCGGAGGTGCAGAACTGGAAATGGCCATCCGCCACTGCACCAGGCGCGCCTGACTAAGCGGCCTGCAGCGCGTCGGTCACCATCCAGACGGTGGTCGCCACCAGCGACAGCGCCATCAGGCTGTTAAACAGCTGGCGCTTCCAGGCAATCTGCAGATGGCTGCGCAGGCGGTCGCCCAGCGCAGCCCAGATCAGGATGCAGGGCAGATTAAGCAGCATGAAGCAGATCATCACCGTGACGACGCCGCTGCTGGCGCTGTAGAGCAGTGCCACGTTGCTGGCCATCAGCCAGGCTTTGGGGTTAATCGCCTGGAAACAGGCGCCACCCAGCAGCGTCATCGGCTGCGGCCGGGTGCGCGTTTCGGGAGCGGCAGCACGAAAGATCTTCCAGGAGAGCCACAACAGATAGGTGCAGCCTGCCAGCGTCAGCGGCAGGCGAATCGCCGACATCCAGTGCAGCAGCACCTCCAGCGCCATTCCGGCAATCACCGTTTGCACCGCACAGCCCAGTAAAATGCCGAACATCATCGGCAGGGTGCGACGCATGCCAAAATTGACCCCGGAGGTCGCCAGCAACAGATTGTTCGGGCCTGGCGTAATCGACATGACGGTGACATAACTGAAGAAAGAGGGATCAAGCATAGTGGCGCTCCTGAAAGTGGACAGAGCTCTATGCTACGGCGCGGAAAAGAATGGTAACAGTGACACAAAATCACTATTGTGATGGTTACAGTTTACATTTGCAGCAATTGTACCCATCCAATCCGGAGGCTACTGTGTCCCTTGCTCCCTCTTCCGATCAGCGTCTTTATCAGCAGTTGGCGGACAGCTTCGCTGAGGCTATCCACCAGGGCACGCTGAAACCTGGCAAACGCCTGCCAGCGATCCGGCGTGTCGCTCAGTCCCATCAGGTCAGTGTGAATACGGTGCTGAATGCCTGGCAGCTGCTGGAAGATCGCGGTCTGATTGAGGCTCGGCCGCAGTCGGGCTACTACGTGCGCGGCGTGCTGCCCGCCGTGACCCGTCACGGTGAGCATAAGACCCGGGTACGTGACCCCGGCAGCGGTAAACTCGACCTGATTGATAAGGTGTTTGCCGCACAGAACCATCCCGACTACGTCAATATCTCGCTGGCCTGCCCGCAGGACAGTGAACTTTTCCCTGCGACCCGCGTCGCCCGGATCACGGCTTCACTGCTGCGCCGTCATCCCAATCTGATCGGGCGCTATGCGCTTCCGCCCGGTAGTGAGCGCTTACGGGAGGAGATTGCGCGCCGGGCGCTGCACGCCGGACAGCGGCTGACTGCCGATGAGATCACCCTGACCCACGGCTGCATGGAAGCCCTGCAACTGGCATTACGTGCGGTCACGCAGCCTGGCGACTGTGTCGGGCTGGAGTCGCCGACCTACTTCTTCCTGTTTCCACTGCTGGCGTCGCTGGGCCTTAAAGCGCTGGAAATCCCCACCGATCCGCAGCATGGCCTGTCGCTGGATGCGCTGGAGATGCTGCTGCAGGAGCAGCGCATCAAGGCACTGATTGCCATGCCCGGTGTGCAGAACCCGCTGGGCTGCGGCATGTCACTGGCAAACAAGAAGCGGCTGGCAAAGTTAGTGAATACTTACCACGTTCCGCTGATCGAAGATGGACTGTATGACGAGTTGCAGTTCGACTGGCCCCTCTCGCCCGCCGTGAAAGCGTTTGATCGCGATGGCTGGGTGATCTACTGCACCAGCTTCACCAAAACCGTGGCACCCGACTTCCGGATTGGCTGGACCGCTGCCGGCCGTTTTCACGACGCGATTGCCCGGCTCAAAGCGGTTTCGTCGATGGCTGAATCGGCCCTGCTGTCAGAAACACTGGCGGAGTTTCTTGCGTCCGGCGGTTACGATCACCACCTGCGCACCCTGCGCCGTCGCTACGCAGCCAATCTGGATGAGGCGCGGGGACTGATCGCCCGCTACTTCCCGCAGGGCACCCGCGCCACACTGCCGCGCGGAGGATTCGTCTTCTGGGTCGAGTTACCCGGCAACGTGAAGACCACGGAGATGTTTGACCGGCTGCTGCAGGAGCAGATCTGCGTCACGCCTGGCGCGCTCTATTCCCTGAGCGAGCGTTACAACCATGCGCTGCGTCTCTCCTGCTGTTATCCGTTTGATGCGCGCTATAGCCGGGCGATTCAGCGCGCCGGAGAGATTGCCTGTGAACTGTCAGGACTCCCGGCAGGCGAGGCTCAGGGCGTCCCGTTGCGGCCCCAGACGGTGTAACCACGCCGTTCGGTCAGGCGCTCGTAATAGGTGCGAACCGCCGGATAATCGGGATGCTCAAGCGGCGTCTCAAACCAGCGGTTTACCGCCAGACCAATCGGAATATCGGCCAGGGTGAAATTGCGTCCGGCAACGTAGCGACCGGTTTTTTCCAGCTGCTGATTAAGGATGCTCATGGTGTGCGCCCAGCCTTTGCAGGCCGCTGCCAGCAGGCGCGGATCCTGATGAGCCGGAGAGTTTCTTACCAGCGACATGAAAGCGTAGCGCCAGGAGGTATTCAGTTCTGTGGCCTGCCAGTCCATCCACTGATCGACCGGTGCACGCGCCTGCGGATTAGGCGGATAAAGCCACTCGCCGCCATAGGCATTCGCCAGATAGCGCAGGATAGCGTTAGATTCCCAGATGACCAGGTCATCATCTTTCAGCACCGGCACCATCGCATTCGGATTGAGTGCCATGAATTCCGGCAGATGCGTGGAGCGGAAACCGTCGCCCCACTCTTCGCGCTGGTAATCCAGATCCAGCTCGTCACACAGCCATAATACTTTGCGCACGTTGATTGAGGAGGCGCGTCCCAGGATCGTTAGCATGCAGAGTCTCCGGTAGAATCTTTAACTTATTGATAACGCTGTTAGCTGTTATAAGCAATCATCTGGCAGAGAAAAGGCCACCCTGAACACCCTCAGCAAGGAGTCACCATGCAGGTCGCGTTTAAGCAAGTCGATGTGTTTACCTCATCAGCCTTTAACGGCAATCCGCTGGCGGTCATTATGGATGCGCAGGGGTTAAGCGACAGCCAGCTGGCCGCCATTGCCCGCTGGACTAACCTGTCGGAGACCACCTTTGTGCTGCCGCCTGAGCATGCGGAAGCCGACTATCGGGTGCGCATTTTTACCGTTGAAGGCGAGCTGCCGTTTGCCGGTCATCCCACGCTGGGTACGGCGCACGCCCTGCTGGAGGCCGGCTGGCCAACCCGCACACCCGGCGAGATTGTGCAGGAGTGCGGCGTCGGTAACGTCACGGTGAAGATTAATGAGACGGGTGAATTAGCGTTTGCCGCCCCGGCTGCCACGCTGACACCCTGGCAGGATGCACTGATGGCGAAAGCGTTAAACAGCGAGGCTTTCGATCTGACGCAAAGCCCGACGGTGGTTGATATGGGTATCCGCTGGCTGCTGGTACCGATGACCAGCGCCGACGCGGTGCTGGCGCTGCAGCCCAGCGTCAGCGAACTCGATCGTCTGCTTAAACAGGCGGACGTATCGGGGATAATGGTGTTTGGCCGCCTGCCGCAGGGAGAAGAGGAGCAGTATGAAGTACGCGCCCTGCTGGTCGAGAATGGCAGCCTGACCGAAGATCCGGTGACGGGCAGTGCCAACGCCTGCCTGGCGCGTTACTTTGCCATGGCGGGACAGACCACAGGCTATCGTGTGCGTCAGGGCACGGCGCTGCAGCGTGCCGGTCGGGTAAACGTGACCTTCGATAGTGGTACGATCTGGATTGGCGGCCATACCGTCACCGTCATCGACGGCACAATCGCGCTGTAAGGCTGGCGGCATCGGCGGGCCACGATGCCGCCGGAGGTTAAATGCCCTGCCCGCCTGAGGCTTCGATGCGCTGCGCGGTGATCCAGCCGGTTTCATCACTGAGAATCGCGCTGATGGCATCGCCGATGTCGTCCGGTAATCCCACCCGGCCCAGCGCCGTCAGTGCAGCAATCTGATCGTTAATCTCCCGGGTGTCGCGCACCCGGCCTCCGCCGAAGTCCGTTTCTATCGCCCCGGGTGCCAGAATATTGACGCGAATCCGTCTCGCCCCCAGCTCCTTCGCCTGATAGCGGGTCAGCACCTCCATCGCCCCTTTCATTGATGCATAGGTCGCAGAGCCCGGATAGACCAGCCGGGTCAGACCGCTGGAGATGTTCAGGATGCGGCCTCCGTCGTTGATCAGCGGCAGCAGCTTCTGGGTCAGAAAGTAGGGACCTTTGAAATGGACATTCACCAGGGCGTCAAATTCCGCCTCCGTGGTATCGGTAAACGGCTTATAGTGACCGTGCCCGGCGTTGTTCACTAAATAGTCAAAGCGATCCCGCTGCCACTGCTGCTGCAGGGCCTCTTTCACCTGCCCGACAAAGCGATCGAACTGACCGGTTTCGCCGACATCCAGCGCCAGCGCCACTGCACGCCGTCCCATCGCCTCAATCTCTTTGACAACCGCCTGCGCCTCATCGGCATGAGTGCGGTAGGTCAGGATGATATCGATGCCTCTGGCAGCCAGTTTTAACGCGCCGTTACGGCCTAAACCGCGATTTGCACCGGTAATTAACGCAACTTTCTGATTCATCTCTCACACCTGTTGAAAAGTTGAACACGTGTTAAGGATATTCGCGAATTATTGATCTATAAACAGTGTAAAAAGCGCATCACTGTTTCAATAAAAACAACAATCGGTGAACAACATGGACAAAATTCACGCAATGCAGGTTTTTGTGCGGGTGGCCGAAATGGGCAGTTTTACCCGCGCGGCAGAGAGTTTAGGCGTGCCTAAAGGCAGCGTATCGCGGCAGATACAGGCGCTGGAGAATCAAATGGCAACCCGTTTGCTGCATCGCACCACGCGCCGGGTGCAACTGACTCAGGATGGACTGGTCTATTACGATCGCTGTCTGGACCTGCTGTCGATGATCGACGATATGGACAGTCTGTTCCAGCACGATCCCGCCACGCTCAGCGGCAAGCTGCGGGTCGATATGTCCGTCGCGATGGCGACCGGTTTTATCCTTCCCCGCCTGCCGGAATTTTTGCAGCACTACCCTGGCGTAGAGATTGAACTGAGCAGCAGTGACCGTCAGGTGGATGTGATCCGGGAAGGCTTTGACTGTGTTATCCGGGTCGGCGAGCTGAAGGATTCGGGACTGATCGCGCGAAAAATTGGCACCCACACCTTGATCAACTGCGCCAGCCCTGGCTACCTTTCGCGTTTCGGGATGCCGGTCCGGCTGGAGGAGCTGTCGCAGCATGCGATGGTCCACTACAGCCAGCAGCTGGGCCAGGCCGCACCGGGTTTTGAATATTTTGATGGCAGGCAGTGCCACTATGTTCACACCGGCGGCGCGGTAACCGTGAACAGCACCGAAACCTACCGCGCCGCCTGTCTGGCTGGATTAGGCATTATTCAGGTGCCGGCGGCCGGCATTCAGCCCCTGCTGGAAAACGGCGAGCTGGTCGAGGTGCTGCATCGCTTCCCCGCCAGGCCCATGCCGATCCACCTGCTCTATCCGCACCGGCGCAATGTGGCGCGTCGCGTGCGGGTTTTTATGGAGTGGCTGAGTCAGGTGCTGCAGGAGTACGTCACCTGAGCGACTATACTCTGATTTTAATGACAAACAGGACAGTGAAGGTCTATGACAGACAAGCAGGAACATTCGCAGGATACACAGCCAGAGAAACCGCTTATCGACATTAAAACCGGCAATCAGACCGTGGACCAGTCGATTGTCCGCGTGTCGCGTTTTGCCGCCTGGTTTCAGGCCATTCCGGCGGTGGCGCATTTTATCCGTGCCCTTGAGCGCTTTAACGACCGGCTCGGCAGCCAGTTTGGTGCGGCCATTACCTATTTCTCATTTTTATCGCTGATCCCGATTCTGATGGTGTCGTTTGCCGCTGTGGGTTTTGTACTCGCCTCCAATCCGGATCTGCTGACCGATATCATCAATAAGATCGTCAGCAGCATCAGCGACCCGACGCTGGCGACCACGCTGAAGAATACGGTGAATACCGCCATTCAGCAGCGCGCCACGGTGGGGATCTCCGGTTTACTGCTGGCGCTCTATTCCGGTCTGAACTGGATGGGGAATCTGCGGGAAGCCATTCGCGCCCAGTCGCGCGACGTCTGGGAACGCAATCCTGATGACCAGGAGAAGATCTGGAAACGCTACATCCGTGATTTCCTGTCGCTGACCGGCCTGATGCTGGCCCTGATCATTACGCTTTCGCTGACCTCAGTGGCGGGGTCTGCCCAGGCGACCATCGTGAGCGCCCTGGGGCTGGATGGCATCGACTGGTTGCGGCCTGCGATGACTATTATCGCCACCTCGATTTCTGTGCTGGCTAACTACCTGCTGTTTCTCTGGATTTTCTGGATCCTGCCACGACATAAGCCACGCAAGAAGGCGCTGTTCCGCGGGACGCTGCTGGCGGCCATCGGTTTTGAGGTGATCAAGTTTGTCATGACACTGACCCTGCCAAAGCTGGCAACCTCCCCTTCAGGAGCGGCCTTTGGTTCCGTGCTCGGCCTGATGGCGTTCTTCTACTTCTTCGCCCGTCTGACGCTGTTCTGTGCGGCCTGGATCGCCACAGCTAAATATAAAGACGATCCGCAGATGCCTGAAGCGGGCAGCGCAGCACGACGCAAAACGTCCTGATCTGTTAACAACAGCGGAAAACACCTCCCCTCGGCTATTTTTTATTCAGATAACAGGATGAATAGCTGAGGGGTCACTTTTATTTAGCCCTTTCACAGAGTATCCCGCCAGATATCGTCCGGTTTACCCCGGTATCACCCGGCATTCGCCGCACCACAGAAATTATCCTCTTTTTGCCCGCTGAAGCCAGGCGCGGCGCGGGTTTTCGCCATTGAATGCGGTCAGTCAGGTGCGTAAGATTCTTTGTCTGTATTTACAAATAAGAAACAGTTATGCAAGCCTCCCTCTCAGACACACTCGACAAACAGCAGGACCCCGCACCGGTTAACTCACGCAGTAAAGTGGTGATAGCCTCACTGGTCGGCACGGCCATCGAATTCTTCGACTTTTATATTTATGCCACGGCTGCGGTGATTGTTTTTCCCCATATTTTCTTCCCGCAGGGTGATGCCACCGTCGCCACGCTACAGTCGCTCGCCACCTTCGCTATCGCCTTTATTGCGCGTCCGATTGGCTCTGCCCTGTTTGGTCACTTTGGCGACCGCGTAGGACGTAAGGCCACCCTGGTTGCCTCGCTGCTGACCATGGGGATCTCCACCGTGGTGATTGGCCTGCTGCCGGGCTATGAAACCATTGGTGTGATGGCGCCGCTGCTGCTGGCGCTGGCGCGTTTTGGTCAGGGGCTGGGCCTGGGCGGCGAATGGGGTGGCGCAGCGCTGCTGGCAACAGAAAATGCTCCGGCGAAGAAGCGTGCGCTCTATGGCTCCTTCCCGCAGCTGGGCGCGCCGATCGGCTTTTTCTTTGCTAACGGCACCTTTCTGCTGCTCTCGTGGCTGCTGACTGACGAGCAGTTTATGCAGTGGGGCTGGCGCGTTCCCTTCATTCTCTCTGCCGTACTGGTGCTGATTGGCCTCTATGTGCGCGTTTCGCTGCATGAAAGTCCGGTGTTTGCCAAAGTGCAGAAAGAGCAGAAGCAGGTTCGGGTACCGATTGCGGCGCTGCTGAGCAGGCACCTGACTGCCACCATTCTCGGCACCTTTATCATGCTGGCGACCTATACGCTGTTCTATATCATGACGGTTTATTCAATGAGTTACGGCACCACGCCAGCGCCAGCGGGTCTGGGCATTCCGCGTAACAGTATGCTGTGGATGCTGATGCTGGCGGTCATTGGCTTTGGCGTGATGGTGCCGATTGCGGGCGTGCTGGCGGATCGCTTTGGTCGTCGCAAGACCATGATTACCATCACGCTGATGATTATCGCGTTTTCGTTCCTGTTCCCGGCGATGCTCGGTTCGGGTTCACAGGCGCTGGTGATGGCGTTCCTGCTGCTGGGTCTGAGCATTATGGGGCTGACGTTTGGCCCGATGGGCGCACTGCTGCCGGAGCTGTTTCCGACCGAAGTGCGTTATACCGGTGCCTCGTTCTCCTACAATCTCTCCTCGATTCTGGGTGCCTCGGTTGCGCCTTATATCGCGACCTGGCTGAATGCCAGTTATGGCTTACAGGCGGTAGGGTTCTATCTGGCGTCGATGGCGGTGCTGACACTGATTGCGTTGCTCGCCTGTAAAGAGACGCGTCACCAGACGCTGTATGACGTATAGTCCGGTGGGATGAAGGTCAGTAAAACCCGGCAGATGCCGGGTTTTTTTATGGGTTGGGTTTAGTCAATCTAAGGCAGCTTAGGGAGCATACTTTGACCCTAAGGAGTTTAAAAACATCGCCTTATGGTCAGGCTACAGGCTCAGGGAGCATACGCCCTCCGCAAAGACGCAAAAGACGCCATCCGTGGCGGGCTCAGCGCGGGCCATCCCTGGCCCGCTATGCTTTGGCTACAGGCGTATGCTCCCATCGCTTTAAGTTGGCTGTCTGTTTGAAGATCCTTCATCGTGCTAATGGGCAGGGTTATTCTGGCAGCAATGCAGAAGCTTAAGGGCACAGGGAACACGGGCAGAAGAGGAAAGCGTCCCGCCGCCCGGATAAAAACGCCGGGAGCGTTTTTGAACAACGCAACGCGTTGGCCCGTTTACGGGCGCACCTCAGGGATGAGGTGCGTAATCGCGCGGGCCGAGCGGCCAGGGATTGGCTTAAGCGCTTTCCGATCTGACCGTGTTGCCTGTGCAGGCTCGGTCTCACAGCGAAGCAGGCAGTGCAGGCACCGTTCCACCAGCGAACTTCTCAGGCAGTGTTCACAAACAAAAAACCCCGGCAAGCCGGGGTTTGTTTTGATGAAAACGGGGGTGCCGCTTATCAGCCTGCGACAGCGATACGCTTCATGTCGGTCATGTAGCCACGCAGTTTGCGGCCCACGATTTCAATCGGATGCTGGCGAACCGCTTCGTTGACGTCACGCAGCTGCGCGTTGTCTACCTGCGTTCCCTCAGTGGCTTTACCCAGGTCGCCTGGCTGCAGCGTGGTCATGAACTCTTTCAGCAGCGGTACAGCGGCGAAGGAGAACAGGTAGTTACCATATTCGGCGGTATCAGAGATAACCACGTTCATTTCGTACAGACGCTTACGGGCAATGGTGTTAGCAATCAGCGGCAGCTCGTGCAGGGATTCATAGTAAGCAGACTCTTCGATGATGCCCGCATCAACCATGGTTTCAAACGCCAGCTCCACGCCCGCTTTGACCATGGCGACCATGACGACACCTTTGTCGTAGTACTCCTGCTCGTCGATCTTACCTTCAAACTGCGGCGCATTTTCGAACGCAGTTTTACCGGTCTCTTCACGCCAGGTGAGCAGGTTTTTGTCGTCGTTCGCCCAGTCGGCCATCATACCGGAAGAGAATTCACCCGAGATGATGTCATCCATGTGCTTCTGGAACAGCGGAGCCATGATGGTTTTCAGCTGCTCAGACAGCGCGTATGCACGGATTTTTGCCGGATTAGAGAGGCGATCCATCATCAGGGTGATGCCGCCGAACTTCAGCGATTCGGTGATGGTTTCCCAGCCGAACTGAATCAGTTTTTCGGTGTAAGCCGCGTCATGACCTTCCGCCACCAGCTTGTCGAAGCAGAGCAGTGAACCCGCCTGCAGCATGCCACACAGAATGGTCTGCTCACCCATCAGGTCAGATTTGACTTCTGCCACGAAAGAGGATTCCAGCACGCCAGCACGATCGCCACCGGTTGCGGCTGCCCAGGCTTTAGCAATCGCCATGCCTTCGCCTTTTGGATCATTTTCCGGGTGAACGGCGATCAGGGTCGGAACACCGAAGCCACGCTTATACTCTTCACGCACTTCTGTACCCGGACACTTCGGTGCCACCATGACGACGGTGATATCTTTACGAATGCTCTCGCCCACTTCAACGATGTTGAAGCCGTGTGAGTAGCCCAGCGCAGCGCCATCTTTCATCAGCGGCTGAACAGCCTGAACCACCGCAGAGTGCTGTTTGTCTGGCGTCAGGTTTACCACCAGGTCCGCCTGCGGGATCAGCTCTTCGTAGGTTCCCACTTTGAAACCGTTATCGGTCGCTTTGCGCCATGAAGGGCGTTTCTCAGCAATCGCTTCAGCACGCAGTGCATAGGCGACATCCAGACCGGAATCACGCATGTTCAGACCCTGGTTCAGGCCCTGTGCGCCACAGCCAACGATAACGACTTTTTTGCCCTTCAGGAAACTCGCACCATCTGCGAACTCATTGCGCGCCATGAAACGACATTTGCCTAATTGCGCCAGCTGATTGCGCAGATTCAGTGTGTTGAAATAGTTAGCCATGGGTACTCCGGTAAGTTGTGTTTGCTTTTTTTGTTCAGGAACGGCGTGTCATGCAGCGCCGCGAATGACCCCATCATATGACAGGAATTCTGTTGCTTAAATTGATATATTAACAACGTCACATTGCAATAAATGCAACACCACCCAGAGGCGACGCGCACATGGATTTACGGGATCTGAAACTGTTTCTTCATCTGGCAGAAAGCTGCCACTTCGGGCGCAGCGCGCGTGCTATGCACGTCAGCCCTTCCACGCTGTCACGCCAGATCCAGCGGCTTGAAGAGGATGTCGGCCATGCGCTGTTTCTGCGTGATAACCGTACCGTCACGCTGACGGAGGCGGGCGAACGCCTGCGTCAGTTTGCCCAGCAGACGCTGCTGCAGTATCAGCAACTGCGTCATGTCATGGATCTCAATGGTCCGTCACTCAGCGGCGAGCTGCGGCTGTTCTGCTCGGTAACGGCGGCCTACAGCCATCTGCCGCCCATCCTCGACCGCTTTCGCGCCGAACATCCACAGGTGGAAATTAAACTGAATACCGGCGATGCCGCAGATGCGCTGGAAAAAGTTCACTCCGGTGATGCCGATCTGGCGATTGCCGGACGCCCTGAAACGCTGCCAGCCAGCATTGATTTTATGCCACTGGGGCTGATCCCGCTGGTCCTGATTGCGCCCGCCTTACCCTGTGCCGTTCGCACTCAGGCTACACAGCCACAGCCAGACTGGGCACAGATTCCGTTTATTCTGCCGGACCAGGGCCCGGCACGGCGGCGTATCGATCTCTGGTTCCGCCGCCATCGCATTCCTAACCCGCTGATTTACGCCACGGTGTCGGGGCATGAAGCGATTGTCTCGATGGTGGCGCTGGGATGTGGCATTGCGTTGCTGCCGCATGTGGTGCTGGAAAACAGCCCGGAACCGGTGCGTAACCGCGTGATGATGCTGGAAAATGTTGAATCGGTCGCGCCGTTTGAACTCGGCATCTGCGTACAAAAAAAGCGGCTCGGTGAGCCGCTGATCAGTGCCTTCTGGAGCCAGCTGTAATCAGTTGCCTGACAGGAAGAAGCGGAACGCCGGGTTCTGGCTTTCATCATGAAAGTCATAGCCCAGATCGGTGAGATGCTCTTCGAAACGCGGCTCATCGCTGCCCAGTTCAAAGGCCGCCAGCACGCGGCCATAATCAGTGCCGTGGCTGCGGTAGTGAAACAGCGAGATATTCCAGTGCGTGCCAAGCGTCTGCAGAAACTTCAGCAACGCGCCGGGTGCCTCCGGAAATTCAAAGCTGAAAAGCCGTTCACGCAGCGGTTTGGAAGGTCGTCCGCCCACCATGTAACGCACGTGCAGCTTTGCCATCTCATCATCAGAGAGATCGACCACCTGATAGCCGCCGTGGGTCAGTTCGCTGATAATCTCGCTGCGCTCCTCGACGCCACGGGTCAGCCTGACACCAACAAAGATGCAGGCTTTATCCGCGTCAGCGTAGCGGTAATTGAACTCCGTGATGGCACGCCCGCCCAGCGTCTGGCAGAAGCGTAAAAAGCTCCCCTGCTGTTCCGGGATGGTCACAGCCAGCAGCGCCTCACGCTGTTCGCCCAGCTCGCAGCGCTCAGAGACGTATCGCAGGCCGTGAAAATTGACGTTGGCCCCGGATAAGACATGCGCCAGCCGTTCGCCTTTGATCTCATGCTGCTGGATATACTTCTTCATGCCCGCCAGCGCCAGCGCCCCGGAAGGCTCCGCCACGGCACGGACATCTTCGAACAGGTCCTTCATTGCTGCGCAGATGGCATCGCTGTCGACGGTGATGATGTCATCGATGTAGGCCTGACAGAGCCGGAAGGTTTCGCTGCCGATACGCTTCACAGCCACGCCTTCGGCAAACAGCCCGACGCGGGGCAGATCGACCGGCTGACCCGCCTCCAGCGCCGCCTTCAGACAGGCTGAATCTTCTGACTCCACCGCAATCACTTTGATTTGCGGCATCAGCTGTTTAATCAGCACCGCCACACCGGCTGCCAGACCGCCCCCGCCAACCGGGACAAAGACCCGATCCAGATGCGCATCCTGTTGCAGCAACTCCATCGCCAGCGTGCCCTGTCCGGCAATCACTGCCGGATGGTCAAACGGTGGCACGAAGGTGTAGCCGCGCTGTTCCGACAGTTCGATCGCTTTAGCTTTCGCCTCATCAAAGTTGGCACCAAACAGGTAAGCCTCACCGCCAAACGCGCGCACCGCATCTACCTTGATATCGGCTGTCGCCAGCGGCATCACGATCAGTGACTTAATGCCCAGCTTGCTGGCGGAGAGTGCCACGCCCTGTGCATGGTTACCGGCGGAGGCCGTTACCACGCCGCGCGCTTTCTGCTCTTCGTTCAGGCCGGCAATCATCGCGTAAGCACCGCGCAGCTTGAAGCTGTGCACCGGCTGGCGATCCTCCCGCTTCACCAGAATGGTGTTGCCAAGACGCGATGAGATTTTTTCCATCTTCTGCAGCGGCGTTACCTGTGCGACTTCGTACACCGGTGAACGCAACACCGCGCGCAAATACTCGGCGCCGCAGGGTGCGTCGGGTAGCGGTTGAGACTCGGCCATGGTCAGCCTCCCAGCTTGCTCTTGTCGCGGACAGCGCCTTTATCAGCACTGGTCGCAAGTGAGGCGTAAGCACGCAGCGCGAACGAGACTTCACGCTGACGATTGATCGGCGTATAGGCCGCATCGCCACGTGCCTGCTGCTCTTCGCGGCGGGCGTGCAGTTCGTTATCCGGCACGGCAAGTCTGATGCCGCGGTTCGGGATGTCGATCTCAATGGTGTCGCCATCTTTCACCAGCGCAATGGTGCCGCCGTTTGCCGCTTCAGGTGAGGCGTGACCGATAGAGAGACCGGAGGTGCCGCCAGAGAAACGACCGTCGGTGATCAGGGCGCAGCTTTTGCCCAGTCCCATCGATTTCAGATAGGTGGTCGGATAGAGCATCTCCTGCATACCCGGCCCGCCTTTTGGCCCTTCGTAGCGGATAACGACCACGTCGCCCGCCACCACTTTGCCGCCCAGGATCGCTTCAACAGCATCATCCTGACTTTCGTAGACTTTAGCCGGGCCGGTGAAGGTCAGGATCTCTTTGTCTACGCCTGCGGTTTTAACGATACAGCCATCTTCTGCGATGTTGCCGTAAAGTACGGCCAGACCACCATCCTGCGAATAGGCGTTTTCGCGGGTACGGATACAGCCTTCAGCACGGTCATCATCCAGCGTGTCCCAGCGGCAGCTCTGCGAGAATGCCTGGGTGGTACGGATGCCCGCCGGACCGGCACGGAACATCTCTTTTACCGCCTGATCGCTGGTCAGCATGATGTCGTACTGATCCAGCGTTTCACGCATCGTCTGCTGCAGGATATTTCGGGCGCTGCTGTCGAACAGACCTGCGCGATCCAGCTCGCCGAGAATCGCGTAGACACCACCCGCGCGATGCACATCTTCCATGTGGTATTTCGGGGTACTTGGCGCGACTTTACAGAGCTGAGGGACTTTGCGTGACAGGCGATCGATGTCAGAGATATTGAAGTCGATATCGCCTTCCTGCGCGGCTGCCAGCAGGTGCAGTACGGTATTAGTGGAACCGCCCATGGCGATATCCAGCGTCATGGCGTTTTCGAAAGCGGCCTTGTTGGCGATGCTCCGCGGCAGCACGTTGACGTCATCCTGTTCATAGTAACGTTTGGTCAGGCTGACGATGCGCTTACCGGCGTTGATGAACAGCTCTTTACGATCGGCGTGGGTGGCCAGCAGGGAGCCGTTGCCTGGCTGCGACAGGCCGAGTGCTTCGGTCAGGCAGTTCATTGAGTTCGCGGTAAACATGCCTGAGCAGGAGCCGCAGGTCGGACAGGCAGAGCGTTCGATCTGCTCACTGTCGGCGTCGCTGACGTTCGGGTTGGCACCCTGAATCATCGCATCCACCAGATCCAGCTTGATGATCTGGTCAGAAAGCTTGGTTTTACCGGCTTCCATCGGTCCGCCTGAAACGAAGATCACCGGGATATTGAGGCGCAGTGACGCCATCAGCATCCCCGGCGTGATTTTGTCGCAGTTGGAGATACAGACCATGGCGTCGGCGCAGTGTGCGTTCACCATGTACTCGACCGAGTCAGCAATCAGTTCGCGCGAAGGCAGTGAATACAGCATGCCGCCATGACCCATGGCAATACCGTCATCCACCGCGATCGTGTTGAACTCTTTAGCCACACCGCCTGATGCTTCGATCTGCTCGGCGACCAGTTTACCAAGGTCACGCAGGTGAACGTGGCCCGGGACAAATTGGGTGAATGAGTTAACCACAGCGATAATCGGCTTACCGAAATCGTCATCGGTCATTCCTGTCGCGCGCCATAAGGCACGGGCACCCGCCATATTACGGCCGTGGGTGGTGGTGGCGGAACGGTACTTAGGCATGCTCTATTTACTCCAGTAAGAAAAAGCTCGCGGACGTCAGATGACGTCCGCGCTGTATCTGATTATGGATTAACCGGATCTAACCAGCCCCATTTGTCTTCGGTTTCGCCGGTGAACAGACCAAAGAAGGCCTGCTGGATGCGTTTGGTCACCGGACCACATTTGCCTTCGCCCACCTGAATGCGGTCAACGCTGCGCACCGGGGTAATTTCTGCAGCGGTACCAGACATAAACACTTCATCAGCCAGATAGAGGGATTCACGCGACAGGGTCTGCTCGCGCACTTCAATGCCCATATCACGCGCCAGGGTGATGATGGCATCGCGGGTAATGCCCGGCAGAGCTGAAGAGGTGAATGGCGGGGTAAAGAGCACGCCATCTTTCACTTCAAACAGGTTTTCGCCCGCACCTTCTGAGATCAGGCCATTGGTATCCAGCGCGATACCTTCCTGATAGCCGTGACGACGGGCTTCGCTGCCCACCAGCAGTGAGGAGAGATAGTTACCGCCCGCTTTTGCGGCAGTTGGCAGGGTATTCGGCGCCACACGGCTCCAGGAGGAGACCATAGCATCAATGCCGTTTTCCAGAGCTTCCGCACCCAGGTACGCGCCCCACGGGAAGGCTGCAATGATCACGTCGGTGGTAAAGCCATCTGGCGGGTTCACGCCCAGGCCCACATCGCCCACGAAGGCCAGCGGACGGATATAAGCACTTTTCAGTTTGTTCACGCGGATGACTTCGCGGCACGCTTCCATCAGCTCATCAACGCTGCTTTTAATCGGGAAACGGTAGATTTTGGCGGAGTCGTGCAGACGTTGCATGTGTTCACGGTGGCGGAACACAACCGGTCCTTTGTGAGAGTCGTAGCAGCGGACGCCTTCAAACACCGACGTGCCATAGTGCAACGCGTGGGACATGACGCTGACCTTCGCCTCTTCCCACTTAACCATCTCGCCATTGAACCAAATAAAGTCTGCTTTCTTCGTGCTCATTGTTATTCCCTCTCGCGGCTAGGCGCGGATTTGTTGTGTTGTCTGTTGTTGAATCTGAACGCATGCAACGTCAATCAATTTACTTAACTGCGAAGACAGTAAATCGACGGAGCGCTGGCTGGCAACGGTCATTTCAATATTAATGTTTTCCGCGTTGGCGACTGAGGCCATGTTCATAGAACAGACCTGAAAACCGCGGTGGCGCACGACGCGTAAAATGCGCTCCAATATTTCAGGGCGGAAGCGGGCTTCGATAGACAATTGATGCTGGTTCATACGGTTTTCTCCATCATGTTTGCATTGCTGGCACCCGGCGGTACCAGTGGCCAGACGTTTTCATGCTCATCAATTGCAACATGCAGGAAGTAAGGACCTTCGCTGTTCAGCAGAGCATCAAGTGCGGCGTCGACCTGATCTTTACGGGTAATGCGCTGGCCGGGAATATTGAAAGCGCTGGCCAGCGTGAGGAAGTCGGGATTGTCAGAGAGATTGGTTTCGCTGTAGCGACCATCGAAGAAGAGCTGCTGCCACTGACGCACCATGCCCAGACGCTGGTTATCCAGCAGCACGATTTTGACCGGCAGCTTTCCGCGCTTAATGGTGCCCAGCTCCTGAATATTCATCATGATTGAGCCGTCGCCCGAGACGCAGATCACCGTATCTTCCGGGCGGGCGACCTGTGCACCGATGGCGGCAGGCAAACCAAAGCCCATCGTGCCTAAGCCACTGGAGGTGATGAAGTTCTCCGGCGCGCTGAAGGCCATATGCTGGGCCGTCCACATCTGGTGCTGTCCGACATCGGTGGTGACCACCGCACTGTCCGGTTTGCGCTCGGAGAGCTGCTTCAGCAGCAGCGGTGCATAGATTGCCTCGCCTGGATGATCGTAGCGCCAGGCATGACTGGCCTTGAGTGCCTTCACCTCGTCGCGCCAGGCGTCGATGTGCAAAGGCTGACTCAGCGCGGGCAGCAGCGCGTTGAGATCGCCCTGCAGTGAGACGTGCGCGCGACGTAACTTATTTAACTCTGCGGGGTCGATGTCGAGATGAATCACGCTGGCGTGCGGCGCGAAGGTATCCAGCTTGCCGGTCACCCGATCGTCAAAACGGGCACCGACCGCAATCAGCAGGTCACACGCCTGAACAGCATAGTTAGCGGCTTTGGTGCCGTGCATCCCCAGCATGCCCAGATAAACCTCGCTCTGCGCATCGACGCTGCCCAGACCTTTCAGGGTCGCAACGGCAGGGATGCCGGTTTCTGCTGCGAATGCACGCAGTGCCGGAACCGCCTGCGCCATGCCCACGCCTCCGCCAACATAGAGCATCGGTTTTCTGGCCTGGGTCATTATTGCCCGCGCCTCGCGGATAGCATGATGCGGCAGCGACTCTTCCTCCTCAACCGAAACCAGATGCGGTGCGGGTTCACCCTGCGCAATCTGAATATCTTTGGGAATATCAACCAGTACCGGACCCGGACGCCCTGACTGCGCCATGGCAAAAGCCTCAGCCATGATAGCGGGCAGCTCATCCAGCGACTCAACCAGGAAGCTATGTTTGGTGCAGGCCAGGGACAGCCCCAGCACGTCGATCTCCTGGAAAGCGTCAGTACCGATAAACGCAGACGAGACCTGACCGGTTACCGCAACGATCGGCACGGAGTCCATCATGGCATCAGCCAGACCGGTGATCAGGTTGGTAGCGCCAGGGCCGGAGGTGGCAATACAGACACCGGTTTTGCCGGTGGAGCGCGCATAGCCAATCGCGGCCATAACCGCACCCTGCTCATGACGGCACAGTAGGTGTTCCACGCCGCCATCGTATAGCGCGTCGTAAACCGGCATGATGGCGCCGCCAGGGTAACCAAATACGGTATCAACACCCTGCGCACGTAAAGCCTGAACTACCCACTGAGCACCTGTCATCGCTATTCTCCTGTGTCCTGACGGGAACAACAGAATTTTATGCTACTGTTCATTGTTTGTTCCTTGCAGATTTACTGATATTTCCCCGGGTCGAAAAAAAACCCCCGGACCTTTCGGTGCGGGGGTTTTTTCGGATTCGAGGCTTGATTTTTAAGCCTTTCTTTCTCCAAGCGTTGCCCCGCACGGTAGGTTAATAACCACCACCACGCTAATCACGACCAGGCTAATCACTTGTAGAAGGGCTTTCATGTGTTGTTCAATTCTTTTACGTGTTCGAAGTAATGCCTACAGAGTTATCATAGTCAGGGGCCATAACACAACTTTTTTTGCAGGTTTTTTTTAGCGCGGGAGATTAAATCCCGTCCTATCGATTTGTAATACAAGTAATAATTACAAGATGATAAATATTCATCACTTTACTGACGTAATGATGTTCTGCTGAATTTACGTGCAGTTTCGCAGCACGATGAGAGTCAGTGAAAGTGACTTCAATTTCTTGTGCAGTGCGTCGGAATCATCAGAAGGCGTACTCGCTTTCCTTTTGGGTGCTGATCAGACTGATGGCAACAAGGAGTGAGTATGTCATTGTCTAAAGTTCTGACCCGCGCAGCATTAGGCGTGGAAGCGCCGCTGGTGACCATTGAGGCTCACATCAGTAATGGCCTGCCTGCACTGACGCTGGTGGGTCTGCCTGAAACCACGGTCAAAGAGGCGCGTGAACGGGTTCGCAGCGCCATTATCAACAGCGGTTTTACCTTCCCGGCCAGACGGGTCACCATCAATCTGGCACCAGCGGATTTACCCAAAGAGGGCGGGCGCTATGACCTGCCCATGGCAATTGCCATTCTGGTCGCCTCAGAGCAGCTTCCTGCGGATAAGCTGTTGCACTTTGAGTTTCTGGGTGAACTGGCGCTGGATGGCGCGCTATGTGCCGTTCAGGGGGCAATTCCTGCGGCCATGATGGCCCTTCAGGCTGGACGACAGCTGGTTCTCTCTGCGGAAAATCAGCGTGACGCCGGGCTGATTCGTGAGGGAGCGTCACTGGTCGCCGCTCACCTCAGTGAGGTCTGCGCTTTTCTCCGTGATACGCTGACATTATCACCGGCTCCCTACCCTGAGCATCAGCATGCCACGCCTGGGGACGATCTCGCGGATATCATCGGTCAGCAGCAGGGGCGCAGAGCACTGGAGATCACCGCGGCGGGCGGGCATAACCTGTTACTGATTGGGCCGCCTGGCACCGGCAAAACGATGCTCGCAACCCGTCTGCCTGGCATCATGCCCGCCTTAAGCGACCAGGAAGCGCTGGAGTGTGCGGCGATAGCCAGCCTGATAAACAGCACTGCCCTGCACCGACAGTGGCGTAGCCGGCCTTTCAGGTCGCCTCATCACAGCGCGTCTCTCTATGCTCTGGTTGGCGGAGGGTCACTGCCGCGGCCCGGAGAGATCTCCCTGGCGCATAATGGCGTGCTGTTTCTGGATGAATTACCGGAATTTGACCGCAGGGTGCTGGATTCACTGCGTGAGCCACTGGAGTCAGGCCTCATCGCCATTTCGCGAGCCCGGGCAAAGGTCACGTTCCCGGCACGGTTTCAGCTGATTGCTGCCATGAATCCCGGGCCAACCGGGCATTATCAGGGACAGCACAATCGCTGCTCGCCTCAGCAGATCCTGCGTTATCTCAGTAAGTTATCAGGTCCGTTTCTGGATCGCTTTGATCTTTCGCTGGAGGTGCCGCTGTTGCCCGGTGGCATGCTCAGTGGCCAGCGACCGGCCGCTGAAAGTTCTGAGCAGGTTCGTCAGCGGGTCGTTGCGGCGCGAGCGATCCAGCTCGCCCGCGCAGGTAAAATTAACGCGCATCTGAATAATGCGGAAATCCTGCGCTGGTGCCAGCCTGAAAAAGAGGATGCCGAATGGCTGGAGTCTGTGCTGGAAAAACTGGGGTTATCTGTGCGAGCCTGGCAGCGAATTTTAAAAGTGGCGCGCACCGTGGCCGATCTGGCCGGAGAGAAAGAGATTACCCGCCTCCATCTGCAGGAGGCGGTCAGCTATCGCGCGATTGATCGATTAATGATCCATCTGCATAACAGCCTGCAATAAAAAAGGGGCTCTCGCCCCTTTCTGTTAATCGTCGCTGTCGCTGTAGTCTTCAACGGTGTCCATCTGCGGCTTACCGCCAGACAGCGTGTGAAAACGCTTAGGACGCTTGATGCGGGTCATATACTTTGACCATACACGCTCAGCTTCCGTCTGCGGCTCACGCACGCCACGACACACTTCGATAAACAAACGTTCTTCTTCTGTTGCAGGCTCACGCTTCGATAAATCCAGCTCATTAAAGGCGAAACCGTGGCGTTCCAGAAGCTGGGCTTCTTTAATAGTAAAGTCACCGTGGCGTGAGAAACCACGCGGGTAATGTTTGTTATCAAAGAAACGATTCTCTGTTAAGAAGCTTTCCGCCATGTTACACGCTCCTGATTCTCTAATGCCGTGCTGTTAATGGCGCGGAGTATTAGATAGGCTTGACAGAGTGTAAAACAAAACATTTAAATCTATACGACAAACAATTTTTGGGAGCGCGTTGTGGATACGGAATTACTGAAAACTTTCCTTGAAGTGAGCAGAACACGTCATTTCGGGCGTGCTGCTGAAGCCCTTTACCTTACGCAATCTGCTGTCAGTTTTCGCATCCGTCAGCTGGAGAATCAGCTCGGCGTTAACCTTTTTACCCGGCATCGCAACAACATACGTCTGACTGCCGCCGGGGAGCGACTGCTTCCTTATGCGGAAAGCCTGATGAGCACCTGGATAATGGCGAAGAAGGAGGTTTCTCATACTGAGCAGCATCATGAGCTCTCGATAGGTGCCAGCGCATCGCTCTGGGAGGCCTATCTGACGCCCTGGCTTCAGACGCTGTATGAGAATCGTGAGAGCCTGCATTTAGAAGCACGCGTGGCGCAGCGGCATCTGCTGGTTAAGCAGCTTCATGAGCGTCAGCTGGATCTGTTGATTACCACTGAAGCGCCTAAGATGGATGAATTAACCAGCCAGCAGATTGGCCATATTTCGCTGGCACTGTTCTGTGCCCGCCAGAGCGAAAAGCGCGAAAAGTATGACTACATCAAGCTGGAGTGGGGAGCCGATTTCCATCAGCATCAGAGCTACCTCTCTGGCGCTGATGATGTGCCGGTGCTGACCACGACATCGGCACATGTTACCCGTGAACTGCTCTACACTACGGGTGCATGCGCGTTTCTGCCAGACTTCTGGCAAAGCGTATACAGTGAACTGATGGTGATGCCGGACGCACCGGTCGCCGTTCGTCCGCTTTATGCGGTCTGGTTGCAGAACAGCGATCAGCAGGCGCATATCCGTCAGCTGCTTAAATTCCCGATTCTGGTCAGGCAAAACAGCTGAATTAGCAGGCAGGCGTGCAGAAAGAAGAGAGATCAGAGACCAGTTAGATTTAGCTGGTTTTTCTTTTTTGCTTTTTTATAAGCAAAAAAAATCCTTTGCCGAAGCAAAGGATCGTTTTCTGGCAGGGGCGGAGGGACTCGAACCCCCAACACCCGGTTTTGGAGACCGGTGCTCTACCAATTGAACTACGCCCCTAAATAGGGTGGCGGAACGGACGGGGCTCGAACCCGCGACCCCCTGCGTGACAGGCAGGTATTCTAACCAACTGAACTACCGCTCCACCGATTCTGTACTGAGGTCCGCTTGCGCTGACTTCAGGTATTTCGCCCGCTCCGCGTCACCGGAGTGGTCACGACCAGCGTACTGGTCTTAAATTGATGCCTGGCAGTTCCCTACTCTCGCATGGGGAGGCCCCACACTACCATCGGCGCTACGGCGTTTCACTTCTGAGTTCGGCATGGGGTCAGGTGGGACCACCGCGCTAAAGCCACCAGGCAAATTCTTTGTGCTCTGTCCTGTGTCTTCTGTGCTGATGCTGCGTTGGCCGCCCTCCCGCTGCTCAGTCACATACGTCAGTATGCTCCTTCACATCGCTCGGTTGCCGCCTTGCCTCAGCG
>NZ_VWUL01000006.1:0-252702 GCF_008631515.1 Pantoea sp. M_10 | reverse complement strand
GAGAGGCCCGAAGGTCCCCCTCTTTGGTCTTGCGACGTTATGCGGTATTAGCCACCGTTTCCAGTGGTTATCCCCCTCTATCGGGCAGATCCCCAGACATTACTCACCCGTCCGCCACTCGTCACCCAAGAGCAAGCTCTCTGTGCTACCGTCCGACTTGCATGTGTTAGGCCTGCCGCCAGCGTTCAATCTGAGCCATGATCAAACTCTTCAATTTAAAGTTTGATTTGCTGAAACCAGTTCAGCGGTGCTCATCTGTAAAACGTCATAATGAATTTCATTATGTGTTCACTCGTGAGGCTTTGATATTTTTGTGCGTCCAAGGACGCTGATATCAATCCTGCGAGTGCCCACACAGATTGTCTGATAAATTGTTAAAGAGCAGTGCGAACAGTGCGTTAGCGTCCTGTCGCGAGGTGGCGTATATTACGCTTTCCTCCTTCAGAGTCAACCTCTTTTTTCAGAAGTTTTTCTCCGGCGGGTCAGTCTCCTGAACCTCTCAACACCGCATTCCGTAAGCCGTTGTGCCGTGTCGATGGAGGCGCATTATAGGGAGTTCGCGCGGCCTGACAAGCGTTTATTGCGAAAAGATTACTGTTCGAAGTAATTTTCACCGAATCGCGCTATTTCGCTACGATTTGCCTGGTAACTGTGCAAATTCATGGGCAAAACGGCTCACCTGTTGCCAGTCCGTGTATTCCACTTCTTTCGTTGCATCGGTTTCACCGCCGGTCATACGCATAATCAGCTGAATCATCACACGGTCAAACCAGCGATAGCGGGGATAATAGAGTGCCCCTGCGAATACGGCACAGCAGTCAGGCTGCCATGGAGACTGCAATAAGAACTTCCGGGTATAGGCATTCGTTTCAGGAGTACGCTTCTCAGGTTTGCGTGCCGTGAGGTTTACCGAAAAGAAACCGCTGGTACGCTGCTGCAGCGCAGGGAGATGTTGCTTAACGAAGGTCTCGACGACCGGCTGAAAATGGCCATAGCGGATCGAGGCGCCAATCAGTACGCGATCATACAGTGTCCAGTCAGGCACAGCGGCATCCTGGATGTTCAGCACATCACACGGCTGCTGCTGCCGGATGGTCTCCGCAAGAGCGGAAGCAATCTTCTGCGTTTGCCCGTCGCGGGTGGAATAGAGAATCAGCGCTTTCATGTCAGCATCCTTATTAATTATTCACGCCAGAAAGTAGGCGTGAACAGCACCAGCAAGGTGAAAACCTCGAGACGCCCGAACAACATGGTAGAGATAAGTATCCATTTCGCCACATCATTCATCGACGTGAAGTTGTCTGCCACGACGCCTAAGCCCGGCCCGAGGTTATTCAGCGTCGCGGCAACGGCAGCAAAAGCGGAGAAGTCATCGACGCCCGTGGCGATGATCGCCAGCATGCTCACCAGGAACACCAGCGCATAGGCCGAGAAGAATCCCCAGACGGCTTCCAGAATACGCTCCGGCAGCGCACGATTGCCCAGCTTAATGGTGTACACCGCATTCGGGTGAACCAGACGCTTAAGCTCGCGGTTACCCTGTTTGCACAACAGCAGAATGCGGATCACCTTCAGGCCACCCCCGGTTGAACCGGCACAGCCACCAATGAAAGCTGAGCACAACAGCAGAACCGGCAGGAACAGCGGCCAGCGAGCGATACTGTCGGTCGTGAAACCCGCCGTCGTCGCCATGGACACCACCTGGAAAAAGGCCTGGTTC
This sequence comes from Pantoea sp. M_10, assembly GCF_008631515.1. NCBI lineage: Bacteria > Pseudomonadati > Pseudomonadota > Gammaproteobacteria > Enterobacterales > Erwiniaceae > Pantoea > Pantoea sp. M_10. The sequence continues at coordinate 250,982 of NZ_VWUL01000006.1, read as the reverse complement.
AGGGTCTGCCAGCCGCTGGCATAGACATTGTGGAACCAGAGCACCACCGTACAGATCAGAACCAGCGTCAGCTGAACGCCGATAAACATGCGGAACTCCGGGTCCCGCCAGTACACGCGCAGGTTACGTCCGCTTAGCATGGAAAAGTGCAGGCCGTAGTTACAGCCGGAAATCAGCAGGAACACCGCCACGATAGTATTGATGGTGCTGCTGTTAAAGTAGCCGATGCTGGCATCATGAGTTGAGAAGCCGCCAATGGCGATGGTCGAAAAGCTGTGGCCGATAGCATCGAACGCCGGCATGCCCGCCAGCCAGAGTGCCAGCGCGCAGGCTACGGTCAGCAGAACATAGATCAGCCAGAGTGTCTTGGCCGTCTCGGCGATGCGCGGGCGCATTTTATTGTCTTTCAGGGGGCCCGGCATTTCAGCGCGATAGAGCTGCATGCCCCCGACGCCCAGAATCGGCAGGATAGCTACCGCTAACACGATGATCCCCATCCCGCCCAGCCACTGCAGCATCTGCCGGTAGAAGAGGATGGCCTTAGGCAGCGAGTCCAGCCCCACCAGCGTGGTGGCTCCGGTGGTTGTCAGGCCCGAGAAAGATTCAAAGAACGCATCCGTGACAGAAAGATGCGGCTGCTCCGCAAAGATAAAGGGCATGGCCCCTACGCTGCCCAGCACCGTCCAGAACAGGACGACGATCAGGAACCCTTCACGGGGTTTGAGTTCGGTTTTCTTTTTACGGTTCGGCCACCACAGCAGCGAGCCGATCACCAGCGCCATCATAAATGTCTGGCTGAACGCCCGTCCCGCGCCATCGCGATAAATTAATGCGACGAGGCCGGGCAGAATCATTGTCACTGAAAAAAGAATTACCAGCAGACCGACGATGCGGGTAATGGCGCGAAAGTGCATTCAGCCGTTCCTTTAAATAAGAGAGATGAACATCATGGTGTGAGCGGGATCAGCGACAACGCGCCCCGGCTAAAGTCTGACAGATTTTTTTTGAACCCCTCGATCTGTCCGTAAGGCAATGCCAGCGTCAGCGCAATACGATCCTGATAGTGGCTGTCGGTCACCTTACCTTCAAAACGCTGCACCAGCCGTTCGATATCGCTGAGCTGTGCATAGTCGCATTGCAGCGTGAAAACCATCATCGGCACTTTGCGCTGTCGCGGTAACTGCTTCAGTCCCTGCTGGACGCCACCGCCATACGCCTTCACTAGGCCACCGGTGCCCAGCATGATGCCGCCGTAATAACGCACCACCACAGCGGTCACCTCGCCAATACCGGCACCCATCAGCTGCGCCAGCATCGGTTTCCCGGCGGTGCCCGACGGCTCACCATCATCCGAAAAACCGAGCTGCTGAGAGTCATCCGGCGCGCCCGCCACCCAGGCCCAGCAGTGATGCCGGGCAGCAGGATGCTCGCTTTTCACCTGCTGGACAAAGGCGCGCGCGGCCTCTGTCCCCCCGGTGTGCGCCAGCAGCGTAATAAAGCGACTCTTTTTGATGGTTTCCTCGCTGATGCTCACGGCCAGCGCGGGAATATCAAACGCGTCCATCAGGCCAGATGCAGATCGCGGGTCATGTTTTCAACGCGGTTTGGATGGATCACCACGTTATCTTCGATGCGAATGCCGCCATAAGGCCGAAGCGCATCAATCGCCTGCCAGTTAAAGTGCTGACTGAAACGGCCCTGACGCAGCGGCGCCAGTAACGAGTCGATAATATAGAAGCCCGGCTCGATGGTTAAGACCATGCCGGGTTGCAGCACGCGGGTGCAGCGAAGGTAAGGATACTGCGCAGGGGCGGCGAGATGGGTGCCCTGCTCATCCTGCATAAACCCGGCAACGTCATGCACCTGCAAGCCCAGCGGATGCCCCAGACCGTGTGGCATAAATGGCCCGGTCAGATCTTCAGCCACCAGCGCCTCTTCGCTGATTCCCTGCACCAGCTCAAACTTCAGCAACATCTTCGCAATACGCTGGTGCATCTGAAGATGATAATCGGTGTAGCGCACACCCGGCTTCAGCGTGGCGATTAACGCCAGCTCCTCGGCGTTCATCGCCTCCACCATTCTGGCATAGAGCGAGCTGCTCTGCGCCGCATAGCTGCGGGTCAGATCGGCGGCGTAGCCCAGATATTCGGCCCCCGCATCAATCAGGAAGCTGTGACGTTTCGCCGGTGGCTGATGATCCAGGTGGGTGTAGTGCAGCACCGCCGCGTGTTCATTCAGCGCAATGATATTGCCGTACGGCACATCGGTATCACGATGGCCGGTCGCGGTCAGGTAAGCCTGATTGATGTCAAATTCGCTCAGGCCCGCAGAGAACGCCTCTTTGGCCGCGCGATGACCCGCAACCGCCAGCTTCTGCGCCTGGCGCAGACAGGCCAGTTCATAGTCGGTTTTGATGCTGCGATGGTAGTGCAGGAAGTCGATGACCGCTTTAGGGTTGATGTTGTCTGAGGAGATTCCGAGCTGCGCCGCGCGTGCATTAACCGGCCCGATATAGGCGACATTATCACGCTGTGCAGGGAGCAGCTGCGCAATCTCATCGGCGTTTTTCAGGCCGATAACCTCGACATCTCCGGTCCAGAAACTGTCCGGCAACGGTTCAACGTTATGCCAGTAATCCACCGGAGAGTAGAACCACAGTTTCGGCTTGTTCACGCCGTCGATCCAGAGCCAGCAGTTAGGTACCTGCGTGACCGGCACCCAGGCTTTGAACTGCGGATTCACCTTAAACGGATAGGTGTGGTCATCCAGAAACACCGTCAGCAACTCACCGGAATGGATCAGCATCGCATCCAGTTTATTGCGTGCCAGCACCTGCTGCGCCCGTTGCTGCAACGTGGCGATGTGCGCGTGATACAAGGTCTTCAGTGAATCCATAGCCGTCTCTCCCGTGTCGCGAAATGGCCGCAGTTTAGCATACCCCTTGCTCAGATGCCGAAGCCGGCGTGGCTGTGATCTTGTTAGCAAATAAGCAAAGAGCGGTTTGCAAAAAATTAACATCACTCCCACACTCACGATCATCTGGTATGACCAGATCACCTTTCGCGGTTTCAGGAGACGCACATGCTCTACCAAGGCGCTAACCTTACCCTTCACTGGCTGGACGATGGCATCGCCGAGCTGGTTTTTGATGCCAAAGGCTCAGTCAACAAGCTGGATACGCAAACGGTCGCCAGTCTGGGCGAGGCCATTGCGGTCCTGGAACAGCAGCCAGCACTGCGCGGCCTGCTGCTGAGCTCCGCTAAACCCGCCTTTATCGTGGGTGCGGACATTACCGAGTTTCTTTCCCTGTTTAATGCCCCCACCGAAAAGCTGAGCCAGTGGCTGAGTTACGCCAACAGCATCTTCAACCGTCTGGAAGATTTGCCCGTGCCCACCCTGGCAGCCATTGATGGTTATGCGCTGGGTGGCGGATGTGAGTGCGTCCTGGCGACCGACCTGCGCATCGCCACTGCGGATGCCCGCATCGGCCTGCCGGAAACCAGACTCGGCATCATGCCAGGCTTTGGCGGCAGCGTAAGGTTGCCCCGACTGCTGGGAGCCGACAGCGCGCTGGAAATTATTGCCGCCGGTAAAGATGTGGATGGCAATGCCGCGCTGAAACTGGGCCTGGTCGATGCGGTGGTTGCCCGTGACAAACTGCGCGAAGCGGGCATCACAATGCTCAGAGCGGCCGCCGAAGAGGGCAGCTGGCAGGCGCGCCGTGCGCCTAAACTGGCCCCGCTGAAGCTCAGTCCAATCGAGGCGGCGATGAGTTTTACCATTGCGAAGGGCATGGTGATGCAGACCGCAGGAAAACATTACCCCGCTCCGCTGATGGCGGTAAAAACCATTGAGGCCGCGGCCAGTCTCGGTCGTGATGATGCGCTGAAGCTTGAAACGGCTGCATTTGTGCCGCTGGCGCAGTCTGACGAAGCGCGCGCTCTGGTCGGCATCTTCCTCAACGATCAGTACGTTAAAGGGCTGGCAAAAAAACGCGCCAGCGAAAGCGGCGCACCTGCTCAGGCGGCAGTGCTGGGCGCAGGGATCATGGGCGGTGGCATCAGCTACCAGTCTGCCTGGAAAGGCGTGCCGGTCAGAATGAAAGATATCAATCCACAGGCGCTGACGCTGGGGATGAATGAAGCCAGCAAGCTGCTTAACTCCCAGCTGGCGCGCGGAAAAATTGACGGCAACAGGCTGGCCAGCGTCATCGCCACCATCCAGCCCACGCTGGATTACGCCGGTTTTGAACTGGCCGACGTGGTGGTGGAGGCGGTAGTCGAGAACCCGCAGATCAAGGCTAAAGTGCTGGCTGAAACAGAGCGGCACCTGCGTGACGACGCCGTTCTGGCCTCGAATACTTCGACCATTCCTATCAGCCAGCTGGCGCAGGCGTTACAGCGCCCGGAAAACTTCTGTGGCATGCACTTCTTTAATCCGGTGCCGCGTATGCCGCTGGTCGAAGTGATCCGGGGCGAGAAAACCAGTGAAGCGACGCTCGGCAAAGTGGTGGCCTGGGCCAGCAAAATGGGCAAAACCCCTATCGTGGTCAACGACTGCCCCGGCTTCTTTGTTAACCGGGTGCTGTTCCCCTACTTCGCCGCTTTCAGCCTGCTCCTGCGCGATGGCGCAGATTTCCGCCAGATAGATAAGGTCATGGAAAAACAGTTTGGCTGGCCGATGGGGCCGTCATGGCTGCTGGATGTCGTGGGCATCGATACGGCGCACCACGCGCAAAGCGTGATGGCTGACGGGTTCCCGGACCGCATGAAGCATGACTATCGCGACGCAATCGATCTGCTGTTTGAGGCTGGTCGCTTTGGCCAGAAAAATGGCAAAGGCTTCTGGCGCTGGGAAGAAGATAAAAAGGGCAAGCCAAAAAAAGTGGCCGATGCCGATGTCGATACGCTGCTGCAGCAGGCCTGTCAGCCCGCGCGAATCTTCAGCGATGAAGAGATTCTGAACCGCATGATGCTGCCGATGCTGAACGAAGTGGTGCGCTGCCTGGAAGAGAAGATTATCGCCTCACCGGCTGAAGCCGATATGGCGCTGGTGTATGGCCTCGGCTTCCCGCCTTTCCGTGGCGGGGCTTTCCGCTATCTCGATACTCTGGGCAACAGCAACGTGGTGGATCAGGCCCGGCGTTATAGCGGCCTCGGTGGCCTGTATGCCCTGCCTGCCCTGCTGCTGCAGAAAGCCCATCAGCATGAAAGCTGGTATCCCGCCGCCAAACCGATTGATGAAGCCGCGCTGAAAAGCGCCTGAGGGCAAGAAGATGGAAAATGTGGTGATTATTGATGCCGTGCGCACGCCAATGGGCCGGTCAAAAGGCGGCGCCTTCCGTCATGTGCGCGCCGAAGATCTCTCTGCGCATCTGATGCGTGAACTGCTTAGCCGTAACCCGACGGTGAACCCGGCAGAGCTGGATGACATTCTCTGGGGCTGCGTGCAGCAGACGCTGGAGCAGGGATTTAATATCGCACGTAACGCTGCCCTGCTGGCCGAAATTCCGCACACGGTGCCAGCCAGCACCGTCAACCGGCTGTGCGGCTCTTCCATGCAGGCGCTGCACGATGCCGCCCGCGCCATTATGGTCGGTGATGCCCGGAGCTGTCTGATCGGTGGCGTGGAGCATATGGGGCATGTGCCGATGAACCACGGCGTCGACTTTCATCCCGGGCTGAGCCGGACGGTTGCCAAAGCCGCAGGGATGATGGGCCTGACGGCAGAAATGCTGGCGCGGATGCATCATATCAGCCGTGAGCAGCAGGATGCGTTTGCCCTGCGTTCGCACCAGCGGGCCTGGCAGGCCACCCGGCGCGGTGATTTTGCGACAGAGATTGTCGCCACCTATGGTCATGACAGCGACGGCATCCTCAAACGTTATGATTTCGATGAAGTGATCCGCGAAGAGACCAGCGCCGAAGGCCTGGCGGCGCTGAAACCGGCTTTCGATCCGGTAAATGGCACTGTGACGGCGGGCTCCTCGTCAGCGTTGTCAGATGGCGCAGCCGCCATGCTGGTGATGAGCGAATCACGCGCCCGCGAGCTGGGACTGACGCCGCGCGCCCGCATCCGCAGCATGGCCGTGGTGGGCTGCGATCCTTCAGTCATGGGCTATGGGCCGGTTCCGGCCAGTAAGCTGGCGTTAAAACGGGCGGGACTGAGCGTCAGCGATATCGACGTCTTTGAGCTGAACGAAGCCTTTGCTGCGCAGACACTGCCGTGCATCAAAGATTTAGGGTTGCTGGAGCAGCTGGATGAAAAGGTCAATCTGAATGGTGGCGCGATTGCGTTAGGCCATCCGCTGGGCTGTTCCGGCGCGCGCATCAGTACCACGCTGCTGAACATTATGGAACGACGCGATGCCAGCCTGGGTCTTGCCACCATGTGTATCGGGCTGGGCCAGGGGATCGCAACCGTATTCGAGCGTCTGTAATACGTTGCGTTTTTTTTGTCAGATTTACCCGCCGTTACCGGCGGGTTTTTTCTGTCTGCTGCCGGCGATCAGATAAAGGCAAACGCATCGCCATACATCTGTGACTCGACTGCGCCACGCTCGGCACAGAAACGGTCGCGGGCAATCTTCGCCATCTCAAAGCGTCCGGCGATGTAGATTTCATGTTCGCTCAGCGTGCTGAAATCCTGCATCACCGCGGTCAGTACCGTACCGGAACGTCCCTGCCAGCCCGCTTCAGGCTGTTCAACAACCGGGATCACTTTCAGGTTCGGGTGCTTCACCGCCAGCGCATTCAGCTCGTCCAGATCGTACAGATGCTTAAGCTCACGTCCGCCCCAGTAAATGGCGATATCGCGCTCCGGCTGTTCCGCCAGCGCGGTGAGCAGAATCGAACGGGCGTAGGAGAAGCCGGTGCCACCTGCAATCAGGATCAGCGGCTTACTGCTCTCTTCGCGCAGCCAGGCGTCACCGTGCGGCATATCGACGGTGATCTGACGATCGTTGCGGATCCGATCCATCACCGCCATCGCATAGAGGTTGAGATCGGACGCGCCGATATGCAGCTCAATAATATCTTTTTCCATCGGCGTTGAGGCCAGTGAGAATGGACGCTTATCACGCTCATCCATCACGACCATCAGATACTGCCCCGCGCGAAAACTGAATTCCGCTTCAGGGATCAGGCGAACGCGATAGACCGTGTCGGTAATCGCCTCAACCGAAGTTACTTTACAGCTTAACGTTGTCATGCGTTCCCTCTGTCGGGTCGTCTTTATGGTTGTGCTCGCCATCAACGCTGTGGCGGCTGATCAAGAATACCTAGCTCATCCCAGATAGCATCAATGCGCGCCGTGACCGCAGGATCTTTAACAATGGGCGTACCCCATTCACGCTGCGTTTCACCCGGCCACTTATTGGTTGCATCAAGCCCCATCTTCGACCCCAGCCCGGAAACCGGCGAGGCGAAATCGAGATAGTCGATAGGGGTATTTTCGACTAATACCGTATCACGGGCCGGATCCATTCGCGTGGTGATCGCCCAGATCACGTCATTCCAGTCGCGCGCATTAACATCATCGTCACACACAATAACAAATTTGGTGTACATGAACTGCCGCAAAAATGACCAGACGCCAAACATGACACGTTTGGCATGCCCTGCGTACTGCTTTTTAATCGTCACAACCGCCAGCCGGTAGGAGCAACCTTCAGGCGGCAGGTAGAAGTCCACGATCTCCGGGAACTGCTTAATCAGAATTGGTACCAGAACTTCATTCAGCGCCACGCCCAGTACGGCGGGTTCATCTGGCGGACGCCCGGTATAGGTGGAGTGATAGATCGGCTGTCGACGCTGCGTGATATGCGTCACGGTAAATACCGGGAAGCTATCCACTTCATTGTAGTAGCCAGTGTGGTCGCCGTAGGGGCCTTCTGGCGCCATATCGCCCGCTTCGATATACCCTTCCAGCACGATTTCCGCACTGGCCGGCACTTCAAGATCGTTCGACAGGCACTTCACCACTTCCGTTTTGTTGCCGCGCAGCAGACCGGCAAACGCATATTCTGACAGCGTGTCAGGCACCGGCGTCACCGCGCCGAGGATGGTGGCAGGATCGGCGCCCAGCGCGACCGAAACCGGAAAACGTTCACCCGGATGCGCTTTCGTCCACTCCTGAAAATCAAGCGCGCCGCCACGGTGCGACAGCCAGCGCATGATCAGACGATTTTTACCGATCACCTGCTGACGGTAAATACCGAGATTCTGGCGCTCTTTGTGGGGGCCGCGCGTGACGGTCAGTCCCCAGGTAATCAGCGGTGCGGCATCGCCTGGCCAGCACTTCATGACCGGAATACGCGTCAGATCGACCTCATCACCGCTGAACACCTCTTCCTGACAGGGCGCATTACGCAGCCGTTTGGTCGGCATGTTCAGCACCTGCTTAAACTGCGGCATTTTATCGAACAGGTCGCGGAAGCCTTTTGGCGGCTCAGGCTCTTTCAGGAAGGCCAGCAGCTTACCCACTTCACGCAGGGCGCTCACCTCCTCCTGCCCCATGCCCATGGCCACGCGCTTAGGCGTGCCGAACAGGTTGCACAGCACCGGCATATCGTACCCTTTCGGGTTTTCAAACAGCAGGGCGGGGCCACCGGCACGCAGCGTGCGATCGGCAATCTCCGTCATTTCCAGTTCGGGATCGATGGACTGGGTAATGCGCTTTAGCTCACCGCGCTGTTCAAGCAGCGCGAGGAAGTCTCTCAAATCGTGGTATTTCATGCGGCTTTAACATTCCGGCCAGAGTGAATCGGCCATTATAGGTCTGATTACGCGGAGTTGCTGAGGTTTATACCGCAGCCTCATACGCACTGAAAGGGAACCAGCGGCTGCAGTGCGCGGGTATCGTGCATTCCCTGAATCGGGTCACCGTGGCGAAACAGCTTAAAGTCCTCGTTTCGCACGCTGTGATAACGCAGCTGGTTGTCATGCAGGTGCAGAAAACTGCCTTCACGCAGGGCAATCACCGACTCCGTCGGGTTAACCGCGCAGAACTCCGCCAGACGCTCATCGCGGGTTTCGCCCATATGGCCGCTGACGCTGGCATCAAGATAGTGGGGATTGATCTGCACCGGAAAGAGTCCCAGCGCGGGCAGCACTACACTGCTGCGCACCGGCATATCGTTGGTGGTGCGGATGGAGGGCGTCGCCACATTGCAGCCCGCGCTCCAGCCGAGATAAGGCACCTGTCGCTCACGTACCGCACGCTGAATCGGGACGATGAGATCCTGCTCATGCAGCATCTGGTTCAGAAACCAGGTGTTGCCGCCGCTGACCAGAATCAGTTCTGCCTGTGCAATCGCCTCAGCCGGTGAGGCAAAGGATTGAACCAGCCTGACCGGGATGCCCAGAGAGGCCGTGAGTTCGGCGGCGCGCTGCTGCTGATCGCCCCGGATTATCGCGTAGGGGATAAGGACCGCCGAGCGGATAGCGCGTCGGGCGATCATCGCGTGCAGCTGCGGCTGCGCATAACCCAGCAGCGGCGCATCGTCCGCCAGCCTGCCATTGCTCAACAGAAAGAGTTCCATCAGACGTTCCTTTTGCAGGGGTGAAGGTTATCGAGTCTGATACAGAGTCCTGGTACACGTCAATTTCCCGTTACCGTTTCTGCACGCCTCCGGCCTGCTAAGAAAAGTCTCAATTTATTTTCTCTGCGGGCCGCTTTACCCTGCCCCTGCGCTATAACTCTGGCAACAGGTTTGCTATTCTTAGCGTCCATTCAATGGGAGCCGTTATGGAAGCCTGGTACTTACTCTATTGCAAACGTGGACAGCTATTGCGCGCGAAGGAGCATCTCGAGCGGCAGGAGGTGCATTGCCTCAGCCCGATGATCGCTCTGGAAAAGATCGTGCGCGGTAAACGCACCACGGTGAGTGAGCCGCTGTTCCCTAACTACCTGTTTATCGAATTCGATCCTGAAGAGATTCACACCACCACCATCAGCAGCACCCGCGGTGTCAGTCACTTTGTCCGCTTCGGCTCCACCCCGGCAACCGTGCCGTCGGCGGTCATCGAAGCGCTGGAAACCGACGTCCCGCAAATCCTGCTCGATCCTGAAACGCCACAGAGCGGCGATGAGGTTGTCATCACCGAAGGAACGTTTGAAGGGCTGCGCGCCATTTTTGCCGAGCCGGATGGTGAAACACGCTCGATCCTGTTGCTGAATCTCCTCAACAAGCAGGTGATGCGCAGCGTCGATAACAAGCAGTTCCGCAAGCTTTAAGCCAGTCTGAACAGCGTCCGCGCATTATGATCAATGCGGGCCGCCAGTGCCTCCGCACTCTCACCTCGCCATGTCGCCACCTGATTGACAATATGCGGTAAAAAGCAGGGTTCGTTGCGGCGCGAAGGCGGACGCGGACGCATGTCGCGCGGCAACAGGTAGGGCGCATCCGTTTCCAGCAGCAGGCGTTCGGCCGGGATCAGCGGCAGCAGCTCGCGCAGTTCCAGACCCCGACGCTCATCGCAGACCCAGCCCGTAATGCCCACAGATAACCCCATTTCCAGACAGGCTTCCAGTTCGTCGCGCGTGCCGGTAAAGCAGTGGATCACCGCACCCGGCAGTTTTGGCAGCCAGGGAGTAAGCACCGCAGCGAAACGCGCATGGGCTTCACGGCAGTGCAGGAACACCGGCATATTGAGTTCTGCGGCCAGCGCCAGCTGTGCGTCAAATGCATACTCCTGCTGCTCATGGGCCGAGAGGTTGCGATTAAAATCGAGTCCGCACTCACCAATGGCGACCACTTCCGGTTTTTCCGCCAGCCGGCGCAGGGTGCTGGCGATCTCCAGCGACCATTCGCTGGCATGATGAGGGTGAACGCCCGCGGTAGACCAGCAAAAGCCGGGCTGGCCTTCAGCCAGTCGCTGAGCCTGCTGGCTCTCCAGCGCGTTGGTGCCGGTAATAAGCATGCCGGTGACGCCCGCATCACGCGCGCGTTTAACCACCTTTTGCCGGTCGGAGGCGAATTGCGTGCTGGTCAGGTTTACACCGATATCAAACATAATTTTTCCCACAGTTTGTAAAAAAAACCGCCCGGAGGGGCGGTCTGGATGGCTCGCTTCCCGCCTGTGCGGGTCATACGGTCAGCGTCAGGCGTCGGTATGTTTATCCTCATCCTGTGACCAGCGGCCTTTACCCACATAGTAACGGGAAAAGAATACGCCGACTTCAAACAGGCAGTACATCGGAATAGCGAGCAAAGTTTGGGAAAAAACGTCCGGAGGTGTGAGCAGCATCCCGACTACGAAAGCGCCCACGAGAATATAGGGACGTTTCTTTTTCAGATCTTCCGGGCTGGTGATACCGGTCCAGCAGAGCAACACGATCGCCACCGGCACCTCAAACGCTACCCCAAAGGCCATGAAGAGCGTCATGACGAAATCGAGGTATTTGGCGATATCCGTTGCGACCGTCACGCCGATGGGTGCTGTCTTGGTGAAAAAGCCAAATGCCAGCGGGAAAACGACGAAGTAAGCAAAGGCCACACCGAAGTAGAACAGGAAGGTGCTGGAAAAGAGCAGCGGCATCACCAGCCTGCGCTCATGCCGGTAGAGCGCCGGGGCGACAAATGCCCAGACCTGATAGAGGATCACCGGCACCGCGAGAAACACTGACACGATGATGGTCAGCTTTATCGGGGTAAAGAACGGCGAGGCGACATCGGTTGCAATCATGCTGGAGCCCACCGGCATCTGACTGATCAGCGGTGATGCGACCAGCTGGTAGATGTCGTTGGCGAAATAGACCAGTACCAGGAAAATGACCAGTACGGCGATGATGCAGTTCAGTAATCGCTTACGCAGCTCAATCAGATGGCTGATGAGCGGTTGGGTATCTTCAACGGCCATTATCGTTCATCACCTGCAGAAGAGGAGGTCGCGGAAGGACGCGCAGACCCTGATGACCTGGCGGCGTCGCCAGCGGGTGCCTGTGCCGGTGCGCTGGCCACAGCAGCAGGCGCAGCAGAGGATGGCGCAGCCGGAGCGGATGGCGCAGCAGAGGGTCGCTGTGCGGCCGCGGCCGGTGCGGGTTGCACCGCGGCATCAGCACCCGCTACCGCAGACGGTGCCTGTGCGGGTGCGCTGGCCTGATGCTCTGCTGAGGCTGGCGTCGCGGCGGTTTCCGTCGCAGCAGGCTCAGGGGCATACCGGTGCTGTGCTGAGTGGATGGTGTTCGCTTCGTCTTCCTCTTTTTCAATGTCGATGCTCTGACTGACCGAGCGCTTCATTGAATCTGCCGTTTTACGCAGCTCTTCCATCGACTCCTTCAGCTCAGGGGAGAGCGTGCCACGGCCCGCCTCTTCCACCTTTTTCAGGCTCTCCTGCAACTCCTGCAGTTTGAGCTCCTGCGCCAGTTCATGTTGTACATTGGCTGCCAGCGAACGAATCGCCCTGATCCAGCCGACCACGGTTTTCACCGCAACCGGTAATCGTTGCGGGCCGAGTACAATCAGCCCGATAACGAACACCAATACCAGTTCACTAAAACCAATATCGAACACGGTTTACACCTGCTTGTCGTTCTTGGCTTCTTCTTTGTTAGCCGAAGTTTGCTGTTTGTCCGCCAGCGTTTTGGCAGCGAAGTCAGCGTCCTGCTCTTTCGGTTGATCCTTTTTGTCGTCCTCATCACTCATGGCCTTTTTGAAGCCACGAATCGAAGAACCTAAATCCGAACCCAGATTACGTAATTTATTGGTACCGAACAGAAGTACAACAATCACGGCAATGATTAACAGTTGCCAGATACTGATACCGCCCATGAGATAGCCTCTAATATTCTGTGAAAACGATAAGGTAATGCAGGACAGAGTGCCCTTTTTAGCCGGGCTTTAGCCAGCGACATTACCTTTTTTTAAACAGACGTGACAATCAGTTTGTCTTACGCCAGCCGATTAGCCATGAAACGATTCCTGCCGCCATCAGAACCGCCGGAAAGAGATCCCAATCCGGTCGGGTGAGCAGAACTGCCGTTCCGCTTAGCAGCAGTGTGGCACCGACGCCAAACAGATAACGCGCCTGATGATGACGGACGCGCTGCGCATTGAGGTCGCCCACTAATTTATCGACGCTGTGCCGTAAAAGCTTGTGCTGACGCATGCTGTCGTAAAAGAGTTCTGGCAGCTCCGGGAGCTTTTCAGCCCAGAACGGCGCTTTCTCTTTGACCGCACGGATAATGGCGGGGATACCCACCTGATCCTTGATCCACTCTTCCAGGAACGGTTTGGCCGTTTTCCACAGGTCGAGCTGTGGGTAGAGCTGACGGCCAATGCCTTCCACATAAAGCAGCGTTTTTTGCAGCAGCACCAGCTGCGGCTGCACTTCCATATTAAAGCGACGCGCGGTGTTGAACAGGTTCAGCAGCACATGCCCGAAAGAGATCTCAGCCAGCGGCTTTTCAAAAATCGGCTCACACACCGTGCGAATCGCAAACTCGAAATCTTCGACGTTGGTATCGGGCGGTACCCAGCCGGAATCAACGTGCAGCTCGGCAACCTTGCGATAGTCACGGTTGAAGAACGCGATAAAGTTTTCCGCCAGATAACGCTTATCTTCTTTGTTCAGCGACCCCACGATGCCGCAGTCGATACCGATATATTGCGGATCTTCCGGGTGTTCATAGCTGACAAAAATATTGCCCGGATGCATATCTGCGTGGAAGAAGCTGTCGCGGAAAACCTGGGTAAAGAAGACCTGGACACCGCGTTCGGCCAGCAGCTTCATGTTCACGCCGTGGCGCTCCAGCGTCGCAACGTCGGAAATCGGGATACCGTAAATGCGCTCCATCACCATCATGGTTTCGCTGCAATAGTCGGAATAGACTTCCGGCACATAGAGCATACGGCTCTCTTCAAAATTGCGGCGTAACTGAATGGCGTTAGCGGCTTCGCGTAACAGGTTCAGCTCATCAAGCAGGGTTTTCTCATAATCGCGCACCACTTCGACCGGACGCAGACGACGGCCATCCGGCAGCAGACGCGGAACCCAGCGCGCCAGACGATAGATCAGCTTCATATCCGCTTTGATCACTGGCAAAATGTCGGGGCGGATCACTTTGATCACCACTTTTTTGCCGTTAGATTTCAGCGTGGCGGTGTGAACCTGCGCAATCGACGCAGACGCCAGCGGCTTGATGTCAAAATCATCAAACCAGGTCTCGATGGGGGCGCCCATCGAGGCTTCAATCTGTGCTTTCGCTTTGACGCCATCGAAGGGCGCCACACGGTCCTGCAGGATCGCCAGCTGATCGGCGATCAGCGGCGGGAAGAGATCCCGGCGCGTTGACAGCATCTGACCAAACTTGATCCAGACCGGCCCCAGCTGCTCCATCGCCATACGCATACGCGCACCGGTCGGTTCATGCTGGTGCAGATTGGGGATCCAGAAAATTGAGCGACGCCACAGGCGGAACAGGAAAGTGAGACGTGTCTGCGGGATCAGTTCATCAAGGCCATAGGTCAGAAACACCTTCATGATCAGATATAAGCGGCGGATCTCTCCTAAACTCATTTTGCCTCCAGCTGCGCCAGACGCGCATCAAGCGCCTCAAGCGAACGTTCCATCGCGTCGACCTCCTCAGAAAACCAGGCCAGTTCCAGTGAGCCAGGCGCAACACGCCACTCTTCGGTCATGGCCTGTCCGAGATATCCCTGACGACGCGCTGCTTCACCTTTGAAAAAGCGGAAAGCCTGCTGTGCCCGCTGACTGATGCCCTGCGCGGCGATGTCGCCCACCCAGGGAGCCAGATATTCCGCCGGATCCAGCTCAGCCAGATCCATCAGCGCCGAGAACTGCTGCACCACCTGCAGATCGCCCTCTACCTGCAGTTCACCGCTGCGAATCAGCGGCGTCAGCTGCTGGCGATCGCGAAGCTTTGGCAGACTTTTCAGCGAGGTGATCACCGTGCAGTCGCTGCGGTCCTGCCAGTCAGCTAACACGTCCAGCTGCTGTTCACTGAACACCAGCACCAGAGGAGACGAGAACTCATTCAGGCGCAGTGTCAGGACTTTGCCATTCAGACGTTGCCGCGCCGGCTTAAGGCCGCGATCGCGGTACAGAATACGGTTCAGTGCCGTCTCCATGCCCGCCGTAATCAAAGGAGTCAGGTTCATCACCATCTCACTCAGAACTTAAATCCACGATGCAGCGCCACGATGCCGCCAGTCATGTTGGAGTAAGTGGTATTTTCAAAGCCGACATCGTTCATCATCGCCTTCAGGGTCTCCTGATCGGGATGCATACGGATCGATTCGGCCAGATAGCGGTAGCTCTCAGCATCCTGCGCCACCAGCTGGCCGATACGCGGCAGAATGTGGAACGAATAGGCGTCATACGCTTTGCTCAGCGGGTCCAGCACCGGCTTAGAGAACTCCAGCACCAGCAGGCGTCCGCCCGGCTTAAGCACCCGGAACATGGAGGCCAGCGCCTTCTCTTTTTCCGTGACGTTGCGCAGACCAAAGGAGATGGTGATGCAGTCGAAGTAGTTATCAGGGAAAGGCAGAGCTTCTGCGTTGGCCTGCACGTAACTGACGTTGCCCACCACACCCTGATTGCGCAGCTTTTCGCGGCCCATCTTCAGCATGGAACTGTTGATATCCGCCAGTACCACCTGACCGGTGTCACCCACCAGACGAGAGAATTTTGCCGTCAGATCGCCGGTGCCCCCCGCCAGATCCAACACACGCTGACCGCGGCGAACACCGCTGCTGTCGATGGTAAAGCGCTTCCAGATACGATGGACGCCAAAGGACATCAAATCGTTCATCAGGTCATATTTTGCCGCTACGGAGTGAAACACATCCGCGACTTTGTCAGCTTTTTCGCTTTTGGCGACCGTCTGAAAGCCAAAATGGGTGGTTTCCTGCTGTGATTCATCTGCCATCGGTTTTACCTGCTCCACAAACAATACTTTCCGAAGTGTATCAGAGTCACGGAAGTCAGGCACGCTGCGCCCATACTATTCGTGGAGGCGTCTCACACGCCTGTCACTGTCATCCGCATCCTCATCATCCCTGTCGTCATCTGCCATCCGCTTTTCCGGCATGGCCCGTTCGGCCAGCTGAGGATTGATCGGCCGTTTGATTTCAACGCCCAGCGCACGGAAGCCTTCCGTCTGCGCAATCAGGTTACCGCGCCCCTCTGCCAGCTTTTTCATCGCCTCGCGATAGCTGTTCTGCGCTTTGTCCAGACTGTGACCAATACCGCTCATGTCATCCACAAACAGCCGCATCTTGTCATAGAGGCGTGCGGCCCGATCGGCAATACGCTGTGCATTGCGGCTCTGGTGCTCATAGCGCCACAGATTATTGATGGTCCGTAACGCCACCAGCAGCGTGGTGGGGCTGACCAGCATGATATTCTGCTGCAGCGCCTCACTAATCAGCTCAGGCTGGCGGTCGATCGCCAGTAAAAAGGCCGGTTCAACCGGAATGAACATCAACACATAATCCAGCGAGCGTAAACCGGGCAATTGTTGATAATCTTTTCGTCCCAGCAGGCGGATATGGGCCCGCATGGCGCTGACATGCTCCTGAATCGCCTGTTCACGTTCGATCTCATCATCCGCATTGAAGTAGCGCTCATAGGCCACCAGCGTCATCTTGGCGTCCACCACCACATCCTTGCCCTGTGGCAGCCGCACAATCACATCCGGCTGCATCCTGCCCTGCTGTTCAGACTGAATGCTGACCTGCGTTTCATATTCATAGCCTTCACGCAGCCCGGAGGCTTCCAGCACCCGGCTCAGGACCACTTCCCCCCAGTTACCCTGGATTTTATTGTCGCCCTTCAGGGCTTTGGTCAGGTTGAGCGCCTCCTGCGCCATCTGCGCATTCAGCTGCTGAAGCTGACGGATTTCGTGGGTCAGGGTGTGACGTTCACGCGCCTCTGCGCCAAAGCTTTCATGCACCTGACGACGAAAGCCATCCAGCTGTTCACGTAACGGGCCAATCAGGCTATCCAGGCTTTGACGGTTCTGCTCATCGACGCGACGGCCGCTGTTTTCGAAAATGCGGTTGGCGAGGTTTTCAAACTGGGCGCTGAGACGCTGCTCGCTGTTGGTCAGCAGGCGCTGCTTCTCCTCGGCGGCAAAACGGGTCTCTTCCAGACGGATGGTCACCTCACGCAGCTCCGCTTCCTGCGCGCTGTTGACCTCCAGCTGATTGCGCAGCTCGCGATTGAGCTGCTCGCTTTCATTGCGCCAGTAGTCGAGCTGCTGCAGCCGCTCCGTGGCTCCGCTCAGGGCACCGTGCAGCTGACGCAGCTCCTGTTCCCGCTCGCGGATCTGCTGCTGAAGCTGTTCAGTCTGCTGCTGCTGACGCTGCTGTGCCTCCTGCAGCAGACGACGCTCAGTCTGGAAACTGGCGGCCTGGTGCCCGGCACGAAGCTGTGCCAGCATCCAGCCGATCCCGACCCCGGCAAGCGCCAGACAGATGCTGATGATGATGTGCTGATCCATGATTTCCCCGCGACTTACACTGCTGAGGAAAAAGGTAGAGTCGCACTGTATGAATGTCCAGATAAATTTATTCGCGCTCAGCAACTTAGAGCGCGGTCACGGTCACCCTTCCCGCCTGCCACTCCTCAATCAGAAAAAAGGGCATCGGCAACAGCCACTCACCCTGCTTAACCTGCGCCAGATAGTGCCAGGTGGTTTCGCCCGCGGTGATCGCCACGCGCTGTCTGCTGCCGTCGGCCACACTGGCTTTCCCGGTCATACTGGCAAAGCCGGCATTGCTGCCCACGTGGAACTGCGGCGTCTGCCAGCGCACCGGCGCATGGGCAGGCCACGGCCGGGCCTGATGAAAGTGGAACAGTTCATCGTGATTCAGCACGCTTTCACGTACTGTCGGCCATAACGCCACTTTGAGGAAATATTGATCGGTGAAGCGTTCGCTCCCCCGGTAGTGCGCAATAAAATCACGCATCGCCTGTTCCACGTTGTGAAAGACGCCATGACAACCGCCCCACATCCCTGCCAGCAGCAGTTCGGTGTGGGAAAAGTAGTCACGCATATGGTGGAACCAGTAAGGTGAAGCCAGCCAGGCGCTGACCGCCGCCGCTTCGCGCTCTGAGAGCAGCGAGTCGGCATCGCGGACGATAAAGCGCTTCACGCCAGGATCGTCCATCACCAGAAAACGCCACAGGGTGGGAAACAGGGTTTTCTCATGCGACATATCGACCCGTTGCACATGCGGCTGGTCCAGTCGCTGCCAGACATGCTGCGGCACGCTGTCGTCAAGGTAGATGCGGCAGACCCAGCCGGGATAGAGTTCAGGTGCGACTTCAACGTTTTTAATCAGGGTTTCGCAGTAGCGCGGCTGGTCACCAAACAGGCTGAAGGCAATGACATTCTGGTGCGGCTGTGTGAGATCGGCAGGTTCGGGCTGGGGAGCGGGAAACACCACGCGCTGCCCCTGACTGAAACGCGCATCGGACTGCATCAGCGACGCCAGACCATAGCGCGCCACCTCATCCGGCTTATTCAGCCAGCCACAGACCTCCGTCAGGCCATCCAGCCAGGTTTCAGAGGCGGTGCTGCGCACCGCGGGCGGGGAGTGTGCAATCTTCTGATAGATTTTATAGGACTTCTGGTACTGACCCAGACGCAGCAGACAGAGTGCATAGTCGCTCAGCACCTGCATCTGCTGAGGCAGATAGCGCAGCGCCTCTTCGCAGCACTGGGCGGCCTGGGCATAGTCACCCTGCTGCATGGCGGCACGGAAGCGTTCGGCACCGCGTTCCAGTCGGGCATTAAGAGCGGCGGGATCGGCTTTGAATGCCGGTCGTCGGACAGGAAGTGTATTGCGCATAAGCCTTCTCAGGTTTCACTGAAATGACGCGCCTTATACAGCAGCAGGCCCGATAGGGTCCCGCGGCCTGACGCGGCCTACAGCAAGCGACGCGCCGCTTCGACCACAATCTTCACTGCGTCGCTTTCTGTCTGTTTCATGGTGACCGCATCAGGGATCTCTTTCTGCGTACGGTTCACAATGACGCCTGCCACCATACCGGCGCGGAGGCCCTGGCTGGCGCACATGGTTAACAGTGTAGCGGATTCCATCTCATAGTTGAGGACACCCATCTCCTGCCACTCTTTCATCGATCCTTTGAAACGGCTGACGACGCGGCCTGAGACGGTGTCGTAGCGCTCCTGGCCCGGATAGAAGGTGTCAGAGGAGGCGGTAATGCCGATATGGGTTGTGGCGCCACAGGCTTCTGCAGCCGCCACCAGCGCAGTGGTACAGCCGAAGTCAGCCACCGCCGGGAACTCCATCGGCGCGAAATGCAGGCTGGCGCCATCCAGGCGCACGGAGGCGGTCGTGACCAGCACATCGCCGACGTTGATATGTGGCTGAATGGCACCCGTGGTGCCGACGCGCAGGAAGGTGCGCACGCCAAGCTGAGCCAGCTCTTCTACCGCAATCGAGGTCGAAGGACCGCCGATGCCGGTTGAGCAGACAACCACCGGCTTGCCATCCAGCTTTGCCAGCCAGGAGGTAAATTCACGGTGTGAGGCGAGATGCGTGGCATCCTCCATCAGTCCGGCAATTTTCTTCACGCGCTCCGGGTCGCCCGGCACAATCGCCAGGGTGGCGCCCTGCAGATCGGCTTTCGTCAGGCCAAGATGGAAAACGTCAGACTGTGTCATTTGCAGACTCCTGTTAAGGGATGATAGCGCGCCACTCTACGCCAGCACGCCCGATAAATATGTGACAGCATTCACTTAAGAAAATGAAAGTTACATTTACCGGAAGAAAAAATGCGACATTAATCACACATTAACATCTTCTTCGCCCGGATAACGCCCGGCGGGGCTGTGTCGGGGTCAGGGCAATGTTAAAGAGGTGGATGCGTTTGTTCGCTGCTGATTCTGTTACCCGACACCTGGCACGCTCGCTTTCGGGCCAGGCTATAGTTACGTGATTGCGCCAATGCTTGCACGGAGAGAATAATGAAACCCAGTGATACTTTGCCACAAAAACCGGCGACGGGCGGCTTTGCCCCAGCCGTGCAGCCCACCGCCGACACCACCATTATTACCGATAGTCCGGCCATTCACGCAGGTGAGACTTCCGTGCCCAGTCAGGGCGAAAACATGCCGGCCTATTTTGCTAAACCGCAGTCAGCGGAAGGTCCTTTACCCGTCGTGCTGGTGGTGCAGGAGATCTTTGGTGTGCACGAACACATCCGGGATATCTGCCGCCGTCTGGCGCTGGAAGGCTATCTGGCGATTGCACCGGAGCTCTATTTCCGCGAGGGCGATCCCTCTGAGTATCACGATATCCCGACGCTGTTCAGCGAGCTGGTCAGTAAAGTGCCGGATACTCAGGTGCTGGCTGACCTGGACCATGCCGCCAACTGGGCCGCACGCAACGGCGGCGATATCCGCCGCATGGGCATTACCGGTTTCTGCTGGGGTGGCCGCATCAGCTGGCTCTACGCCGCGCACAATCCGCAGCTGCGCGCCGCCGTGGCCTGGTATGGACGGCTGACCGGCGACCGCACCCTGAAGCAGCAGAAGCACCCGATTGATATTGCCGTCGCGCTCAACGCGCCGGTTTTAGGGCTCTATGGCGGACAGGACGAGAGCATTCCGCTGGAGAGCGTCGAGCAGATGCGACAGGCGCTGCATGCCGCCAATGCCACCGCCGAGATCATCGTCTATCCCGAAGCGGGTCATGCGTTTAATGCAGACTACCGCCCGAGCTACCATGCGGAATCGGCTCAGGATGGCTGGCAGCGGATGCTGACCTGGTTCAGGCAATATGGTGTGACCTCGCAGTAACTGAAAAAGGGGCGCGTCTGCGCCCCTTTTTTGCCACCCGGACCCGCTTCCCTACGCCGTCTCACCACGCAGTTTCTTCGCCGCCGTTACCATATTGGCCAGCGCCTGACGTGTTTCCGTCCAGCCGCGCGTTTTCAGGCCGCAGTCCGGGTTTACCCACAGACGCGCTGCCGGAATCCGTTGTGCGGCCTTCTGCAGCAGGGCCTCTATCCACTCAACGCTGGGAACGTTAGGCGAGTGAATGTCATAGACGCCGGGGCCGATTTCATTCGGATAGTCGAAATGCTCAAACGATTCCAGCAGCTCCATATCGGAGCGCGAGGTTTCAATGGTGATGACATCGGCATCCAGCGCCGCAATGGCATCCATGATGTCGTTGAACTCGCAGTAACACATATGGGTGTGAATCTGGGTGTCATCCTGCGCCACGGCCGCGGTAAGCCGGAACGCCTCTACCGCCCAGGTCAGGTAGGCGGCCCACTCCGACTGATGCAAAGGCAGGCCTTCACGCAGAGCCGGTTCATCTATCTGAATAATCCCGATTCCTGCCTTCTCCAGATCCTCCACTTCATCACGCAGCGCCAGCGCGATCTGCTTTGCGAGGGTTTCCCGTGACACATCTTCACGCGGGAATGACCAGCAGAGGATAGTAACCGGGCCGGTCAGCATCCCTTTTACCGGCTTGTCGGTCAGCGACTGCGCATAGCTGGCCCACTCCACGGTGATCGCCGCCGGCCGGCTGATATCCCCGATGATCACCGGCGGTTTCACACAGCGGGAACCGTAGCTCTGCACCCAGCCGTTCTGGGTGAAGACAAATCCCTCCAGATGCTCGCCAAAATACTCCACCATGTCGTTGCGTTCCGCTTCACCGTGAACCAGCACATCCAGCCCCAGCCGCTCCTGTTCGGTAATGGCCTGCCTGATATGTGCCGCGATGCCGGTGCGGTAGTGGCTGCTGTCGAGACGGCCCTGCTTAAAGTCGAGGCGCAGGCCACGGATCTCGGTGGTCTGGGGAAAAGAGCCGATGGTGGTGGTGGGCCAGGCCGGCAGTCTGAAACGCTGACGCTGCAGGGCAGCCCGCTCAGAATAGGCGCGCTGGCGCTGACTGAGCTGTGGCGTGATGGCCTGCAGACGCTGGCACACTGCGGCATTGTGCACGCGTCGCGAGTGCGCACGGGCGCGCACCGGGGCACTCCATGCCTCCAGCGACGCCGCATCGTTCTGGTTCAGTGCGTGAGTAAGCAGCGAAAGTTCAGCACACTTCTGCAGGGCGAAAGCGAACCAGCTTTTGACCTCATCATCCAGACGGGTTTCCACGCTGAGATCGATCGGGCTGTGCAGCAGCGAGCAGGAGGAGCCGATCCAGACCTGTTCCCGCTGTGCAATCACCGGTTGCAGACGGCTGAACCAGCGGCTGAGATCGGCGCGCCAGACGTTACGCCCGTTGATCACCCCGAGTGACAGCAGCCAGCTGGCGGGCAGTTGCTGATTCAGCTGCTGGAGGTCATCGTGGCCATGAACCAGATCGACATGCAGGCCCTGCACCGGCAGTGCGCGAATCACCTCAATGTTCTGTCCGATGCTGTCAAAGTAGGTGGTCAGCAGCAGTCTGCTGTGACCCTGCAGCGCGTCATACGCCGGTTTAAAGGCGTCGCGCCACGCCTGCGGCAGTTCCAGGGCCAGGGCCGGTTCATCAATCTGCACCCATTCGATGCCCCGCCTGGCCAGTTCTGCCAGCACCTGCTGGTAGACGGGCAGAATCGCCTCCAGCAGCGACAGGCGCTCGAACGGCTCACCTTTCACTTTGCCCAGCCAGAGATAGGTTACCGGCCCCAGCAGCACCGGCTTGATGTTGTGACCCAGCGCCAGCGCCTCATCGACCTCGTCCAGCAGCTGAGTCCAGGTCAGTTTAAACCGCTGTCCCCGGGTAAATTCCGGCACCATGTAGTGATAGTTGGTGTTAAACCATTTGGTCATCTCTGCCGCGGCGGCGGGTTCACCGCTGGGGGCTCGACCGCGGCCCAGGCGGAACAGGGTGTCCAG
Organism: Pantoea sp. M_10; assembly: GCF_008631515.1. Classification (NCBI taxonomy): domain Bacteria; kingdom Pseudomonadati; phylum Pseudomonadota; class Gammaproteobacteria; order Enterobacterales; family Erwiniaceae; genus Pantoea; species Pantoea sp. M_10. The sequence continues at coordinate 228,140 of NZ_VWUL01000006.1, read as the reverse complement.
GTCAACGCTGCCCTCCGGGTTCTGATGGCGTGCGGGCACGTTGCCCAGCATCAGGCTGGTGGTCAGCACATGATCGTACCAGGCGAAATCGCCGACCGGCAGCAGATCGACACCCGCCGCTTTCTGCTGTTGCCAGTGGCGGGCGCGCAGTTCACGGCCTACCGCCAGTAAGTCCTGCTGCGAAATATCACCCGCCCAGTACTGCTCCAGTGCTTTTTTCAGTTCCCGGCGCAGGCCAATACGGGGAAAGCCGAGGGTGTGGTTCAGGATAGTCATGTGCTGTTCTCCAGATAATCTTTCACGCTGGCTTTTACAGGCAGCCAGAGAGGTTTAGCCGTCCAGATGTTTACACTGCTATAATCTGCGGGTACTGTATGTGGCTCAAGCGCAATATGTTCATTTTCGATGTGAAGGACCCTCATGATCGAACTCAAGCACCTGCGGACGCTTCAGGCTCTGCGCAACACGGGATCGCTGGCGGCGGCGGCGGCCCAGCTTCACCAGACGCAATCGGCGCTCTCTCATCAGTTCAGCGACCTGGAGCAGCGGCTGGGATTCCGCCTGTTCGTGCGTAAAAGTCAGCCGCTGCGGTTTACGCCGCAGGGCGATATTCTGCTGCAGCTGGCAGAGCAGGTGTTGCCGCAGATCCAGCAGGCCCTGCAGGCGTGCCATGAGCCGCATCAGACCACGCTGCGGGTGGCGATCGAGTGTCATAGCTGTATTCAGTGGCTGACCCCCGCGCTGGATAAATTCCGTCAGAGCTGGCCGCAGGTGGTGATGGATTTCAAATCGGGCGTGACCTTTGATCCTCAGCCCGCTCTGCAGCAGGGTGAGCTGGATGTGGTGCTGACCTCCGATATTCTGGCGCGCTCCGGCCTGTTCTACTCCCCGATGTTCGATTATGAAGTACGGCTGGTGCTGGCAACGGATCATCCGCTGGCGCAGGTGGAGCAGATTGCCCCGGAAGATCTGGCTGATGAGGTGTTGATGATCTATCCGGTGCAGCGTCAGCGTCTGGATATCTGGCGTCACTTCCTGCAGCCTGCTGGCGTCAGTCCGGCACTGAAAAGTGTCGATAACACCCTGCTGATGATTCAGATGGTTTCCGCGCGCATGGGTATCGCGGCGCTGCCGCACTGGGTGGTGGAGAGTTTTGAGAAGCAGGGTCTGGTCGTGACCCGCACGCTGGGTGAGGGGCTCTGGAGTCGTCTTTACGCCGCCGTGCGCGAAGGTGAACAGCGGCAGCCGGTGCTGGAAGCCTTTATCCGTTTCGCCCGTCAGCACGCCTGTGAGCATCTGCCGTTTGTGCGCGATGCTGCCCTGCCCGGTGCGGTGTTGCAGCGGTAACTGGTCGGGCACAAACCTGCGCGAACGCTGGCAAAATCCCCTATAATGCGCAGCCTGTCGACTGACCATGAGAAGATCTCACCATGACTAATAACGATATTCTGCGCAGCGTGCGCTACATGCTTAATCTGAGCGATGCCGGAATGGTGAAGATTTTTGCGCTGGCGGAATGTGAGGTACCCGAGACGGATGTTCAGGCGTGGCTGAAAAAAGATGACGACGCCGCGTTCCGTCCCTGCCCTGATGTGCTGATGGGGTATTTTCTGAATGGCCTGATTTTTTACCGTCGTGGTAAAAGTGAAGAGGCGCCTGCCCCGTCAATCGAGCGCAAAATGAATAACAATATTTTCATGAAGAAACTGCGTATCGCGTTCGATCTGAAAACGACTGACATTCCTGACGTGCTGAAGCGCGCAAACTTTACCGTCTCGCAGGCTGAAGTAGGGGCGATTTTCCGCAAGCCTGACCATAAGAACTACCGCGAGTGTGGCGATCAGATTCTGCGTAACTTCCTGAAAGGGCTGGCGATGATCCAGCGTCCGAAGAGTGATAAGCCGGCTTAATTTCTGATCGCTTCTGACCCCTGCGTGGTCAGAGGTGGCGCATCTGATCGCAAAGAAAGCCTGCATCCATGCAGCACGGCCTCGCCATCCCTGGCTCGGACGCTTTGCTCTTCAGCTGCGCCACCCCTTCCCTCCCGCTTCATCAGGGCTTTGACAAGAGCAGCACCGGGCCAGCCATGCGGCGGACGCTTTACTTCTCAGCCCGCCATTCCCTCCTTCATGCTTGCACTGAGCCACGCATTTAACAGCGATGGGGCTGTTGCGCCTCCAGGCTTTACTACCCTTGCATCACTCCTTCATGCTCGCACTGAGCCACGCATTTAACAGCGATGAGGCTGTCGCGCCTCATGGGCTGGCGCGTCAGAAGAGCGAAGCGTCCGGGCCAGGGATGGCCCGGCCGATCCACAGGGAGGTGAGATTCCTTCGCGATCGGACGCGCCAGCCCGGGAGGCTGCACCCATCTCACAGCCCTTGTTTAGGTTCGGCTGCTGCGCCCCACCACCCAGCGCTTATGCACCCACAGCGAGGCGAGGATCACCAGCGCACCCGCAATAAAGCTCGGCCAGTGCGGTTTCTCCTGCCAGATTGCCAGATTCACCAGCAGCCCGGCGGGAACGTGCATGTTATTCATAATGCCCAGCGTGCCGGCATCGACCTGCGTTGCACCATAGTTCCACATAAAATAGCCCAGACCGGAAGCCGCAACGCCCAGCCAGACCAGAATGCCCCACTGCAGTGAGGTGGTCGGTAACTTCTGCGGATTACCCCAGGCGCACCACGCGATCACGGCAATCACGACCGCCCCCAGATAGAACCAGGAGAAGGCGGTGTGCTGCGGCATCGGACGGGTCTCCTGCAGACGCTTATACCCTACCATTCCCGCCGCAAAACAGATGTTTGCCAGCTGCACTAACAGCAGCCCGAACCAGAAATGATCGCTGACTTTGTCATAACGGATAATCGCCGCACCGGCCACCGCCAGCAGCGCACTGAACACATAACCGATGCGCAGCGGACGACGGCTGATCAGATCGTAAATCAGCGTCACATACAGCGGCGTCATCACCGTAAACAGCAGAAATTCTGAAACGCTCAGATAGAGATAGGCTTCAAAACTCAGCAGATACATCACCCCGAGCTGCAGCATCCCCACCAGCATATAAAGCAGCAGCGTTGAAGGGCGGTAGCCGCGCCAGCGCAGGAAAGGCAGGAAGACCAGCGCAGCCAGCGCCAGACGCATCAGAACGGAAAACCAGCTGTCCACCTGCCCGGCAAGGTATTCGCCAATCAGACTGAACGAAAAGGCCCACAGAATAGTGGTAATAATTAATAAGAACACGGTCATGACCCTGAAATTAACAGGCCGTCAGTGTAAACAATGTGCTGCCATCAGGCTGTGAAATCTGGTTGACATCTGACTATAAAACATTCGATCAGAATCTTTAAGCAGCAGACCGTTTACACAGACTGACATAACTGTCGACATAACCGCTTTTCCGCCAGACAAAATGCGCGAAATGATCCATCAGGTGAACACTTTCGCTCTCAACTGTAATAAAACTGTAACAAATGTGTCATTCATCACAGTAACGCTGCGCAACTAACACTATTCTTTGCGCGAAATGGAACATCGGATGGCCATTTTCTCCTCTTTTCCTGCTTCAACCTGCCGGGAATTCAAAAACCATAATGTGCCCTGGAGGGCCTCACTGATGCTGAGCATTTTTAAACCTGCGCCACGCCAGCCACAGGTGGCAGAGGATCGTGTCGATCCCCTCTACCGTCGTCTGCGCTGGCAAATTTTCATCGGGATCTTCTTCGGTTATGCCGCCTACTATCTGGTCAGAAAAAACTTTGCGCTCGCGATGCCCTATCTGGTCGAGCAGGGTTTTTCGCGGGGCGATTTAGGGTTTGCCCTGTCGGGCATCTCCATCGCCTACGGCTTTTCAAAATTCATCATGGGATCGGTGTCGGACCGCTCAAACCCGCGCGTCTTCTTACCGGCTGGCCTGATTCTGGCCGCGGCGGTGATGCTGATCATGGGATTTGTGCCCTGGGCGACCTCCAGCATCATGGTGATGTTTGTACTGCTGTTTATCTGCGGCTGGTTTCAGGGGATGGGCTGGCCGCCGTGCGGACGCACCATGGTTCACTGGTGGTCACAGAAGGAGCGCGGCCGGATCGTCTCGGTCTGGAACTGCGCCCATAATGTGGGCGGCGGTATCCCCCCGTTGCTGTTTCTGCTGGGCATGGCGTGGTTTAACGACTGGAAAGCGGCGCTCTACATGCCCGCCTTTGGCGCGATTGCCATTGCGATTCTGGCCTTTGCGCTGATGCGCGATACCCCGCAATCCTGTGGCCTGCCGCCGATTGAAGCGTATAAAAACGACTATCCGCCCGACTACGATGCCAGCCATGAAGAGGAGCTGACGGCAAAGCAGATCTTCATGAAGTACGTGCTGCCTAACAAGCTGCTGTGGTACATCGCGCTGGCCAACGTGTTTGTCTATCTGCTGCGCTACGGCATCCTCGACTGGTCTCCGACCTATCTCAAAGAGGTGAAACACTTCACGCTGGATAAATCCTCCTGGGCCTACTTCCTGTATGAATATGCGGGGATACCAGGGACGCTGCTCTGCGGCTGGATGTCGGATAAGGTGTTCCGCGGCAATCGGGGGGCGACCGGGGTGTTCTTTATGACGCTGGTCACCGTCGCGACCGTCATCTACTGGCTCAATCCGGCGGGTAACCCCGGCGTTGATATGGCCTGTATGATCGTGATTGGCTTCCTGATCTACGGTCCGGTGATGCTGATTGGTCTGCACGCGCTGGAGCTGGCCCCGAAAAAAGCGGCAGGAACGGCAGCGGGCTTTACCGGCCTGTTCGGCTACCTGGGAGGCTCGGTGGCCGCCAGCGCCATTGTCGGTTACACCGTCGACTACTTCGGCTGGGATGGCGGCTTCCTGGTGATGATCGCAGGCTGCGTGCTCGCCGTTATTCTGCTGCTCCTGACCATGGTCAGCGAACACAGACACAAACAGAAAATCGCCTGACGGCATAAAAAAAGGGCCGGATAACCGGCCCTTTTCATTCAACTACTTATGCGAGGTAAAGTGCGCGCAGCGTCTGCGGCACCGCATCATCCGCATTCGATCCAATCACTTCCAGCGCCGGCAGCGTATCTTTCAGCCGCTGATGGGCGTTCTGCATGATACAGCCCTTACCCGCCATGCTCAGCATCTCCACATCGTTCATGCCGTCGCCGAAAGCGATACAGCTTTGCAGCGAATGACCCAGCTGCTTCGCCACGGCTTCCAGCGCATGCCCCTTCGACACGCCGCCCGCCATGACCTCCAGACAGGTGGGCAATGAGAAGCTGACGTTAACGCGATCACCCCAGCGCGCTTCGATGGCCTGCTCCATCGGGATCAGATGTTCAGGGTTTTCGCAGGTGAAGAAGACTTTGCTGATGTTATCGGTTGGCAGCAGACCTGGCTCATAGACCTGATAATTGAACACCGACTCGCGGAAGTAATCCTGTTCCGCCGGACTTGAGCGGCTGACAAACCACTCATCATCCCGGTAGACGTGAGTCAGGATTTCGTTGTGGTGATATTGCAGGCCAAACAGATCGCTGGCGATGTCGGCATCCAGATTGTGACTGAAGACCAGTTCGCCCGCCGCGTTGTGAACGCGCGCGCCGTTTGAAGTGATCATATAAGCCGGAATCGCCAGGCTGTCGCGCATCTGTCCGACATCGATATGATGACGGCCGGTCGCGAAAACGAAGTGAATATCTCTGGCGACCAGTTGCTGCAGTGTTTCGCGTGCAAACGGGGTCAGGCGATGTTCGGGAGAAAGCAGCGTGCCATCCAGGTCGGATGCAACGATGTGGTACATGAAAACCTCGGGTATCGGAGTCTGCCGGCTTTCGCCGGTCGGATAAATAACGTCAGTGATGCGCTGAAAAGAAGTCGACCACTGCATTGAGCGCTTCGGCACGCATCGCGTCTTTTTCAAACAGGATCTCATGACGCGCGCCGTTGATCACCCGCGGCGTGTTGCCCTCACACGGATGACCCGCCGCAGCCATCGCGGCACAAAACAGGTCCTGCGAACGGTTATCGACCACCCGATCCTCGCTGGCCTGTAACAGCAGCAGCGGCGTGGTGATCTTATCCACCTGGCTGATGATGTTGCGACCGGCATGGATGCCTTCGCGCACCCAGTGATAGGTCGGCCCGCCAACGCGAATCGCCGGATCATCAGCATAAAAGCGCAGGTTACGCCGGTAACGCTCAGCACTGTGCGTCAGCCGGTTGATGCCAAACGGATGCGCGCGCCAGCGTCCGGTGCCGAGCGCATAACCATCGCGCACCGCCGGGCGTTTCTCCGCCCAGTCGAGTATCCGGTGGGTCAGGAAAGCAGGCAACGGCAGCGCAATACCAAACATCGGGGCCACCAGGGCAACCGCATGAAAAGCCTGCGGCTGCCGCGCCAGAAACAGCGTTAATATTGCGCCCCCCATCGAGTGAGCCAGCGCATAACGCTGCTGATAGTGTCCGCTGACGATCTCTTTCAGATAGAGGGTTTCGAGATCGTCGACATAGTGGGTAAATTCCACCACGTGGCCGCGGTGTGAGTCCTCCAGCAGACGATCGGAGCGCCCCTGGCCGCGATGATCGAGGATCACCACATCGAAGCCACAGTGAAACAGATCGTAGGCCAGCTCGGGGTATTTGATGTAACTCTCGATGCGGCCGGGCACAATCAGGATGACACGCGTATGTTTCGGTGACGTGAACCGGACGTAACGTAATGTCAGATTGCCGACGCCGGTAAACTCACGCTCTTCACGGCTGTGCCAGAAGTCGAGCAGCGGACCGGTTGCAAAGGCAGCAAAGGCTTTTTCGCGTCGCAGCCAGCTGGCTTTGTGTGGATTCATTCGCCCTCCTGATGACCGGATAAAGAGTCCCTGTTGCCGTACGCAGGCCGTAGCGCCGCGCTTATTTCTGGCGTATTGTGTCACACTTCCGCCCCTAAAGAGAGCGCAACCCATGACCATCGAATGGTGGCTGACCTATCTGCTCACCACCACAATTCTCAGCCTGTCGCCCGGCTCCGGCGCGATTAACACCATGAGTACCGGCATCAGCCACGGCTATCGCGGCACGGTGGCATCCATCTCCGGCCTGCAGGTCGGGCTGGCGCTGCATATCGTGCTGGTAGGCATCGGGCTGGGGGCGCTGTTTTCCCAGTCGCTGCTCGCCTTTGAGATTCTGAAATGGGCCGGTGCGGCCTATCTGGTCTGGCTGGGTATTCAGCAGTGGCGCTCAGCGGGCGGTATTGACCTGGACGCGGTCGCTAAAGCGATGCCGCGCCGTCGCCTGTTCAAACGTGCCGTGCTGGTGAACCTGACCAACCCCAAAAGCATCGTCTTTCTGGCGGCGCTCTTCCCGCAATTTATTCAGCCGCATCAGCCGCTCTTTATGCAGTATCTGGTGCTGGGCGTGACGACCGTAGTGGTCGATATCATCGTGATGATTGGCTACGCCACGCTGGCGACCCGCATTGCGGGCTGGATTAAAGGGCCAAAACAGATGAAGCTCATGAACCGTATTTTCGGCGGACTGTTTATGGCGGTCGGCGCCCTGCTGGCCAGCGCCAGGAAGATCGCCTGATCCTGACGCGCCGGCCCGCCAGGGCCGGCGCGATCGCTTCTCTCTCATCACACCGCCGGCACGGCGCGCAGCACGATGATGCCCGGCACTGACCGCATATATTCCCTGAACGGCGCATCGACAACCCGGCGGTTTTCAGCCCGCGAGGAGGCGTTCCTGAACCACAACCGGCCATCGTGCCGGACGGCAATCCCCACATGTGAGACATCCAGCCCCGCCGCGGGCGTGTAGATCCCGACGTAATCGCCATTCTGAATCTGGTTAAGCAGCCGGGGCGTAAGGGCGCGGGCCGGAATGTAAGTGATCGGACGCGGCATCACGCCCAGACCCGGCACTTTTTCTGTTCCGCTGGCCTGACGATTGAGTGGCTTCATCACCGTCACCGCCGCCGGGCTCAGTGTGCGGGTGACGTCATCGGCAATCGGCGGGCTGTCAGCAGCCCAGTCAGAAAAAAAGTGGCGCCGTTTCAGGTAGCTAACCTCGCCATCCCGATAACGGGTGCGGATAAGGCTGGCTTCAAAGCTGGGGCGATCGTGGCTTTGGCTCAGCGCCTGCACATAATCCAGCAGCGTAAAGCAGTCCACCCCGTAGAGGTTGATCACCAGCGCTTCGGGCGTCGCAGGCGAGCCGATCAGCGTATGGGCCTGATAAGGTGTCCCGAGAAAAGCCGCAGAGATCCGGCTAATCCTGTCACCCTGCGGCAGGCCGGGCGCAGGAAGCTGCGCCAGCATCGACGTCACCTTATCCGTCCGGATCGGCTGCGACGCCGGATAACGGGTCGCCGCTGGCGACGCGCAGGCGCTGATGCCCGCACTCATTAACAGCAGCAGCAGCGCTTTCATTCTCATCCTCCTGTTCCTGCAAAAATATGCCCGGTTACCGACCTTACCAGAGGTGATGCCTCGGTGGATGAACACCGGGTGACGATTGAGTGACGGTTAAGGTAACGGGATAAACGGTGAAGCAGAGTGTGATCGCTGTCACATGAGGGAGAGACGACGGGAGGTGAGAACCCTGCCGGACGCGCCTCGTGCACGCCGGCATCCGCGATGCTTAGCGGGAGATAATCAGATGGATGCCGAAACCGGCAAAGAGCACCCCTGCCATACCATCTACCCATTTTGCCAGGCGCTGATATTTCGCACGCATCCACGGCAGGGCAAAGATTGCCGCCACCAGCGCAAACCAGGCAAAAGTTTCTGCGATGATCAGCAGGAACAGACCCCAGCGCTCCGTCGCGCCGACATCATCCCCGACAAACAGCGAGAAGACGCTGCCGAAGTAGATAATCGCTTTAGGATTTGAGAGATTCGTCAGCAGCCCTTTGAGGAAGCTCATGCCGCGTTTTGGCAGCTCCACCACAGGTTCATCCTGCTGCGGCTGTTTGTGGCGCTGACGTGCCGACCCCATCAGCTGCCAGCCCATCCACAGCAGATAGAGTCCGCCACCGACCATGATGATCTGGTGCAGCCAGGCCATTTTCTCCAGAATCAGATGCAGCCCCATCAGCGCCACTCCCGCCCAGACAACGATACCGAGCGTAATGCCCAGCACGCCCATCATCGCCTCTTTGCGTGAGCGGCTGGCAGCCGTCTGTGAGACAAAAAAGAAATCCGGGCCGGGGCTCATCAGCGCCACCAGGTGTACCAGCGCCACAGTGGCAAATAACATCAGCATAATCAGTGTCCTTTACTCTTCATCGAGATGCTCTTTGATCATCACCAGGAAAGGTTTGCCAAAGCGCTCCAGTTTGCGGTGACCCACGCCATTGACGCTGAGCATCTCTGACGCGCTGACCGGCATCTGTTCTGCCATTTCAATCAGTGTGGCGTCATTGAACACCACGTAAGGCGGAATATTCTCTTCATCGGCGATCGCTTTTCGCAGCTTACGCAGCTTGGCAAAGAGCTTGCGATCGTAGTTGCCACCGTGAAACTTCGCCGGACTGCTGCTCTTCGTCTTCGCGGTAATCAGGCGCGGCACCGCCAGCATCAGGGGGACTTCACCGCGCAGCACCGGGCGGGCAGCTTCGGTCAGCTGCAGCGCCGAATGCATGGCAATGTTCTGCGTGACCAGCCCCAGATGAATCAACTGACGCAGCACGCTGACCCAGTGCTCGTGACTCTGATCTTTGCCGAGTCCATAGACCGGCAGTTTGTCATGACCCTGTTCCCGGATACGCTGATTGTTGGAGCCGCGCAGCACCTCCACGATATAGCCCATGCCGAAACGCTGTCCCACGCGGTAGATGCCGGAGAGCGCCTTCTGCGCCTCGACCAGACCATCATACCGTTTAGGCGGATCGAGACAGATATCGCAGTTATCGCACGGCTGCTGGCGCCCCTCACCAAAGTAGTTGAGCAGCACGAGGCGGCGGCAGGTCTGCGCCTCCGCAAACGCGCCCATGGCGTTGAGCTTATGGCGTTCAATATCCTGCAGCGGCCCCGGCACTTTCTCTTCCAGACACTTACGCAGCCAGGCCATATCTGCCGGATCGTAAAGCATCATCGCCTCGGCGGGCAGGCCATCACGGCCGGCACGGCCGGTTTCCTGGTAATAGGATTCGATGTTGCGCGGGATATCAAAGTGAACCACAAACCGGACGTTGGGCTTGTTGATGCCCATCCCAAAGGCCACCGTCGCCACCACGATTTGCAGATCGTCACGCTGAAACGCTTCCTGCACTCTGGCGCGCTGTTCGCTGTCGATACCGGCATGATAGGCCCCGACGCTCAGCCCCCGGCTCTGCAGGCGCGCGGCGGTGTCTTCCACCTTCGCCCGGCTGTTGCAGTAGATAATGCCGCACTTGCCGCGCTGATCCTGAACGTAGCGCAGCAGCTGATCGGTGGGCTTAAATTTTTCCACCAGGGTGTAGCGGATATTGGGACGGTCGAAGCTGCTGATCTGGATCAGCGGGTCCTGCATGTGCAGCAGGTTAACGATGTCGTTACGGGTGGTTTCATCGGCGGTCGCGGTCAGCGCCATCACCGGCACCTCCGGGAAGCGTTCACGCAACCGGCCCAGCGCGCCATATTCCGGACGGAAATCGTGCCCCCACTGCGAGATACAGTGCGCCTCATCCACCGCCAGCATCACGGGCTGCCAGTGTGCCAGATTGTCGAGGAAGTTATCCATCATCAGGCGTTCAGGGGCGATGTAGAGCAGCTTCACCCGACCGGTGCGGCAGTCAGCCATCACCGTCTGCTGCTGTTCGCGCGTCATAGTGGAGTTGAGACACGCCGCGGCCACGCCGTTTGCCAGCAGCTGATCGACCTGATCTTTCATCAGTGAGATCAGCGGCGAGACCACCAGCGTCAGGCCTTCGCGCACCAGCGCCGGGATCTGATAGCAGAGCGATTTACCGCCGCCGGTGGGCATGACCACCAGACAATCGCGCCCGCTCAGCGCCTGATTGATGATCGTCTGCTGACCGGGACGAAACTGCTGGTAGCCGAAGGTATCCTGCAATACCTGCTGCGCCAGCGCTTCCTGATTGAGAACTGCCGAGGTTGCCACGCGATTCCTGTCGTACGTTAGGGATTAGAACAAGTCGTTGAGCGTTACACCCACACCCAGACGCGTCTGGCGATGGTTGTAATCGATCAGTGATTCACCGTAGCCGCTGAACACCTGCGTATAGAAGCGGACATGCTCACTGATTGGGTAGCTCCAGGCCATCGTCGCACCGCCATAACCGCTGTTCCAGTTATAGTTGCCTTCAACGCTGAAGATACTGTCGCCCAGCTTATAGCCCAGCCGGGTGCGGTAGTAACCCATATATTTGGTGATATCGGGGTTGTCGTCATTATTTGCCCCGTCCGGGATGCGATACCAGGGTTTGATCTCCGCCAGGAAGTTCCCGTTCTCCGCCATCAGCCGCGCATAAACGCGGTTCCAGCTGCGCGAAGTGGGATCGCTGCGCCCGTTAGACTCATGATTCAGACCCAGTTCGACATCCCGCAGTGTCCAGCCACCCAGCGAATAATCCGTGGCCCAGCCAAGGAAAATCTGCGGCTCATAATTGGTCTCACGGAAGGGCGAGGATTCACCGCGATTCGACAGCTGCCACCAGGAGCGCTGGGTGTAAGAGGCGGCCAGCACCGAGTTATCACCCAGAATACCGCGCCACAGCGGAAACGCCAGGCTGAGCTGGAATTTCACTTCATCTTTGCGGGCATTTTCTCCCCAGTTATAGGAGGAGATCGCCTCTTTATTCAGGTCGCTGGTGTAGGTGTAGAGCAGATAGTTGTTCTCGTAAGGATAGAGAACAAACGGATTATCATGCTTCTCCAGCAGGTTAGCAATGATGCTGCCCTGAACCTGTGGCGCGTCATGAACCTCTTTGATCTGAGCTTCATCTGCCTGCGCCAGCGCAGGAATTATCAACATTGCCGCCAGCAAGGCGCGATGCTTACGCATAAAATTCTCCGGTGAGCGCTGCGTATCAAAACAACTGAAAGGGTGTCGTAAAAAGCAGGCCATTCTACACGCAAATGGCAGTGAGCAAGAGTGCTGATTTCTTAAACTGGAAACCCCCTCGCAGGCGGCATAGAATACACAACTCATTCAGATTGCGCGCCCCTCTGGCCCGATTTTTTCAGGACACATCATCATGTCATCACCCGTGCTGACACCGCAGGACGCTCGCCAGCTGGTCGGCGAAATTTTCGTTTATCACATGCCCTTCAATCAGGCGCTGGGTCTGGAACTGATGCGCCTGGAGACGGACTACGCCGAAATCAGCTTTGCCAACAAAACCATGCTGGTGGGCAACCAGGCACAACAGATCCTGCATGGCGGGGTGATCGCGTCGGTTCTGGATGTGGCGGCAGGCATGGTCTGCGTCAGTAATGCGCTGACCCGTCAGGAGAGCATCAGCGAAGCCGAGCTTCGCCAGCGTCTCTCCCGCATGGGCACCATCGATATGCGCGTTGACTATCTGCGTCCCGGACGCGGTGAGCGCTTTACCGCCACCAGCAGCCTGCTGCGTGCCGGTAACAAAGTCGCCGTGGCGCGCGTCGAGCTGCACAACCAACAGGGCGACTATATCGCCACGGCAACCGCCACCTATCTTATCGGCTAAGCACGCCATCTGGATCTCATATGGATACGCAACAAACCCGCCAGGGCGTGGGTTTCGCCCTGGGGGCTTACTTTATCTGGGGCATCGCGCCAGCATATTTCAAACTGGTGAAGCAGGTTCCGGCCACGGAAATCATGACGCACCGGGTTATCTGGTCTGCGCTGTTTATGCTGCTGCTGATTACGCTGAGCCGCAGCTGGCCCGTCGTACGCAGCGTGTTCTCTCAGCCAGCAAAAGTGCTGATGCTGGCGCTGACCGCGCTGACCATTGGCGGCAACTGGCTGCTGTTTATCTGGGCGGTGAATAATCAGCATATGCTGGAAGCCAGCCTGGGTTACTTTATTAATCCGCTGATTAATGTGGTGTTCGGCATGCTGTTTCTGCGCGAGCGTTTCCGTCGTCTCCAGTGGCTGGCGGTGCTGCTGGCCACCCTCGGCGTGCTGGTGCAGCTGTGGCAGTTCGGTTCGCTGCCGGTGATTGCGCTGGGGCTGGCGCTGAGCTTCGCCCTGTATGGTCTGGTGCGTAAAAAGATTCAGGTCGATGCCCAGAGCGGCATGCTGATTGAGACCCTGTGGCTGTTCCCCCTGGCGGCCATCTATCTGTTCGGCTTTGCCGACAGCCCTACCAGCCATCTCTCCGCTAACCCGCTGAGTCTCAACCTCAGGCTGGTCGCGGCAGGGATTATTACCACCATTCCGCTGATGCTGTTTGCGGCGGCCTGCAGCCGGCTGCGTCTCTCCACGGTTGGCTTCTTTCAGTATCTCGGCCCGACCCTGATGTTTATCCTGGCGGTCGTTTTCTACGGGGAAACCATCACGCCAGACAAGATGGTCACCTTTGGCTTCATCTGGCTGGCGCTGCTGGTGTTTGTCTGCGATGCGGTGGCGTTTTCATTCCGCACCCGTGCGCGCGTAGCGTGAAATAAAACGCGCCATCGCCGGACCGGTCAGCAGGATGGTGAACAGACGCAGCGTCTGTAACGCCATCACAAAAGCCATGTTGACCTGGGTGCCCGCGGCAATAATCGCCACCGTGTCCAGCCCGCCCGGACTGGTGGCGAGATAGGCGGTCATCAGATCGATATCCACCATCTGCGTCAGCATCCACGCCAGCCCGCCACACAACAGCATCAGCCCGAAGATGGAGGCGAGCATCTGCGGCAGCGTGCGCAGCGCCAGCAGGAAAATCGGACGGGTGAACCGGAGCCCGACACTCCAGCCGATCAGCGCGTAGGCCAGAGCCAGCAGCCACTCCGGCACCTGGAGTACCGCAACACCGCTGCCGTTCAGTGCCGCCCCCGCCAGCGCGGGCAGCAACAGCGCCCCCGACGGGATGCGCAGCCGGGTGCCCAGCCACGCGCCCGCCAGCATCACCGCCAGCGTGATGACAAAGCCGCGATTCAGGGCGGGAAACCAGAGCAGCGAGACGCTGTGTGCCTCATCCCCCAGACCGATACGTGCCACCAGCGCCGCCGCCGAGGCGACAAACAGCACCCGCAGATACTGCATGAACGCCACCAGCCGCACGTCGGCCCCAAAGTCGCCCGCCATCGCCACCATGGCGGATGCGCCACCCGGTGACGATCCCCAGGCACCGGTCGGGCCTGGCAGCTGACTGAAGCGCACCAGCAGAAAGCCCGATACGCCGCTGGCCGCCAGGGTCAGCAGCAGCACCGCCAGCACCACCGGCCACTCCTGAATCAGCGGCGTCAGAATCGACAGCGACAGGCTCTGTGCAATCATGCAGCCCAGTACCGCCTGCGCCAGCAGGAACAACCGCCTGTCGATGCGCAGCGTTGCGCCTGATAACCCCATCACCACGCCGACTACCATCGGGCCCAGCAGCAGCGCCGCGGGCACCTGAAAGTGGTGCAGCAGCGTCCCCAGCAGGACCGACACCAGCAGCAGCAGCGCCCACTGCGCGCGTAAGGATAAAGCGTCCATAAAAGTTAATTATTTGTAAAAACAAGGGGGACAGAGTACGCAGAAATGGCGACGGGAGCCAGCAGAACGGGCCATCGATGATGGCCCGGAACGTTTTACAGCCAGTTTTTACGTTTGAAGTAGAGATAGGGTGCCAGACCCGCCAGGATCATCAGGCCAATCGCCGCCGGATAGCCAAAGCTCCACTTCAGTTCCGGCATAAACTCGAAGTTCATCCCGTAGCTGGATGCCACCAGCGTCGGCGGCAGGAAGACGACGGAGACCACCGAGAAGATCTTGATGATGCGGTTCTGCTCGATGTTGATAAAGCCCATCGCGGCCTGCATCAGGAAGTTGACCTTCTGGAACAACGATTCGTTGTGCGGCAGCAGCGACTCGATATCGCGCAGGATTTCACGCGCCTGTTCCAGCTGGTTGCCTGGCAGACGCGCTTTACGCACCAGGAAGTTCAGGGCGCGCTGGGTATCCATCAGGCAGAGACGCACTTTCCAGCCGATATCTTCCAGCTCTGCCAGGCGTGACAGCGCCTGATCGTACTCTTCGCCCTGCTGACCTTCCATAATCACCCGGCTGAGTTTCTCCAGCGCGCTGTAGATGTTTTCGATCTCATCCGCCAGCTGTTCGATTTTGGTCTCGAACAGGTCGAGCAGCAGCTCAAACGCGTTGCCGTCGATCAGGGTCTGGTTTCGGGCGCGCATGCGGTAGAGACGGAAAGCGGGCAGTTCGCGTTCGCGCAGGGTATAGAGGCGGCCTTCACGGATGGTGAACGCCACGGTGGAGTTACCGGCGTGGTCGTCCGCATCTTCATAAAAGAAGAAGGAGTGGATGTGCAGACCATCTTCATCTTCGAAGAAGCGGGCCGACGCCTCGATATCTTCCAGCTCAGGTCGGGTTGCCAGGCTCTGGCCCAGCTCACACTGCACCCGGTCACGCTCGCCCTCTTCCGGCTCGATCAGATCGACCCAGACGGAGGTGGTCAGCTTGTCGTTTTCGTCTTCCAGCTCCAGTCGCGTCAGGCGGCTGTGGTCCAGTTTAAATGCGCTCAGCATAGCAATACTCCCCATTGCAGACTAAATGGGACAAGGCAATCCGCCGTTCCTCAACACAGAACGGGCGGCCTGAACACGGAAACAGAGTTTCAAAGGTAAATCAGTGCTGACTCGTGCGACGGGATCAAAAAGGGAGGTCGCTGATAACCGCTAAGGCTACCCGCGTAAAGAGGTAGCCTTAGATGTTATGCCTGGTATCCAGGTCATTGAGCCAGCATCGACTGGGCGTGTCCAAGGCGTTGTCCTCTCATGATAATAGTGGGCGCATGTTACGCTGAGACGAAAAAGCCGTCAACCGCACGCTAAAGCGTTTCCAGCTTCGCGTAAGCCGCCACCAGCCACTTGACTCCCTGCCCCTGAAACGCCACCTGCAGGCGGCTGTGCTCGCCGCTGCCTTCCAGGTTAATGATGGTGCCTTCACCAAATTTGGCGTGATGAACACGCTGGCCCAGCGAGAATCCGCTGTCATTTTTGGTCACCGGTGCTCCCATCCGCTGATGGCTGACCGGACGACTGACGCTGGCGCGCAGCCGCACTTCTTCAATGCACGTTTCGGGCAGCTCACCGATAAAACGGGAAGGACGGTGATACACTTCCTTACCATAGAGTCGGCGGGTTTCGGCGTAGGTCAGCGTCAGCTTGAGCATCGCACGGGTGACGCCGACATAAGCGAGACGACGCTCCTCTTCCAGCCGGCCCCCCTCATCCAGCGACATCTGGCTCGGGAACATCCCCTCTTCCATGCCCACGATGAAGACCTGGCTGAACTCCAGCCCTTTTGCCGAGTGCAGCGTCATCAGCTGAACCGCATCCTGCCATTTGTCTGCCTGACCTTCGCCCGCTTCCAGCGCCGCATGAGATAAAAACGCCTGCAGCGGCATCAGATCTTCATCTTCGTCCTGATAGCTGAACTGGCGGGTTGCCGTCACCAGCTCCTCAAGGTTTTCGATTCGCGCCTGACCCTTCTCGCCTTTCTCCTGCTCATACATCAGCCACAGACCGGAGTCTTTGATCACCCGATCGGTCTGAACATGAAGCGGTAATTCGGCGGTTTCGGTCGCCAGGGAATCGACCAGCTCACAGAAGCGTTGCAGCGCCGAGGCGGCCCGGCCAGCCAGCGCACGGGTTTGCAGCAGTTCGCGCGTCGCCTGCCACAGTGTCATCTGACGTTCGCGGGCAGTCTGACGCACCACGTCGAGCGTCCGATCGCCCACGCCGCGCGTCGGGGTATTGACCACACGCTCAAACGCCGCGTCGTCATTGCGGTTCGCGATCAGACGCAGATAGGAGAGCGCATCTTTGATCTCCTGACGTTCAAAGAAGCGCATGCCGCCATAAATCCGGTAGGGCATGCTGCTCTGCAGTAGCGCCTCTTCCAGCACACGGGACTGGGCGTTACTGCGGTAGAGAATGGCGCAGTCATTGAGTGCCCCGCCGTTCTCCATCCAGACCTTAATGCGGTTAACCACGAAGCGCGCTTCATCCAGCTCATTGAAGGCGCAGTAGATAGAGATCGGTTCCCCATCGCTGCCGTCGGTCCAGAGCTCTTTACCCAGCCGGCCATTGTTATTGGCGATCAGGGCGTTGGCGGCTTTCAGGATGTTATTGGTTGAGCGGTAGTTCTGCTCCAGACGGATGGTTTCCGCGCCGGGAAAATCCTGCAGGAAGCGCTGAATATTTTCGACCTGCGCGCCGCGCCAGCCGTAGATCGACTGGTCATCGTCACCCACGATGATCACCCTGCCGCTGTCACCCGCCAGCATCCGAATCCAGGCATACTGAATGTTGTTGGTATCCTGGAACTCATCCACCAGCACGTTGGTAAAGCGTTCGCGGTAGTGATTCAGAATGTGCGGCTTGTTGAGCCATAACTCATGCGCGCGCAGCAGCAGCTCGGCAAAGTCCACCAGACCGGCGCGGTCGCACGCTTCCTGATAGGCCTGATAGATGCGCAGCCAGGTCTGCTCGATCGGATTGCCGTAGCTTTCGATATGCTTTGGCCGCAGGCCTTCATCTTTTTTGCCGTTGATGTACCACATGCCCTGGCGCGCAGGCCACTGCTTCTCATCCAGGTTCATCGATTTAATCAGGCGTTTAAGCAGGCGCAGCTGATCTTCACTGTCGAGGATCTGAAAGTCCTGTGGCAGACCAGCGTCAAGATGATGAGCACGCAGCAGGCGATGCGCCAGACCGTGGAAGGTCCCGATCCACATCCCGCCCTGGCTGGTGCCAATCAGCTGCTCAATACGGTGACGCATCTCTGCCGCCGCTTTGTTGGTAAAGGTCACTGCCATAATGGAATAGGGTGAACAGTTCTCTACCGACATCAGCCAGGCGATGCGATGCACCAGCACCCGCGTTTTACCACTGCCCGCGCCTGCCAGCACCAGCAGGTTACTGCGCGGGGCCGCTACGGCCTCACGCTGATTGTCATTTAACCCATCGAGCAGTTCAGAAACGTCCATAAGCACCGGTTACCAAAGAGAAAACGCCGTCATCGCGCGCGGTATTTCGCCTGCCACAGATAAGGCTGGCGGCAAAGCTGAAAGCGGCAACGACTGGATAAATTTACAGCCATTATAGCAGTGAGGTGAGTGATGCCAACCGCGAAATTTCGACATGCGGCAACAGGCGCGCGTCCGGGATATGCATCAGGTTGCCCTGCCGCAGGTTAATCCAGCACGCCTGCAGCCCGCCGCGCAGCGAACCCGCCACGTCAGTGGTGAGATCGTCGCCCACATGTAGAATATGGTGGGGGGCGATAGCAAGACGCTGCGCCGCCAGCTGATACATATCCTGCCACGGCTTGGCGCGCCCGTCGGGCCCGGCGCGCAGAGTGAACTGAAAATAGCCGGCAATACCCATTTTTTCCGGGCTGGCGTTGCCGTTGGTGATCGCCACCAGCGGCACTTTCTCCGCCAGCGCTTTCAGCGTCTGATGGGTTTCCTCCGGCATCACAACCTGACTCCGCCACTGGTGGAAGACCGCCATCACCTCTGCCGCGCCCGCCGTGGCTTCCGCCGCAGAGAGGCCGATATTCAGCATCGCCAGCTCAACCGAACGGCGGCGCCACTCCGAAACGTCGTGAAAGATGTCGGGCTCGCGCTGCAACAGCTCATCTCGCAGTTGCTGATAATCCTGCGGCGTAAAGTCGCGCAGCGCCGGATGAAAAGCCTGTAACGCGGCATGAGACTCCAGCGTGGTGCGGCGGATCACCGGGTAGTTATCGTAAAGCGTGTCATCAAGGTCGAAAGTCATGGCTTTGATGGCCGACAGCGGACGATAAAACTTCATTCGTTCTTTCCTCGTTTGGCGCGGGGATGCGCGGCGTCATACACCGAAGCCAGATGCTGGAAGTCGAGATGGGTATAGATCTGGGTCGTCGACAGGTTCGCATGCCCCAGCAGCTCCTGCACGGCGCGCAGATCGCCGCTGGATTCCAGCAGATGCGTTGCAAAGGAGTGACGCAGCTTATGCGGATGGATATGACTGGCGACGCCCTGACGAATGCCCCATTCGGCGAAGCGCTTTTGCACGCTGCGCGGCGAGATGCGGTTGCCGCGCGTTGAAAGAAACAGCGCATCATCCTGACAGCCGAAGGTCTCACGCAGCGGCAGCCACTGTTCGATCCAGGTCACGGCCGTGCGGCCAATCGGCACCCGGCGCTCTTTACTGCCCTTACCCACCACCCACACCTCACCGGAATCGAGGTCGACGTGGCGGCAATCCATATTGACCAGTTCAGAGAGACGCAACCCGCCGCCATACATCACCTCCAGCATCGCCCGGTCGCGAACGGCCAGCGGATCGCTGAGATCGATCTCCAGCAGCTGATTCACTTCGTCAACGTCGATATTCTTCGGCAGATGGCGCGCTTTACGCGGCGTCATCACCCCTTTGGCGGGGTTAGCGGCGAGCATACCCTGACTGACCTGCCAGTTCAGGAAACTGCGCAGGGCTGAGAGACGCAGCGCAAGGCTGCTGGCCGAGAGTCCGGCGCGGCGGCTGCGCGCCGCCATACTGCGCACCTGGGCGGGCTCCAGCGCGGCCCAGGTGCTGAGCTTCATCTCATCCGCAATCGCGACCAGCGCAGCGAGCTGGCGCGCATAGCTGCTCTGGGTCAGCGGACTTAACTGGCGTTCCACTTTCAGGAAGCGCAGAAATCCGTCAACGGCCTCCTGCAGCGCGCTGCTCATGCGCGTTCAACCCAGCGCGACAGCAGACCTGGCATCATCTGTGACAGGTGCTGCAACAGCAGCGTTCCCATGTCTGACTGATAGTGCTGGCTGTCGCGGCTGCTGAAAATCAGCACGCCGAGGTCGCCCGCTTCGCCCATCAGCGACATCGCCACCGAGCCGATCGCTTTAGCCTGCGGCAGCAGCAGCAGCAGTTCCGGGCCGTTGATGTTGCCGAGATAGTGATGCTGATGACCGAAACGCTGAATACGCAGCGGTTCGAAGGCCTGACGTGACAGGCTCAGCTGGAAGAAATCGGAGGGGGCGCCCAGCAGCCATTTATCGCTGAACAGCCGTACGTTGGCACCCGCCAGCCCCAGCTCTCGCGCCCAGCGATGCAGCCGGTTAAGCATATCCTGCAGGGAGTCAGCCGCGGCCAGATGGCTCTCCAGCGACAGCAGACGATCAAACAGCTCATGGTTGGCGCTGGCCTGCTCCATCAGCAGCGTGATCTCCTCTTCCAGCCGCTGGATGTGGTTGCGCTGACGCGCCATATGCCACTCCACCAGCGAGACGCTGCCGCGAACCGGATGCGGCACGGCCATCTGCTCCACTTCGCGGGCGTTACGGATAAAGAAATCGGGATTCTGCCGCAGATAATCGCTGACGGCCTGATCGTCCAGCAGAACCGAACTGTCAGCCTGCTCTTCGATATTTTTCATAGATGAATAAACCCATCGTAGACGTGTGTCGCAGGACCGGTCATGTAGAGCGGCTGTCCGGCCCCTTTCCAGGTGATATGCAGGGTTCCGCCGGGCAGATCGACACGCACTTTGGGTGCCAGAATGCCCTGCTGGATGCCGCATGCCACGGCAGCACAGGCGCCGCTGCCGCACGCCTGCGTTTCTCCCGCGCCGCGTTCGTAGACGCGCAGGCGGATGTGTTCGGGATTGATGATCTCCATGAAGCCCACATTGACCCGCTCCGGGAAGCGCTCATGGCTTTCCAGAATCGGGCCCAGCAGTTCAACCTGTGCGGTTTTCACACTTTCAACCTGAATCACGCAGTGCGGATTGCCCATCGACACCGCGCCCAGCATCACCGTCTGTTCGGCCACGCGCAGCAGATAAAGGTTTTCCGCTTTATTGGCACGGAACGGCACCTGCTGCGGCTCAAAGTTCGGTTCGCCCATGTTCACGCGCACCTGATCGTCCGGCGTCACGGTTAACACCATGCGGCCATTCTGGGTACTGACCCGGATATCGCTTTTGTTGGTCAGCCCTTTCAGCTGCACAAAGCGGGCAAAGCAGCGTGCGCCGTTACCGCACTGAGCCACTTCGCTGCCGTCGGCGTTGAAAATGCGGTAGTGGAAATCGAGATCGGGATCGTAGGGCGGTTCAACAATCAGCAGCTGATCGAAGCCGATCCCCAGATGACGATCGGCCAGCCGGCGGATCAATTCCGGCGAAAAGAAGACGTTTTGCGTCACCGCATCCACAACCATAAAATCGTTGCCGAGACCGTGCATTTTGGAGAACTGCATTTTTTGCTCCGCCGGGTAAGCCATCAGATTAGTTCGCTTTTACGCCTGAATTGCCGGTTACCAGCCCGCCCACATCGGCTTTAGAGGCGTCCGCTTTCTGGCGTTCGGTCGGCGCTTGTTGTTTCTTCGGCTGATCCTTCGGCGGGAAGTAAAGCGGCCCTTTCAGACCACAACCTGCAAGGCTGATTACTGCCAGTGTCATGGCAAACAGGCTTATCACTTTCTTCATTCTTTATGCTCTTCATGTCCTTTACCTGGATGCTTATCATCGCAGTTGAAGGTGGAAAAGCAACAGGAAATCCCCGCAAATAGCGTGAACCTGATAAGCGGTCAGGAAGCGCGCGGCCACCTGCTGAGCGCAGGCAGCCGGTTGGCATCAGTGCACCTGATAGCGTGGCTGATAGTCGCTGTTGTCGTTGTCAGGCTGGCTGGTGCAGAGCTGGGTCAGCGTCTGACTGCGGAACGGTATCACCTGAAAACGCTCGCCGGTGTTCACTATCTGGTAGAACTGCGGCAGGTTAAAGTTGATGAAGCTCGACCCGTAGGTAAAGCGATCGTGCGAGGAGGAGTAGAACCGGCTGACGTCGCGCACCAGCTCCTCTTTGCTGCCTTCGCAGTGATGGTAAACCTCAACCCGGTTGGACTCATCCAGGATATAGATATTGAAGCCCTGGTCGTCCGTCGTGTTCTCGAAAAAGAACTGAATAATGCCTTCGCTGGCATAGCCGTTGACCACCGGCGGCAGCGGCGTCTGGTTGGTTTCGACTTTGATCGACAGCCCGTGCAGCTTGTTATTGGAGATCGCGCCATAAAACTCCACCGCGTTTTCCAGCTTCTGCACGGAGACGCTCATGCGTTCAAAGAAGAGTCCCCAGGTCTGGCCAGCCATACGCAGCGCCTTGAAGCGGCCAGGCTCCTGACGCGTGCTGGAAAGGCGCAGCTCAATGCACTCGGACACCAGCTGCTGAACGCGCGTGCGAATCAGACCGCGCAGATGCTGGCTGTAGCAGAAGACTTCTACCGTATCTGGCGGTGCGGCATCCTGGTGCATCTTGCCCAGAATGGTTTTCAGTCCCTCGATCATCGCCTGTTCACCGCTGAAGTGCAGGGTTCGCACCTCATTCCAGGAGTTACGGTAGAGCAGGTCAATGCTGCCAATCAGGCACTGCTGCTGCTGACCGAAGCTGAAGACATCGAGTTTGCGGAAGTCAAAATGCACCACCTGATTGCGGAAGGCCGCCGTCGGGTCGTGCTCAAGATTCACGATAATCGCCAGGTGCCGAATTTCGCACGGGCTGTAGAGCGCTTTGGGCGTCGGCGCAGGCAGGCGCAGCGGGAAGTGGCTGGAGACGTCGTTAACCAGCTCCTGCAGGCGCGCCAGATCGCAGGTGTCATTGCCTTTGATATGCAGCCGTGTTTTGCGGGTCAGCAGGCCATTAAACCACGCCCACGCCACCAGCTTGTTCAGATAGCGGTTATATTCCAGCGGCTGATGGCTGATGATCGAATCCATATCCGGCGCCTGATTATAGAGATACCAGCCGGAGCGGTTGGCACGGCCAGGCGGCACATGAATAAAGGTCAGGTTCGGCTCAGAGAGATCGGGTGAAATCTGCGGGTTCACCAGCGTCACTTTGCCCGGCAGCGCCTCAAAGGCGGCATACAATTTACGGGTCAGCACGCCGATATCCTGCGGGCTGGCGCTCACGCTTAAATTGTTACGGCGGGCAAAGCGGATCAGGTTGCGATAGCTCTGCATCATCGCATCCAGCAGTTCATTGTGGGCTTCACGCACGCGCTCGATTTTCCACCCGGCGCGGTTATCCAGGATAGCGAGCTTCTCGTCGTTCCAGCCCCACTCTTTCACCAGCTGCGATAAAATTTCGCGACGCCAGCCGCTGCGCTGCGGATGGTCGTCCGTGCTGAGCTTTTCGCACACTTTGAGATAGAAACAGCGCCGCACCAGGTCGAGACGCGGCTGATCGTCGATGCTGGTCAGATAGTGCGTCACGCGCTCCAGCATCATGCAGTAAGGGTCCAGCCCGAAGCAGATGATTTCGCCATCGTGCAGACGCTGTTTAATGTCCATCGCCAGCAGCTGGGTGTTCGGATATTCCCAGCTGTAGGCTTCCAGCAGCAGGGTCTTCAGCACCGCTTTATAGGGCGAATCGATACTCTTATAGAGCTGCCACAGGCTGGCACCGAAATACTCTTCCGCCGACAGGGTGCCAAGGCCGCCCAGATCGAGCCACTCGTTAGGCGTCAGCACCCCTTTGGCATAGAGCGACATCACGTAATCGTCGTAGTGATGCTCCTCTTCGCCCGGCACCATATTCCACAGGAGGCGTTTACCCGCCATACGCACCGCGGTGCGGTAAAACTCATCCAGCAGGAGAATGTGTTGCGTTGAGCCACAATCTTCACCGCCCAGACTGCCGCTTTCGTTGTGACGGAAGCGGTTCTCGTCGATCAGGAAGAAGCTCACTTCCACGCCCATCGAGACGCACCACTTCTGCAGCAGCGTGCATTTGCGCTGCAGATTCAGGCGCTCTTCATTATCCAGCCAGGATTGATGGCAGACCCAGATATCGAGATCTGAGACGCTGTTCTGCCCGACAGAGGAGGTGCTGCCCATGGAGTAGATCGCCGTGATCGGCATTTCGCCTTTCGGCGCATCGGCATGGCGCAGGTCGCTGTCACCGGTGAGATCGGCCAGCAGCTGACGCTGGTTTTCATCAGGCGTGAAAAAGCTGATGCCATGTGGAACGTTACCTTCAAGGTAACCCGGCATCTGCGGATGTTGATAATGTAATAAGGTTGGCAGCAGACTGTAGACGCGCTGAAAAGCGGGTCCCATGGCAGCCAGCGCACGATCAACGCGCAGCTGGTTGATTGCATCCAGTCTCTGTTTCAGTGTCTCAATGTAGAGGTACAAGACGTTTCGCCTGATTGTCCCAGTGTTTAAGCACCCTGTTTCCCCGCTCTGCCGCTTATAAAAGTAAAAAAGTGGGCAGATAATTGCTGGAAACGTGATCAATCTAACACCCGGCAGATTGACCGTAAAGAAAGTTGCGCTACTTAACAGTTTAGCACGTTCTTACCAGCTTCCCGCCTTTTCAGCACTGGTTCCAACGTGATGGCTTGATAAACCGGGCCTGAAACCGCTCACAGGCCGTTTTCAATCCGTTGAAACTGACAGTATTCACCCAGAGATGATAGGATATTCAGTGAACGATAAAAATGGTTAACAGCATGTTAGACAAAATTTTCAGAATTGCTACAAGACAAAGCCCGCTCGCATTATGGCAGGCACATTATGTACAGCAACGCCTGATGAGCGCCCATCCGGGACTGCGCGTTGAACTGGTGCCGATGGTCACCAAGGGTGACATTATTCTTGATACGCCGCTGGCGAAAGTCGGCGGTAAAGGGCTGTTTGTCAAAGAGCTGGAACTGGCGATGCTGGATGGCCGGGCCGATATGGCGGTGCACTCAATGAAAGATGTGCCGGTCGATTTCCCTGAAGGTCTGGGCCTCGTAACCATCTGCGAGCGCGACGATCCGCGCGATGCGTTCGTTTCTCATCATTATGACAGCCTGGACGCGCTGCCTCAGGGTGCTATTGTCGGCACCTCCAGCCTGCGTCGTCAGTGCCAGATTAGCGCTCGTCGCCCGGATCTGGTGATCCGCTCGCTGCGGGGCAATGTGGGCACCCGTCTGAGCAAACTGGATGCCGGTGAATATGACGCGATTATTCTCGCCGTTGCCGGGCTGAAACGTCTGGGGCTGGAAGATCGTATTCGTCAGGCCCTGCCTGCTGAAGTCTCCTTACCCGCCGTGGGCCAGGGCGCAGTCGGTATTGAATGCCGTCTGGATGACACCACCCTGATCGGCCTGCTGCAGGCGCTGAATCACGACGACACGGAAGTCTGTGTCAGAGCGGAACGCGCCATGAATACCCGTCTCGAAGGGGGGTGTCAGGTGCCTATCGGCAGTTTCGCCGTGCTGGAAGGCGATGAACTCTGGCTGCGCGGCATGGTCGGTGCACCGGATGGTCATGTGATGGTCAGCGGCGAGCGTCGTGGTCCGCGGGATCAGGCCCGCGAGATGGGCATTTCACTGGCCGACGAGCTGCTGGACGGTGGCGCCCGTGAGATTCTGCAGGACGTTTACCAGGGGCAGCCACCGGCATGACCATTCTGGTGACGCGCCCGGAACCCGCCGCGGCAGAGCTGGTGTCACGCCTGCATGCCCTTGGCAGGCAGGCGTGGAGCCTGCCGCTAATCGAGTTCGCACCGGGCGCGGACCTCCCCTTTCTGTCTCAGAAGCTCGCCGCCCTCCGCCCGGGCGACCTGGTTTTCATTCTTTCTCAGCAGGTTATTCACTACGCGCAGCACGCGATCAAAGCATGGCCCGGCGAGCTGGACTATTATGCAATTGGTCGCAGCACTGCGCTGGCGTTTCACACCGCCAGCGGCCGGCAGGTAACATGGCCCCATGCTCATGAAACCAGTGAAGAACTGATTCAGCTGAATACGCTGCAGCAGATTGCCGGTAAACGTGCGCTGATCCTGCGCGGCGACCCCGGACGCGAATTGCTGGCAGAGACATTAACCCGGCGTGGTGCTGAGGTGACGTTTTCTGCCTGTTACCAGCGCTGTCAGAAGCATTACGACGGACCGGTCGAAGGCCGCCGCTGGCGCGATCGCGGCGTCTCGGTACTGGTGGTCACCAGCGGTGAAATGTTACAACAGCTCTTTTCGCTGTTCCCCGCAGTCGATCGCGAGGAATGGCTGCTCAACTGCCGACTGATTGTCGTCAGTGAACGTTTGGCTACCCTGGCCGCAGAATTGGGTTGGCAGGATATTCAGGTAGCCGATGGTGCCGATAACGATGCGCTGCTGCGCGCGTTACGATGAACTTAACAATGGGATGTGCCACATATGACGGAACAAAAAGACTCCTCCGCCATGGTTGAAGAAACCACCCCAGCGGTCGACCGCTCTCTCTCCAGCAACGACACGCCTCCGCGCAATGCGAATAAAGGTGGCATGGCGCTGGGGGCAGTGGCGATCGTCATTGCGCTGGCGATGGGTGCAGGTTTATACCTTTACGGGAAACATCAGGCTGATTTACAGGCACAAACCAATCAGAAGCTGAGTGACCAGCTGAGTGCGCTGCAGCAGCAGGCCAGCAGCGACAAACAGCAGCTGACCCAGCAACTGAGCGGCGCTGAAACCGCACTGCAGACGGCACAGGCCCAGCAGAACGCGTCAGCCAAAGAGCTGGAAACCCTGCGTGAAAAAATGGCCGTGATTTCCGGCAATGACGTGCGCAGCTGGTTGCTGGCCCAGGCCGATTATCTGGTGAAACTGGCTGGCCGCAAGCTCTGGAGCGATCAGGATGTCACGACCGCCGCTGCGCTGCTGAAAAGCGCCGATGCCAGCCTGGCCGACATGAACGATCCCAGCGTAATGAACGTGCGTCGCGCCCTGACCCAGGACATCAGCAATCTCTCCTCCGTCACGCAGGTCGATTATGACGGCGTGATCCTCAAGCTGAATCAGCTGTCGAACAACGTCGATAATCTGCGTCTGGCAGACAACGACAGCGATGATGCGCCGATGGACAGCGATGGCGGCGAACTGTCGGGTTCCGTGCGCGAGTGGCGTCAGAACCTGGTGAAGAGCTGGCACAACTTTATGGATGACTTTATTACCATCCGCCGCCGCGATAATACCGCCCAGCCGCTGCTGGCCCCGAATCAGGATGTCTATCTGCGTGAGAATATCCGCTCGCGTCTGCTGATCGCAGCGCAGGCTGTGCCGCGTCATCAGGATGAGATTTACAAACAATCTATCGATACCGTCTCCGCCTGGGTTCGCGCCTGGTATGACACTAACGATGCGGCAACGAAAGCCTTCCTTGCCCAGCTGGATGAGCTGAGCCAGCAGAACATCAATATGGATCTGCCTGACACGCTGGAAAGCCAGCCGTTGCTGGAACAGCTGATGCAGACCCGTGTGCGGAACCTGTTAGCACAGCCCTCTGCCGCTGCCACTCAGCAGGGAGGCTAAGCATGCTTAAGGTATTTATCCTCTTTATCCTGCTGATTGCGGGCGTGGTACTGGGACCGATGATTGCCGGTCATCAGGGCTATGTGCTGATTCAGACTGATAACTGGAATATCGAAACCAGCGTCACCGGGCTGGTGATTATCCTTATTCTCAGCCTGCTGGTAATTCTGGCCGTGGAGTGGCTGCTGCGTCGCGTGCTGCGAACCGGCGCACGCACCCGTGGCTGGTTTACCGGACGTAAACGCCGCCGCGCCCAGCGTCATACGCAGACTGCGCTGATGAAGCTGGCGGAAGGTGACCACCGTCAGGCGGAAAAACTGCTCTCTAAAGATGCCGATCACGCGGATGTGCCGGTAGCAAACTACCTGCTGGCTGCGGAAGCCGCGCAGCAGCGCGGTGATGAAGTGCGTGCCAATCAGCATCTTGAACGCGCGGCAGAGCTGTCCGAAAACAATACTATTCCGGTAGAAATTGCCCGCGCACGTATTCAGCTGGCGCGCAATGAAGATCACGCTGCACGTCACAGCATCGATCGTCTGCTGGAAGTGGCACCGCGTCATCCTGAAGTGCTGCGTCTGGCTGAACAGGCCTATGTCCGTACTGGCGCCTGGAGTGCGCTGCTGGATATTCTGCCTGCGATGCAGAAAGCGCAGGTCGGCGACGACCTCCATCGCGACGCGTTGCAGCAGCAGGCCTGGCTGGGCCTGATGAATCAGGCGATGGCCGATCAGGGCAGTGACGGTCTGAAGCGCTGGTGGAATACGCTGAGCCGTAAGACCCGTCAGGATACCACGCTGCAGGTCGCCATGGCGGATCACCTGATTGAGTGCAACGATCATGACACCGCCCAGTCGATCGTGCTGGAAGGCCTCAAGCGTCATTATGACGATCGTCTGGTGCTGCTGATGCCCCGCATTAAAAGCGGCAATCCGGAAGCACTTGAGAAGGCGCTACGTCAGCAGATCAAACAGCATGGCGCAACGCCGCTGCTGCACAGCACGCTGGGGCAGTTGCTGATGCGTCATGGAGAGTGGCAGCAGGCAGCGGATGCTCTGCAGCAGGCGCTGTCACAGCGTCCTGACGCATTCGATTATGCGTGGCTGGCGGATGTGTATGATCGTCTGCATCGTCCGGAAGAGGCCGCGAAGATGCGCCGTGAAGGCTTACTGCTGACGCTGAAAAATAATCCTGGTGCCTGACAGGCGCAAAGCTAACTAAGCCGGGCTCGCCCGGCTTTTTTGTGCCCGCAATCTGCCGCTCCTTCTCCTCAGGCAAAAAAAACACCTGCCAGTGGCAGGTGTAAGATCAGGTCGGTAAGACAACCGGGAGGTACCCGACTCAACGTGGTGTCTGGTAATCCTGTAAGGCTTACGCGATACAGGCAGGCAGACAACAGGTACCTAAAATTGGCTCTGCATCATTCCCAGATTTATGCAGCATCAGCAGACATAAGAGGTGGAATGAGCATCTACAGCAGGAGTATTGCACAAGCCGTGCCAGTTTGAAGGTTATTTTAAAAACTATTTTAAATCATTATGTTATTGAAGATGCTGAGTGCTCCAGCGGAGCAGATGGCGGGTAAGTGTCGGTATCCGGCGACAGCAGGGACTTTCGCTGTCTCTTAACGGAGACAGCGAGCCCGGACTCTTTATGAATCTATAAATAACAATAACTTATTTGTCGGCAATTCACGACGCTTTCGATCCTGCTTAAGCAATCTTCTCTGACAACTGACTCACTCAAAGCGGGTAATCTGGCATCAAACAATACGCTAACGAGCACGCCGGCTCTCACCACAGTGCGGGCTTCAGGGAGCATACGCCTTTCGCAAAGACGCAAAAGACGCCATCCATGGCAGGCTCAGCGCGGGCCATCCCTGGCCCGCTATGCTTTGCTACAGGCGTATGCTCCCTTCGCTTTAAGTCTGGCAGACGCATTAAGTACTGACATAAGCTTCAGAGGGTTTACAGCAATGAAGAAGCTCAACGTACAGGTAACACGGGCAGAGGAGGAAAGCGTCCAGGGATGGCTTAAGCGACTTTTCGATCTGACCGTGTTCCCTTCGCAGGCTCAGATTTACAGCAAACTTATCTCGCCGTACCTGCCTGAACCTTCTGCAAAGGTCCTCACCCACTTTTCTACAGACGAAAAAAAACCTGTCTTTTCAGACAGGTTTCTAAAAATGGTCGGCGAGAGAGGATTCGAACCTCCGACCCACTGGTCCCAAACCAGTTGCGCTACCAAGCTGCGCTACTCGCCGATTTTTTTAACTGTTTTGCCTGGTGCGAAGAGAGGGACTTGAACCCTCACGTCCGTTAAGACACTAACACCTGAAGCTAGCGCGTCTACCAATTCCGCCACCTTCGCGTATCCCAGCAAAATCTGGGGTGGCTAATGGGACTCGAACCCACGACAACTGGAATCACAATCCAGGGCTCTACCAACTGAGCTATAGCCACCACTGTACTTAATGTTACAAGTCAAAGACCTGCAGCATGTAAATCTTTACTGCCAACCGCGGTAAATCAACCACCGAAGCTCATGCGCACAAACGATATGGCGCGCCCGACAGGATTCGAACCTGAGACCTCTGCCTCCGGAGGGCAGCGCTCTATCCAGCTGAGCTACGGGCGCGTAGCGCCGTTGCGGATGTGCATACTAGAGATAAGCGCCCATCGTGTCTAGTGCTTTTTAAATAAAAAGGCGCGTTTGATTACGCTTTGTGCATTTCGTCGACAAATAGTACATTTCCGTGCTCACCGTGCGTAAAAATGCGGCATTTATCAGCGATATCAGAGATCGCCGCGCCAGTGATAGCGCAAATATTTAAGCAGTTTTAACTGCCTGCGCAGGCGGCTCGGCTGCCGAATCAGACGGTAGAGCCACTCCAGCCCCAGCCGCTGCCAGATTTTGGGCGCGCGCTTCACATGGCCGGTGAAGACGTCGTAGGTTCCCCCTACCCCCATATAAAGTGCATCCGGCCAGTGTGCACGGCACGCCAGCATCAGCAGCTCCTGACGCGGCGATCCTAGGGCTACGGTCACCAGCTTCGCGCCGCTGGCGGCAATCCGGGCAAACAGGGCATCCTGATCCGCTGGCGCAAAATAGCCATCCTGCGCCCCGACAATATTCACATTCCACTGACGACGCAGCTTCGCGCAGGTCTCATCCAGCACCTGCTGACGACCGCCGACCAGAAACACCGGCGTGCCTTCCCGCCCGGCACGTTCCATCAGCGCCTCCCATAAATCCGCGCCGGCAATACGCTGCACTGACGCCTGCGGATACTTTTTACGGATCGAGCGCACAATGCTGATGCCATCGGCATAGGCATACTCCGCCTGCGCCAGCAGCGTGCGTAATCCCTCATCCCGCTCGGCGGTCAGGATCTTCTCCGCATTGATCGCCACCAGAATGCCGCTGCGTACGCTCTGCGGCGGCATCAGAAAGCTCACCGCCGACGACATATTTTTGAAGCCATACAGGTCAACGCCGCGGATCCGGTACTGCGGCGTATCCGTTAACTGTGTCATATCTTCCGTTAATCCCAGAGGTTAATCAGAGCGGGCTGTGTAGCACCCGTCCACTGCGGTCGCGAATTAAACCTGCGCGATCCAGTAACCAGAAAAGTAATTTAGCCAGGCCCAGACAGGCAGCAAAAATGATGCAGAAAAACACCACGCGTGAACCGAAGGCATCCAGCCCTTCGCGTGCCAGCACGATCATGTTAAAGACCGCACCAAAACAGAAGCTTTGCAGGATAGCACCGCTGTAGCGGTTGGCCTCACGGCAGCCACGCTGGTAGATCGCATCGAAGGCTTTAATAATCATCCCCACCGCCACGGCACCGATCGGAATCGCCCAGACGCCGCCCATGACCACCAGCGAGCCGATCAGCGTCGGAGAAATGGCCAGGCCCGAATGGTTATCCAGCACTTCCCAGGTGAAGTAGTTCGCGCTGTTCAGCACGGTCAGCGGCCGATCCGGCCACAGCCAGGTGGGAATAAACACGTAGAAATCGCGCCACAGCGGTGCCAGCCCCTGAAACTCTATCCTGGCGTAGTTATCCAGCAGCAGGGCCAGATTCTCCCACGGTGAGAACGTATCCCGCGTCAGATAAAGGAAGGTGTAAAACGCCTCATCGCCCATAACGTCCAGGTTATAGCGGCGCAGCGCCAGCCAGAACATTCCCGCGATAGCCATCACCCCTGCCGTTGCCAGCATCCACAGGGTGATCCAGCCGCGCGTGATACCGATAAACAGGAACAGCGCAAACGCAATGATGATATTGGCGCGAGTCCCGCCCACCAGCGCGTAGGTCAGCAGGCCAAAGGCCACCGTCACCACCAGAAACAGCAGCCAGTTGCGACGCGTAGGACGCAGAAAATAGGGGATCAGCATCGCCGGAATAAAGAAATAGAAGAAGCGCTTCAGCGCCACGCCCGACACTTCGCTGGAAAAGATCTGGTTATAGGCCGTCAGGCGGAACAGCAGAAAACCGTTGTGAATAAAGAACACCGTAACGGTGCCCAGCGCCACCAGCGCCAGAATCACACAGGTCAGGTGGGTTTCGACCCGGTTCATCTGCAGCCAGGGCTTTGCAGGCGGTGCATTGGCCGGTTTCAGCCGCACCTTATAACTGACGTAATAGATGGCATAAAACGCCGTGGCCGAGAGCAGCGCCTCCAGCAGGTTTTCCACCGGCACCACCTCAACGTGAAACCGGAACACCAGCAGGGAGGTCAGCGGAAAGCCGAAGTAGAAGGTCAGTAAAAACAGCAGCGTGAAAAAGAGGTGGAAGTTAAAACGGACACGCTTAAACTCCCGCCAGGTCAGGGTAAGAATGAAACCCAGCGACAGCAGATAGACCACCAGCAGGCCGCCAAACTGCATAAGACTCATGACTTTTCCCCTTCGCTGAGCTGTAACGCTGCCCGCCAGCCTGCCAGATAACCGGGAGCGAAAAAGGCGATCGCCGCTTTATCACAGGTCATAAGCTGGCGACGCGCCTCGGCGATAACAGCAGGCGACAGCGTATCTTCGCTGAACAGGACCGGCAACTGCTGCTCTGCCACATCGCGCCAGAATGGATTTTTGCGGGTCAGCACAAACGGCACGTTCGCCTGAATCAGCAGGCAGAGTGTGCCCACCCCCTGCTGACGTTCAAACATAAAATAGCCGACGTGGCAGCGCGCCAGCAGCGCCAGATAGGCTTCAAACGCCATATTTTCACGTATAAGGTTCACCTGCCCCTGCGGGAACAGCGTATCCGCTGCGGCCTGAATCTGGCTGATATAAGCCTCATTGCCCGGCGGATAACCCAGCGGCACCTCAATACGCACCTGCGCACCAAACTGCGCGTGAATCGCTTTTAAACCTTCAATATGGCGGTTACTGGGATCCCCCGAGTTGCCCAGCAGCAGCGTGAACGGTTCCGTCGGATCAGCCTGCACGGCGGCGGCAGGCATTCGGGTCGGGAAATAGAGCAGTGATCCCGGCACCCGGCGATGACGCTGCTGATAGTGGTGCAGATCCCCACGGGTGGCAAAAACCTGTGCCATCCGTCCCTGAGCTAACCGGCGAATGTGATAGAACAGGCGGAACTTCAGGCTGCGTGAGTCTTCATAAAGATCGGCTCCCCAGACATGCCAGAACAGCTGTGAACGGCGCAGCTTACCGCTAAGCAGTGCCAGCCAGATCCACGGGTTAAACTGGCCGTGACAGAAGAAACGCTGCTGACGGTTTTTTGCCCGCTGCACTACCGCCTGCGCCAGCGCTTTCTTGCTGGCGAAGCACTCGATCTGTAACGCACTGAACGTTGCCAGACTCTCGGGCTGCCCGGTCACCACCATAAAATGGCGTGGCGAAGCCGCAGGCTGCTCAACGCTGAGAACGTCGTTAAAAAAGCGCAGCACCGTGAGGTTGTGGTGGGGAATATCCGATCCCAGAACGTGAATTAAACTCATTTTTTCCGACAGTAAACAATAAAAGCGCCACAACACAGGGTAAAGTAAGCCATGTAGGTCAGCATATAGGCCTGTGCGGCCCCCGTTGCGCCATGTAACGGGATCAGCCAGCGTGAGAACAGGGTCAGTAACAGAAACTGGCTGATCTCAGTCAGAACATAAAAGCGCAGCGAGGCTTTGGCGATAACCAGATATCCGAAAACATAGGCGCCAACTTTAAAAACATCGCCGCACAGTTGCCAGACAAAGAGATCGCGCATCCCGCGAAAGGCTTCGGAGAAGAGCAGGCTGATGGCGAAATCGCGCAGCACCCAGACAGCCAGGCTGGCGATGGCCACGGCAGGCAGCACAAAGCGCAGCGCCCGGCCAATCTCCCGCGCGATGTCGCGCTTGTTATCGAGCCGTGCCAGGGTCGGCAGCAGCCAGACGCTGAAGGTGGCGGTAATAAACTGCAGATAGGCATCGGAAATGCTGGTCACGCCCTGCCACAACCCGACCTGCGCCCAGCCCTGCTGCTCTGCCAGCAGGTTACGCATCAGCACCCAGGCCACCGGCAGGGTTACCGCCGTGATCAGCGCCATCAGGGTATATTTCGCCAGATTGCGCGCCAGCTCAGGATGCCATTGCGGACGCAGCCAGCTCAGCGGCAGCGGCGCGCGGCGTTTCAGCATCACCAGTGCCGGCAGCAGCAGCAGGGCCGGCACCAGCGCCAGGCCGGTCAGTGCACCCTGATAGCCACCCAGCCACCAGCAGAGCAGATAGCCAATAACCCCAATCAGGCTGCCAGCGATCAGCGCCAGCGCATTGCCGCGCGCGTCGCGATACCCCTTCAGCAGCGCCAGCGTAAAGTTGGCCCAGGCGATGCCGAGCTGAAGGAAAGCGACCACGCGGATAACGCCCTGATAGCGGTCATGACCAAACAGCGCCGTGCTGATCGGGGCCGCCGCCAGCAAAAACAGCAGCGTCAGCGCGCCGGAAAAGCCCAGCACCATGGCCGATGCCGTGCCCACCAGCGCCCGCAGCTGGCCGGGCTGCTGCTGATACTGCGCCACATACGTGGTGACACCGTTGAAGATGCCCGCCCCGGCCAGTACACCCAGCACGGTAATCAGCTGACGAAAGTTCCCCGCCTGCCCCACACCTTCAGGACCGAAGCTGACCGCCAGCAGTTTCACCACCAGCAGACCAGACACAATTTTTACCAGCGTGGACGACGCGGTCCACACTGAGGCTCTGGCTAATGACATCAGGAAAAGAAGCTCAGCAGTGAGCTGATAACCGTGCTCTGATTATTATCTGACAGGTTATAAAACAGC
The DNA here is from genome assembly GCF_008631515.1 of Pantoea sp. M_10. NCBI lineage: Bacteria > Pseudomonadati > Pseudomonadota > Gammaproteobacteria > Enterobacterales > Erwiniaceae > Pantoea > Pantoea sp. M_10. Next base: position 193,397 of record NZ_VWUL01000006.1, on the reverse strand, counting down.
GGCAGGCGCAGCAGGCGTTCGCTTTCCGCCGTGGTAAAGCGATCCTCCCCGACAAACTGCGAGAAACGCTCACCGGCAGGCGAACTGTGCAGCGGAATATAGTGGAACACCGTCAGTATCTCGGCTTCCTTCATCCAGTTAATCAGCGCCTGACGATCATCCTGATCGCGCAGCTTGATGTAGAACATATGGGCATTATGTTCGCAGCTGGCAGGGATCACGGGCAGGTCAATGCGCCCCTGTGCCGCCAGTGGCTGAAGCGCCTCATAGTAACGCTGCCAGATACGTAAACGCTGCTGGTTAATGCGTTCAGCCGCTTCCAGCTGTGCCCAGAGGTAGGCCGCCTGCAGATCGGCCATCAGGAAGCTCGATCCCATATCGCGCCAGGTGTATTTATCGACCTGACCGCGGAAGAACTGGCTGCGGTTCGTGCCCTTTTCCCGCACGATTTCGGCGCGCTCGACCAGACTGGCGTCGTTAATCAGGGTTGCCCCCCCTTCGCCACCCGCCGTGTAGTTCTTGGTTTCATGAAAGCTGAAGCAGCCGATATGACCGATGGTACCCAGCGCACGGCCTTTGTAGCGTGACATCACACCCTGCGCCGCATCTTCGATGACAAACAGCTTATGTTTTGCCGCCAGCGCCATGATGGTGTCCATTTCACAGGCGACGCCTGCGTAGTGCACCGGGACAATGGCACGGGTTTTTTCTGTGATGGCCGCTTCAATCAGGGTCTCATCAATATTCATAGTGTCCGGGCGGACATCGACAAAGACAATACGCGCGCCGCGCAGCACAAAGGCATTGGCGGTAGAGACAAAGGTGTAGCTCGGCATGATCACTTCATCGCCAGGCTGCAGATCGATAAGCAGCGCCGCCATCTCCAGCGAAGCGGTGCAGGAGGGGGTCAGCAGCACTTTTTTACTGCCGAAACGCTGCTCCATCCACTGCTGGCAGCGGCGGGTAAAGCCGCCGTCGCCGCACAGCTTGCCGCTGCTCATCGCCGACTGCATATACTCAATTTCTGTGCCCACCACGGGCGGCGCATTAAATGGAATCATGACCTTTCCTGTAAAACCAGTAGGCGGTGCTGTCGAGCCGGGCACCGCTGCGTAAATAGAGGCGCATCGCCGTAAGATTGCTGAGCTGAGTCGCCACCCGAAGCTGCGCGAGCTGCCTGACCCGCGCCCAGTCCGCCGCCGCCAGCATCAGTCGCTGACCCAGCCCCTGTCCCTGTGCGTCGGGCAGGACGCCGAGCAGGCCGATGCGGGCATCGCCCTCCACCGCACGCAGCGAAACAAAGCCCTGCACTCCACCCGCGGCATCGCAGGCGACCAGGCACTGATCGTCAAACGCCCCGCGCACCGCATTTTCAATCCACTGCGCATAAAAGCGGCCGCTGGCGTCCGGCGCATACCAGGGCGCACGAAAGCGGCTCTGACTGAAGAGCTGCGACGCGGCGTCACGCAGAGAGGGGATCTGTGCCTCACGCGCAATGCGAATGCCCGCCTGCCGTTCCGTCTGGTCAATCGCCAGCGTCAGATCGGCCTCGCCCTCCACCAGCTGGAACTGATTCTGCTGCAGCGTATCGATCAGCGCCGTTTCACCCGCAGCGACTTTCATCTGCATCAGTGCACAGGGATGGCGCAGCGCCTGTTCCAGTGGGGTGTCGCCTTGCAGCTCCAGCCGCACCGTCTCAACACCGAAGAATGCGCTCTCCCAGCTGAGGGGATTAATATTGACGTGGACGGGCATGTAATAAATCCAGCAGGTATTGGCCGTAGCCGGTTTTCGTCAACGCGTCACCCGCGGCGCGCAGCTGCTCATCACTCAGCCAGCCGTTACGCCAGGCAACCGCACATGTCAGTTATTTAAACGCTAAAACGCCTCATCGCCACACACCTTTGGTGTCGACAATCCATTGCTGCTGTACCTGAGCGGCATCGATGGCGCGGAAGGCGCGATGATCCACCAGCATCACCAGAATATCGGCCTGGGCCAGCGCCTGCTCGCCCGGGACCAGCTCAGCTTTGCCTGCCAGCGCGTCAGCGATCTGCGCAATGTGAGGCTCAACCACCCAGGTTGTGCCGCTGTGCCACTCCGCAATCTTATGCGCCACGCCCACCGCCGGGCTTTCGCGCAGATCGTCAATATTGGGTTTAAAAGCCAGGCCGAAGCAGGCGATGGTGATATCGCTGGCGCGCTTGCCGGTCTGGGTCAGGCACTCCGCCAGCGCGGTTTTTACCTGGTCCAGCACCCACTGCGGCTTGGCATCATTGACCTCGCGCGCGGTGCGGATCAGGCGGGCTAATTCGGGATTCTGCGCCACGATGAACCAGGGATCGACGGCGATACAGTGTCCCCCGACGCCCGGCCCCGGCTGCAGAATGTTGACGCGCGGATGGCGATTCGCCAGCGCAATCAGCTCCCAGACGTTGATCCCCTGATCGGCGCAAATCAGCGACAGCTCATTGGCAAAGGCGATGTTCACATCGCGGAAGCTGTTCTCAGTCAGCTTGCACATCTCGGCGGTGCGGGCGTTGGTTTCCACACACTCGCCTTTCAGGAAAATGCGATACAGCTCGCTGGCGCGGGCGGAACAGGCGGGTGTCATGCCGCCGATGACCCTGTCGTTATTGATCAGTTCGACCATCACCTGACCCGGCAGCACGCGCTCCGGGCAGTAGGCGACGAAGACATCGGGCGTCTCACCGAGCTGCGGGAAACGCAGATCGGGACGCGCCGCCGCCAGCCAGTCGGCCATCTGTTCCGTGCTGCCAACCGGCGACGTCGACTCCAGAATCACCAGATCGCCCTTCTTCAGCACAGGAGCTATCGACTCTGCGGCGGCTTTCACAAAGCGCAGGTCGGGCTGATGGTCATCTTTGAACGGGGTCGGCACGGCAATAAGAAAGGCGTCCGCAGGCTCAGGCTGGGTGGTGGCACGCAGGTCGCCACGCGTGACGGCAGCATGTACCACCTGATCTAAATCGGGCTCCACGATGTGGATCGCGCCACGGTTGATGGTTTCCACGGCGCGCGCGTTGATATCCACGCCCACCACTTTTTTTCCCTTTGAGGCAAAAACGGCTGCCGTCGGCAGCCCAATGTATCCCAGTCCAATCACGGAGATGGTTTCAAAACTCATAATTCGGCTCGGTTATCTTTTAAGGCTTGTAAAATACGACCGCAGGCTTTGCCATCGCCATAAGGATTATGGGCATGGCTCATCGCCTGCCAGGCCTCATCGTCGCTCAGCAGTTCGCTCACGCTGGCCACGATAGTGGCGACATCGGTTCCCACCAGTTTCACGGTGCCGGCATCGACCGCTTCCGGCCGCTCGGTGGTGTCGCGCATCACCAGCACCGGTTTACCCAGCGACGGCGCCTCTTCCTGGATACCGCCGGAGTCGGTGAGGATTAACCAGGCGCGGTTCATCAGCCAGACAAAAGGCAGATACTCCTGCGGTTCGATCAGAATGATATTTTCAATGCCGCTGAGTATCCGGTTAACCGGTTCGCTGACATTGGGATTGAGGTGCACCGGATAGACAATCTGCGCTTCCGGATGCTGGCGGGCAATCTGCGCCAGCGCGCTGCAGATCCGTTCAAATCCGCCGCCAAAGCTTTCACGACGATGACCGGTGACCAGTACCAGTTTCTTCTCCGGATCGAGAAACGGATAGCGCGCGGCCAGCTGCGCATTCAGATTGGTGTCATCCAGCACCCGATCACGTACCCACAGCAGCGCGTCAATAACCGTATTGCCGGTCACGATAATGCGTGAGTCGGCGAGATTTTCCTGCAGCAGATTCTGTCGCGAGCGCGAGGTCGGGGTGAAATGCAGGCGGGCGAGATGGCCGGTCAGCTTACGGTTGCCCTCTTCCGGCCACGGCGACGCGAGATCGCCGGTGCGCAGCCCGGCTTCCACATGGCCAACCGGAATCTGATGATAAAAGGCGGCCAGACTCGCCGCCAGCGTGGTGGTCGTGTCGCCGTGCACCAGCACGATGTCGGGCCGGAAGTCGAGCAGAACGGTTTTCATGCCCTCCAGGATGCGACAGGTGATCTCCGTCAGCCCCTGCTCAGGCCGCATGATGTTGAGATCGTAGTCCGGCTGCAGTCTGAACAGACGCAGCACCTGATCGAGCATTTCGCGATGCTGGGCGGTAACGCATAGCCGTGATTCAAACGCGGGATCCTGCGCCAGCGCCTGAACCAGCGGGGCCATTTTTATCGCTTCGGGGCGAGTACCAAATACGGTCAGAACTTTCACACTGTTTCTCTCAATCATGCGTGTCTGACATCAGACGCGGACGACGTGCCAGCGCCACACCCGCGCCGGTTAATGCCCCAACGGCACCCCACATAATCATCATGAACAGACGTCGCGGGCTGTCACGTGATACCGGCTCTTCCGGCGTACGCAGATAACGGTAGGTCTGGAACTGGCTGTTCAGTCTGGGTCCGGTCTGCAGCGTGGCCAGCATAGCTCTGTTTTGATCATAGCTGATATCGAAGCTGGGACCGGTGGCACGCAGGGTTTCAAGCTGTCCCTGCAGCACGGGCTGGCCCAGCAGGAAGAGATCGCTGTCCGCCAGATTTTCACCCGCTTCGCGCGTCTGTTTCTCATTGATACCCTGCTGACTGGCGATCTTCAGCGCCTGCTCCAGACGGTGCTGCTGGCGCTGGAATACGGCGTTCGCCACATCTTCCTGACGTTTTACCTGCGCCTGCAACTGATCGGTGCGCGCCTGCCAGGCCCCTTTTAACTCATCATTCAGATGACGTGCGGCACGCTCGCTGGCGTAGGCAATATACTGACGCAGCAGGTTGTTGGCGTCGCCTGCGGTTTCCGCTTTGAGTCTGACATTGTCCGGCAGGTTATGTGCCGCGTCCGCCGGGGTGAAGAGAATGTTGCCAATCATGTCGTCAAGCAGCGCGGCATCGTTGTGCGCGTTGCCGGTTTTACGACTCTTGTAGTAGTCGGTTTGTTGCCAGAACTCGCGACGCGTATCCCACGAGGCGAGCTGCATGATGAACTCCTGATAGACCTCATCCATCACCGTTGGCGAGGGTGCCGCCAGGGTTAACGCGTTGTTCCGCACATCCAGGTTGGTCAGAAACTGCTGCTGTGCATAGTAGGAGCCCAGCATATTTACCGTCGGACGATCGGTGATCGCCGTGGTGCTCCAGACCTGTTTCAGCAGCAGCGTCGCCAGCCAGGCGACCAGGGCAAACAGCAGGGCCAGCCCCACAATCCAGCGCTTGCCACGCCATAACCGGCAGCCTAAGCCGCGAAGATCCAGTTCGTTGTCCACAACGTCAGAAGGCATGGCAGAGATATCCTTTAATCAGCATCGGGTTCATTTATTTTTTGCTTCGCGATGATGGCTCAGACGGCGCTTGATGCGACGGATACGCCGCGCCACGCGCCATGCATGTTTCAGGCAGTAGCCATAAACCATGAACGCGCCCAGGAAAAGCAGCAGCATCACCCACTCAGGGATAAACGCCAGATATTCACCCAGCACCCCGATACCGGCGAGAATCGCGGCCGCGACGGTAATCAGCACAAAGGCCTGACGCGAGCTGAAGCCGGCGCGCATAATCAGATGGTGGATGTGCTGACGGTCAGCCGAGAACGGGCTCATGCCTTTGCGCAGACGGCGATACATGATTGCCACCATATCCATCAGGGGAATGGCGATGAGCCAGAGGGCGGTCACCGGCGTGATGGGGTGACTCAGACCCTGGGTGGTTTCCAGCAGAATCCAGATGATGGTGAAGCCGATCATGGTGCTGCCGGCGTCACCCATAAAGACTTTAAAGCGGCGGCCAAGAAAGCCCAGGTTGAGCAGAATATAGGGCAGCGTGGCGGCGATCATCGCAAAGCACCACATCGCCAGGCTGGTCTGCCCGTCGAAGTAGAGGATGATGCCCATAGCGGCAAAGGTCACTGAGGAGAGGCCGCCCAGCAGACCGTCGATGCCATCCACCATATTAAAGGCGTTAATCGCGGCCCAGACGGCAAACAGCGTCAGCACATAGCCAAAGGGCCCCACGATCAGCTCGAACGGACCGACGATAAAGCCCAGACTCAGCAGATAGAGTTTTGCCCCCACCATCATGACGACAGCGACCAGCGCCTGCACCACCGCGCGGATTTTAACGCTGATATCAAAGCGATCGTCGAGCGCCCCGACCAGCACCAGCACACCGGCACAGCCCAGATAGAGCAGCGCGTGTGGCAGATAGTAGTTGGTAATCGCGAACGTGAAGCAGATCCCTGCGAACACGGAAATGCCGCCCACCAACGGAATCGCGCCATGATGGCGTTTACGTGAGTTAGGCTTATCAACTAAACCAATTTTTTTAGCTGCTTTTCGAGCAAAAAAGAGGAAAGCCAGTGAAAAGAGAAAAATTAAACCAAGCTCAGTACTCATAGTGAGTAAATTCACGTTAAACGCTCTCAGCTAACATCCCGCACAACAATACGCGAAAAAGCGCGTTTATCGCTGTGTCGGATTCCGAATTCTGCATCAAGAGACAGACGAACGGTCAAAAATTCGCCATCACTACCACAGTCATTATAAATGCTCCTGCCAGTGTTCAATCCTATAGCTCACAAATGAAAAACGCCACGTCGGGACGTGGCGTAAGGGCGATTTTCTGCGAATCTGGATTAAAAAAGCCGAATCAGTGGTCCGGCCTGGCCGTATCAGATTATGAACGCTTCATCATGTCGAAGAATTCATCGTTGGTTTTCGTCATCGCCAGTTTGTTGATGAGGAACTCCATGGCGTCGATTTCGCCCATCGGGTGAATGATCTTACGCAGGATCCACATCTTCTGCAGCTCTTCCTGAGAGGTAAGCAGCTCTTCTTTACGTGTACCGGAGCGGTTGTAGTCAATCGCCGGGAAGACACGTTTTTCAGCGATTTTACGGGCGAGGTGCAGTTCCATGTTACCGGTACCCTTGAACTCTTCGTAAATCACTTCGTCCATCTTCGAACCGGTATCAACCAGCGCGGTGGCGATGATGGTCAGGCTGCCGCCCTCTTCCACGTTACGTGCAGCACCAAAGAAACGCTTTGGACGATGCAGGGCGTTGGCATCCACACCACCGGTCAGGACTTTACCTGACGCCGGCACCACGGTGTTATAAGCACGCGCCAGACGGGTGATGGAGTCGAGCAGGATGATGACATCTTTCTTGTGCTCAACCAGGCGCTTGGCTTTCTCGATGACCATTTCCGCAACCTGAACGTGGCGTGACGCCGGCTCATCGAAGGTTGAGGCAATGACTTCACCTTTGACCAGACGCTGCATCTCGGTCACTTCTTCCGGACGCTCATCGATCAGCAGGACCATCAGCACGCAGTCCGGGTAGTTGTACGCCAGGCTCTGCGCGATGTTCTGCAGCAGCATGGTTTTACCGGCTTTTGGCGGTGCAACAATCAGACCACGCTGACCACGACCGATCGGTGACGCCAGGTCCAGAACGCGGGCCGTTAAATCTTCCGTTGAACCATTACCCCGTTCCATACGCAGACGCTTGTTGGCGTGCAGCGGCGTGAGGTTTTCGAACAGAATCTTATTACGCGCGTTTTCCGGCTTGTCGTAGTTAACTTCGTTAACTTTGAGCAGCGCAAAATAGCGTTCACCTTCTTTCGGTGGACGGATTTTGCCAGAGATGGTGTCACCAGTGCGGAGGTTGAAGCGGCGGATTTGGCTGGGGGAAACGTAGATATCATCAGGGCCGGCGAGGTAGGAGCTGTCTCCGGAACGGAGGAATCCAAATCCATCCTGAAGAATCTCCAGCACGCCATCACCGAAGATGTCTTCGCCGCTCTTCGCGTGCTGCTTCAGGATTGAAAAGATAATGTCCTGCTTGCGCATGCGAGCCTGATTTTCCAGCCCCATATTTTCGCCGAGAGTAATCAGCTCAGCAACCGGCGTATTCTTTAATTCGGTAAGATTCATAGTGATGGGTTCTTAAACTCGGGGTAATACTCGGAATGTTTGTCGTGAATGGTATGGCAACTAATCCATGCCGTTAATGGCTCTTTTCGGCTCTTCCCGACGATCATCGAATGGAATGGCGATCGGTATGCAGGGAGATGTCCGAATGTAATGCCAGAGTTGGAGCTAACCGTAAGATTGCTGAACCGTTCTATCTTTATAAGGTACAGGGCGAATGGGTTCAACAAGGGAAAACTTTAGATGCTAACTACAAGGTAAGTTCGTAATGCAGTGTGAGTAAATTAGCACGCCTGAAAGCGAACGTCCAGCAGCAGGAGATAAATTCACCACTGCCAGACATTCAGTCCTGCATTACGCCAGGTTGGCGTTCAGGAACTCTTTCAGCTGGCCTTTAGACAGCGCGCCCACTTTGGTCGCGGCGACTTCGCCATTTTTGAACAGCAGCAGCGTCGGGATACCACGAATGCCATACTTCGGTGCCGTGCCTGGGTTATCGTCAATATTCAGCTTAGCGATGGTCAGCTTGCCATCATACTCTTCTGCAACTTCATCAAGGATTGGCGCGATCATTTTGCAAGGACCACACCATTCAGCCCAGAAATCTACCAGTGTAACGCCGTCGGCTTTCAGCACGTCGGTGTCGAAACTGTCATCAGTCAGATGAACGATTTTATCGCTGCTCATGTTTTACTCCACAAGATTATGCCTGGCGAATTGGCGTAATATATACCAATGTTGGTTGACTTTATTTCATCGGATACGCTTTCGTAAAGCGATAGTAAGCTGATATTCTACCACACTATGAGCAAAACACACTTAACTGAACAGAAGTTTTCCGACTTCGCCCTGCACCCTAAAGTGGTTGAAGCCCTTGATAGTAAAGGCTTTCAATACTGCACGCCGATTCAGGCGTTAGCTCTGCCTTTTACGCTTTCAGGGCGTGATGTTGCAGGCCAGGCGCAAACCGGTACCGGCAAAACGATGGCGTTTCTGACGTCAACGTTTCATCATCTTCTCTCTTATCCTGCGGCGGAAGGTCGTCAGGTTAATCAGCCACGGGCACTTATTCTTGCGCCAACGCGTGAACTTGCTGTGCAGATTCATGCAGATGCCGAACCCCTTACCGCCTCGACCGGCCTGAAACTGGGTCTCGCCTATGGCGGAGACGGTTATGATAAACAGCTGAAAGTGCTGGAGCAGGGCGTAGATATTCTGGTGGCCACCACCGGTCGCCTGATCGACTACGCGAAGCAGAATCACGTTAACCTCGGTGCCATCCAGGTCATGGTGCTGGACGAAGCCGATCGCATGTTCGATCTCGGCTTTATTAAAGATATTCGCTGGCTGTTCCGCCGTATGCCGCCTGCCACGCAGCGCCTGAGCATGCTCTTCTCGGCAACGCTCTCTTACCGCGTTCGTGAACTGGCATTCGAGCACATGAACAGCGCGGAATATGTGGAAGTGGAACCGGAACAGAAAACCGGCCATCGCATCCAGGAAGAGCTTTTCTATCCGTCTAACGAAGAGAAAATGCGCCTGCTGCAGACCCTGCTGGAAGAAGAGTGGCCGGATCGCGCCATTGTCTTCGCAAACACCAAGCACCGCTGTGAAGATATCTGGGGCCACCTGGCCGCTGATGGTCACCGCGTTGGCCTGCTGACCGGCGATGTGGCACAGAAGAAGCGCCTGCGCATTCTTGATGATTTCACCAAAGGGGACGTGGATATTCTGGTCGCGACTGACGTTGCTGCCCGTGGTCTGCACATCCCGGCGGTCACCCACGTCTTTAACTACGATCTGCCTGATGACTGTGAAGATTACGTTCACCGCATTGGCCGTACCGGTCGTGCAGGTGCCAGCGGACACTCTATCAGCCTGGCCTGTGAAGAGTACGCGCTGAATCTGCCATCGATTGAAGAGTACATTGGCCACAGCATTCCGGTCAGCAAGTACAGCAGCGAAGCCCTGTTAACCGATTTACCGCCGCCTAAGCGTCTGCAGCGCAGCCGTTCCGGCAATGGCCCACGCCGTGGAGGCAATAACGCTAATCGTCGCGGTGCGCCACGCAACAACAACCGTAAACGTTCAGGTTAGGCCACCATGCTCAGCGCGTCGTCACTTTATGCAGCGATTGATTTAGGGTCTAACAGCTTTCATATGTTGGTGGTGCGCGAGGTCTCTGGCAGTATTCAGACCGTGGCAAAAATTAAGCGCAAGGTTCGCCTTGCCGCCGGTCTGGATGCCAGTAATCAGTTGTCAGCCGAAGCCATGGCGCGTGGCTGGCAATGCCTCCGGCTCTTCTCTGAGCAACTGCAGGATATTCCCCCCGATCAGATCCGCGTGGTGGCGACCGCCACGCTGCGTCTGGCCGCGAATGCGCAGACCTTCCTCGATACCGCCCAGCAGATTCTTGGCTGCACCATCAACGTCATCAGCGGTGAAGAAGAGGCGCGCCTGATTTATCAGGGCGTGGCTCACACCACGGGCGGCTCCGACCAGCGTCTGGTGGTGGATATCGGTGGCGGCAGTACCGAGCTGGCAACCGGCGATGGTTCGCACGCGTCGGTGTTGTTCAGTCTGTCGATGGGCTGTGTCACCTGGCTGGAGCGCTTCTTCAGCGATCGTCATCTGGCAAAAGAGAATTTTGACCAGGCGGAGCAGGCTGCCCGTGAGATGATCCAGCCTGTTGCCGCGCAGCTGCGTCAGCAGGGCTGGCAGGCCTGTGTCGGTGCGTCCGGCACGGTGCAGGCGCTGCAGGAGATTATGGTGGCGCAGGGCATGGATGAGCGCATCACGCTGAGCAAGCTGCAGCAGCTTAAACAGCGCGCAATCCAGTGCGGCAAACTGGAAGAGCTTGAAATCGAAGGGCTGACGCTGGAACGGGCGCTGGTGTTCCCCAGCGGCCTGTCGATCCTGATCGCCATTTTCCAGACGCTCAATATCGATAGCATGACCCTGGCGGGCGGCGCGCTGCGTGAAGGGCTGGTCTACGGCATGCTGCATTTGCCTGTCGACCGCGATATCCGCACCCGCACGCTTCACAACGTCCAGCGCCGGTTCAGCATTGATGTTGAACAGGCGGATCGTGTGCGTCAGCTGGCGGAGAGCTTCTTCCGTCAGGTTTCCACTTCGTGGAAGCTGGATCAGCGCTGTCGTGAGCTGCTGCTCAGCGCCTGTGCGATCCACGAAATCGGCCTCAGCGTCGACTTCCGGCATGCGCCACAGCATGCGGCTTACCTGGTGCGGCATCTGGACCTGCCCGGCTTCACACCGGCGCAGAAGAAGTTGCTGGCCTGCCTGCTGCAAAACCAGAGCGGCAGCATCGATCTGGCGCTGCTGACCCAGCAAAACGCCCTGCCGCCGCGTCTGGCGGAACGGATGTGCCGTCTGCTGCGGCTGGCGATTATTTTCTCAACCCGCCGCCGCGATGACACCCTGCCAGCGGTACGACTCCAGGCGGACGATGATGCCCTGCATCTGACCCTGCCCGCTGGCTGGCTGGAAGCGCATCCGCTGCGCAGCGAGCTGCTGGAGCAGGAGAGCCACTATCAGTCCTATGTTCACTGGTTGTTAACCCTGTCGTAATACCTGCGTCTGAGGCGAATCGCCTTCGCCTCTCCGCCTGACGTGCTTACCCTTTTCTGGCTTTATCCAGCATCGCCCGCAGACCGGCAACCCGGCTCTGCCCGGTTTTCATCCGCTCCTCGGCACTGACCACTTTGCGCTCCGTCTCCCACTGCAGATCGTCCTGCGGCAGCTCCAGCAGAAAACGGCTCGGTTCCGGTCGCACCAGCTCGCCATATTGCCGCCGTTCACGGCAGAGGGTAAAGGTCAGCTCTTTCTGTGCCCGCGTGATGCCGACGTAGGCCAGACGACGCTCCTCTTCGATATTGTTCTCATCAATGCTGCTCTGGTGCGGCAACAGCCCCTCTTCCATACCCACCAGGAACACATAGGGGAACTCCAGCCCTTTGGAGGCGTGCAGCGTCATCAGCTGCACCTGATCCAGCTCTTCATCACTTTCACCGCGCTCCATCATGTCGCGCAGGGTAAAGCGCGTGACCACCTGGGCCAGCGTCATCGGCTCGTCGATATCGCTGCCCTCCAGCATTTCGGTCATCCACTGAAACAGCGTGTTGACGTTCTTCATCCGCATTTCTGCGGCTTTCGGACTGCCGGAGGTTTCGAACAGCCAGCTTTCGTAATCGATGCCGCGAATCAGATCGCGGACCGCGTTGACCGGCTCGCGTTCGGTCAGCTGGATGATCTCATTCAGCCAGTGGGTAAAGCGCTGCAGATGCTCCAGGCCGCGTCCGCTGAGCGTCTGACCCAGCCCGACATCAAAACTGGCATGAAACAGGCTCTTGCTGCGCAGATTCGCCCATTCACCGAGCTTCTGCAGCGTCGCCGGACCAATCTCGCGACGCGGTGTGTTGACGATGCGCAGGAACGCACTGTCATCCTCAGGGTTAGTCAGCACGCGCAGATAGGCGAGCAGGTCTTTAATCTCCGGCCGTGAGAAGAACGAGGTGCCGCCAGAGATGCGATAGGGAATGCGGTTCTGCATCAGAAACTTTTCAAAGGTGCGTGACTGATGGTTACCACGGTAGAGGATCGCGTAATCTTTGTACTGCGTTTTGTTGATAAAGTGATGCGCAATCAGTTCGCCGGTGACCCGCTCCGCTTCATGCTCTTCGCTGTTGGCGGTCACCACTTTGAGTTCGCTGCCCTGCCCCAGTTCGGAGAAGAGCCGCTTTTCAAACACGTGCGGGTTGTTGGCAATCAGGATGTTCGCCGCTTTCAGGATGCGCTGCGAGGAGCGGTAGTTCTGCTCCAGCTTCACCACTTCCAGCGCCGGAAAGTCCTGACTCAGCAGCACCAGATTCTGAGGTCGTGCGCCGCGCCAGGAGTAGATCGACTGGTCATCATCACCCACCACCGTGAAGCGCGCCCGCGCGCCAACCAGCAGTTTAACCAGCTCATACTGGCTGGTGTTGGTATCCTGGTACTCATCCACCAGCAGATAGCGGATACGCTGCTGCCAGCGTTCGCGCACCTCCTGATTACGCTGCAGCAGCAGCGTCGGCAGCAGGATCAAATCGTCAAAATCGAGGACGTTGCACGATTTGAGATGCTGACTGTAGAGGCCATAGCAGTGGGCAAAAATATTCTCCTGCTGTGAACGCGCCTGCGCGGCCGCGCCCTGCGGATCGATCAGGTCATTTTTCCAGTTTGAGATGGTGGAGATGAGCTGCTGCAACAGCGTCTTATCCTCCTCCAGCCACTCTCTGGTCAGCTCTTTCAGCAGGGCGAGCTGATCCTGATCGTCGAACAGCGAGAAGTTAGACTTCATGCCCAGCGCCGCCGTTTCACGCTTGATGATCTCCAGGCCCAGCGTGTGGAAGGTGGAGATCAGCAGCCCGCGCGCCTCTTTGCGACCCAGCGTCTGCGCCACACGCTCTTTCATTTCGCGCGAGGCTTTATTGGTGAAGGTCACCGCAGCGATGTGTCGCGCCTGATAGCCGCACTCACGAATCAGATGGGCGATTTTATTGGTAATTACGCGGGTTTTGCCCGATCCCGCGCCCGCCAGTACCAGACAGGGACCGGTAACAAATTCGACGGCACGTTGTTGGCTGGGGTTTAAACGCATAGAAGAAATCGCCTGATTGAATCAAAAGAAAGGGGTTTATACTGGGCGGCAATTATACACAACCGAGATACCAACATGGCGAAAACCGCGGCGGCTTTACACATCCTGGTCAAAGAGGAAGCGCTGGCAAAAGAGATTCTGGCGAAACTGGCGAAGGGCGGCAATTTCCAGCAGCTGGCGAAGAAGCATTCGACCTGTCCTTCCGGCCGTAAGGGAGGCGATCTGGGCGAGTTTCGCCAGGGACAGATGGTACCGGCCTTTGATAAAGCGGTCTTTACCTGCCCGTTGCTGACGCCTTACGGGCCGGTAAAGACCGGCTTTGGTTATCACATTATCAAAGTGCTCTACCGCAACTAGTTACTTCTTCTGCTTCATCTGCTGCAGAACGTTGCTGCACTGGTTGTCTTCGTTGTCGCTGGGGGAGATCAGTGCCAGCAGCGCCGCTGCCGGCCCCACGACCGCACCCAGCGCCACGGCAGCGGCCCCACGGGCCAGCAGTGGCCCCGCTTTCACGCCCGCATCCGGATTCTTAAAGGTGCCGCGCACGTAGAGCGGAGAGCGCAGCGTGACGATGCGGACACCTTTACTCTCCGGATTGATCGACAGGTCCAGTCGCTCACTGGCGAAGTTGGCGTTCCCTGACACATTGATAATCGCGTTCTCGGTATCAAACACAAACAGGTTCGGCGTCGCCAGACCATTCTGCAGTCTGATATCGGTGGCCGCGCAGTTGATGCGCACCTGATCGTCGCCAAAGAGTTTGCCGACCACGTAGTTACCCACGTTGAGTCCGGCGATCTCCATCAGATTGCGGCTGATCAGCCCGTCATTCATCAGCAGCTTCAGCTGACCGTTGCTGGTCGCCAGCAGGTCGGCGACCGAGTTGCCGGTGCCGGTAAAGCTGGCATCACCGTTGAGCTGACCCAGGCTGTTCTTCATCGCCTGCACATCCGGGAACAGCTGACGCAAACGCAGCTTGCGTGCATGCAGGTCAACCCGGCCACGCATCGGTGAACGATCGCCCTCCAGCCGGATAGTGCTGTTGAGATTGCCGCCCGCGATACCAAAGCGCAGCGGATCCAGCAGCAGATCGCCGTTTTTGAGCTGTAAGTGGGTATAGAGATCGCTCAGCGGCAGTGAGTTGCTGTGTTCGATACGTTTGCCGCTGAACTTCACGTCGGCATCCATGACATCCCAGCTTTTGGTTTCAAACCTGTCGTGCGGCAGTACACGGTCAGCAGGCTGATTCGATTTCTCACCGCGCCGGGCTTTGGCCTGGGCGGTCTTCTCACTCCCTTTGCCGGAGTTCACACCAATCAGCGGCCCCAGATCGGCCATGCGCAGTTGCTCAGAGGTGAGTTCCCCGGTGAGGGTGGGACGCGGTTTGCCCTGCGTGTAGATCAGCGAGCCATGAATATCGCTGTCGCCGATATGACCGTTAAATTTCTCATAGCGGTAGACCGCGCCCTTTTCCCCGCTGAATTTCGCGATCAGATGGCCGTCCGTTTCATAAGGCGGGGTATCAGGCAGCAGAACGCCGGTCAGGCCATAGAGGTTCGCCAGCGTATCGCCGGAGAAACGCAGACGCACATTCAGTCCGCCCAGGTTCATCGGGTCCTGCACGCCCCCGGTTACCTGAACCCGCGTGGTGCCGTTTCGCACATCGGCCTGTACCGGGAAAGGGGTGTTCTGGCTGCGCAGCGAGAGCATGCCGCCAATCCTGCCTTCACCGCTGAGCTTTTCATTGTTGTAGGTGCCACTGGCCTGCCAGCCAAAGACGAAGTCTCCCGCGCCCTTCTGCTGATCGTCACCGCCGGCAATCTGCGCATAGGGCACCGGTTTGCCCAGCGGATTCACCTGTACCGTGACATCGGCGCGGTTAACCGCATCGCGATAGCGGATTTGCCCCTGATCAAACAGGATATTATCCAGCCGGAAGGACCAGGCCGAGGGCGCGCTGTCCTTGTCATCCTTGTCACTACCCGCGAGATCGAACGTCCAGTTATTCTTTTTATCCGCCGTCTGAATCAGGCGCGCATCAGGTCGCTGCAGCTTAATCCACGGGATGAAAAGCTCTTTGTGCAGCAGCGACAGCGGTGCCAGCGTCGCGTCGGCCCGTTGCAGATGGACCATGGTGACATCAGGAATGCCGGGCGGGTTACCCAGCATGATATCTTCGGCGTGTATCTGCGGCCACGGCACCCAGCGCCGCCAGCCCGACTCGTCGCGATGGCGCACCCAGTCGATCCCCAGATCCCCGCGGATGGCAAAAGGACGATTGAGTTCGGTTGAGACTTTCTGATTGATGGTGGGCTTCAGACGGTTCCAGTCAAATGTCGCGATCACCACAATAATCACCACAATCAACAACACCAGAATGCCTGCAACCCAACTGACGATTTTCCCGGTACGCGACATGTCGCTTTCTCCTTGCTCTTTCACGGCCTGCGTTAAAGATAGTCGAGACGGCGGGCAACGGCATCAGGGAAGCTGGAGAGTCAGATGATTCAGTTCAGAAAATGGGACAGGCCGCGAAAAGTAGTAGCCCTGAGCCGCGATGGCCGGGGAACCCCTGACCTGCTGCCACTGCTCTTCCGTTTCCACGCCCTCGACAATCACACCGTTACAGTAGCGATTGATGAGCGCCAGCAGCATCGAAAAGAGGCTGCGCCCTTCATCAGAACTGCCCAGCAGAATAAACAGGTCGCGCGACAGCTTGATGTAGTCATATTTCAGTTCGGTCAGCGCGGAGAAATTGGCCATGCCAGAGCCAAAATCATCCAGCCACAGCGGGCCCAGTTCCGGGATCTTAGCGACTCTCTCCGCCTGTGGCAGCGCATGATGCTCTGTCAGCTCAAAGCGGATCCAGGGCAGGCGGGCGATCAGGCGACGAATGGCGGGCCGGTGCTGAATAGAGAGCAGCGAGGGGCCATCGATGTTGACCGACGCGACCACACCGTTGCGCTCGAAGAAGGCGGACCACTGCGTCAGCAGTTCCAGCTGCTCATAGATCACATTGAGGCGCTGGGCGATATCGAGCCCGGCAAACCAGGCCTCGGGTGACAGATTCCGTTCCGGCTGGGCAGGATGAGAAACGGCGGTCAGCAGTTCAATGGCGAGTAACCGACCGGTTACCCGATAGATAGGCTGGAACCGATAGCGCCGCTGGCACTGTTGCCAGAAGAGCGGGGTTTCCGTTTGATAATCAGGGTCAATTGAAGACGGCAGCCATTGACTAATACTCTCCATCACCATGGTGTTTTCCTGGTTGATAATATGTCCCCAAAACGGGTGACGCAGCTGCGATTATCGTGAGTGTCTGTGGTAAAGAGATGAACGAAACGGCCACAAAAAGGGAAAGTCTATCAGCTGCGTCGCCCGCATAATCGGTAAAAAAAGCCGAAATTAGCGCCTCTTATCCGCCAGATTAGCCCTCTCCTGCACCTTAAGCTAAATCAAAACAGCGTTTTAAAAGCGTTGACGACTGCCATACCAGACGCGAGACTGAGCACTCTTTCACTACGGGTTGCAAACCATGACGCAGAAGAAAATTGCCATTATCGGCGAATGCATGATTGAGCTGTCGGAAAAGGGTGAGAACATCAAACGGGGTTTTGGCGGCGATACGCTGAACACGGCGGTTTATCTCGCCCGCCAGGTGGATGAGCAGCAGTTACGGGTCGATTACGTCACGGCGCTGGGGACGGATTCGTTCAGCGATCAGATGATAACCGCCTGGCAGCAGGAGAAGGTCAACACCGGCCTGATTCAGCGTCTCGATAATAAAATGCCAGGCCTGTATGTGATTGAAACCGATGCGGAGGGCGAGCGCACCTTCTGGTACTGGCGCAGCGACGCCGCGGCCCGCTACTGGCTCGACAGCCCGCAGTCAGAGGCGATCGCCGACCAGCTGGCGCACTATGACTATCTTTACCTCAGCGGCATCAGTCTGGCGATTCTGCCCGCTGCCAGCCGGGAGAAACTGATGCAGCTTCTGGCCCGCTGCCGGGCAGAGGGCGGCAGGGTGATTTTCGATAATAACTATCGCCCGCGTTTATGGGCCGATCGGGCCAGTGCGCAGAGCGCGTATCGCGCCATGCTCAGCTGTACCGATATCGCCTTTCTCACCCTGGATGATGAACATCTGCTGTGGGGCGAGCAGCCGCTGGAGGAGGTTATCGCGCGAACCCGCGAAGCAGGCGCCAGCGAAATTGTGATTAAACGGGGTGCGGAGGCCTGCCTGGTCGCCACGGGTGATGCGCCGCTGATTGAGGTGCCTGCGGTCCGGCTGGCGAAGGAGAAGGTGGTGGATACGACGGCCGCGGGCGATTCGTTCAGCGCCGGATATCTGGCGCGCCGCCTGACCGGCGCATCGGCTGAAGCCGCCGCACAGCGCGGGCATCTGATCGCCAGCACGGTGATTCAGCATCGTGGCGCGATTATTCCGGCAGAGGCGATGCCTGACTGAACTGCATCTGATAAAGCCGGGCATAAGCGCCGTTCTGCTGCAGCAGCTGCTGATGCGAGCCGCGCTCAACGATCCGGCCCTCTTCGATAAGCAGGATCTCATCGGCTTTCTCAATGGTTGAGAGCCGGTGCGCAATAATCAGCGTGGTGCGGTTCTGCTGCAGCGTCTCCAGCGCAGACTGAATCGCCCGTTCTGAGCCGGTATCGAGGGCCGAGGTTGCTTCGTCGAGGATCAGAACGGGACTGTCGCGCAGCAGGGCGCGGGCAATGGCAATGCGCTGGCGCTGTCCACCCGACAGCAGCACCCCATTCTCCCCAATCATCGTATCCAGCCCATTCTCCATTTTATTGATGAATTCCATGGCATGAGCCATCTGCGCCGCCTGTTCGACTGCGGCGCGGCTGAAGAGATCACGACGGGCATAGGCGATATTGTTGGCGATGGTGTCATTGAACAGATGAACATGCTGAGAGACCAGCGCCATCTGCTCGCGCAGCGAGGCCAGGGTATAGTCACGCAGATCGTGCCCATCCAGCAAAATTTCGCCGCTGTCGATATCGTAAAAACGCGTGAGCAGGCTGGCGAGGGTCGATTTACCTGAGCCGGAACGGCCCACCAGGGCGACCGTTTTCCCGGCCGGTATATCAATATTGATTGCGTTCAGGGCGGGCGTTTCCGAACCGGGATAGGTGAAGCTGACGTTGCGGAACGCGATATGACCGGCGGCGCGTCCGATAACGCGGGTGCCCTCATCTTTTTCCTGCTCAGTATCCAGAATCGCAAACAGTGTCTGGCAGGCGGCCATGCCGCGCTGGAACTGCGCATTGACGCTGGTCAGGGACTTTAACGGACGCATCAGCATCAGCATGGCGGAAAAGACCGCGCTGAGGGTGCCTGCCGTCAGCGTCGTCATTACCGACGGAAAACTGGCCGCATAGAGCACAAAAGCCAGTGCGAAAGAGGCGATCAGCTGGATAAGCGGATCGGACAACGCGGTGGCCGACACCATTTTCATCCCCTGACGACGCATCCTGTTGCTGACCTGTCCAAACCGCTCTGTCTCCACCCGCTGACCGCCGAACATCAGCACCTCTTTATGCCCTTTCAGCATCTGCTCAGCATGGGAGGTGACCAGCCCCATGGTGTCCTGCATGTTCCTGCTGATGCGGCGAAAGCGCCGGGAGACGAGGCGGATCGCCAGCGACACCACGGGCGCAAGTACCAGCAGGATCAGGGAAAGCTGCCAGCTGTAGTAAAACATCATGACAAACAGGCCAAGGATAGAGGCACCTTCACGCACCACCGTGACCAGCGAGCCGGAAGAGGCGGAGGCGACCTGCTCGCAATCGTAGCTGATGCGGGAGAGCAGCGTGCCGGTTGATTGCTGATCAAAGAACGCCACCGGCATCCCCATCATATGGCTGAAGAGACGACGGCGCAGGCTCATCACCACTTTACCGGAGACCCAGGAGATACAGTAACCGGAGATATAGCCGCTGACGCCGCGGATCAGGATCAGCCCGATAATCACCAGCGGCATCCACAGCAGCATCCCCGCATGCCGCCTGCCCATCACATCGTCCAGCAGGCTTTTCAGCAATGTCAGCATAAACGGGTCTATGGCGGCGTTGACGATGAGGGCTATCCCGGCGACCACCAGGCCCAGCCTGAAGGGTGAAATCGTGGGCCACAGTCGCGTAAACGTCTGTCTGGCAGAGAGTGTGGGTTCAGACATGGCATGCATCTTACCGTTGTGTAGGAACGGATGATGATATGTTAAACCGTATCAACCAACCGGAAACTGCCCTGTCGCCATGAATCATAAACAGTCTCAAATGAGACTGGTACTTCTCCCCTGCCTCCAGGCCCGGATCTGGCGGGGATAAAATCATTATCGCCTCTTAAGCGCCCGCAGTGTGATATCCGGTAAATTGCGGCTAGTAAAGCGGGCCATGCTGCTCATTTCCCTTACGCTGAAAAATTGTGGTTAATCGCACAGGCGACCCGGCCATCCCCTTCAACCAGACTTATAATTTATTGAATAAAATTAGCCAGTTATAGCCAACCGAACGCCACCAGGCATAGTCCGAATCTGCCCAATTCGGCCCTTTTCGGATGGACGTTCGCCGTAAAAAAGACCATCTTTTAATCAACAACAGCAGGACGCTGTGCTCTCCGGCCGTGAACAAAACAACTAAAATATTCTCCGCATCAGGACCTATTTATGCACACAGAAATCATTAATATCTGGCCACACGGTGATGCGCCAGGTGCCAGCGATTCGCGGGCACAGCCGCAGATCGTCGATATGGCAAAAGAGTATGAGCCTTACGATCGCGCCGCTACCGGTGTACGTTGCCCGGAGATGGCGATCTGGCATCCGGTCGAATCCAACGGGATCACTCTGCTGGTCGCGCCAGGCGGAGGTTATCAGCGTGTGATGATCGACCGTGAAGGCAGCGCCCTGGCGACCTTCTTCACCTCAATGGGCTATACCCTGGCGGTCATGACCTACCGCCTGCCCTATGATGGTCATCATGAAGGCCCCGATGCGCCGCTGGCCGATGCACAGCGCGCCGTGCGGGTGCTGCGTGAACGGGCGCAGCGCGGCCTGAATGGAAAGTACATTGTGATGATGGGCTTTTCGGCGGGTGGCCACGTCGCGGCCAGTCTGGGCACACGCTTCGCGGAAAAACTCTATCCGGTGCAGGATGGCGCAGAAAACTTCTCCCCTCGCCCGGATGCGATGATCCTGGTCTATCCGCTGATCAGCATGCGTGATGGCATTGCCCATGAAGGCGCCCGAACCCGCCTGCTGGGTGCCTGGCCCGATCAGAAAACGATTGAGGCCTACTCCCTGGAAACCCGGGTTCACCCGCTGGTGCCGCCAACGCTGTTGATCCACGCCGCCGACGACGAAGCCGTCTCGGTGAATCACAGCATGGCGTTTTTCAGTGCGTTGCGGGAGCATAAGGTCCCGGCAGAGGTGCATTTCTATCAGAAAGGCGGGCACGGATTCGGTATCCGCGGTGTGGCAGATTTGCCCCTCGCCAGCTGGCCGATGTTAGTGACCGAGTGGCTCAGGGCAAAGACCTGATCTTAAGCCGCAGGCGGCACGTCTTTGACGTTGCTGTCCGGCGGCGTGGCTTCATTGCTGGCCGCCGGTGCCGCTGACGGTGCCATCACTTTGTCCCAGCTGTTTTGCAGGCTTTTCACGTTGGTTTCCGCTTCGCCTTCCGGCTGGATCAGAACCATCATCAGTTCCTGGGTCAGCTGCTGACGCAGCTCCTGGTTTAACTGCTCGCGGGTCAGACCCGCCAGAAAGGCCTGCCGCAGCTTCTGATACTGCTCAGGCGCAATATCGACCACGGCGTTCTGCTGGGAGCGCAGCCGCTGGCTCATCAGCACATCGGTGTCGGTGCGGGCATAGGTGGTGAACAGCTTATTCAGCTCCAGCAGCTTCTGCGCCATCAGCGCATCAAACTCCTCCTGCGGTAAGCCTTTATCGCGCACGTTAGCCAGCTCGCGAGCCACCAGATTCATATTCTGCGCCAGACTGTCGTTGCGTCCATCCAGATTGATCGAGCACTGCGCACGCTGATAGAGCACGCGGCAGTCAAATCCCACCTGTATGCCCTGCGCTTTGCTGTCACTGAGCGCGCGCTGAACGTGCCAGAACAGCGCTTCACGGGCCAGATCACCCTGCCAGTAACGCTGCAGATTCTGCGAGTCACGAATCGGCTGCCACGGCGTATCCCACACCAGTGAGAGGCGATCCTGCGTCATGTTGCTGCTGACCAGATTCACCGGCTCGTGCGGCAGCGGGGAGAGGGTGGGCAGTGGCGCAGGCGTTTCGCGTTTGCCGGTCAGTGCCGAGAAGGTTTTGTTGATCTGCTCAGAGAGGTTGCGGCTGTCGACATTGCCGACCACGTAGAGCGTCATCGCATCCGGGGTGTACCACTGATGATAAAAGTCGTTGAGCTGGGTTAAATCAACCGGGGCGCGTGGCTGCGCCGCAGGATCGTGCGCCAGCAGCGCCGAGCCTTTCAGGCGGTAGCGCCACCAGACATCCTGCGTATCTTTCGGCCAGGTGGCGACCGGATCGGAGGCCGTCAGCGCGGTGCTCACCACCTGTTCGGTAATCGCCATATTGCCCGCTGTGGCCGCCAGCCAGTTCAGCGCTTCTTTCAGCAGCTCAGGACGGTTGTTCGGCAGGCTCAGATTATATTGGGTGGAATCATAAGAGGCGATGACGGGCGGCAGGGGGCGCTGAGGATCCATCGCCTGCTGCCATAGCGCGCGCTGCTGCTGGGTGTCGAGCGCGGTGTTGTGCACCATGGCCAGACGCGACAGCAGATGGCTGAAGCCGGTCTGTTGCGCACTCTCCACCAGTGAACCGGTGTTGACCACCAGCCGCAGTTCGATGCGGTCACTGGGGCGTTGCGGTGTGGCCAGTAACTGCCAGTTAAATCCGTTATCCAGCTTGCCTTCCTGCCAGGCCGGATCCGGTTGCAGCGTTTCTGCCTGGAGACCATAGCTGCTTGCTGCCAGCACTAATCCACCAACCAAAAGCCGAATTCTGGTGCCCTGCATGTGAACCCCTACTCAAATAATTCAAATATCGTTATCACTGGCGCGACGTGCCGCTGTTATTAACGAATCGGCTGGCGCCGAATCGCGCTGTTATCCAACAACAACGTGTTTGACCACAGGAAGTTCAGGATGTCGCGCAACGAAGTGAAAAACGTCAAAAAAACAAGTGGGGTTTATTATGCAAATGCCCGCTGTCAGGGCAAGCGACAGCGGGCATTTGAGGGGATTTAAGTGAAATTCAATGATTAAACTGAAGATTCGGACGCTTTATTCTCTTTATTCCGGCCAGCGAGCGTGTCATTGAGCTGTTTGTGATCCAGCTGGTCGACCCATTTCGCCACTACCACGGTCGCCACACCGTTTCCGATCAGGTTGGTCAGCGCACGCGCTTCGGACATAAAGCGGTCGATACCCAGAATCAGCGCCAGACCCGCCACCGGCAGATGGCCGACCGCCGAGAGCGTCGCCGCCAGCACGATGAATCCACTGCCGGTCACCCCTGCCGCGCCCTTCGAGGAGAGCAGCAGTACCACCAGCAGCGTGATCTGATGGAAAATATCCATGTGGGCATTGGTCGCCTGGGCAATAAACACCGCCGCCATGGTCAGATAAATCGAGGTGCCGTCGAGGTTAAAGGAGTAACCGGTGGGGATCACCAGCCCGACCACAGACTTCTTACAGCCCAGCTTCTCCATCTTATCCAGCATGCGCGGCAGCGCTGACTCGGACGAGGAGGTGCCCAGCACAATCAGCAGCTCCTCTTTGATATAGGCGATGAACTTAAAGATGCTGAATCCGGCAAACAGACGCGCAATCAGCCCCAGCACAATCACCACAAACAGCACACAGGTGATATAGAAGCAGACGATCAGCTGGCCGAGCTGCACCAGTGACCCCACGCCATATTTACCGATCGTGAACGCCATCGCGCCGAAGGCGCCTATCGGTGCCAGACGCATGATCATGTTGATGATGCCGAAAATGACTTTCGAGAAGCTCTCAATCACGTTGAAGATCAGCGTGCCGGTGTTACCCAGACGATGCAGGGCAAAACCAAACAGAATGGCAAACAGCAGCACCTGCAGGATGTTGCCGCTGGCAAAGGCGCCAATCACGCTGTTAGGAATGACATCCAGCAGGAAGGCGACGATGCCCTGCTGTTCCGCCTGCTGCGCATAGACCGCCACCGCTTTGGCATCCAGGGTGGCGGGATCAACGTTCATTCCTGCACCTGGCTGCACCACGTTAACCACGATCAGACCAATGATCAGCGCGATGGTACTGACAATTTCAAAATAGAGCAGCGCGACAGCGCCAGTGCGCCCGACGGCTTTCATGCTTTCCATACCGGCGATGCCGGTCACTACGGTACAGAAGATAACCGGGGCGATAATCATCTTGATTAACTTAACAAAGCCATCGCCCAGCGGCTTCATCTGGGTCCCCAGCTCCGGGTAAAAATGGCCTAACAAAACGCCGATGCCAATCGCCATCAGCACCTGGAAATAAAGGCTTTTAAAAAGTGAGGTTTTCATAAACAGGTGTCCACTAACGCCGTGAGGTGATGTTGTCGGATTCGTTATTGTGACTGGCGGGCAACAGAGGTGGCGCCTGACAGTAACCCGAAAATAACACTGTGTTTACGTGATTAATACAGGGCGACAAACCCCCAGGAAATGTCAGGATCGTAATTCTGAACTGAAACGCTTCAGCAAGGGGTTTTGTAACTAAAATTCTCGCAAAATCAATGAATCAGGCAATTATTGCGGCAGTGAGGAGTTTTCTATCCAGGCCTGATTGAATCGGGTCAGAGGCAGCGCTTCCGCGTAGAGGTAGCCCTGCCCGATGTGAATGCCGCGCGCCAGCAGCCAGTCACGCTGCTCCGCGGTTTCCACGCCCTCGGCAATCACCTCAAGGTGGATAATCTCGGCGATAGCCGCCACGATGCAGACCATGGTGTCGTCATCCGGCAGCGCCGCCACAAAGCTGCGATCCATCTTCAGCTTGTTGACCGGCAACGCTTTCAGCTGATGCAGATAGTTGAGATTGGAGTAGCCCATGCCGAAATCATCCAGCGCCACCGCCACCCCGGCCTGCTGCAACAGTCGCAGCATCGCTATCGCCTGTTCTGCATCATCCAGATGCGCCGTTTCAGTCACTTCCAGCACAAAAGTGCCAGGGGCGATGCGGTGACGGGTCAGCAGAGACTGCAGATGGGAGACCACGCCCGTATCGCGCAACTGTACCGCAGAGATATTCACGCTCAGCGGCAGCATCATACCCTGCCGCTGCCAGCCAGCCAGAATGCGGCACGCCTCTTCAAATACCCAGCGTCCCACTGCGCTAATCACGCCTATCTCTTCGGCGCTGGCGATAAACTCTTCCGTCAGGCCGTAACTGCCATCCGGCTGGCGCATACGCAGCAGCGCTTCCGCGCCCGCCAGTGCCCCGGTGCGCATATCGACCTGCGGTTGCAGGTAGAGAGCAAACTGCTCATCGTGCAGACCCTGCAGAATGTCATGCTCCTGGGTCAGGCGTTTCTGCGCGCGCTCGGTCAGCGCGGCGTCAAAGAAGAGGATCTGATTTTTGCCCTGATGACGGGCCGACATCATCGCCGAGATCGCCCTGTCCAGCAGTTCACTGGCGCTCAGCGGCTGATCGTCGCGCAGCGCCAGACCGATGCTGACGTTAGGGCGCAGCTGCAGCTGGTGCAGGCTGACCGGCTGATTAAGGCGAATCATCAGATTGCGCGCCAGACGCAGGGCGCGGAACGGATTACTGGCGCGCTTCATCAGCAGGACAAAATCGCTGACGCCGGTCTGCGCCAGCAGGGTGTGGTCATCCAGCGTATGGCGGATCTTCTCCACCAGCGTCAGCATCAGCGTGTCGCGCTGCTCATCGCTGAGTATGCCGTTGGCTTCCTGCAGGGTTTCAATGCGGATCACCATCAGACCCAGCGACCGGTCAGGATTGCACATGAACTGTTCGACCAGCGCCAGGAACAGGGTGCGGTTGGGCAGGTCGGTGACCGGGAAGTGGGTGGTCAGCCGGCTCATCTCATCATGAATCGACTCCAGCACCTGCTGATTGCGGTTGTAGCTGCGCACCAGCATGCCGATCTCGTCATCGTGATGGCTGTGCGGCAGGGAGAGTTTATGGGTCAGAATCGCCTGCGGCGGCAGCTCCTGCAGCTCGCGCGAGAGATGACGCAGCGGATGCACCACCAGCCGGTTGATGCACCAGCTGATCGCCACGGAGAGGATCAGCGCCAGCAGCAGATAGGTGATGATCATGGTCGAGAGCGTGCTGAGAATAAACTGGTAGACGCGCGTTGAGTTCGCCTGCAGCACCAGATAAGCCAGCGGTTTTGGCATTCTGGTATTTTCTATCGAGTAGAGCGGCAGCGTAATCTGCACCGGCAGCTCAAACAGGCGGGCCACCAGACGCGGCACCGGTTTTTCTGTCTCAAAGTCAGCATGCAGCGCCTGAAACGCATTGGGCAGCACCACATCGGCGCGCGACAGGATACCGGCCGGTTTCAGAGAGTGAAGAATGTGTTCGGCCCGGGGGATATCGGCCCGCAGCACCGCTTCCGATAGCGGCTGACGAACGGTGTGGGCGATATTCTCCATCTGCTGGGCGTAGTCAATCCTGCGCTGCTGCACAAAATGAAACAGTTGGATGACGATAAAAATACTGATGGTGATAACCGCAACCAGCGAAACCGTCGCCATCTGCTTTATCGTAAGTGACCGGCTTACGCGCAAAAAATTCTCTCCTGACGATGAAAAAAGCCCAGATAGCAGACAGTACAATGCCAGCCAGTATATCCCATAAACTGACTTTTTTACCGTCTGAAAAGTCCGGCTTTTTCCCGGTCAGGATTATTTAAAATCCGCGTAAGGGGTCAGCGGCTGTGGCGGCATATCCAGGTCCCCTTCCCAGCCACCGGCAGCATAGCGCACATAAAGCAGACCATGACTCGGGGTGTAATCCTTCGCCTGCTGGATATCCACACCGGCACCGATAAACCAGTTCGACGTCAGCCGTCGCTCAATCACTGCCTGCAGCGTATAGCCGGTACCGCCGCCGGAACTGCTGGCAGAAGAGGGGTTACTGGCAAGGGTATAGCCCGGATTAACCGGATAGCGCTGCTGGGCATGGGTTTGCGAATGGGACCAGGAGACAGAGCCGCCCAGATCAAACGACCAGTTCTCCGTCCGCTGCCGCCAGGTGACCGGCACGGAAAAAGAGAGATACTGCTGCGGGCTGTAGTAGCCGCCCTGGCCGAAGGTGTAATCGCTGAGATCCTTCTGATAGTGCCAGAGCATGCTGTTCAGCCCGACGGTCGCCCGGCGGTTGTCACTGTTGATGAGCTTATAGTAATAGCCGCCCATCAGGCGCTCGCGGCTGTTATCGGCGACATTTTTGCCGGTGATCTGATGCGCACTGATGTCGCCCCAGACGCCATGCGCGCCGCCCTGATCGTAACTCAGCCCGATGCTGCCGCCGGTGGCCACCACGCCGCCCCAGCTTTTGCCGCCGCTGGCTGCGGGATCGCGCGTCCCGGCATAGGAGAGCAGCGAACTGGCGATCGGCCTGCGTGAGGCCGTCAGTGTGACGCCGAGCTGTTTCACATCGGTTTTCCAGCTCAGGCCGCCGGTCCAGTTCGTGACTTCAAAACCCAGCGGCGTGGTACCGAGGTCAGCGGACCAGGTCGCGTTATGCCAGCCCGCGGCCAGCGCCGTCCCGCTATCGCGCTGGCGGTTGTCACGATTACAGCCGCCAGAATTGGCATCGTCGCAGCTGCCAAACAGGGCGTCGATGCTGCCGTTCCGGGTGGCAAAGGTGCCTGCGGAGACATCCACCCGATCAAGACGGAAAAAGCCCCGGCCATCGGCAAACGGATGTTCCGCCTGCAGCATGGTGGTGTGCGCCGTAAAATCGGAGATGCCGCCGGTGCCGCTGTTGCGTGAATAGTCCTGCTGCACCGTGAGCGTGGTCTGCTGCTGACGGTAGAGATCGGCCGTGTCGCTGCGCAGGCTGCGCTTCAGCCAGTCATCCTGGGGATCGTTGCGGGTTGCGCGGCTGATATTGCCACTGCTCCCGATGCCGCTGGCCGTCATCGCCTGACGATAGTCTGCCAGTGCCTGTTCAGGCTGCTGCTGCACCCCTTCCAGCCGTGCTGCATCCCGATAGACCAGCGCTTTATCCTGCGAAGGGGGCAGCGAGGCGGCACGCTGTTTCAGATCGGTCAACAGCGCCGCGGCCCGCGTGGTTTCACCGACTGCCTGCCACGCCAGCGCCGCGCGGCGATCCGCATTCAGCGTGCTCTGCTGCGGCGGCAGCGTCTCCAGCGACTGACGGGCTTCGCCGTTGCGCTGCAGCGCCACCAGCGCCTCAATCCGTCCCAGCGCCGCATCGCGGTTGTCCGCCTGGCGCGACAGCACCTGCTGATACCCCTGCAGCGCCTGCTGCGCGTCCCCCCGCGCCAGCGCCCAGTCGGCCAGGGTCAGATCGCGGCGGCTGGAATCCGGCTGCTGCCGAAGCAGCGCGATTGCGGCAGGCTCATCGCCCGCCTCGCGCAGGGCATCGGCCTCGGCAAAGCGCTGATCCTGCGTCAGGCGGTCAGCCAGCTGACGCATATCGCTGCTCCATTGTGCTTCCGGCAGACGATGCAGCGTGGCGCTGGCCTCAGCAGCGTTATCGTTGCCCGAGAACCAGAGGGCGGCGGCGTAGAGCGCGGTGCTATCCTGCGGGTGCTGCTGCGCTACGCCGCGCATCACCGCCTCCGCCTGCTGCGCACGACCGCTGTTACGCAGCGCTCCCGCCAGCCGGTAGCTGAGCCAGACGTCATCCGGCGTCAGCGCCAGTGCCTGGCGATAGCGATCGGCGGCCTGGGGCCAGCGCGCCTGCTGCGCCAGCGCATCGGCCTCCGCACGCAGGCTGTCGCTGCGCAGCGTGCGAATCGTGTCGGCCAGTGCGCGCTGCTGGTCGGCGGGCAGCGTATCGATAAACGCCATCTCGCGGGCGGGCGATACCGTCCGGTACAGCCCTGCCAGCCGCCGCACCGCGGTGATATTGGTGCCATCCAGCCGGCGCGCTTTTTGCCAGAACCGTTCAGCGCCGGGGGCATCGTTGCGCGCCATCGCCACATCACCCAGACCAATCAGGGCGTAGCTGTCACTGCTGTCATAGGCTTGCGCCGCGCGGTAGGCCTTTTCAGCCCCGTCGATATCGTGCTGCGCCAGCGCTTTATCGCCCTGCTCTATCGCCAGCCAGTAATGACTGGTCTGCAGCAGCGACTGCCATTTGCCTATCAGCGTGCTCTGCTGACCCGCCTGAATCGCGCGCTCCAGCCAGCGAATGGCCACCTCACGATGGCCCGCGCGGGCCTGAATCTGCCCCATTGCGCCCATCAGTTCGGCATCCCCGGGATTGCTCTTCAGCGCCCGTTCGAGGGCGCGCATGGCGCTGTCAGCGTTACCGGCATCGACCCGCGCCAGCGCCTGCATCCGGTCACGATAGGCGGGATCGGCCAGCTGACTCTGCTGCTTCGATAACGCCTCCACACCCTGCTGATGAGGCTCGCCGTCGGTAAATACCGCCAGATAGGCCTTCAGCTGCGCCACGCTGCTGTCGCTGACCGGCTGGTCAGTGATCTGCTGCAGCCAGAGGCCGGCGGCGGCCTCACGCCCGCCGCCGCGCTCCGCCAGCCGCTTCAGCTGTGTAATTGCCTGCTCCGGCTGCTGACGCGTAAAGGCCATGCGGGCGATCTGTAATCCGACCCCGACGTTGCCAGGATAGCGCTGCTCCAGCACCTGAAGCTGTTGCCAGGCCAGATCCTCCTGGCCGGGAAGGCGCGCCACCAGCCGCCAGTACTCCAGGGCAATATTGGGATCGGGGAAGACGCCGCTAAACAGGGCATCGTAGGCGCTTTTCGCCTCCGCCAGTCGTCCTGAGGTGGCAAGCAGCCGCGCCTGCTGCAGTTGCTGCCGTCCGTCAGACGACATCATGCGCAGGCC
The DNA here is from genome assembly GCF_008631515.1 of Pantoea sp. M_10. Taxonomy (NCBI): domain Bacteria; kingdom Pseudomonadati; phylum Pseudomonadota; class Gammaproteobacteria; order Enterobacterales; family Erwiniaceae; genus Pantoea; species Pantoea sp. M_10. The sequence continues at coordinate 163,673 of NZ_VWUL01000006.1, read as the reverse complement.
GGCGGCAGATTCCCGCGCCGCAGCGGAGTCGGGCGCCAGCCGGTTGAGCTGATCCAGCAGGGTCTGTGCGGTGGTGAGATCGCCCTGATGCAGCGCCAGTCGCAGACGCGCCGCCAGCACCTGGGGATTCTCCGGGTCAATCTTCTCCAGCCGGTAGAGCGACTGCTGCACCAGCTCATACTTGTTGGTCGATTCGCCGATGCGCACCTGGGTCAGCAGCCAGTCAACCGGTGAAACCTGCGGACCGGCGACAGGCGCAGCCTGCCCCGGCAGCGCACCCAGCAGGCCGAGCAGTACACCTGCCCGCAGCAGAAGCGACTTATTCATCTTCATCATCAAGCAGACGGCGGCGCGAGATAAGGCGCATCAGACGCCAGACCAGCATGGCAAACAGCACCACGACACCCACCGAGCAGAGCGCCAGCCAGAAAGGATGGGTAGCCAGCGCGGCCCAGAGCCGCTCCCACCAGGGGAGGTGGCCCACATAGTAGGTCTCGCCGACACGCAGACTGTTCACACCCGACTCACGGACAATTGCCGTAGAGCCTGAGATGGCCGCACGCTTGCCGCTGTCAGCCAGCGCCTCATCAAGCAGCTGCCAGCTGCGCGGACTGCCATCGGCGAGCAGCGCAACCACACTGCGCTGATCGTAGAACGGCGACTGGAAACCAATCACCGTGGCCAGCGGACCCCGGGAGCCGATGGCGGTGGTGCTTTCTGCGCTGCGTTCCGCCTCGCTGAGGGTCTGAGCCGGCAAAGATGCCCGTCGCGCCGGGGTTTTCAGCCAGCTGGCGGTGGCGTCAACCAGCGCGCTGATCCGGCGGTCGTCCTGAAGATCTTTGGGGATGTCGCCGATCAGCAGCAGATCCGCGTCCTGCTTCTGCGCCGTGCGCCAGTCGTCGGTAAGCTGCACGCGCAGCGCCGGATACCCGGTCTGCGCGCCGATATTGCCCACCGCATTCAGCAGGGTAGCGACCTGCTGCGCATCCGGATCCGGCTGAACCAGCACCAGCGTCTGGGAGAGATCGGCGTAGCGGCTGAACGGGAAGCCGGCATTCGCCCAGGTCTGCAGCGACGGCATTTCGATGTAGTGGCGATAACCGGAGAAGTCGATGCTGGAGTTGTCGTCCACCACCACATGATTGCTCACCGGGGTGACGGTTTCGCAGCGTCCGTCCGCCGTGCCCCCCATAAAGGTGGTGGCATAGTCGAAATCGAAACGCAGCTGATTCATTACGCCCAGACGGAGCGCCGGGATTTTCAGCTCATGACTCTTGTCTGTCGTTCCCTGCAGCAGGGGAAGGTGCAGCAGCTGCTGTCCGGCCGTGTTTTTCGGCTGCAGCGGGTAGTCCTGAATGAACTGATTGTTCAGGTTGACCGCCAGCCTGGAGCCGTCCGGCTGGGTGGGCGAGGTGTAACGATAGTTCAGATCCATATCGATACCGCGCGCCCGCACCAGGAAGAGATCGGGTGGCAGATTCAGCGTCAGGCTGATCGGATTAGGCTGCAGACCGTCAGACTGTAACTGATTTTCATATTGCGTCAGCTCGGCAAAGGTCGTGCGGCGATCGGTGCGTACCCAGTTTGGCGCATCATAAGGTTGGCGCTGGGCCAGCAGCGTGACGCGATCAATGGTGGAGGTATCGCCCCGCAGCAGTAACTCGCCCTGCGCAATGCCCTGCACGGCCGTCAGCAGGTCGTCGTCGTTGCGGCCCAGAATCAGCAGCATTTTCGCATAGGGATTGTCAGGCTGACTGACGATCTCTACGGTCGGTTTGCTCACCGGCGGCAGATCTTTCAGGAATGCCGGGCGCGCATCGTTGGTGGCAAACACCACCGCGTGCTTTTGCTGCGGCAGCTGGTTGTAGAGGACCGGGAAGCGCTGGCCGCGCCAGGCGGCTTTGCTGCCAAACCAGGAGGCGAGGATGGCGGCGGCCCGCTGCTGCGCGACATCGGGCTGGGCGGCAAACACCATCGGCAGGGTCAGCGGCCGCGTGTCGCGCGCATCAAAAAAAGGCTCCGGGAAGTGTGACAGGTCATTTTTCAGCGGCAGCTTTTGCAGCGTCAGATCCAGGCTGCTGGCTTTACCGATATCGAGCCAGATGGTGCTGTTGGCCGGGTTTTCACAGATGTTGGCGTAGTGACCGACCAGCTCAAAGCGGACGCGGTTAAAATCGGCGATAAACCGGGGGTCCAGCGCCAGCTGCGTCTGATTCTCTTTGCCAATCTGCTCCGGCGTCAGGGTAATCAGGCTCACCAGCTCATCGTTGAGATAGATCTTCAGCTGCGACAGGGTCGGCAGCAGCGCAGGCGATGGCCGATAGCTGAGGTTCAGCATAGCACTCGTGACGACTTCATCGCTGCGCACCCCAAACTCAATCTGCCCGGTGGTGCGCGTTCCGCGCAGCGTCATGCTGCCTGGCGGCGGTGCCAGCTTAGCAAAGCTCAGCTGGCTGTTTCGCAGCGGCGCAGCCGACGGCTGCGGCACGGCCTGCTGCGCCGTCTCTCCGGCCGCGCTGACCGGTGCATTTTCCTCTGCTGCAGCGCAGCTTAATGTTGCGGAACCCAGCAACAGCGCAGCGACCCACCTGTTTATTCTCGTTGTCGTCATATCATCAACTCAATGCAGATTTTTTGAGGCGGGCACGCGTCCGATGCCTTGCGGCAACAGCGAAGCCAGCCAGCTTACCCCAGCGGTAAGCAGGTTAAACAACCGACGTAACTGCGGCGGACCATATTCCGCCAGGCGCAGATAACCTTTGAAGCCGAGGATCATGATATCGGTGAGGCTCTGCACCGGTTTATCTTCCGGGAAACCGTCCTGCCACAACGCCCAGGTATCGGCACGGGCGAAGGTACACTGGATAAAATCGATGTGCTGCCGGGTGGTCAGGGACTCAAGGCGAACGCCCGCCCGACGGCCAAAGACGCGCTGCACCGTACAGGGGAAGCTGAACTCCTGCTGACCGCGACGCAGCAGCAGCCAGACCTTTTCATCCTCCCGCAACGCATCCGGCTCGCGCAGCTCCAGACCCACCCCGCCATCGGAGTAGTCCCGCAGCGTGCAGGGCAGCATGTGGCCGTTTTCGCGCGCAATGGCGGCAGGCATCGCAATCTCCACGCGATGGGCCTCACGGATCTGCCGGGCTTCAACCGAGACCGCTACCGCGCCCCCCAGAATCACCATGTTGTAGATGACCCACACCAGGCTGACCCAAACCGTTAACACCTCGTTGGCCGGGCCGTGCTGCATGCGCCAGAACGCCATCCCTACCCCCGCCAGGTTAAGCAACACCAGCAGCATATAAGGCCGGGTGATGACCCAGTCCAGATGCCGCTTCTCAACCAGCCCGCCTTTGGCGGTGACGTTAAACTTGCCTTTGTGGGGATTGATCAGCGCAACGGTCGTGGGCAGGGCGATATACCATGCCAGCACCGTTTCGTAGACTTCACTCCAGAACGAGTGTCGCCAGCGCCCCTGAATACGCGAGTTGGTCAGGCTGGTGTGCAGCATGTGGGGCAGTACATAGACCGCGATGGCCAGCGCGGGCGCGTAGATGATGTAGGCGTGGCAGAGCAGAAACGCCAGCGGAGCCAGCAGGAAGATCAGCCGCGGAATGCCGGAGAGAAAGTGCAGCATGGCGTTGGCATAACAGAGTCGCTGCACCCACTTAAGCCCTTTACCGAACAGGGGGTTATCCAGACGGAAGATCTGCACCATGCCGCGTGCCCAGCGGATTCGCTGTCCGATATGCGCTGACAGGCTCTCGGTCGCCAGTCCGGCGGCCTGAGGAATACGGATATAGGCCGAGGTGTAACCCAGCCGGTGCAGGCGCAGCGAGGTATGCGCATCTTCCGTTACGGTTTCGACCGCGATGCCGCCAATCTCCTCCAGCGCGGTGCGGCGCAGAATGGCGCACGAGCCGCAGAAGAAGGTCGCATCCCAGGTATCGTTGCCATCCTGAACCAGGCCGTAAAAGAGTGATCCCTCATTCGGCGTGCGGCGAAAACGGCCCAGATTGCGCTCAAACGGATCGGGCGAAAAGAAGTGGTGCGGCGTCTGCAGCATGGCCAGCCGGGGATCTTTGATAAACCAGCCCATGGTCATCTGCAAAAAGGCGCGCGTCGGCACATGGTCGCAGTCAAAGATCGACACGAAGTCGCTGCGGCAGTGCTTTTTCAGCGCATGGTTGATGTTGCCCGCTTTGGCGTGTTCATTCGAGGGACGCACCACATAGTTAACGCCAATGCTGGCGGCGAACGCGCGAAATTCGGGCCGGTTGCCATCGTCCAGCAGATAGATGTTAAGCCGATCTTTCGGCCAGTCGATACCCAGCGCGGCGTAAAGCGTCGGCCTGACCACACTGAGCGGTTCGTTATAGGTCGGAACCAGCAGATCCACCGACGGCCACAGCGCACGATCGGCAGGCATCGAAACCGGCTGACGGTTGAGCGGCCATAGCGTCTGGAAATAGCCCAGCACCAGCACCACCCAGGCATAGGTTTCGGCGGCGATCAGCAGCAGACCCAGCACCAGGCTGAGCGGGTCATCCCAGTTGAGTGTCGAGGTGTAACGCCACCAGAGATAGCGGCAGGATACGGTCAGCGACAGGACGATCAGCATCATGGTCGGTAAGCGGCCCGGCACGCGCCGCACCACCATCGCCAGACTCCAGAGCAGCAGCACAAAGATAAACTGCGTCAGCAGGTCAAAGGGCTGGCTGATACAGAGCAGCGCCAGTACCGACGCGATCACGCCCATCCCGGCCAGGAGAGCGTAACGCAGCAGGGGCGGCAGTCTCTTCAGCCGTTTTTCCGCCCGCGCGCCCAGCCCCTGCGCCTCTGCCTGCCTGCCACGCCTGTCGAGCCAGCGATAGACCCGCTGCCGCCAGCCAGCCAGCGTGGCGAAGCCGTTCACGCGGCGGCGGCCATCACCCGGCAGGATAAACACCAGCCAGAGCGTCTGGATCAGATAGCGCACAGGATCAAGCGGCTGCGGGCGTTCGGGCGAAATATGCGGATAGAGGCGGCGGCGCTGCTGAATAATCTGCTGCCAGCCCGGTGCCTCCAGCCGCAACAGCGTCACGGCCAGCCCGCACCAGAAGAGATGCAGCGCGCTGGCGAAGCGGGATGCTCCGTTGTTCCGGGCGGTGCTGTAGCGACGCTGCAACGCCAGCCAGGCGGGTCGGGTCAGCAGCCAGCGCAGCGGGTTCATACGCGATCGCCTTTCAGATGAAGCAGCAGCCAGTTCGCCAGGGTGGTGAGCTCTTCGCTGACCAGCGCGTGGGGCCGGTATTCTCCGACCGGCTGCTTCATCATCAGCGCTTCTGACAGCGCTTCATCACGGTGGATCAGCAGCGGGATCAGCGGATTCAGCGACGCCATCCAGAGCTGATGCAGATCCTGCTGCAGGCGGCTGTTGGCGTTGAACTGGTTGATCAGAAAACGGGTCGCCGCAGGAAAGCGTTGCTGACTCAGGCGCAAATGGCAGTTCGCATCGGGCGTAATGATGCCGAGCAGGCCATCCAGCTGCGCATAGAGCGCCGCATGCCACGGCGCGCTTTCGGCGGGCAGATCAAAAATTATCCAGCCGTAGCGCGCCCGCAGCGCCGGTAGCGCCGCCAGCAGCGGGGCAGCAATCGTGCTGTCCTGAACCGCAGCGGAGGCGGAAGCGGAGAGCTGACCATAGGGGAGCAGATCCGGCCCCTGCGGATAGCGCCGGGCGCTCTGCAGCCAGTCGCCGCCGTGACACAGCGCCTGCATCCAGCCCTGCTCCGCCTGCACCGGCAGATTAAAATGCATGCCGAGCTGGCTGACCGGCGAGCCATCAATCAGCAGAACCTGTTCACCCAGTGCCGACAGCGCCCAGCCGAGGCCCGCGCAGAGAGAGGAGGTGCCGACACCGCCCCGGATGCCCTGAAGTGCCATCAGCGCCATCAGCGATGCGGCTCCGGCTGTGCGGCAACGGTTTCGGTTAATAATGGCCAGCGCGATACGATCTCTGCCAGCCGTTCTTCGCGGGCAATATCGATATAACGGAACGCGTGCAGAGAAAAGGCGTCACGCAGTGCGCTGATATCATCATGAGGTCCACCCTCAACGGCGACCGGCGTATAAACATTCGGGTTTGTCATTATTTTTCGCCACGAACAAACAGTGTCGGATTGAGGACAGCGGCCTCTTCGCCTTTTTTCTGAAAAGGGGTTTCCAGAATAAGGACGCTATCAGAAAAGCATAATTGGCCTGTCGCAGTAATTTTTAATTCGTCAGGTTACAACCTGTACTGACTATAATAAACTAGCCTGGGCTGGAACAATATCGAATTCAATATGAAAAATTCTTTTTCACTGGGGCTGCGACAGGTTCAGCCTGAAGTCATAACGTTGCAAAATCCCGGTTTTTATTGGGTCACCTGCGCACGCCAGCAGGATATGTGTGCCTTTATTCGACAGGTTATTTCTCAACAGCATGCCGCCACGCTCATCAGCGCCGGGCTGCCGCCCCGCGAGCTGCTGACGCCCGACCTGACGGGCGGCCCCGACCGTATCCCGCTCTTTTCTCTGCCGGCAAATAAAAAAAGTCTGCTGCAGCTGGAAAGGGATTTATCCCGCACGCTCAGTCATAAAAGTGGGCTGGTGATCTTCAGCAGCAGTACGGCGCAGTGGGATAAATTAAACGAAGCGGAGTTGCGTGACTGGATAACACGCATGCGCAGAATGTTGCGCAAACGAAATATTACACTTCTCATCGTCACCACCGGTATTACTCTTTTTAATCAGACCAGCTCGCTTCAGCGTTATTATCGTCATATAGACGGACTGGCTTATTTAACCGTTGAGCAGGATAGCTGGCTGTATCAAATAAGCTGGTGGTATACCGGCGAAAGACTGTTTGCCGATCGTACGCTTCGTCTGGGCTATGAAGATGCGCATTTCTTTGCGTTAAAAGAAACGCAGGAACCGCTGAGCCTGAATGATGAGCAACACTATCTGGCCGATAAAAGCGTGCTTGAAGGCGCGCCGCCGCTTTCCCGCCAGTGGCAGCTGTTTGATGATAATCAGCAGGTCTGGTTACAGGCGCAGCAGGCCCATGCGGCCACCGTGATCTTCAGCCTGAATCACAGTGAACAGATCGGTGAACTGGCAAAAATGGTGCACAGCCTGCGCCGCGCGCGCGGCAACGGGCTGAAAATTGTGGTGCGTGAGATGGGCGTCAGCCTGCGTTACAGCGATGAGCGCCTGCTGCAGGCCTGCGGCGTGAACACCATTGTGCCCACCACGGCAGCGATGTCGCGCTTTCTCACCATGCTCGAAGGGATTCAGGGGCAGCGGTTCAGTCGTCGCGTGCCCGCCAGCCTGGATGCGCTGATCGCCTCCCTGCAGCCGCTGCATGAAAAGGGCTATCTGCGCCTGGATGCGTTCTGTGAGGCGGTCAGCCAGTTAATCAGCAACACCCTGCTGCCGGAAAATGACAAAGGCCTGCTGGTCGCCCTGCGCCCGGTGCCGCAGCTCACCCCTCAGCAGGTTCTGACGCTTTGCAAACCGCGCCGCTTTGGCGATCTGGTCACGGTGCTGGAGGATCGGGTGATTCTGTTCCTCTCCTCCTGCCGCTACAACGACCTGGATAAAGCGCTGAAATTTATCTTTTCACTGCCGCACGATGAGCTGTTTGCCAACCGGATTATCTGGTTTGAGGACAACCAGATCCTCGCCGAGATCGGCAACATTAAAAAAATGACGCCGATGGCGCTGCAGGTGCTGACGCCGGTTTCCGATTCGGTGCGCCCCGCGGAGATCCCGCCAGTGGCCGCGCCGGAGCGCCCGGTTCCGCAGCCCATTACATTACTGCCGGAGAGAGAGTCCTGATGAACCTGATGGATTGGGTGCAGATTGCGCTGCTGCTGCTGTTCATTTTGCTGATCGCCAGACCCGTGTGGCAGCAGTGGCTGCCGCGCCGCTGGAACGGTCTGCTGAATCGCCTGTTACCTGCACGTGCGCTGAAGTCTGAGGGGCACTGGCAGCGTCAATCTTCAAAAACGGATGCCAACATTAATGAAAAATGATCAACCCGCTGCGGCCCACGCTTCCCGTTTGTGGTCCTGCTGGCGCGGCCTGGGCGGCTGGAATTTCTATTTCTTAGTGAAGTTTGCCCTGCTGTGGTACGGCTATCTTAATTTTCACGCCCTGAGCAATCTGGTGTTTCTCGCCTGGCTCCTCTTCCCGCTGCCGTCGCTGCGCCTGCATCGCCTCCGTCACTGGATCTCCCTCCCCATCGGGATCGGGCTGTTCTGGCATGACACCTGGCTGCCCGGGCTCAGCAGCCTGCTCAGCCAGGGCGACCAGCTGGCGGGCTTCTCCGCCGCTTACCTGCTCGATCTGGCTGACCGTTTTATTAACTGGCAGATGTTAGGTGCGCTGTTTGTGCTGCTGGTGATCTACCTGTTTGTTTCGCCCTGGATCCGCATCACCGTGCTGGTGTCGCTGATGATGATCTGGCTCAACGTGCTGACTATCGCCGGCCCGGCGATGTCGCTGCTGCCCACGCGCGCCGCCACGCCGCAGGTGGTTCTGAATCAGACGCCCGCCGCCGCCAGCCAGCCCGCGGCGGCACCGGAGGGGCTCGATCAGTCGGCTGCCCCCACTAGCGCCAGCCTGACCGCCTGGCTCAGCCGCTTTTATGAGAGTGAACGCAAGCGCGTCACCCACTTCCCTGACAGCCTGCCAGCCGATTCGCAGCCGTTCGACATTCTGGTGATCAATATCTGTTCGCTCGCCTGGTCTGATATGGATGCATCCCAGCTGCGGAATCACCCGCTGTGGCAGCACTTCGACATCATGCTGACCAACTTCAACTCGGCCACCAGCTACAGCGGCCCGGCGGGGATTCGCCTGCTGCGCGCCAGCTGCGGTCAGACCTCGCACAGTGACCTCTATAAGCCCACCGATTCACGCTGCTATCTGTTCGATAATCTGGCGAAACTGGGCTTTAAAGAGCAGCTGATGATGGATCATACCGGTGTGTTCGGTAACTATCTCAAGGAGTTACGCGAGTCAGGCGATATTCAGGCTCCGCTGATGTCCCAGGCGGGTATTGCGCCGGAACTGACCTCGTTCGACGGCTCGCCGGTGCTTAACGATGCCCAGGTGATGCAGCGCTGGCTGGATGACCGCAGCAAGAGCAGCGATGCGCGCAGCGCCACCTTCTACAATCTGATCCCGCTGCACGACGGCACGCGCGACCTGGGCAGCACGAAAACGGCCCCGTGGAAGCCGCGCGCTCAGCTGCTGTTTGACCAGATCGACGCCTTCCTGACGCAGCTGGAGAAATCGGGCCGCCGGGTGATGGTTCTGGTGGTGCCGGAGCATGGTGCCGCGCTGCAGGGCGATAAAATGCAGATGTCCGGCCTGCGCGATATCCCCAGCCCCGATATCACGCACGTGCCGGTGGGAATTAAGTTTGTCGGCATGAAGGCACCGCATCAGGGACAGCCCCTGAATATCGATGCACCAACCAGCCTGCTGGCTGTCTCAGAGCTTGTCTCGCGCGTGGTCGATGGTCAGGTGTTTAATGCGCCGAATGTGAACATGTCGGTGCTGACGGACAAGCTGCCTCAGACGCCTGTCGTATCGGAGAATGATGGTGCGGTGGTGATGATGTATCAGGGCAAACCCTGGATCCGGCTTAACGGCGGCGACTGGGTCGCCTACCCGCAGTAGCGCAGCGATGGAGGGGTTCAGGCGCGGCGACGCGCCTGAACCGGAATGAACCCGCTGCTATCCGCAACAGGGCGCTGAGCAATCAGCGCTTCTCCTGAAAAGCCTGCCAGGTCAGTAACTGCAGGCTGGACGAAAAGTAGTTCTGATCCGCCGCCAGCGTATCGCTCAGATAGCCCGTCTCATTCAGCGTCAGGTCACGAACTGCCAGCAGACCGCCCTCAAGATGGTAAGGGGCCGGGGTATTCGCCAGCACGTCAAACCAGGCTGGCGTCAGCATCCGGCTGTAACCCTGCCAGACGCGCTGAAACGGCACCAGCGCCAGACTGTGCGGGTCATACCACCAGATGTTCAGCGGCACGCGAATGGCGTCGTAGCTGAAGCGGCTGGAATAGCCGACGGCCGGGGCAACCGATCCATCAGCATTCAGCGCCACCCAGTCCAGCGGCAGCCCGGTTTTCCCAAAGCTCAGCTTACCCAGCAGATCGAAACCGTCATTGATCAGCTTATCCCAGACCTGGAGATGGCTGCGCTCGCCAAACTCATGCCAGGCCTGAAACAGGAAGTAGGAGGGGTTCAGCACCACAAAGCTGCCTTTGTTAAAGCCCTGCGCCCCCGGCAACAGCACGGTGTGCCCGCCAAAATTCGCCACATCCAGCCGGATGATGGCACGCTGGATACGGTCAGAGGCCTGCTGATAGCTCTCTGCCTGCCACTTCTGCGCGGCACGCTGCAGCGCCCAGGCGAGCAACACATCACCATCCGAGGCGTTGTTTTTGTCGGCAACCGGGTTGTCACTGCCCGGCACATAGCGCCAGTAGAACAGCTCGGTCTGCGGATTACGCAGCTGGGTGCGCGTCCACTGCCACAGCCGATCAAAAGTGGCGCGGTCATCGTTAGCGACCGCCAGCAACATGCCATACCCCTGACCTTCGGTGTGACTGACATTGTTATTGGCGGTGTCGATGATCCGCCCTTCAGGGGTGACAAAACGGCTTTTAAAAGTGTCCCAGCCGCTGGCACTGGCCTGCGCGCTGCAGGCCAACAGTAACACTGAGCAGATCCAGCCCAGCCAGAATGGCTTACGTTTCATAATTGATCCTATTGATATCGATAGTACAGCGTACTGCCTTCACTGCGTTCAGCCGTTACCGGCACCCGGTTGCTGCCGCCCTGCCCCTGCAGCCAGCCCGAAAAAAGACCGGCCAGCACCGCACCAAACGCCGACTGCCACTCAGCCGGTGGAAGGATGTTGTCGCCTGCCGGTATAGCGTGACAGGTAATCTGCAGCGCCGCCTCTTCCGGCTGAAGCTGCACAAATCCCCAGTTAAAGCGCGCCAGCTGCAGATTACACTCGCGCTCCAGATCCTGCACGGTGCGTGCCGCTGGCAACGGATAGCGGGTCGCCAGCGACTCCCCCATGCGGTAGAGGAAGGCTTCCGCCTCCTGCTGACCGGCGTTGGCGATCATCCCCTCAATCAGCACGCTGACCAGGTCAAACCAGCCCGGCTGCCAGGGATGCGAACCGCCCGAATGCTCACTCATTACTTCTCTCCGAACAGATAGCGGACATAGAGCTGCGCGCTGCTTTCGTTGTAGTCACCAAAGGTGTCATAGCCCAGCTGGCCGCCAATCGTCACATCTTTATTGAGTTTATAGTCAGCCCCCGCGTGCAGGTTGTAGCCGACGCCATTTTTACTGCCACCCGAGTAGTACGCCTCTTTCACGCTGCCACCGGCGGCAAGCGCCTCCAGCTGCGACTGCAGCCGGGCATCGGCCGGGAAGTACGCACTCTTGTCCTGGCTGTAGCTCTGATAACCAGCGGAACCGCCGATGTTCACTTTCAGATCGTTAAACCGGCGAGAGAACTCCACCGGGAAAGAGACCGCCGCATAGTTCTGCGGGCTGAAGTAGCCGCCCTGCCCGTAGCTGAAATAGCTGAGGTTTTTCGAGAAGTCCATCCACGACAGGCTCATCCCCACTTTCAGCTCGCGGTCGTCGCTGTGGAACGGACGAACGTAAGCGCCTGCCGTCGCCTGCAGGCTGTTGTTGCTGGCAACATTTTCGCCCAGATAGCTGTAAGCGCCCGCCCCGGCGTAGAAGCCCGCATCGCCATTGTCATAGCTTAACAGGGCGTTAGCCCCGTTCTTCGTGACGCGGCCCCAGCGTTTGCCGCTGCTCTTATCCTCTGCGCCCACGTATGAGAGCAGGCTGTCGGTAATGGCGCGGCGCTCGCCGGTCAGGATCAGCGTCAGGAAGTCGGTCAGCTTCGGTGACCACTGGACGCCGCCCACCAGGGTACTGAGATCCTGCCCCAGCGGCGTACTGCCGAGATCGACCTTGTAACGGTCGCCCTTCAGCGCCAGATTCAGCTCCACGCCCGACGCCGTTTGCGAATCGGTGGTGGCGTTCGGCAGATCATTGACCGTGGCACCGCCTGCGGCGACTACATTGCCCTGGCTCAGCGCATTGGTGCCGAAACGACGCCATGCATCGGCCGCGCCGCTGCCCGCCGTGAGCGAGACCGGCGTGGCGGTAAAGTCAAAGCGCGCCTTTTCAAACGGCACGGTAGAGAACGTCAGCGGCGCTTTGGCTTCGGTGAGTTTGCTCAGGCCTGACTCGCCATCACGCCCGCGCACCTGCACCATACCCTGACTCCAGGTGCCGGTTTTCTCCTGCAGCGAATCCATCATGGTGTCGATCTCGTGCAGCGTCTGCGCCTGTCGGGACGCGGTTTCGCTGCCCGAAGCCGGTTCGTCCTGTGCCGTCACCCCGGCAGGCGCTGCCTGCCACGGCAGCACGGTGCCGTAGCTGGACGCGGTGCGTCCTACCGGCGAAGTGTGGCGATTGATAAAGGGGTTATCCGCCAGGGCCAGCCCGCCTATCGTCGGCACGCTGCCGGGTTGCGCGCCCTGCAGGCCGATCAGCTGACCACGCGCGGAACGCAGATAGCCCATCGCCTGCGTATGGTCGCCATTGGCTTCCGCGACGCGCGCCAGCAGCAGCAGGCGATCGGCCGACGGCGCGGTGCGGTTAAGGCCGCGACTCAGCGCACTGGCGCGCTGCACATCGTTCTGCGCCAGCGCCACGTTGATGGCCCCGACACGGGCATCCTGAGTCGGGGTATCCTGGGTCATCAGGTAGTCATACACCACACCGGCATCCCGGTTCATCTTACCGTCCTGGTAAAGACGGGCCATCGCGAACATCAGATCGCGGTTCTGTGGATCCTGTTGCAGGGCACCAATCAGCTTGTCATAGGCCACCGCATACTGCCGCTGCTGCCGCAGGCGATCCACTTCGTTAATCAGATAGCCGTTGCGAATGCCGGCCAGCTGGGTCGGGGTACTGCGCGCCTGCAGCTCAGGGTTGCTGAGGAAGCGCTGTACCTCACTGCCGAGGCCCGCCTGATTCAGCACCGCCATCTGCGCCGCATAGTCGCCCGCATTCCCCTGCACGCCGCGCTGCAGGTTCGCCCGCACCAGCGAGACGGCGCTGGGGAGATCGCCCGCCTGCGCCAGCTTTTGCGCCAGATTACCGGCATCAACCGGATTCGCGGGCGGATTGACCGTGAGCGCTTTCAGGGTATTGGCAGCGGCGGCCGTGGCCCCCTGCGCCAGATAGCGATCGGCGGTGCTCATCTGCAGGTTGAAATTGACCCGCTGCGCCAGTTCACGCATCGCTGCGGTCTGTGCGCTGGCGGGAATGCGTGACAGTAAGGTGCTGGCCTGCTGCCAGCCGCCGCTTTCGCTGGCGTTGAGTGCGCCAGCATACAGCTCGCTGCTGCTGGCACCGCTGCGCATGACCGGCTGCATCACGTTAGCGGCCAGCAGCGTATCCCCCTGCTGGCGGTAGAGCCGGGCCAGATCGAGCCGCAACCACCCCTCCGTGGGATAGCGCTGAATAGCCTGTTGCAGCGTCGCCATCGCGGCGGCGCTGTTACCGGCGGCCAGCTGACGCTTCGCCTGCTGGCGCAGCGCATCGGCTTCATTCGTCCGCGGTGCGACGCTCTGGCGTACGCTCTCCGGCAGGGAGCTTAGCAGACTGCCAGCTTCAGCCGTGCGATTCTGCTGGCGCAGCACGTAGAACAGCCCCTCTTTGGCGCTGCGGTTATCCGCATCGCTTTGCAGGATTTCGCGGTAGATCTGCTCCGCCTGGACGGGCTGATTCGTGCGGCGCAGCACGTCGGCGCGGAACAGCCTGGCGGCCAGCCCTTTTTCGCCCTGCGCCTGCATCAGCGGTTCGCTTAAAGTCAGCGCCTGTGCGCTGTCGCCGTTTTTCAGCGCCTGCTGCGCGCTGGTCAGCTGCGCATAGAAGCGGGCATCGTCGGCCTGCTGCTGACGCGACGCACTCTGATCGCCGCCAAGCTGCGCCGCCCGCTGCAGATAATCGGCCGCTTCCTGATAACGTCCGTCACGCTGGGCCACGTAGCCCATGCCCGCCAGCGCATCCGCATCCTGAGGATTGGCACCCAGCACTTTTTCAAAGCTGGCCTGCGCCCCGCCAACATCCCCGCTGTTCAGCGCGCTGAAGCCCGCCCCTTTTTCTGCGCCACCCACATTCTTACGGTAGTAGTCCATGACCGCTGTATCCTGCGGATGACGCTGCTGCCAGGTCTGATAACGCGCCGCATCGGCGGGCTGCGGGCCGAGCCACAGCAGCGCCTGACGCAGTGAACGGTCAGCATCCTGATTGCCGCTCGCCAGCGCGCTCAGCACTTCGATGCCTTCACGGCGGGTCGACTCCTGATAAGTCAGCGCTTTCCCCAGCGCCAGCTGCGCACCCGTGTCCTGCGGATGCTGCGCCGCAAACTGCCGCAGCGCCTCGACCGCCTGCGGCAGCAGCGTACGGTCGCCGGCCATGGTGAGATAATATTCCGCCGCCACGCTGGCGGGCGGCTCATTGCCGCTGAAGGTGTTGCGCCAGGTCTGTAACGCCGCCGGTATATTGCCGCTGCGCGCCTGCTGACGCGCCAGCGAAAGCTGCGCCTGCGGAATGGTCTGCATCTGGCGCGCATTATCCAGCTCGCTCAGATGGGGATCGCCAGGGGCAACCTGACTCAGGCGGGCGCGATACTGCGCCGCCGCCGCCGTATCGCCGCCCTGCTGGGAATAGAGCGCCAGCAGGTAGAGCGCCTGGGTGTTGCCGGGTTCCACCATCAGCACCTTCTGCAGCGAAGCCTTCGCCAGATCGTCATGCGCCTTCTGGTGCCAGTAAGAAGCCTGGTCGAACAGCGCCTGCAACGCCGGGTTGCTGCTTTCCGCCGCCAGCAGCGGCGAAGAGAAGATCAGCGTGCTGCCCAGCAGCAGCGCATGGCGGATTCCGGCACTTATCAGAGTCGTTTTCATTCTTTTTATCCTTACTTCCTGCCGGAATCACGGCCCTGCTTTGGATGCAGACGCCGCCAGGCATGGCGCTTCAGCATCGCCCAGGCCGCACTGCCCACCAGCGCAGAGACCAGCAGCGCCGCCAGTGCCAGCAGCACCGAGTGCTGGTTGGCGTACCACACTACCATCATGTACCAGGGCATCTCGCCGCTGGGGAACTGTGCGCCGACGCGGAAACTGCGAATGCCGTTTTCATCGGTAATGATCGCGGTATCGCCGCGCACGGCGGCGTTGATCTGCGCCGAACTTAAATCGTTGTGCAGTCGCAGCAGCTGGTCGTCGCTGGTTGCGACCGTCATCACCACCAGTCGATCGGGGTTCCACGGCGAGCGATAGCTGAGGAAGCCGCGCCACGCCTCGTTGGAGGAGAAGTAGCGATCGGCATCCAGCTGCTGCCGACTCCAGTCGCCGGTCAGCCAGCCGCGTAATTGTTCCAGCGTATCCGGCTCTTTCACGCCAAAGGTGTTGCCGCTGGCGTCGTACGGTGACGCCGCCAGCATCGCCTGATTAAAGGCGCTGTTGCCAGTGGTGCTGACCGCCAGCAGATCGCTCTGCTGTAAACGTGCCAGATGGGTGCCACCAGCGGGCAGACCAAACATGACCTGATTCTGCGTCAGCGCCACGCCGGTGGCATTCCCGGCGCGCGCCGCCAGATCCAGCAGCGTCGACAGCTCGGCGTTGCTGGGGGTTTCCGGCAGCAGCAGCGTGGTCTGACCGAAGTCGGCAAGGCGCGAGAACGGGAATGAGGCCCCGACAAAGTAAGAGAGGTTCGGCAGCATACTGAAGTGGCGGGTATGGCTCAGATCGATCCACGAGTCCTCTTCAATCCGGCTCTTGATGTTGTTATTCAGCAGCACGCCGCAGGGCGCGTCGGCGCGCGGTTTAATATTGAAATAGAGCGCCAGCTGGTTATCGCCGTAGATCAGATAGGGTTCGAGGTTAAGCCGATACTGCTCCTGCCGCGCATCCCCGCCTAAACGGTGCCAGGCATTCTCCAGCAGACCGACTTTATTCACCGTCAGGTTGCGCAGGAAGGTGCCGTTAAGCATGACGTTAAGGAACGAATTCTCCTCATCAATCCAGGTTTCCGACGGGAAGCGATAGTGCAGATTGACCGGCACCGTGTCGCCATCCCACAGGAAAAGGTCAGGCGCGGCGCGGAAGTTCACGCGCAGGGCGTCGTGCCAGATGCCGCTGCTGGTCAGGCTCTGATCTTTGCGCAGCAGTTCGCTCAGCCGCACCGGGCGGTCCGTGTTGATCCAGCGCGGGGCATCGTAAGGCTTACGGCTGTCAGGGAGCGGCGAAGCGACCGGCAGCTGGCTCTCATCGGTCGCCAGGGGCTGCGTCAGCCGGTTTGCCGCCTGACGCAGCTGATCCGCGTTGTTGCCACTGACCAGCAGCAGTTTGTAGACCGGGTTGATGGGGTTATCCACCAGCTGCAGCATCGGGCCGTTGCTGGCCGGGAAGGTCAGCGTGCCGATGCGCTCTCCGGGATGACCAAACAGGATGCCGTTGTTCTCCGGCAGCTCACCGCGCACCACCGGGAAACGAATCCCGCGATAATCACTCTGGATGCCGAGCCAGGATGCCACCAGCGCCGCCGCACTCACCGCATCGGGAGAGAGGTTGCTGGCGAAGCCGATGGTCACGGTGGCGGCGGTCATCCGCTGAGGATCGAGGAACGGTCGCGGGAAATTGCGCAGGCGGGTGCCGATATTCAGCTGCTGCCCCTCAAGGTGCAGGGAGGTCTGCGGCAGGATGGTGACCTGATACTGCTGTGCGCTCTCTTTCTCACACAACAACTTGTCCGCATCGTTGATTTTAAAACTCAGGTTGTTTTCAGAGACCACCATCGCCGCCGGGATCTCCAGCTCATAGTCGCTGACATCGCTGTCGGTCGCGCCCAGCGGCAGTGTGCCGAGCGGCTGACCGTTCAGCATCAGCTGCAGCGACGTATTCCGCGCTGCCAGTGCGGCTGAGACGCGCAGCGACAGATTGAGCCGCGCATTGGTAATCACCTCATCGCTGGGCAGGGTAAAGGTAATGCCTGACTGTAACTGGCCGCCGGTCAGCGTGATGCCGCGCGTCTGGCCCATCTGCGCCACGGAGAGGGTGCTGCTGATCGGCTGATTGATCGCCGCCATGACCGGTAACGCCGCGTCTGCCGCCGGTGCTGTCGCCTGGCCTGGCGCATAGGGCAGCGCGCTGGCGGCCGCTTCCAGCGCCGGGTCCGCACTGCTCAGCCCCTTCGGCAACGGCACCGCTGACAGCGCACTGCTGTCCTGCGTGACGGCTCCGCTGTGCGTCGTCGGGGCCGCAGCGTCGCCCGTCGCGACAGGATTCTGCGGAGCGGCTGTCGCCTCAGCGGCAGGAACCGCTGCGGCTGGCGCTGATCCTGGCGTGTCACCGGGTGAGGCGGATGGTGGCGTCGCGGAGGGAACCGCTCCGCTGGCGGGGGCCGCACTATTCACCGGTGCGGCAGAGGGCGCATCGCTGGCGGATGACTGGGCCGCGCCGGTCGCTGGTGCCACAGAGGGCGCGGCTGACGGCGTTTCGCTGACCGGAGCCTGCGCGGAATCGGTTCCCGGCGTGGCAGACGCTGCGCTGTTCCCGGCTGCCGCAGCTGGCGCGACTGACGGCGTCTCGCTGGCCTGTGCCTGTGCGGAATCGGTCCCCGGCGCGGCAGACGCTGCGCTGTTCCCGGCTGCCGCAGCTGGCGCGGCTGACGGCGTCTCGCTGACCGGAGCCTGCGCGGAATCGGTCCCCGGCGCGGCAGACGCTGCGCTGTTCCCGGCTGCCGCAGCTGGCGCGGCTGACGGCGTCTCGCTGGCCGGAGCCTGCGCCGAATCGGTTTCCGGCGTGGCAGACGCCGTACCCTCTGTGACAGACGGCGCGACCGGAGCCGCCCCGGGCGGCGTCGGGGCTGAACTGTTTAACGGGGCCGCGCCGCTGTTGTCCGACGCCGCTGGCGTTTCCGCACAGGCAGGCGTCAGCCACAATGCCGCCGTCAGTGAACTGGCCAGCAATGTCTGCGTCAGGATCTTCATGCCGCGCCATCCTCTTTCGCCGCCGCAGCAACCGGGTCGACATTTTTACGTTTATCGTGGCGGCCCTTCCAGGTCAGCCAGAACAGCTCAAACACGGTACGGATAATGGTGCCCAGCGAGATCAATGGGTTGTCCTGTTTATACTCCGGCTGAATCCACGCATCGGCACGCGCCAGCACCACGCGCACCAGTTCGCGACGCCGCGCCAGCGGCATCGCTTCAAAGCGCAGACGAATGCTCTCCGCATCGCCGGAAATCTTCGTGACCGGAAGCGTAATCGCGCCTGACTTCAGCAGCAGATCGATCTCTTCGATTTCATCAGACTCGTGACGCCCGTCGGGCGCGTCGAGTTGCGCGCCCCCCATGGAGAGGTTACTGGTCAGCGTGCGCGATGAAATGCCGCTGGCGTAGTGAATAATCGTCGGGATCTGCACCTCAATACGGATGGTTTTGCGCACCTGTTTGGTTTCGCGCGCCACGGCAATCGCGGCCATGAGAATGATCAGGCTGAAGATCGCCCAGCCGACATTCAGGGCAATCACGTAGGGATCGACGCCAAAGTAGTCATGCATTACCGCCCGCACCACGCCAGCCACAATGCCGATGCTCAGCAGCAGCGCCACGATCACGTGCGGACGCACAATATGGAAGTCGAAGAAGCCCTGATCCAGCACGCCGCCTTTATCGGTCACGTTAAATTTGCCATGTTTAGGCGACAGCAGGGTCAGGATGGTCGGGATCACCAGGTGGAAGCACATCACCGTCTCATAAATCTCGCCCCAGAAGGTGTAGCGGAAACGGCCATTCATGCGGGAGTTCACGTAGAGTGACATCACCAGATGCGGCAGCACGTAGGCGAAAATCAGCGACGCCGAGGAGTGAATAATGTTGAGGTTAAACAGCAGGTAAGCCAGTGGCGCGGTCAGGAAGGCGACGCGCGGCAGACCAAACTGAAAGTGCAGCATGGCATTGAGATAGCAGAGACGCTGCTGCCACTTCAGACCCCGGCCAAACAGCGGGTTATCGACGCGGAAAATCTGCGTCATGCCGCGCGCCCAGCGGGTACGCTGAATGATGTGCAGCCCCAGACGTTCCGTGGCCAGACCGGCCGCCAGCGGGATCGACAGAAAGGCCGAACCCCAGCCCAGCCGCTGCATTTTCAGGGCGGTATGCGCATCTTCCGTCACGGTTTCAACGGCAAAGCCGCCAATCTCTTCCAGCGCGGAACGGCGGATCACCGCACAGGAGCCGCAGAAGAAGGTGGCGTTCCAGTTGTCGTTGCCCTGCTGCACCGGGCCATAAAACAGCGACCCTTCGTTTGGCATGCTGCGCGCGGCGCGCAGGTTACGCTCGAAGGGATCGGGTGAGTAGAAGTAGTGCGGTGTCTGAAGCAGCGCCAGTTTTGGGTCGTTCAGAAAGGGGCCAACCGTCGCCTGCAGGAAGGTGCGGGTCGCGACGTGATCGCAGTCGAAAATGCAGATCAGCTCACCTTTGGTGATTTTCATGGCATGGTTAAGGTTACCGGCCTTGGCGTGTCTGTTGTCGTCGCGGGTGATATAGCCCACCCCCACATCGGCCGCGAAGCGGGCAAATTCGCTGCGCTTGCCATCATCCAGCAGGTAGACCCTGAGTTTGTCGCGCGGGTAATCAATACACTGCGCCGCCAGCACGGTGTCGCGCACCACTTCCAGGCTTTCATTGTAGGAGGGGATATAAATATCTACCGTCGGCCACAACCGGGTATCGTCCGGCATCGGAACGATGGTGCGTTTTAAAGGCCAGGTGGTTTGCAGGAAGCCGAGAATTAAAATCAGCCAGACGTAAAGCTCCGCCACATATAAGCCAATCCCTAAGATAGCCTCGACTTCGGAATTAAAATGCAGTGTCTCTGTCGTCCGCCACCAGATATAACGGCTGGACATTAATGCCGAGAGGATCACCATCACCACAGTAATTTTGCGGCTCTTGCTGAAACCCAATAAAAACATCATGCCGATGCTGATCAGACCAAAAATATACTGTTTCTGGCTGTCCATCGGCGTAGTGATGATCACCGCCGCAACGGGTGCAAGCACCAGCAGCAGCAGGTAAAACCCGATTTTACTCATGATTCACCCTGAGAAGCGCTGTGTAAATCAGCTGTCTGGCGAAACCAGCCGGTTAAAAATGGTGAGTACGGATAGGTGCCTGAACTTCGCCATTGCCTACGGTGATATTGAGAATGCTGCTGACGCGTTTCGCGATCAGTTCAATATCAAATGCCGCGGCGGAAGCGGGGCTGAAATCGTAAACAGACTGCTGAGACGCGTTGGCTTCGCCAACACTTTCATCACGGTGAACCACGCCCAGTAAATTATCCCCCAGCCGCTGCTGCATAAAGGCCGTCACATCGCGATTAATATTGCGGCGGTTATCGCACTGGTTCAGGATAAAATAGTGCCCCTGCTTATTATTAAGCGGTTTACCGATCATCCGGTTCTCTTCTATCTGCGGTAATAATGAGACCGATGCGGTATCCGCTAACATCACCACTAAATGCATATCGGCCAGCGCCGTCATGGCTTTAAGGGCCGGACCGGGACCGGGCGGAAAATCAGCCACAATCACCAGGCCGGGATAATTGAGCACCGTGTCGAGACCGCGCTGAATAAAGTGGGGATCTTTCATCAGGTTCTCTTCGAACCGTTCGCGCTGCGGCTCTGTGACGTCGCCATAAGGCAGAACAAAGATATTGCCGCCGGTGGTGAGAATCGACTGACTCCAGTCCGCTTGCTCTTCTGAACGCGCCACAAATCCGCGGCCGTCGTGGAGCGGCACGCCAAAATGCAGACGTAATGCGTTCTGCACATCAAAATCGATGGCCAGAACTTTGCTACCGGACCGCGCCAGGCTCCAGGCCAGATTCGCCGCCAGCGTGGTTTTCCCCACGCCCCCCTTCGGCGAGCACACACAAACTAACGGCATAGCGCAATCTTCTCCAGTAACGGTTTCAGTAAGGTTTCTTTCGGCAGGCTGACTTCACGTGAGCGGAACAGCGCGCCAAACCGTCCCGGCTCAGCATGAGGCGCGGACGGTGCCACCGCGGGCTGAAGTTCGGCCACGCTGGCGGGCCGGACCGGCGCGGCGACAGGTTCCGCGACGATGGCTTTTTGTGGCGGCGGGGGTGGTGGAAATAAGGCCGACGGGCCCCGCTCAGCCGCTGGCGTGGCCGCAGGGACGCTGCTGCCTGCCAGGCTGTCGAGAATCGAACTGCGGGCCGCCGCCGGTTGCGCACTGAGCGCGGCGTAACGGGGCTGTGCCTCTGCCGGCGACGCAGAGAGCGTTGCGGGGCGCGGTGGCTCTGGCGGAGGTGCCGTAAACTCATCACCGCGCAGCGGCTGCGGTTGTGGCAGGTCTATTCGCTGACCGCCACCGAACGGCGTGTGATGCTCCTCCTTCGCCAGCTGACGAAGCAGTGCCCATTTACTCTGTTCCGCCGGTTCCTGCGTCTGGCCAGACATATCTTTAAAGGCGATGTCGAGCGTTTGTGTTTTTTCTTTAAAACGCTGCAAATCATCATAATTCTTCATTTGAGGTGGCCTGCCACAAGGGGGGAATTTTCCTGGAATATACCACATCCTGTTATTCGCAGTCAGGAAAACCTGATTATAAAAAAAGCATATTTAATTAACGATTTTAATCATACAGAATCGCTAATCTTCAAAAGACGCCTCCCATAGCCAACCGGCACTTAAAATTAATAAATTAAACTTAAGTTAAACTGGCTATTCCTGTCTGAATAATGTTTCAGCAGAGAGGGCTCAGACATTGCCTGGTACAGCCAGCTGCACTCATATCAGGATGGCACCGCTGAGGGAAGATGCAGCGCTGCTGGCGAATAACAGCGACGGGCTGTGATAAGGGAGGGGGAAAATAAAGCGGGGGGACTGATCGTCAGGCCATAACTCTGCCGATTCAGTCTGAAGAGGGCTGAGCCCGTGCGATATCAGGAAACGCAGGCCCCGGACGGGGCCTGCCGATCCTTAACTGACCTTTTCTGCCACACCGACCGGCTGATTCTCATCCTGATCCACCGCAAAACAGGCAATCTCCTGTCCGCCGTAGTTTTTCAGCTTCGGTTGCAGCTGCACACAGGTGCCAAAACGACGGTGACAGCGCGCATTAAAGGCGCAGCCCGGCGGCGGATTGAGCGGGCTGGGCAGCTCGCCGGTCAGCTTAATCCGCTCACGCCGATCGTCAGGATTCAGTCGCGGTGTCGCGGAGAGCAGCGCCTGGGTGTAAGGGTGACGCGGATTACTGAAAATCGCCTCTTTGCTGCCCTTCTCAACGCAACGGCCGAGGTACATCACCATCACCTCATCGGCGATGTGCTCCACTACCGACAAATCGTGCGAGATAAAGACGTAGGAGAGCCCCATGTCCTGCTGCAGATCCATCATCAGGTTAAGCACCTGGGCGCGCACCGAGACGTCGAGGGCCGAAACCGGCTCATCGGCGATCAGGACGTCCGGATCGAGCATCAGCCCGCGCGCAATCGCAATACGCTGACGCTGTCCGCCAGAGAACATATGCGGATAGCGATCGTAGTGCTCGGTTTTCAGGCCAACTTTCGCCATCATCTCCAGCGTCTTCTCACGGCGTTCCGCTTTAGTCAGCTGGGTATTGATCACCAGCGGCTCTTCCAGAATCTGACTCACCTTTTTACGCGGGTTGAGCGAGCCATAGGGGTTCTGGAACACGATCTGGATTTTCTGACGGCGCAGCTTCTGCGCCTGGGGATCGTGTTTCAGCAGATCCTGACCGTGCCAGTAGAGCTGCCCTTCGGTCGGAATTTCAATCATCGTCAGCAGACGGCCAAGGGTGGATTTACCACAGCCCGACTCGCCCACGACCGCCAGGGTCTTGCCCCGCTCCAGATTAAAGGAGACGCCATCCAGCGCCTTGACCAGACGCTCCTGACCAAACAGACCCTTTTTCACCGGGTAGTGCTTCTTCAGATCAATCGCCTGCAACAGGAACTGATCTCTGGTTGTTTCATGACTCATACGTTGGTCTCCCGGCATCGTCCAGCGGATAGTGACACTTGGACTGGCGTCCTGGAATGGTGCGCAATTCAGGTTCCACCTGACGACAATGATCGGTCGCATAGGGGCAGCGTGGGTTAAGCAGACAGCCCGTCGGGCGGTCATATTTGCCCGGCACCACGCCAGGCAGCGAGGCCAGACGCGCTTTATCCGCCGCAAACTCCGGCAGCGCGCGCAGCAGCGCCTGCGTGTAAGGATGACGCGGGGCTTTAAAGATATCGCTCGCTTTACCGCTCTCCACCACCTGACCGGCATACATCACAATGATGTGGTGTGCGGCTTCCGCCACTAACGCCAGATCGTGCGTAATCAGGATCAGCGCCATGTTCTCCTGCCGCTGTAACTCCAGCAGCAGTTCGATGATCTGTGCCTGAATGGTCACGTCGAGCGCCGTGGTCGGCTCATCCGCAATCAGCAGCTTAGGCCGGCAGGCGATCGCCATCGCGATCATCACACGCTGGCTCATACCGCCCGACAGCTGGTGAGGATAGACATCAAGCCGCGATGCGGGATCGGGAATTCCCACCTGGGTCAGCAGGTCGATTGCCCGCTGACGCCGGGTGCGTTTATTGCCGCCCTGATGCACCTTGATCGCTTCCATAATCTGGAAACCCACGGTGTAGCAGGGGTTAAGGCTGGTCATCGGGTCCTGAAAGATCATCGCCACTTCTGCG
This sequence comes from Pantoea sp. M_10, assembly GCF_008631515.1. Lineage (NCBI taxonomy): Bacteria > Pseudomonadati > Pseudomonadota > Gammaproteobacteria > Enterobacterales > Erwiniaceae > Pantoea > Pantoea sp. M_10. Next base: position 139,768 of record NZ_VWUL01000006.1, on the reverse strand, counting down.
CCAACCAGCTGGCGGCGCTCTTTTTCGGAGATGCGCTTCAGATCGCGCTGGTTAAACTCCAGCTTTTCCGCCATCACTTTGCCGGGGAAATCGATCAGCCCCATGATCGCCAGTGAACTCACCGACTTGCCGGAGCCGGACTCGCCGACAATGCCGACCACCTGGCCCTGCTCAACCTGATAACTGATGCGGTCAACCGCACGAAACGGTGCTTTGTCGTCGCCGAAATGCACCGACAGTTTGTCTACATTTAATAACGCCATCTCGGTGCCTCTTTACTGCTTGAGTTTCGGGTCGAGTGCATCACGCAAACCATCGCCCATCAGGTTAAATGCCAGCACGGTGAGCAGGATGACCAATCCAGGGAAGGTCACCACCCACCAGGCACTTTGCGCATACTGCAGCACGTCGGAGAGCATGGTGCCCCACTCCGGCGTTGGAGGTTGCGCACCCATACCGAGAAAGCCCAACGCCGCCATATCCAGGATGGCGTTGGAGAAGCCTAATGACGCCTGCACGATCAGCGGGGCAAGGCAGTTAGGCAGAATATTGACGAACATCTGACGCAGCATACCGGCACCGGCCACGCCGGAGGCGGTGACATAGTCGCGGTTCACCTCCACCAGCACCGCCGCACGGGTGAGACGGATGTAGTGCGGCAGGGCGACAAAGGTCAGCGCGATAGAGGCGTTGACGATCGAGGGGCCAAAGATGGCGACCAGCACCAGCGCCAGCAGCAGGCTGGGCAGCGCCAGCATGATATCAACGACACGCATGATGATGACGTCGACCAGGCCGCCGAGATAACCGGCCAGCAGGCCGAATATCACGCCGAAAATCAGCGACAGCACCACCACCAGGCAGCCCACCAGCAGCGACAGGCGCGCGCCGTACATCAGGCGCGACAGCACATCGCGGCCCACATCATCGGTGCCCAGAATAAAGTTCCAGCTGCCCCCGTCCTGCCAGACCGGCGGATGCAGCAGCGCATCGCGGAACTGCTCAGCCGGCGCATGCGGAGCCAGCACATCGGCAAAAATGGCGCACAGCAACACGATGATGATGTACACCAGGCCAATTACCGCGCCTTTGTTACGTTTAAAGTAGTGCCAGAATTCCTGAAACGGGGTCATCGGCTTGGGTGCAACGGTAACGCTGCCGGGATCAACAACAGACATGATGCCCCCTTATTTCTTGTGACGTATGCGCGGGTTCACCACGCCATACAGCAGATCAACCAGCAGGTTGACCAGGATAATCAGTACTGCCGTCAGCAGCACACCGCCCTGCACCACCGGATAATCGCGGCGCTGCAACGCTTCAATCAGCCAGCGACCCAGACCCGGCCACGAGAAGATGGTTTCGGTCAGAATCGCCCCGGCCAGCAGCGTGCCGACCTGCAGACCGATGACCGTGACCACCGGCAGCATGGCGTTGCGCAGCGCATGCACTACGATCACCCGCATCCGCGTCAGGCCTTTGGCGCGCGCCGTGCGGATGTAATCTTCACCCAGCACTTCCAGCATCGCCGAGCGCGTCATACGCACAATCACCGCCAGCGGAATGGTGCCCAGCACGATGGCCGGTAAAATCATGTGCATGACCGCGTCATGGAAGTCGCCCGGCTCACCCCAGAAGAAGGTGTCGATCAGCATAAAGCCGGTCAGCGGCATGCTGTCATCCAGGAAGACGGTGTCGCCAACCCGCCCGGAAACCGGCGTCAGGTTGAGCTGCACCGAGACCAGCATGATCAGCATGATGCCCCACCAGAAGATCGGCATGGAGTAGCCGGTCAGGGAGATGCCCACGGCGGTGTGATCGAAAATGGAGCCACGCTTCACGGCGGCCAGGACCCCAACCGGGATGCCCACCGCAACGGCAAATATCATGGCGCAGATGCCGAGTTCCAGCGTCGCTTTGAAGCGCGGAACAAACTCATCCCAGACCGGGATGCGGCTCTTGAGTGAAACGCCCAGGTCGCCATGCAGTACGCCGTTGATGTAGTTCAGGTACTGTTTCCACAGCGGCTGATCCAGACCCAGCAGCGTCATTAACTGTGCATGACGTTCAGGAGAAATCCCGCGTTCGCCCGCCATGATCAGCACCGGATCGCCGGGGATCATGTGAACAAAAGCGAAAGTGAGTAATGTAATACCGATGAACGTTGGGATGACAAGGCCCAGACGTCGGAGTATGAACTGCAGCATAATCCGGGTTCTCTCTTCTCCGCGCGACCGTCGCCGCGAGGGTTGTTATTGCTTACATCTGACGATCGGGTAGGTCCGACCGCGACGCAGTCAGACTGCGCCTCTACCGTTTCCAGTAAAACAGGGAGAAAAAGCCGGGGCGACGCAGGGCCGCCCCGGAAAAGGCGACAATTATTCCTGAATGTCTACCTGAGCAAAGTAGTGTCCGCCCAGCGGATCGACTTTGTACCCGGTGACTTTCTTGCTGACCGGTTCGTATACCGTAGAGTGCGCGATCATCAGCGCCGGTGCCTGGTCATGCATCACAACCTGTGCCTGTTTGTAGTACTCGATACGCTTCGCCTGGTCGGCGGTCGCGCGCGCAGGCTGGATCTGATCCTCAAAGGATTTATCACACCAGCGCGAGTAGTTAGAACCATCTTTCGCGGCTGAACAGCTGAACAGGGTCGCCAGGAAGTTGTCCGGATCTCCGTTGTCACCGGTCCAGCCCATCATGACGGTCTGATGCTCACCCGCTTTGGCGCGTTTCAGGTATTCGCCCCACTCGTAGGTAACGATTTTGGCTTTCACGCCAATCTTCGCCCAGTCGCTCTGGATCATTTCCGCCATGCGGCGTGCGTTCGGGTTGTAAGGACGCTGAACCGGCATCGCCCAGAGGTCGATGGAGAAGCCGTCGGCCATGCCCGCTTCTTTCAGCAGCGCTTTGGCTTTCTCAGGATCGTAGGCGTAGTCTTTGACCGCGTCGTTGTAGCCCCACATCGTTGGCGGGATCAGGTTTTTAGCCGGCTGGCCTGCACCCTGATAAACCGCGTCGATAATGGCCTTTTTGTTGACAGCCATGGTCAGTGCCTGACGCACTTTCAGGTTATCCAGCGGTTTTTTCTCAACGTTGTAAGAGAGATAGCCGACGTTCAGGCCAGCCTGCTCATACAGGTTGATGTTTTTGTCCTGCTTCATGCGTGCGATGTCAGCCGGGTTCGGATAAGGCATGACCTGGCACTCACCCTTCTGCAGTTTGGCGTAGCGCACTGACGCATCCGGGGTGATGGAGAAGACTAAGCGGTCGATTTTTGGCTTTTCGCCCCAGTAGTTCGGGTTCGCTTTGTAGAGGATGCGCGAATCTTTCTGGTATTGCAGCAGCTGGAACGGACCGGTTCCGACCGGGTTCAGGTCGACGTTTTGCGGCGTGCCGGCTTTCAGCATGTTGTCCGCATACTCTTTGGACAGGATAGAGGCGAAGTCCATGCCGAGGTCGGCGAGGAACGGCGCTTCAGGGCGGGTCAGCACGAAGCGTACGGTGTTGTCGTCCACCTTCTCGATTTTGCTGATCAGCTTCGGCATATCCATGCCTTCGAAATATTCATAGCTGCCGCCGGAGACGCCGTGATAGGCGTTGTTTTTATCCAGCTGGCGCTCAAAGGTGAACACCACATCATCCGCGTTGAAGTCACGCGTAGGTTTGAAATCTTTGGTCGTCTGCCACTTCACACCCTTACGCAGGTGGAAGGTGTAGGTTTTGCCATCGTCGCTGACGTCCCACTTCTCTGCCAGCGCAGGATGCAGTTCGGTCGTGCCGACAGTGAACTCAACCAGTCGGTTGTAGATCTGACGTGAGCTGGCATCGTAGGTGGTGCCCGAAGTGAATAACTGCGGGTTAAAGCCTTCCGGAGAACCTTCAGAACAGTAGACCAGGGTTTTTGCCTGAACACCGGCGGCGACAGTCATAGCAATCAGGCTCAGACCGACCTTCAGCATCCCGGATTTAGCCAGGGAGTTGATCATGCTTTTGCTCCATTGTGATGTGATGTTGTGTGTATTGCCTGACCTCTGGTTTTTTTATGCGGTTCAGGCGTACCACCGAACAGGTGGTTAAATCGCGCTACGTTTTTTTTGTTTTTCCGAAGCGGGTTGGGCATTCAGAAAATTCCGTAACTGCGGCTTATTGACGCATCAATTTGTCAACAGTTGCAAAGAACGTCAATACAAGGGTTACTTATTTACACAGAGTGTGAGGAATAGCATGCAACGGTAATAAATACCGTTTCCGCACAAAAGCCATACAATGCACAGTGCTGCAGCCCCGATATCCGTGCATTGTGCTGGATGCCAGCTTTATCGCTAGTGATTCTCACCGCTAAAAAACTTAAAACTTTTACCGGCAAATGTTGAATAACTGAACGATTCACCGTGCGTTATGACGTTCATCCAGCGGAATATGCTGGTTTTGATGTATAAGAAATCAGCATGTTGCTGCTTTCGGTCATAAGAAGAACGTGTCGCGAATTATGGTGGCATCTCTGATGTGGCAAGGCCTGCGAGCAGGAAAACGGCGATAATAACGGCTGGCAAGCATCTGGCGCGGCGAATGCCTTTTTCTGGAACTTTCTGGAAGAGGGCAGATAAAACGTGCAGCAGTGAAGGACAGGGTGAGCCGATTCGCTGTGAGAGCGCATCTATGATCGTATCTGCTTAGCGGGGAGATCGAGCCTGCTCAGGTAACCCGGTCAGATCGGAAAGTCGCTTAAACCATCCCTGGACGCTCGGCCCACGCCATCCATGGCGTGGGACGCTTTCCTCTTCTGACCGGGTTACCTGCGCTTTAAGTTTATGCGTTGCGGTCAGATTCATTTGAGGTTCAGGTCTGAATAGCGTCAGATGCGACTGCCGGACGTGAAGCGAAGGGAGCATACGCCTGTAGCAAAGCATAGCGGGCCAGGGATGGCCCGCGCTGAGCCCGCCAGGGATGGCGGGTTTTGCGTCTTTGCGAAAGGCGTATGCTCCCTGAAGCCGGCTCGGGATGCGGCTACCAGGAATATGCTTCCTGAAGCCCGCTCAAAAATCACTCTTTGCCTTTCAACAGACGAAAAAAAACCTGTCTTTTCAGACAGGTTTCTTAAAGATGGTCGGCGAGAGAGGATTCGAACCTCCGACCCACTGGTCCCAAACCAGTTGCGCTACCAAGCTGCGCTACTCGCCGATGGGGGCGCATGTTACTGCTACCCCGGATTAGCGTCAACCGCTTTTTAAGCTTTTGCCGCCGATCGCCTGGAAAGCATGCGGTTACCGGAAATCAGCCGCCTGCCCTCCCCTTTCGTACACCATTACAGCGATTTAGCCTGACTTTTCGCCGGTGCCTGACACCAGTTATTGGCCGGGTTAATGCCGCCATCTGGCGAGGTATACCCCAGACAACCCAGGATGGTATCGAACAGCTCAACGTGACGATGGATTCGACCCACACGCTGCTGCGCCTGCAGACGCTCAAAATTACTGCGGTTCTGGCTGTCTTCCAGATACTTATCAGACGCCCAGACCATCATCGGCACGCGGAACTGCTCAGGCGGCGCCATCTCACGCGGCGTGCCGTGCAGATGCATATTCTCGCTGATCGACTCCCCGTGGTCGGCGGCATAGAAGACAATCGCTTTCTTATCACGCAACTGATCCAGCACGCTGTCCAGCATGCTATCCACATAAAGCACCGAGTTATCGTAAGCGTTGATCAACTGCGCTTTGCTGCAGGTCTCATCCACCCCCATACACTCCGGCTGATACTTCGCGAAGCTGCGCGGGTAACGCTGTGAATAGAGATAATGCGACCCTTTGGTATGCAGGATCACCAGATGCTTGCCCTTCGGGAAACGATCCAGCGACGCCTTCATCTCAGGCACCAGCAGCATATCATCCACGGCTTTGCCCTGATTGCGCTTCTCGGAACCGATCTGCTCACGGAAGGCAAAGTTATTGGCATTAACGTTGTCGTAGAACCAGACTTCGCTTTGCATCGCAAACAGCTCAGAGGTGAAGCCCAGCTCTTTCATCACCGCAAACACATTCTGCTCTTTCAGCGTACGGCCCGGATTATTCATCGTGCCGCCTTCGCGCACGAACATGCAGCGCAGCGACAGCTTGGTCGCGGTATCACAGGATTCACCCCGGAACGCGACCAGATTTTTCTCTTTCGACAGTTTAGGTGTGGTGTCACGCTCATAACCCAGCATACCCATGTGATCCCAGCGCGTGGTCTCACCAATCACAAACACCACATAGGTATCATCCAGCCCGGCAGGCGCGACGTAGGTAAACTTCTTCGCCGGATCCAGCAGCTCCTCGCTTTGCAGCGACTCATCCATGCGGGTCCAGGCAAACAGTCCGACCGCCGCCAGCCAGTTGGAAGGAAGATAAGAGTGCGCGACCACGCCGCCGTAGCTCGGCAGATCGATGTTCGTGATCTCTTCATTATGCTTCTGCAGCTTGTCGAAATAACGGATTGGCAGCCAGACCAGCGCCACGCAGAGCAGCATAATCAGGGTCGGTTTCAGACGCTGTCCCGGCGTACGCAGCTGCTCATTCAGCGTCATGCTCAGCCGGTTGCGCCAGATCATCAGCAACGGTAAAGCACTGACCAGCACCATCCACAGAACGAAGTGGTAGCCGATCACCTCTTTAGAGAGATCGGTGTCGGTGGTCATCACCGACGCCACAATGCCGTAGCCAATCACCACGTTGAAAAACGCCATGTAATAGGCGGCGGCAACAGAAATCAGCACAATCAGCGTGGCGAGCACGCGATAAAACCACTTGCCTCCCAGCGACAGCAGGCGCATCAGGAAGAATGTCAGCAGCACGATCGCCACAACCTCAGTGACCGCCGTCAGCCAGTTCGTGACTGTAGATTGCTTCAGAAAACCGTCAAAACGACGATAGAAAATCGGTAAATTCAGCAAGATACCGAGATAGAGCGCCAGCAATAGCGATAACTTTTGCTGCGTTAGCGTTTTAATGTAATTCATGAAAAAGGGGGTTTCTCCGGTGTGAAGCGCCTGACAAATCTTTAATGTGACTGCCGAAACGCGGCAGAGTTCGCTGAATAAGCGGGCCGGACAAGATGAAGGAAAATTCTGAACGGGTTTATGGGCTATAACGCGAGGTGGCCCAGTAAAACATGGCTGCGTTTGATAGACCAGAAAATAATCTTTGTCGACCTGATTAGCACATTTTTTGTACAAGACAGATCGTGGCGGGCAAACAGAGGGTGGCAGAGTGGAATCGGCGATGAAAAAAAGAGGGGCCTGAGAGACTCAGGCCCGCTGCTCGCTTAGCGAATGATATTCAGCGTCACATCAATGTTGTTGCGGGTCGCGTTTGAGTAAGGACAAACGATATGCGCCGCATCAACCAGCTTCTGCGCTTCTGCTTCATCCATGCCTGGCAGATGGATGTTCAGGGTCGCTTCGATACCAAAGCCGTTGGGAATAGGACCGATACCGACTTCACCTTCGATCCAGGCATCTTTTGGCATGGCGATCTTGTCACGGCCTGCCACAAACTTCATCGCACCGATGAAGCAGGCAGAGTAGCCCGCAGCAAACAGCTGCTCAGGGTTAGTCGCTTCGCCGCCTGCACCGCCCATCTCTTTCGGGACACCCAGTTTCACGTCCAGTACACCGTCAGAAGAGGTTGCACGACCATCACGACCACCGGTTGCTTTGGCTTTGGCGCGGTAAACCACTTGTTCTAAAGACATGACATTTCTCCGTTACGCTATTTAATCGCCCGCTACTTATCTGTGCGATATCAGGCGATGAGGTTTAACGGGTGCCACGCACCCGTCAGCAATTTTTATCGGGACTGGTTCAGGTTATCCCGCAGCCCATCCAGCTCTGTTTTCAGCGCCAGCAGGGTCTCATCGTCACAGGCTGTGGCGCATTTCACCGCTTCAGGAATAGAGGCGGCTTTAATGCGCAACGCCTCGCCCGCTTCGGTGAGCGTCACAGCAACCTGACGCTCGTCCTGACGGGTACGCTGCCGGTTAATCAGACCTGCGCTCTCCAGTCGTTTCAGCAGGGGCGTCAGGGTGGCGGAGTCTAAAAAGAGCTGCTCGCCGATCTCTGAGACGGTGACATCATCTTTCTGCCACAGCACCAGCATCACCAGATACTGCGGATAGGTGATGTCGAGCTGGCTCAGCAACTGGCGATAGACTTTATTCATCGCCAGGTTGGCAGAGTAAAGCGCAAAGCAGAGCTGCTGATCGACCAACAGTGGCATCGGTTTCACTTTTTTGTCATCTTGATCACTGTTCATGGTGTTTAATATAGGTAGCGCACTAGATAATTGCAAGCAAACTTTTATCAGGGGAACAGGCATGCAGAATTCACTGGAAGAACAGGCGCGTCGTTTCGCCACCGAGGCGCATGCCCGGGCCGGTCAGCGCCGCAAATATACCGACGAGCCTTACATCGTTCATCCGGCGGCGGTCGTGGAGCTGGTGCGCAGCGTCAGCCATGATGATGCCCTGCTGGCAGCCGCCTGGCTGCACGACACCGTGGAAGATACACCGACCACGCCGGGCGATATAGAAGCCCACTTCGGCGCGCGCGTGGCCAGCCTGGTAGAAATGCTGACCGACAGCGCGCCTGCCACGGCCAAAAATCGGGCAGCCCGTAAACTGGCGCACTTTCGCCATACTGCCAGCGCCAGTCCTGAGGCGCAAACCATAAAACTGGCCGATATCATCGACAATACCCGCGCGATTGTGCGCTTCGATCCTGACTTTGCCCGCGTCTATCTGGTGGAAAAGCAGATACAGATTACGCTGCTGAAACAGGGCGATGCACAGTTATGGCAGCAGGCTTCCACCATTATAGAGAGTGGGATCGCACAGCTGCGGGAATCACCCTATAACGTCCCGGAAAGCTGGTTCGTGAAGCAGGCCGCCAAATACAGCGAATTACATGCATAAAAAACCCGCCAGCGGCGGGTTCTTTTCTGAAGCAGGCTTAGTCGAGCAACTGCCGTCCAAGATAGGGATTGGCATGTAACAACTTCATCAGTTTCTGTGCCGTCGCAGAAGGACGGGTGCGCCGGGCTTCCCAGCTTTTCACGGAAGATACGCTGACGCCCATCACTTTAGCAAACTCATCAACCTGCATGCCGGTCATTTCGCGCAGGCGCTGTGGCTCTGGCTGAGCGGGTTGCTGACGCTGAATCAGTAAGTCGGCGGCGCGATCATCACGTGTCAAAACAATCTGCTCAAGGCTGCTGAGCAATTCAAACATCGGGTCTTTTAATTCCATAGAGAACTCCTTAAAACTCGCTATGAAGCACGTGAAAGTAGAGAGGTAAGAGCCTCAACCTGGGGCTCTGAAACCGGGCCTGTTACAGGCTGGATCCCGCAAGGGTTTGTTTTTGTTATTTTTGAAACCACTACGGGACGCAGCCTGCTGTGCACTGCTTTAAAAGGTGTCAGTTCAATGCAACAAATGCCGGGAGACTAAGTATGGATAGAGACCTGACTATTTGCCGCGCAATTTCTCATTATTTTTTTCACTATCTTTTGCCGGAGATGTTCCGGCGCCGCTAAGATGCTGAGGCAGCTGGTTTTTGTGCCCTCATAGCGGACAAAAAAATCAAATGCTGTTTGCTATTTATGCGGGTGCCGTCATGCTTTTTGCAGGCATCTTCTCAATTTTGTGAGGCGGTCTGCCTCTTCAGATAGTGAGTGCAAAATATACGCCAATGGTTTACTTCCTGAACACTTATATTCACTGCCTTTATGAAATTAAGAATAGTCCTGGCAACCCCCTGTGCGCGGCCGCGCGGCGGCTCACAGCAGGTTGTGGATGAATCACCTATTCTGCACGGCCAGACATCACCGGATAAAACAGCAGACTCCCTGATGAAACGGTCTCTGCCTTCTGCCGGTGCAGCGCTCCGTCAATGCTGATGCGCCTGCGCGAAAGAAGTGCAGGCGCTATGGCACGCCGATGACGGCCAGACCGGGAGCTGAACTCTCTAAGGAAAAGCGATGCGTGAAACAGATTTCAATGTCGGCTATCCCTCTTATCGCGTACCGATGATGGGACGTAACGCTGTCGCCACCTCCCAGCCGCTGGCGGCGCAGGCCGGTCTTCGTATGCTGCAACAGGGAGGTAACGCCGTGGATGCGGCGGTCGCCACGGCCATGGCCTTAACCGTGCTGGAGCCGACCGGAAACGGCATCGGCAGCGATGCCTTTGCCATTGTCTGGGACGGTCACACGCTGCACGGGCTGAACGCGTCCGGCCGTGCGCCCGCCGCCTGGCATCCTGAACGCTTTGCCGCTTCAGACACCATGCCTGAAACCGGCTGGGAGTCCGTCACCGTGCCGGGGGCCGTCTCGGCCTGGGTCACCCTGGCTGAGCGCTTCGGCACACTGCCGCTGACCACCCTGGCGCAGCCAGCGATCGATTATGCGCGCGACGGTTTTCCGGTTTCACCGCTGATTGCTCAGCTCTGGCAGCGCGGCTATGACAAGCTGCGGGATCAGCCTGGCTTCAGCCGCTGCTTTGCGCCGCAGGGCCGCCCGCCGCGCGCGGGTGACATTTTCCGCAACCCGGCGCAGGCCACCACCCTGCAGGCGATAGCTGAGAGCCGGGGAGAGAGTTTTTATCGCGGCGAACTGGCGCAGAAGATGGCAGCCTTTGCCCGCGAGCATGGCGCAGCCCTGACGCTGGAGGATTTGAAAAATCATCGCGCCGACTGGGTCACCCTGCTCTCCCATCCGTTTGCCGGCGGATCGGTTCAGGAGTTGCCGCCTAACGGTCAGGGCATCGCCACCCTGATTGCGCTCGGCATCCTGGAGGAGTGGGAGATTCATCGCTACGCGCCCGATTCTCCGCAGTGGCTGCATCTGTCGATTGAGGCGATGAAGCTGGCGCTGGTCGATCTGGAGCGCTATGTCACCGATGAAGATCACCTCGAATTTCCGGCTGACCGCCTGCTGAGCAGCGACTACCTCCGCCAGCGCGCCGCGCTGATTGACCCCGGCCAGGCGGGCGATTTTCGCTTTGGGTCGCCGCAGCAAAGCGGCACCGTTTATGTGGCCACCGGCGATGCCAGCGGCATGATGGTTTCATTTATTCAGTCTAACTACATGGGATTTGGCTCCGGGGTGGTGGTGCCTGAGACGGGCATCAGCCTGCAGAACCGGGGTGCCGGGTTTTCACTCGACCCCTCTCATCCCAACCTTGTGGCGGGGGGTAAGCGCCCCTTCCATACCATCATTCCGGCCTTTGCGCGGGATGAGCAGGGCCAGCCGCTGATGGCGTTTGGCGTAATGGGCGGCCCGATGCAGGCGCAGGGGCATGTCCAGCTGGCGCTGCGCATCATGCTTCACCGGCAAAATCCTCAGGCGGCGATCGATGCGCCGCGCTGGCGGGTGGTGCAGGGACGCGAGGTGGTGTTTGAGTCAACGATCGATCGCAACACCCTGAGCACCCTGCGCCGCATGGGACACAACGTGGTGCTGGAAGATCCGCTGAGCAATTACAATTTTGGCGGTGCGCAGGCAATCGTGCGCGATCCTCAGGGCTTCTACATTGCGGCCAGCGAGAGCCGCAAAGATGGTCAGGCGGTGGTGTTCTGAAGCGAGGTTCAGCCTGCTCAGCATCACTGAGGGCGTGCTGCCCGGCACGCCCTGACGCCCCGGCGCGGAGGTGCGACGGCGCGGGTTGCAGAAAGTCTCTGTTTCACGTGTGGTTTCACATTGTGCCGTGACCAGGGATTGTTCTATTCTTTAGGCCATTCTTACCTGGATATCAGACAGTATCACCGACAGGAGTTGAACCCATGGCTTCAGGACTTACCCGCATCCTGGCACGCAGCGGCATGATGATCGCTGGCGTGCTGATCGTGCTGCAGCTCACCGCGTGCGGTGATAAAGAAGGCGAGCAGCGCAAAGCATTTATCGATTTCCTCCAGAATACCGTTATGCGCAGCGGCGAGCATCTGCCCAGCCTGAGCGAAAATCAGAAGCAGAGTTTTGGCAACTTCGCCAGCGACTACGCCATCCTGTATGGCTTCTCGCAGCAGGCGAATAAAGCCGTTGAGCAGGGGATGCGCCCGGTGGTCGATGAGCTGTCTGCCATTCGCGTGCCGCAGGATTACCTCAGCCGTCGTGACTCACTCCGCCAGGCCACCAGCGCTTTGGTGATCGTCACGCAGCAGATTGAGAGCGCCAAAATGCAGGCGGACAGCAGCAAAGCGACCCTGAAGCAGCAGGATGATCTGAAAAAAGTCTACGACAGCGCCTACAACAAAGTGGTGACGGTGCCTGCCAATCAGCTGATCCCGCTGTTGCCTCAGCTTCAGGCGCTGAGTCAGGGCGCGGTCCAGGCCGGCGACTTCCTGCAATCGCAGGGAACCCGCGTCAGCTTCAATGATGGCGGTGTGCAGTTCCCGACCCAGGAGCAGGCTTCGCAATACAATGCGCTGATGAGCACCGTGTCAGCCAATGCGCAGGCTCTGCCTCAGGCTCAGGCCGCCGTTCAGGCGGGTCTGCAGTAACACTTTTTACGGGCAGGCACCGATCGCCTGCCCCTCTCCCTGCCCCTTTTTTTCCCCGCCTCTTCTGCCCCTGAATTCCCCGCTGACTAAAGTGTGATCTGGCGCATTTTCGACCAAAAATAGTTTGTGATCTCAGTCACATTTACATAACAAACCCTGCCATCACGAATGTGATATTCATCACAGATAAGCCGGTGCGCCGGTCAGAATTCAGGCAAAGTCACCGTGCCCGCCTCTGTATTTGTGATCAAAGTCACGCTAATAGCCCCCGTCCCCACCGCAAATGAGTGATGTGGATCACACTTATTCCGGGCCCTACGCAGTGCCAGATTCGCGTGATAGAGTCCGCGTGCATACAGTAATACCACCGGCTCTGGTCGGGGTGGCTAAACAAAAACAAACGCGCTCTCCTATTGCAGCGCGTCTCAATAAGGGGTGGGTTTATGTCCTCATCAGTCAAGGTCAAAGTACAGAGCTTTGGTCGCTTTCTGAGTAATATGGTGATGCCAAACATCGGGGCGTTTATCGCCTGGGGTATCATCACTGCACTGTTTATTCCAACCGGCTGGATCCCTAACGAAACGCTGGCCAAACTGGTCGGCCCGATGATCACCTACCTGCTGCCGCTGCTGATCGGTTTTACCGGCGGGCGTCTGGTGGGCGGCGATCGCGGCGGCGTGGTCGGTGCTATCACCACCATGGGTGTGATCGTGGGTGCCGATATGCCAATGTTCCTCGGCGCGATGATTGCCGGTCCGCTGGGTGGCTGGGCTATCCGCTCGTTTGACCGGGCGATCGACGGCAAAATCAAAAGCGGCTTCGAGATGCTGGTTAACAACTTCTCGGCCGGTATTATCGGGATGATCCTGGCGCTGCTGGCTTTCCTCGCCATCGGCCCGCTGGTGGAAGGTCTGTCCCACATTCTCGCCGCCGGCGTGAACCTGATGGTGCAGAACAACCTGCTGCCACTGACCTCCATCTTCGTTGAACCGGCGAAAATCCTGTTCCTGAACAACGCCATTAACCACGGCATCTTCTCGCCGCTCGGTATCCAGCAGGCGAGTGAAGCGGGCAAGTCGATTTTCTTCCTGATCGAAGCCAACCCGGGCCCGGGTATGGGCGTGCTGATGGCCTACATGTTCTTTGGTCGCGGCAGTGCCAAACAGTCTGCGGGGGGTGCGGCGATTATCCACTTCCTGGGCGGCATCCATGAAATCTACTTCCCGTATGTGCTGATGGCCCCTCGCCTGCTGCTGGCGGTGATCCTGGGCGGGATGACCGGTGTCTTCACGCTGACCGTGCTGAACGGCGGCCTGGTCTCTCCGGCTTCACCCGGTTCTATCCTGGCGGTGCTGGCGATGACGCCAAAAGGTGCCTACTTCGCCAACATCGCGGCGATTGCTGCCGCCTTCGCTGTCTCCTTCGTGGTCTCTGCGATTCTGCTGAAAACCAGCAAAGTCAAAGAAGATGACGATATCGAAGCGGCAACCCAGCGCATGCATGAGATGAAAGCGCAGTCGAAAGGTCAGGGTGCAGCGGGTGGCGCTATCGCCAGCGATGCCATGAGCGTCGATCTGCATCACGTCCGTAAAATCATCGTCGCCTGTGATGCCGGTATGGGCTCCAGCGCCATGGGCGCAGGCGTGCTGCGTAAGAAAGTGCAGGACGCGGGTCTGAGCAATGTTTCGGTAACCAATACCGCCATCAACGCTCTGCCAGGCGATGTCGACCTGGTGATCACCCACCGCGACCTGACCGAACGCGCCATTCGCCAGGCTCCGCATGCACAGCATATTTCGCTGAACAACTTCCTCGACAGCGCGCTCTACAGCACCCTGACCGAGCGTCTGGTGGCGGCAAACCGCAGCGACCTCCATCGTGAAACGGTCAACACCGCCCTGTCAGACAGTTACGATGAAGGCAACGCACACCTGTTTAAGCTGGGCGCGTATAACGTCTTCCTCGGCCTGAGCGCCAGCAACAAAGAGCAGGCCATCCGCTTTGCGGGTGAGCAGCTGGTGAAAGGCGGTTACGTTGAGCCTGAATATGTTGAGGCGATGCTGGCGCGTGAAAAACTGACGCCGACCTACCTCGGCGAGTCGATCGCGGTGCCGCACGGCACGGTGGAAGCCAAAGATCGCGTGCTGAAAACCGGCGTGGTGTTCTGCCAGTATCCGGCAGGCGTCCTGTTCGGCGAAGATGCGGACGATGTGGCGCGCCTGGTGATTGGTATTGCTGCCCGCAACAACGAGCACATTCAGGTCATCACCAGCCTGACCAATGCGCTGGATGATGACAGCGTGATTGAGAAGCTGGCGAACACCAGCAGCGTGCAGGAAGTGCTGGATCTGCTGTCAGGCAAACCGGCACTCGCGTAATTCAAGGCTGTTTTTCCCTGGGGCGGTCATGCCCGTCCCGATTTCCTGGGGCGGGTTTGCTCGCCCCATCGTCATTTGATATGGGTCAAAAATTATGAAAGCGTTACATTTCGGAGCAGGAAACATTGGTCGCGGCTTTATCGGCAAATTACTGGCTGATGCAGGTATCGAACTGGTTTTTGCTGATGTGAATCAGGCGGTGCTGGATGCACTGAACGCGCGTCATGAGTATCCCGTTCATGTGGTTGGCGAGCAGGCCAGAACAGAAACCATTAAAGGCGTCAGTGCGGTAAACAGCACCAGTGATGAAATCGTCACCCTGATTGCGGAGGTGGATCTGGTCACCACCGCCGTGGGGCCGCAAATCCTGGAGCGTATCGCCGGGAGCGTAGCCAAAGGGCTGGCAAAACGCAGCGACAAAGGTAATACCCGTCCGTTGAATATCATCGCCTGCGAGAACATGGTGCGCGGCACCAGCCAGCTGAAACAGCATGTGCTGAAGGCGCTGCCCGAACAGTATCACGCCTGGCTGGAGCAGCATGTCGGCTTCGTGGATTCCGCCGTTGACCGCATCGTGCCGCCAACCGAAGCGGGCAGCAGCGATCCGCTGGAGGTGACGGTTGAAACCTTCAGCGAGTGGATCGTGGATAAAACCCAGTTCAAAGGTGACCTGCCGGCTATTCCGGGCATGGAACTGACCGACAACCTGATGGCGTTTGTCGAGCGTAAGCTTTTCACCCTGAATACCGGCCACGCGATTACCGCCTATCTCGGCCAGATGGCGGGTCACCAGACCATTCGCGATGCCATTCTTGACGAAAAAATCCGGGCCGTGGTGAAAGGCGCGATGGAGGAGAGCGGCGCCGTGCTGATTAAGCGCTACGGTTTTGACGCAGAGAAACATGCGGCTTACATCCGCAAGATCCTCGGCCGTTTTGAAAACCCCTATCTGAAAGATGAGGTTGAGCGCGTCGGGCGTCAGCCACTGCGTAAACTCAGCGCGGGCGATCGCCTGATCAAGCCGACGCTGGGGACGCTGGAGTACGGGTTACCGCACGCCAGCCTGGTGCAGGGAATTGCCGCAGCGATGCACTATCACAGCGATCAGGACCCGCAGGCGCAGGAGCTGGCTGCGCTGCTGGCAGAGAAAGGTCCACAGGCGACGCTGGCGGAGATCTCAGGGCTGGATGCTGACAGCGAGGTCGTGGCTTCGGTGGTGAGCGCCTGGCACGCTATGGCATAATGCGCGCGTGTTAGTGACGCAAGCCGGGCGCAGTTCGCCTGCGCCCAACGGCGGTATTGAACCCATGCAGGCAATAATGGAAGAGAAGCAAGCTTTTGAGAACCGGGTGCTTGAGCGCCTGAACGCCGGTCGTTCGGTGAGAAGCTTTCTGATCGCCGCCGTTGAGCTATTGGCGGAAGCCGTCAATCTGCTGGTGCTGCAGGTGTTCCGCAAAGATGACTATGCGGTCAAATATGCGGTAGAACCGCTGCTGCTGGGCGATGGGCCTCTAGGCGAACTCTCGGTTCGCCTGAAGCTGATCTACGGCCTGGGCGTCATCAGCCGGCACGAATATGAAGATGCTGAGCTGCTGCTGGCGCTCCGCGAAGAGCTGAATCACGACACCGGGGAGTATCGTTTTACCGACGATGAAATTCTGGGCCCTTTTGGCGAGCTGCACTGCGTGACCGCCTGGCCGCCCGCACCGGTGTTTCACACCGACGATGCAGAACTGCGCAGCATGCAGCAGCAGCGCTATCTGCAGATGGTGCGATCCACCATGGTTCTCTCCCTCACCGAGCTTATCGCCCGCATCAGTATGAAGCAGGCGTTTAAAAAGTCCGGCAGCTAATCCCGTCAGGCGCCCTTGCGGCGCCTTTTTTGCCTTAACCTGTCGGGAACCGGCGCCAGATTTGGTGTATCCTTGGCCTGTTTTCCTCAACGAGTTGTTGTCATGAAAGAGCAAGAAAAGAACGAAATCAAACGTCTCAGCGATCAGCTGGACGCACTGAACCGCAAAGAGCCGCAGTTACTGGAATCGGGTGATGCCGAGAAACTGGGCGCGCTGCTGAAAGAGAAAGAAACGCTGGTCACGGAAATTGAGCGTCTGCGCAATCAGCGGGTTGAAAAGCTGAGTGCTGAAGCGCAGAAGCTGCAAAAGATGGGCTTCAGCCGCGAAATTACCAAAAAAGAGCAGGCAAATCTGGGTGCGCTGAAGAAAAGCGTGCGCGGCCTGGTCGTGGTGCATCCAATGACCGCGCTGGGACGTGAAATGGGTCTGAAAGTGATGACCGGCTTCGCCAGAACCGCATTCTGAGCCCGCGATCAGGCGGCAGCCTGATCGACATCGGCTTTGTGTTCGCCGGCGGCGGCATAAACCTGCTCCGCCAGCGAATCCAGCAGTTCATAGCGACGGCGATACTCTGCCCGCTTCTTACTGGCGATCTCCTCCAGCGTTTTACGCGGCAGGCTCAGCGGCAGTCTGAACATCCCGTCCGGGCGAGCCTCGCCACTCAGCGACAGCCAGAACTCACTGTAGCTGGCAAAGAACTTATCCCCTTTGCTGTGACGATAACGCAGACTGCGGAAGACGTGCGTCTCATCGCCCACCGCCAGAATAGCTTCCACGCCGCACTGCTTCGCCACAATAAATACCGCTTCCATTAACAGGCGTTTCGGAAAGAGACCCTGCGCCGCTTTGGTCGCCTCGCGGATCACCTCATTATTGATATGTTTCCGCGGGCCCTGTAATCCGCCAATTAATAAGGTGCGCTGGTTATTCTCGTTCAGAATAGAAAAAGAGAGCGAGGCGATCACTTCGTCGTTATAACGCAATACCAGCGTCACTTCACCTTCACGGTCGAAATAACCCGAGCTGCAGGAGAGCAGGAATTTCTCGCCATTTTTACCGGTCAGCGTCGCCAGCGGATTATCAGACGCGCTCTGCAGCAGCTGACGCAGCGCCGGATTCGCCAGATTATTCATCAGGGTGTAGTGATCGAGAATGGCCTGTGCGCGGGCCGCAATGCTCATCCCCGAGCGCAGATAGGGCCGGTGCAGCTTGGCTGGCAGCAGTCCCTGGGTGCTCATCAGCAGGGCGCGCTGTGGTAATTGCGACAGCGCATCCAGATAATGCAGCGTGGTCAGCGGCGATATTAATGTTCTTAACACAAATTTCAGCCGGAAGCGTTTACTCAGCCAGAGTTTATCCGGCACATATTTCCCACTGATTAACTGGAAAAAAAGCGAGGCAGTTGAATCGGTCGTGGATTCATGAGTAGTTATAATTGACATAATCAGCGACACACAAAGAGTTAAGCAACGATGTCACTGAAAATAACATGGCCAATATCAACGGCAGGTTAATATCGGACAACATTAAAGCGGATATTTTACGATTTCTGGTTCACTTTGAGACTGCATAAAATAGGGATAAAAAAAACCGGCAAAATAGAATTTACCGGTTTATCTTCATTATGTTTACGTTTGGTTAACTTACTGAGCAGCAGCGAAACGCGCAGCCGCTTCGTCCCAGTTAACCACGTTCCAGAACGCTTTGATGTAATCAGGACGTTTGTTCTGATACTTCAGGTAGTAAGCGTGTTCCCACACGTCCAGACCGATGATCGGGAAACCAGACACGCCGGCAACCGCTTCGCCCATCAGTGGGTTATCCTGGTTTGCGGTGGACACCACAGCCAGTTTGTCACCCTGCTTAACCAGCCATGCCCAGCCAGAACCGAAACGGGTGGCTGCCGCTTTCTCGAACTCTTCCTGGAATTTTTCTACGCTGCCGAAATCTTTCTCAATCGCGGCTTTCAGGTCGCCCTGCAGCGTGGTGCCGGTTTTCAGGCCTTTCCAGAACAGGCTGTGGTTAGCGTGACCACCTGCGTTATTGCGCAGCGGGCCTTTTTTGTCTGCTGGCAGCTGATCCAGTTTGGTGATCAGCTCGTCAACCGGCAGATTGGCAAATTCAGTGCCTTCCAGCGCCGCGTTAGCGTTGTTCACATAGGTCTGGTGATGTTTGGTGTGATGGATTTCCATCGTCTGCTTGTCGAAATGCGGTTCCAGTGCGTCGTATGCGTAAGGCAGGGATGGCAGTGAATAACTCATGTTCTTCCTCTCCATTTAGTGGGTGCAGCACGACGGATTCAGGACGTGCCGCGTAAGCAGTCGAATCATTATAGTTAAATTCATGTAGCGTAAAAGGGTAATCAATGCCCTATAAAACCTAAGGAATTGAGAAATCCGGCAATAGCAACCCGTTGTTTTTACAAGATGCTGCGCCTCACCCTGCCTTTTTGACCCTCTCCGTCCGCCAGACCGGGATGCCGATCCCGCACGCAGAGCAGGCGGTCTGTCCGCCCGCCTGCCGCGTCAGCCCTGACCTGCGGACTACCTGCCCAGCTCGCGCAGTGCGCTGTCGAGTGCGCCGACCAGCCAGTCGATGTCACTCTCCTGGAATGCCAATGGCGGACGCAGTTTCAGCACATTCCCATAGGGGCCCGCGACCGAGGTCAGCACGCGATGTTCACGCAGCTTCTCGATTAAATCCAGCGCCAGGGTTTTATCCGGCGTTTTACTGTGACGATCGGTCACCAGCTCGAAGCCGATAAAGAGTCCGGCACCGCGCACATCCCCTACGCACTCATAACGATCCATCAGGGTTTTCAGCTCAGCCAGCAGCTTCGCGCCGACGACCCGGCTGTGTTCCTGCAGCCCCTCTTCGGTGATCACCTTCAGCACAGCCTGCGCCGCGGCCATGGCGACCGGATTGCCGCCAAAGGTGTTGAAGTAAGGAATCGAGTCGCTGAAAGCGGCCAGCACATCACTTTTTGCCAGCAGCCCGGAAACGGGGATGCCATTGCCCATTGGCTTGCCGGTGGTAATGAGATCGGGCACGACATCATGGCGGCCAAAGCCCCAGAAGGCGTCGCCGGTGCGGCCAAAGCCAGGCTGGACTTCATCGGCAATAAAGATCCCGCCGTTGGCGTGCACCACATCGACCGCTTTTTCCAGGAAGCCGCGTGGGTTGGGCAGCACACCATCCGAGGAGAAAATCGAGTCCGCCAGGAAACCGGCAAATTTAATGCCGTGCGCCGCCATGTCATCAATCTGCTGCTGAATCTGGTCAGCAAACCAGTCGCCAAGGTCGGGCGCATCCACCCGGTAGGCATCCGGCGGCATCACCAGCCGCGTGGTGGGGGCCAGCGGCTGTCCGCTGCCCAGCGCCGGCGACGCACCGGAGGTCAGCTCACTGGTGCCGTGATAGGCCTCCTTGCTGACAATGATGCCGGTGCCGCCGCTGAAGGCGCGCGCGACGCGGATTGCCAGGTCATTCGCTTCCGAGCCGGTGCACATATACATCGCACGATCGATCGCCGCAGGTGTGGTCGCCAGCAGCGCTTCACTGTAATCGAGGATATTTTCATGCAGGTAACGGGTGTGGGTGTTCAGCATTTTCATCTGCTGCGTCACCGCCTCGATCACCGCCGGATGGCAGTGGCCGATGCTCGCCACGTTGTTATACACATCGAGATATTTATCACCTGCGGCATCCCACAGGTATTGCCCTTCACCCCGCACCAGATGAACCGGTTTGCGATAGAACAGACGATAGGATTCGCCAAGCACTTTGCTGCGTTTATCGGTCAGTTTGCGCGTGTCGCTGTCCAGCGCATCGGCATGTTCGGCACGAAAACTGTTGGTATCCATAATGGTGGAACGCGTGGCCATAATGACTCCCGTGACAAGGATGAAGGAGGAAGATCAGACCCCTCCATCATGCCTGCCTGAAAATAAAATGCAACCAAATACACAAATACAACAAAATACACATGACGCAGGGAGATTGCCGCGTTAAGCTGATGCCTGATTCAGACGGACTCCTGCGCCTCACTGGCGTATTATCCGTGCTCTTCGCGCTTAAAAAGGAAACCGCTATGCTGCAGGAAACGCGCCTTCATCGCATCCGCGCCCTGCTGACCCGACTCAATCAGGTCAGTACCGAGCGCATCATCAGGGAGCTGGGGGTCTCACGCGAAACCGCGCGCCGCGATATCATCGAGCTGGAAGCGCTGGGGCTGGCGCGCCGCGTCCATGGCGGACTGGTGGCGATAGAACCCTCGGCAGAGCCGCCGCTGACGGAACGTCGCAGTACGCAGACCCGGGAGAAGCGCGCGATCGCCCGCGCCGCCGCGCAGCTGCTGCAGCCCGGACAGACGCTGTTCCTTGATGCGGGCAGTACCACCACGCTGCTGGCAGAAGAGCTGCACGCCCTGTCCGGCCTGACGATCGTGACCAACAGCCTGCAGGCCGCGCTGGCGCTGAGCGCCGGAGAGGAAGACCAGCCTCTGAATAATCAGATTATTTTGCTGGGCGGGAATATGTCCGCCGGGGCGCAACAGACGCGCGGTGAGATCACCGTGGGCGAAATCATCCGCTACCGCGCCGATGTGGCGCTGCTGTCGCCGGTTGGCATTGAGGCCGATTGTGGTGCCAGCAGTTTTCATCCGCATGAAGCGGCCATCGCCCGGGCAATGGTTCAGCAATCCGCCGCCTGCTATCTGCTGGCCGATCACACCAAGCTGGGCGTGGTCAGCCGGACAATCTACGCGCCGCCGCAGGCGATCAGCCTGCTGATTACCGACAGCGGCGGGGATAACGGTGCCGAACTGGATGCGTTGCAGCAGGCGCTGCCCCGGTTGATCGTGGTCTAGCGAAGCGGCAACGGCAGGTAATTTAACGCAGCCGCTGCGGGTGGCTGTAGACCGTGGCCCGGCCCGGCTTGCTGAAGCCGACCAGCGTCAGGTTGCAGCGCTCAGCCACCTCAACCGCCAGACGGGTCGCGGCAGAGACGGCGAACAGGATCTCGACGCCGCACATGGCGGACTTCTGCACCATCTCATAGCTGGCGCGGCTGGAGACCAGCAGCGCCCCCGGCCCCCACGCGGCCTGGCTGCGATAGCCCAGTAGCTTATCGAGTGCCACATGGCGACCCACATCTTCACAGCCGCCGGCCAGCTGACCATTGGGCTGGATCCACGCCGCCGCATGGGTGCAGCCGGTTTTCTGTCCGACAGGCTGAAACTCTTTCAGCTGTCCCAGCGCCCGATCGAGCTGATCCAGCGCAAAGGTCTGGGTAAAGGGTAACGGCGACAGCGGCTTGCCGATCTGATCCAGCTGCTCAACACCACACACGCCACAGCCGGTCCGGCCCGCCAGCGCACGGCGCTGCGCTTTCAGCGCCATAAAGCGGCGGCTGGAAAGCTCAATCTGGACTTCAATACCGTGACAGCCCGGCACGATGTCCATGCCGAAGATATCGCCCGGCGCGTCGATAATGCCCTCTGACAGCGAAAAACCCAGCGCGAACGCCTCCAGGTCTTTGGGCGTGGTCATCATCACCACGTGAGAGATGCCGTTATAGACCAGCGCCACCGGCACCTCATCCGCCAGCCAGTCAGGCTGAGCCGTCATCAGATCGGCACGCTGCCAGACCTGCGTTGTGCTGACGCCGGCCTGAGTTGTTAAATCTTCGCCTGAGTCAGGCTGGATAGCTTTCAAAAAATAGGACCTGTTGTTAATAAATAATTGCCGGTGCGGCTGCACGGCGAGGGGCTGACATCGTCTGATTTTGCCTGCAGGCCCGGCACAGCGCAAATAAACAGCGGGGCAATTCATGCGGTTTCAGGTGTGCCAGGGGCGCAGCCACGGCCGCGGGTGTGCAAAATGAGAAGGGAACGGCTCCGGCATTAACATCCGGGAGCAAATCACCCCCGCCATCCGCGGCTGACGCTGAAAATGGACTTGCAATGCCGCTCCGCCGCTGCAGATTTTTAACAAAATTTAGAAAAAGAATTACTAATCGCTAACCTGTTGACCCTGGTCAACTTACAGGCAATCAGGGCTGTTATTTTGCAGGGCTTCGCAATGGAGCCGGAAAAGAAGAACGATAACATGCAAATTAACAGACGGAGTTTTTTTAAGATCTGTGCGGGCGGACTGGCGGGAACCAGCGCGGCGTTGCTCGGTTTTGCCCCCACCACAGCCTTAGCCAGTGTCCGGGAGTTCAAACTCATTCGCGCCAGAGAGACACGGAATAACTGCACCTACTGTTCCGTCGGCTGCGGCATGCTGATCTACAGCCTGGGGGATGGCGCTAAAAATGCCAGCGCCTCGATTTATCATATTGAAGGTGACCCGGACCATCCGGTCAGTCGCGGATCGCTCTGCCCCAAAGGCGCGGGCGTGATGGACTTTATTCACAGCGAGCAGCGGCTGAAGTACCCGGAATATCGTGCACCGGGCTCTGACACATGGCAGCGCATCAGCTGGGAGGAGGCGTTTGATCGTATTGCCCGCCTGATGAAGCAGGATCGCGATGCCCACTTCCAGACCACCAACGCCGCAGGGGTCACGGTAAACCGCTGGCCAACCACCTCCATGTTCTGCTCGTCCGCCGCCAGTAATGAGACCGGCCTGCTCGACCAGAAGTTTGCCCGTTCGCTGGGGATTCTGGCGCTGGAGAATCAGGCGCGTCTCTGTCACGGCCCGACCGTGGCAGCGCTGGCCCCCAGCTTTGGTCGCGGAGCCATGACCAACAACTGGAACGACATCAAAAATGCCAATGTGGTGATGATCATGGGCGGCAACCCGGCCGAGGCGCATCCGGTCGGCTTTAAATGGGTCATTGAAGCGAAAACCCGGAACAAGGCGCAGGTCATCGTGGTCGATCCGCGCTTTAACCGCTCTGCCGCCGTTGCCGATTTTTACGCGCCCGTGCGGGCGGGCAGCGATGTTGTGTTCCTGATGGGGGTGATTAACTATCTGCTGCAGCACAACCTGATCCAGCAGGAGTATGTTCGCGCCTTCACCAACGCGGCCCTGATCGTCAGTGACGGCTTCAGCTTCAGCGACGGTCTGTTCAGCGGCTATGATGCCGACACCCGTCAGTACGATCGCCAGAGCTGGCACTATGAGCTGGATGAAAACGGCCATGCACGACGGGATGAGAGCTTCACTCATCCACGCTGCGTACTGAACCTGCTGAAAACCCATGCCAGCCGCTATACGCCGGAGATGGTGACGCGCCTGTGCGGCACATCGCAGGACGCCTTTATCGCGGTGTGCGAACAGCTCGCGTCGACCTGCGTGCCGAATCGCACCGCCACCATCCTCTATGCGCTGGGCTGGACGCACCACACTAACGGCTCGCAGATTATCCGCACGGCGGCAATGATCCAGCTGCTGCTGGGCAATATCGGTATGCCGGGTGGCGGCATCAATGCGCTGCGTGGTCACTCCAATGTGCAGGGATTTACCGATCTCGGCCTGCTGTCACAGAGTCTGCCGGGCTATCTGCCGCTGCCCTCCGAGAAGATGACCACACTGGCCAGCTGGCTGGAGAAGGCCACGCCGGTTGCGCCTCTGCCGGGGCAGGTCAACTACTGGCAGAACACCGACAAATTTTTTGTCAGCCTGATGAAGAGTTTCTACGGCGATAAGGCCACGGCGGAAAACCAGTGGGGCTACGACTGGCTGCCGAAATGGGACAAGAGTTACGACTGCATGGCGCAGGCGGAGATGATGGAACAGGGCGTGCTGAATGGCTGTCTGATTCAGGGCTTTAACCTGCTGGCCGCCTTCCCGGACAAAAATAAGGCGGTGCGGGCCCTCTCCCGGCTGAAGTTTATGGTGGTGATCGATCCGCTCAGCACGGAAACCGCCAGCTTCTGGCAACATCACGGTGCGTTCAACGACGTCGACCCGGCGCAAATCCAGACCGAAGTGTTCCGTCTGCCCTCCTCATGCTTCGCGGAAGAGTCGGGCTCGGTCGCAAACTCGTCACGCTGGCTGCAGTGGCACTGGGCTGCCGCCGAGCCGCCCGGAGAAGCGCTGCACGACGGAAAAATTCTCGGCAATCTGTTTATGCGGCTGCGTGAACTTTATCGTCTCGAAGGCGGAGCAAACCCTGAGCCGCTGATGGCCATGCGCTGGGACTACCGCGATCCGTTCAATCCTGAGCCGGAAGAGGTGGCGCAGGAGAGCAACGGTCAGGCGCTGGCCGATATTTATGACGCCAGTGGCAGGCTGCTGCTGAAAAAAGGTCAGCAGCTCAACAGCTTTTCAGAGCTGCGTAACGATGGCACTACCGCCAGCGCCTGCTGGATCTACAGCGGCAGCTGGACGCCGGACGGTAATCAGATGGCGCGGCGCGATAATGCCGATCCTTCCGGGCTGGGCGCGGTCTCCGGCTGGGCCTGGTCGTGGCCGGCCAACCGCCGCATTCTCTACAACCGCGCCTCTGCGGATGCGCAGGGTAAAGCCTGGGATCCGCAGCGCCGCCTGATTGAGTGGGACGGCGCACGCTGGCACGGCATCGATGTGCCGGACTATCCGGTCACGCTGCCACCTCAGCAGCAGGCCGGGCCGTTTATCATGCAGCCCGATGGCATGGGTCACCTGTTTGCGCTGGATAAAATGACGGATGGTCCGTTCCCGGAACACTATGAGCCGATGGAGAGTCCCCTCGCCGACAACCCCCTGCATCCGCAGCAGCGTCACAGCCCGGTCGTTCGTCTCTTCAGCAGTGACGTCGCACAGCTGGGCGAGGTCGCTGACTATCCCTGCGTCGCCACCACCTACTCCATCACTGAGCTGTTCCGCCACTGGACCAAGCACGCCCTGCTGAACGCCATTGCGCAGCCGGAGCAGTTTGTCGAAATCGGCACCGAACTGGCGGAGGAGAAAGGCATTCAGGCCGGTGACAGCGTCAGAGTCTCGTCACGCCGGGGTTATATCGAGGCCAAAGCGGTGGTCACCCGCCGTCTCCCGCGCCTGATGATTGACGGCAGGCCGGTGGATACCGTGGGTATTCCCTGTCACTGGGGCTTTGAGGGCACCACGCGTAAGGGCTTCCTCGCCAATACGCTGACGCCTTCCGTTGGCGACGCCAACTCGCAGACCCCGGAGTACAAGGGATTTTTAGTGAAAGTCGAAAAAGCGTAACGGTGGATGACCATGGCTTATCAATCACAAGATATTATCCGTCGCTCTGCGACCAATGGCTTTACCCCGCCGCCGCAGGCGCGCGATCACCAGCGCGAAGTGGCGAAGCTTATTGACGTCACCACCTGTATTGGCTGCAAAGGCTGCCAGGTTGCCTGCTCCGAATGGAACGACATCCGCGATGAGGTCGGTCATAACATCGGGGTCTATGACAATCCCACCGATCTGAGCGCCAAATCCTGGACAGTGATGCGCTTTTCAGAAGTGGAAGAGAACGGCAGGCTCGCCTGGCTGATCCGCAAAGATGGCTGCATGCACTGCGCCGATCCCGGCTGCCTGAAGGCTTGTCCGTCAGCAGGCGCCATCATCCAGTACGCTAACGGCATCGTCGATTTTCAGTCTGAGCAGTGCATTGGCTGCGGCTACTGCATCGCGGGCTGTCCCTTCAACGTGCCCCGCATCAATAAAGAGGATAACCGCGCCTATAAATGCACCCTGTGCGTGGACCGCGTCAGCGTCGGCCAGGAACCCGCCTGTGTGAAGACCTGTCCGACCGGCGCCATTCATTTCGGCAGCAAAAGCGACATGCTGACGCTGGCGGAGGAGCGCGTAGCAGAGCTGAAGTCACGCGGGTTTGCACAGGCGGGTCTCTACAACCCGGAAGGCGTGGGCGGCACCCATGTGATGTATGTGCTGCATCATGCTGACAAGCCCCAGCTTTATCACGGCCTGCCGGCGAATCCGGGCATCAGCCCGACCGTGACCTTCTGGAAGGGGATCTGGAAACCGCTGGCGGCGGTGGGTTTTGCCGCCACGTTCGCCGCATCCATTTTTCACTATGTCGGCGTCGGTCCGAATCGCGTCACCGACGCGCACGACAGTGACGACGATCATCAAGGGGAGGATAAATAATGAACAAACCCGATCGTCTGGTGCGCTACCGCGCACCGGAACGCATTAATCACTGGATCGTCGCAATCTGCTTTGTCATCACGGCCTTAAGCGGTCTGGGTTTTTTCTTTCCCTCCTTCAACTGGCTGATGCAGATATTCGGCACGCCACAACTGGCGCGTATTCTGCATCCTTTCACCGGTGTGGTGATGTTTGCCGCTTTTATGCTGATGTTTTTGCGCTACTGGAAAGAGAACCTGATCAATCGTGATGACCTCTGCTGGGCCAGAAATATTAACCGGATTGCACGCAATGAAGAGGTGGGTGATACCGGTAAATATAACTTTGGTCAGAAGTGTGTGTTCTGGGCTGCTATCATCAGCTTAGTCCTGCTGCTTGCCAGCGGCATTGTGATCTGGCGACCTTACTTTGCTGATGCCTTCGCCATTCCGCTGATTCGTCTGGCACTGGTGGTGCATTCGGTGTCAGCAGTGGTACTGATTATCGTCATCATGGTGCATGTTTATGCTGCACTGTGGGTCAAAGGCACACTGACCGCGATGGTTGAGGGCTGGGTCAGCGCCGACTGGGCCAGACATCACCATCCCCGCTGGTTTCGTGAGCAGCGTAAACTGCCAGAAAAACAGGATAAACGCCCCTGATGAGTATTCGCATAATCCCGCAAGATCAGCTGGAGAAAGGCGAAAAGAACACGGCGGAGAGGATTCCGCCGTTACTTTTTCCACGGCTGAAAAATTTATACAGCCGTCGTGCTGCGCGACTGCGCGACCTGGCGGCGAAAAATCCACTCGGCGACTATCTGCGCTTTGCGGCAACGATCGCCGAAGCGCAGGAGATTGTGCTGTATGACCACCCGCTGCACATCGATCTGCATGCCCGACTGACGCAGAGCGCCAGCGAGGGTAAGCCGCCGCTGAACATCCACACCCTGCCGCGCGATCCGCACTGGCAGCGGCTGCTGCACTCGCTGATTGCCGAACTGAAGCCGGAGATGAGCGGTCAGGCGCTGGCGGTGCTGGAGAATCTGGAAAAAGCCTCCGCCACCGAGCTGGAGACGCTGGCCAGTGCGCTGTTTACCGGCGATTATGCGCAGGTCAGCAGCGACAGAGCGCCCTTTATCTGGGCGGCGCTCTCGCTCTACTGGGCGCAGATGGCGGCCCTGATCCCGGGTAAAGCGCGGGCGGAGATGGGCGATCAGCGGCAGTTCTGTCCGGTGTGCGCCAGTATGCCGGTCGCCAGCGTGGTCCATATGGGCAGTGATGAAGGCGCGCGTTACCTGCACTGTAATCTGTGCGAAAGTGAATGGCATGTGGTACGCAGTAAGTGTACCCAGTGCGAGCAGTCCCGCGATCTGCACTACTGGTCGCTCAACAGCGAGCTGGCGGCGGTGAAGGCAGAGAGCTGCGGCGACTGTGGCACCTACCTGAAGATGCTCTATCAGGAGAAAGATCCGGCCATCGAACCGGTGGCCGACGATCTGGCATCGCTGATACTGGATGCCCGGATGGAGCAGGAAGGTTTTGCTCGCAGCAGTCTCAACCCCTTTATGTTTCCTGGCGAATAGGCGATGAATCCGGAGAACCCGATGAAACTGATTGGCAGCTATACCAGCCCGTTTGTGCGTAAGATTTCGATTATCATGCTGGAAAAAGGCATTACGTTTGAATTCGTCAACGCCTCGCCCTACAGCGATGACAGCCACGTACCGCACTACAATCCGCTGGGCAAAGTCCCGGCGCTGGTCGCTGACGATAAGCAAATCTGGTTCGACTCCAGCATCATCGCGGAATTTCTGGAACTGCGCGGGGCAGAGCCTGCCCTGCTGCCTGCTGATCCGCTTGCGTCGCTTAACATCCGTCAGCTGGAGAAGCTGGCGGATGGCATCTGCGATGCCGCGCTGGTGATCGTGCGCGAGCAGCTGCGGCCGGGGGATTTGCAGTCAGAGGAGGTGCTGGTGCGCAATCGGGAAAAGATTCAGCGCAGCCTCGACATGCTGGAAGCGAAAGCCGCAGAGGGAAAATGGCTCAACAACGGTCAGCTCAATCTGGCGGATATCGCCACCGGCTGCATGATTGGCTATCTCAATTTCCGCCGCGTGGTGCCTAACTGGTGTGTTGAGCGTCCGGCACTGGTGAAGCTGGCGGAAACGCTGTTTCAGCGTGAGAGCTTTGCAATGACGACGCCGCCTGCGGCGTGAGGGTGCTGTAGCCAGACCTATTAAGAGTGGCAATGGTGTCTGGCACATTAGAACATTTTATCTGCTGGTCAGCAGCAGAGCTGATCAGAGGAGGCGATAGAGCGCTCAGGAACATGATAACCGTACTTACTAACAGATTCTTTCAACTCGATCACCGATACCGGGCTTTGGATTTTCATCTCATGCCTGTCCAGTAAATCCCTGCGGACAATCTCGTTTAAAATACGCTCCGGAATATTATCAGCATCAGAGGTTTTATCATCATGAACAATAAGCTGGCTTGCGTTTTCATACCCTGGTGCCCACATATTATTATTAGGTAAGTTTTTATAAACGGCGATGAGTGGTTTTTTCCACGCAGCAGAGATATGTACTATCGAAGTATCAGGTGTTATGACCACATCCGATTCTTTGATCAATGCCATCACATGATGCAATGTACAAAAGGGATTTTTTACAACACCATCAGGAAGCGGCACTAATAATTCGTTACGATGATCCAGAATAATTAACTTTATTTCTTTACCTTTATTATTAACCAGATAAATAAGATCCAGCAATTGCTGTTGTGAGAAGTTTCTTTCTGGGGTGCCTGCATAGGCATTAATAATAATCTTTTTCTTTTTTTTCCAGGGGTTAAGAAAATCTTTTACCTCATTAAGCACGCTATCAGGAAAATATAAACTATAATCGACGTTGCCTGTAGCTTTAACGCCAATCATTATGCAGAACAAAGACAATAATTCTGTAACATGCTGTTTTTCATTTTTAAAAGATACTGAAACGGTGTAATGGCCCATATCAGGTTTTTTATTTAACCCAATAACGAACCTCGCATTGATATCATTAAACAGTTTCATCCGATGCACCGGTGTTTCGGATAAACAAGGATCAATAATTAGATCATATTCATTTCTATTTAGCATCTTTACCGTTGCCCTTGAAACGTTATGGTTCAAAGACTTCAGGTAATGGTTATAACTGCAATTTCTCGCCTTATAAACATGTCTGATAAAAGGGTTATATTTTATTACGTCGTAACAGGCTTCGTTTACCAGCACATCGACTGCATAGCCAGCCTGATGAAGCAACCTGATGAGTGGAGTCGAAACGATGATATCACCCACTTTGCCTTCATTTCGAACAAGCAATATGGTTTTCACAGAGCCAGGGTTAAAGGTGACTTTTGTCCGTTTATCCCACAGAAGCTTTGCAATTGCGATTCTTACTTTGAGCTTCACCTCTTTGAGAGAGTAATTTTTTCTTCGGTTCCACTCCCGTATTTTTTTGAATGGTCCCTTTAATACGGTGATCCTCGCATCCTTATTCATTTCACCCTTCCTGCTTCCTGAGCACATCATTTTCATGATACCCAAACATCATAAATGAGCAGCTATTTATTTATATAAACTTTCCAGTAAGCGTGTAATTCTACAACACCCTAAAACACTTAGGCCATATAATAACCCTTATTTATTTCGTAGAATCATTATTCATCTAACATCGCTGGTTGGGATTTTGATACAGATACCTATCAACTTTTAACCAAATACACTTTACTGCATCATACGTTAAGATATGGCAATTCAGGTTGCCATATATAAGCATGTCACTTACAGATTACCCATGCTGAATTGTAATTAATTATTTAATTAAAGAAGATTAGTCAAAAAATTGAGAAACCATAATCTTTATTAACTACATGCTTATTTCTTTCATAGCCGCGGGATAAACGCTTTTGGAGATAGTATTATCCATCGAAAAAAATCCGTTTTTCAGAGATGCCTCGCAATCTATTCCGAAGCTTTCAGCGAGTTTACAAAGCAGACGATGTATATTTGAACAGTAGAAAACTGCAAAGGAAGAGAATAACGAGAGCTTTTTTTAGCGCGGCTGAAGCGAGCGCCAACCCGCAACAGCCGCTGACCACAACAACTATTCGAGGTAGTTACTATGGCTGGAAAAGATTCTACGTCAGAATCCGCTGTACCCCAAGCACGTAAAAGCATCGTCGGATACCGTCCCAACGGCGGCAGACCGAATCCATTGCCACAACTGACCATCAAAGGACGATGGCTGGAAGCACTAGGCTTTAAGACCGGGCAGAAGATCGAGGTGATCACTGGGTCGGGACAGCTGATTATCCGGCTGGCGACTGAAAGTTAACTGACTGATAAAATTAAAATCCCGGCCAACCTGGCCGGGATTTTAATTTATTAAGATTGGAACCGTAACTTTTTTGGAATTTGATAATTTTCAGGAATAGTTGGCCAATCATAATTATCTGACCAGCCAATTATTTCAATATCATCAAATATATCTTCAAAAAAGTTACTTAAATTCATTGCGTAAATACGACTCATAACTAAAGCAGCTTTTACAGCAAGCATATCTTTTTCGTCAAGGGCCCTTCTCAACGTAAGTACCATTGATGTAAGCTTTTTAAGCTCTTCTTGTAATTCAGCATCTAAATTTAGAGAATAATCAATAGCAAGCTTATCTTTTGAAATAGCACAAATCTCTGCCAAATCAGCCAATGTCGTTTTGATAAGGTCTAACTCATTTATGTTAGTCAATTTTCAGCTTCCTTCCTTGTGCTGCGTTGGTCTTCTCAATGTTCACTGACCCATCAAGGTTAAGAACGCCTTTAAAATGTTCATTTTATCAAAAACTTCAAAGTGTTCTTTATGCATAGCATCAAGATATAGCTGATCCCCTTTCTTAATTAAATCACCTGTTTTACCTTGAGCCTGATAAACACTTTACCCTTGATATTGTTTAGACGTTTTACGAGTTATATTTTTAACTTCACCTCCGAAAGAGGTGTTTTTCAAGAATTCACTCATATTTCCGACAGCGCTGGCATTAGGCACATGTGGGACTTTTTTGCTCGGCAATATAATTGCGGCCAGCATCCTACCCGTGGCTTCGAGCGCCACCTGATTCCCTTCGGATGCCTGCTTAATAGTGTCAGCTACCGCAGACCAGGTATCACTGCTCATCAGCGCCTAAACGCTGTCCGCTACCGCCTGATTCTTACCGGACAGGTCATTAAGCGCTGTACCGCAGTAACTGTCCCTGGCCGCGCAAGACGCCAGCGCCATTGCTACGTCAGCAGCGTAATCCGCCCCACCTCATGCCGCATCGCCGGTATCGGCAAGACCATTAATTATTTCATTCGCAATAGCAGAAGTGGTGCCTTCGCCCAGCTTTTCTCTGACCTGATTCTTAAGAGATTCAGCAGCCTGCTTCGCCGTTGCACGCGCCTGATCACCGGACAGCGAGTTATTCTCAACAACAACTTAGAAGTTTTTTAATTTTAATACCCGAGCTATCCACATTCCTCCCCCGACAAAGCTTCCGATACTAAAACTAATCTTGCAAAGCAGAAATATATTATCCATAGTGAAATTTATTGGTATCCCTTTGAAAAAAAAGAACAAAAACTCCCCTGCAATGTATAAAGTAATTGATGTCAAAAAAATAGATACAATGCTTAATACGATAAAAAGAGCCAAGTGTAGAAACACATTTTGCTGTCTCATTTTTTGATGTTCTCCTCAGAGGATTTCTGCTCTATATACTTCCCGCTGAGCTCTGAGCCCAAGCTACCACCGATATCTCCAGCCATGCCGGGGAAATAACCAGGTGTCATTTCTTTTGAAAGCCCAAACTCTCCTTTAATATCAGTATATTTTTGAAGCGTTGGATTGAATTTCGGATCCCAGCCACCTTTCCACCAGTTTGCCCCGGCATTGACTCCCCATGAAAGCCCTTTACCAATGCCATAGCCGATACCAGATCCAGACCGCATTCATCGCTGAATTACCAGACGCCGTCTGAATTTGCAGCATGCTGGCGAAACGGGAAACAAGAAGAAAAACCAACTGACATTACTAACTGAAGGTTGTATCTAATACTGGGGGCAGGTCACCGCATCCGGTCAGATCCGGAAAAAGGCAAACTCGGATCCCCCGCTTCAACTCAAAGGCTGATTCAACGAAATGTGGGTCGTTACCCCCCATCCCCTCGTTTTTTTCTTATTCTCTCAGCGCTGCCGCACATCAACACGTTATCACAGCGCGTAAGCTGCGGTGAGATACCGTACTGCTCCCCTTTGCCAGGTTAATCGACTGTATACACCCATGAGTTATGGATAAGAAACATGGGTTGTCACACCTGAGGTCGGATACATCTGATCTGGATCTGCCAATCTGCCAATCTGCCAATCTGCCAATCTGCCATCAGAATTTTCTCTTCTGTTCATCTAAAACTCTTGCCTTAACAGGTTTACAGAGCATATATTTCGATTGTCCATATAAATACGAACTATTGAACAGTGGGAAGGTTACTATGACATTGCATCAAAACAGCAGTCAGCATCGGCTGGGCTGGAGTCTGGCTCTGCTGGCGTTTGCCCAGCTCATCATTTCTCTGGATATCAACATCGTATTCGTTGCATTACCGGAAATCGGAAGCGGCCTCGGATTTTCTGAACAAACCCTGCAGTGGGTCGTCAGTGCATATACGGTATTCTGCGGAGGCTTTCTGCTTTTTGGTGGCAGGGCGGCCGATCTGCTTGGCCAGCGCCGCATGTTTATCGGTGCACTCTGGCTTTATGCGATTTCATCGCTGGTAGGAGGACTGGCATGGCGTCCGGAAGTCATTATTGCTGCACGGGCAGTACAGGGGATTGGCGGAGCCTTCCTCTTCCCGGCGACGCTTTCCCTGATTAATCGTCTTTTCCGTGAAGGACCCGAACGAAACCGCGCTCTGGCTGCATGGGGCGGAGCAGGTGCCAGCGGACTGACAATCGGTTCACTGGCCGGCGGATTTCTCACGAGTTACTTTGGCTGGTCTTCGGTCTTCTACGTCAACGTTCTGCTGGCAGGCATAGCTATTGTTGCAGCATTTCTGGTTATCCCTGCCGATCCGGCGCGTCATGAGAAACGCAGTTTTGACCTGCCGGGCGCGCTGACCGTGACTGCAGCTTCAACGCTGTTTGTTTTTGCTCTGGTACAGGGTCCCGAATACGGCTGGGACACCCCGCTTATCCGTAACTCGCTTATTCTGGCTGTCGTCAGCCTGGTGCTGTTTGTGCTCATTGAGTCAAAAAGTAAAGACCCGCTCATGCCTATGCAGCTGTTCCGCAATAAAAATCTGGTCGCTGCCGTTTCAGTGACGTTTCTCTATATGGGAACGTTCGGCGCACTGCCTTATTTTGAGACCGTGCTCTTCCAGAACGTTATGCATTACAGCGCGCTGGAAACCGGCCTTGCCTTTATCGTTCCTTCTGTCTCCATCTTTATCGGTACTCAGGCCGGTGCGCGTCTTGCAAACGCCGTGGGTACCCGCAACGCCCTGATTGGAGGTTGTATTGTGGGTATTGCAGGCACGCTGTTGATGATGAACGGTGCAGATGTATCCGCGACCTATAAAGACATCCTGCCAGGGCTGATTATCTCAGGCCTGGGCCAGGGGATCGTCTGGACGGCAATGTGGATCGCAGCGGCAACCGGTGTTGCCCACAATGAGCAGGGTATTGCATCAGGCATGGCATCCACAACGCTGAAC
The DNA here is from genome assembly GCF_008631515.1 of Pantoea sp. M_10. NCBI lineage: Bacteria > Pseudomonadati > Pseudomonadota > Gammaproteobacteria > Enterobacterales > Erwiniaceae > Pantoea > Pantoea sp. M_10. Next base: position 105,160 of record NZ_VWUL01000006.1, on the reverse strand, counting down.
GTGGGCAATGCTATTGGTCTGGCTGTCCTGATTGCCGTTTCCTCGTCCATGACCGTCACCACGGGTCCTGTTGCAGATAATATCGCTGCACTGACTTCAGAGGCGTTTCACGCGTTCCTTTTCGCTTCCGCTGGTATGGCGATTGCCCTGTTAATTTCCTTCAGCCTGCCAGGTAAAAAGCGCCTCGTTGCTTCTGCGCAGGAAACCGTTTAAGGGATATGTCTCCGGCCGGAAACGGCCGGAATGGAGCATCTTGATGTCTGACCTGTTAGCTTTACCTTACCCTGTTCTGCCGCATGAACTGTCCAGATACGCTTTCCTTTTCGATATCGACGGCACGCTTGCTGAGCTCAGGCCAACACCCGGTGAGGTTCAGATAAATGAAACCGTAACCAGTTTCCTGGATTTTCTTTCACAGCATCGGATCCCCTGTGCCCTGATATCCGGACGCAGCATACTGGACATTGATACCCTGTTTTTATCAAACAACGTTCCCTGCGCAGGCGTCCACGGAGCAGAAATCCGCTATGCAGACGGAAAGTACGAGCGGCTTTCAATATGCGGCAGTGATGTTGCTCACGTCTGGGAGCGTCTCAAACTGGCCTGTATGCGTTATCCGGCATTACGCCTTGAAAATAAGCTCATTTCATTTGCCATTCATTTCCGCGATGCGCCGGAGCTGGCAGCCGTCGCGATGTGGACAGCCGCCTCGCTGGCCGAACTGTATCCGGGCACCTTTGCTGTTCAGCATGGTAAATTTGTCTGCGAGCTCCGGCCCGTGAAAGCCAGTAAAGGGGCAGCCGTTGAAAAGATGATGATGTCACCGGCATTTTGCGGCAGAACGCCTGTCTATGTCGGCGATGATATTACCGATGAGACGGCATTCAGGACGGTCAATGAAATGGAAGGTTTCTCAGTAAAGGTCGGCGATGAGGAAACGTCAGCAACATACAGGCTTAAAGACGTTGACGGTGTTCATCGCTGGCTTGCCCGCTTAATGTCCTGTGCCGCGGCAGGCGGCGGTGTGCACGCGCAGGGCGCTGATAAATGCCCTTCTTGATATAATCAGCAGTACCGAAATGAACAGTCCGGCAGTCAGCGTCCAACCCGGGCTTAAAAACGTAGCCGCAGAGCCTGTATAGATCCCGGAGCACAGCCCCCCGAAAGTCAGCATAACGAGTGCAATCGTTGAAAGTATCGGTGCATGTGATGGTCTGGAAGCCATGGCTGAGGCCATCACAGCGGGTAATACTCCGCCAAGCGCAAAACCCGTTGCAAAACTGCCTGCGCCCATTACCGCTGTCCCTGTCCCTGCCAGTATTACACTAATGCCTCCCAGCAGGATGATGTCATCCAGCAGAACCAGTCTGAAATCAGAGCAGCTTTTACCGGCAACCATGCTGCCTGCCCTTCTCAAGATCATCCCTAAAGAAAACAACAACATAACGTGATTGGCTGAAACCTGAGGAGTGCCTTTGCTCATTGCATATGTTACCAGCCAGACATTCTGCTGCCACTCAACAAAACCAATTGAAAAACAGATGATTGCGTAATTAATAAGGGTTTTCTTCGAACCTGTAGTGTCGCACTCCAGCGAAAAAGAAGTCTTTTCTTCCGCGGACAGAGAGACGTTCCTTTCCGCAGAATACGGACGGAAAAACGCCAAGGCGAGAGGAATCATTAAAAATGCTAAAGTGATGTTCGCAAAAGACAGGGCTTTAAAGAATATCTGCCAGGGATAATTGTTGCTCATTATTAAGTTGATCAGCAAAGGGGCGACAAGGGTTCCTGCACTGAATGAAAAATCAGCAAAACTGAGCGCGGCCTGCCGTTTTTCCGGGAAAAACCAGCTGACTGAAGTATGGCAGGAAGTAAAAATTATGCCACCTGCAGTACCAGTCATACCGTAGAAAAAACAGAACAAAAAAAATGATGGCGTAACGGAAAGGCCAAAAATAGCTATCGCGGCCGCGAGGCATGCAGAAAGGAAAAGTGAAGAAAGCTGAAGTCTTTTAAGCAGATGTGATGTGATATAAGACCCCAGGCAAAAGCCCGAGGACCATAGAAGAAACACCTGACCAGCAAGAGGTAATGGCAGGTCAAATGCAATGCTGATTTGCGGGAGCAGTGGTCCGATTCCCGCCCCCAGCAATCCCCAGCTTAACAGCAAAAAACCAATAAAAAATAATAAGCTACTTCTGCGGTCAGACATCCGGATTGAAATGCCTGACGGTTTCACCTGTTAATTTATCTTTTTCAGTAGCAGCCAGGAAAGAGGTCAAAAGCCCCGGAAAACGCGCCTCAAGATCTTCTTTGCGTAATGAGAGTAAGTTTTCGCGCCCCGACGGCGTTTGCCAGATCACTCCGCTATCCCTCAGCACGCGCCAGTGATGTGTCAGCGTGGATTTTGATACGCCTTTAAGCACAGATCCGCAGGTGTGCTCACTTCCATCAGCAAGAACACGTACAACGGTCATACGCATTGGATTGCCCAGAGCCGCAAGCACGTGCTCCAGTCTGATTTGGTCCCGGTCCGGATGGTGTCTAATCATTAGTGCCTTCTTAACGTACGTAGGTACGTAAATTATCAAACATATTCCCGGTTTTGTACATGTTTTCAGCACGTCAGCTTCATGTTTTGTGATGTGTTTCTCTTTGTCGGGACCGCAAATCGGTTAATACGCAATCAAAATATGCACTCTTAACCATTAGGGATATTAATATGCGTAATTATCACCCATGGGGTAACCACACGAAAAAAACATAAAATTAACAATTTATTTTCAGCTGGCAACCAAGTAAATCTTTCTGATATTTTATTTTTATTTAATTAAATCAATAGCTTGAATTCATTTTATTTTGCGGTGCGCTTTGTTGACACAAAATTACATTCTGGTTATTTCTATATGCGACTGTACTAGTGAATATGAACAGTAGTCTGTTCTGGCGTTACACTGTTCATCTTGGTTGCTGATGACCTTATTCACTTTCATTTTCTTATAGGGAGATAACAGTGAGTTATATACAGCGCCCGCTGAAGCCTGAAGTTCAGGATCAGTTGATCAACGTTGAGCCGTTGCATCAGATTATTAATGAGTATCGCGATAAGGGAGATAAAGATCGGCGAACCCCCGGTGCAGTAATGGACGCGCTTATGGAAGCCGGCGTTCACCGGATCTGGGTTTCAAAAGCCTTTGGGGGCGCTCATCTGAGCCTTCCTTCAGGTATGGCACTCATTGAATCTATTGCCCGGCAGGACGCCTCTGTCGCCTGGCAGATGGGGGTGCAGGGAGCACTCAGCCGGCTTTCCGACTACTTACCGGAATCTTCTGCCCGGCATATTTTCCAGGATCACTCCAGACTCATCGTGGGTGTGGTTGCGCCGAGTGGAAAAGCAAAGCGGGTCGGAGGCGGATTTCTGCTGAAGGGCCGCTGGTCATTTGCAAGTGGTTCAGCCCATGCGGACTGGCTGGCCTGTGCTGCCGTTGTGACTGAGAAGGGCCAGCCGGTTATGACGGATGCCGGTCCGCTGACACAGATGCTTTTTATTCCTAAAAAAGATTACCGGCTTATGGATGACTGGTATACAACGGGGCTTCGGGGTACCGGCAGTAATTCTTTTGAAGTGAACGATGTGTTTGTACCCGACGAATTCACTATCCCTGGTCCGGATTTACTGGCACCGCCACCGGAACGCCCGTCCCGCGCATTTGGCATTGGCTATTATGACTTCGGGCCTTTTACGTCCGCTCCGACCACGTTAGGCATTGCGCAGGACGCACTGGAGTCTTTCCGGGAAATGGCGGTTTCGAAAGTGCCTCTCGGTGGCAAAACTCCATTGAGGCAGAGTCATACCGTACATGAAAAAATCGGCTATGCCTGGTCTCTGCTGCTGTCGTCCCGGTTACTGATTGAAAATGCAGCGTCACACGCGATTCAGGATGGCTACTCAGGGCAGCGACTCAGCGCGCTGATCCGTTTATCTGCGTCAACAACAGCCCGTAACGCGAAAAAAATTGTTGATATCGTCCATACATTGTCCGGAGCAACCTCAGTATATGAGGGTGACCGGCTTGAAAAATGTTTTCGCGATATTAATACAGCCGTAAAACATATCACTTTAGCTCCTGCAAGTATTGAAATGGTTGGCCAGTTTATTATGGAAGAAGAACTGCTAATCAGACGGTAGTAAATAAAATAGAAAGTTAACAGTTGGCATTTTAAATAATGAGGATTCACCATGAAAACCATGAAAGCAATCAATCTTGTCTCTCCTAAAGAAACCGCACTGGTTAATATCCCGATTCCGGAAACGCCAAAGGATGGCTTGTTGCTGAAAACAAAGTGCGTTTCAATCTGCTCAACAGATATCTCTTATTTCGAAGGTCATCTTTACCCTTCTGAGTATCCGATTATTATGGGGCATGAGTTCCTGGGCGAAGTTGTTGAAATTGGCGAAGACTATAAAGATAACAATGTAAAAATCGGTGACCGCATTGTTTACTGGGGGCAGACGGATTTTGGCGGCTTTGCTGAATATCGCACGCTTCGCCCCATTTTTTCAGGTCAGGTTAAAAAAGATGAGTTCTGGACAGACCGCTACTTCTGGGATGACCATCATGCATCAGCAGTTAAAATCCCGGATGACATGGATGACCTTGTTGCACCATTAATTGAGCCGACAACGGCTGCAATGCGCGCAATTTTAAGCCATCCGCCAAAACCTGGCGATAAAGTTCTGGTTCTGGGAACGGGTCCTATCGGTATTATTGCCGGACAGATCATCAAGAAAGTTTTTGCTCCACACAGCATCGTTTCCATGGATAACAACCCTATGAGAAATGAGCATGCTGAGAAGTTCTTCTCAGAGAAGGCATACCTTCCTGAAGAAATCACGGAGATGGTTGAAAATAATACCTTTGATTATGTTTTTGATGGGCTGCCGACTATCAAGAACGTGGATGAAGAATGCGATCCACGCCGCATTGCCATGAGAAAAATCGTGCCGCGCGGCCAGTATCTGTTATACGGCGCTTCTCAGACCATGCAGAAATTTGACAACTGGCTGATGCTTTCTAAAGGGATCAACATCAGTTCTGCTCCCTTCGATGTGCAGAGTTTCCCGATGCACAAAACAGCCAACGTCATCCAGTCTGCATTTCAGATGATCCACTCAGGCATTGTGGATGCCAAAGGCCTGATTTCAACAGTATGTCCTTTTGAAGACTACGATCGCCTTGTGAAAATCTTCGAAACGTACCGTTCCACCACACAGCTTAAAACGGTTGTTGATTTCCGTTAATGTTCAGTGGCGCAGGGAAACCCTGCGCCAGTCCGCATTAGCCGTCATTAAGGTGAACCATATGTCCCAGCCTGAAACCCCGGATGCTTTTATTGAACATCGTTTGAGATCTGCAATGAGTAATACTTGCAGCTCAGTATACATTGTTTCTTCTGGCTCAGAAAATGAGAGTAAAAATGCTATAACCATTACCTCATTTACATCTGTTTCTGTGTCGCCACCATTGATTTTATTCTGTGTTAACAAACGCTCGCGTTTCGCCAGTTTAATTAAGAGGAGTGAGACTTTTGCGATTAATTTCATCCACAATGATCAAGTAAAAATTGCTCAGATATGTAGCCAGTCTGATGTGGAAGAAAAATTCAGGCAGGAAGGATGGATTTATAAAGGTGATATCCCTTACCTGAAAGATTCAAATCATGTGCTGTTCTGCGAAAAAATGTGCATTGAGGAACAGGGAACGCACCTTGTCGTTTATGGAAGCGTTAAAGAAGTAGAAACCGAAAACACTAAAGATTCACTGCTCTACTATAAGCGGGAATATGCCGTTATTCCGGATATAACTACTGCCCTATAAGGATATAAGAATGTCAAAACTTGTGGTGATTTCAAACAGAACTGCGGACCCTGATGAATCCCGTTCCGGGGGGCTGGCTGTCGCTCTCTGGAGCACACTCAAACAGTCAGGTGGTACGTGGATCGGATGGGATGGCCGTGTGTGTACACATGATAATCCGGAAATGACGTGTCGCCGGGCAGAAGGCGTGGATTTCTTTACGACTGAGCTGACCGGCCAGGAATATAAAAATTTTTACATTGGCTATGCAAACTCTGTTCTCTGGCCGGTTTTTCATAATCGTACAGATCTGGCTGAACACGACCCGGAGTTTAAACTTTTCTATGAAAGAACCATTCGTCGTGTTGTGTCCTCCTGCTTCAGACAGATTGCCGCCGGCGATGTGGTGTGGGTTCATGACTACCAGATGATCACCTGTGGAGCAGAACTCCGAAAAAAGGGAATTAAAAACAGCATCGGTTTCTTTCTTCATATTCCTTTCCCACCACCTGAGCTAATCAGGTGCATACCCGATCACGCCTGGCTTATCACCTCTTTACTTAGCTATGACTTAGTGGGCTTTCAGACAGAGAAAGATCTTCAGAATTTTCAGAAATACCTCCTGAATCATACGGATGCAGAGTTAATCGGAGAAAATACTTTTTTCTGGAAGGGCCGTAAAATCAGGGCAGGTGTATTTCCCATTGGCATAGATAACGGGGAGATTTTGCAGGCTCTCGAATCCGAACGCAGCCGGGATCTGAACGAGATATTCCGTCAGGAGAGCACCGGTCAGCTGATAGTTGGTGTTGATCGTCTGGATTACTCTAAGGGACTTCCGCAGCGTATCCACTCTATCAGGGAGTTCTTTGCGCGGTGCCCGGATAAGAAGAAAGTTGTTTCGCTTCTGCAGATTGCAGCCCCGAGTCGTGAAAAGGTAACTGCGTATGAAAAGCTGAGCGAAGAAATGGATTATCTCAGCGGGAAAATTAATGGCGATTTAGGGGACATTCACTGGTCACCGGTGAGTTATGTCCATCGAAACGTCGAACGGGATGATTTACCTGTCATATACCGAAACAGCAGAGTAGGTCTTGTGACGCCTTTATGTGATGGGATGAATCTCGTTGCAAAAGAGTATGTTGCCTCTCAGGATCCTGACAATCCTGGTGTACTGGTTCTCTCTGAATTTGCCGGCGCAGCACATCAGCTTGCCGATGCGCTACTGGTGAACCCCTTTGATGCCGGTGCGACTGCCCGTGCAATTGAAAAAGCGCTGAATATGTCTCTTGAGGAAAGGAAAAGTCGCCATACATCACTTATGCGATCGATCCTTGCTCATGATGTTCACTGGTGGTGTGGTGAGTTTCTTAATAGCCTTAAAGAGCAGGAAATATGGATGGTTGCCTGATGAGAGTAATGCTCTGACGGGCGGATACAGGAATTTTTTCCAAGAACGATGCCCCTGCTCCGGGGGTCGTCTGAATCCGGTTTTAGCATAAGATCTCGCACACTATTATAATCAGACAAGATTCTTTGGGTAGGGCCAGCCAAGTTGAATAATCTGCTGTAATATGCCATGAGTGACAATTAGAAATTTTGAGTAGTATACTTAGATAGCCGTATACATGATTGTATTTGGATGGCTGGAGTATGCAGAAAAGAAATTGTCTCATAATAATGAGTGGTTTCTAATGAAGGCTGACTGAGCTTGAACTAGATATTCAACGTTGAGGTATATTTCAGGCTAAGCCATTTGTTCATTACACAGAAAATTCTCAAAAAATTAGTTTCAATACTAATTTTTTGTTTTAAGTTAGAGTCATTCAGATTAAAAGGATGTGAAAAATGCCAATTAATACAATAATTGCAGGAGCAACAACTAATGCGGTTATAAACGGCACAATAAAAATTGCTATAGATAAGCTTTTTGATAAAATTAAGAGTCTTAAATGGCGTCATGGTTCTGACAACGGAAGGGAAATATACAATAAAATAATTGGCGATAATGACTGCTATTTGAAATATATTGATACATGTATACAAAAAAATCTCTTTTCCTACACGCTACTTGATCCTGAGAATAAAACAAGCATAAGCACAACATATTACCCTATAAAAATAAATAAAAAAACCGTCAAAAATAAAGCAGAAATAGATGAATATATCATCGACGATAACTACTACATTTCAAACTCAGATATAACTAATATATCTGGAACTGCAGGCCAAGGTAAAAGTACAATATTAAGAAAGTTATTAATAAATCAAATTGAAAATGGCGATAAAATTCCTTTCTTTATAAATTTAAGTGCTATGAAAGACGCTTCTATTTTCAATGAAGTACTTTCTATGATAGATGATATTGGCGTTAAATGTACGGTTCAAGCACTAAAATCTCTATTGTCATCAGGACGGGTTGTTATATTTCTTGATGGTTTTGACGAAGTCAAAACCTCAAAGAGAGAGGTTATTTTAAAAGAGATTATTAGTATAAATGAGGTTTTAAAGACACAGGTCATAACTTCATCTAGGCCAGAAACTATAATATGTGACACTGCTGGCATCAAACAATATAAAATAAAAGACCTTGAGATTGGCGACGTTATAGGCATAATAAAAAGAGCTGGTTCACATATTGATATAAGTGCTGTAGAGAAATCATTAAAAGCTAATAAAAAATTTTCATCATCATTAAAGACCCCCATTCTCGTAGTGCTTTTCGTGAAGTGTTTCCCTTTTATGAAAATCATACCAAACGATACGATTGAATTTTATAAAAGCATTTTTGATGTTATGTATGAAACTCACGATAAAACAAAAAGGTTTCTCGATAGAGATAGAATAGTAAAAAACTCTTCCAGATCAGACAGTTATAATTTGTTTTGTGCTTTCTGTTTCGTAACCCTTTTTGAAGAAATGACATCGGTTGATGAAAAAACAATGGAGGATAAAAGTTTTGAGGCGATAGAGCTCATCAATCCAAATACGGAAAATACCTCCACCTACAGAGAGCTGGCAAAGAATTTAATAAGAGATATAAAGGATATAACTTCGCTTCTGATAAAAGATACTGACTATACCTATACATTTCCTCATAAATCCATACAGGAATATCATGCTGCTGAATTCGTGAAGATGCAGCCTTTAAGCGACGATGCGAAGAAGAGATATTGCGCTATAGTAAGTGAAAAGCTAGCTATTACTCATCATATGACTGGTTTTTTAGAGTTTTTAGTTAAGATAGATAAAATTGACTCAATAAATTATATTTTAGAGCCATACCTTTCTTTAATTGGAGTTGAAATACGAGCTGATGGTTTTTATATTAGCGACGATAAACTTAGTGCTTTAATGTCGGCTGATTTAATTAAGTCATTTATAGTATTTATTCCTCGCGGCATGAAAGAGATTAAATTCGATGATGATTTTTTGCTTATGGCTGGTGAGCATGATAAAAAGAATGGGCGGGTAGTCATAGGGCCTGCAACAGAAATGCTTTCCGTGTTAAATTGTTTTTCACGAGATTTTGACAATAGCTATTCAGAAAAATTGATAAACTTAATTGCTATTTCTAAAGAAACACTTGTTTCCTTAGTTAGCAAAAAATCCCAAGAAAAAGTTGAATTGAATAAGCACGTTGAAAAGTTACCTCTTGAAACCAAGACGAGAATGCTTAATATTTATAGGGGTAAGCTTAATGATTTCTACAAACAATACTATATAAAGCAGAAAGAAACGCCTATAAGTAAGAAGCCGTCTTTCTTGGAGAGATATAAAAATAACAAAAATGAACTTTGAATAAATAATTTTTTTATGCGTTAGTCTTATTCCGGCGTTCCAATTGCGCCGGAATAATATTATAATGGTATTTCATAAAGAATTTGTATCAAGGTTTCCTTCTGCTCACGTAGTTAACTCAATGTACTAACTTTTCGAACTGTATTTTTATGAGATTATTTTCATTCAAATAATATGGATGAGTATAAAATAATTTGCAGCATGCTTGTTTACTCATTTCCTTGAGTAAGGAAATCCGTCAGGGTAAATTATCCTGTCCCGGTAAAATGGTTATGCAGAACAGGATGTGGCTTAACTACAGGTCTCCGTACACGGCGCGCAGTTCCGCCAGTACAGGTGCCACGTCCGGCGCCGCCACCGCCGCCAGCAATCCCGCCTCCAGCGCCAGATACTCTTCCGGAGTCATGGTGATGTGGACGCCGTCCAGTCCCAGAACGGTCCTGCTTCCTTCTCCGCGCGGAATATACAGCGACACCCGGCTGTCGCGGGCGCTCCATTCGTGCGTGGCCCCCAGCCAGGCGCGGGCCTGCATGTAGCGGACCAGCGCGCTGAACACGTCCCAGCCCAGCGCCAGTGACACTCGTCCGGCGGTGACAAACAGGCTGAACTGCGGCGCCTGCCAGACCTGGCCGGGCAGCTGGGGATGGCGGTTGCCACGCACCTCCGCCCGCAGGATGACATCATCCATCTTTGCGGTCAGGCAGACGTCGTCCGTGACCAGCCCGGTCACCGCTGCCTAGGCCTTCATACTCTGCGGATTGACGGAAAGAAGAGACGGTTGAATCGGAGAGGAGAATCAAATCAGATTATTGATATTTAACAATAAAAAGAAAAATACAAAGCCAGATAATGGCGGGTTTTACCTGCACCCGGATGACATTTTCCGGTTGTTTTAAGCACGTTTTGTACTCATTTGAACATTAAAAAAGCGGCCGCTGAAACGGTCACGCTGACCGCCGGATTCAGGACGCAGACCAGAAAAAAATAAAAAAGGGACGATTGCTCGTCCCTTTTTGCCTCAACCAGAGAGGATTACTGCAGCAGCGAGATATCCGCCACCTGCAGGAACAGCTCGCGCAGTTTTGACAGCAGCGTCAGGCGATTGATTCGCACCGCCTGATCGTCGGCGTTCACCATCACTTTATCGAAGAAGTTATCGACCGCGGTACGCAGCTGTGCCAGTTCGACCAGCGCATCCTGATAACGGCCTTCCGCGAAGTAAGGTTGCAGCTTGCTGCTCAGCGCGGTGACAAAGGTCGCCAGCTGGATCTCTTCATTCTCTTTCAGCAGCGACGCCTGCACGCTCTCATTCAGCGGTTCAGTCGCTTTTGCCAGAATATTTGAGACGCGTTTGTTTGCCGCTGCCAGTGCTGACGCCGCCTCCAGCGTACGGAAGTGCGACACCGCTTTCATACGTGCATCAAAGTCAGCCGGACGGGTCGGACGACGCGCCAGTACCGCCTGCAGCGTATCGATGCTGTGACCCTCTTCCTGATACCAGGCGCGGAAGCGACCCAGCATAAAGTCGATCACATCATCCACCACGCGGGCGTTGCTCAGCTTGCTGCCATACAGACGCACCGCTTCTTCCGTCAGGGTCTGCAGATCCAGCGGCAGGTTCTTCTCAACGATGATACGCAGCACGCCCAGCGCCGCACGACGCAGCGCGAACGGATCTTTGTCGCCTTTCGGATGCTGACCAATGCCGAAAATACCGGCCAGGGTATCCATCTTATCGGCAATCGCCAGCGCACAGGCAACCGGGCTGGACGGCAGATCGTCACCGGCAAAACGCGGCTGATACTGCTCATTCAGCGCGACCGCCACATCTTCGGCTTCGCCGTCGTGACGCGCGTAGTGCATGCCCATCACGCCCTGGGTGTCGGTGAACTCAAAGACCATGTTGGTCATCAGGTCGCACTTCGACAGCAGGCCGGCACGGGTGGCGTGATTCACATCGGCGCCGATCTGGCCGGCGATCCAGCCCGCCAGTGCCTGAATGCGGTCGGTTTTATCGCGCAGCGTGCCCAGCTCTTTCTGGAACAGCACGGTTTCCAGACGCGGCAGGTGATCTTCCAGACGCTTTTTACGGTCGGTATTAAAGAAGAACTCCGCATCGGCCAGGCGTGGACGCACCACTTTTTCGTTGCCCGCGATAATCTGGCGCGGATCGCTGGATTCGATGTTAGTGACGAAAATGAAGTTCGGCAGCAGATTGCCGTCGTTGTCATACACCGGGAAATATTTCTGATCGCCCTTCATGGTGTAAACCAGCGCTTCAGCGGGCACCTTGAGGAATTTCTCTTCAAAGGTGGCAGTCAGCACCACTGGCCACTCCACCAGCGACGTGACCTCTTCCAGCAGGCTGTCGCTGATATCGGCATTGCCGCCTAAACGGCGCGCGGCCGCTTCAGCATCCGCTTTGATCATCGCCTTACGGGTCTGATAATCGGCGATCACTTTGCCACGCTTTTCCAGCGCGTCAGGATACTGATCGGCGCTCTCAAGGATGATGTCGTTTTCGCCCATAAAGCGGTGGCCGCGGATGTGACGTCCTGACTCAATGCCCAGAATGGTGCCAGGGATCAGCTCATCACCCAGCAGCATCGTCACGGTGTGTACCGGACGGACAAACTGCACATCGCTGTCGCCCCAGCGCATCAGTTTTGGCACCGGCAGTTTGCCGAGCGCGTTAGCAATCATTGCTGGCAGCAGCGTCTGAGCCGCTTCGCCTTTCACCTGGGCGCGATAAACCAGCCATTCGCCTTTATCGGTAGCGAGACGCTCGGCCTGATCGACGGTGATGCCATTGCCGCGCGCCCACCCTTCGGCCGCTTTGGTGGCGTTGCCGTCCGCGTCAAACGCCGCAGCGACGGCCGGTCCGCGCTTCTCCACTTCCCGATCGGGTTGTGCGGCGCTCAGGTTCGCCACTTTCAGCGCCAGGCGACGCGGTGCAGCAAACCAGCTGACCTCGCCGTGGCTCAGGTTCGCGGCATCCAGTTCCGCGGTAACCTGCGCAGCAAAGGCTTCCGCCAGGCTGCGCAGGGCTTTTGGTGGCAGCTCTTCGGTGCCGATCTCCACCAGGAAGGTTTGTTCAGTCATGGCTGCCTCTTACTTTTTGTTATTGCACATCGGGAAGCCCATCGCCTCGCGAGAGGCGTAGTAAGCTTCAGCCACGGCTTTGGTCAGAGTACGGATGCGCAGGATATAGCGCTGACGCTCCGTGACCGAAATCGCTTTGCGGGCATCCAGCAGGTTAAAGCTGTGCGCCGCTTTCAGAATGCGTTCGTAGGCGGGCAGTGGCAGCGGTTTTTCCAGCGCCAGCAGATGCTGTGCCTCTTTCTCATACTGCTCAAAGCAGGTAAAGAGGAAGTCGACGTCGGCGTATTCGAAGTTATAGGTGGATTGCTCCACTTCGTTCTGATGGAACACGTCGCCGTAGGTGGTTTTGCCCAGCGGACCGTCGCTCCACACCAGATCGTAAACGCTGTCGACGCCCTGGATATACATCGCCAGACGCTCCAGGCCGTAGGTGATCTCGCCGGTCACCGGCTTACACTCCAGGCCGCCAACCTGCTGGAAGTAGGTGAACTGCGTCACTTCCATGCCGTTGAGCCACACTTCCCAGCCGAGTCCCCAGGCACCCAGCGTCGGGTTTTCCCAGTTATCTTCGACGAAGCGAATATCATGCACCGTCGGGTCCATACCCAGCTCTTTCAGTGAGCCAAGGTAGAGCTCCTGAATGTTATCCGGTGAAGGTTTGATGATTACCTGGAACTGGTAGTAGTGCTGTAAACGGTTCGGGTTTTCACCGTAGCGGCCATCGGTAGGACGGCGTGATGGCTGCACGTAGGCGGCGGCAATCGGCTCCGGGCCCAGTGCGCGCAGGCAGGTCATCGGGTGTGAAGTGCCAGCGCCCACTTCCATGTCCAGCGGTTGAACAATGGTGCAGCCCTGACGCGCCCAGTAATCCTGCAAGGTCAGGATCAGCCCCTGAAAGGTCTTGGTATCAAACTTTTGCATGTTAAGTGTGCACGCGCTTCGGTTGGATTAAAAAAAGAGGCCGACAGTATACCCTTTGACCGCGCGATGTGCAGCCGTAAATCCCGGACGATAGCGGCCCGTTTAAGGGGGATTCAGCACGCTGCTGTACAGAGGGGTCTGAATCCTGCTGGCGGCAGTTGTTGCACTGGTCGCATTTGGCTACCCTTTCCCGCACGGACGCTATGCGCAAGAGGACGCTATGCCGCAGAAGATTTACTGGATCGATAATTTACGCGCGGTTGCCTGCCTGATGGTGATCGTCATTCACACCACCACCTGGTACATCACCGGGCCAATGGCGGTAAAGGGGGTTGCCTGGGATGCCGCTAATCTGCTGAACTCGGCCTCACGCGTCTGCGTTCCGCTCTTCTTTATGATCTCCGGCTACCTCTTTTTCGGTGAGCGCAGCGCCCAGCCGCGCCATATGCTCCGGCTGGTTCTCTGCCTGCTGTTCTACAGCGCCGTATCACTCGCCTATATCACCTGGCTGACCCCCATCAGCGAAGGGCGATCGATCCTGAAGATGCTGCAGAAGCCAGTGTTTTATCACCTCTGGTTCTTCTTTGCGCTGATCGGTATCTATCTGCTGTCGCCGCTGATTCAGGTGAAAACGGTCCAGGCGCGCTATGTGGCGCTGCTGGTGCTGGTGCTGGCGGTGCTTGCCAACCCGAATACGGTCAGCCAGTCGCTGGGCCCCTTTCATTTTCTGCCGGTGAATCTCTATGTCAGTGGCGACAGTATCTACTATCTGCTCTATGCGCTGCTGGGGCGGGCTATCGGTTCGATGGAGACCACCCGGCGCGGCCTGACACCGCTCGCCGCCGGGCTGTTTATCGCCTGTGTGGCGGGCATTACCCTCGGCACCAAAAAGGCGCTGATCGTTAATGGCGCGTTTAACGATACCTGGTATCTCTACTGCGGACCGCTGGTGTTTATCGCCGCGATCAGCCTGCTGGTGGTGTTTAAAAACTGTCTGAATCAGCGCACCCTGCCCGGTTTTTCGCTGATTGCGCACTATTCACTGCCGATCTACGGCTTTCACGCGCTATTTATCCACTATCTGCGTACGCATCACTACGATGACATGTCACGCCCGTGGCTCGACCTGCCCTGGGTGTTCGGGCTGACGCTGGGCGGCAGCCTGCTGCTGGGCATGGCACTGAAACGCGTCGACACCCGTCACTTTGTCAGCTGATCGGCTTCGCGCTGACGGGCGCGTCGTAGCTGGCGCGCCGATGAAAATCCTGCCGCCAGCGCCGCTTTCTCGGCGGACTCTCCCTGCTGCTGCCGCTGACGCGCCACGCCCACCCGCAGCTGTTCGTGGTACTCACGCACGCTGATCCCCAGATGCTGACGAAAGAGCCGCGCCAGATGGCGACTGCTGACGTGCGTGCGTCCGGCCAGTTCGGTCAGCGTCCAGCCATGCTCAGGATGGGCAATCATCAGATCCTGCGCCCGGTGAATGGCGGGATGGAGATGGTTGCGGTAACGCAGCCACGGCGAGAGCTGCGGATCATCACCGGCGCGCCGAAACCAGACCACCATTTCACGCGCCACCGCCAGCGCCGTGGGCGTGTCGCAGAGCTGATTAATCAGATGCAGCGCCAGGTCGATACCCGCCGTGATGCCTGCGCTGGTCCAGATGTTCCCGTGCCCGACAAAGACACGGTTCTCTTTGACCCGTGCGCGCGGGGCGGCCGCTTTCAGACGGGCAATCACATCATGATGCGTCGTGCATTCAACCTCATCCAGCAGCCCCGCCTGCGCGGCCAGCAGGGCACCTGAGCAGACGCAGATCAGCATACAGGTCTGCGCGCACAGCGCAGCCTGCTGCCGGATCAGCCACTGGCGCGCCTCGGCGGCCTGCGGCGTGGCAAAGCAGTGCCGGGAGTCATAGATGCCCGGCACCACCAGCAGACTGTCGGCGGGAAGCTGCTCCGGCAGCGGTTCGATGCCGCCAATGGTCATGCCGGTGGAGCAGACAACCTCTGGCTGCGGGCCAATGTAGCGCAGCGTAAAATGATCGCCCGCCAGTTTCAGCGTCTCGGCCGGACCGGTCAGATCCAGCACCATGACGCCAGGCAGGGTTAAAAACCAGACGGTGTGACTCATGGGCCGCGCTACACCAGATCCCAGCCACGGGCGCGCCACAGCGCAGGCAGCTGCGCCATGTCATCGAAGCGCGTCACCAACGGATGATCCAGTTCCGGGTTATGCGCGTCTGCGCAGTAGTAGTAGACCGGAATCCCGGCGGCGATCCCGGCGCGGGCGCCCGCTTCGGAGTCATCCACCAGAATGCAGCGCTCAATCGGCACCTGCATCTGCTCCGCCGCGTGGTACATCAGTTCCGGATCGGGCTTCCAGTGCAGAATGTCATAGCCACTGTAGAGGTGCTCAGCAAACAGCGGCAGCATGCCGGTTAATCCCAGCGAGTGCTGCATCTTCTTTACCGTTCCGTTTGAGACCACGCACATCGGCACCCTGATCTGCTCCACCAGCGCTTTCGCACCGGCGATCGGCTGCAGCTGCTGGTCGAACAGTCGCGCCACTTCCGCGCGGTAGGCGGTTTCGACCTCCTCCATCGGCAGCGACACCTGATGCGCCTCACCCACATCACGAATGATGTCGTAAAGTTTGACGCCCTTATACTTTTCAAACATCTCCTGCAGCGACAGCGTCAGGCCATAGCGGGCAAAGGTATTCACGTAGGCCTGGGTGCAGAGCAGTTCACTGTCCACCAGCGTGCCATCGCAATCAAAAAAGACGCATTCTACTGACATCAGATTCTATCCTTCGATTCAGGTGTGGGTTCCTCACTTTACCGCACTCCGTACAGATTGCGAGACTGGCAATCGGTTGCGAAAAATCATTGTATTGCCCCGGTAAAATCGCCAGGATACGCGCCGATGATTTTTTCTTCTGGATGGATGGCATGAGCAAGCAAGGCGTTTTGCAGCGCATTTTCAGGCTGCAGGAACATGGCACCACGGTGCGTACCGAAGTGATCGCGGGTATCACCACCTTTCTGACGATGGTCTATATCGTCTTCGTCAATCCGCAGATCCTGGGCGTCGCGGGCATGGATACGCAGGCGGTGTTTGTCACCACCTGTCTGATTGCCGCCTTCGGCAGCATTCTGATGGGCCTGTTTGCCAATCTGCCGGTAGCGCTGGCACCCGCTATGGGACTGAACGCCTTTTTCGCTTTTGTGGTGGTCGGGGCGATGGGGTATTCCTGGCAGGTCGGCATGGGCGCCATTTTCTGGGGTGCGGTCGGCCTGCTGATCCTGACGCTGCTGCGGGTCCGCTACTGGATGATTGCCAATATCCCGCTCAGCCTGCGCGTCGGCATTACCGCCGGTATCGGCCTGTTTGTCGCCATGATGGGGCTGAAAAATGCGGGCATTATTGTGGCTAACCCCGATACCCTGGTGGCCGTAGGCAACCTGACCTCGCACAGCGTGCTGCTGGGCGCGCTGGGCTTCTTTATTATCGCCATTCTGGCGTCGCGTAATATCCACGCGGCGGTGCTGATCTCCATGGTGATCACCACGGCTATCGGCTGGATGCTGGGCGATGTGAAGTTTGTCGGCCTCTTCTCCGCGCCACCGTCGGTAACGTCGGTGGTCGGTCAGGTCGATATCAAAGGCGCATTCAATATCGGTATGGCCGGGGTAATTTTCTCCTTTATGCTGGTCAATCTGTTCGACTCCTCCGGCACGCTGATTGGCGTCACCGATAAAGCGGGCCTGACCGATGAAACCGGCACCTTCCCGCGCATGCAGCAGGCGCTGTATGTCGACAGCATCAGTTCAGTGAGTGGCGCGCTGGCGGGCACCTCCTCGGTGACCGCCTATATCGAGAGCTCCTCCGGGGTGGCGATTGGTGGCCGTACCGGCCTGATGGCGGTCGTCACCGGCCTGCTGTTCCTGCTGGTGACGTTCCTGTCACCACTGGCGGCCATGGTGCCGGCCTACGCCGCGGCGGGCGCGCTGATTTACGTGGGTGTGCTGATGACGGCCAGCCTGTCGCGCGTGCGCTGGGATGACTTAACCGAAGCCGTTCCGGCATTTGTCACCGCCGCCATGATGCCGTTCAGCTTTTCTATCACCGAAGGCATTGCGCTGGGGTTTATCGCGTACTGTGTGATGAAGCTGGGCACCGGGCGCTGGCGTGAGATCAGCCCCTGCGTGGTGATTGTTGCCCTGCTGTTCGTACTGAAGATTGTCTTTATCGACGCGCACTGAGCGCAGTGACTGAGCGCCGCAACCCACCGGTTGCGGCGTTGTCACATCTCAGGATGCAGATTGCGCTCGCTGGGCAGGCTGGTCAGCCGCAGCGCATGCGGCCCGATATTGGGCTTGCCCATCTCCATTTCCCGTAATGCGCGCCACTGAAAGGCGTTATCCATCTCCCACAGATAGAGCCGCTGGGTCGCGGATGAGAGCGCACACGACCAGACCAGCACAGGCTCTGCATCGCAGACCACCTGAATATCGGGATAGAGCGACGACCGCAGCCGCCCCGCACCCGGCAGCAGACGCAGCGAATCCAGCCCCCGATCGCCCTCTCCCGTCAGCTTGAGAATGCTCTGGCGCAGCGTCCAGATCTGGGTCACCGCTTCCATCGCATCCTGCTGGGCATTGATCCAGGCGATTTCGCCAGAGGTCAGCCCCTGAATCAGCTGCTCCTGCGTCTGACGGCTCCGCGCATGCACAATCTCCATATCCAGACCGGCACGTCCGCCCTCTTCGGCCAGCAGCACCCCTACGGTATTACCCGCATAGGCGATGCTGAAATCGGGCAGATCGCGGTCGGCAAAGGCGGGCCGTCCGTTATCCTGAATGGTTAAGCGCGGCAGCTCGTTGATGCCATAAATCCGCTGCATCAGCTGTGCCAGCAGGATACGCGCGGCAAGGAAGCGTCCACGGCGTTTATCAGCAAACTGCTGTGCCGTGTCCCGGATTGCCTGGGGAATGTGCATCTCACTGGCCGGGAAACCGGGGTCACCCGTCCAGCGTACAAAATGACCAGCCATCTGTCGCTCCGTGAAAATGGTCAGATAATCATCAGAGGCATTGTAAGAATTTTCTTAACTTAATGCACCCGGCAACGCACGGATTGGGCTAAATTCGGAATAGGACGAACGGATTCACGGGGGCAAAGCGGACAGTATTATCACAGTTAAAAGAATTCACTGTTGCGAACTCTGGATGCGGAGTAAGAAGAGGAAGAACTATGTTGCTGGACGAGATGGTGAAGCGAGAGCGTAGCCTGCACGGTTCTCAGCGCCGCGAGCGGGCATGGCTTGAAC
This sequence comes from Pantoea sp. M_10, assembly GCF_008631515.1. Taxonomy (NCBI): domain Bacteria; kingdom Pseudomonadati; phylum Pseudomonadota; class Gammaproteobacteria; order Enterobacterales; family Erwiniaceae; genus Pantoea; species Pantoea sp. M_10. The sequence goes on along the minus strand of NZ_VWUL01000006.1, from coordinate 86,144 downwards.
AGATACTCCATCCTGCATTTTGTGAGATAACCCGTTCAGGAAGTTTTATCACCCGGGCGCAAACCATTGAAGCACTGATAAAAGAAAAGCCACAACCCGTCATGCTCAGCAGTGGCTTTCAGCTGGTGCGAACAAGCGAGGTGAGTCTGATACTGCACTACCGGAGTTGGGATGCTGACGGTCAAAGGGCCGCACTGCGTGCCTCGCACTGGGTGCGTGAGGGGCAAACCTGGCGTATGGTTTTTCATCAGGGAACACCTGCATCGGAACCGGATTTGATGCGTGAACCCTGACCTCATCATCCGTTCCCGGAAAGAGTTTTACACACGGTGACACCGCTGTCGTGCGGGTGTCATGATGCTGTCGGGTCCGGATCGTGTTGCTGCCGGGCTTTCTGTCGCACACTTTTCTTCCTGTCGATTCAACGGAGAACGCGAATGAGCAGCATCAACCGATTTAAAGCACTGCGCCTGGCCCGCGCCTGGTCACAGGAGCAACTGGCAGAGCTGGCCGGATTAAGCACCCGTACTGTACAGCGGATTGAAAATGGCGAGCGGCCGGGTCTGGAGACGCTGAGTGCGCTGGCTGCGGTCTTTGAGGTCAGCGTCAGTGATCTGACCGATCCGCAGAATGGCGAGAATCCGGCGCTGGATCAGCGGATTGTTGATGCGCGCAGCAGGATCGCGGAGGAAGCACGCTTTTATCGCTCCCTGATCACCGCGGTGGTCGTCTGCACACTGCTTTTCGCGCTTAACGGCGTGACGGCGCCTGGCAATCACTGGGCACGCTGGGTGGCGATTATCTGGGGGGCCTTGCTGTTCATCCGCGCGATGCGGACCTTTGTTTTTCATGGGCTGGCGGACCGCTGGCAGCAAAAGCGCCTGCAGAAGATACTGCGCCGCTGAGGCGTTCACAGGGGGAGTCTCTGATGATGGGCTGTGCGGTTCATGCGCGTCGCGATGCGGATCGCGACGCGGGTAGCATCAGGCGAAACGGCTTGCCTGCTCAAAGCTCAGACGCGGCAGGCGCGGATGCAGTTTTGATGCCTCACCATAGCCGAGGTTGATCAGCAGGTTGACCTGATACTGACCATCCGGGAAGAAGGCGTCGTTCACTTTCGCCGGATCAAAACCGGACATCGGACCGGCATCCAGCCCCAGCGAACGGGCCGCCAGAATCAGGTAACCCGCCTGCAGGCTGCTGTTACGGAAAGCCGTCTCTTTTGCCGCTTCCGGGCTGCCGGTAAACCAGCTGCGCGCATCAGCATGCGGGAACAGGGCGGGCAGCTGCTCATAGAACTCACGATCCCACGCCACAATCACCGTGACCGGTGCGCTCATGGTTTTGTCCAGGTTGCCGGAAGAGAGGGCCGGTTTCAGCTTCTCTTTCCCCTCCGCCGAGGTCACAAAAACAAAACGCGCAGGCGAGCAGTTTGCCGACGTTGGCCCCAGAGCCGTCAAGGTATAGAGCTGTTCCAGCAGGGCATTATCGACCGGCTTATCCTGCCAGTAACTGTGGGTGCGGGCGTCGTTAAACAGCGTGTCCAGAGCGGTCTTATCGAGCGGTGTACTCATGCAACTCTCCTGTAGCAGGCGAAAAGGTTCGCCCGAATAGCTTCACGTATAGGGTCGGCTTGCGGCCTGATGCGGCGGGAGCGGGATCGCTCACGGCGGCACATCAGATCGGCGCCTCTACCGTTATACGATAATGGCGTGCCGCCGCAAAATAACATATCGGCAAGAATCACTGCAGAGAGGGGAATAACGGAGGAACGCGCGCGGCGGGAAAGCCAGCCTGACAGCCCACGCTGCCAGGCCAGAGGGACTATTTACCAATACAGAAGCTGGAGAAAATACGTCCCAGCAGATCGTCAGAGGTGAACTCGCCGGTGATCTCGCTTAACGCCTGCTGAGCAAGGCGCAGCTCTTCAGCCAGCAGCTCGCCCGCCCAGGCGCCGAGCAGCTGTGCTTTGCCCTGCTGCAGGTGGGTTGCCGCTAACTCCAGCGCCTGCAGATGACGGCGACGCGCCAGGAAGCCCCCTTCCATATTGCCGGAGAAGCCCATGCTCTGCTTCAGGTGATCCCGCAGCGCATCGACGCCCTCGCTGGTGCGTGCCGACAGACGAATCAGTGAGTGACCATTGACGTCCGTCAGACCGGGAGACTCACCGGTCACATCCGCTTTATTACGCACGACCGTGATCGGCAGTTGTGGCGGCAGACGCGAAACGAAATCGGGCCAGATCGCCGCCGCTTCGGTGGCATCGGTGGTGGTGGCGTCCACCATAAACAGCACGCGATCCGCCTGTTCAATCTCCTGCCAGGCACGCTCAATCCCGATGCGCTCCACTTCGTCGCTGGCCTCACGCAGACCGGCGGTGTCGATGATGTGCAGCGGCATGCCATCAATATGAATATGCTCGCGCAGCACGTCGCGGGTGGTACCCGCAATGTCGGTCACGATGGCGGCTTCACGGCCCGCCAGCGCATTCAGCAGGCTCGATTTACCGGCATTTGGCCGGCCTGCAATCACCACCTTCATCCCTTCACGCAGCAGGCTGCCCTGACGCGCTTCGGCACGGACGGCATCCAGGTCACTGACCACCGTATTCAGCTGCGCTTCAATTCTGCCGTCTGAGAGGAAATCGATCTCCTCATCCGGGAAGTCGATCGCGGCTTCGACGTAGATGCGCAGATGCGTGAGTGCTTCCACAAGATGATGAATACGGGCCGAGAAAGCGCCCTGCAGCGAGTTAACGGCTGAACGAGCGGCCTGTTCAGAGCTGGCATCAATCAGGTCGGCAATCGCTTCGGCCTGCGCCAGATCGAGCTTGTCATTCAGGAACGCCCGTTCGGAAAACTCACCCGGCTGAGCAATCCGCACGCCTGGCAGGGCCACGATGCGCTTCAGCAGCAGGTCGAGAATCACCGGGCCGCCGTGGCCCTGCAGCTCCAGCACATCTTCGCCGGTAAAGGAGTGGGGGCCAGGGAACCACAGCGCGATACCCTGATCCAGCACGCTGCCGTCGCTGTCGGTAAACGGCAGATAATCGGCGTAGCGTGGCTTAGGCAGTTTGCCCAGCAGCTGGCGGGCGACCTCTGCCGCCTGTGCGCCAGAGACGCGCAGAATGCCGACGCCGCCGCGTCCGGGCGGTGTTGCCTGGGCAACAATGGTATCGCTGTGGCTCATAAATTTTCTCTCACTACAAAAAACACAGGCGGTCGCTTTGACCGCCTGAGAATAGACTATATAGGGCGGGATGGCTCCCGCGCTGGATCGCTTACGCTTTCTTCTTGTCGCGGCTATGCAGACCACGTTTTTCCAGGCCGCGATAAATCAGCTGCTGCTGGAGAATGGTGACCAGGTTGCTGACGATGTAGTACAGCACCAGACCTGACGGGAACCACAGGAAGAAGACGGTGAAGATCACCGGCATGTACGTCATGATCTTCTGTTGCATCGGATCGGTCACGGTGGTCGGTGACATCTTCTGAATGAAGAACATGGTGATGCCCATCAGAATCGGCAGGATGTAGTACGGGTCCTGCGCAGACAGGTCATGGATCCACAGAATGAATGGCGCATGACGCAGTTCAACCGAGCCTGACAGCATGTAGTAGAGCGCCAGGAAGATAGGCATCTGAATCACCAGCGGCAGACAGCCACCCAGCGGATTCACTTTCTCTGCTTTATACAGTGCCATCATTTCCTGGCTCTGCTTCTGCTTGTCATCACCCAGACGCTCACGCATCGCCTGAATTTTCGGCTGCAGCATGCGCATCTTCGCCATCGAGGTGTACTGCGCTTTGGTCAGCGGGTACATGATGCCGCGCACGATGAAGGTGATCACGATAATGGAGAAGCCCCAGTTACCGATGAAGCTGTGGATAAATTTCAGCAGCTTGAACAGCGGCTGAGAGATAAACCACAACCAGCCGTAATCCACGGTCAGATCAAGGTGCGGCGCAATAGCAGCCATCTTGTCCTGAATTTCCGGGCCGACCCACAGGGTTGCGCCCAGATTCTGCTGTGCGCCTGCCGCGATGGTCACCGGTGCAGATTTATAGCCAATCGCCGCCACGCCGTTACCCAGGTTGCTGGTGTAAAGGGTGTTGGTGCCTTCGGTACGCGGAACCCATGCGGTTGCAAAGTACTGCTGCAGCATCGCCACCCAGCCATTGCTGGTGGTGGTGTTCAGGTTCTCGTTATCCGCGATGGTGTCGAATTTGTACTTCTCATATTTCGACTCGCTGGTGGAGTACGCCGCGCCACGGAAGGTGTGCAGTGCAAAGTTGTTGCTGCCGGTATCACGATGCTTAGGCAGATCGATAGTCTGCTTCAGCTGGCCAAACAGCGACACTTCCAGCGGCTGCTGGGTGGTGTTGTTGACATGATAGTCGACATTAACGGCATATTCGCCACGCCTGAAGATGAAGGTTTTGGTGTAAACCACGCCATTTTCAGCGGTATAGGTCATCGGCACACGCAGTTCAGCCTGGCCATCAGCCAGCTCGAAGTGATCCTGTGCCGTGGTGAACAGCGGACGCGCACCGTTGTTCGGGTTATCCGGACCATTACGGCCGGTTAAACCACTCTGCGCCTGATAAAGGAAGGCTGGCGTCGTTTCAAGCAGCTGGAACGGCTGGTCAGAACCCAGTTTGTCCGGGAAAGTCAGCAGCTGTGCCTGCTCTACATCACCGCCGCGGGTGTTGATATTTAATGACAGGACATCAGTCTTAACGGTGATCGTCTGGCCCTGACCGCTGGCCGGTACACCCTGACTGGCGGTATCACCCGCTACGCTGTTGGTGCCCTGTGTGGTCTGCGTCTGCTGTGGCTGCGGAGCGTGGTCCGTCTGCCAGGCTTGCCAGATCATAAAGGTCACGAACAGAAAAGCGATGAGAAAGAGATTGCGTTGCGAATCCATCGTTAATGTTCTCTGGTATCAAAGGTTTTTGGCGGCACAGGATCGTCACCACCCGGGTTCAAGGGGTGGCATTTTAATACGCGTTTTAATGTCAACCAACTGCCTTTTATCAGGCCGAACCTGCGTAACGCCTCAATTCCGTAATGAGAGCAGGTCGGGTGAAACCGACAGTGTGGTCCCAGTAATGGACTGATACCGCGTTGATAGACGCGTATCAGGACGATCAGGAGCCGCGCGCCAGGCGACAGTGACGACGCCATAATTTCTCCAACGCTTCCGCCAGCATACGGTTATCCAGATCGGCAACCCCCTTCTTCGCGACCACCACGAAGTCCATCGACGGCAGTTCATGTTGACGCAGACGAAAGCTTTCGCGGGTCAATCGCTTGATCCGGTTGCGTTCGTGGGCGCGTTTCACATGTTTTTTAGCGACGGTAAGACCGATGCGGGGATGCCCCAGCGCGTTAAGGCGGCCGAGAATAGTGATTTGCGGCGTGCCAGCCCGTTGTGGCTGCTGGAAGACGAAAGTGAAATGAGTGGGAGTTAACAAGCGTAACTCCCTGGGAAATGCGAGCTTACCCATGAGGGCTAGCTTTATTACTTAGAAACGGTCAGACGAGAACGGCCTTTAGCACGACGACGTGCCAGAACCTGACGACCATTTTTTGTTGCCATACGAGCACGGAAACCGTGTGAACGGTTGCGCTTCAGTACGGACGGTTGAAAAGTGCGTTTCATGGCGGTTTCTACCTAAACTTGAAAATTTTCACTGGGTGACGCGTTTCGGGCCAGTAAATCGACCGACGCCTCAATGTGTCTTTAATAAAGAGGCGGGATTGTAATAATTGTACAGTCCCGAGTCAATTTACTTCGCGTGGCACGGTACCTGAAAACCCGCATACAGCCCGCTGAGTTCCGACATTTTGCTTTGGGGCGCAATGTCGGGTGGGGAATTATACGGGCTCCGCTCTAAAGCGCAAGGATCGTACGGGATCTTATTACGATCGGGGGGCGGGATCGTGGGGATAAAACGAGACATCGTCCGAAATTCTGACGCTTTTCGCCAGATCCCTGCGGGTTTTTCCGGCAACTGGCGTAAACTTCTTTGCGCGCCTCAGGCCTGTGGATAAAAAGGATCAAAACTGTGTAGAAAGGGAAGATCTCTGTCTCGCTTTGCGCTATGATCCGCCCTTCCGCTGACGATCCTCCGCTGATTGCAGGCTGGAAAACCGCTGATAGCGGTCGCAGGCGCTTTCTTTCGTCTGTGTCAAAAAATGAACGTTTCTTAGAGTAACGCCTACTATTCTTATCGAATTTGTACGAGTGGAGTCCGCCGTGTCACTTACGCTTTGGCAACAGTGTCTTGCCCGTTTGCAGGATGAGCTTCCTGCCACCGAATTCAGCATGTGGATCCGTCCACTGCAGGCTGAGTTAAACGACAATACGCTTGCCTTGTATGCTCCAAATCGCTTCGTACTCGACTGGGTCCGGGATAAATACCTCAATAGTATCAATGCGCTGCTGAATGAATTCTGTGGCCCGAACGTGCCCGCGCTGCGTTTTGAAGTCGGCACGCGCCCGGTTCAGCAGCAGGCGGCAGCGGTCAGCCAGCCGGTCATGGCCAGCGTCAGCGCACCGGTGATGCCCGTGCAGAGCCATGTTCGTCCGGCACCGACGCAGATCGTGCGTCCCAGCTGGGATAATGTGCCGGCACCGGCCGACGTGACCTACCGCTCGAATGTGAATAACCGTCATAACTTCGATAACTTCGTCGAGGGTAAATCCAACCAGCTGGCGCGCGCGGCGGCACGTCAGGTGGCGGATAATCCCGGCGGCGCGTATAACCCGCTGTTTCTGTATGGCGGCACCGGTCTGGGTAAAACGCACCTGCTGCATGCGGTAGGTAACGGCATCATTGCCCGTAAACCCAATGCAAAAGTGGTTTACATGCACTCCGAGCGTTTTGTGCAGGACATGGTTAAGGCCCTGCAGAACAATGCGATCGAAGAGTTCAAACGCTACTACCGTTCAGTGGATGCCCTGCTGATCGATGACATTCAGTTCTTTGCCAATAAAGAGCGATCGCAGGAAGAGTTCTTCCACACCTTTAATGCCTTATTAGAAGGCAATCAGCAGATCATCCTCACCTCGGATCGTTACCCCAAAGAGATCAACGGGGTGGAAGATCGTCTTAAGTCCCGTTTCGGCTGGGGGTTAACGGTGGCGATCGAGCCGCCTGAGCTGGAAACGCGGGTGGCGATCCTGATGAAAAAAGCGGATGAGAATGACATCCGCCTGCCGGGTGAAGTCGCCTTCTTTATTGCCAAGCGTTTACGATCCAATGTGCGTGAGCTGGAAGGCGCGCTGAACCGCGTGATCGCCAACGCCAACTTTACCGGCCGGGCGATTACGATCGACTTCGTGCGTGAAGCGCTGCGCGATCTGCTGGCGCTGCAGGAAAAGCTGGTCACCATCGATAATATTCAGAAGACCGTGGCTGAGTACTACAAAATCAAGGTCGCCGATCTGCTTTCCAAGCGCCGTTCGCGTTCGGTTGCACGTCCGCGCCAGATGGCGATGGCGATGGCGAAAGAGTTGACGAACCATAGCCTGCCGGAAATCGGCGACGCTTTTGGGGGACGCGACCATACAACGGTGCTTCACGCCTGCCGCAAGATTGAGCAGCTGCGTGAAGAGAGCCACGATATCAAAGAAGATTTCTCTAATCTCATCAGAACATTATCTTCGTGACGCTATGAAATTTATTGTTGAACGTGAGCAGCTGCTGAAGCCGCTGCAACAAGTAAGTGGCCCGCTGGGCGGGCGTCCAACGCTGCCAATCCTCGGAAACCTGCTGCTGCAGGTAACAGAAGGTTCGCTGCTGCTGACCGGTACCGATCTGGAAATGGAGATGGTGGCACGCGTGGCGCTGACGCAGGCACATGAGCCTGGCGCAACCACCGTTCCGGCGCGTAAATTCCTCGATATCTGTCGTGGCTTACCGGATGGCGCAGAGATCACGCTGGCGCTGGAAGGCGATCGCATGCTGGTGCGCTCAGGACGCAGCCGTTTTTCGCTGTCCACCCTGCCCGCCAGTGACTTCCCGAATCTTGACGACTGGCAGAGTGAAGTCGAATTCACCCTGCCGCAGGCGACGATGAAGCGGCTGATCGAAGCGACCCAGTTCTCCATGGCGCATCAGGATGTGCGTTACTACCTCAACGGCATGATGTTTGAAACCGAAGGGGAAGAACTGCGCACCGTGGCGACGGACGGTCACCGTCTGGCCGTCTGCTCAATGCCGGTTGGCCAGGCGCTGCCGAGTCATTCGGTGATTGTGCCGCGCAAAGGCGTGATTGAGCTGCTGCGTCTGCTGGATGGCGGCGAGACGCCGCTGCAGGTGCAGATAGGCGGCAGCAATATTCGTGCACACGTCGGCGACTACATTTTCACCTCTAAGCTGGTTGATGGTCGTTTCCCCGATTATCGCCGCGTGTTGCCGAAGAATCCCGACAAAGTGCTGGAAGCGGGCTGTGACCTGCTTAAACAGGCGTTTGCCCGTGCGGCGATCCTCTCCAACGAGAAGTTCCGCGGGGTGCGCCTCTATATCACCGAAAACCAGCTGAAGATCACCGCCAATAACCCTGAACAGGAAGAGGCGGAAGAGATGCTGGATGTCAGCTATAACGGCACCGAACTGGAGATTGGCTTTAACGTCAGTTACGTGCTGGATGTGCTGAACGCGCTGAAGTGTGAGAACGTGCGTCTGCTGCTGACCGATTCGGTGTCGAGCGTGCAGATTGAGGATGTGGCGAGTCCTGCTGCGGCCTATGTCGTTATGCCCATGCGCTTGTAGGTGTTACATATCGGCCTGGCTTACTTGCCATTCTGATTCCGGGCAGTGCTCGCCCCTGGTCACATACTTCAGTATGCTCCCAGGGTCTGCGCGCTGGCCGGAACCAGACTGGCGGCGACGCCTGCGGCCTGGTGAATGGGATGTCGGGCAAACCTGCTTCGCCGTCGACGCCCTGGATTGTTAAAGGTAAGTCCTGAATTTTTACCATTTCATCCCGATCATTGCCCCTCACGCTGGACTGATTCATGGCTTTAACCCGCCTTCTTATTAAAGATTTTCGTAATATCGAACAGGCTGACCTGCAACTGGCTCCCGGCTTTAATTTTCTGGTCGGCGTCAACGGCAGCGGCAAAACCAGCGTGTTAGAGGCGATCCATACGCTGGGGCATGGCCGGTCGTTTCGCAGCCTGCAGGCGGGGCGCGTCATCCGTCACGACGAGGCGGCCTTTGTGCTGCACGGACGGCTGGAGAGCAAAGAGCGGGAAATTTCGGTCGGGCTGACTAAAAACCGGGCCGGTGACAGTAAAGTGCGCATTGATGGCAGCGACGGGCACAAAGTCGCCGAGCTGGCACAGCTGCTGCCGATGCAATTAATTACACCCGAAGGCTTTAGTTTGCTTAATGGCGGCCCCAAATACCGCAGAGCCTATGTTGACTGGGGCTGCTTCCATAATACGCCTGGCTTTTTCAACGCCTGGAACAACCTGCGTCGCCTGCTTAAGCAGCGCAACGCCGCGCTGCGTCAGGTCACCCGCTACAGCCAGATCCGTCCCTGGGATCAGGAGCTGGTGCCGCTGGCTGAACAGATCAGCCTCTGGCGGGCGGAATACAGTGCAGCCATTTCCGCCGAAATCACCGGCACCTGCAGCCAGTTCCTGCCGGAATTTGACCTGCGCTTCTCCTTCCAGCGCGGCTGGGACAAAGAGAGCGACTATGGCGAGCTGCTGGAGCGTAACTTTGAGCGCGATCGTGCACTGACCTACACCGCCAGCGGCCCCCATAAAGCGGATTTTCGAATCCGTGCTGAAGGGACGCCGGTGGAAGATTTACTCTCACGCGGGCAGCTCAAGCTGCTGATGTGTGCATTGCGTCTGGCACAGGGCGAGTTCCTGACAAGCCAGAGCGGACGCCGCTGTATTTACCTCATTGATGACTTTGCTTCTGAGCTGGATGAGAGCCGCCGACGCCTGCTGGCGGAACGGTTAAAAGCCACCCAGGCTCAGGTCTTTGTCAGCGCCATTTCGGCCGGACATGTAATCGACATGAGCGACGAAAAGGGCAAGATGTTCCGCGTGGAACAGGGTAAAATAGCGGTTCAACCTGAAGATTAAAATGAGCGAGAAACGTTGATGTCGAATTCTTATGACTCCTCCAGTATTAAAGTCCTGAAGGGGCTTGATGCGGTACGTAAACGCCCGGGCATGTATATCGGCGATACCGATGACGGTACCGGTCTGCATCACATGGTATTCGAGGTCGTGGATAACGCAATCGACGAAGCGCTCGCTGGTCACTGTAGTGACATTGTGGTCACCATCCATGCGGATAACTCCGTCTCGGTGCAGGATGATGGACGCGGCATTCCGACCGGTATTCACGAAGAAGAGGGCGTGTCCGCCGCTGAAGTGATCATGACCGTTCTGCATGCGGGCGGTAAGTTCGATGATAACTCCTACAAGGTCTCCGGCGGCCTGCACGGCGTGGGTGTCTCGGTCGTTAACGCCCTGTCACAGAAGCTGGAGCTGACCATTCGTCGCGAAGGCAAAGTGCATCAGCAGATTTACGTCCACGGCGTTCCCGAGTCGCCGCTGACCGTGACCGGTGATACCGATTTAACCGGTACCCGCGTCCGTTTCTGGCCGAGCTACGAAACCTTCACCAACGTCCGCGATTTTGAGTATGACATTCTGGCGAAACGCCTGCGTGAACTCTCCTTCCTGAACTCAGGCGTTTCGATCCGTCTGGAAGATAAGCGTGACGGCAAAACGGACCACTTCCACTACGAAGGTGGCATCAAGGCGTTTGTTGAGTACCTGAACAAAAACAAAACCCCGATTCACCCGACCGTCTTCTACTTCTCAAACGAGAAAGATGGCATCGGTGTGGAAGTGGCGCTGCAGTGGAACGACGGTTTCCAGGAAAATATCTACTGCTTTACCAACAACATCCCGCAGCGTGACGGCGGTACGCACCTTGCCGGTTTCCGTGCGGCGATGACCCGTACCCTGAACGCCTACATGGATAAAGAGGGTTACAGCAAGAAAGCCAAAGTCAGCGCCACCGGTGACGATGCCCGTGAAGGCCTGATTGCCGTCGTGTCGGTGAAAGTACCGGACCCTAAATTCTCCTCACAGACCAAAGACAAACTGGTTTCGTCAGAGGTGAAATCGGCGGTTGAGCAGCAGATGAACGAACTGCTGGCGGAATACCTGCTGGAAAACCCGTCAGACGCCAAAATCGTGGTCGGTAAAATCATCGACGCCGCGCGCGCCCGTGAAGCGGCCCGTCGTGCCCGCGAGATGACCCGCCGTAAAGGCGCGCTGGATCTGGCTGGCCTGCCAGGCAAACTGGCGGATTGCCAGGAGCGCGACCCGGCGCTCTCTGAAATCTACCTGGTGGAGGGTGACTCCGCAGGCGGCTCGGCCAAACAGGGCCGTAACCGTAAAAACCAGGCGATCCTGCCGCTGAAAGGTAAGATCCTGAACGTTGAGAAAGCGCGTTTCGATAAGATGCTCGCCTCTCAGGAAGTGGCCACGCTGATCACCGCACTGGGCTGTGGCATTGGCCGCGACGAGTACAATCCGGACAAGCTGCGCTATCACAGCATTATCATCATGACCGATGCCGACGTCGATGGTTCACACATCCGTACCCTGCTGCTGACCTTCTTCTATCGTCAGATGCCGGAAATCATTGAGCGCGGCCACGTTTATATTGCCCAGCCGCCGCTCTACAAAGTGAAGAAAGGCAAGCAGGAGCAGTACATCAAAGATGACGAGGCGATGGATCAGTATCAGATCGCCATCGCGCTGGATGGTGCCACGCTGCACACCAACGCCAGCGCTCCGGCACTGGGCGGTGAGCCGCTGGAGACGCTGGTCTCTGACTTCAACAGCACGCAGAAGATGATCAAGCGTATGGAGCGCCGTTATCCGATGGCCATGCTGCGCGCGCTGATTTATCACGACACGCTGAGCGATCTGACCAATGAAGCGGAGGTCACGACCTGGCTGAACGGTCTGGTGAGCTATCTGACTGAACGCGAAGCGCACGGCAGCACCTATCTGGCCCAGGTTCGCGAAAACCGCGAGCTGAACCTCTTCGAGCCGGTTCTGCGCGTTCGCACCCACGGTGTGGATACCGACTACCCGCTGGAAGCGGAGTTCATTCAGGGACCGGAGTACCGCAAAATCTGCGATCTTGGCGGCAAACTGCGTGGCCTGCTGGAAGAGGATGCCTACATTGAACGTGGTGAGCGTCGTCAGCCGGTGGCCAGCTTCGAACAGGCGATTGAGTGGCTGGTTAAAGAGTCGCGTCGCGGCCTCTCTGTCCAGCGCTACAAAGGTCTGGGCGAGATGAACCCGGATCAGCTGTGGGAAACCACCATGGACCCGGACAGCCGTCGTATGCTGCGCGTCACCATCAAAGATGCCATTGGTGCTGACCAGCTGTTCACCACGCTGATGGGCGATGCGGTTGAACCGCGCCGCGCCTTCATCGAAGAGAATGCGCTGAAAGCAGCCAATATCGATATCTGATCGGTCGCAGACCAGACAGGCCATCACTCCGGTGATGGCCTTTTTTTATGCCGCCGCGGCGAACGCCGCGCCCGGTGCTGCGAGACCGATCACGTTTTCCCCCGCCCTGCTCCTTTACGCTTGCCTCTCTTTGCGCCTTCAGCGCGCACAACGTTAATACAGGGAGTTACCTTATGATTGTCTGCGACTGTCACGACTGGAACAGAGAACGTCACGCCTTTCATCCGGTTATCGATCAGGCGATACGCTGGATAACTGACACCGACTTCAGCCAGCTCGATACCGGTAAATATGCCATCCTGCCTGAGGATAAGATGTTCTGCCTGGTGCAGGAGATGATGACCGAACCGGCGAGCGCGCGTCGGGCAGAATCCCACTTCAGCTACATCGACATTCAGTTTCTGCTGGCCGGCAGCGAGAATATCGGCGTGGCCCGCGCCCACCCCGATCAGCGAGTGACCGAGGATTTTGCTCAGCAACGCGACGTGGTCTTTTATCAGAAGACGCTGAATGAGTCGGTGATCACGCTGCTGCCCGGCATGTTCGCGATCTTTTTTCCGCACGATATTCATCGCCCCTGCTGCGCGCCGGGTGAACCCGCCATTATCCGAAAAGCCGTGATTAAAATTCACCGCGATCTGTTTACCGCCTGACGCTGACGGTCGGCCGGGGGTGCCCGCCTGCTATGAAACTGGTCAATACGCGCTGAATCGCGCTAGCATTGAACCAAACCCAGACGCAACGAGGACTCTATGGCTATTAAATTGATCGCTATCGACATGGATGGCACCCTGCTCAATCCGCAGCATGAGATCACGCCGGGGGTGAAATCTGCCCTTGATCGCGCCCGCCAGCAGGGGGTATCGATTGTGCTGACCACCGGCCGGCCGTTTGTGGGTATCCAGCGCTATCTGATGGAGCTGGATATGCAGACCCCCGGCCAGTACGCGATCAGTAACAACGGCGCGCTGGTTCATCAGGCTGAAGATGGTGAGTGCGTGGCGGAAGTGACGCTGACCTTTGACGACTACCTCTACATTGAGCAGCTGGCGCGTGAACTTGGCGTCCATTTCCAGGCGTTCGACAAATCCCATCTCTATACGCCCAACAAAGATATCAGCGAATACACCATCCATGAGGCGAGCCTGACCGGGATTCCGGTGCGCTATCGTGCGGTGGAAGAGATGGACCGCGCGACGCGCTTCCCAAAACTGATGATGATCGACCGTCCGGCTCTGCTCGACGCGGCGATTGCCCGCCTGCCAGAGCATGCTAAGCAGACCTACACCATCCTGAAGAGTGCGCCTTATTACCTCGAAATCCTCGATCGCCGGGTCAACAAAGGTCAGGGCGTCAGAATGCTGGCGGAGAAGCTCGGCCTGAAGCAGGAAGAGGTGATGGCGATAGGTGACCAGGAGAACGATCTGGCGATGATTGAGTATGCCGGCACAGGTGTCGCCATGGGCAATGCCATTGATTCGGTCAAGGCTATCGCTCAGTTCATCACGAAAACCAATATGGAAGATGGCGTCGCACATGCCATTGAAGAGTTAGTGCTGTAACCGCCCTGCGCTTTCCGGGCCGCGCTGGCCCGGAACCCGGTAAAAAAGCTGCAGCGCGAAACAGAATCGCGTAATTTGTCGGGCAACGCTTCCTGCACGGGTTTCACCATGTCAGAAAAACAGATCACCTTTGCTGCCCGTCAGCATCAGCTCACCAATATCAATGTCTGGACTGCCGACAGCCAGTGGCTGGCATTTGACGTGCGTCCTTCGGGCGCCTCCTTTACCAGCCAGACCATTGAGCGGGTCAATGTGATGACCGGTGAGGTGGAGGTGCTCTATCAGGCACAGCACGGGGCTCATGTCGGCGTGGTGACGGTCAGCCCCGATATGCCGCCGCGCTACGTCTGCATTCATGGCCCGGAACATCCCGATGCCCGGTGGCAGTATGATTTCCATCACCGCCGCGGGGTGATCGTTCAGAACGCCACCGCCATCAATCTGGATGCCTGCGATATCACGCCCCCCTTTACGCCTGGCGCGCTGCGGGGCGGGTCGCATGTGCATGTCTTCAGTCCCGACGGTTCACGCCTGAGCTTTACCTACAATGACCATGTCATGCATGAACGGGATAGCCGGCTGGATCTGCGCAACGTCGGCATCGCGGTGCCGCTGCGCGCAGTCACGCCGGTTAAGCAGCATCCACGGGAGTATGACGGCAGCTACTTTTGCCTGCTGGTGAGCGAGACGCATCCGGCACCGCAGCCGGGCAGTGACCAGATCAACCGCGCCTATGAAGAGTGCTGGATCGGTAACCGCGGCTATCAGAAACCGGACGGCCGCTGGCAGCGCTGGGCTATCGCGTTCATCGGCGACACGCTGACGGCGGAGGGCGAGAAGCGTCCTGAAGTGTTTGTTGTTGATCTGCCCGAAGCCCTGGACGATTACGCCCGGGCTGGTGCCAGCCCGCTGGAGGGCAGCAGCCAGCAGTTGCCTGCGCCCCCGGCTGGCGTCAGGCAGCGCCGTCTGACGTACGGTCGTGGTCTGGCGCTGCAACCGCGCCACTGGCTGCGCAGCGCGCCCGATGGCAGCCAGATTGCGTTTCTGATGGCAGATGAGGGAGGGGTGATCCAGCTCTGGACGGTCTCTCCCAACGGCGGCGAACCGCGTCAGGTGACCCGTCTCGGCAGCAGCATTCAGTCCGCCTTCAGCTGGCATCCTGATGGCCAGGCCATTGCCTTTATCTGTGATAACAGCGTGATGCGATGTGACGCTGAGAGCGGCGAGTGCCAGCGTCTGACGCGCAGAACGGATGACGCCCCCTCAGGCGACGCGGTTGTCTGGTCACCTGACGGCACGCAGATTGCGTATATGCGTGAGGTGGAGGGCTGGCGGCAGCTGTTTACGGTTGCGGCTGAGGGCGCAGCGGAGGCATAGGCTGCGCCTGCGCCAGGCTCTCCTGCGTGTGCGCCAGCTTTTCGCTCTGCAGAATGCGTTCCCGCGGGGAGTCGAGTGATTTATCTTTGTCGCTGCGGTAGTAGTCCCACGGCAGCAGCAGCGTATCCATCACGGCGGAGAAAGGAAGATCGATCAGCGCCAGCGGCTTCAGCGCCCAGCTGGTGTCCCCGTCGGTCAGCATATCCGCGCTGGCCCGGGTGCCTGGATAATAGCCCTGACTCGCACCTGTGTGTGACATCACGCTGGAACAACCGGTTGTCGCCATTGCGCAGCAAACCATTCCAGCCAGAGGTAAGGTCTTCATCAATTTCATTATCATCATCCCTTCAGCCCTGACATGCGCCGGGCTGAGTTGGCTTGCCAGACAACGTCAACACTCTGGGGCGAAGTCCGTTCGGGTCTGACAAAAGGTGTTCTGAGTGTATGTCATTTCCTGAGATTGGCGAAAAAAATTGCATTCTGCACGCTTGAAAATTCTTCTCTGGCACCCATTTTTAGTTTACGGACGCGCTCACCGTCGCCGAAAGGGACAGTGAGGTGCCGGATCCAGCCTGTCCAGTAGTGGAAGGTTGCCAAAACTTGCTGAAATTCAGGAGTCTTAATATGCGTAACTTTGATCTCACCCCACTTTATCGCTCAGCTATCGGTTTCGATCGCCTGTTTAACCTGCTCGAATCTAACCAGAATCAGAGCAACGGGGGTTATCCTCCCTATAACGTTGAACTGGTCGATGAAAATCACTACCGCATTACCATCGCGGTGGCCGGTTTCTCTCAGAGCGAGCTTGATATCACAGCGCACGACAATGTGCTGACTGTACGGGGTGCCCATCCGGAAGAGCAGGCCGAGCGTAAATACCTGTATCAGGGTATCGCTGAGCGTAACTTCGAGCGTAAATTCCAGCTTGCCGACCACATTGTGGTGCGCGACGCCCGTCTCGAAAATGGTCTGCTGAGTATCGATCTTGAACGTCTGGTGCCGGAAGAAGCCAAACCACGCCGTATTGAGATTCTGAAGTAATTTATGAAGTAACCATAAAAAACGCCGCTAATGCGGCGTTTTTCGTTTTTAAGATCAGTGGAGATTCATAAGGCAAAAAATGTTGCTCCGATCCCCTGTTTCAGACGGCTGATAATTTCAAAGCGATGGGAGCATACGCCTGTAGCAAAGCATCGCGGACCAGGGATGGGCCGCGCTGAGCATGCCAGGGATGGCGTCTATTGCGTCTTTGCGAAAGGCGTATGCTCCCTGAGCCTGTCACCTGACCTCAAGGCGATATTTTTTGCTCTTATATCTGACGCCGGCCTTGCCCTTACGGCTGCGTTCGCATCGCGAAACGCTGTCCCAGCACGCCGCCAAACACGTTGATCAACAGGCCGGCAATAATCACCGAGGCGCCCAGCATCTGCTGCCCGGAAAGATGCTCATCCAGCACCAGCGCAGCGGTAATGATCCCGACCACCGGCACCAGCAGCGACAGCGGAGCAACGCGCCAGGTTTCGTAGCGGCTGAGCAGATTTCCCCAGATGGCGTAGCCGACGATGGTGGCGACAAAGGCCAGATAGAAGAGCGCCAGTACCGTCTGCAGCCCGATGTGCAGCAGGCTGCTGACGATAGCCTCCTGCCCCTCAAACAGCAGCGAGCAGGCAAAGAAAGGAATGACCGGCACCAGCGCACTCCAGACCACCAGCGACATAATCGGCACGCTGCGATTCCGCATAATGATCTTGTTGGTAATGTTACCCAGCCCCCATGACAGGGCCGCCGACAGCGTCAGCATCATGGTCGTCAGCGTAATGCCGGCGCTGGTCTGTCCCTCCATGCCTGCCGTCGCCAGCAGAAACATCCCCAGCGTGGCGATGATAATCCCGGTGATGTGGTTCCAGCGCAGCTTCTCCGCCAGCAGCAGCGCCCCCAGCAGCAGGGTAAAGAACGCCTGCGCCTGCAGCACCAGGGAGGCCAGGCCTGCTGGCATACCGAGCTGAATCGCCAGGAAGAGAAACGCAAACTGACCAAAACTGATGGTCATACCGTAAACCACCAGCCAGCGCAGCGGGATCGGCGGACGGCGCACAAAGAAAATGGCAGGGAAGGCGACCAGCGTGAATCGCAGTCCGGCGAGCAGAAAAGGCGGCATCCCCTGCAGCCCCAGCTTGATCACCACAAAATTGACGCCCCACGCCACCACCACGCACAACGCTAACAGCATATCTTTTACCGACATCAGAAACTCCTTGAGCCGCCGTCAGGCGGTGATCGCAATCGGGGTCGCGATATCAGCACAGCACGCTTCCCCCACGATGCGAAAATAGTCATCTACAGCCAGCGCGATCGATTTATCCAGCTCGCCCGCGTTAAACCATAACGTTCCGACCTGCTGCAGCCGGGTATCGACCCGCAGCGCCAGCCGGTCATCAAAACTGAATGGCGGCACCGCGCCCATCACACAGCCGGTCAGCGCCTGCGCCAGCTCCGGCGCGGCGAAAGAGGATTTCTTTCCGCCGATAGCGCGCGCCGCACTTTTAAAATTGATCCGGCAGTCGCCCGGCACAATCGCCAGCAGCGGACGCGGCGGCGCGCCGTCCGGCATGACGACCTCCAGCACCATCGCCTTAGCCGCCTGACCCAGTGCATTACCGCGTATCTGGCTGATCTGGTCGGTCTGCCCTATCGCCTCATGCTCCACGACGCGGTAGCTGGCCTGATGCTGATCCAGCAGCGCGGTGATTTTTTCAAACGTCGTCATATCCCTCTCCTTGTCTGGCCCGGACCGGATTAACTCCAGGCGATAGCGTGTTTCATTTTTTTATCGGTCAGCCCGAAAAAGAATCCCATGGTGATGCGGGTATCACCTTCAACCCGATCAATCTCGTGATAAAAAGCGGGATTAAACAGATAGATATCGCCACTGCGTGGTGAAAATTCGCAGACTTCGCTGTGTTCAATCACCTCAGCGGGATAGCCCAGCTCACCGGCCGTTTTGAACCGCTCATCCTCCGGTGCCCATTTTTTGTTGTAGATCCGCAGCGCCCCGCCCGCGTTGCACTCCTGCAGGCAGACCACACAGCTGAGCTGATGGAGAATCTGCGTCACCGCCAGCCCGCTTCCGGCGGCATCACGCACGATATTGTCGTTGTGTAACGGGTTCGCGACGCCATCGGCATGAAACCGCACGATAGAACCGGCATAGTCGCCGTGGCCCGGCTCCTGGGCGATGCGCAGGCTCTCCAGCCGCAGCGCATGCTGAACCCAGAGGTAGATCTGCTCACGCAGGGTGGTGAGTGAAGGGGGTAGCGCCGGCTGGATATCGCGCAGCTCGGTAAAATAGTTATCGGGCTCTGCGGTGTGACGCGCCAGATAGGGACCGAGCGTGGTCAGCGCGCCATTCGGATAGTGAGAAACACGGATCTTTTCCCGGCAGCGCTGCAGATCCGCCACCACCGCTTCCCGCACCTCCGGCGTCAGGAAATTACGCAGCACCAGCAGCGGCACACGCGCCGTGACGATGTCATCCAGCCAGGTCGACTCCACAAACATGCTGGGATTAATCACGCGGAACTGATTGAAAATAGCCATGTTTATCACTCCCTAAACGGAATTTCATAGAGTTCATGATTGTTCATTCGCCGCCAGCTGCCGGCGCTGCCTGGTATTGTTACGGGTTCAGAAGCGATCAGCGTGCAATCCTCCTGTTGCCGAAAATGCATCGTAAAATAGTCAGGCCAGGGGGTGTCGTGGGGATACCACTGCCACGCCCAGGCTTTGTCACGGGTGACGAAAATGGCATTGCCTGCGCTGCCGCCGGGTTCCACCTGCGCCATCTTTGCGCGCAGATAGTCGCGGGTGAAGTCGGCGGGCGTGGTCTGATCGACCAGGTAGCGCAGGTACTCTTCTGAATCGAAACGGGATTCCGCCAGGCCAAGCTGGCGGTGGATGGTCGGCAGAAAGCCGTTGTGCATCATGTACCACTGATGACCCGCGCTGTGGCGCGTCAGCGGATGAGAAAAGGCCAGCCCCTGATTTTTACTCAGCGTGGCGTGGCGCACATGCACAGCCAGAAACGGACTGCGCAGCCGATCCACATCGATGTCCGGCAGCGCTTCCGCAAATGCGCCCGTGCCGTGCAGGGTGCGGATCTCCCCCGCTTCCAGCCACAGGCAGCCCCAGCCGTTGGGGTGGGATTTGATTGGGCCATCGTGTTCGGCTCCTTCGCCGCAGCTCATGGCGCGCGCCGCCTCCAGAATCTGAGCGCTGTCGAACCTGCCATGCGCCAGAATCATTCTGCACATACTTTGTCTCTCCCGGCGGTCACCGGCTGCGCGGCAATCACCTGCTGAAAAAGGGTCATAACGGGCTCCCGCGTCGGAGCGCTGAGGCTGAAGGTCGCCAGAATGCCGGCGTGACGGGTCAGATCGGCGTAGAGCGATGAGCGGGATGACACCTGCAACGCAGGCAACCGGAGGGGGGGTAACAGCGCCCCCTGCTGATGCTGTTCAATCCAGCGTTCCGCCGCCTGCAGCTGTGCGGGCTGGCGCAGGCGCAGCTGGCCGACAGCGCGTGACGTGCTCAGGGCAAAGGCAGGCAGGGTGCCCCCCGCCTCCAGCCGGAAAGTCACCTCAGCCCAGTTGATACCGGTCGCCTCCTCAACCAGCGTCGCCACCCCCATGCCAGAGAGCCGGAACCCCATCTCCAGAAAATGCGGCACGCCGTTGACCACAATGAAATCGATATGAAACGCGCCCTGACGATAGCCAAAGGTTTCGCAGCAGAAGGTCATGAGACTGCTGAACGCGGCGGGCAGCGCCGCTGCTGCCATCGCCACATGCCCCGACTCATAAAAGCTGACGCAGCCTTCGCTGTCCCGGTGCTGCTCAATCACCTTCTGGCAGCAGGTCAGCGCCCGGGGATGTCCCTGCGCGACCACACCCTGCAGCGAAAACTCCTCGCCGATCAGGGCGCTTTCCACGATAAAGCCGCTGAAGCCGCGCCCGCCATAGTTCATGGTCTGCACCAGCTGCTTCACCACGCTGCGCAGCTGATCGGCCCGCTCAATCAGCCAGATGCCCAGCCCGCCGCCGCCATCTACCGGTTTGACGACGCAGGGGTAGATCAGCGCCTGCTCCGCATCCAGAATGCTGAGCGGCGAGGCAAAAAAGCGGAACTCCGGCTGCGGGAAGCGCGGCCAGGCTTTTTTCAGCGCCATGCGCTGCGCATATTTATCCAGCGGGATAAAGGCGGCGGGCGCGTCCGGCCCGGCCAGCATGTCGCGCAGTCGCCCGGCGCTGGCGTTGTAAGCTTCAAAGCCCGCCAGCACCACCAGCGGATGCGCCAGTAAACCGGCGTGCAGATAAGCCTGCATCACCTCCCACGGATTCTCAGGGCGGTCGAGGCGAATAATCAGATCAAAAGGCAGCGCCAGGCTTAGTGACTGGTAATCGACAAAGTCGCCCATTTCCGCCAGCACGGTGAAATAGCCTTCGCGCTTTGCCACCGCGCAGTAAGGGTTCTGTCCATCGCGGGTGGCGCCAATTTGCAGAAAAATCTTTTTCATCGCCTCGCCTTACCGGGTTATCGCCCGGAGATGACTTCTGTCACCGTGTCATTGAGCACACCGTTACTGACCTGAATCACCGCTTTATGGGGATCGAAGCGCAGCACGCGCGACAGGGGATCGGGGCTTTTGCCCTCCAGCAGCGAACTGACCGGCTTGCTCTGCCAGCAGTGGCGCATCTGTGTCAGCGTCATGCCGGAGAGGTGCGTTAACGCCCTGGCCAGCGCGACATCCTGACTGCGTTGCTCAAGCAGGTCGCGGATAGCCGCCTCCTCCAGCGCGATCTGCTGCCCGGTCAGCCAGTGACCGAGCTGCTGGCCCTGTCCCAGAAAGGGCGAGTAGATCATGCAGATCAGCTGCGCTTCGCTGAGGTCAAACGCCTGCACGGCGAACGCGGCTGCGCGCTGCCGCTGCTGCCGGATCGCGGCGTCATCCTGATAGCGCGCCGCCATCTCGTCGATCAGCTGCGGGGGAAAATCTTTCTTCACCATCAGCCCCAGCGCAAAACGCACATATTCCCGGATCCCCTCGGCGTAGCTGCGCTGCAGGAGCGTTTCGGCCCGCAGTCCGCGCAGATGCGCCATCAGCGTCGGGTTACCGCAGTCGGACTCAGAAAAGCTGAACATCAGTTCATCAAACCGGAAGCCCATAAAGTCGCTGAGCAGCGCCCAGTGCGCACCCGCTTCATAGGCCGTGTCCTGATAGATATTGAAGAAGAGCGGATCGCGCGCCAGCTGGTGGGTGATGCGGTGCGCGGGGGTGAGCTGGCCGGCCCCGTAGATGTCGCTGAAGTAGCGCTCTGCGACGCCATCCAGCGTCTGCAGGAACCCGCTGAAGCCACGGCTCTTTTCCGCGACCGGCGCATCAAACAGTCGTGAGAGGTGACGCGCCCAGGCAACATAGGCGGCCTGCTCCTGCGGCGAATCGCCGGTGATAATCATATCCACACCGCCGTTGTAGTCCGCCGCCAGGCCAAAGGAGTTGACCATGCTGAGGTTGCAGGCGTTGCAGAAGGTGGAGCGCGCATCGGCGCGAAAGCGGTGGCCATTCATCAGCACATCGTTGCGGTTCTGCTCACGCACGCTGTCCGGCATCGGCAGATCGCGGGCGAAAGGGCGGATCAGCAGACCATCCACCACCAGACAGGTCACCCATTCATCGTCATGCATCGCCAGCGACTGATAAACGCGATGAATATTATCCATGACGCGCTGGTTCATCGCCGCGTGACGGTTGGTGCTGACCCGCAGATGAAAGGTGGTACCCTGCTGCTGCCAGATCAGCCCCTGAATGTAGCGCACGTAAGCCACCATGTAGCTGCTGTCTTTGCCGCCGCCATAGGCGAGCAGGACGCGGTTGTTCTCAGGCTGCTTATCGGGTAACGCCGCCAGCAGACGGGCCGAACAGCGCTGAGCCGACGCGATGATGGCCGGTGAGAGGTACGCTTCCATTGCTTTCATCATGGCGGGCAGATTATTCATCTTTCACATTTTCCTTAGGTGAACGGCCTGCCGTTATGGCCACAGGCCTACGGCAGCCGGGCGCTGTGCGCCGTTTAGCGTCATGAATAATTAAGAGATGCAGCCTAAAGTACTTTGAATGTACTCTGTTGAATATGCACAGATCAGCGCGATATGGGGTGGAACAGATGACCGGGGTTATCGGGGAACAGGAGAGTCAGAGCAGCCGTTATCGCCAGATAGCAGAACAGATTAAACAGGCGATCCATGCCGGTTCACTGGCACCCGACAGCCGTCTGCCTTCGGTGCGCACCCTGGCGACACAGTACAATGTCAGCCTCACCACCGCCCTGAAAACCCTGCGTACGCTGGAAGATGAGCGCTACGCCGTCGCCCGCCCGAAGTCGGGCTTTTTTGTTGCCCCACAGCGGCCCGCTTCGCGTGCGTTACCCGCCGTCAGCGAACAGCCCCGCGCCATCGCCCCGCTGGATGAGCAGACCGAACTGCATCTGGCGATGCTCGGATCAGACTGCCGGGTGCGCCTCGATCTGGCGAACGGCGACAGTGCCCTCTATCCGATCAGGCGGATTGGCCTGCTGATGCGCCAGATGGGTTACAGCAAACCCGCCCTGCTCGGTAACACGGTGAAGGGCACCGGCTATGCGCCGCTGAAAACGGAGATTGCCCGGCGCGCGGTCGATTACGGCTGCAATATCAGCGCCGACGATATTCTGATCACCAACGGCTGCATTGAGGCGATCTCGCTGTCACTGCGCGCCACCACCCAGCCAGGCGATGTGGTGGCGGTGGAGTCCCCCTGCTATTTCGTCCTGCTGCAGATGCTGCATAACCTCAATTTACGGGTGATTGAAGTGGAAGCCGGGCCGGAAGGCTATGTGAATGTGGCAACCCTCACCCGTCTGTTTCAGCGCAAAGCGGTGCGGGTCTTTCTGACGCTGTGCAACGTCAACAATCCGCTGGGAAAAAGCATTCCCAACGAGCAGAAAGCCTATATTGCGCGCCAGGCCGATGAAAACGATGTGGTGATCATTGAGGATGATATTTTTGGCGATACCGCCTTTGGTGAGCGCCGCCCTTTCCCGATGCGCGCCTTCAGCCCCAACGCTATTCTCTGCAGCGGCTTCTCGAAAACCGTGGCACCCGGCATCCGCATCGGCTGGGTCCACAGCGTCAACTACATGCGTAAGATCGCCTCGCTGAAATATACCTCCACCATGGGCACCTCGGTGCTGTCGCAGGCGGCGGTGGCGGAACTGCTGCGCAGCGGCGGCTATGATGCTCACCTGCGCAAGCTGCGGCGTGAACTGGCGCGGCAAATCAGCGAAATGCGTCAGTCGGTGCTGCGGGAGTTTCCGGCCGGGACAACGGTCTCCGACCCGGAAGGAGGATATGTGCTGTGGGTCGCCATGCCGCCGCAGGCGCTGAACGTGCGCGAGCTGTTTCTGAAGGCGCGCAACGCGGGCATCGGGATTGCGCCAGGCCATATTTTTGCCACCGATCAGCGCTACGATCACTGTTTCCGGCTGAATGCCGGTTTTGGCTGGAATGCGGAAGTGGAACAGGCGATCCGACAGCTGGCGCAGTGGTGCCAGCTGTCGTTAACCGACGCGCAGGCTTAGCTATCGCGCCAGGCGTTCTCCACCTCTTCCGCCAGAATCTGCACCGCCCGCTCGATGTTCTCCGCATCCGGCACGTAGTTCATCCGCATACACTGGTGGGTGTGCGGCCACGCCTGCTCCAGCCCCGGAAAGAAGAAGTGGCCCGGCACCATCAGCACCCCGCGCGCTTTCAGCCGCTGATAGAGCGTTTCCGTGGTGATCGGCAGATCGCGGAACCAGAGCCAGAGGAAAATCGCCCCTTCCGGCTTGTGGATCAGGCAGCGCTCTTCTGACAGATGGCGGCGCAGGATCGCAATCGTCTGCGCAACCTTCTGCTGATAAAACGGCTTAATCACCTCTTCAGAGAGCCGCAGCAGATCGCCGCGACGAATCATCTCATTGGCGATGGCCGGGCCAATACTGCCGGGGGCCAGGCTGATAATGCCGTTCATGTTGCTCAGCGCAGAGATGATCTTCTCGTCTGCGATAATGATGCCGCAGCGCGCGCCCGGCAGGCCGAGTTTCGACAGGCTCATGCAGAGAATAATGTTGGGATTCCACAGCGGACGCACTTCGCTGAAGATGATGCCGGGAAACGGCACGCCGTAGGCATTGTCGATCAGCAGCGGCACATCATGCTGCTGCGCCAGCGCATCCAGCTGGATCAGCTCCTCATCGGTGATCACGTTGCCGGTGGGGTTGGTCGGACGCGAGACGCAGATCAGCCCGACCTCATCGTTCATCGGCAGATGCTCGAAATCGACATGATATTTAAACTGTCCCTCCGGCAGCAGCTCAATGTTCGGCTTCGCCGAAACAAACAGCTCCTCTTCCAGACCGGCATCCGCATAGCCGAGGTACTCAGGCGCCAGCGGAAACAGCACCCGCTTTTTGCTGCCGTCGGCGCGGCGACCGGCAAACAGGTTAAACAGATAGAAGAAGGCGCTCTGGCTGCCGTTGGTCAGCGCAATATTCTGCGCGGTAATCGGCCAGCCAAGCTGGTCGCGCAGCAGCCCGGCCAGCGACTCCAGCAGCGTCGCTTTGCCGCGCGGGCCGTCGTAATTGCACAGTGCTTCGCTGAGTTTGCCCTCCTCATGCATCTGCTGCAGCAGCTGCTGAAAGTAGTCGTTCATGGCCGGGATCTGCGCCGGATTACCGCCGCCAAGCATGATGGTGCCGGGCGTACGCAGGCCTGCGCCCATATCTTCCATCAGACGTGAAATGCCGGAATGTTGGGTAAATTTGTCGCCGAACTGAGAAAAGGACATAGCGGTTAAAAATTTGTGATTGCGAATCGGGGGTTCACCATAACGCCCGCCATCGGCGGGCGCAATGGAAAGGCGTGGCGATTATTTCAGCGCCTGAGGGTTAACGCAGTTTTTATCGACGTTTCCGCCGAGCGCGGCGATAAGATTCTCTACCGCATCCTGCATCATGCCGTAGCGGGTTTCGTGGGTGGCAGAACCGATGTGCGGCAGCGTCACCACGTTCGGCAGCGACAGTAGCGGAGAGTCGGCAGGAACCGGCTCCTGCTCAAACACATCCAGCCCGGCGGCGTGCAGTTTGCCCGCCTGCAGCGCGGCGATCAGCGCCTTCTCATCCACCACCGGCCCGCGACCGGCGTTGATCAGTACCGCATCCGGCTTCATCAGTTCCAGCTCGGCGGCCCCAATCAGATGGTGGGTTTCGTCAGTCAGCGGCAGGCTGATGCAGACAAAATCACTCTGCTGCAGCAGCGCTTTCAGTTCGCAGCGCTGCGCGCCAAAGCGCGACTGCGCCTCCTCATGCTCACGGCGCGCGTTGTAGAGGATTTTCATGCCGAAGCCAAAGTGGGCGCGCTGCGCCAGCGCCATCCCGATCCGTCCCATGCCGAGAATGCCCAGCGTTTTATGGTGTACGTCGATGCCGAACTGCGCCGGTCCGATGCTCTTCTGCCAGTGGCCCGCTTTGACCCAGGCATCCAGCTCCGGCACCCGACGCGCGGTGCTCAGCACCAGCGCCATCATGGTGTCAGCCACGGTTTCCGTCAGCACGGTCGGGGTGTGCATCAGCACCACATGACGCGCATTCAGCGCCGCCACGTCAAAATTGTCATAGCCCACCGAGACGCTGGAGCAGACGCGCAGATTAGGCATGTTCGCCAGCAGCTCACCATTCACTTTTCCGCCCGATCCCAGCAGACCCTCGGCCTGGCGGAACGCCGCAGCGTGCTGCTGCTGGCTCTCTGGCGAAAGATTGCTCACTTCCGTCACGTCACACTGTTCAGCCAGGCGCGCATAGAGGTCGTCAGGCAGTTTTTTATAGAGAATTACAGCGGGTTTCATTCAGTGGCTCCCGATCAAACAAATAAGTAGCGGGCGGCTTGCGGGCCGCCCGGAGAAAACAGAGGCTGACGTTTACGCCCGGGCGGCCTCCGTACAGGCCCGGCAAGGCCTGTGCGAACGGCGCAGGCGTTGTGGAGCTGCACCGGGCCAGCCCGCTTCAGCGTTTACGCTTTCAGGCCGGTTTTGCGCCCCGCAGCGGCGGCGCTTTGTTCTGCGCCGGTTTCACTATCAGCGTCAGCCACACCGACACCAGCAGAGCCGAACCCATAAAGATGTAGGAGGCTGCCGGGCTGCCGGTCGCCCCATTAAGATAGCCGACGATCCATGAACCGATAAATGACCCCAGTGCACCCATACTGTTGATCAGTGCCATTGCCCCGCCCGCGACGTTGCGTGGCAGCATCTCAGGAATAATGGCGAAGAACGGTCCGTAAGGCGCATACATCGCGGCACCGGCAATCACCAGCAGGGTGTAGGAGGCCCAGAAGTTGCTTGAGCCGACCAGGTAAGAGCCAAGGAACGCCAGCGCCCCCACCAGCAGCAGCGGCCAGACAAAGAGCTTACGATTCTGGGTTTTGTCCGACGCCCAGGAGACCACGACCATCGCAATGGTTGCCGCCAGATAAGGCACCGCTGACAGCCAGCCCGCTTCAACCATGCCCATCTGCGTGCCGTTACGCAGAATCGACGGCAGCCACAGCACAAAGCCATACACACCGATGCTCCAGGCAAAATATTGCAGGCAGAGGATGATCACATTGCGGTTGCGGAACGCTTCACCGTAGTTACGCACCGCCTTGATGTTTTCCTGCTCTTTTTGCAGCTCAGCCTGCAGGGCCGCTTTCTCTGCATCGCTCATCCAGCGCGCCTGAGACGGCTTATCCTGCACCAGGAACCACCAGGCAATCGCCCAGATGACCGCGGGAATCCCTTCAATGATAAACATCTCACGCCAGCCGAAGGATTCGATCAGATAGCCCGATACCACCGACATCCAGAGCACCGTGACCGGGTTCCCCAGGATCAGGAAGGTATTGGCGCGCGAACGTTCCGATTTGGTAAACCAGTTGCTGATGTAAATCAGCATGGCCGGCATCACCGCTGCTTCCACCACGCCCAGCACAAAGCGAATCGCTGCCAGCATCGGAATGTTGCTGACCACACCGGTCAGCGATGCACAGCCACCCCACAGGATCAGGCAGCCGAAAATCAGTTTCTTCACGCTGCGGCGTTCGGCATAGATTGCGCCCGGGATCTGGAAAAAGAAGTATCCCAGGAAGAACAGCGCGCCCAGCAGCGAGGACATGCCTTTGGTGATGCCAAGATCGTCATTAATCCCGGCGGCAGAGGCGAAGCTAAAGTTTGCACGATCGAGATACGCCAGGCTGTAGGTGATAAACACGATGGGCATGATGAACCACCAGCGTTTTGGCGCGATTGTCTGCTTTTTCATCGGGAACTCCTGTGTCTGTAGAGGGGCGCGTGAACTACTCGTCGCCCAGTTGCTGACGCGTCGGCAGACCTTCGCTGTCACCAATGACCTGAATCGCCATCGAACCAATTTTATTGCCGCGGCGAATCGCCTGCGGCAGCGTCTGACCTTCCAGCAGGGCGCTGATCACGCCAACGGCAAAACCGTCACCGGCCCCTACGGTGTCGACCACGTTGTCGACTTTTATCGCCGCCACCTGTCCCTGTTCACCCTGTGCGGTTTTATACCAGGCGCCGTCACAACCAGTTTTAATCACGACCGCTTTCACACCCTTATCGAGATAGAAATCTGCAATCGCTTCCGGCTGACGGTAGCCGGTCAGGATCAGCCCCTCTTTTTCGCCTGGCAGTACCCAGTCGGCATACTCCGCCAGCAGATTGAGCTGCTTACGCATCTCCTCTTCACTGCGCCACAGCACCGGCCGCAGATTCGGATCAAACGAAATGGTTTTCCCGCGCGCGCGCATCTCTTTGGCCGTGTGCTTCAGCAGTTCCAGTGAACTCTCTGAGAGCGCTGCCGCCACCCCGCTGAGGTGCAGATGGCGAGCCGAGCCAAAGTAGTCCGCGTCAAAATCGTCAACCGACAGATGGCTGGCCGCCGAGCCTTTACGGAAATACTCGACCAGCGGGTCAGAGCCATCATCGACTTTGGATTTCAGCTGGAAACCGGTGGGATAACGGTTATCGACCGTGACCCGGGCGTGGTCAATACCCTCTTTTTTCAGCTGCTGGCAGATAAAGCGACCAAAAGCGTCATCGCCAACCCGGCTGACCCAGCCCACTTTCAGGCCAAGACGCGCCAGGCCGGTCGCGACATTGAGTTCTGCGCCTGCTGCGCGTTTAACAAAGGTCTCTGCGGCGGCGAGATCGCCGGTTTCACGGGCGACAAACATCGCCATCGCTTCGCCGATGGTGACCACATCAAGCGGACCGTTGTGATATTGGGTGTGATGACTCATTTTTACTCCTTACACATTGCGCAGCAGCGACACATAGTGGCGCGTCACCGCAATCAGATCGTCGCCTTCCAGCGGAAATTCAATACCGCGCGGCACCGAGCCGGGCAGCTGTTGCAGCAGGTCACGCCAGCCAGCGTCCGCCTCATCCAGCGCAATTGCCCGGAAACTCTCCTGATGCGGAACGGCGGCTTTGACGTGCACATAGCCGACCTGCGCAGCCAGCTGCTGCGCGGCCTGGAAGGCGTTTTCGCCGGTCCAGCACCAGTTCCCCATGTCGAAGGTCATCGTGATCGGTAGCCCGGCTTCCCTGATCGCCGTGAAAAACGCGACGGAGGGTGCGAGTTTGCCCTGTTCGGTCTGATCGTTTTCCACCGTCAGTTCACACGGCAGTGCTGCCAGATGCGCCTGCAGCGTTTCACGGTGAAGTGCACCGGTGAAATGTCCCAGCGCGACTTTCAGCCGCTGCGCATTTAACTGGCGTGCTTCTTCAACGTAGTGGGTTATGCGCGGATTGATTTCGCCGCCGTCACAAAACAGCGTATCGGGCACCGAATAGCTGGCCTGAAGCTGATGCTGTGCCACCGCCTGCGCCAGTGCGGGCAGATCGGCCAGCGCCGCGTCATCAAGCAGTTCGCGGCGGATTTCGACGCCATCAGCACCAGCCTGCTGAATGATCGGCAGCAGCGAAGTCTGGCCGCCGAGTGCGGCGATCTGCGCATGGCCATAAGCGGCGGTCACCACAATGATGTCAGGTTTCATGTTCTGCTCCATGGCAGGTTTTTGCGCGTAGCGGATACAAAAACCCTAAATGGAACCGGTTCCAAAGCAAAGCAGCAAACTGTGAAACTATGATCGTGCTCACGAAGCGAGCACGAAGAGAGGTCTGAGGCTTACAAACGCAGGATTGTACGCTAAGTGCATTTCAGTCAGATCCGCTGAATGAAAAAAGTGAGGATTTTTATCATGTTAAGAGGGATCCGGATAGCTATGAAGTCATCGTCACTGAAAAGCGTTAGCGGGATTAATGCAAAAACGGATCGGAAAAAACAAAAACCGTCATTTTATGATGCTGTTAAATTTAATTCCTTTATTTCCATCCTATTATTGCTCAGCGTCATTTATAGTCGGTAATAAGATAGCAAACGGAGGTTTTGCAGATGAAATGGATTTTAATAACACTATTACTTGCTTCAGGATTAACAACGGTTTCAGCCCAACCCGATCAGGACATAGAAAAGGAACTCTCCACTGCCACTCTATTTTCGATGGGCTTCAATGGATTTATTGCGAAGGAAATGCCGCAACAACTGATATATGGAAAAGCTTTAAAAGATAACAACTCTGTAAAGATATTTGAAAGTGTGATGGAATCTGCAACCGCCACACCTGAAGGTAAAGCCTGGGCGGCATGCGGTCTTTGGCAGAAAAAAGAGATAGACAAAATAAAAGTAAGAAAAGAATATAATAATCTGCCCGTAACGCTATTAACGGGCGACATCCTCAGGCAGGAATCCTTAGAAAAGGTTATCGAAAATATACGACTACACGGATGCAAATTAAGGAGATCGGAATGAGAAACATAGATAAGTCAGAAGCCGAACGCGTTGCTGGCTCCGTGAATATGAGTGATTCAGGCGAGCCAGAAAAAAACTTTATTATCTTCGGGGAAGCCCGGATGAATGGTTTGATAATATAAAAGTTTTCTCGACGCCAGGCCCAGGCCCTCTCAGCGTGTGTGCTGTTAATTTAACTCTCTCCGGCCTGCCTTTGTAAGCCAGTAAGAAGCCTGTCCTGAGCAGGCTTCTTTCGTCCCTTTCGACAATACCTTAACGACACACTCTCTGATTTGCCCGCTCAGCCCGAAGTAAGAACAAACCTGAACCTCAGGGAAGCGGCTGGCTGGAGCCGCGAACGATCAGCTCGCCGGAGAACACCTGTTCGGCAACCGGCAGGTCACTGCCATCAATACGGGCAATCAGTCGCTCCAGCGCGCTGAAGCCAATCTGCCAGGTCGGCTGTTTCAGCGTGGTAATCCCGACACCGGCCAGCGCCGCCCACTCCAGCTCATCGAAACCGAGCAGGCCGATATCGCGGCCCCACTGCAGGTTGAGTCGCTGCAGCGATCGCGCCACCTGCAGCGTCAGCGCCCCGTTGGCGACCATCACCGCACAGCGTTTGCCCGCATGCTGCTGATGAAATGCCAGCAGCGCCGCGTCGAGCGCATCGGGCTGATGCAGCACCACTTCCACATTCTGATGCTCAACCTGCGGATGCGCCGCCAGCAGATGGCGGAACGCCTGCAGACGCTCGCGGCGCGTATTGACACTGCCCAGCGGTTCACTGAGAAACATCAATACCTCATAGCCATTGTCGACCAGATGGCGCGTAGCGGTTTCGGCGGCTTCGGCGTTGTTCAGGCCCACCACATCGCAGGGAAAATCGGGGATTTTGCGGTCAATCAGCACCATCGGCAGCAGGGACTGCTGCAGATGATTCAGCACCTCTTCGCGCATCCCGACCGCATTAACCACGATGCCTTCAACCTGATAACTGCTCAGCAGCTGGAGGTAGTGCTGCTCCAGATCCACTTCGTTGTTGGTATTACACATCAGCAGCGTAAAGCCCTGCTCACGACAGGCGGCTTCAATGCCACTCATGACATCGACGGAATAGGGGTTAGTGATATCGGCGATAATCAGCCCAATCAGGCGCGTACGCCCGCGTTTCAGACCGCGTGCCATCTGGCTCGGACGATAGCTGAGGTCCGCTATCGCCTGTTCAATCCGCGCTTTCAGATCGGCGGAGAGCAGATGTAGTTCACCGTTCAGATAACGTGAAACGCTGGTTTTACCGGTCCGAGCCGCGTGAGCAACATCGCTGATGGTGGCGCGAGGCGGCCTGGTTTTCATGAGATATCCTGCAAAATTATAAATTCGGCAGAGACTAGCACAAGCGCAGCCCGGAGCAAAAAGCGCTACGCCGGTAATTGCAGCCAGGGCTGCCACAGGGTTTGTAACGTCTCCGGCGGCGCCCCCTCGATCAGCCGGACAATCATCTCCGCCACCTGCTCTCCAGCCTGATGTGGCGTTGCCTGACGAATCGCGACAATGGGATGATCGAGAATCGCATCCCCCGGTAATCCCTCCCAGCCTGCCAGCAGGATGGCATCCTCACCCCCTGCGCGTCCGGCCTGATGCAGCGCCACAGCCGCGCCTTCCGCCAGCGCACCACAGTCGGTGATGATCACCTCCGGTATCGGCCCCTCTGCCAGCCACTGCCGGGTCTGCTGATAGCCGGCACGGCGCGTCGGTGCCACTGCCGCCATCGCATAAGGCGCGAGATCACCCAGCGCCATCAGATAGCCCTGACGCCGGTCGCGCGCGCGGCTGCTGTTCTCCTCACTGCCAAGCCAGGCGATCCGCCGCCGTCCCTGTGCCAGCGACCACTCCACCGCCAGCTGCGAACCGGCAAGGTGGTCAACATCAAACCAGGCATAGGTGGCGGGCAGATCGCTGCGACCCAGCGTCAGAAAGCGAAAATCGGTCTGCAGCAGCGCATGAAGCCGACAGTCATCTGGCCGGGTGTGGCCGATAATCAGGGCATCAACAGCCCCGCTGCGCAACAGGCGGGTGAGCGCCGGAGGGTTCTGCTGCTTATCTGTCAGCAGCAGCAGGTTAATATCATAACCGCCCAGGTGATGCTCGAGTGCCAGTAACATATCGCTGAAATCGCTGCCACTCAGAGGCGAAGCTCCCGGCGGACAGACCAGGCCCACCGCGTTAGCGCGACCGGTTTTCAGCCGTCTGGCCGCCGCATTAGGCCGGTAGCCGCGCCGTTGCGCCTCCGCTTCGATGCGTTTACGCGTCTCCTGAGCGACATCCTGGTAACCATTGAGGGCGCGGCTGACGGTGGTGACAGAGAGACCTAAAACCGCCGCGATGGCTTTAAGAGACATAGGGGAATTTCCACTGATCAATTTTTGATCAGGCTACCATAAAGCCTCTGCTGGCTCTATCCACAGAACGCTTTCTGGTGCTTTTAACGTGAGACTTTCCAGAAAAAAGGGCGCCCCCGAGAGGGGGCGACCACGGCTAGCCCAGCGGGGTGAGTGTGATCTCAACACGACGGTTTTGCGCTTTGCCGGCTTCGGTGCTGTTGGTGGCAACCGGGTTATCCGGGCCTGCACCCTGCGTACGCAGGCGATCGCTGGCCACGCCCTGCACGATCAGCGCGCTGGCGACACTTTCAGCACGCTGCTGAGAGAGACGCATATTCAGCGCACGGGTGCCGGTGCTGTCGGTGTAACCCACGACGTTTACCGCCGTTTTTGGATACTCTTTCAGCACCATTGCAACACCGGTCAGGGTGTTTGCGCCTGCGGGTTTCAGATTGCTGCTGCTGGAGTCGAAGGTGACATTGTTGGGCATGTTGAGGACGATGTTATCGCCATTACGGGTCACGCTGACGCCAGTGCCGCGCATCTTGTCACGCAGTTTCGCTTCCTGCACGTCCATGTAGTAGCCCACGCCACCGCCCAGTGCCGCGCCGCTTGCGGCACCAATCAGGGCACCTTTACGGCGATCTTTCTTCGACGATGAAAGCACGCCGACACCGGCACCCACTAATGCGCCGAGGCCCGCGCCTACGCCTGACTTACCCGCCTGTGATTCACCGGTGTAAGGATTGGTGGTGCAGCCAGGCAGGGCCAGGCTGCCGCTCAGTAACAGGGTGATCGCGATTAATTTCTTCTGCATTTTTGTTCCCTTACAGTCGAGACACAGGGGAAAACCTTCCCCATAAGTGGCACGATTATGCCGCCTGTGGAACAGGGATGTATGAGGAAAAATCCTGATTTATGAAGAATCAGCGGGTAATGGCATCAGGATGGCAGAAACAGTTGCTCTGATGATCGTTTATCAGCCCGCAGGCCTGCATAAAGGAATAGCAAATTGTCGGGCCGATGAATTTAAAACCACGCTGCTTTAACGCCTTTGAGAGCGCAATGGCCTGCTCTGACGTGGTGGGGGCCAGGCTGTAGTCGGGGTAATGGTGAACGATTTGCACGTTATCGACAAATTGCCAGACGAACTGGCTGAAATCCTCACCTTTCGCCTCCATTTCCAGGTAAGCGCGGGCATTCGCGATAATGGCGGCGATTTTGCCGGGATGGCGGATTATGCCGCTGTTCAGCAGCAACCGGTCGATCGCTGGCGCGTCCATCTGCGCAATCGCCTGCGGATCGAACTGGTGAAACGCCTCGCGATAATTTTCCCGCTTTTTCAGCACGGTGATCCAGGAGAGTCCCGCCTGCTGTCCTTCCAGACAGAGCATCTCAAACAGCGCACGCTTGTCTCTCTGTGCCACCCCCCATTCCCTGTCGTGATAAGCCAGATAGAGGGGATCCTGTGTTACCCAACCACATCGTTGCATCGCTTTGTTCCTTTTAACGAGAATATTTTAGCGGTCCGCTTGATCTTAAAATTAATCGGTTGATAGTTAAACGATCAGCGGTTAAATAACAGAGACAGCGCGAATTTTAATTACGACGCCGGATAATAACTTCAGCCCTGCCTGGAGAAGAGATGTCGCCGAAAAGCGGTTGGAAAGGTCTGAGAACCTGCTGTGCTGCATGGCTGTTAATCTTAATGGCACCGGCTTTTGCCCGGAGCGGCCTCTCTGCGCCGCCGCACGCCGACTTTCTGCCGGACTACGACACGATACTGGCAGAGAAGATCGCGCTGACGCCCCTCACCTTCAATGACGAAAACCGCGCCCTGTTTGAAGCCGCCATTAACTCTCCCACCGCCTCACCCATCGCGCTGCACAGTGAAACCGGCAGCGCAGGCACCACCCCGCTGGGAAAACGCTACCGGGCTGGCGTGGAGATGCCTGTTGCGCCGTCGCTTACCACCGGGCCGGTGGCGCAGTATGCCGTCGATCCGCAACCCATAAACTGTCTGCAATGTGACTACAGCGATCAGCAGAGTCGCGAGCAGAGTGCCAGCGTCGGCTGGCGCATCGATTCGCAGCAGGGATGGATATCGCCCTGGGCGCAGCTCAGCTATCGCTATCTGCTGGCGGAGACGCCCCAGACTCCCCGCCGCGAGGCGACGAACGGCCCGGATCAGAGCGAGGGCATCGACCTGAGTATTGGGGCGCAGCTGCCGCTGAACGACAATCTGGCGGCGTTCGCCTCATTTTCACAAAACGAAGCGCTGAATAATCAGGAACAGCAACTTTACAGCTTCGGCTTCAGCGCCAGCTTCTGAGCGGGGCATAAAAAGAGAAAGGCGGTCGGGCGTTTAAAATATAATGAGCCTGCTAATCATTATACTGGTAACACTATGCGCAACGATCTCACTCTTATTGGCCGCGAAATCGCGGTTTTTCTGCTGGCAGCGCTGTTTCTTGCCCTCACCATCGTTCCTGTCTACATCGACGTCGCCTGGATGAACGACGCACTGCATGAGACCTCATTGACCGAAACCACTCAGGAAGTGATGCTGGCGACCATCGCCGCACTCTTTTTTATCGCGGCCCGACGCCGTCCCGATCAGCGCGGGGCGCTGACTCTGGTCGCCGGTTTTTACGCCTGTATGCTGATCCGTGAACTCGACTTCGTGTTTGATGCCATTCAGCATGGCAGCTGGGTCTGGTTTGCGCTGGCCGTCACTGCGGGCTCACTGGCCGTCGCGCTGCGCACGCCGAAAAAAAGCGTGCATGCGCTGGCCGCACTATTGCAGCACCGCAGCTGGCCGGTCATGGCCTCCGGCTTTTTAGTGGTGCTGGTCTTCTCCCGACTGTTTGGTGTGCATGTGCTGTGGCAGCACCTGATGCTGGGGGATTACAACCGGGTGGTGAAAAACATGGCCGAAGAGGGGACTGAGCTGCTGGGATACAGTCTGTGCTGGCTCGCCTCGGTTCGCTATGTATGGCAGACCCGCCCCACCGCTGCTGCCCTTAGCGTGCGCGCACCGGAATCTGCACCGGCCCGCCATGCCACGTCGCCGGTGACCTCGCACTGACCCGCACTCCTGCTTTTTAAGCGATCCCCTCCGTTAAAAAAGGTACAATAACCCCTTCTGCGCCGGCGACAGGTTCCCGGCGCAAGGTGTTCGTTAACCTCAGGTCTTTTCATGTCAGCTAAAATCTTAACTTCAACGCTCATTGGCCTGGATGCCTTCCGACAGGATCCGCTGACTGCCCTGCAGCAGGCGGAAAAGGGCACGCTGGCGGTGTTAGATAACTATGCGCCGGTGATGTATGCCATCACCCCGGCGCGTCTGGCCGAGCTGCTGGCGCTGGAAGCTGCCGCCCGGCAACCGAATGATGTGGCGCTGGATGACAGCCTGTATGACGATGCGCCCGCCGCGATCCACACACCGGCCGGGAAGTTCGCCATGTATCCGGGCTGGCAGCCGGATGCCGACTTTACGCGCCAGGCCGCGATCTGGGGCGTGGCGCTGGCTGAAGCCGTCACGCCGGGCGAGCTGGCGGCCTTTGTCGCCTACTGGCAGGCGGAAGGCCGGATGTTCCATCATGTCCAGTGGCAGCAGAAACTGGCGCGCAGCATCCAGATGAACCGCGCCGCAAATGGCGGGCAACCGAAGCGTGATATCACCCAGTTGCCCGATCCTGACCGTACCATTCCCGATGGTTTCCGAGGTGAATGATGAAAACGCCAAACGATCTCTTTAGCCGTCTGAAAAAAATGATGCCTGAAGGCACCCGCCCCAAATTTGCCAATGGCCAGGAGTTGCTGGCGTGGAATCAGGAGCAGGGTCGCCTGCGCTCAGAGGCGATAGTACGCGAGAACCGCGCCATGAAAATGCAGCGCGTGATGGGCCGTTCCGGCATTCGCGAACTGCATATCAACTGCTCGTTTGATAATTACCGGGTTGAGAATGAGGGCCAGCGTAAGGCGCTGGAGCTGGCACGACAGTATGCCGCAGAATTTGACGGCAGCATCGCCAGCTTTGTCTTTTCAGGACGTCCCGGCACCGGTAAGAACCATCTGGCCGCGGCGATCGGCAATGACCTGATCCTGCGCGGCAAAAGCGTGCTGATCGTGACGGTCGCCGACCTGATGTCAAGCATGAAGGGCACCTTCAGCGGCAGCAGCGGCATTACCGAAGAGCGGCTGATTCAGGATCTGAGCAGTGTCGACCTGCTGGTGATTGATGAGATCGGTATGCAGAGCGAATCGCGCTATGAAAAAGTGATCATCAACCAGATCGTCGATCGCCGCTCCTCCTCCAAACGCCCGACCGGCATGTTATCGAACCTCGACCATGCCGGTATGAATGCCCTGCTGGGCGAGCGAGTGATGGATCGTATGCGGCTTGGCAACAGCCTGTGGGTGCGGTTTGACTGGGAAAGTTACCGCAGCCGGGTGCGCGGCGACGAATATTAATTCCTCCGCGCGCTGACGCCTCTCTCCACAGGTGCGGCTCTCCTCCCGGGGCCGCACCGCTGCCCTCTCGTTCCCTCACTCTTATCCGAAACGCGCACCGTTTCGCTTACCCGCCCGCCTGCTGCCGAGGGTTATCCCTGATAGCGAGGTTGTGTGAAACAGCACACAAAAGTGTCAGATCAACGTTTCTCACGGGCTGATACACTGAAATCAGTCTCCTCTGTTGGGTGGATCCGTGATGAAAACAAACGGCAAAGGCCCTGCACTCCTGCGACTGAACAATCAGAAACGGGTAATGGCCCGGTTACGTAAACTGCGCGTCACGTCGCGTCAGGATCTGGCGGAGGCACTGGAACTCAGTAAGAACACCGTCTCACTCATCATTGATGACCTGCTGGATCAGGGACTGATTGAGGAGCTGGGACCGGTCAGCGTGGCGGCCGCCGGACGGCCTAAAATCGGCATCGCCCTGCGGCCGGAAAAGCTCAAGAGCGCGGGCATTATGGTAGAACGCAACGTCATCCACTGGCGGGTCTGCGACTACTTTTCGCAGGTGCTGGCGGAACAGACGCTGCGCACCGATACCAGTAACCCGACCCGCCTGCTGGCGGAGCTGGCGATGCTCTGCCGGGAACTGACAGAGCGCTATCCCGATCTGCTTGGCTTCGGCCTTGGCTTTCCCGGCATCGTCGATCCCCGCCGGGGCTGGATGCATCTCTCCCTGCCGCTTGAATGGCAGGATGTAGACCTGCTGAGCACGCTGCGCAGACACGTTCGCCTGCCCATCCGCATCATGAACAATGTCAAAGCGGCAGCGCTGCTGGCCGTCGAGCAGCACGGACTCTCCGTGGAGAGCGGGCATTTTTATCTGCGGATTGCCGAAGGCATCGGCGGCGCACTGATCCAGCATGGCGACGTGTTTACCGGGCACAGCTGGACCGCGGGTGAGGCGGGACATCTGATCGTTCAGCCCGGCGGACCACGCTGCAGCTGTGGCCGGCGCGGCTGTCTGGAGGCGCTGGTCAGCAAACCTGCCGTGAATCAGCTGCTGGCGCAGCATCAGCCTGGCCTGAGCTGGCAGAACCGCGACAGTGCGCCACGCGTGGTGGATACGGTGATGACCCAGGCGGGGGGCTATCTCGGTGCGGCGCTGAGTCAGATCATGCTGCTGCTGAACCCCGCCACCATCATCATTGATTGCCCGTGGAGCGCCAGCGAGCTTTTCTGCAAAGCGGTGCGCGACACAGCGCAGGGCAACGCCTTCGCCTTTACCGCCACGCACACCCAGCTGTACTTCCCCGCGACCCGGATTGATCCGGCGAACGGGCTGGCGCTGGCGGTGCTGGAGCAGAGTGAGCAGCGGGTGTGAGGCTGCAGAGACTCTCCCCTACAACACATTCTCCCCGTGATGCTGCCGGTACTCTTTCGGGGTGGTGTCGTAGCTTTTGCGAAAGACCGAGTAGAAATACTGCAACGAGGGGTAGCCGCACATCTGTGAGATCTCATTGATGTTAAGCGAGGAGGACGCGAGCAGTTCGCGCGCTTTTTCCAGCTTTTCGCGGTGGATCATCGCATGAATGGTGTCGCCGGTTTCATCCCGGAAGCGTTTTTCCAGATTGGAGCGTGACAGCCCGACCGCATCCAGCACCTGCTCCACCTTGATCCCCTTGCAGGCATTAAAGCGGATGTAGTGCATCGCCTGAATCACCGCCGGGTCGCGCAGCGAGCGGAAGTCGGTCGAGCGGCGGGCGATCACTTTTACCGGCGGCACCAGAATGCGCTGAAGCGGCAGGGGCTGCTTATCCAGCAGCCGGTGCAGCAGCTTGGCCGCCTGATAGCCCATCTGCCGCGAGCCCTGCGCCACGGAAGAGAGCGCCACGCGCGACAGATAGCGGGTCAGCTCCTCATTATCAATCCCGATCACCGTAAGCTTCTCCGGCACCGGAATTTTCAGGTGTTCGCACGCCTGCAGCAGGTGCCGCGCCCGTGAGTCGGTGACGGCGATAATCCCGGTTTGCGGCGGCAGCGTCTGCAGCCAGTCGGCGAGCCGGTTCTGGGCGTGCTGCCAGTTGGCAGGCGCAGTTTCCATTCCCTGATAGACCACGCCCTGATAGCGTTCGCGCCCCACCAGCTGGCGAAACGCCTGTTCCCGCTCCTGCGCCCAGCGCTTGCCGCTGGAGGCCGGTAATCCATAAAAGGCAAAGCGATTGATCCCCTTCTCTTTCAGGTGCAGAAAGGCTTTCTCTACCAGCGCGGCGTTGTCAGTGGCGATGTAGTGCACCGGCGGATAATCTTGCGGCCGGTGGTAGGAGCCTCCGACGCCCACTATCGGCACGGAAACATTCGACAGCAGGGTTTCGATGGAGCGATCGTCGTAATCGGCGATCACCCCATCTCCCAGCCATTCGCGGATGTTGTCGATGCGGCAGCGGAAATCTTCTTCGATGAAGATATCCCAGTCAGTCTGCGATGCCTGCAGATACTCCCCGACCCCCTCCACAACCTGGCGGTCATACACTTTGTTGGCGTTAAACAGCAGGGTAATGCGATAGCGTTTGTCATGCATGGTGGCGCGTTCCCTTAAATGCTCAGCGCATTGCATAGCACGGCTGACAGGGGCAAAAAAATTGTTTGCGCCACAATGTGATCGTCCGCGCGATTACACCCGACGCCGCGTGGCCGTATCCATCCACACCGCCAGCAGCAGAATCGCCCCTTTGACGATGTACTGCCAGAAGGTCGGCACATCCATCATGCTCATGCCGTTATCCAGCGATGCCATGATAAAGGCGCCCATCACCGCCCCGGCCACGGAACCGACCCCCCCGGCCAGACTGGTGCCGCCGATGACACAGGCGGCGATCGCGTCGAGTTCCGCGATGTTACCCGCCGACGGCGAGCCAGCGCCCAGCCGCGAACTGAGGATCAGCCCGGCGATCGCCACCATCACGCCGTTGATGGCAAACACCGCCAGCTTGGTGCGCGCCACGTTAATGCCCGAAAGGCGCGCAGCATCGATATTGCCGCCGATGGCGTAGATACGACGGCCAAAGGCGGTGCGGGTAGCCATAAACATGCCCGCCAGCAACAGCATGACCAGCAGCAATACCGGCGTCGGCACGCCGCGATAGTCATTAAGTAACCAGATGGCCCCCAGCACCAGAATCGCGGTGATCGCCTGACGGCCCACCGTGCCGCTGGCCGCGCCCTGCGGCAGCCCGAGCTGCTGACGGCGCAGCCGCAGACGCCACTGCCACAGCATAAACAGCGCCAGACCGACAAAGCCAAAGCCGAAACCGACGCCGTCCGGCAGATAGCTCTGACCAATCTGCGACATTCCCGGCGTAATTGGTGCCACCGTGGTGCCGTCGGTAATCCCGACCAGGATGCCGCGGAACGCCAGCATCCCCGCCAGCGTGACGATAAACGACGGCACTTTGCGGTAGGCCACCCACCAGCCATTCCAGGTGCCGAGCAGCAGCCCCATCACCAGCGTCACCACAATCGTCAGCGGCAGCGGCCAGCCAAGCCAGACGTCGAATATCGCCGCGGCCCCGCCGAGCAGGCCCATCATCGAACCCACCGACAGGTCGATCTCCGCCGAGATAATCACGAACACCATGCCGACGGCCAGGATGCCGGTGATGGCGGTCTGACGCAGCAGGTTAGAGACGTTACGCGCACTGAGCCATGCGCCATCGGTGGTCCAGGTAAAGAACAGCGCAATCACGACAATCGCGCCCAGCATTACCAGCACCTGCAGGTCAGGCAGCGTGAACCTGCCCGGTGACGGTTTGCCCGGCGTGCCGGAGAGGCGGCTTTGGGTACTTTCACTTTTAAGCATAATGTTCACTCCGCAGGGCAGCTTCCATCACCTGCTCCTGAGTCAGGTTATCGTTAACTAAATCGGCTTTGATCTGCCCTTCATGCATCACCAGCACCCGATCGCTCAGGCCCAGCACTTCCGGCAGCTCAGACGAAATCACAATGACGGCGATCCCCTGCTGAACCAGCGCATTGATCAGCAGATAGATCTCCTGACGCGCGCCCACATCGATGCCGCGCGTCGGCTCATCCAGAATCAGGATTTTCGGGTTCAGCAGCAGGCATTTCGCCAGAATGGCTTTCTGCTGATTGCCGCCGCTTAACCGGCCAATCGGCAGTTCTGACGAGGAGGTTTTGACCCGCAGCCGGCCGATCGCGTCGTTGATGGCCTGCTGCTCCTGCGCTTCATCCAGGGTCGAGAGCCGGTGGCTGAACTGATCCAGCGCCGCCAGGGTAATATTTTTGCCCACCGCCATCAGCGGCACGATGCCATCCTTTTTGCGATCTTCCGGCACCATCGCGATGCCGTGCGCAATCGCGGCGCGGCAGTCGGTGATGCTGACCTGCTGACCATTGATCCAGATGTCGCCCTGCCAGCGGCCCGGCCAGACACCAAACAGACACTGCACCGTTTCGGTTCGGCCCGCGCCCACCAGCCCGGCGATGCCGAGGATTTCACCGCGTCGCAGCGTAAAAGAGACGTTGTTGACGCGGCGGATATGGCGGTTGACGGGATGCCAGGCGGTGAGGTTTTCCACCTTCAGCACCAGGTCGCCGATCTCATGCGGTGCATGAGGATAGAGCGC
This sequence comes from Pantoea sp. M_10, assembly GCF_008631515.1. Classification (NCBI taxonomy): domain Bacteria; kingdom Pseudomonadati; phylum Pseudomonadota; class Gammaproteobacteria; order Enterobacterales; family Erwiniaceae; genus Pantoea; species Pantoea sp. M_10. The sequence continues at coordinate 44,195 of NZ_VWUL01000006.1, read as the reverse complement.
GGTCAGCTCGCGGCCGACCATCATGGTGATGATGTCATCTTCGCTCATGCCCGCCGCCGGACGGGTGGCAATGTGCTGACCGTCGCGGATGACGCAGATGGTGTCGGAGATCGCCTTCACCTCATTCAGCTTGTGCGAAATGTAGATGCAGGCGATGCCGTGTTCACGCAGATTGCGGATGATACCGAGCAGCACCTCCGTCTCCTGCTCGGTCAGGGAGGAGGTCGGCTCATCCAGAATCAGCAGCCGGACCTGTTTGTTAAGGGCGCGGGCAATCTCCACCAGCTGCTGCTGGCCCAGACCTAACTCCCCCACGCGGGTGGCGGGAGAGACGTTGAGCCCGACCCGCGCCAGCAGCTGCTGGCAGCGCAGGGTCATGGTTTCATCATCCACCATGCCGAACCGGCTCAGTTCGGCACCGAGGAAGATGTTCTCCATCACCGTCAGTTGCCGCACCAGCGCCAGCTCCTGATGAATGATCACGATGCCTTTACGCTCGGTATCGCGAATCGTCTGTGCCTGAATTTCGTCGCCAGAGAAGTGGATCTGCCCCTCGAAATCGCCGTGCGGATAGAGTCCGCACAGGATTTTCATCAGGGTCGATTTGCCTGAACCATTCTCACCGCAAAGCGACATCACTTCGCCCGCCTCCAGGTGCAGGCTGACATCATTCAGCGCTTTCACGGCACCGAAACGCTTGGTGATGTTTTTCATTTCCAGCAGCATCGACTGTTCTCCCTCACGCTTTGCGCGGTCAGAGTTCGCTCTGTTTGTGGAAACCGTCTTTCACCACGGTGCTTTCGATATTGTCTTTGTTAACCGGAATCGGCTTCAGCAGCCGCGACGGCACATCTTTCAGGCCGTTGTTCAGCGTGCTGTTGCTGGCGGGTGTTTTGCCATCGCCCAGCTCGACCGCGATTTTCGCCGCTTCGGTCGCCAGCTCGGTGATCGGCTTGTAAACGGTCATGGTCTGAGTGCCCGCTTTAATGCGCTTAATCGCCGCCAGATCGGCATCCTGCCCGGAGATGGCCACTTTCCCTGCCAGTCCCTGCGCGCTCAGCGCCTGAATCGCTCCCCCGGCGGTAGCATCGTTAGAGGCGACCACCGCATCGATATGGTTACCATTGGCGGTCAGGGCATTTTCCATAATCTTCAGCGCATTTTCCGGCAGCCAGGCATCGACCCACTGATCGCCAACAATTTTGATGCTGCCGTTATCGATATAGGGTTTTAACACTTTCATCTGTCCGGCGCGGAACAGGCGGGCGTTATTATCCACCGGCGATCCGCCCATTAAAAAATAGTTGCCCTTAGGCACCTGTTTCACAATGCTTTCGGCCTGCAGTTCACCCACTTTTTCATTATCAAAAGAGATATAAAAATCGATATCGGCATTATTTATCATGCGATCATAGGCCAGCACTTTAATGCCTTCCCGCTTCGCTTCTGCGACGACGTTACTCAGCACCTGACCGTTGTAAGGAATAATGACCAGCACATCGACACCACGATTGATCATATTTTCAATCTGCGACATCTGGGTTTCTTCATTGCCGTTCGCAGACTGAACAAACACCTGAGCGCCCTGCGACTCGGCCTGTTTTACAAAGATATCGCGATCTTTCTGCCAGCGCTCCAGGCGCAAATCATCAATTGCCATGCCGATCTTCACTTCTTTCGCCAGGCTGGTCTGGCTGAACAGCGCCAGCGCCGCACAGGCAGCAAACAGTGCATGTTTCATCTTCATTGTGATCATCCTGTAGGTTGAGGCTATTTTCGTGTCAGGCCGATAAACCAGGCGGATGAATTGTTGCCCTTATTTCTGAATGACAGCAATTACTGATTTTTATCCGGCTATTACGTTTTTTGGTTTATTTGTTTTTTTATGAGCGCGATCGAATTTTCATCCTTTTCGGAGAAACCATGCCGCGCGCGACGCTCCGCGTGGAATAGCCTTATTTTGCGAGCCAGCGCACAAATAATAATTATCTGAAACCCGGAGTGAAATATCGTAATTGAGCTGAGTCAGTCACCCATATCAAATATGGCTTCAACGCAGACCATTCGGGTACTGATGCTAAGGAGCAAACCATGCACGCTTATTTCGATCAGATCGATCGGGTTCGTTATGAAGGTCCCCAGTCGACGCATCCTCTCGCTTTCCGCCACTACAATCCTGATGAGGTGATCCTCGGCAAGACCATGGCGGAACATCTGCGCTTTGCCGCCTGCTACTGGCATACCTTCTGCTGGAACGGCGCGGATATGTTTGGTGTCGGCGCCTTTGATCGTCCCTGGCAGAAAAGCGGCGATGCATTGCAGCTGGCAAAGCAGAAGGCGGATGTGGCCTTTGAGTTTTTCCACAAGCTGAATGTGCCCTGGTACTGCTTCCACGACGTGGACGTCTCACCGGAAGGGGATTCGCTGCAAAGCTACAAAGAAAACTTTGCCGCCATGACCGATAAGCTGCTGGAGAAACAGCAGGAGACCGGCGTGAAACTGTTGTGGGGTACCGCTAACTGCTTTACTCATCCGCGCTATGGCGCAGGCGCGGCGACCAACCCCGATCCGGCGGTCTTTGCCTGGGCAGCGACGCAGGTCTGCAGCGCCATGCAGGCGACGAAAACGCTGGGCGGCGAAAACTATGTGCTGTGGGGGGGACGTGAAGGGTATGAAACGCTGCTGAATACCGATCTGCGGCAGGAGCGCGAGCAGATTGGCCGCTTTATGCAGATGGTCGTCGAACATAAACATAAAATCGGCTTCCAGGGCACGCTGCTGATCGAACCGAAACCGCAGGAGCCGACCAAACATCAGTATGACTACGATGTCGCCACGGTTTATGGCTTCCTGAAACAGTTCGGGCTGGAGAAAGAGATCAAGGTGAACGTGGAGGCGAACCACGCCACGCTGGCCGGTCACTCCTTCCATCACGAAATTGCCACCGCCATTGCGCTGGGCATTTTCGGTTCGGTGGATGCGAACCGTGGCGATCCGCAGTGTGGCTGGGACACCGATCAGTTCCCGGTCAGCGTGGAAGAGAACGCGCTGGTGATGTATGAAATCCTTAAAGCGGGCGGCTTTACCACCGGCGGTTTAAACTTTGATGCCAAAGTGCGTCGTCAGAGCACCGACAAATATGATCTCTTCTACGGTCATATCGGGGCAATGGATACGATGGCGCTGGCGCTGAAGGTGGCGGCGCGCATGATCAGCGACGGCGAGCTGGATAAGCGTGTGGCGCAGCGCTACAGCGGCTGGAATAGTGAGTTCGGCCAGCAAATTCTGAAAGGCGAGTTTTCCCTCGACGCGCTGGCGGCGCATGCTCAGCAGCAGCAGCTCAATCCGCAGCATCAGAGCGGGCGTCAGGAGCAGCTGGAAAATCTGGTGAATCACTATCTGTTTGATTTCTGAACCTTCAGGAGCGGAGCATGTATATCGGGATCGATTTAGGCACCTCTGGCGTCAAAGTGGTGCTGATGGGTGCACAGGGCAACGTGGTGGCGACAGAAACCTCGCCGCTGCAGGTTTCGCGTCCACACCCCCTGTGGAGCGAGCAGGATCCCGAAAGCTGGTGGCAGGCGCTGGATCAGGCGATGCAGGCGCTGAGCGCACAGCAGGATCTGGATGCCGTGCAGGCCATCGGGCTGAGCGGACAGATGCATGGAGCGACGCTGCTCGACAGCGCAAACCAGGTCTTACGCCCGGCCATGCTCTGGAATGATGGACGCAGTGAGGCGCAGTGCCGTAAGCTGGAGCAGAAGGTACCGGATTCACGGGCGATCACCGGTAACCTGATGATGCCCGGCTTCACGGCCCCCAAACTGCTGTGGGTGCAGCAGCATGAACCGGCCATCTTCCGTCAGATCGCGCACGTGCTGCTGCCCAAGGATTACCTGCGCTGGCGGATGAGTGGCGACTTCGCCACGGATATGTCAGATGCCGCAGGCACGATGTGGCTGGATGTGGCGCAGCGTGACTGGAGCGATGTGATGCTGCACGCCTGCGATCTCAGTCGCGACCAGATGCCGCAACTCTATGAGGGCAATGCCCTGACCGGCTCCTTACATGCTGACCTGGCGATACGCTGGAAGATGAACGCGGTGCCGCTGGCCGCAGGCGGGGGCGACAATGCCGCCGGCGCCACAGGCGTCGGCATGACCGAACCCGGCCAGGGGATGCTGTCGCTGGGCACCTCCGGCGTCTATTTTGTGGTGAGCGATGGCTATCTCAGCAATCCGCAGCAGGCCGTTCACAGCTTCTGTCACGCGCTGCCGCAGCGCTGGCATCTGATGTCGGTGATGCTGAGTGCGGCCTCCTGTCTGGACTGGGCCGCGACGCTGACCGGCTGCCGGGATGTGCCTGAGCTGCTGGATGAAGCCGCGCGGGCGCGTGATGACGTGCCGCCACTCTGGTTTCTGCCCTATCTTTCCGGTGAACGCACGCCGCACAACAATCCCAACGCCCTCGGCGCCTTCTTTGGTTTTACCCACCAGCATGGTCGTCCCGAGCTGGCGCGGTCGGTGCTGGAGGGGGTCGGCTTTGCGCTGGCGCAGGGCATGGATGTGCTGCATGAGTGTGGTGTTCAGCCAGAGAGCATTATGCTGATCGGCGGCGGGGCGCGCAGTGCGCTGTGGCGTCAGATGCTGGCGGATATCAGCGGCCAGACGCTGGATTACTGTCATGGCGGCGAGGTTGGCCCGGCCCTGGGCGCGGCCAGGCTGGCACAGCAGGCGCTGGATGCCAGCGTCACCGTCCCGACACCGGTGCGGGTGCAGCGGCATCAGCCGGATCCCGGCAGAATGGCGGAGTACCGCTCACGCCGGGAAACCTTTGCAACCCTCTATCGGCAGCTCCTGCCGCTGATGAACTGATCGTGCCATCCCGGCGCACGCTGAGCAGTATCAGAAAGCCCTGATGGCCGGGAGAGCGATCCCCCGGCCACCGTCTGTCAGCCAATCGCGCCCAGCGTATCTTCCTGACCCTGCTTCTTCGGCAGCAGGAACAGCGTCGCCACAATATCCAGCAGATAAATCAGCGCCAGCAGGGTAATCGCCGCCGTGAACGAAAACTGGCTGGCCAGCAGCCCTATCACCACCGGCCCAAAGCCGCCCACGCCACGACCCAGGTTGAACAGGACATTCTGCGCGGTGGCCCGCACCTGCGGCGGGAAGGTATCGGAAATCAGCGCACCGTAGCCGCCTATCATGCCATTAACGAACATCCCCATGATCGCGCCGGTCACCAGCATAATGGTGGGATCGCGCAGCTGGGCGTAGACCACCACCATCACCACGGCACCAAACTGGTAGAGCAGGAAAATTTTCCAGCGCGCAAAGCGGTCGGCCAGCACGCCAAACAGCCAGATGCCAAAGGTCATCCCGACGACGGTGACCGCCGTCCAGAGACCCGATTTGGTCAGGCTGAAGCCAAAGCTGGAGGAGAGGTAGCTTGGCATCCAGATCATCAGCCCGTAGTAGCCAAAGTTCTGCACGGAACAGAGAATAAAAATGCCGAGGCTGGCTTTGGCGGTAGTGCGATCGCGCACCAGCAGCTTCAGGCGCGCCGGGAAAGAGAGCGACGGCACCTGCTTAACCTGACGCTGATATGCTTCCGGCTCGCCCATGCCGCGGCGGATAGCAAACGAGACCAGCGCCGGCAGCAGCCCGACCAGGAACATGCCGCGCCAGCCGATAAGCGTCAGCAGCGGCGGCGTGATAAAGGCCGCCATCAGCACGCCGAGCTGCCAGCCAATGCCGACCCACGCTGACGCGCGATTGCGCTTCTCCACCGGCCAGGCTTCGGCAATCAGCGCCATGCCGATACCAAACTCACCGCCCAGTCCGACGCCCGCCAGCGTGCGCCAGGCGAGCAGATCCCAGTAGCCCTGCGCCACCGCGCACAGACCGGTGAAGACAGAAAAGACCAGAATCGTGACGGTGAGCATACGGATGCGGCCAAAACGGTCGCTGAGATGACCAAACACGATGCCACCGATTACCGCGCCAATCAGCGTCCAGGTCACCAGCGATCCCGCCTGTGAGGGGTTGAGCGCCAGCGAAACGGAGATAGCCGGCAGCATAAAGCCGAGTATCAGCAGGTCGAATCCATCCATGGCATAACCACTGACCGCAGCCAGCATCGCTTTGCCGGGCGTAACGCCTGGCTTAGATTGGGGAGAAGGAGACATCTTTGCGCACCTCAGAGAGAAAAGTGCCGCAATTATAAAGAGTGTTCAGGGTGTGACCAATTGAAAAGGCTTATCCCTGCGCCGGGCAGGCGCAGGGTAAGCGGGATCAGGAAGGGCGGTTGCTGCCGTCATCACCCGACAGCAGTTCGTCGAGACGGTCACCGCCAACGTGGCGGAAATCCTGACCTTTAACGAAATAGAAGATGATTTCGCAGATGTTCTGGCAGCGATCGCCGATGCGCTCAATCGCACGGGCGCAGAACAGCGCCGTCAGCACGCTGGGAATGGTACGGGGATCTTCCATCATGTAGGTCATCAGCTGACGCACAATGCCCTCATACTCTTTATCCACCTTTTTATCTTCACGGTAGATAGTGATCGCCTCATTGAGATCCATGCGGGCAAAGGCGTCCAGCACATCATGCAGCATCTGTACGGTGTGGCGGCCCAGCGACTCCAGGCTGACCAGCAGCGGCAGATGCTGCTGACCAAACTTCTCCAGCGCCGTGCGGCTGATCTTCTCTGCCACGTCGCCAATGCGCTCCAGCTCAGAGATGGTTTTGATGATCGCCATCACCAGCCGCAGATCGATTGCGGTTGGCTGACGTTTGGCGATGATGCGCACGCAGGCTTCATCAATCTCCACCTCCATCATGTTGACCTTCTGGTCACCGTCGATCACCCGCTGCGCCAGCTCGCCGTCCAGGTTGTGCATCGCGGTAATCGCGTCGGTCAGCTGCTGCTCAACCAACCCGCCCATGATCATCACCTGAGTGCGGATATGCTCCAGCTCGGCATTGAACTGACCGGAGATGTGTTTGTTCAGATTCAGATTATCCATGTCGATCTCCTGTCAGATCAGCCGTAGCGGCCGGTAATGTAGTCTTCAGTCTGCTTCTGCGCCGGTTTGGTAAACAGCGTGTCGGTGTCGCTGAACTCAATCAGCTCACCCAGATACATAAAGGCCGTATGGTCAGAGCAACGCGCCGCCTGCTGCATGTTGTGCGTCACGATCACCACGGTGTAGTCCTGTTTCAGCTCGGTGATCAGCTCCTCGATACGCCCCGTCGAGATCGGGTCCAGCGCCGAGCAGGGCTCATCGAGCAGTAACACTTCCGGGCGAATCGCGATGCCGCGCGCAATGCAGAGACGCTGCTGCTGACCGCCGGAGAGACTGTAACCGCTCTGATGCAGCTTGTCTTTGGTTTCATTCCACAGTGCCGCTTTGGTCAGCGCCCACTGCACGCGCTCATCCATATCGGCACGTGACAGCTTTTCAAACAGGCGCACGCCAAAGGCGATGTTGTCATAGATCGACATCGGGAACGGGGTCGGCTTCTGAAAGACCATGCCGACGCGGGCGCGCAGCAGCGCAATATCCTGCTGGGCCGTCAGAATATTTTCGCCATCCAGCAGAATGTCCCCTTCGGCCCGCTGCTCAGGATAGAGGGAGTACATTTTATTAAAGGTACGCAGCAGGGTCGATTTACCGCAGCCCGATGGCCCGATAAATGCCGTCACCTGATTCTTAGCGATATCCAGGTTGATGTTCTTCAGCGCATGAAACTTACCGTAATAGAAGTTCAGATTACGGACCTGAATTTTATCGGCTGATGCCGTCGCGATACTCATCATTCATCTCTCTTATACGGCGCCGCAGCGGGCCGCGCCGGAAGTTAACCGTGTTTGCCTTTGGCGAAAATCACCCGCGCGACAATGTTCAGCAGCAGCACGCACAGGGTAATAATCAGCACGCCCGCCCAGGCCAGGCTCTGCCATTCGGCGAACGGGCTCATGGCGAACTTAAAGATGGTGACCGGCAGGTTGGCCAGCGGCTGCATCATGTCCGTGCTCCAGAACTGATTCGAGAGCGCGGTAAACAGCAGCGGTGCCGTTTCCCCGGCGATGCGGGCGATGGCCAGCAGCACGCCAGTGATGATGCCGGAGACGGACGCCTTCAGGGTGATGGCCGAGATCATCTTCCACTTCGGCGTGCCCAGGGCGTAAGCCGCTTCACGCATGCTGTCTGGCACCAGACGCAGCATGTTTTCGGTGGTACGGATCACAATCGGCACCTGCAGCAGCGCCAGCGCTATCACCCCGGCCCAGCCGGAGAAGTGCTGCATCTGCGACACCACAAGGGTGTAGACGAACAGGCCGACCACAATCGACGGTGCCGACAGCAGAATGTCGTTAATAAAGCGGATCACCTCTGACAGGGCGGACTTGCGTCCATATTCCGCCAGATAGATACCGGCCAGAATCCCCAGCGGCGTGCCAAAGAAGGTTGACCAGAAAATCAGTAATCCACTTCCGGCCAGGGCATTCGCCAGCCCGCCGCCCGCAGTGTTCGGTGGCGGGGTCGATTCGGTAAACAGGGACCAGGAGAGGCCATCCACGCCGCGGGAAACCGTGGTGAAGAGGATCCACACCAGCCAGAACAGGCCAAACGCCATTGTCAGCAGCGACAGCGTCAGCGCGATCTTATTTTTGGTGCTGCGCCAGGACTGCATTTTACGGCGTGAAGCGTCCAGTTCGGCACGCGCCTGAATTTCAATCGTGGTCATGAGCGCGCTCCTTCACTTTTCGCCAGGCGCATAATCATCAGCTTGGAAATCGCCAGAACGATAAAGGTAATCACAAACAGGATCAGCCCCAGCTCCATCAGCGCGGCAACATGCACACCCGACTCCGCTTCCGCAAACTCGTTGGCCAGCGCCGAGGTAATGCTGTTACCCGGCATAAACAGCGACGGGCTGTCGAGCTGGTAGGTGTTGCCGATAATAAAGGTGACCGCCATGGTCTCACCCAGTGCACGCCCCAGTCCCAGCATGATGCCGCCAATCACGCCGTTTTTGGTAAACGGCAGGACGATGCGCCAGATCACTTCCCAGGTGGTGCAGCCGATGCCGTAGGCGGACTCTTTCATCATGACCGGCGTCTGCTCAAAGACGTCGCGCATCACGGAGGCGATGTAAGGGATGATCATGATGGCCAGAATCACCCCCGCTGCGAGAATACCGATACCGAAAGCGGGGCCGGAGAAGAGCGCGCCGACAATCGGAATGCCTGACATGACGTCGTTGACCGGCGTCTGAAAATATTCGGCAAACAGCGGGGCGAAAACAAACAGGCCCCACATGCCATAAACGATGCTCGGAATCGCCGCCAGCAGCTCAATAGCGGTGCCCAGCGGACGACGCAGCCAGCCGGGTGCGAGTTCAGTCAGGAACAGCGCGATACCAAAACTGACCGGCACGGCGATAATCAGCGCGATAAGGGAGGTCACCAGCGTGCCGTAGATCGGCACCAGAGCACCAAATTCTTCATTGGGCGCATCCCAGGTTTTGGTCCACAAAAAGGCGAAACCAAACTTCTGGATGCTGGGCCACGAGGAGATGATCAGGGAGACGATAATGCCGCCCATCAGTAACAGGACAATCAGCGCAGCCAGCCGGACCAGTGCACCGAAAATTTTGTCACCCTGTTTGCCTGGGGCTTTGAAAGCCGGCTTCGTTGCAGCCATAGAAGTCTCAGTCTTCAGAGGTTATCGGGGCGGCATGACGCCGCCCGCTGGGTCTGACCGGACTACCGTCCGGTCAGGGTCGTTCAATTACTGATAAAGCGCTTTACCAGAACTGTCTTTGATGTTGGCTTTCCATGCGGCACGGATCTGTTCGGTTACGCTCGCAGGCAGCGCCGCATAATCCAGCGCGTTAGCCGTTTTGCCGCCGCTTTTGTAAGCCCAGTCGAAGAACTTCAGCACTTCAGCGCCTTTGGCCGCATTCGCCTGATCTTTGTAGATCAGAATGAAGGTGGTGGAGGAGATAGGCCAGGCATCTGCACCCTTCTGGAAGGTCAGGTCCTGGGCAAACGATTTGCTCCAGTCAGCGCCTTTCGCAGCATTGCTGAAGCTGGTTTCGTCTGGCGCGACCGCTTTGCCATCGGCATCCATCAGTTTGGTGTAGGTCAGGTTATTCTGTTTGGCGTAGGCATATTCCACATAGCCGATTGAACCCGGCAGACGCTGAACAAAGGCGGCGACACCGTCGTTGCCTTTCCCGCCCAGACCGACCGGCCAGTTAACGGTGTTCCCTTTACCGATTTTGCTGTTCCACTCCGGGTTCACCTTCGCCAGATAGCTGGTGAAGACGAACGAGGTGCCTGAACCATCAGCGCGACGTACCACGTTGATGTTGGTCTCTGGCAGTTTTACGCCCGGGTTAAGTCTGGCAATCGCCGGGTCGTTCCATTTTTTGATGGTGCCGAGGTAGATATCACCGACGGTTTTGCCATCCAGCGTCAGCTGGCCTGACTTGATGCCTGGCAGGTTAACCGCCAGTACCACGCCACCGATGACGGTCGGGAACTGGAACAGGCCATTTTTCTGCAGATCTTCCTCTTTCATAGGCGCATCGGACGCACCGAAATCCACGGTTTTGGCGATGATCTGTTTGACACCGCCGGATGAACCGATGCCCTGGTAGTTAATTTTGCTACCGGTGGCTTGCTGATATTCTGCTGCCCACTTGGCATAAACCGGTGCCGGGAATGTCCCGCCAGCGCCCGTGAGATCGGTGGCCGCAAAAGCAGATACCGCGCTGACGGCGAAGGTGGTGGCAAGAATTCGGGCTACGGTGCTACGCATCAGTGTCATGTTCCCTCCAGGGGAGAAAAGTCAGGCTCGGGGCCGTTTTAGTAAGAGTCAGTGATTGCTGCAGGAGGGAAAATAGGACAGTTTGATGACAGTGAAATGTACGAAATATGACAGTTATATGACAGTACGCAAAAATGAAGTGGGCCCACTCGGGGCCCACCTGATTATTCCACGGTAACCGATTTGGCCAGGTTACGGGGCTGGTCGACGTCGGTGCCTTTGATCAGGGCGACGTGATAGGAGAGTAACTGCAACGGCACGGTGTAGAAGATCGGCGCAATCACCTCTTCGACATGCGGCAGCGGGATAATCTTCATCCCGTCACTGTCGCTGAAGCCGGCATCCTGGTCGGCAAATACATAGAGCAGGCCGCCACGGGCGCGCACCTCTTCGATGTTGGATTTAAGCTTCTCCAGCAGTTCGTTGTTGGGTGCCACCACGATGACCGGCATATCGGCATCAATCAGCGCCAGCGGGCCATGTTTCAGTTCGCCAGCGGCGTAAGCTTCCGCATGGATGTAGGAGATCTCTTTGAGCTTCAGCGCCCCTTCCATAGCGATCGGATACTGATCGCCACGTCCCAGGAACAGCGCGTGATGCTTGTCAGAGAAGCCTTCGGCCAGATTCTCAATCAGCTTATCCTGCGCCAGCATCTGCTCAATCCGGCTGGGCAGCGCCTGCAGCGCATGCACGATCTCATGCTCGGTGTCGGCGGACATCCCTTTCAGACGGCCCAGTTTCGCCACCAGCATCAGCAGGACGGCGAGCTGCGTGGTGAACGCCTTGGTCGACGCAACGCCGATTTCCGTGCCCGCTTTGGTCATCAGCGCCAGGTCCGACTCGCGCACCAGCGACGAACCGGCCACGTTGCAGACCGCCAGCGATCCCAGGTAGCCCAGCTCTTTCGAGAGGCGCAGCGCCGCCAGGGTATCGGCGGTCTCGCCCGACTGCGACAGGGTGATCAGCAGGCTGTTTTTGCGCACCGCTGATTTGCGGTAGCGGAACTCCGAGGCGATCTCAACATCACAGGGGATGTTGGCCAGCGACTCAAACCAGTAGCGTGACACCATGCCAGAGTTATAGGAGGTGCCGCAGGCGATAATCTGGATATGCTCGACCTGGCTCAGCAGCGCCTCGGCACCCGCACCCAGCTCGCTGAGATCCACCTGCCCCTGGCTGAAGCGACCGCTCAGGGTACTTTTCAGCGCCATCGGCTGTTCATAGATCTCTTTCTGCATGTAGTGACGGTAAATGCCTTTGTCACCGGCATCATATTGCAGGTTCGACTCAATCTCGGCGCGCGTCACGCTGTTGCCTTCCCGATCGATTACCGTCACGTCGCGGCGGCTGATCTCGGCGATATCGCCCTCTTCCAGATAGATGAAGCGACGGGTGACCGGCAGCAGCGCCAGCTGATCGGAGGCGATAAAGTTTTCACCCACGCCGCGACCGATGACCAGCGGGCTGCCGGAACGGGCCGCCACCAGCCGTGAAGGATCGCGGCTGTCCATGATGACCATGCCATAGGCACCGCGCAGCTGCGGGATCACGCGCAGCACCACGTCACGCAGCGATCCACCCTGCTTCTGCTCCCAGTGAACCAGATGCGCCACCACTTCCGTGTCGGTTTCAGAAACAAAAACGTAGCCGCGTTCGATCAGTTCCGCGCGCAGCGGCTCATGGTTTTCGATAATGCCGTTGTGCACGATGATGATATGTTCTGAGACGTGCGGATGCGCATTCGCTTCCGACGGCTCGCCATGGGTTGCCCAGCGCGTGTGCGCGATGCCGGTGCCCCCAATCAGCGGCTGCTGTTCAGCAGCTTCCGCCAGTTTCTGCACCTTCCCTAAACGCCGCAGGCGCGTAACGTGCCCCTGACGATCGACCACGGCCAGACCGGCCGAATCATATCCGCGATATTCAAGACGACGCAGACCTTCCAGCAGAATCTCTGCGATATCGCGCTGTGCTACTGCACCAACAATTCCACACATAATGATGTTTTCCTGACTACATGGCTTTTCGCCACTTTCGTTGTCATGCGACCTGATATCCGGCTTTGCCGGTTCCCCGAGCCTTGTAGAGAGTGGGGATTATAGTTTTGGCACTGCACTGTACCGGCCCGCTCAAGGCGGGCCGTTAAAAATTTATTTTTTCTTCACCGGACGCTGCCAGTCCGCTTTGTGATTCTGCTCTTTGCGGTTGTAGACCAGCCCGGCTTCGGTCACATCCTTCATGATGGTGGTGCCTGCCGCGATAGTGGTGCCTGCTGCCACGCTGACCGGGGCCACCAGCTGGGTATCTGAGCCGACAAAGACGTCATCGCCAATCACGGTTTTGAATTTGTTCGCGCCGTCATAGTTACAGGTGATGGTGCCTGCACCGATATTTACGTTGTCGCCGATCTCCGCATCGCCGAGATAGGAGAGGTGACCCGCTTTCGATCCTCTGCCCAGACGCGCTTTTTTCATTTCGACGAAGTTACCCACATGGGCGGCGTGCGCCAGATCGCTGCCGGGACGCAGACGGGCAAACGGCCCGACGGTAACGGCGGTCGCGAGGGTGGCATCCTCGATCACGCTATAGGGGCTGATTTCGCAATCGTCGCCGATTACGCTGTTTCTGATGATGCAGCCCGCACCGATTTTCACGCGTGCGCCCAGCGTCACCTGGCCTTCAATAATGACGTTGGTGTCGATCTCCACATCCCGTCCATGCGTCAGCGTTCCGCGCAGGTCAAAACGGGCCGGATCGCGCAGCATCACGCCCGCCAGCAGCAGTTTTTCCGCCTGTTCCGCCTGATAAGTGCGTTCTAAGGTTGCCAGCTGCAGCCGGTTGTTCACCCCGTCGGTTTCACTGATACGCGCCGGATGAACGGCATTGATCGTCCGCCCTTCCTGATGCGCCAGCGCAATAATGTCGGTGATGTAATATTCGCCCTGCGCATTATTGTTGGTGAGCTGCGCCAGCCAGCGTTTTAAATCGCCGCCATTGGCGATCAGGATACCGGTGTTGATTTCGGTAATGGCAAGCTGTGCCGGGCTGGCATCTTTCTGTTCGATGATGCCGGTGATGGTGCCGTTCTCACGCACAATGCGCCCGTATCCGGTGGGGTCGTCCAGCACCACGGTGAGTAACCCGATACCGCCCTGCGATCTGGCTTCGCGCAGCCGCTTCAGGGTCTCCAGGGAGATCAGCGGCACGTCACCATACAGCATCATGATCTCTTCATCATCGGCAAACGCAGGCGCGGCCTGCTGCATCGCGTGGCCGGTGCCAAGCTGTTCAGCCTGCAACACCCAGTTGAGTGCACTATCAGTGAGGGTTGCTTTCAGGCGGTCGCCGCCGTGACCATAAACCAGATGGATGTGCTGTGCGCCCAGCCCTTTGGCGGCGTCAATGACATGCTGAACCATCGGTTTGCCTGCCAGCGTATGCAGAACTTTCGGCAGATCGGAATACATACGGGTGCCCTTGCCAGCAGCAAGGATCACCACACTCATCGCACTGTTAGACATAACTATCCTGGGTGAATTTTTACGGGTGAAAGTAAAACGGTTTAGGGGGGAGATTACTACATTTTTCTCAGGCCGAAATTAGGCGAAGAGGCCGATTTGCCACAGCAGACAAAAAAAATGCCAGCCCGAGGGCTGGCATTTCGTGACGCATAAAGCTGGATTACATCGCTTTTTTGGTCAGTTCGATCACGCGCAGTTTAGCAATGGCTTTCGCCAGCTCGGCAGAGGCCTGAGCATAGTCCACGTCGCCGTGGCTGCTGTTCATGTGCTCTTCTGCTTTGCGTTTTGCTTCCAGAGCACGCGCTTCATCCAGATCGGTACCGCGAATCGCGGTATCGGCCAGAACGGTGCTGCTGCCCGGTTGCACTTCCAGCACGCCGCCAGAGAGGTAGATATACTCCTCTTCGCCGTGCTGTTTCACGATACGGATCATTCCAGGCTTAATGGCAGTCAGCAGCGGCGCATGGCCAGGGAAAATCCCCAGTTCACCTTCGCTACCTGACACCTGAATTTTCTGTACCAGACCAGAGAACAACTGCTCCTCTGCGCTGACCACATCCAGGTGATAAGTCATAGCCATAATCTTCCTCCCGGGAAACCGTTATTACAGTTTCTTCGCTTTTTCCACGGCTTCTTCGATGGCACCAACCATGTAGAAGGCCTGCTCTGGCAGGTGGTCAAACTCACCTTCCATGATGCCTTTAAAGCCACGGATAGTGTCTTTCAGGGAAACGTATTTACCCGGTGAACCGGTGAATACTTCCGCAACGAAGAACGGCTGAGACAGGAAGCGCTGAATCTTACGCGCACGTGCCACCAGCAGTTTGTCTTCTTCAGACAGCTCATCCATACCGAGGATGGCGATGATGTCTTTCAGCTCCTGATAACGCTGCAGCAGTGACTGAACGCCACGTGCAACATCATAGTGCTCCTGACCCACAACCAGCGGATCCAGCTGACGGCTGGTAGAATCCAGCGGGTCAACGGCCGGGTAGATACCCAGAGAGGCGATCTGACGGCTCAGCGTAACGGTTGAGTCCAGGTGCGCGAAGGTGGTCGCTGGTGACGGGTCAGTCAGGTCATCCGCAGGAACGTAAACGGCCTGTACGGAGGTGATTGAACCGGTCTTGGTGGAGGTAATACGCTCCTGCAACACACCCATCTCTTCTGCCAGCGTTGGCTGGTAACCTACCGCAGATGGCATACGACCCAGCAGTGCAGAAACTTCTGTACCGGCCAGGGTATAACGGTAGATGTTATCGATGAACAGCAGAACGTCGCGGCCTTCATCACGGAATTTTTCCGCCATGGTCAGACCGGTCAGTGCGACGCGCAGACGGTTACCCGGCGGCTCGTTCATCTGGCCATAGACCAGCGCAACTTTATCGATAACGTTAGAGTCGGTCATTTCGTGGTAGAAGTCGTTACCCTCACGAGTACGCTCACCCACACCGGCAAACACAGAGTAACCTGAGTGCTCAGCCGCGATGTTACGGATCAGTTCCATCATGTTGACGGTTTTACCCACACCCGCACCACCGAACAGACCGACTTTACCGCCTTTCGCAAACGGACACATCAGGTCGATAACCTTGATGCCGGTTTCCAGCAGTTCCTGCGAGTTAGACTGATCTTCATAAGAAGGTGCCGCGCGGTGAATAGAGGCGATCTCTACTGCGCTGCCATCTTCTTCTTTCAGCTCGCCTTTCATATCGATTGGCTCGCCGAGAACGTTCATGATACGGCCCAGGGTCGCTTTACCGACTGGAACCTGAATCGGTTTCTGCAGGTCGTTGACGTTCAGACCACGCTTCAGGCCGTCAGACGTACCCATTGCGATGGTACGCACAACGCCGCCGCCCAGCTGCTGCTGAACTTCCAGCACCAGACGTGCATCACCATTCATCACCTCGAGGGCGCTGTACACTTGCGGTACCGCGTCCTGAGGGAATTCGACGTCAACAACGGCGCCGATAATCTGGACAATCTTTCCAGTTGCCATCTTGAATCCTCTACCTAATTCCAAACCTGGTTAAACCGCGGAGGCCCCCGAGACGATCTCGGTAAGTTCCTGGGTGATGCTGGCCTGACGAGCTTTGTTGTACACCAACTGCAGCTCTTTGATCAGATTTCCGCCGTTATCGGTTGCGGCTTTCATCGCCACCATACGTGCGGCCTGCTCACTGGCCAGATTTTCCACCACACCCTGATAAACCTGCGATTCGACATAACGACGCAGCAGGGTATCCAGCAGCGCTTTCGGATCGGGTTCGTACAGGTAATCCCAGGTCTTCGCCTTCATCTCTTCTTCACCTTCCGCTGGCGCTAACGGCAGCAGTTGGGTGATGGTCGGAGTCTGAGACATGGTGTTATTGAACTTGTTACTGACGATCATCAGCTTGTCGATGCGGCCTTCATCATAAGCCTGCAACATCACTTTTACCGGGCCAATCAGGTCAGACAGGGCAGGTTTATCGCCCATGCCGCTGACTTGCGCCACGATGTTGCCACCCACAGCACTGAAGAATGACGCCCCTTTTGAACCGATAATCGACAGATCGCTCTGCACGCCTTTATCGGACCAGGACTTCATATCCGCCAGTAATTTTTTGAACAGGTTAATGTTCAAACCACCACAAAGCCCGCGGTCTGTTGAAACGACCAGGTAGCCGACGCGCTTGACGTCGCGCTGTTCCAGGTAAGGGTGCTTGTATTCCAGATTACCCAACGCAAGGTGACCAATCACTTTGCGCATGGTGTCTGCATACGGACGGCTGGCCGCCATGCGTTCCTGCGTTTTACGCATCTTGGAGGCGGCGACCATTTCCATCGCTTTGGTGATTTTCTGCGTGTTTTTCACGCTTCCAATCTTGCTTCGTATCTCTTTTGCGCCGGCCATTAGCTTCTCCTCAAAGCCTTGCGGCCTGCCTTTTCAGACAAGCCGCCAGACATTACCAGGACTGGGTTGCTTTAAACGTATCGATCAGGCCTTTCAGCTTCGCTTCGATATCGTTGTTAAAGTTGCCCGACTGGTTGATTTCAGCCATCAGCTCAGCGTGGTCGCGATCGGCGAAGGCCAGCAGTGCAGCTTCAAAGCTACCAATTTTTGCCAGTTCAACGTCGTTCAGGTAGCCACGCTCGGCAGCGAACAGAACCAGACCCTGCTGCGCGACAGACATCGGCGCATACTGTTTCTGCTTCAGCAGCTCGGTCACTTTCTGACCGTGGCTCAGCTGTTTACGGGTTGCATCATCCAGATCAGAAGCGAACTGCGAGAACGCCGCCAGTTCACGATACTGTGCCAGCGCGGTACGGATACCACCGGACAGTTTCTTGATGATCTTGGTCTGTGCAGCACCACCAACACGGGATACCGAAATACCTGGGTTAACCGCCGGACGAATACCGGAGTTGAACAGGTTCGATTCCAAGAAGATCTGACCGTCAGTAATCGAGATTACGTTGGTCGGAACGAACGCAGAAACGTCGCCCGCCTGAGTTTCGATGATCGGCAGTGCAGTCAGTGAACCGGTTTTACCTGTCACCGCGCCATTGGTGAAACGCTCAACATATTCAGCGCTTACGCGTGATGCACGTTCCAGCAGACGAGAGTGGAGATAAAACACGTCGCCAGGGAATGCTTCACGACCTGGTGGACGACGCAGCAGCAGAGAGATCTGACGGTATGCGATAGCCTGCTTGGAGAGGTCATCATAAACGATCAGCGCATCTTCACCGCGGTCACGGAAGTATTCGCCCATCGCACAACCTGCGTACGGAGAGAGATACTGCAGTGCAGCAGATTCAGACGCAGACGCCACAACAACGATGGTGTTCTGCAGTGCGCCATGCTCTTCCAGCTTACGAACCACGTTAGAGATGGTTGAGGCTTTCTGACCAATCGCAACGTAGACACACTTGATGCCTGAGTCGCGCTGGTTAATGATCGCATCGATCGCCATCGCGGTTTTACCGGTCTGACGGTCACCGATGATCAGCTCACGCTGGCCACGGCCGATTGGAATCATCGCATCGACCGACTTATAACCGGTCTGAACCGGCTGGTCGACTGACTGACGATCGATAACGCCAGGAGCAATCACTTCAACCGGTGAGAAACCGTCGTTGTCGATTGCGCCTTTACCGTCGATAGGAGCACCCAGGGTGTTCACGACGCGGCCCAGCAGGCCACGGCCTACCGGTACTTCAAGAATACGGCCAGTACACTTAACCTTCATGCCTTCGGCGAGGTCAGCGTAAGGACCCATCACCACTGCACCAACCGAGTCACGCTCGAGGTTCAGGGCGATAGCGTAACGGTTACCCGGCAGGGCAATCATCTCACCCTGCATGACATCGGCCAGGCCGTGTACGCGGATGATACCGTCACTTACAGAAACAATCGTACCTTCGTTGTGAGCTTCGCTCACGACATTGAACTGAGCAATGCGCTGCTTGATCAGTTCGCTGATTTCGGTGGAATTCAGTTGCATATGCTCCAGTCCCCTTAAGACTGCAAGACGTCAGCCAGACGGTCAAGACGGCCGCGTACGCTGCCATCAATAACCAGATCACCCGCACGGATGATCACGCCTGCCATCACAGACTTATCAATTTTGCAATTCAGCTTAACTTTGCGTGACAGACGTTTTTCCATCGCGGCGCTGATTTTATTCAGCTGGTCGTCACTCAGCGTACTGGCGGAGATAACATCAACTTCAGCGGTGGCTTCATGAGCGTCACGCAGTTCGATGTATTGGGCCAGTACAGCCGGAAGCGCTGTCAAACGTCCGTTTTCCGCCATCACCTTAATCAGGTTCTGCGCGGGTTCATCCAGTTGATCACCACAGACTGCGTTAAACGACGCTGCCAGCGCTTCCGGTGCTAACGCACCAGAGAGAAGATCAGCCATCTGTTCATTGCGAGCCACTTCTGCGGCGAACGCCAGCATCTGTTGCCAGCGTTCAATACTTTGATGCTCAACAGCAAAGTCAAAAGCTGCTTTGGCGTAGGGGCGAGCTACAGTAATCAGATCAGACATCAGCCCCTCCCTCCTTACAGTTCAGCGACCAGTTTATCAACGATGTCGCTGTTAGCAGCTTCATCCACGGAGCGTTCGATGATCTTCTCGGCGCCAGCCATAGCCAGCAACGCGACTTGCTTACGCAGTTCTTCACGTGCACGTTTACGTTCGGCGTCAATTTCCGCCTGCGCTTGTGCCACGATACGATTACGTTCGTTTTCAGCTTCGGTTTTGGCTTCGTCCAGAATCTGCGTGCGACGCTTGTTCGCCTGCTCGATAATGACCTGAGCGTCTTCTTTGGCTTTTTTCAGCTGGTCGGTCGCATTAGCCTGCGCGAGATCCAAATCTTTCTTCGCACGTTCAGCAGAAGCAAGGCCTTCAGCAATTTCTTTCTGGCGCTTTTCGATGGCAGCCATAATCGGCGGCCATACGTACTTCATGCAGAACGCGACAAACAGGATGAACGCGATAGCCTGGCCGAGGATTGTTGCATTAATGTTCACAGCACAATGCCTCTAGATTGAGTATTTAACTTTTCTGCCGTTATCAGCGATAAGCGGCAGAATCCGTTCACCCCTGCACATTGTGCGCTGAGTGAACACAGGGCTTTAGGCGACAGCAAACATCACGTACAGACCCAGACCAACAGCGATCATCGGGATTGCATCCACCAGACCCATTACAACAAAGAACTGCGTACGCAGCAGAGGAATCAGGTCAGGCTGACGAGCAGCGCCTTCCAGGAATTTTCCTCCGAGGATGCCGATACCGATCGCAGCACCGATTGCCGCCAGGCCCATCATCACAGCGGCAGCCATGTACAGCAGATCCATATTCAGGTTTTCCATGACAGTCTCCAGTTTGTTTCAGTTAAATGCTCCCTTCATCTTCCGGGCTTCAGCGGCGTGCGCTGCCACCCGGAATCAGGAGGGAAAGTAGTGTTGAGAAAAAAATCAATGCTCTTCAGATGCCATCGACAGATAGACGATCGTGAGGACCATGAAAATGAAAGCCTGTAGCGAAATGATCAGGATGTGGAAAATGGCCCACGGCACATTCAGCACCCACTGTGACCACCACGGCAACAGACCGGCAATAAGGATAAAGATCAGTTCACCCGCATACATGTTACCGAACAGTCGTAAACCCAGTGAAACAGGCTTAGACAGCAGGCTTACACCTTCCAGAATCAGGTTGATCGGGATGAAGATCGGGTGGTTAAAAGGCTGCAGCGTCAGCTCTTTCGTGAAGCCGCCAATGCCTTTCATTTTGACGCTGTAGAACAGAATCAAAATAAATACGCCCAACGCCATAGAGAGCGTGATGTTCACGTCTGCAGACGGTACGACGCGCAGCGCCGGTAACCCCAATACGTGCTCGCCGATATAAGGCAGCAGGTCGATTGGCAGCAGATCCATGAAGTTCATCAGGAAGACCCAGACAAAGATTGTCAGAGCCAGCGGGGCGATAAGTTTACTCTTACCGTGATACATGTCGCGCACGTTACTATCAACGAAGCCGACAACCAGTTCGATAGCCGCCTGCATTTTCCCTGGCACACCGCTGGTGACAGACTTCGCCACGCTACGGAACAACACCAGGAAGATAACTCCCAGCACCAGAGAGAAAAACATGGAATCGATATTTAATACCCAGAACGTCGCGGGAGCGTCGTGCGGATTCACTAACTCGAAGGTACGCAGGTCCAACTGAAGATGAGTCAGGTGGTGACCAATGTACTCTTGCGGAGTAGAGATTTCTCCTGCAGCCATGATGCCTCTTACCCTTTGTTGTTAATTACCGCCGGTGCCAGCATGTGTACCACCAGCACCGATAACCAGGTTATTCCGACCGGCCAGAAGACCGCGCCGAATAGACCCAACGCCACAATGAGCAAAATGATGGTCGCAAACACTTTGGCTATTTCACCTAAAGCGAAGCTCCACGCGACTCGCCCCGAAGCGGGGGATTGCCCCTGCAGGCGCCAGGCTAAAAACAAAAACAATACGTTTGGCAGCCAGGCTGCCGCTCCGCCAGCAAGAGCAGAGACACCCCACGTGACATCTTTAACAGCAAAGAGTGCGCCGATGATGACTATCGTCACCAGCTGAATCATCAGCACCGTTCGGGCGAATTTCACACTGTAAAGAGACACTGACATGACGCTGATACTCTCCTGCCCCATCAGGGGTATGTCGCGTGTCGTATAAGACTGCCTTTGCGCAGTTGAGTCAAGCAGCAAAAGCCGTGCAAATTATACGGGCCGCACCTGCGATTTCAATCGGTAAGTAGCGAAAAGGTGAACAATTATTTAAATTTCTTTCCGGAGGGCTATTTTTCCAAAGATTACCCTGCCGGAATTCATCTGAATCGGACTGAAAATTCACTGGCGTCTTGCTTTTAAAGCGTGCTTTAGATCACATAATAAGCACCTGCGCCAGAATGAGTTTTATCAGGGGGCTATTTCAGCGCCCGGCCTGCATCGGTTAAGCCTATTTGAATCAGCCACTTAAAATTAGATCGCTGTAGCGGAAAGCGTAATTTCCCGGAAAACAGGCTATTGACATCGAACTGTGCCTGAGAATCGTGAAACTGATATTACGCACGGCAGGTTATTACCGCGATATATTTTCTGACGTGACTATTTTTATTCCGCTACCCGGCTATACAAGTGATATTTCTGATAACCAAATGTGAATTAAAGGTTAAATGTAACAGAGCTTTTCGGATAATTTCCATCGGCCTTTTTAACCTTCTTACCGCGCGCGTTTAATCAAAAACTTTTATCACACCGATCTCGTCTGCGTTTTTTTTAATCAGCCGCCTCAAAGGGCCTGAGGCTGAAACGCGCTAAGACCCTGCTGACGATAAGGCTACTGGTGACGCAGAATGACCAGGTGGCGGTCACCGTCCAGCTGAGGCACCTGCAGTCTGATGACGGAATCTACACCAAAGCCTGCCGGTAAAGCGGCAATTTCATCGTCTGGTCGCACCCCTTTCAGCGCAAAGAAGCGCCCTTCCCTTCCCGGCAGATGATGACACCAGGTCACCATATCGGTCAGGGAGGCAAAAGCACGGCTGATCACCCCGTCGAACGGGGGGTCCGCCGGGAAGGTCTCTACCCGGCTCTGGACCGGCGTGATATTAGTAAGTCCTAACTCATGCTGAACCTGACGCAGGAACCGGACCCGCTTGCCCAGACTGTCGAGCAGCGTAAAGTGCGCATCCGGCATGACGATAGCCAGCGGAATGCCTGGCAGCCCCGGTCCGGTGCCAACATCAATAAAGCGTGCGCCCTGAAGATGCGGCGCCACCACGATACTGTCGAGGATATGACGCACCAGCATCTGCTGCGGATCGCGGACGGAGGTCAGGTTGTAGGCTTTGTTCCACTTATCCAGCAGGCCGACATAGGCAACCAGCTGCTGTTTTTGTTGATCGGAGAGGGAAATACCGGCTGCATTGAGCAGCGACGTGAGTGTGTTAATCACAGCATAAGTCCATTCAGCGGGGGCGAGTCTCCTCGCCCCGTTTAAGATCAGGCGCTTTTGCGCAGCAGACCCTGTTTTTTCAGGTAAATAAGCAGAATCGAGATGGCCGCCGGGGTAATACCGGAAATGCGCGTCGCCTGCCCGATCGACGTCGGCTTGTGATCGTTCAGCTTGGCAATCACCTCATTGGAGAGTCCATTCACCTGGCGATAGTCGAGCTCAACCGGCAGCAGCGTGTTCTCATTACGCAACTGACGATCGATCTCTTCCTGCTGACGCGCGATGTAGCCTTCATACTTCACCTGAATCTCAACCTGCTCAGCGGCCTGCTCATCAGCCAGTGCCGGGCCGAAGGCCTCCAGCGCCATCAGCTTCAGATAGGTCATCTCTGGACGACGCAGCAGATCTTCACCACTCGCTTCTTTGGTCAGCGGCGCGCTGAGCACCGTATTGACGTCGGAAACGTGTTCGGATTTTGGATGAACCCAGATATCGCGCAGACGCTGACGCTCCTGCTCAATCGCTTCCAGCTTCTGATTGAAGCGCGCCCAGCGTGCATCATCGACCAGACCCAGTTCACGGCCGGTTTCGGTCAGACGCAGATCGGCATTGTCTTCGCGCAGCATCAGACGGTATTCGGCACGGGAGGTGAACATCCGGTACGGCTCTTTGGTGCCGAGCGTACAGAGGTCATCAACCAGCACGCCCAGATAAGCCTGATCGCGACGCGGTGCCCAGCCTTCTTTGTCAGCAGACTGACGCGCGGCGTTCAGACCGGCCAGCATCCCCTGCGCAGCAGCTTCTTCATAACCGGTTGTGCCGTTGATCTGTCCGGCAAAGAAGAGGCCGTCGATAAACTTACTCTCCAGCGTCGGTTTGAGATCGCGCGGATCGAAGAAGTCATACTCGATGGCATAACCCGGACGCACGATCTTCGCATTCTCCATCCCCTTCATTGAGCGGACGATCTGCATCTGCACGTCAAACGGCAGGCTGGTAGAGATACCGTTCGGGTAGATCTCATTACTGGTCAGCCCTTCCGGCTCCAGGAAGATCTGATGCGAGTTACGATCGGCAAAGCGCATGACTTTGTCTTCGATCGACGGGCAGTAGCGCGGGCCGATCCCTTCGATGATCCCGGCGTACATCGGGCTGCGATCCAGGTTTTCGCGGATCACGTTGTGGGTTTTCTCATTGGTATGAGTGATCCAGCACGGCACCTGCTGCGGATGCTGAGCGGCACTGCCCATAAACGAGAAGACCGGCATCGGGTTATCCCCATGCTGCGGGCTCAGCACTGAAAAATCGATGGTGCGAGCGTCAATGCGCGGCGGCGTGCCGGTTTTGAGGCGGTTTACCCGCAGCGGCAGCGCGCGAAGTCGTTTTGCCAGCGGAATGGACGGGGGATCACCTGCGCGACCGCCACTGTAGTTGTCCAGACCGATATGAATTTTGCCGTCCAGGAAGGTTCCGACGGTCAGTACCACGGTTTTCGCGCGGAACTTCAGTCCCATCTGAGTCACGGCACCCACCACACGATCGTTTTCAACGATGAGATCGTCGACCGCCTGCTGGAAGATCATCAGGTTAGGCTGGTTCTCCAGGGCAGTGCGCACCGCCTGGCGATAGAGCACGCGATCGGCCTGAGCACGGGTTGCCCGCACCGCCGGCCCTTTGCTGGCGTTTAATATCCTAAACTGGATACCGGCCTGGTCGATCGCATGGGCCATCAGACCCCCCAGGGCATCCACTTCCTTCACCAAATGTCCTTTGCCAATGCCACCGATCGCCGGGTTGCAGGACATTTGTCCAAGCGTATCAATGTTATGGGTGAGTAACAGGGTTTGCTGACCCATTCGGGCTGCCGCCATTGCGGCTTCGGTGCCCGCATGACCACCACCAATTACGATGACGTCAAAAGGATCCTGATAAAACATGAAGTGGTACCTCGGTTGATGAACGTGCAGGATCGTCGTCCTGGGGCGTGGATTCTACTCAAATTCCGTCTGGGGTGAAAGCCGCGGGATCGTCCGGTTTTAAAAGAAAGGATCTTAGATCTGTATATGATCTTTCTGTTAGATCTCTTATTAGGATCCCGGTCTCCTGTGGATATGTGCCAGAAGCATTGCATAAACAACAGGATGGGCAGGATCACTAGCTGTGAGTGATCGGTGATCCTGATCCGTATAAGCTGGGATCAAAACATTAGGTTATACACAGCTCAAAAAAGATGCATCGGTTGTTCTTTGGATAACTACCGGTTATACGCAGTAAAATAGGGTAGTTATCCACAAAATAAACGAGCGGAAAAGGATAAAATCAGCATCTTCCACTGGGGATCGTCACTATTTCGCGATCCCCGTCCACGATTCAGATCGCGTTTTTCCACGTTTCCAGCCAGGCCTCTGCCGGATCTTCGGGGATCTCATGCTCCAGCACGTCAATCTCCAGACGATCGCCTATCCGCTGCGCCCCCTGTGCGGTCAGCAGCGCATCAATCTGGCGGATCGCGCCGCAAAAGAGATCGTACTCATGGTTGCCGAGTCCGACAGCGCCAAAGCGAACCTGAGAAAGATCGGGCTGGCTGTCGCGGATAGCTTCAGCGAGTGGCAGCAGATTGTCAGGAATATCGCCGGCACCATGCGTTGAGCAGACCACCAGCCAGATACCGGTCTGCGGCACCTCATCCAGCTCCGGGCCATGCAGCAGCTGCGTGGAGAAGCCTGCTTCCTGTAATTTTTCTTCCAGATGTTCAGCCACATACTCGGCGCTTCCCAGAGTACTGCCACTGATTAAGGTAATATCGGCCATCTTGCTCTCCCGGACAGTAAGGCGAGCATTGTACGCTGTGATCAAGCGGTGATCCACCTGTGGACAACAGGGTTAATGGATCGGGAAAGGCGAACGCAGCCGTTGTCAGCCGCCACATTCGTCAGGGATAAGATTATGCACAGGGGAAGGAACGATCAGGGCTTGATGGTACGCATGATCGGGTTTTGCAGCGAGATCAGGGTTTCGGTTGACTGAATTTCATCGATGGTCTGGATCTTGTTGATCAGCACCTGCTGCAGGGCATCGATTGACCGGCACATCACCTTAATAAAGATGCTGTAGTGACCGGTGGTGTACCAGGCTTCAACCACCTCATCCAGCGCATCCAGTTTGCTCAGCGCCGCCGGATAGTCACGCGCGCTCTTCAGGATAATGCCGATAAAGCAGCAGACATCAAACCCCAGCTGGCGCGGATCGATATCCACCCGCGTGCCCAGGATAATACCCGCCTGCTTCATCTTTTCTACGCGCACATGAATGGTGCCGGGACTGACATTAAACTGCTTTGCCAGCTCGGCGTAAGCGGTGCGCGCATTCTCCAGCAGGGCATTCAGAATGCCGCGATCCAGGTTGTCGAGCTGCAGATGTTCGGCCATGGCCATCCTCGTTGTGGGTCTGCTTAAGTGAACAAGGGTGAATGTGCAGCAAAATAGTGGTTCAGGCAACTCCCGGCAGCGGCGGGCACCGCTGCCGGGTTGCTTAGCGTTTGCGCCAGACGGTGACCTGCGCCAGCGTATGCTGGAACTTGCGGGCCGTTTCGCGGATCACGAACGGCACATCCTGCGGTTCATCGATCAGCTCGAAGTCGGCGGCCAGCAGCCGTTGCAGCGCCTGCAGGGTCGTCAGGGCCTCTCCGTTTTCCCGCACGCCGCCCAGCCAGTTCTCTTTCGGCGTGAAATCTTCCAGCCAGGTGTAAGGCGATGAGAGCAGCAGAATGCCGCCCGGACGCAGCATCGGCGTCACATCCTGCAGGAAGCGCGCGGGCTGACGCAGACGATCGATCAGATTGGAGGCAAGCACCAGATCGTAACCGGCCGGTTGCGGCTTCAGGTTGCAGGCGTCCCCCTGCACAAAGCGGATTCGCTGCGCCAGATCGCTCTCCAGATCGAAATCTTTCAGGCGAACCTGACGATATTCGACCAGATCGCCCTCCTGAGGCAGGAGATAGCGGAAATCTTCACCGCTGGTCAGCTGCAGCGCCACATCGATGAAGCGCGCCGAGTAGTCCATGCCGGTGACGCGTTCGAAGTGGCGGGCCAGTTCGAAACTGGCGCGTCCGGTCGCGCAGCCGATATCCAGGGCGTCGCCCCGGGCGCGGGTGTAATTCAGCGCCAGCTTCACCAGGCTTTCGGCATAGTTTTCCACGCCGAAATAGCGCGGGCCATACTGGAAGTCGAGATACTGCGACACCATGGCGTCAGACTCATACGGATTCAGCGCCATGCTCTCCCTGTGCCCGGACACCACATAGCGGAAACCGGCATGCTGGAAGAAGTGGCGGCGAAACGCATAGCGTGCCGATTTCAGGGCTTCATTGCCGGTGGATATCCAGCTGCCCCCTTTGATCAGCGAGTGTTTGCCATCAAACGTCGGCGTCGAGAAATCGTCGTAAAGCGGATGGACCCGGAAGCCTTCGAAGCCGTTAATTGGCGTGGTGGTCCACTGCCAGACGTTGCCGACGATATCGAAGAAGTCGCCCTGGGCGAACAGATCGACCGGTGACGAGGAGGCCCAGTAAGCCAGGTTAATGTTGCCCGGTGCCTGCTCCCAGTGCGGCTGGTCGCCGGCAACCTGTTCGCGCAGCTGAGTCCACTCCGCTTCACAGGGAAGCTGAATCGCCAGCCCCGTCTGATCTGCTTTCCAGCGGCAGAAGGCGGCGGCTTCCAGCTGATTGACCTCGGCAGGCCAGTCCCAGGGCATCGCCACCTCTTCACACATCAGACGCAGTTTCAGCTGATCGGGCATCGCTGGTGTGCCAACCCAGAAGGTGGGCATCTCTGCTTTGGCAAACTGACACCAGCCCCAGCCTTCATCATCCCACCAGCGACGATCCTGATATCCCCCCGCCTCGACGAAGGCCATAAATTCTGCGTTGCTGACCAGCATTTTGCTCGCCTGGAACGGCTGCAGCGTAATCTGCTGGCGGCCATACTCATTATCCCAGCCGTAGGTGTCGTCAGTTTTACCCAGCGTGACCGTGCCGCCGGGCATCGGCAGCAGGGCGTTGGCCGGAACGGCCTGACGCTGGTGGCGCGCCAGCGGACAGATGGGCCACGCGGACTGGGGCTTAACCCACTCAATCGGAAGCTGGCGGATCAGCACGCTGGAGGTTTCCAGATGGATGCGCTCATGCTCGATGCCCATCAGGATCACCCAGGCCGGACTTTCCCAGTCGATCGGCAGAGTGAGCGGCATGGTCTGGATGAGATCGCTGACCAGGGCTTTCACTCGTCCCCGGTATTCACGCACTTCATCGACGGTGGGCCAGTCGTAGTGACTGTCGTTGAGATCGTCCCAGCTCATCTCATCCACCCCAATCGCCATCATCGCTTCGATGCGATCGTTCAGACGCGCGTCGATGAGACGTCCGGCCATCAGCTTATTAATGTAGAAGGTCGCCGTGTGACCGAAATAGAAAATCAGGGGGTGGCGCAGCGGAATGGCTTTGATGAACCAGGCCTGCGGATCCGCCAGACAGGTAAACAGACTCTCATACTGCTCCCAGGTCTGATGGAAATAGGCCAGCAAATCGGCACGTTTTTGTTCGCTATTCTGGCCGGAGAGCAATAACGTCCGCGTAGGTGCAGGCAGATCGCGGTGGGGTTGAGCAAGCGTCACAGGAAGCTCCAGATTGCTGAGTAAGTGAAACGGTAAACTATAGCAAAGAAGCTTTTCTGCCAGATGACTTAACGGCGCCAGTGACGCAGAAGGCGGCTTTTCATGCCGGTATCGAAACGCCAGATATGGTCGAAGATGCGCAGAATACCGGGTTTCCCGTGAGCCGACATGGCCACCGCGTGAAAACGTTGCTGATTGTGTCGCTGGCGCTGTTTTATCGCCCCGATCACCTCTTCCGGCAGACGCTGGGCGATGAAATCGGAGACGATGACCGCATCCGCTTCCTGCCACAGTGCGCCCTCCATCCGGTTCACCACCGAGGAGAGGCAGGCGGCCAGATCGGTGCCGCCACGAAAGCGCTGGCTGAGAAAGCGAATCGCCTGTTCCAGCCCATCTTCCCCGGTCAGCTCGTAGCCGATGACTTCATGGGCAAACAGCATGATGTAGCAGCGACGCCGGTCAGCCAGCGCGACTTTCAGCAGCGCCAGACAAAACGCTTTTGCGCAGCGCTCGTTGAAGCCCCCCATGGAGCCGGAAGTATCCACGCAGACGATAAACGGCCCGCGGGGCTGCTCCTCATGCTGCTGATGGCTGGCCGGCCGCATCGTCACTTTTTCGTGCCAGGCATCGCCCTGCAGACGGTAGGTCAGCAGCCGTTTCTCAACCAGGCGCCGGTAAAACTCCAGCTCCAGTTCGCTGATGCTCAGCGCGGCTAACTCCGGCGGCAGCAGACGCAGCACGTCATCGCTCTGATGAATGCCGCTCACCTCTTCCGGCACGGACGCGGGCTCCTGCACCAGATGGTGAAAGGCCTCCATCGGGGCATCCTGTGACGGCACCGATTTAGCCTCCCGACTGCGGCCCAGCTGCTGTGCCAGCTTCAGCAGCTCCGGTTGCTGCGCGAGAAACTCACCATATTGCAGCATCAGCTGATAGTCGCCGGGCTGCAGTGACGCTTTGCTCATGTCCCATAACCGGCCTGCCGCCGCTTCATCATCGTCCCCCAGGATCGGGGCCAGCTGACCGCTCAGCGCCATGCGCTGCTGCAGCTCCGCCAGCAGGCGTTCGCGCTGCAGCTCCAGCAGCTGCTGATTCAGGGTCAGGGTCTGTAAGGTCAGACTCAGCCGCCAGCGCTGCAGAAAAAGCTGGTGCTGCGCGCTGCTGAGATGGTGGATATCGGTGTGCTGCAACAGCCGGTTCGCTTCATCCAGGAAGGGCGAAGGCAGGCTTTGCAGCGCCTGAAGCGTCGCATCCAGCTGGTGGATGAATTCACGATCGCTGAGGAGCTGAACCCGCTGAAAGAGCTGAAACTCCTCTGCCAGCGTGGCCGGAACCGGGGTGGCTTTGAGTTCCGCGTTGATCTCGGCCCGCCAGCGCGGCACATCGCGCAGCAGCGCTTTTTTCAGCCCGGGAAACTTTTCAAAAAACAGCGCAAGCTGTGGGGAGGCCAGCAGGGCGACGATCAGCTCTTCAATCAGTTCGGTCTCCCCCACCGAGAGCAGGGTGCTGAGCGTCTCCACGGAGATCATTTACGCGCCTGTTTCAGCTGCTCTGCCACATCCTGCAGGCTGGTTTCGACCCGCGCCAGCCAGTCGTCGCTGATAAACAGGCAGCGCTGATGCTGACTGAAGAGATGCCGCTGGGTGCGCAGTTCACTCTCCAGTGCATCCAGCGCCTCGGTAATCTCACCGGGCAGCGGCTCGCTGTTGCTGACGCCGGGCAGGGTCAGCCGCGACGACTGCAGGCTGACATCGCGGATCGCCAGGCAGTGCTGCGCATCCACCTGAAGATCCAGGCTCTGAGCAAAGCCGATGCCGTTGAGCTTGCCGCGCACCTCGCCCCCTTTCTGCAGCCACTGGTTCAGCGCATCACGCGCGATCACCAGGTGGGTAACCTGCATATCGTGCAGCATCAGCGGCTTTTGCAGCATCAGCGTCAGCTGCTCATCGGTGAGGCTTTCGGGCATATCGTAGTGCGGCTTGCGGCTGAACATGCCGCTGTGCTTCTCCAGCGTGATGGCCTGCGCCACGCTCTGCTGTTGCTGCAGCGCCAGACGACGGGCTTTGATCTGATGCAGTTTCAGCAGCATCGGCTGCTGCTGCCAGGCGTGTTGTGTCATCAGCTGGTCAATTTCGCGTTCCAGCAGCTGCATGGACGCCACGTCGTGCCAGAGGCAATCTTTCAGCAGGATCAGGTCTATCGGCGCAATCGCGCTGCGTCCGCTGTAAAAGGCGCTGGCCTGTAACAGGTGAATGGCTTTTTTCCAGCGACGATCGGAAATGTAGGGGGCGGCAGGCTGGCTCTCCAGCTGCTGACGCAGCTGATAGATCAGCTCGAAAACGGCATCCGGCAGGCCCACCTGGCTGATGCTGAGCTGCCACTGCGCATACTCCTCATCGCTGATGCGCAGAGATTCCGCCACCGGATTGGCGTGTTCATCCTGCTGGTGAGTCAGCATGCTGCGGAAGTTCTGCTTCTCATGCACGTTATCCAGCCACAGGCGGATCAGCATCCGGTCATAGAGCGCCTCAAGACCGCTGTCCGCTTCCGGGAGTTCATTGGAGGCGGTGACCAGCAGACGCATCGGGATGGTTTCTTCGCTGTCACCATTGCGGAAGCGGCGTTCGTTGATGGCGGTCAGCAGGGTATTCAGAATCGCCGGGCCGGCTTTCCAGATCTCATCCAGAAACACAATCTCTGCGTCGGGCAGATACCCTTTAGTGAGGCGCTGATAGCGCCCTTCATCCTTCAGCGCCTGAATGGAGAGCGGGCCAAACACCTCTTCCGGCGTCGAGAAACGGGTCATCAGATATTCAAAGGCGCGGGCGTGCTGAAAGGCATATTTGAGGCGGCGTGCTATCAGGCTCTTGGCGATGCCGGGCGGGCCCAGCAGGAACACGCTTTCACCGCTCAGCGCCGCCAGCAGGCAAAGGCGAATGGCATGATGCCGCTCATACAATCCTTTTTCTAACGCATTGCTCAGGCGAGAAATTCTTTCTGCCAAAAGATGGGGTTGAGCCATAATCACTTCAATGTCCTTACGATCGACGGGCCGCCGCGCTTAAGCAAGCGCCTTACTCTATAGATCATCATGCGTGAAAGCGTTGATAGCTGTCAGCTTTTTTGTATCAGAAGGTTTGCCTGCTATCACGCGGTATCCACTGACATTTTACCGCCTGAAGCGCCCCCGTTATCCGGCGAGCAAGGCGAAGCGGGTATAGGAATTTTCACCAATACGTGCATACTGTGCGCTTTTTGATGGCCTGAGCGAGGGGTGTTTGCGCCTCTCAGACTCCAACAAAAGATAACTCTATGAGCTCAGATAATAAGCAGTCCCTTCCCGGATTAACGCTGGCCGCGATTGGTGTTGTTTACGGGGATATCGGCACCAGTCCGCTCTATACCCTGCGTGAATGTCTCTCCGGACAGTTTGGTTTCGGCGTTGAACGGGAAGCAGTGTTTGGCTTTCTGTCGCTGATTTTCTGGCTGCTGGTGCTGGTGGTCTCACTCAAATATATCAGTTATGTGATGCGCGCCGACAACGCCGGAGAGGGCGGTATTCTGACCCTGATGTCGCTGGCGGGCCGCCACACCGGTGCGCGCGCCACGGCGGTGCTGGTGATCATGGGACTGATTGGCGGCAGCTTCTTCTATGGGGAGGTGGTGATCACTCCGGCCATTTCGGTGATGTCCGCGATTGAGGGCCTGGAGATTGCCGCGCCGTCACTGGATCCTTTTATTGTGCCGATGTCGATTGCGGTGCTGACGCTGCTGTTTGTGATTCAGAAACATGGCACCGGTATGGTGGGCAAACTGTTCGCGCCCGTGATGCTGATCTGGTTCCTGGTGCTGGCGGTCCTGGGGGCCTGCGGCATCATGAAAAACCCGGAAGTGCTGCACGCGCTCAACCCCGCCTATGCCATTGAGTTCTTCCTGCACTACAAGTCGGTCTCGTTCTTCGCGCTGGGCGCCGTCGTGCTGGCGATTACCGGCGTGGAGGCACTCTATGCGGATATGGGCCACTTCGGCAAAGTGCCGATCCGGCTGGCCTGGTTCTCGGTGGTGCTGCCGTCGCTGGTGCTGAACTACTTTGGTCAGGGCGCGCTGCTGCTCAGCGATCCGAAAGCGATTAAAAACCCCTTCTTCCTGCTGGCCCCGGACTGGGCGCTGATTCCGATGCTGATTCTGGCGACGCTGGCCACCGTGATCGCCTCACAGGCGGTTATCTCAGGCGTCTTCTCGCTGACGCGTCAGGCGGTGCGACTGGGCTATCTGCCTGGGATGCGTATCATCCACACCTCTGAGCGCGAATCAGGTCAGATCTATATTCCGGCCATCAACTGGGTGCTCTATTTCGCCGTGCTGATTGTGATTATCAGCTTTGAGCATTCGAGTAACCTGGCGGCGGCCTACGGTATCGCCGTGACCGGCACCATGGTCCTGACCTCGATCCTCGTCTGCACCGTGGCCATTAAAAACTGGCACTGGCAAAAGCTGGCCGTCGGTCTCATCCTGGTGCTGCTGCTCTTTATCGATGTGCCGCTGTTTACCGCCAACCTGGTGAAAATCTTCTCCGGTGGCTGGCTGCCGCTCTGCCTCGGTCTGGTGATGTTTATCATTATGACGACGTGGAAAAGCGAGCGTTTCCGCCTGCTGCGTCGCATGCATGAGCACGGTAACTCCCTGGAGGCGATGATCGCCTCGCTGGAGAAATCGCCGCCGGTTCGTGTGCCGGGCACCGCGGTCTATATGTCGCGTGCGCTGAATGTGATTCCGTTTGCCATGCTGCATAACCTCAAGCACAACAAGGTATTGCATGAGCGCGTGGTGCTGCTGACGCTGAGAACGGAAGATGCGCCCTACGTTCACAACGTGCGGCGTGTGACGATTGAGCAGCTCTCACCGACCTTCTGGCGGGTGGTTGCCAGTTACGGCTGGCGTGAAACGCCTAACGTTGAGGAGATTTTCCATCGCTGCGGGCTGGAAGGACTGAACTGTCGCATGATGGAGACGTCGTTCTTTATGTCGCACGAGTCGCTGATCATCGGCAAACGCCCCTGGTATCTGCGCCTGCGCGGCAAACTCTTCCTGGCGCTGCAGCGCAACGCACTGCGCGCACCAGACCAGTTCGAGATCCCGCCAAACCGGGTTATCGAGCTGGGCACCCAGGTCGAGATTTGACGGGTCGCGCCCGCCTTACGGGGTGGGCGCGGACCAGCGCAGCGTGACGCACAGGCCGCTGCCGGGACGCTGGCTGAAGCTCACCTGCATCCCGTGCAGCTGGGCAATATTACGCACAATCGAGAGTCCCAGTCCGCTGCCACTCTTCTCCTGACCGGGCGGTCGCCAGAAACGCTCACCAAGACGTTGCCGGTCGGCTTCACTCAATCCCTCGCCGTTATCCTCCACCGCCAGGCTGTTCGCCTGTAACCGCACATCAACTTCACTGCCTGCTGGCGTATAACGAATGGCGTTATCCAGCAGATTACGCACCAGCAGTGACAGCAGCAGCGCATGCCCCTGAATCTGCGGATCGGCGTCGGCATGCAGCCGCAGCGTTACGCCCGCTTTATCCGCCAGCGGCAGCTGGGCGGCCAGCGTCTCCTGAACCGTGCGCTTTAGCGCCACCAGCCCGAAGGCACTGCGCGCATCGTCGGCTTCCACCCGTGAGAGCGTCAGCAGCTGATCCACCAGCCGCGTGGCGCGCAGGATCCCCGCATCCAGCTGCTGCAGCGCATGGGTGCGCATCACCTCATCATCCGCCGTCAGCTGAATGACCTCGCTTTGCACCTGCAGTGCAGCCAGCGGACTGCGCAACTCGTGCGCCGCGTCGGCGGTAAAGCGCCGTTCGCGCTGCATCATGGCGCTGATGCGGCGGAAGAGGCCATTCAGCGCCACCATCAGCGGCTGGACCTCTTTCGGCACCCGCCCGGCCTGCAGCGGCGTATCATCATCGGGCGCGCGCTGCGCCAGCTGCTTCGCCAGCCTCTTCAGCGGGCGCAGTTCAGACCAGACCAGCCCCATCAGCAGCAGCAACATAAACGGCAGCGCGATCAACCAGGGCAACACGCTCGCTTTCATTACGTCCTGCGTCATGTCATCCCGGTATTCCAGCTCCTGGCCGACCACCACGCGAAACTGCTTGTCGGGAGTGGTGAGCCAGACAAATCGCCAGCGATCATCATCATTCGTGAGCTGACCTTCATGGAATCCCTGAGACGCTGCGTCGAACGGCAGATAGCGGCCATTATCCCCATCGTTCATCACCTGCCTGCCGTCATGCGTGAAGACGGCAAACGCCAGGGCGTCGTCATCCTGTTCGCCGCGATGGTGGCGCAGGATCGCTTTGGTTTTTGGCAGCGTGGTGTTCTCCAGCGTCGAAAAATCCAGTGTCAGCAGACGCTTTGCCAGCAGCATCTGCTGGGTATCGAAGAGTTCATCCAGGGTTTCACGCGTCTGATGCCAGGCACTGAGGCTGGCACTGACCCAGCAGAGAGCGACCAGCAGTACAAAACCGATGCCAAGCCGCAGAAACAGGCTCATTGATCGCATTCGGCGGCTCCCAGGGTATAGCCGACGCCGTGCAGCGTGCGGATGAACTGACTGCCCAGTTTTTTACGCAGATGATGGATATGCACCTCCACCGCATTGCTGGAGACATCGGCATCCCAG
Source organism: Pantoea sp. M_10 (assembly GCF_008631515.1). Taxonomy (NCBI): domain Bacteria; kingdom Pseudomonadati; phylum Pseudomonadota; class Gammaproteobacteria; order Enterobacterales; family Erwiniaceae; genus Pantoea; species Pantoea sp. M_10. The sequence goes on along the minus strand of NZ_VWUL01000006.1, from coordinate 8,974 downwards.
CTGTAGAGCTTCTCCTCCAGCTGGCTGCGCGTCAGCACCCGGCCAGGATTTCGCATAAACAGCTCCAGCAGCGCCAGCTCCCGGCTTTTCAGCGCAATGGTTTCCCCCTCGCGCATCACGCTGTGACCGCCGGGGATCAGCACCACATTGCCGTGACGAAGTTCAGGCTGAAGCTGGCCGTGCCGGCGGCGAATCAACGCCTGCAGGCGCGCGGCCACCTCGGTCAGGGCAAAAGGTTTACACAGATAGTCATCGGCGCCCTGCTGCAGCCCTTCGACCCGCTGATCGAGCGCATCGCGCGCGGTCAGGATTAACACCGGAACATCTTTGCCCTGCTGTCGCCACTGTCGCAGAATATCGAGCCCGTCGCGTTCGGGCAGAGAGAGATCCAGAATCACCGCATCCCAGGGGGCCGCGTCCAGCGCGTTAAAGCCCGCCTCACCGGAGGTAAACCAGTCAACGCTGAAGCCCAGCCTGCTCAGCCCTGCCTTAATACCGTCACCAATTAAGCGATCGTCTTCAATCAGTAAAATACGCATGATGTCTCCCTGTTCCGATAGCGTTTTATACGAAGCCACCTCCTGCTTGTACAGCTGATTCCGGCAAATATCGTCTATTTTTAATGCTTAAGAAGCTGTTAAGAACTCTGTGGTCAACTGGGCCTGTTCAACCCGGACCGACCACTAAAAAAGGGGTACACCATGAAAAAGCACGCTGCTATTCTGACCGTCGTTATGCTGGCTTCCGCGCCGGTTTTTGCTGCACAGCAGGGCGGATTTGTTGATCCCAGTGCGCCCGCCGCACAGACGAAGGCTGCCGCTGGCCAGGGCGGTTTTCGTGCCGACCAGACCAGTGTGGTGACGGTGAAGCAGGCGGAAGAGATGAAAGATGACAGCTGGATCACCGTGCGCGGCAAGCTGGAAAAACAGATCGGTGATGAAGATTATCTGTTCCGCGACCAGACCGGCACGATGAAAGTTGAAATCGACCACAAGCACTGGAACGGCCAGACCATCTCACCGAAAGACAATGTTGAGCTAACGGGTGAGCTGGATAAAGATTTCAACAGCATTGAGATGGACGTCAAACAGGTTAAGAAACTGCCTTAATCTTTTTTTCAGGCCCGCGCCTCTCCCGGCGCGGGACGCTTTCCTCCTCTGTCCATCTCCTCTCTGTCTGGTGCTGAACCCTTGCTGCCCCTTTTTTCCGGCGTTAAGTTTGCCAGCCGCCTGAGACTGCCTTCACGATCCTTTTTTCAGCCCCTCTCCTGCCCTAATTCAAATTCTCGCCCGCGTAAGCGAAACGTTTCGATAGCGATCACAGATTTCTTCTTTGCCGGTTGAGTTGAAGGCGGCATTTCATACACTCCTGTCAGCGAAACGTTTCGCTGTGGAGTGAAAAGATGAAAAAAGGTCGCCTGTTAAACGCTGAACTCTCTCATGTGATTGCCCGCCTGGGACACACGGATACGCTGACGATTGCGGATGCTGGCCTGCCGATTCCGGCCGGTCCGCAGCGTATTGATCTGGCGCTCACGCCGGGTACGCCCGATTTTATGCAGGTGGTGAATGCGGTTGCCCTGGAGATGCAGGTAGAAAGCGCCCTGATTGCGGAGGAGATTCAGCAGCACAATCCGCCTCTTCACCGTGCGCTGATTGCCGCACTCGAAGCCCTGCAGCAGCAGCAGGGGAACGTCATCACCATCCGCTACCTCTCGCATGAACAGTTCAAACAACACACGCAGCGTAGCCAGGCGGTCATTCGCAGCGGGGAGTGCTCTCCGTTTGCCAATGTCATCCTCAGCGCCGGTGTGACCTTCTGAGGCCGCTATGCAACCTTTACTGCAACTCGACGGCATTGAAAAATCCTTTCCGGGGGTGAAAGCCCTTAAGGGTGCCTCGCTGAATGTCCGCGCAGGTCGCGTGATGGCGCTGGTCGGAGAGAACGGCGCAGGCAAGTCCACCATGATGAAAGTTCTGACCGGGATCTACCAGTATGATGCCGGTACGCTGCGCTGGCTCGGCAAAGAGACCCGCTTCAGTGGGCCGAAAGCGTCGCAGGAAGCGGGCATTGGCATCATCCATCAGGAACTGAACCTGATCCCGCAGTTAACCGTGGCGGAGAACATTTTTCTTGGTCGCGAATATGTCAGCCGGTTTGGCCGCATTCAGTGGCAACGCATGTATGCCGAAGCCGACGCGCTGCTCAAACGCCTCAATCTGCGCTTCAGCAGCCACAAGCTGGTGGGCGAGCTGTCGATTGGCGATCAGCAAATGGTCGAAATCGCCAAAGTGCTGAGCTTTGAATCGCAGGTGATCATCATGGATGAGCCGACCGACGCGCTGACCGACACCGAAACGCTGTCGCTGTTCCGGGTGATCAATGAGCTGAAAGCGCAGGGCTGCGGCATCGTCTACATCTCGCATCGCATGAAAGAGATCTTTGAGATCTGCGATGACGTCACGGTGTTCCGCGACGGGCAGTTTATTGCGGAGCGTCCGGTCAGCGCGCTGACCGAAGAGAGCCTGATCGAGATGATGGTCGGGCGCAAACTGGAAGATCAATATCCCCGTCTGGATCAGGCGCCCGGCGACGTGCGCCTGAAAGTGGAAAACGTCAGCGGACCGGGCGTGGATAAGGTCAGCTTCAGCCTGCGCAAAGGCGAAATTCTGGGTATCTCCGGCCTGATGGGCGCGGGCCGTACCGAACTGATGAAGGTGCTTTACGGCGCGCTGCCGCGCCACGAAGGCAAACTGTGGCTCAGCGGCCGCGAAGTGGTAACGCGTTCGCCACAGGATGGGCTGGCTAACGGCATCGTCTATATCTCCGAGGATCGTAAGCGCGACGGCCTGGTGCTGGGCATGTCGGTAAAAGAGAACATGTCGCTGACGGCGTTACGTTATTTCAGTCGCGGCAGCGGGTCACTGAAGCACGCGGCAGAGCAGCTGGCGGTCGGCGATTTTATCCGGCTGTTCAATGTGAAAACGCCCTCAATGGAGCAGCCGATTGGCCTGCTTTCCGGGGGTAACCAGCAGAAAGTGGCGATTGCCCGCGGACTGATGACCCGGCCCAACGTACTGATTCTGGACGAACCGACCCGCGGTGTGGATGTCGGCGCGAAGAAAGAGATTTATCAACTGATTAACCAGTTCAAGGCCGAAGGGCTGAGCATCATCCTCGTTTCCTCGGAAATGCCGGAAGTGCTGGGCATGAGCGACCGGATTCTGGTGATGCATGAAGGCCGTATCAGCGGCGAATTTTCCCGGGAAGACGCCACTCAGGAACGTCTGATGGCCGCCGCCGTAGGCAAGCAACACAGCGAGGATTTAGTGGTATGACAACCCAAACGTTACCTGCCAGCCGCCGCTGGTTTAGCAAAAGCTGGTTACTGGAGCAGAAGTCGCTGATTGCGCTGATGGTGCTGATCGCCGTGGTCGCCAGTCAGAGTCCGAACTTCTTTACCGTCGCGAACCTGTTCAACATCCTGCAGCAGACCTCGGTGAATGCCATTATGGCGGTCGGGATGACGCTGGTGATCCTGACTTCCGGTATCGACCTCTCTGTGGGATCGCTGCTGGCACTGACCGGTGCGGTAGGCGCGTCGCTGGTGGGTATGGAGGTCAATGCCCTTGTGGCGGTGGCGGCTTCGCTGGCGCTGGGGGCGGCAATCGGTGCCCTGACCGGCACCATCGTGGCGCGCGGCAGGGTACAGGCGTTTATTGCCACGCTGGTCATGATGCTGCTGTTACGCGGCGTTACCATGGTCTATACCGACGGCAGCCCGATTAACACCGGATTCAGCGCCAATGCCGATTTGCTGGGCTGGTTTGGTATTGGTCGCCCGCTGGGTGTGCCTGCACCGGTCTGGCTGATGGCGCTGGTCTTTATCGCCGCCTGGTACATGCTGCAGCATACCCGCCTGGGCCGTTATATCTATGCGCTGGGCGGTAACGAAGCGGCTACCCGTCTCTCCGGCATCAATGTAAATCGCGTCAAAATCATCGTCTATTCACTGAGTGGCATGCTGGCGGCGCTGGCGGGCACGATTGAAGTGGCCCGTCTCTCTTCGGCACAACCTACTGCGGGCACCGGCTATGAGCTGGATGCGATTGCCGCGGTGGTGCTGGGTGGCACCAGCCTGGCGGGCGGTAAAGGGCGTATTTTCGGCACGCTGATCGGTGCGCTGATCCTCGGCTTTCTGAACAACGGCCTGAACCTGATGGGCGTCTCTTCTTACTACCAGATGATCGTTAAAGCGGTAGTCATCCTGCTGGCGGTGCTGGTGGATAATAAAAGCAGTAAATAACTCTGACCTTACACAGGATAATAAGATGAAAAAGTTAACCGCACTGGCCATCATCCTTGGCGCAACTCTCAGTACCAGCGCCATGGCAAAAGAGACCATCGCTCTGGTGGTTTCGACCCTCAATAACCCCTTCTTTGTTTCGCTGAAAGAGGGTGCGCAGAAAGAAGCCGATAAGCTGGGCTACAACCTGGTGGTGCTGGATTCACAAAACAATCCGGCGAAAGAGCTGGCAAACGTGCAGGATCTGACGGTGCGCGGCACTAAACTGCTGCTGATCAACCCTACCGACTCGGATGCTGTAGGCAATGCCGTGAAGATGGCTAATCAGGCGAACATCCCGGTCATCACACTGGATCGCGTCGCGTCACAGGGCAAAGTTGTCAGCCATGTCGCCTCCGATAACCGGTTCGGCGGTAAAATGGCCGGTGACTTCATCGCCAAGAAAGTCGGTGAAAACGCGAAAATTATTGAGCTGCAGGGCATTGCCGGGACCTCCGCGGCCCGTGAACGTGGCGAAGGTTTCAAACAGGCTGCCGATGCGCATAAGTTCCAGATCCTCGCCAGCCAGCCCGCTGACTTTGACCGCACCAAAGGGCTGAACGTTATGCAGAACCTGCTGCAGGCCCACCCGGATGTGCAGGCCGTCTTCGCGCAGAACGATGAAATGGCTCTGGGTGCTCTGCGCGCGCTGCAGACCGCCGGTAAAACCGGTGTGATCGTGGTCGGTTTTGACGGCACGGCGGATGGCGTGAAAGCGGTAGAAAGTGGCAAACTGTCCGCGACCGTGGCACAGATGCCGGACAAAATTGGCATGATCGGCGTGGATACCGCTGATAAAGTGCTGAAGGGTGAAAAAGTGCAGGCGATCAATCCGGTCGACCTGAAGCTGGTCACTCAATAACTCAAAGAAAAGCAGGGCACCGCGCCACCCTTCCGGTGGCGCACTTATTCCGGACTCCCCTAATGAGCAAAAACGCAAAACTGGCCGTTCTTGGCAGCATTAACGCTGACCACATCCTTAATCTGGCGCACTTTCCTCGTCCCGGTGAAACGGTGATCGGGCAGAATTATCAGATTGCGTTTGGCGGTAAAGGTGCGAATCAGGCGGTTGCCGCCGGTCGCGCAGGCGCCGATATCGCCTTTATCGCCTGTGTGGGCGCTGACGACATGGGTGAACGGATTCGTCAGCAACTGGCGCAGGACAATATTGATACCACCCCGGTTGAAGTGGTTGCGGGTGAGTCCACCGGCGTGGCGATGATTTTCGTTAACGGTGACGGCGAAAACAGTATCGGTATCTACGCCGGTGCCAACGCGGCGTTAACGCCTGCCTGTGTGGCGCGTCATCAGCCGGTCATCGCTGCAGCCGATGCGCTTCTTATGCAGCTGGAGTCACCGCTGGAGAGCGTCCTGGCCGCGGCCACGTTTGCCCGACAGCATCAGACCCAGGTGATTCTCAATCCGGCCCCGGCCACTCCGCTCTCTGACGACCTGCTGGCGCTGGTCGACATTATTACGCCGAATGAGACCGAAGCGGAGAGCCTGACCGGCATCGCCGTCAACAGCGATGAAGATGCTGCCCGCGCCGCGGCAGTGTTACATGCAAAGGGCATCGGCACGGTGTTGATTACGCTGGGGCGCCGCGGCGTCTGGCTGAGCGAACAGGGTGAGGGCCAGCGCATTGCAGGCTTCAGCGTGAAGGCGATCGATACTATCGCGGCGGGCGATACCTTTAATGGTGCGTTTATTACCGCACGACTGGAGCAGAAGCCGATCTATGAGGCCGTACGATTTGCCCACGCCGCCGCCGCGATTGCCGTGACCCGCTCGGGTGCGCAGCCCTCCGTGCCGTGGCGCGCGGAGATCGATGAATTTTTGCAGCAGCAGGGCTAAGCGCTTGAGTACCATGAAAGATGTCGCTCGCCTGGCGGGCGTCTCTACCTCCACCGTCTCGCACGTCATCAACAACAATCGCTTTGTCAGTGAAGGCGTGCGGGAAAAAGTCGAGCAGGCGATACGTCATCTGAATTACGCCCCCTCGGCACTGGCGCGCAGTCTGAAGATCAACCAGACCCACACGATAGGCATGCTGCTGACCACCAGTAGTAACCCGTTTTATGCGGAGGTGGTGCGGGGCGTCGAAGAGAGCTGCTATCAGCGTGGCTACAGTCTGATCCTCTGTAACACCGCCGGGGATGAGGAGCGGATGAACCGCAGCCTTGAGACGCTGATGCAAAAGCGCGTCGATGGCTTACTGATTATGTGCACCGAAAGTCACCTCCCTTCCGCAGACATTCTGAATCGCTACCCCTCTATCCCGGCTGTCATGATGGACTGGGCGCCATTTGAAGGGCGTGGCGACATTATTCAGGATAACGCGCTGCTGGGAGGCGAACTGGCAACTCAGCATCTTATCGACAGCGGCTATACCCGCATCGCCTGTATCGCCGGCCCGCAGGATAAGACCCCGGCCCGCATGCGTCTGCAGGGGTATCGCAACGCCATGACAAAAAGCGGCCTTGAGATTCTGCCGGGCTACGTGGTGAGCGGTGACTTTGAATTTCAGGGCGGTTACAACGGGATGGTTGAGCTGCTGGCACTGGACACGCCACCGGATGCGGTGTTCACCAGCAACGACGCCATGGCGGTCGGCGTTTACCATGCGCTCTATCAGGCCGGACTGCAGGTTCCGCAGCAGATGGCGGTCATGGGCTATGACGATATCGAACTGGCGCGTTATCTTTCTCCGCCACTGAGTACCGTTCATCAGCCAAAAGATGCCTTGGGCGAACTGGCGATAGACACCTTGATCCATCGTCTCAGCGATCCCGACGCCAGCCAGCAGACGCTGGTGCTGACGCCGGAGCTCGTGGTGCGTGGGTCGGCTTAAGCCTTTTTCTTCCTGTCGCGATTGGTGATCAGGTTACGTCCATCCCCGTTTTTCAGCAGCATAAAGGTCAGCCCGGAGAAGACGGTTATCACGCCCATGGTCAGAAATGTGGCGTGAAACTGTGAAATGGTGCTGGTTTCAAACTCCTGATAGAAGCGCAGTACCGCCGCGCTGACGGCCACACCAAAACTGATCGCTAACTGCTGCGTCACGGCCAGCACGCTGTTGCCGCCGCTGGCGTTGTCATCATCCAGATCGGCCAGCGTGATCGTATTCATGGCAGTGAACTGTGTCGACATGGCCATGCCGAGAATAAACAGCGGCAGTAACAGCACAATAATGCTCTCAGCAGGCGACTGCAGGGAGAAGCTGGCGATCAGAATGCCAATGATGGCGGTAATGCCGACCAGCAGGCGGCGGTATCCCAGCCAGCGCAGCAGCTGGGTCACCGTGGATTTCGCCAGGATAGAGCCTATCGCGGTGGGAGCCATCATGCAGCCTGCGATAATCGCTGAATAGCCAAAACCGACCTGCAACATCAGTGGCATTAAAAAGGGCACGCAGCCCGTGCCGAGACGTGACGCGATGTTGCCACCGATGCCGACTGAGAAGGTGCGGGTTTTAAACATCGGCAGGCTGATCAGCGGTGAAGGGTGACGCCGGGCATGCACTATATAGAGGAGCAACAGCACAATCCCGCCCAGTAATATCCCGCCCGCCAGCCAGGCTGAGACAATCCGCTCGCCAAACAGCTCAATACCGATTGAGATCATCACCAGTCCGGCCCCGAATAATAGGAAGCCTGCAAAGTCGAAGCGGCGCTTGGGCGTGGTGAAGTCCGGCATATATTTGCGTGCAAAGGCAATACCGAGAATGCCTATCGGGATGTTGATCAGGAAAATCCAGTGCCAGGTGGCGTAGGTGACCAGAACGCCGCCCAGCATCGGTCCCAGTATCGGACCCACTAATCCCGGCATGGTGACAAAGTTGAGCACCGGCAGCAGCTCACTGCGCGGATAGGCACGCAACAGCGCCAGCCGGGCAACCGGCATCATCATGGCGCCGCCGACGCCCTGCACGATGCGTGACATAACCAGCACCGACAGCGTAGGCGAAAGCGCACAGGCCAGTGAGCCAAGGGTAAACAGTGACACGGCAACGATAAACACCTTACGCGTGCCGAAACGATCGGCAAGCCAGCCGCTGACCGGAATCAACATAGCAACAGTCAGGGTGTAGCTGATAACGGCGGATTGCATGGCCAGGGGAGAACGATCGAGGCTGGAGGCGATGGCGGGCAGTGCAGTATTCAGTATGGTGGCGTCGAGTGACTGCATGAAAAAGGCCATGGCAGCTATCCATGGCAAACCGGCCATGCTGCGCGCGGATCTTATCATTGAGTGTCCTTCTGGGGTTATCCTGCGACAAGAAGCAAAATAATAGCACCCGCAATCCGCCACGGCAGGTCTCTTTACAACGTTTAATGGCGGTTTTTGTGCGTTATTCAGGCATGAAACGTCTGTTTTTAACCCGTTCGTTTAAAAAAGATGCGCTCAGCAAATTAATTCAAAGAAACACTTGTCAGCCCGCGGAAACTCCCTATAATGCGCCTCCATCGACACGGCACACCGGCAACGGGAAACGGGTTGAGAGGTTCAGGAGACTGAGCCGCCGGAGAAAAACTTCTGAAAAAGAGGTTGACTCTGAAGGAGGAAAGCGTAATATACGCCACCTCGCGACAGGACGCTAACGCACTGTTCGCACTGCTCTTTAACAAT
>NZ_VWUL01000005.1:0-300965 GCF_008631515.1 Pantoea sp. M_10 | reverse complement strand
CGGGCGGCAGGACGGCAACGCACTTTCAGTGTCTGCGCCGTCCTCCACCGCCCACCTATTTCAAAGGCCGATTATGAATAACACGGTTGTTATCCCCGCCCCGCGACCGGCAGACGCTGCCGAGCCGCCGGTAAAGAATACGTTTTTCTGGCCTGACGTTGACCTGCAGCAGCTGCGTGATTCGCTGCGCTATGAGGGTACGGTCACGGCGCAGCGCCTGCGCCTTGCCGTGAAAACGGCGATTTCAGAAGTTAACGCCGAGCTGTACGACTGGCGCGCCGCGCAGATTGCGGCGGGCTTTAAGGCGCTGGCCGACGTGCCTGCGGAATCACTGGACGGCGAGAGCGAAAAGATTACGGCCTACCTTGCCGCCGTCAGTGCGCTAACCGCCGCCACCATCGTTGAGCGTTATCGCGGCTATGACGCCAGCGGCACGAAAAAGGCGGGCGAAATCGAGGCGAGCGCCGACGAATACTGGCGCGACGCGCGATTCAGTATCAGCCGCATCGCCGGTAAGCCTGGCTGCATTGTGGATCTGCTCTGATGAACATTTACGCGCAGCAGGGCGATACCGTTGATGAAATCTGTCAGCGCTATTACGGGCGAACCGGTCAGGCCGTCGAGCTGGTTTATGCGGCTAATCCGGGCCTCGCCGAAAGCGGGCCGGTGCTGCCACACGGCTGCGAGGTGACGCTGCCCGATCTGCCTGAATCTTCAGCAGGTGAAACCGTCAACCTGTGGGACTAAAAATGGAAAAAATCAGCTCTGTGATCAACTACCTGATTGGCCTCATCCTGATGTGGTTCGGCCGTCATACGCCACAGGATATCGCCTTTATGGTCGGTTCCGGCGTGGCCGTTATCACGCTTATCACTAACGTGGCGACGTTCTTTATCAACTGGCATTACCGCCGTAAAACCTACGAGCTGCAGCGCCTGCGGGGGGTGAGCCTTGAGCCAGACCGTTAAACGCTGCGCCGTGGTGGCCGTGCTGGCGATTGTCGCGCTGCTGCCACAGTTCAAAACCCTGAAAACGTCCGAGGCCGGGCTTGCGCTTATCGCCAACGCCGAGGGGTGCCGCACCTCGCCCTATCAGTGCAGCGCCGGAGTCTGGACTAACGGCATCGGTCACACAGAGGGCGTGACGCCGCAAAGCCAGATCAGCGAGCGACAGGCGGCGGTCAATCTGGTGTATGACGTGATGCGCGTCGAGCGCGGGATCGATGCCTGTATGTCGGCTGAGATGCCACAGCCGGTCTATGACACGGCTGTTTCATTCGCCTTTAACGTCGGCGTGCGCGCGGCCTGCAGCTCGACCTTTGCCCGTTACATCAGGCTGCAGCACTGGCTTGATGCCTGTAATGAGCTGCGGCGCTGGGTGTTCGTTAAGGGCGTAAAAAATCGCGGGCTGGAAAACCGCCGCGCGGTCGAGACAGCCTACTGCCTGCGGGGTGCTAAATGACGCGCCTGATAGCTCTGCTTCTGGCCGTCGCCCTGCTGGCGCTGGGCGTGACCGGCTGGCAGTGGAAGGTCGCGAAGGACGATCTGACCAGCGCGCAGCGCATTATCGGCACGCTGTCGGCCGGTATTGAGAGCCGGGATAAAGCAATAGCCCGGCTGGATGCGGATGCAAGGGCCAGCCAGAAACGCGAGGCCGAGCTGCGGCTGATACAGGGGCGCGCCAGCACGGCCGCGCTTAACCGTGAAATGACCATACAGAGAGAAACCGATGCGAATCCGATACTGCGTGACTGGTCTGCTGCTGCTCTGCCTGACGATGTTATCCGGCTGCACGCACGTCCGGCCTTCGCCAGCGCCAGAGATTATCTGGATTGGGTGTCCGCGAGTGACAAGCTGCCCGGTGCCGGGAAACAGCCTTAAAACGGCGGGCGATCTGGCGGCGGACAATCGCCAGCTTGAGGCCGCACTCGCCGCCTGCGGGCTGCAGGTCGAAATAATCAAAGACTGCCAGGAGCAGCACGATGCTGAAACCCCAACAACTGCGCCAGACACTGACCGACAGCGTGCCGGAGCTGCAGCGAAACCCTGACGCGCTGAACGTGTTTATCGACAGCGGGCGCATCGTCTCGACGCTTGCCAGCTCGCTGTCGTTTGAATACCAGTACCGGCTTAACATGGTTATTACCGACTACGCCGGTAACATCGACCTGCTGATCGTGCCGCTGCTTGCCTGGCTGCGAACGAATGAACCCGACATTATGGCAAGCGAGGAAAAGCGCCGGACGGGCTTCACCTTTGAGGCGGATGTTATCAGCGACACGGCCAGCGATATCAGCATTGAGCTGCAGCTGAGCGAGCGCGTGATCGTGAAGCAGGCCGACGACGGGCTGCACGTGACCCACGTCGGCGAGAACCAGCTGCCGGAGAATGACGCGCGGCCGGTGCAGCTTTACGTTAAAGGCGAGCTGGTCAGCGAGTTACAGACATGAGCGAGCTGCAGCTGGTAAATGACCGGCTTGAGGCGCTTCTCAGCAGCCTGTCAGCCCCGGCCCGCAAAGAAATGGCGCGCAATATTGGCCGCAAGCTGCGCGCGAGTCAGCAGCAGAACATCAAGCGACAGCAGGCTCCAGACGGCACGCCATTTAAGCCCCGCAAAACGCAGCCGGTGCGCAGTAAAAAGGGCCGGATAAAGCGCGAGATGTTCGCAAAGCTGCGCACCGCTAAGTACATGAAGATGCAGGCCAGCCCGAATGAGGCCGTGATCGAGTTTGCGGGCAACGTGCAGCGCATGGCCCGCGTGCATCATTACGGGCTGCGCGACCGGCCATCGCGTAAAGGTAAAGAAGTGCAGTACGAGGCTCGCCCCCTGCTGGGTATCAGTGACAACGACATGCAGCTGATAGAGCAGGAGATCATTAACCAGCTTTCGCGCTGATCTGTCCTGCCATTTATGAGCGGGCGGCGATTCGTTGCCGCCACCTCATCCCGCCGTGAAACTAGCGCCATGAATGAACAACTCGCAGAAATTCAGCGCCTGCTGCGCAACCTGATCCGAATCGGAACCGTGTCGGCCGTCAATCTTGACGGCGGGCTGTGCCGTGTCGATACAGGAAAAAACACAACCGGCTGGCTGCACTGGCTGAGCGCCCGCGCGGGTAAAACCCGCTCCTGGAATGCGCCATCAGTCGGTGAGCAGGTTCTTATTCTGTGCCTCGGCGGCGAACTTGATACTGGCTTTGTGCTGCCGGGCATTTTCTCGGATGACAACCCGGCTCCGTCTGCCTCGGCCGATGCACTGCACTGGTCATTTCCTGACGGCGCGGTGATCGAGTACGAGCCGGAAACCGGCGCTCTGAACGCAACCGGCATACAGACCGCAACCATCAAGGCCGCGGTAAAAATCCTGTTCGACTCGCCCGAAGTGGAATGCACAACGCTGCTCAAAACTGCGCAGCTGGAGGTCACTAAGGGCGGCACGATGAAAGGTGATGTGACGCATACCGGCGGCAACCTTTCCTCAAACGGCAAGGTGCTGCATTCGCATATCCATCCAGGCGACAGCGGCGGAAAAACGGGAGTGCCGGTATGACAACCGCAAAATATATTGGCATGAACCGGGAAACCGGCGGCACGCTGACCGATCTCGATCATATCCGGCAGTCGATTAGCGACATTTTTCTGACCCCGATCGGCTCCAGGGTGATGCGCCGCCAGTATGGTTCGCTTTTATCCGCCCTGATTGACCAGCCGCAAAACGAGGCGCTGCGCATGCAGATTATGTCGGCCTGCTATGTGGCGATCCTGAAATGGGAGCCGCGCGTAAAGCTGACCGCCATCAGCTTTGAGTCGGATATCAACGGCGCAATGGTGGTTGAGCTGTCCGGCAACCGCACCGACAACGCGCAGCCTTTTTCCTTAACCGTTCCTGTGAGCTGAGACTATGGCAACTATCGACCTGAGCCAGTTACCCGCGCCAGATGTGGTGGAGTCGCTGGACTATGAAACCCTGCTGGCCGAGCGAAAAGCAACGCTGATTTCTCTTTACCCTGCTGACCAGCAGGACGCCGTCGCCCGCACGCTGACGCTGGAGTCAGAACCCATCGTTAAGCTGCTGCAGGAAAATGCCTATCGTGAGCTGATCCTGCGCCAGCGCATCAACGAGGCGGCAAAAGCCGTCATGGTTGCGTATGCGCTGGACGGCGACCTTGACCAGCTCGGCGTAAACAATGGCGTACCCCGCCTGATCATTACCCCGGCCGACGATACAACCATTCCGCCAACCCCCGCAGTGATGGAAAGTAACGATGATTTCCGGCTGCGCATCGCCTCGGCCTTTGAGGGGCTGAGCGTGGCCGGGCCGACCGGTGCTTATGAGTATCACGCCAGAAGCGCCGACGGCCGCGTAGCCGATGCATCGGCCATCAGCCCGTCGCCCGCCGTTGTTACCGTGACTGTGCTCGCGCGTGAAGGCAACGGCGTAGCCGGTGATGATCTGCTGTCCGTGGTTAACGCTGCGCTCAACGACGAAGACGTTCGTCCGGTTGCCGACCGGGTGAGCGTGCAGTCAGCAAAGATTGTGGAATACGAAATCGTGGCCGAGCTGTACCTCTATCCGGGGCCGGAAGCGGAGCCAATCCGCGCCGCCTCAGAGGCAAAGCTCGCCGCCTTTGTCAGCGCGCAGAAGCGCCTCGGCCGCGACATTCGCCTGTCTGCGCTGTATGCCGCTATGCACGTTGAGGGCGTGCAGCGCGTCAACCTTATCAAGCCTTCTGCTGACGTGGTGCTGGACAAAACGCAGGCCGCTTACTGCACAGGCTACACGCTGACCGTGGGAGGCTCGGATGAGTGATCGCCTGCTGCCGACTGGCTCGTCAGCGCTTGAGATTGCTGCCGCCGAGGCGCTGGCAAGTCCCGGCGCGATGAGCGTGCCGCTGCGCCAGTTATGGAATCCGCACACTTGCCCGGTGGAGCTTCTGCCCTATCTGGCGTGGGCGTGGTCAGTTGATCGCTGGGATTCAGCCTGGCCTGAATCGACAAAGCGCGCCGTTGTTGCCGCCTCGCAGTACGTGCATCGTCACAAAGGCACGATTGGCGCAATCCGGCGCGTCGTTGAGCCGCTGGGCTATCTCATCAAGATAATTGAGTGGTGGAAAACCAACGAAGCGCCAGGCACGTTCCGGCTGGACGTGGGCGTACTGGATACCGGCATTACCGAGGAAATGTATAACGAGCTGGAGCGCCTGATAGCTGACGCCAAGCCCTGCAGCCGTCACCTTATCGGCCTGTCCATTAATCTCGATGCTAACGGCACTCTGCCGGTCGCCGTTGCCAGCTACAGCGGCGACGAGCTGACTGTTTACCCTTACACCCCTGAACTTATCAGCGTCGGCGGGCCGGTCTATTCCGGCGCGGCGGTGCATCTTATTGACCTGACGGAAGTGAGCGCATGACGACAAAATATTTTGCCCTGCTGACCAATCAGGGCGCGGCTAAGCTGGCGAACGCCGCCGCACTCGGCACGAAAGTGAACATCGCCTCTATGGGTGTCGGCGATGGTGGCGGCACGCTGCCGACGCCTGACGCGGCACAGACAAAGCTCATCGGCGAGAAGCGTCGAGCGCAGCTTAATTCCCTGACCGTTGACGCGGCAAACAGCAGCCAGATTATCGCCGAGCAGATTATCCCGGAAAGCGAGGGCGGTTTCTGGATCCGCGAAATCGGACTGTATGACGCCGACGGCGTGCTGATTGCCGTTGCTAACTGCCCGGAAACCTATAAGCCGCAGCTGGCTGAAGGCAGCGGGCGGACGCAGACCGTGCGCATGATTTTAATCGTGAACAGCACAACGGCCGTCACGCTGAAAATTGATCCGTCAGTAGTGCTGGCGACGCGCAAGTATGTTGATGATGCCGTGATCGAGGTAAAGGCATACGCTGACGGCGTAATGAAAAAGCATCTCGATGCTGATAACCCCCACAGCCAGTACCTGCAGATCGCAAATGCCCTGGCAGAAATCAAAGACGCCGGGCTGATTGCTGACGTTCTCAAAAACCTCGGTTTAACAGAAAAGTTTTCAGGTCGTTTTATTGGCCGCCAGATTTTTACCACGCCGGGCGCGATCAGCTACAAACCTACACCCGGCACTAAACGTGGCCGAATCATCATTACCGGCGGTGGCGGACGCGGCTATGGCTTTTTGGGCTGGGGCGAAAATTTCCGCGCACGGGGCGGCGGTGGTGGTGCAGGCGGAACGGTGATTGCAACCCTGGCCATTGATGATTCTAAAATCTATGCGGGCGTTGTAGGTCAGGGCAGTAATGAATCAAAATATTCAACCAGCAGCACTTTCAACGGTCAGCTGACAGCCGGTAACGGCGGCAACTCTGGCGGCGATGCCGGTGGGGGCGGCGGTCTGGCTGTAGGTGGCGATTTGAATATTCAGGGAGGAGATGGCAGCGATGCTCCGGGCGTTGTCAGTGCCTCATCTAATCCTTACCGTGGCGGATCTGGTGATGGCGGTGTCAGTTATTGGGGAGGCGGGCCGCGTAGCGCGGAGGGCCTAACTTCCGTTGCTCAGGCTACTTTCGGCGCAGGCGGTGGCGGGAATATCCGGACAACGCCTTACATTGGCAACTATGGCTCAAACGGGGTGATCTACATTGAGGAGTTCAGCTGATGAAAACGTATGCACGTATTGAAAATCAGCGCGTCGCGGAAATTGTCTCGCTGAATGTGAAGCCTGAAAAACTTTATCACCCGTCACTGGTGTGGGTTGATATCACCACGCTGCCCGAACAGCCTGATGTAAATTATCAGTACAGCGACGGCGTGTTTACTGCCCCGGTAACTGATGCAGAGAATGCGGAACTGATTGCCAGCAGCAGGCTGGCAGCCGAAATGGATGAGGCAAACCGGACTATCGCACCACTGCAGGATGCGGTTGATATCAGCATTGCGACAGATGCGGAGATCACCCGCCTGGCAGAGTGGAAGCGATACCGGGTGGAGCTAAGCCGGATTGATACCAGTAAGGCTCCTGATATTACATGGCCGGTCAGGCCGGAATGAAGAAAGCCCGCTATGCGGGCTTTTTGTTTATGCGGGCTGTTCAGGCCATATAATATTTTCAGCGTCTTCCGTGTTCACCCGCATCAGCATGACGCGGTATTTCTTCCAAGCGATAAGCTGGCTTGCCTCATCATCTGTCGCTATCCCTAAATCGTTCGCATCCTGCAGGGGCTGAATAATCGTATCGGCATCTGCCCTCAGCCTGCTGCGCTTGTCTTCCGCCTGTCTGATAAGTTCATCTGCTGTTGGTAGTGGCTGCTCAGTCAGGCATGGTCGCAGGTCAACACCGCAGGCAATCAGCTTTCCTTTTGCCTGTCCGGCAAGTAAATCAGCCCATGCCTGTTCGGTAATATTAATCGCATCATCGGGGATCTCCCGATTGATAACGGTATCGTAAAAGGCATTATTTGAAGGCGAATATTTTTTCATTTAAATTCCTAACGCTATCCACCAGACACCCTGCTGAGTAGTGTCAGGGCCGGTATTTGTAAGAGAAAAAGATGATTTATCGCGGTATTGCACACCTACTGCGTATTCCCCTTTAAGCGGAAGTGAAGAACCTTTATTAGCAACAAGTGAAAATCCGGCGCTTGGAAACGAGACAGGAAGCGTAACTGTTGTGGTTGTCTGCTGTGCAAAGCTGCCGCTCCCCCATTGCAGGATCAAGCCGTTCGGAAATTTGCAGTACCCGTTTCCACTCTTCACGATTGAAAAAAAACTCATGTCAGGTAATTGCCCGGCACCATTCCCGACGGTCTTTTTTGCCGCGTCGCCTAAACCGAGGTTTCTGAGAAACAAACGCCTGGCCCTGCGCCGGGCCGCACTGGCACACTTGCGGCCATTTGCGGAGAATCCAGCGTGCTGATTGGCTATATCAGGGTATCAACAAATGACCAGAACACGGATTTACAGCGGGTTGCGCTGCAGAGCGCAGAATGTGAGCTTATTTTCGAGGACAGGATAAGCGGTAAAACCAGCGAAAGGCCGGGGCTGAAGAAGGCGCTGCGCTGCCTGCAGCCCGGCGACACGCTGATCGTGTGGAAGCTCGACCGTCTCGGCAGAAGTATGCGGCATCTGGTCATGCTGACCGAGGAGCTGCGCGAGCGTGGCGTTAACTTCCGCAGCCTGACCGACAGCATTGATACCAGCACGCCGATGGGCCGGTTTTTCTTTCACGTCATGGGGGCGCTGGCTGAAATGGAGCGCGAGCTGATAATAGAACGCACCCGCGCCGGGCTGGCTGCTGCGCGGGATAAAGGGCGCATCGGCGGCAGGCGGCGCGTGATGACGCCGGACGTTATCAGCCGCGCTGAACGAATGCTGGCGAACGGCGCAACATTGCAGCAGATTGCGCTTGTGCTGGAGGTGTCGGTCAAAACCCTTTACCGGTACATACCGGCCGACAGGCAGCGCCAGATTATTAATTCTGTCTGCTGACAGACCAGCAAACCCTCATCAGATGCACCGCTAAACCTGACCTGACACCCTGAGCACACCCTCAAAACGGAGTGCATCAGATGTCTGATTATCATCATGGTGTCCGCGTCGTCGAAGTCAACGACGGCACGCGCACCATTACAACCGTATCAACCGCAATCGTGGGCATGGTCTGCACCGCGCAGGATGCGGATGCGGCAACCTTTCCGCTCAATACGCCGGTACTTATCACCAACGTGCAGGGCGCTGTCGGTAAGGCTGGCAAAAAAGGCACGCTCGCCGCTGCGCTGCAGGCCATTGCTGACCAGTCAAAACCCGTGACCGTCGTCGTGCGCGTGGCTGAAGGTGCCGACGAAGCCGAAACCACGTCCAATATCATCGGCGGCACGGATGAAAACGGCCAGTATACCGGCATGAAAGCGCTGCTCGCCGCGCAGACCCAGCTCGATGTTAAGCCGCGTATTCTCGGCGTACCGGGGCTGGACTCACTGCCAGTGGCGACCGCGCTTGCCAGCATTGCGCAGCAGCTGCGCGCCTTCGCCTACGTCTCAGCGTGGGAATGTAAAACCATTTCCGAAGCCCGCCTGTATCGCCAGAACTTCAGCCAGCGTGAGCTGATGGTTATCTGGCCTGACTTTCTTGCGTGGAACACTGCGACCAGCAAATCCGATACCGCCTATGCCACCGCGCGTGCGCTGGGCCTGCGCGCCAAAATCGACAATGACACAGGCTGGCATAAAACCCTGTCTAACGTCGGCGTAAACGGCGTGACCGGTATTTCCGCATCCGTGTTCTGGGATCTGCAGCAGACCGGCACCGACGCCGACCTGCTCAATGAGGCCGACGTCACCACGCTGATCCGTAAAGACGGTTTCCGCTTCTGGGGCAACCGTACCTGCAGCGATGACCCGCTGTTTCAGTTTGAGAACTACACCCGCACGGCGCAGGTACTGGCCGACACGATGGCCGAGGCGCACATGTGGGCGGTTGATAAACCGCTGACGCCGGTTCTGGTGCGCGAGATTATTGCGGGCATCAATGCGAAGTTCCGCGAGCTGGTTAACGCCGGTTATCTGCTGGGTGCATCTGCCTGGTATGACGAAAGCGCCAACGATAAAGACACCCTGAAGGCGGGCAAGCTCTTTATCGATTACGACTATACGCCGGTTCCGCCGCTGGAAGATTTAACCCTGCGCCAGCGCATCACCGACACCTATCTGGCGAACTTCGCCGCATCTGTAAACAGCTGAGGAGCCGGGTAAATGGCACTGCCACGCAAACTGAAGGGCATGAACCTTTTTAACAACGCCAACAGCTATCAGGGCGTCGTCACCGCCGTGACCCTGCCTAAGCTGGCGCGCAAGCTCGACCCGTTCCGCGCAGGCGGCATGAGCGGCGCGGCCTTTATCGATAACGGTCTGGAAGATGACGCGCTCGATGTTGAATGGAGCATCGGCGGCATCGATGAGCTGGTACTCACGCAGTGGGGCGCGTCTGACATTCCCCTGCGCTTTACCGGCTCTTACCAGCGCGACGATACCGGCGAGGAAATCGCGGTAGAGATTGAGGTACGCGGTAAGCATCAGTCGTTTGATTTCGGCGAAGCCAAACAGGGTGAAGATACCGAAACCAAAATCACCTCGAAAAACACCTATTACAAGCTGACCTTTAACGGCAAAGAGCTGATCGAAATTGACACCATCAACATGGTGGAGAAGGTTAACGGCGTTGACCGTCTTGAGCAGCGCCGTAAAAACCTCGGCCTGGTATAAACCCTGACGCCAGCGCACGTCGCTGGCTTTAACTGACTACAGTGAACAGAGAATAATCATGGAAAAGAAAGATAACGTTGTTGAGTTTGAAACCCCGCTGATGCGCGGCGAAACCGAAATCAAAAGCGTGGAGCTGATTAAGCCGAATGCCGGAAGCCTGCGCGGCGTTCGCCTGGCTGATCTGTGCCAGTCGGATGTTGACTCACTCCTGACAGTGCTGCCCCGCATTACCCTGCCAGCACTGACAAAGGCCGAATGTAACGCCCTTGATCCGGTTGACCTGATTGCGCTGGGCGGCAAGGTGATTGGTTTTTTGCAGTCGAAGTCGGACGAATAGACTGGCCGCACGGCCTGACGGTCAACGACCTGATGGCCGACATTGCCACGATATTTCACTGGCAACCTTCCGAGATGTACGACATGCCGCTGGCCGAGCTGATGGGCTGGCGGCATAAAGCCTTTATCCGCAGCGGAGCAACCCCGGATGAGCAATAACCTCAAGGTTCAGGTGCTGCTGAATGCTGTAGACAAAGCCTCGCGCCCCTTCAAAGCCGTACAGACCGCTGCCAAAAATCTGTCATCTGACATACGCCAGACGCAGACGACTATTAAGGAACTGGACGCGCAGGCGGGGAAAATTGATGGCTTCCGCAAGGCCAGTGCGCAGCTGGCCGTCACGCAGCAGAGCCTCAAAGACGCAAAGCAGGAGGTAGCAGCGCTGGCCGTGCAGTTTAAAAACACGGAGCGCCCGACGACACAGCAGGCTCGCGCACTGGAAAAAGCCCGTCAGGCAGCGTCTGAGCTGCAGACGAAGTCCAACAGCCTGCGCCTTTCGGTGCAGCAGCAGCGCGAGGCACTTAACGCCGCGGGGATTTCCACCAAAGCCCTGAGCAGCGAGCAGCAGCGCCTGAAATCCGCCTCGGCGCAGGCAACCGTCAGTCTGAGTCGGCAGAAAATGGAGCTGCAGCGGCTGAATGCGCAGCAGGAGCGGCTGAACCAGACCAGCGAACGCTACCGCAAAGGGCAGGAGCTGTCAGGCAAGGTGCGGAACATGGGCGCGGCCGGTATCGGTGCTGCCACGGTTGGCGGCATGGCAGCAACCTCGCTGCTGATGCCGGGGTTTGATTTTGCACAGAAAAATTCCGAGCTGCAGGCCGTGCTCGGCGTGGGGAAAGAATCGCCGGAAATGGAAGCCCTGCGTGCGCAGGCGCGTCAGCTGGGTGATACAACCGCCGCCTCTGCCGATGATGCCGCAGGCGCGCAAATCGTTATCGCCAAAGGCGGCGGCGATGCCGCTGCCGTTCAGGCCGTTACGCCGGTCACGCTCAACATGGCGCTGGCTAACAAGCGCACGATGGAGGAAAACGCCGGGCTGCTGATGGGGATGAAATCAGCCTTCCAGCTCTCAAACGATAAGGTCGCACACATCGGCGACGTGCTGTCGATGACCATGAATAAAACGGCCGCTGACTTTGACGGGCTGAGCGACGCGCTGACCTACGTCGCTCCGGTAGCGAAAAACGCGGGCGTCAGCATCGAGCAGGCGGCAGCGATGGTCGGCGCTTTACACGATGCCAAAATAACCGGCTCAATGGCCGGTACGGGGAGCCGCGCCGTGCTGAGCAGGCTGCAGGCTCCTACCGGCGAGTCATTCAAGGCTATCAAAGAGCTGGGAATTAAAACCGCAGACAGCAAAGGAAATACCCGCCCGATCTTCACCATTCTGAAAGAAATGCAGGCGAGTTTTGATCGTCACAAGCTGGGAACGGGTCAGCGCGCCGAGTATATGAAAACCATCTTCGGCGAGGAGGCCAGCTCATCGGCCGCCGTGCTGATGACCGCCGCCTCAACCGGTAAGCTCGATCAGCTGAGCGCCACGTTTAAAGCCTCTGATGGTAAAACGGCCGAGCTGGTCCAGGTCATGCAGGATAACCTCGGCGGCGACCTGAAAGAGCTGCAGTCTGCTTATGAGGCTATTGGCACCGATCTCTTTGATCAGAACGACGGCAGCCTGCGCGCACTTACCCAGGACACGGCGGCGCTGCTGCTGACGGTTGATAACTGGATTAAAGCAAACCCTGCGCTGGCTGGCGGTATAGCAAAAGTGGTAATGGGCGGGCTGATGTTAGCCGGGGCGCTGGGCGCTATCGGGCTGGTAGCCTGGCCGGTAATTGCGGGCGTGAATACCCTGATTGCCGGTGCGGGGTTTCTCGGCACGGCATTCAGCATTGCGGGCGGAGCAATTACGGCCGCACTCGGCGCTATCACGCTGCCGGTTGTAGCCGTCGCGGCGGCAATTGTGGCCGGGGCGCTACTGGTGCGCAAATACTGGGAGCCTATCAGCGCCTTTATAGCAGGCATGGCCGAAGGGTTTACCGCAGCGATGGGGCCGATCAGTGATTCCTTCGGTTCGCTGAAGCCGGTGTTTGATTGGGTAGGTGGCAAGGTCAAGGAGCTGTGGGACTGGTTCGGCAAACTGCTGGAGCCGGTGAAATCCACGCAGACCGAACTTGCCACCGCCGGAGACATGGGTAAGAAGTTCGGCAACATGCTGGCCGAGGCGCTGAAAATCCCGAGCCACGCGCTCGATCAGCTTATGGGCGGCATCAACTGGGTGCTGGATAAGCTCGGCATTATCGACACGAAATCCGATGGCCTTAAAGACAAAGTTCCGTCCCCGGATCCGGTAGCAACCGGTGGCGCGGGCGCAGATACCGGCGGGCTGCAATACAACATCGCCTATGGTGGCGCGCCTTACCGCCCGGTTTCTGCCCCGTCAGCCGGAGGCGGATTCACTGACCGCAGCCAGAATACTTATCAGTATGAAATCAACATGCATGAGGGTATGACCAAAGACGACGCAATGGCGCTGATGGCGCAGCACCAGGCAAAAGAGCAGCGCAACCGCCAGGCGCAGAACCGCAGCAAAATGGGCTGGGAGGATTAAACGATGATGATGATTTACGGCATGATGCCGTTTATGCGGCAGACCCTGCCTTACGGGGATATGCAGCAGAATATCGACTACCGCTGGCCCACTAACAGCCGGTTCGGGCAGCGTCCGGCGGCGCAGTTTATCGGGCCGGGCGATGAAAAAATCACGCTATCCGGGGAGCTGCGCCCGGAAATCACAGGCGGCTCGGTGTCGCTGATGACCGTTCGCCTCATGGCCGACGAGGGGATGGCATGGCCGCTGATTGGCGGCAACGGTATGATTTATGGCATGTACGTGATCGAGAGTATTTCTAACACCTTCAGTGAGTTTTACCCTAACGGAACGGCCAGCAAAATCATGTTTACCCTGAGCCTTAAGCGCGTGGATGAGTCGCTTACCTCTATGTTTGGCGATCTGAAGAAACAGGCTGACGGGCTTATCAGCGGTTCCGCCAGTCTGCCAGGGCAGCTCACGTCAGCAATCGACGGCGTGAAGTCGGCGGCTGGTAGCCTGATTTCTTCTGCAGGGGGGCTGCTCGGATGATGGGGATAAGCAGCCTGCCGGTGCAGGCCGGGGCGCAGCTGACGCCGGATTTCATGCTGAAGGTTAACTCTAAAGACGTCACAACCAATATCCGGGATCGCCTTATCTCGATGACGCTGACCGATAATCGCGGCTTCGAAGCTGACCAGCTGGATATTGAGCTGGACGACGCCGACGGGCAGCTGGCTATGCCGGTGCGCGGCGCAGTGATAACGCTGTTTCTCGGCTGGAAAGGCCAGACGCTTTTCGGCAAAGGTAATTTCACCGTTGATGAGGTTGAGCACCACGGCGCGCCGGACACCATGACAATCCGCGCCCGCAGCGCTGATTTCCGTGGCTCGCTCAATTCCCGCCGGGAGGTGTCCTATCACGACATCACACTGGGGGAAGTCGTGACGCAGATAGCCGGGCGCAATAACTTAAAGCCAGTGCTGGCCGATGGCTTCGCCGGAATTGCCGTGGCACACATCGACCAGACGCAGGAGACTGACGCTAAATTCCTGACGCGACTCGCCACACTTTACGGCGCGGTTGCGGCAGTAAAGGCCGGGCGGCTTCTGTTTATCCGGCCCGGTAACGGCGTCACCGCCAGCGGCAAGCCAATTCCGCAGATGACGATTACGCGACAGGATGGCGACCGGCACAGCTTCAGCATTGCCGACCGTGGCGCATACACGGGCGTCTCTGCGAGCTGGCTGCATACCAAAGATCCGAAGCCAAAGAAAGTTAAGGTGAAGCGCAAGCCGAAGGTAAAGCACCTGCGCGCGCTGGAGCACCCCGCGGCTAAAAAGAAAAAGGTGACTGCGACCAAAACACCGGAGGCCAGAGAGGGCGACTATCTCGCAGGGACTGAAGACAACATTTTTACGCTGACGACCGTGTATGCGACGAAAGCGGCAGCGATGCGGGCAGCTAAAGCAAAGTGGGATAAGCTGCAGCGCGGCGTCGCTGAGTTCTCGCTTACGCTCGCGATGGGACGTGCCGACCTGTACCCGGAGACGCCGGTCAGGGTGAACGGCTTTAAGTCGGTGATCGATGCGCAGCCGTGGATTATCAGTAAGGTGACGCATAGCCTGAGCGGCAGCGGGTATACCACACAGCTTGAATTTGAAGTCTTACTATCCGATGTGGAGTATCAGGCAGAATCAGACGAAGATGATTCACAATAAGTGAAAGTTGTTGCTCATTTTGGCATTTAAGGGTATTAAAGCTTCGAGCTTACAGGGAGACGCCACCGATGATGCATTGTCCGTTATGCCAGACCGCCGCACACGCTAAAAGCAGCAGATACATTTCAAAAGAAACAAAAGAGCGTTATCACCAGTGCCAGAACATCAATTGCAGCTGTTCTTTCAAAACGCACGAAACGTTAGCGATGATTATTGTAACGCCCGGCCAGGTTAATCGTGTGCCGATCTTCACCGGGCATGAATCCCAACCATCCTTACTGCACTAACTTGAGCAGTCCATAAGACCCCGCATTAGCGGGGTTTTTTGTGCGCGCTATTCGCTGCCCTTGAAAATGTGAGTATTGCCTAGCAGCAATGCCATTGCGGGCTTATCCATCAATTTACCCATTTCATTACAGGTTGATAGCGGGTTTTCAAAAGAATATCCGCTGGCTTTAAATTTGTTGGTCACGTTGATTGCCTTAATTTTTTTCAGGTAATCAGCAGGAACGTCTTTTGTCCAGATAGGGGAACATATCCCGCTGGAGGTGATTACTTTATAAGTTTCATCATCAATACTGGCGGCGGGTATAACAACAGTTAGCTGGTCATCCTTAAGGCTGATTTCCGTTGGTTGCCAGGGCTTAAGTTTGTTTTTGAGGGTACTTACGTCTGAAGCTTGCGCCGCAGCAACTGGAAAAAATATCAACGCTGAGCTGATCAGGGCCAAATGTAATCGCATTATCAAACGTCCTTTTGAGGTGAGTTTGTCTGGCGAATCAGTCGGGGGAAGGCGGTGGCGGTGAAAATGTGCCGCCATTTTGCCGCCACTCGAAAAGCCAGGAACAAAAAAGCCGCTTCAATGAGCGGCTTAAGTATATGTTTTTTATGACTAAATTTGGTGGCCCCTGCTGGGTTTGAACCAGCGACCAAGCGATTATGAGTCGCCTGCTCTAACCACTGAGCTAAGGGGCCAGCGGAGCGGGGATTATAAAGTATCTCTTCAGGGCGATCCAGCACTCCGCCATCGGTTGCTGAAATAAACAGCAGCGATTTACCTGCTGATTTCTATAACAAAACTGGCGAACGGCGTTAGCGAAGTTTTAAAACAGCGTGGAAAATGCTACGCCATGCCTTTAGCGAAACTGGACATCAGGCTGCAGCAGTCGTGTGCTGCCTCTGTCACGTCGATAGCGGAACGCGTTGAGTCCTGAAGGCTGGAATGTACTGAGCGTAATCACTACTATCTTAGCCAGAGATTACGTGGCAGAGAGCACAGGACGTTCTATGGAGAAGCAGAGCAGCAGAGCGCTTACGCCACAGCGTAGCGACAGCAGGGCGGGAAAGGCATGAGTGAACACGCTATCCGCGACATTATCACTCCGGGGCTTGATGTGCTGTTCTGCGGCATTAATCCCGGCCAGTCAACCGCCCATCAGGGCTTTCACTTTGCGCATCCCGGCAACCGGTTCTGGAAAGTCATCCATCAGGCCGGGTTCACCCGGGAGCAGCTGAAACCGGAAGAGGAGCAGCGCTTAACCGAAACCGGCTGCGGTATCACCATGCTGGTTGAGCGACCCACGGTGCAGGCGAGTCAGCTTGCCACGGATGAACTACGTGAGGGCGGCAGACGCCTGATGGAAAAGGTGCTGAATTACCAGCCCGCCGCGCTCGCCATCCTGGGTAAGGATGCGTTTCGTCATGCCTTTCAGCAGCGCAAAGTGGAATGGGGTAAGCAGCCCGTCTTTATGGGGAAAACCCAGGTGTGGGTGTTGCCGAATCCCAGCGGCCTTAATCGCGCCTCACTGGAGGAGATGGTCGAAGCCTATCGTCAGCTTTACCGGGAGTTGCATCCGGGGGAGAGCAAGGCAGGTAAATAGCAGGCAAAAAAAACCCCGGCGAACCGGGGTTTTTATCGGACTTAATCGTCGAGGAAGCTACGCAGCACTTCCGAGCGGCTCGGATGGCGCAGTTTACGCAGGGCTTTCGCTTCAATCTGACGAATACGCTCACGCGTAACGTCAAACTGTTTGCCCACTTCTTCCAGCGTATGGTCGGTGTTCATATCGATACCGAAACGCATGCGCAGCACTTTCGCTTCACGCGCGGTCAGGCCAGCCAGCACGTCATGGGTGGCAGAACGCAGGCTCTCTGAGGTAGCAGAATCCAGCGGCAGCTCCAGCGTGGTGTCTTCGATAAAATCGCCCAGATGTGAATCTTCATCATCACCAATCGGCGTCTCCATCGAGATCGGCTCTTTAGCGATTTTCAGCACTTTGCGAATTTTATCTTCTGGCATCAGCATGCGTTCAGCCAGCTCTTCCGGCGTCGGCTCGCGACCCATCTCCTGCAGCATCTGGCGCGAAATACGGTTGAGCTTGTTGATGGTCTCAATCATATGCACCGGAATACGGATGGTACGTGCCTGGTCCGCGATAGAGCGAGTAATCGCCTGACGGATCCACCACGTCGCATAGGTCGAGAACTTGTAACCACGGCGATATTCAAACTTATCTACCGCTTTCATCAGGCCGATGTTACCTTCCTGAATCAGGTCGAGGAACTGCAGACCGCGGTTGGTGTATTTCTTGGCAATTGAAATAACCAGACGCAGGTTCGCTTCCACCATTTCTTTCTTGGCGCGACGCGCTTTGGCTTCACCGATCGACATGCGACGGTTGATATCTTTAACCTGCTCAATGGTCAGGCCGGTCTCTTCTTCGACCTGCGCCAGCTTCTGCAGGGAACGCATAACGTCATCCTGCACTTCCAGCAGCTTTTCAGACCACGGCTTGTTCATCGCCAGCGCCGCTTTGAACCAGCTTTCATTGGTTTCGTTGCCGGTGAACAGCGTGATGAAGTTCTTCTTCGGCATTTTGCACAGCTCGATACAGAGCTTCATGATCAGACGTTCCTGAGTACGGACACGTTCCATCATGGTGCGCATGCTGCCTACCAGGTAATCGAACTGCTTCGGTACCAGGCGGAACTGTTTGAAGACGTCAGAGAGGTTCTGGATTTCAGCAACGGCGGCGGCATGGCTGCGACCTTTGCTTTTGATCACGCTGCGGGTGGTTTCATACTGCTTGCGCAGATCCGAGAACTTCTCGCGCGCCAGTTCCGGGTCGATAGAGTTATCGTCCTCGGAGTTGTCGTCTTCGTCTTCGTCTTCATCCTCGTCGTCGTTACGATCGGCTTCAGACAGCTCAGAGCCCACGTGCGTAGCCGTTGGGGCCAGATCTTCTTCTGCGTTAGGATCGACGAAACCGGTAATCAGATCGGAAAGGCGTGATTCACCTGCTTCAACTTTGTCGTACTGATCCAGCAGGTAAGTAATCGCTTCAGGGTATTCGGCAACGGAACACTGAACCTGGTTGATACCGTCTTCGATACGCTTCGCGATGTCAATTTCGCCTTCGCGCGTCAGCAGTTCAACGGTACCCATTTCACGCATGTACATGCGAACCGGGTCAGTCGTACGCCCGATTTCAGATTCAACGCTGGATAACACCTGAGCGGCAGCTTCCGCGGCATCTTCGTCAGTATCGGAGCTGTTTTCGTTCAGCATCAGATCGTCGGCATCAGGGGCTTCTTCAACCACCTGAATACCCATGTCGTTAATCATCTGGATGATGTCTTCGATCTGATCGGAGTCGACGATATCTTCCGGCAGATGGTCATTGACCTCAGCATAGGTCAGATAGCCTTGCTCCTTACCACGGGTGACAAGAAGCTTGAGCTGTGACTGCGGGTTTTGCTCCATAAGACGGTATCCACACTTCTGTTAATTAGATTGGTGTCGGTCGGCAGCGAGCCAACAATAGCAGTGAAGGCCTTTAATTCTTGCCGCTGCCTTCGTCGCGGCGTGGGCTTTGCCCATTAGTAATCGGCACTTAAGCCGCGTGTATAAATCGTTGGTAGTACAGGCCTGGCTTAACGCCCACGGCCTTAAAACAGCCACGCCGCCCTCCATCAGAACGGGCAGCGTGCTAAATTATTTTCGGGCAAACGCCTGACTGAGTGTCCAGAGCTCACGGCGCTCGTCGGCGCTCAGTCCCTGGGTGCGTTCACGCGCTATCAGAAACTCCAGACGCTCTTCCAGAGCTGAGTCGTAGACGCTGGCCAGCGAGTCCTGAAACACCGCTTCGGCTTCTTCATCTACTATCATGTGGTTCCAGATCGCCAGCGTTTCAAGCGTCTGACTAAAATTTGTTCCGCGATATAACTCTAGTAGCTGTCCGGTGGTCAATCCAGGATTCTCATTACAGCGACCGACTAATTCAATAAACAGCGGTAAACCCGGCATTTTTGACTCAGACAGCCCGTCAAGCGAAGGGACCATCGACGCCAGCTGCGGGTTCTGAATCAGTAACGCAATCAGCACGCGCATGGTGGTACGCTTAAGCGGCGGGGCAACCGGCGCCGTTCCGCTTGTGGCCAGCTTTGGCATCAGCTTTTCAAGCTGATTGTCATCGAGAATACCCAGTTTATTCCCCAGCTCCTGACGCATATAAATACGTAAGGTCTCACCAGGGATCTGCGTAATCAGCGGTAAAGCCAGCGTGCTCAGGCGCGCTTTACCGTCGCGTGAGCTCAGATCCACCTGCGGCAGCAGGCTATCAAACAGAAACGAAGAGAGCGGCATTGCCTGCTCCATCCTCGCCTCGAAAGCGGCTTTACCCTCTTTGCGGACCAGCGTATCCGGATCTTCGCCATCGGGTAAAAACATAAAGCGTAGCTGACGACCATCATTCATGTAAGGCAATGCGGTTTCAAGCGCACGCCATGCTGCTTCACGTCCGGCCCGGTCGCCGTCGTAACAGCAGATCACGGTGTCGGTACTGCGGAACAGCAACTGAATGTGTTCAGCCGTGGTGGAGGTGCCCAGCGACGCAACGGCATAATCGATGCCATACTGCGCCAGCGCAACCACGTCCATGTATCCCTCGACCACTAACAGGCGGGCGGGTTCAGGATGATTTTTTACTGCTTCATACAGGCCATAGAGCTGGCGGCCTTTATGGAAAATCGGTGTTTCCGGCGAGTTCAGGTATTTCGGCGTTTCGTTACTCAGGACACGTCCGCCAAAACCGATGACGCGGCCACGCTTATCGCGAATCGGAAACATGACGCGGTCGCGAAACCGGTCATAGGTACGGCCTTTGTCATTGCTGACCAGCATGCCCGCTTCCATCAGTGACTCGCGGTCTTCGGATTGCTTGCCAAAACGCTTGAGAACGTTGTCCCAGCCGGCGGGGGCATACCCTATCGCAAAGTGATCGATGATTTCGGCGCTGAGACCACGACGATCGAGATAGTCGCGGGCTTGCTGCGCGCTGGACTGCTGCAGGCTCTGCTGATAAAAACCGTTCAGGCTCTCCATCAGCTGATACAGGCTCTGGCGCTGATGGCGTTCCATCTGGCTGGGCCCGCTGCCTGCTTCATAAGGCACGTCTAAACCGTGGGCGGTGGCTAACTCTTCGATACTCTCAACAAACTCCAGACGATCAAAGTTCATTAAAAAGTCGATGGCATTGCCGTGTGCGCCACAGCCGAAACAGTGATAAAACTGTTTTTCGCCGTTTACGGTGAAAGAGGGGGTTTTTTCATTGTGGAAAGGACAGCACGCGTGGAAATTCTTACCCTGCTTTTTCAGCTTAACGCGGGCATCGATAAGATCCACGATATCCGTGCGGGCAAGTAAATCGTTGATAAATACGCGTGGAATTCGTCCAGCCATACGCCCCGGTTTTTCAGCTCATAAACGGCAACAAGCCGCGCTTCCTTTCGGAAAGCACGGCCTTTTACTTGACTCTGTCTGCGTGAATCACGCGGTGGAGGCGAACCTCCGGAACGACTTAGTACAGACGAGTGCGGCGTGCGTTTTCGCGAGCCAGTTTCTTGGCGTGACGCTTAACTGCTGACGCTTTAGCGCGCTTACGTTCGGTAGTCGGTTTTTCATAGAACTCACGACGACGAACTTCAGCCAGAACGCCTGCTTTCTCGCAAGAACGTTTGAAGCGACGCAGTGCTACGTCAAATGGCTCGTTTTCACGTACTTTAATTACCGGCATGTAACTCTCACCTCGATAAAATTCGGTTTTGCTGCTGACTGCGGCGCCAGCACATTTCAAAATGGTGCAGCATTTTACTCCAACCCAGGTTGGTTTGTAAAGCACCATGGACAATTTGAAACCAACAGGAGCGTTTGCCTGTGCGGCTGCCGGTTTTTCCAGGGGCGGGAGTATAGCGCACTCTTTAGCCGACAGAAAATGACTTTTTACGCGGGATGGCCGCGCTGCATCTCCCATTGCTGTGATAAACTGCGCGCCGCAAGAATGAGGTGATGCAATGCGAATTCTGGGTATTGAAACGTCGTGCGATGAAACCGGCATCGCAATCTATGATGACGAGGCCGGATTACTGGCTAACCAGCTCTACAGCCAGGTTAAAGTGCACGCAGATTATGGCGGTGTGGTGCCGGAACTGGCCTCACGCGATCACGTGCGTAAAACCGTGCCGCTGATTCAGGCGGCGCTGAAAGAAGCCGGTCTGGCACCACAGCAGATCGATGCGGTGGCTTACACCGCCGGGCCAGGGCTGGTCGGTGCGCTGCTGGTCGGGGCGACGATCGGTCGCGCACTGGCGTTTGCCTGGAAAGTGCCGGCGGTGCCGGTTCACCATATGGAAGGTCATCTGCTGGCTCCGATGCTGGAAGAGAATCCACCGGCATTTCCGTTTGTCGCGCTGCTGGTGTCGGGCGGACATACTCAGCTGATCAGCGTCACCGGCATCGGGGAATATCTCCTGTTGGGTGAGTCGATTGATGATGCGGCAGGTGAAGCCTTTGATAAAACGGCGAAGCTGCTGGGTCTCGACTACCCGGGTGGGCCGATGCTCTCCAAAATGGCGCAGCAGGGCACGGCGGGGCGGTTCACCTTCCCGCGTCCGATGACCGATCGTCCGGGGCTGGATTTCAGCTTCTCCGGGCTGAAGACCTTTGCCGCGAACACCATTCGCGCTAATGCGGATGACGATCAGACCCGAGCCGACATCGCCCGTGCCTTCGAGGATGCGGTGGTGGACACGCTGGCGATCAAATGTAAGCGCGCACTGGATGAGACCGGCTTTAAGCGTCTGGTGATTGCGGGCGGCGTCAGCGCCAACCGGACGCTGCGCGAGCAGATGGCGATCATGATGCAAAAGCGCGGCGGTGAAGTCTTCTACGCCCGTCCTGAGTTCTGTACCGACAATGGTGCGATGATCGCGTATGCGGGCATGGTGCGACTGAAAGGAGGAACGCGCGGGGGGTTAGGCGTCAGCGTGCGACCGCGCTGGCCGCTGGCGGAACTGCCCGCCATCTGATGTGAAAAAAGCCGGCTTGCCGGCTTTTTTTTATGGCTGAGATTTCTTTTTGCGCTTCCAGATCTTGCCTTCCTGTCCCCGCCACAGCCGCTGAATATTATCGTGATGACGCAGCAGGATCAGACAGGAGAGCATGGAAACCGGGAAGGTGAACTGCGGTTTGAACCACCAGACGTAAAACGGCGCGATCAGCGCACTGACGATAGCGCCCAGTGACGAGTAGCCGCTGAGCAGAACCGTTAACAGCCAGGTGCCGGTGACCAGGCCGGTCAGGTCCCAGCCTATGGGCGCGATGGCACCAAATGCCGTCGCCACCCCTTTTCCGCCGCGAAAGCGAAAGAACACCGGATAGATATGACCCAGGCAGGCGGCAATCGCGGTGAGGCCAAGATAAAGCGGGGGAACGTGCATCAGCCAGGCCAGCCAGACCGGCACCATCCCTTTCAGCACATCAAACACTAATACGGTGGCGGCTGCGGCTTTACCGCCCAGGCGCAGCACGTTGGTCGCCCCCGGATTGCCGGACCCGTGCGTGCGGGGATCGGGCAGGCCAGCGACTTTACAGACCAGAATGGCACTGGAAATCGAACCGCAAAGATACGCGAAAATAATCATACCAAGCGCGAAAGCACTCATAACACCGTACCGTTCCCTTCAGGGTCGTTTTGATCTCTTCAACCGTGGATAATACGCATAATCCGCCGGAAGTGGTATCCGGCTTAGCCAAAAACAGAGAGTCTTATCATGGATATCGTATTTATAGAACAACTCACGGTGTTCACCACCATTGGCGTTTACGACTGGGAACAGGGCATGCAGCAGAAGCTGGTGCTCGATGTCGAAATGGCCTGGGATAACCGGCTGGCGGCCAGCAGCGACGATGTGAAGGACTGCCTCAGCTATGCCGATGTCTCCTCAGCCATTCTGACGCACCTGACCGGCAGCCGTTTCGCCCTGGTGGAACGGGTTGCTGAAGAAATTGCGGATCTGTTGATGAACCGTTTCAATTCGCCTGGCGTACGCATAAAGGTCAGCAAACCGGGCGCGGTGGCCCAGGCGGCGCAGGTTGGCGTGCGAATCGAGCGCGGGACTATTCCTAAATAAATACGATGTGATTGCCATCACAATGAAACCAAACCAAATTACTGTCTGTCATAGCCTGTACCGATACGTTACAGCAGGCGAATCGGTTTAGATCTTAAGGTTTACTTCAGGCTAACAGCGGCATGATTTCAGGCGATAGCAGCGCGCTACCGCCTTTTTAATGGTTTTGAAACGGATAGAGGGAACATTTGATGGCAGATATTCATCAGCTTTGGGTAGCTGCAATCCTGGGCGTTGTGGAAGGGCTGACCGAATTTTTACCGGTCTCTTCCACAGGGCACATGATTATAGTGGGTCACCTGCTGGGCTTTGAGGGTGAAAAAGCCGAGACCTTTGAAGTTGTGATCCAGTTAGGATCGATTCTGGCCGTAGTGGTGATGTTCTGGCGCCGTCTGTTTGGGCTGATCGGCATCCACTTTGGCGAAGTGAAACATGAGGGCGTCGGCAGCGGTCGTCTGTCGCTGATCCATATTCTGCTGGGCATGGTACCGGCGGTGGTTGTGGGTCTGGTGCTGCACGATCAGATTAAAACGCTGTTTAATCCGATCAACGTGATGTACGCGCTGGTGGTCGGGGGTGTGCTGCTGCTGGCCGCCGAGTTCCTGAAGCCAAAACAGCCGAAAGCCGTGGGCGTCGATGATATTACCTATCGTCAGGCGTTTATGATTGGCTGCTTCCAGTGCCTGGCGCTGTGGCCTGGCTTCTCCCGTTCCGGTGCCACTATCTCTGGCGGGATGCTGATGGGCGTCAGCCGTTATGCCGCGTCGGAGTTCTCCTTCATCCTGGCCGTGCCAATGATGATGGGCGCGACCGTGCTGGATATGTACAAGAGCATCGGCTTCCTGACGATGGCCGATTTCCCGATGTTCGCGGTGGGCTTTGTGACGGCATTTATCGTGGCGCTGATTGCGATTAAAGCCTTCCTTGAGTTGATCAAACGCATCTCTTTTGTCTCGTTCGCCATCTACCGCTTTATCGTCGCGGCAGCGGTCTACATGGTCTTCATGTAAACCGCAGGCAGACTGCTAGTCAGTCTGCCCGATCGCCAGACCCTGCGCGACGGCGTCAACCCGTCGTCGCGTTAACTCCTCCCGCACTTCCGCACCTTTAAATCCCGCCTCGATCACGGCTTTAGTGGGAACCGCCTGGGCCAGCGCAAAAGCGCGACGCAGATAGTCACCCTGCGGATAGGCCATACTCTCCAGCCCGGCACGCCCGCGTGCGTCCGCTTCACTGGTCAGCGCCATCTGTTCGACGCGCTGCGGCTTGCGCCACGCATCAATCCGGTCGAACAGCGCCACCAGCGACGCCGCGGATTGCCGCTCAATGGTGTGCACCACGTCGTGAAATTCGGTCACGATCAGGGCCAGATCGCGAATCGCGTTGGGCACCCGCAGCCGCTGACACAGCGCCTCAACCAGCGGCACACCCGCCAGACCATGACCATGATGGCTGGGCCAAAGCTCAGGCGGCGTCAGTGCCTTACCGACGTCATGGAACAGCGTGGC
This sequence comes from Pantoea sp. M_10, assembly GCF_008631515.1. Lineage (NCBI taxonomy): Bacteria > Pseudomonadati > Pseudomonadota > Gammaproteobacteria > Enterobacterales > Erwiniaceae > Pantoea > Pantoea sp. M_10. The sequence goes on along the minus strand of NZ_VWUL01000005.1, from coordinate 276,104 downwards.
GAAGCGCACCTCGATCTCTCCGGAGAGCGCGGCAGCCATCGCCAGCGTCATCAGCGTGTGGACGCCGGTGTCGATCTCCGGGTGCCACTTCGCAGGGGCAGGGATGCCAAACAGATTGTCCAGTTCGGGGAAAAGCACCTGTAGCGCACCGCAGTCGCGCAGTACCTGAAAATAGACCTGCGGATTACGGGTGCTGAGCGCTTTTTCCGTCTCCTTCCACACCCGCTCAGCCGTAAGATTTGCCAGCTCTCCGCTCTCCGCCATCTGCTGCATCAGCTGCCGGGTTTCAGGGGCGATACGAAAGTTTAGGTGAGCAAAACGCGCCGCAAAGCGCGCGACCCGCAAAACCCGCAGCGGGTCTTCACTGAAAGCCGCAGAAACATGGCGCAGCAGGCGCTGAGCGATATCACGCTGGCCGTTGTAGGGATCGACCAGCTTGCCATGCTCATCCTGCGCTATAGCGTTAATCGTCAAATCGCGCCGCTGTAAGTCCTGCTCCAGCGTCACGTCGGGAGCAGACCAGGTCACAAATCCGGTATAGCCTTTCCCGTTTTTCCGCTCGGTTCGTGCCAGCGCATACTCTTCGCGGCTGACAGGATGCAGGAAAACGGGAAAATCGCGACCGACCTGCTGATAGCCCTGCTCCAGCATGGCTTCAGGCGTGGCACCGGTCACCACCCAGTCTTTGTCTGTAACCGGCAGATTCAGCAGCGCATCACGCACCGCACCGCCAACAAGAAACGTCTTCACGTAAAACTCCAGAGAAAAAGAAATGATCGGCACGCCGGGCGCATCCCGCGCCTGAAATCAGCGGTGCATCTGGTTTTATTGTTGCACAGATTGCCCGGATTGCAGACATGCCAAAGGGGGGATCGTCTGATCCCCCCCCTTTAAAACCGGCAGAATGCGGTCAGTTCATCCAGCGATCGCTTTTCTTGCGGCGCGGCAGCATGTGCGGCAGTAACAGACCCAGCAGCAGGCCGACGCCCAGCACGCCGCCGCCATACATAAACCACTGCATGATGATGGTACGCTGCTTGTCATCCAGCTGAACATTGGCGGCGCTGACTTTCTTCTGCGCGACGATCAGCTCATTTTTCAGCTTCTGATTTTCGTCTTTCAGCCCGTTGATGACACCGTCGCTGCTGGCGACTTTGTTCTGCATCTCGGCGGTGCGCTGGTTCCAGCTGTTGTCGATGTTATCCAGCTTGGCGGTCAGATCTTTGACCTGCTGCTCAAGCTGCGGCACCCGGGTGCGCAGGCTCGGATTTGCGCTGAGCTGCGACAGGGGGATCCAGGTGGTGCGGCCTTCCGAATCGCGGATCTGGCCATAATGAGTATCATTGTTGGTCTGTAACAGCTGCACCTCTTCCCCGGCGTTCAGCTTACCGAGCAGGCGGAACTGGTCGCCGGGGCCGCTGCGCACCCAGGTCGAGAGTTCATCAGAGACATAGCGTTTTTCGTCGGCGTGGGCAGGTGCAAGGGTGCTGAGGGCCAGCAAAGTGATTCCAGCGAGTGTGATTTTTTTCATTCGATTTCGTTTGGCTTAATCTGACTAAAAATTTACCGGCACAGTCTGGAGAGGCCCCGCATAAATCTGAATGAGAACTATCCTGGTCTCATGGGAGTGCGAAAAGGTCTGCAAAGCGCAAAGAAAGCAGAGACAGCGCCGCTTCTGTGCATTAATCTTCGCCTCATAACCCCTTGCCCTCAGGCGACAGCGAAAACAGCCTGCTGATAATCGCCTGAAATATGCAGGAAAAACCCTCTTAAGTGCCAGCGGCGTAGTGAATAAAAAATTATGACCATCGAAATCGAACTAAAGTTCATTGCAACTCCACAGGCAGCCGGGAAACTGGCTGAGTACTTCTCCACTTTGCCGCATCAGCATCAGGCGGCCCGTGAACTGACCAACATCTACTTTGAGACCGATGACAACCAGCTGCGACGCTGGGACATGGGCTTACGCATTCGTGGCATCGACAAACAGTATGAGATGACCCTGAAGGCCGCGGGGCAGACGCTGGGCGGACTGCATCAGCGCCCGGAATACAACGTTGAACTCAGCGAACCGGTGCTCGATATTGCGCGCCTGCCCGCCACGATCTGGCCGCAGGGCACCGATGTCGCGGCGCTCCAGTCGCGCTTACAGCCGCTTTTTACCACCCATTTCCAGCGCGAGATCTGGCTGATTACCGCTGGAAACAGCGAAATTGAAGTGGCGTTTGACCAGGGCGAGGTGTCGGCCGGTGAGTTCAGCGAACCGCTGTGCGAGGTCGAGCTTGAGCTGAAGCGTGGCGAACGTCAGGATCTGCTGACCTTTGCACAGCAGCTGGTGGCGCAGGGGGGACTGCGGATGGGCAGTCTGAGTAAAGCTGCCCGGGGTTATCAGCTGGCGCAGGGGAATCCGCCGCGCCTGATCAAGCCGTTCCCGCTGCTCAAAGCGGGGGCTAAAGCCACCGTGGAGCAGGGGATGGTCGCCGCCATGTCGGCTGGCCTCAGCCACTGGCAGTATCATGAAGAGGTCTGGCTGCGGGGCAACGCGGCAGCACAGGATGCGGTGCGCGAAGCGCTGGATCTGCTGCGCCAGGCGTTCAGCCTGTTTGGTGCGCTGGTGCCACGCAAAGCCAGCAGCGCGCTGCGTCAGCAACTGACCACGCTGGAAGAGACGCTGGTGAATGAAGAGCAGGCCGCTGCTGCCTTCTGTCTCTCTTCCCTCTCCGTTGAGACCCAGCTGGCTCTGACGCACTGGCTGGCGGAGTCTCAGTGGCGTCAGTGGATTGACGCCAAAGGGGAAGCCAAGCTACAGGGCTCCTTTAAACGCTTCAGCGACATCATGCTGAGCCGCGTGAATGCCGATCTGAGAGAGACCTTCAGCACGGTGAAACAGCCGAACGAATATCAGGACAAGGCGACCCGTCTGGCGCGTCAGCTGCTGACGGTTCACCTGCTGGCCGGATCCTACGCGCCTGAAACCGTCGCCAGCTGGCTGGAACCCTGGCAGCAGCTGCTGTCAGCCATTCATGAAAAGCAGGAGTCGGGCTTAGCCTGGCTGGCCTCGCAGGCAATGAAACAGTCGCCGTTCTGGCTCACCAGCGGCACAGGCCGCTAACCGCTTTCAGGTCACGCCATCAAGGAGGGCGTTATGTTGTCAGCACTTCCCGCATTGTTACGCAATCAGGCCGAAGAGGCCGCCCGACAGCTTGGGGTGCCGCTGGCCTCGCTCAGCCCGGAGGAGGCTGCCGGGCTGGCTTTCAGTGATTTCGTGCTGGAAAACCTGCAACAACATCCCGACTGGTGGCAGGCGATACGCGACCAGCCGCCGCAGCCTGATGAGTGGCAACACTATGCCGCGTGGCTGAATCAGGCGCTGAGTAGGGTTGACAGTGAAGCGAGCCTGATGCGGGAACTGCGGCTGTTTCGTCGTCGTATGCTGGTGCGGGTCGCCTGGATGCAGGCCCTGCAACAGGCCTCGACCGTACAGAGCCTGCAGCAGCTCAGCGTGTTAGCGGAAGTGCTGATCAGCCGGGCGCGTGACTGGGTTTATCAGGCCTGCTGTCATGACTTCGGCACACCCTGCAATGCTGATGGCGAGGCACAGCCGCTGCTGATCCTGGGGATGGGCAAGCTGGGCGGCGGCGAACTCAATTTCTCCTCTGATATCGACCTGATTTTTGCCTGGCCAGAAAACGGCACCACGCGTGGAGGACGACGTGAACTCGACAACGCGCAGTTCTTTACCCGTATGGGGCAGCGGCTGATCAAAGTGCTCGATCAGCCCACCATGGATGGCTTTGTTTATCGGGTGGATATGCGGCTGCGCCCCTTTGGCGACAGCGGCCCGCTGGTAATGAGCTTTGCCGCGCTCGAAGATTACTACCAGGAGCAGGGGCGCGACTGGGAGCGCTATGCCATGGTCAAGGCGCGGCTGATGGGCGATGACCAGGATCGCTGGAGCCTTGAGCTGCAGCAGATGCTGCGGCCCTTTGTTTACCGGCGCTATATCGACTTCAGCGTGATCCAGTCGCTGCGTAACATGAAAGGGATGATCAGCCGCGAAGTGCGGCGACGCGGACTGAAAAACAACATCAAACTGGGCGCGGGCGGCATTCGCGAAACCGAATTTATCGTGCAGGTGTTTCAGCTGATTCGCGGTGGACGTGAGCGCTCACTTCAGCTGCGTGCGCTGCTGCCAACGCTGGAGGCGATTAAAACGCTGGCTCTGCTCCCTGCTGAACAGGTCGATGCGCTGCGCGAGGCCTACCTGTTTCTGCGGCGGCTTGAGAATCTGCTGCAGAGCCTGGCCGATGAGCAGACACAGACCCTGCCGGAGGATGCGCTGCATCGCGCCCGGCTGGCATGGGCAATGGATTGTGCCGACTGGGCGACGCTGATGACGCAGCTCGACAGCCAGATGGCGGCCGTGCGCACTATCTTCGACGAGCTGATTGGTGAGGACACCCCGGACATCGACGACCAGCGTGAGCTGGCGGAGTTTCAGATTCTGTGGCAGGACCAGCTGGAGGACAGCGAGCTGGCTCCGCTGGTGCCGCAGCTCAGTGACGATCAGCGGCTGTCGCTGCATCAGACGCTGGAGGCATTTCGTCAGGACATCAGCCGGCGCACCATCGGCCCGCGTGGTCGTCAGGCGCTGGATCAGCTGATGCCGCGGCTGCTGAGTGAAGTCTGCCTGCGCGAAGATGCGGCGGTCACGCTCAGCCGCGTGACGCCGCTGCTGCTTGGCGTGCTGACCCGCAGCACCTATCTGGAGCTGCTCACCGAATATCATGGCGCGCTGCGGCATCTGATCCGGCTGTGTGCCGCCTCACCGATGGTGGCCAGCCAGCTGGCACGTCACCCCTTGCTGCTGGATGAACTGCTCGAGCCCGCCACGCTCTATCAGCCCACCGCCACCGACGCCTATCGTGACGAACTGCGACAGTATCTGCTGCGTATTCCCACCGAGGATGAAGAGCAGCAGCTGGAAGCGGTGCGGCAGTTTAAACAGGCTCAGCATCTGCGTATTGCCGCCGCCGACATCGCGGGCACGCTGCCGGTGATGAAAGTGAGCGATCACCTGACCTGGCTGGCGGAGGCGATTATCGACTCCGTGGTGCGGCAGGCGTGGACGATGATGGTGCAGCGCTATGGCCGCCCCTCGCACCTGACCAGCGAACATGAGCGCGGCTTTGCCGTGCTGGGCTACGGCAAGCTGGGGGGCTGGGAGCTGGGTTACAGTTCCGACCTCGATCTGGTCTTCCTGCATGACTGCCCGGCAGACGCGGTGACGGACGGCGAGCGCAGCATCGATGGCCGTCAGTTCTATCTGCGTCTTGCTCAGCGCATCATGCATCTGTTCAGTACCCGCACCGCCTCCGGCATTCTCTATGAGGTGGATGCGCGGCTGCGTCCTTCCGGTGCGGCGGGCATGCTGGTCAGTACCTTTGACGCCTTTGACGACTATCAGCGCAACGAAGCCTGGACCTGGGAGCACCAGGCACTGGTCCGGGCGCGCGTGGTATTTGGCGAGGCGGCGCTGGGGGAACGCTTCAATGCCATTCGCCGGGCGATCCTCTCGCAGTCGCGCAGCGCGGAAGCCCTGCAGACCGAAGTGCGTGAGATGCGTGAAAAAATGCGCACTCACCTCAGCAACAAGCACAAAGGTCGCTGGGATATTAAAACGGACGCGGGCGGCATCACCGATATTGAATTCATCGCGCAATATCTTGTCTTACGCTACGCCGCTGAGCAGCCTGAACTCACCCGCTGGTCAGATAATGTGCGCATTTTTGAGCTGATGGCGACGTACCACAAAATGGCAGCCGATGAAGCGGAGGCGCTGACGCAGGCTTACGTTACCCTGCGCGACGCCCTGCACCATCGCGCGCTGCAGGAGCTGCCTGGCCACGTGGAGCCAGAGGCCTATGGCGCGGAGCAGCAGACGGTGCTGAGCAGCTGGCAGCGCTGGCTGGTAACGCCTGCGTCTATCCTGGCGTGATGCTGATAGCACAAATCGCAACTGTGCTATCATCCGCGCACTATTTTTAATGCAGTCTGGAGTGTCTGGAATGAAAGTGACTCTGCCCGCGTTCGGTCAAGCCTCAGTGCTGGTCGTCGGCGATGTAATGTTGGACCGCTACTGGTATGGCCCAACCAGCCGTATCTCCCCTGAGGCACCGGTGCCGGTGGTGAAAGTGGACACGGTTGAAGAGCGTCCTGGCGGCGCAGCAAACGTGGCGATGAACATTGCAGCACTCGGTGCCGCGTCACGCCTGATTGGCCTGACCGGCGAAGATGATGCGGCGCGCGTGTTAAGCAGCACGCTGAAAGATGTCAACGTACACTGTGACTTCGTGGCGGTTAAAAGCCATCCGACCATCACCAAACTGCGCGTGCTTTCCCGCAATCAGCAGCTGATCCGCCTCGACTTTGAAGAGGGCTTTGATCAGGTCGATCCGGAACCGATTCATCAGAAGATGCGTGAATCCCTGGTAGCTGCCGGTGCGCTGGTGCTATCCGATTACGCCAAAGGCGCGCTGGAAAGCGTGCAGACCATGATTACTCTGGCGCGTGACGCCGGTGTGCCGGTTCTCATCGACCCGAAAGGCACCGATTTTGCCCGCTACCGTGGCGCGACGCTGCTGACGCCAAACCTTTCAGAATTTGAAGCCGTGGTCGGCAAATGCAAAAGCGAAGAGGAGATTGTCTCGCGCGGCATGCAGCTGATTGCCGATTTCGATCTCTCTGCGCTGCTGGTGACCCGCTCCGAGAATGGCATGACGCTGCTGCAGCCAGGCAAAGCGCCGCTGCATCTGCCGACTCAGGCGCAGGAGGTCTATGACGTGACCGGTGCCGGCGATACGGTCATTGGCGTACTGGCGGCGGCGCTGGCGGCAGGCGATTCACTGGAAGAAGCCTGTTTCCTCGCCAATGCAGCAGCCGGTGTCGTGGTCGGCAAACTAGGAACCTCGACGGTCAGTACCGTTGAGCTGGAAAACGCTATTCATGCCCGACCGGAGCAGGGGTTCGGCATCATGACGGAAGCGCAGTTAAAAGCCGCCGTTGAGATGGCGCGCCGCCGCGGTGAAAAAGTGGTGATGACCAACGGGGTGTTCGACATTCTGCATGCCGGTCATGTCTCTTACCTGGCGAACGCCCGCAAACTCGGCGATCGGCTGATTGTCGCGGTTAACAGCGATGCGTCAACCAAACGTCTGAAAGGGGAGAGCCGTCCGGTCAATCCGCAGGAAAATCGCATGATTGTTCTCGGTGCGCTGGAAGCGGTCGACTGGGTGGTGCTGTTTGAAGAGGATACCCCGCAGCGGCTGATCGCCAGCATTCTGCCGGACCTGCTGGTCAAGGGCGGCGATTACAAGCCGGAAGATATCGCGGGCAGCAAAGAGGTGTGGGCAAATGGCGGCGACGTACAGGTGCTGAACTTCGAAGACGGTATCTCAACCACCAACATCATCAAAACCATCCGCAGCAGCTGACAGCGGTATTAAGCGGGAGCCGTGCTCCCGCTTAACGGCTTATTCTGGCTTGTTATCCGCAGCAGGGTTCACCACATCGGCAGCCGGTGTTGATACCGGTGCTGCAGCAGGGGAAGTTGCTACGGATGACGGCGGGGTAACCGGCGCAGCAGGGGCAACCGGTGCGGTCGCGGTCGGCGGCGTACCTGCTGATGAACCCTGACTTTCCAGCTGGGCCAGACGCTGCTCCAGTGCCGCCATTTTCTCACGCGTACGCAGTAACACCTGCGTCTGCACATCAAACTCTTCACGGTTAACCAGATCCATCCGGGTCAGCTGCGCCTGGAGAACCTGACGAATTTTCTTTTCGACATCATCGCCAAACTCGCGAACGCCTTTAGGCATCGCGTCGTGAACCTGGCGGGCAAGTTGTTCAATTTTTTTCGTGTCGATCATGATGATTTCCTGGTTACGGGAGCTGTGTCAGCGTGTTTACCAACGTAATAAGTGTTAAGTGTAATGCCAGAAATGAAAAGGATAAACCTCAAATCGGTAACGCAGAAAATGCAAAAGCAATTGCGCTATTGATGATTGCCGCTACAAACGATCGGCGTTATAGTTAATTTGCTTATTCTCAGGGCGGGGCGCAATTCCCCACCGGCGGTAAATCAGCCTCGGCTGAAAGCCCGCGAGCGCTTTATTCCACTGAAAAGCGGGGTAAAGGACAGCAGATCCGGTGCAATTCCGGGGCCGACGGTTACAGTCCGGATGGGAGAGGGTAACGACACCTGTCGGACAATTGTGTCTGCATCACGTTATTGCCACGTCTTTTTGACGTCACTCCTAAGCATGCCCTGATTCTGGTAACCCATACATTTTAAGGTTTTTATTACCATGAATCAGACGCTACTTTCTGAATTTGGCACGCCTCAACAGCGTGTAGAACGTGCTATTGCCGCCCTGCGTGAGGGACGCGGTGTGATGGTGCTCGACGATGAAAATCGTGAAAACGAAGGCGATATGATCTTCGCCGCAGAAACCATGACCGTTGAACAGATGGCCCTGACCATTCGTCACGGCAGCGGCATCGTGTGCCTCTGCCTGACCGAAGAACGTCGTCAGCAGCTCGACCTGCCAATGATGGTGGAGAACAACACCAGCTCGTTTGGCACCGGCTTCACGGTGACCATCGAGGCTGCAGAGGGCGTTACCACCGGCGTTTCTGCTCAGGATCGTATTACCACGATCCGTGCGGCGATTGCTGATGACGCTAAACCCACCGATCTGCATCGCCCTGGCCATGTCTTCCCGCTGCGTGCGCGTGAAGGTGGCGTCTTAAGCCGTGGCGGTCATACCGAAGCGACCATCGATTTAGTGACGCTGGCCGGCTTTAAGCCCGCAGGCGTACTGTGTGAACTGACCAACGACGACGGCACTATGGCGCATGCGCCTGAGGCGATTGCGTTCGCGCGTCAGCACAACATGCCGGTGGTGACCATTGAAGATCTGATTGCCTGGCGTCGTGAACACGAGACGCGTCACGCCAGCTAATCGCCGACCGTCAAAAACAGGTCACGCATCGTGACCTGTTTTCCTTTCTGAGTTATTCAAATTTTCTGATAATCATCATCACGCTTATCAGCGTGCTAACGTCGGGAATGCGCGTATCGTAGTGGCTATCACCTAACCGATCCCGGGGGATCACGAATGAGCCAGTTACGCATGCCGGCGCTGTTTTTGGGCCACGGCAACCCAATGAATGCCCTTGAAGAGAACCGTTATACGGCCGCCTGGCGCCATGCAGGTGAGACTCTGCCACGCCCGCGGGCGATTGTGGCGGTCTCTGCGCACTGGTATACGCGCGGTACGGCGGTAATGGCGATGGCCTCCCCCAGAACCATTCATGATTTTGGCGGCTTTCCGCAGGCGCTGTTTGACACCCGCTATCCTGCACCGGGCTCGCCTGAGCTGGCGCAGCAGCTGGTGGAGCAGCTGGCACCGGTGGCGGTAACGCTGGATCATGAATGGGGGTTCGATCACGGTTCCTGGGGCGTGCTGATTAAGATGTACCCGCAGGCCGATATTCCGGTGGTGCAGCTCAGCATCGACGGCACAAAACCTGCTGCATTTCACTTCGAGATGGGGCAGAAACTGGCCGCACTGCGCGATCAGGGCGTGATGATCGTCGCCAGTGGTAACGTAGTGCATAACCTGCGTAAGGTGCGCTGGGGAGGCGGTGACGAGGTCTATCCCTGGGCCAGCCGCTTTGAGCAGTTTGTCCGCGATAACCTTGAGGTGCAGAGCGATGCCGCTTCTCATCCGCTGGTAAACTTTATGACGCATCCTGATGCGGCGCTGGCGAACCCGACGCCTGATCACTATCTGCCGCTGCTCTATGTGCTGGGTGCGCGTCAGCCGGATGACGCCCTCACCCTGCCGGTTGAGGGTATGGAGATGGGTGCCATCAGCATGTTGTCGGTTCAGGCAGGTTAGGGCTGCTGAGAGAAAACAGGCCAGAGGCTGGCCTGTTCTTGTCGCGCTGTGTTAACCGATAAACGCGTGCGGATAGAAACGCGAAAGATCCTGAGTGATCAGCTCGCGATCTTCACGCAGGCCGATACCGGCGGGTTGATCATCAATCAGCCAGCTGCCGATCAGCGTGTAGCTGTCACCAAACTTGGGCAGCGGATGAAACTGCTGGACGATCATTCCCTCTTCACCGTAAGGCCCGTCGACGCGGGCGATCTCCTGACCCTTCTCGATGATGCGGATGTTCGCGCCCTCGCGGGAAAACAGCGGCTTAACCACATACTTTTCCATCGGCGGGACATCATCTTCCGCGAACCAGGCGGGCAGCAGATTAGGGTGATTCGGGAACATCTCCCAGAGCATCGGCAGCAGGGCTTTGTTCGACAGAATGCTCTTCCAGGCCGGTTCGAGCCAGCGCACGCCAGCATCAGCCAGCTTGGTGGAGAACATCTCACGCAGCATGAATTCCCACGGATAGAGCTTAAACAGGTTGCTGATCACCTGATCCTGGGCATCGGTAAACTCGCCTTTTTCTCCCAGGCCAATTTCATCAATGTAGAGAAATTCAACCGGCAGACCCGCTTCGGTCGCGCAGTCCTGAAGATACTGCACCGTGCCGCGATCTTCTTCGGTGTCACGGCAGCAGGCGAAATGCAGCAGGTTAAACCCATGCTGCTGATGCAGGGTGGCAAAGCGCTCGATCAGTTTTTCCTGCAGGCTGTTGAACTGATCGCTGCCAGCCGGGAGCTGTCCGGCATTTAGCTGGTCTTCCAGCCAGAGCCACTGGAAAAAGGCCGCTTCATACAGCGAGGTCGGCGTATCGGCATTGTTCTCCAGCAGCTTGATGTCGCCTTTGCCATCCCAGGCGAGATCGAGGCGCGAATAGAGCGAGGGCTGACGCTGACGCCACGAATCCCGCACAAAATCCCAGGTGTGCCGGGGAATGCGGAAGCGGGTCAGCAGGGCTTCACTGTTGACCACTTTTTCCACCACCTGCAGACACATCTGGTGCAGCTCAGCCGTCACCTCTTCCAGATGATCGATTTGCGCCAGCGTGAACTGGTAGTACGCCTCTTCGCACCAGTAGGGCTCGCCATGCATGGTGTGAAAACGAAAACCGAACTCGGTGGCTTTTTCGCGCCAGCCCGGACGCTCTGAAATGGCAATGCGTTCCATCGGGGATTAGCCTCCCATTGAGCGGCTGGAAGTACCGCTGGCGCTGCTGCGCTGCATGCTGTTCTGCTTCGCCACGGTTTCACCGAAGCCACCACGGGTAATGGTCGAGGTCGTCGCCGGTTTAGGAGCCAGCGCCGTTTTCGGCACGTTCATGGTTTTGCCGGAGGTGGCGGCACCATAATTACGGCCGGAGGCATCGACAAATTGGCCGTTTGCCGGACTGCGCGGGTTTTTCGACGAGAAGAGTGGCTGCTGTGCGAAGCCTGCGCCACCGCCCATCATGCGACCCATCATGTAACCGGCCATCAGCGGCATCCAGAAACTGCCGCCACTCTGCTGGGCTTCAGCATTGGTGGTGCCGGCGCCCGCCTGAGCCGGGGTCTGCTGACACTGGTTTTCACCAAATTCAGCGACACAATCTTCACGTGTGGCATATTTTGGCGCGGTGCGCTCCGCCTCTTTTTTGGCTTCATTGAAGGCGGTGGTACATTGCGCACTCTGACCCGGATTGGCTTTAGAACAGTCATCGGCGTTCTGATACATCGAAACCGTTTCATCGTTCTGCTCGCAGCCTGCCAGCATAAATACCGCTGAAACCGCAATAGCAACAGGCGTTAAATGGCGCGCCTGCCAGCTCTTACGAAAAGCGGCATAGCGAATAGATTTTGTGCGTTTCATTATGATTATCCTGTGCCCAAAGGTAGCGCATAGAATAGGGGATGGGGGGGTAAAATTGAAGCTGAAGGCCTGATGCCGCAGGGATCTTTACTTAGTTATACGTTCAACAGAGAGACGGGCCGCAAAGCAGCCCGTCAGTGCTGATTAGTTACCGAAAGGGTTACCGCTTTTCTGGCGGGCAGCGGCAGGACGCGCAGCCTCTGCTGAGCCCGTCGCGACCGGACCGTTGTCCACGCGCGCGGTCTGCTGCGCGTTTTCCGGTGCCACGGTTTCCGGAGAGGTCGGGATCTCTTTACCCAGCTGGCTGTTCAGTTTCTGCAGGCTCTGCTCGTTGAGCGTGCCCAGCGCATAGCTGATGTTCAGCTGGTTAATCAGGTAGCTGTAGCGCGCATCAGAAAGCTGCTGCTTGGCATTGTAGAGTACGGTGGTCGCATCCAGCACGTCGACGATAGTACGTGTACCCACCTGATAACCGGCTTCTGACGCATCCAGTGAACTCTGCGCAGAGACAACGGCCTGTTTATAGGCGTTGATGCTGCTGATCGAGGCGTTCACGTTGTTGAACGATGAGCGCACGGTCTGCACCGCAGTGCGGTGAGCGCTTTCCAGCTGTTCGCTGGCGCTGACGAAACCGTACTGCGCCTGTTTCACCTGAGAGGTCACGCCGCCGCCGCTGTAAAGCGGCAGGGAGAAGCTCAGACCCACCTGGTTTGAACCGGTGATGGAGTCGGTAGAGCCTGCACTCTGGTTAGCACGGCTGCCGCCATATTTGCTGTTCGACATGCCGGTAGAGGCGGTCAGATCCAGCGTCGGCATATGACCGGTTTCCGCGGAGCGGATCTGCTCACGGGCCAGATCCTGGTTCAGACGTGCAGAGAGCAGCGACAGGTTACGGCTCTCGGCCTGCTTGAGCAGCGCGCTGACCGCTTCCGGCTTATCGGTTCTGAAACGGTCGATATTCAGCGACGCCAGCGACAGGTAGTCCATGCCGGTGATCTGACGCAGCGTCTCTACGTTGTTATCCAGATTGTTTCGCGCGGTCACTTCGTTAGCCAGCACGCTGTCATACTGCGCGCGGGCGTTCTGAACGTCAGTGATGGCCACCAAGCCGACGTTAAAGCGCTGAGTCGTCTGGTCCAGCTCACGATAGATGGACTGTTTCTGCGCTTCGGTGTAAGAAAGCGTATCAATCGCTTTCAGCACGTTGAAGTAGGCGGTGGCGGTGTTCAGAATCAGATCCTGCTGCGCAACCTGATAGGTCACATCCTGAATACCGGCCGCTTTTTCCTGCAGGGTCAGCGCGCGCCATTTCGACATGTCGAAAATGGTCTGGGTTAATTGCAGCGAGCCACTGGTCGTGTTGGAATGGAGTCCGCTGTTATCGCGATAACCGCTGTTGTAGGTGTAATCTGCACCCAGGCCGAGCTGTGGTAATAATGGGCTACGCGCTTCGTTGATTTTCTCAAAAGCAGAATCGCGATCGGCTGCGGCGCTGCGCAGATCCGGGTTGCTCAGACGTGCCTGCTGGTAAACCTGCAGCAGATCTTCGGCCTGGCCGGTAAAGCTGAAACCGCCCAGGCTCAGCCCAATAAAAAATGGGAGCAGTTTTTTCATTTGCATTCCTTTTGTTGCAGCAAATTGCAGTGCGTGCGCTGCCGGGTAAGCCAAAAATTATCGCCGATTCTAGCAGAGGGCAACTGTGAGATAAGTTGGCTGAACGTGCCTTCTCCCTCTAATTTACGTAAATAATTCAGAAAGAACACCCTACATGGAGCACGGTCAGAGGCTTTTTTCGCTCCACCCAATCTGCATAAGGAACCTGATGATGCCGGAAGAAAAAAAATCCCCCGTGACTTTCACAAAAAACGATGTAGAAATTATTACACGCGAAACCGTCTATGATGGTTTTTTTTCCGTTGTACGTTACCGCTTCCGCCACCGCCAGTTTAATGGCGAAATGAGCGGCGAAGTGCAGCGCGAAGTTTTTGAGCGCGGACATGCCGCCGTGCTGCTACCTTATGATCCCTTACGTGATGAAGTGGTGCTGATTGAACAGATCCGCATCCCGGCTTATGACAGCAGTGCCTCGCCCTGGCTGCTGGAGATGGTCGCCGGCATTATCGAGCCGGGGGAGTCTGTTGAGCAGGTCGTGCGTCGTGAAGCCGTGGAAGAAGCAGGATTAGAGGTCGGCCGGATTAAGCCTATGCTGAGCTATCTGGCCAGCCCTGGCGGCACCAGCGAACGACTGTCGGTGCTGATCGGGGAAGTGGATGCCAGCCTGGCAGAGGGATGCCATGGTCTGGAGGAAGAGAATGAGGATATTCTTGTCCATGTGGTGAGCCGCGAACAGGCTTATCGCTGGGTGGAAGAGGGGATTATCGATAATGCGGCGTCTGTCATCGCCCTGCAATGGCTGGCGTTGCACCATGAAAAACTACGTGAAGAGTGGATACAAAAATGAAACAGCGCTATACCCCTGATTTTCCCGAAATGATGCGGCTCTGCGAAACCAATTTCGCCCAGTTACGCCGCCTGCTGCCGCGCAGCGATGAGGCGGGCGCATCGGTGATCTATCAGGTGAGTGGCGCCCGTTATCAGCTGACCATCCAGGAGTCGACCCGCTACACCACGCTGGTGGAGATTCGCCAGGTCGCGCCTGCCGTGAGTTACTGGAGCCTGCCTTCGATGTCGGTACGGCTCTATCACGATGCGATGGTCGCTGAAGTGTGTTCAACTCAACAGATCTATCGCTTTAAAGCGCGCTATGATTATCCTAATAAAAAATTGCATCAGCGCGATGAAAAACATCAGATAAACCAGTTTCTCGCAGACTGGCTGCGCTACTGCCTGGCACATGGCGCAATGGCAGTTCCGGTCTGCTGATGCGTATAATGCAGTAAATGGCGTGGAGACGAAGGAAACGCTTTGGATAGCCTGCTAACTCTTCCTGTGGCGAACGGTTCCGAAATCAGGATTTTACAAATCACGGACACCCACCTGTTCGCTGGAAAACATGAGTCGCTACTTGGGGTGAATACCTGGTCGAGCTATGAAGCGGTCGTGGAGGCAATTACTGCGCAGCAGCGCGACTACGACCTGATCATTGCCACCGGCGATCTGGCTCAGGACCACTCAGTGGAGGCCTATCAGCATTTTGCTGAGGGCATCTCACGTTTGCCCCGCCCCTGCGTCTGGCTGCCGGGAAATCACGATTTCCAGCCCGCGATGGTCGATACGCTGGCAGCCGCCCACATCAATGCCCACAAGCAGGTGCTGCTGGGCGAACAATGGCAGATCGTCCTGCTCGACAGCCAGGTGCCCGGTGTGCCGCACGGCATGCTGAGCGACTACCAGCTGGAGTGGCTCGATAACGCGCTGGCCCGCTTTCCTCAACGACATACGCTGGTCCTGTTGCATCACCATCCGCTGGCCTCAGGCTGCACCTGGCTCGACCAGCACAGCCTGCGCAATTCCCATCAGCTTGACGCGGTGCTACAGCGCTATCCGCTGGCCCGGACGCTGGTGTGTGGTCATATTCATCAGGAGCTGGATCTGCTGTGGCATGGCCGCCGGGTGCTGGCGACGCCTTCGACCTGCGTGCAGTTCAAACCCCACTGCACCAGCTTTGCGATTGATACCGTCGCGCCAGGCTGGCGCTGGTTTACCCTGCATCCGGATGGCGGCGTAGAGACCGAGGTTAACCGGCTCGACACCGACGCTTTTCGTCCCGATTTAGACTCAGAAGGATACTGACGCGTGGCGGCACTGCTCTATCTGCACGGTTTTAACAGCTCGCCGCAGTCGGCGAAGGCGACGCAGTTCCGGCAATGGTTAGAGACGCATCATCCGTCGATTAAGATGATTGTGCCGCAGCTGCCAACCTTTCCGGCGGACGCTGCCGCCCTACTGGAAGAGCTGGTCCTGAGCCACAGCGGTGAAACCCTGGGGCTGGTCGGCTCGTCGCTGGGGGGCTATTACGCCACCTGGCTGTCACAATGCTTTATGCTGCCGGCGGTTGTCGTCAACCCTGCGGTACGCCCCTTTGAGCTGCTGGCCGATTTCCTCGGCGACAATCAGAATCCCTACACCGGCCAGCAATATGTGTTAGAGTCACGCCACATTTACGATCTGAAAGTGATGCAGATCGAACCGCTGGAAGCGCCCGATTTACTCTGGCTGCTGCAACAAACCGGCGATGAAGTTCTCGATTACCGTCAGGCGCTCGACTACTACAGCGCGTGTCGCCACACGGTAGAAGAGGGCGGAAATCATGCATTTACTGGATTCGAGCGCCATTTCCCGCAGATTCTGGACTTTCTTGGTCTGAATCACACCTGAGTAACGCGGAAATCGCACCCCATTTCACCCATCTGACAGACATTTACGATGAGTCAATCAAATTATAACGCGGATGCCATTGAGGTCCTGACTGGCCTTGAGCCTGTTCGCCGTCGCCCGGGGATGTACACCGATACGACGCGGCCCAACCATTTGGGTCAGGAAGTGATTGATAACAGCGTCGATGAGGCGCTGGGCGGCCACGCGAAGCGGGTTGAAGTGATTCTGCACGCCGATCAGTCGCTGGAAGTTATTGATGACGGGCGCGGCATGCCGGTGGATATTCACCCGGAAGAGGGCGTGCCAGCCGTCGAGCTGATCCTCTGCCGCCTGCATGCGGGCGGCAAGTTTTCCAACAAGAACTACCAGTTTTCGGGCGGCCTGCACGGCGTCGGGATCTCGGTCGTTAACGCCCTCTCTAAACGTGTCGAAGTCACGGTGCGCCGTAATGGCGAGATCTATGACATGGCGTTTGAGAATGGCGACAAAGTTCAGGATCTGACCGTGACCGGCACGGTGGCAAAACGCAACACCGGTACGCGCGTCCACTTCTGGCCCGATGAGAGCTTCTTCGACAGCCCGC
This sequence comes from Pantoea sp. M_10, assembly GCF_008631515.1. Lineage (NCBI taxonomy): Bacteria > Pseudomonadati > Pseudomonadota > Gammaproteobacteria > Enterobacterales > Erwiniaceae > Pantoea > Pantoea sp. M_10. Next base: position 259,328 of record NZ_VWUL01000005.1, on the reverse strand, counting down.
GTTTCTCGGTTTCGCGCCTTTCACATCTGCTGAAAGCCAAAGCGGTGCTCTGTCCGGGCGTTGAGATAATTTTTAAAGACAAGCTCAACAACACCGAACAGCGCTGGTGCTATGAAGATGGCCTGACCGACTATCTGTGTGAAGCCGTGAACGGCCTGCCTACGCTGCCTGAAAAACCGTTTGTCGGCAGTTTTGCCGGTGATGTGGAGGCGGTGGACTGGGCGCTGTTATGGCTGCCGGAAGGCGGTGAGCTGTTAACGGAGAGCTACGTCAACCTGATCCCGACCATGCAGGGGGGAACCCATGTTAACGGTCTGCGTCAGGGGCTGCTGGATGCGATGCGTGAGTTCTGCGAATACCGCAATATCCTGCCGCGTGGCGTGAAGCTCTCTGCGGAAGATATCTGGGATCGCTGCGCCTATGTGCTGTCGGTGAAGATGCAGGATCCGCAGTTTGCCGGTCAGACCAAAGAGCGCCTGTCATCACGTCAGTGTGCCGCCTTTGTGTCGGGCGTGGTGAAGGATGCCTTCAGTCTGTGGCTCAACCAGAACATCCAGACGGCAGAACTGCTGGCTGAACTGGCGATCTCCAGCGCCCAGCGGCGTATGCGGGCCGCCAAAAAGGTGGTGCGTAAGAAACTCACCAGCGGGCCGGCGCTGCCGGGCAAGCTGGCGGACTGCACCGCCCAGGATCTGAATAAGACAGAACTGTTCCTGGTCGAAGGGGACTCGGCAGGCGGATCGGCCAAGCAGGCCCGCGATCGTGAATATCAGGCGATCATGCCGCTGAAAGGCAAGATCCTGAACACCTGGGAAGTCTCTTCCGATGAGGTGCTGGCGTCGCAGGAAGTGCATGATATTTCGGTGGCGATCGGTATCGATCCCGATAGCGAAGATCTTTCTCAGCTGCGTTACGGCAAGATCTGCATCCTGGCGGATGCGGACTCGGATGGGCTGCACATCGCCACGCTGCTCTGTGCGCTGTTCGTGAAGCATTTCCGTTCCCTGGTCAAAGGCGGGCACGTCTACGTCGCCATGCCGCCGCTTTACCGTATCGACCTCGGCAAAGAGGTCTACTACGCACTGGACGAAGATGAGAAAGAGGGCGTGCTGGAGCAGCTGAAACGCAAAAAGGGTAAACCTAACGTACAGCGCTTCAAAGGGCTGGGTGAGATGAACCCGCTGCAGCTGCGTGAAACCACACTCGATCCGAATACCCGCCGTCTGGTGCAGCTGACCATCAGCGACGAGGATGCGGATCAGACCCTGCGCATGATGGATATGCTGCTGGCGAAAAAACGTTCCGAAGACCGGCGCAACTGGTTGCAGGAAAAAGGCGATATGGCCGACATCGAAGTGTAAAAAGCAGGACGCGAAAGCGTCCTGTTCTTTTATGCCCGACGCATCACCCGTGAACGGTGGCCGGAAAGCCAGTCCACTCAGCAGAGACAGTAACCCTTGTGAAAATTACCCTGGAAGAGCTACGCGCCTGGGTGGCGGTGGTAGACAGCGGCTCGATTACGGCGGCGGCCTCTCAGCTGGCGCAGACCAGTTCCGGTATCAGTCGGGCACTGTCGCGGCTGGAGAGTAAACTGCAGACCACGCTACTGCATCGCACCACCCGACGGCTGGCACTGACCGAAGAGGGGCAGGTCTTTCTGGAGCATGCGCGCCAGATTCTGGCCTCGGTTGAACAGGCTGAAGAGCAGATTGCCCTGCGGCGTGAAATGCCGTCAGGGCGACTGCGGGTCAACGCAGCGACGCCCTTTATGCTGCATGTGATCGTGCCGCTGGTGGAGGATTTCCGCGCCCGCTATCCGCTGATCCAGCTTGAGCTGAATACCGACGATATCCTGATCGATCTGCTGGAGCAGCAGACCGACGTGGCCATTCGCATTGGTGAACTGCGCGACTCCACGCTGCGTGCCCGAATGCTGGGCAGCAGCGCGATCCGGCTGATGGCAAGTCCGGCTTATCTGGCGAAGGCGGGCACACCGCAGAGCGTTGCCGATCTGGCGCAGCATCAGACCATTGGCTTCAGTCATCCTGAGATCCATAACCTCTGGCCGGTCTGGCAGGCGGAAGGGGAATTTATGCGGGTTAAGCCGACGATCGCGGCTTCCAGCGGAGAGACCATCCGGCAGCTGGCGCTGGCAGGACAGGGGATTGCGCGCCTTTCCGACTTTGTCAGTCGGGAAGATTGCGCCGCCGGGCGACTGGTGCCGGTGCTGGCAGCGGAAACCCGCGAGCTGCGACTGCCGGTGCATGCGGTCTACTACCGAAACACCACGCTCTCTTCGCGCATTGGCTGCTTCCTGGATTTTCTCCGCAGCGAGATTGACCGTCGACAGCTGCTCTGAGCCGTCTGTCAGAAAGAAAAAACCCCTGTCGCGGGACAGGGGTTCAGATGAGAAATCTGGCCGGATTGGCTGTGATACCGTGCCTGCACAGGGAACAGGGTCAGATCGGAAAGACGCAAAAGCCGCCATCCCTGGCACGCTCGGCCCGCGCGATTACGCACCTCTTCCCTGAGGTGCGCCCTTGTCGGGCCAACGCTTTGCGTGGTTCAAAAACGCTCCCGGCGTTTTTGTCCCAGGCCGCGGGACGCTTTCCTCTTCTGACCCTGTTCCCTGCGTGTTGCGCTAATCTGTTGCTGCCAGAGGCTCTCTGCTTTACGTTTTCTGCGGTCTTTACTGACGACCCGGAGCAGAAAGATCAGCAACAATCAGGCGCTGGGTTCCAGCACCAGAATCTTCACATCCACCACGTCATCTTTGATCAGCGCGCGATGGGCATCCATGTGCGGCATCTGCTGATGCTGCTCCAGATGGCGCAGCGTTTCCCACTGTTCCAGCATGAAAATAGAGTCGGGGGAGTTCTGCTTCCACGGCACCTGAGCCTGATGATCCAGCAGCGCGTCATACTGATGGCAGCCATCTTCTGCCAGCACCTGCGGGATCAGCTTGTTTACGGCATCGAGCACGGCCTGACGGCGTCCGGGTTTGACACAAATTTCTGCTACGACAGTTAACATTCGCGAATTCCTCTTTCGTGGGAAAAGTGTAAGTCTCCACCCTCTATCTTAGGCAAAAACCTGGCTAAGATGGTTCCGATAAGCGGCGATGTCGCGTGGCACGTCCGGGGCTTTAATCACGTCGTTGCAGATAAAGGTCGGCAGCGCTTCCATTCCCAGGAACTGATTCGCTTTGTGGAAGTGCAGATAGAGACCATCCACGCCGACGCCTTCAAAGAACTGCTCAGGATCGGTAAAGGCCTGCAGCGGCGCGTTCCAGGTCAGTGACAGCATATATTTTTTGCCCTGCAGCAGGCCGCCGGAACCATACTTTTTCGCGGCATCGGAGCGGGTACGACCATCGCTGGCGTAGAGCGAGCCGTGGCCTTCGGTGAAGACTTCATCGATGTAACGTTTCACGGTCCAGGGCTCACCCATCCACCAGCCCGGCATCTGATATATCACCACATCGCTCTCAACGTACTTCTGTACTTCATCGGCTACCACATAATCGCTGTCCGCGACGGTGACAGAAACCTCATGTCCCATGTCACGCAGCTGACTGGCCGCCACATCGGTCAGGGTGTGGTTCAGTTCGCCTTTAGAGTGGGCAAAGGTTTTGCCGCCATCGATAATTAAAATTTTGCTCATCAACTGCTTACCTCATTGTCTGAATATGGGGCTCAGCTTACGCGCGCTGCGGCCGTAGAAAAATGGGACGTTGATCACAAGACTTTTGCTATGACAGCAATAATCGGCCCGTCTATGGCACGATGAACAGGCAAACTCATCATGAAAAAAACACCAATGAAAAAAATCGTCTTCGCTTTGCTGCTGGCCAGCGGTGCTGTCCAGGCTCAATCTCATCTCGACACTATCCTCAGTTCTAAAGTCCTGAAAGTCTGTACCACCGGCGACTACAAGCCTTACAGCTTCCTGCGTCCCGATGGTCAGTATGAGGGCCTGGATATCACGATGGCTGACGCGCTGGCGACCTCGCTGAACGCTAAGGTGCAGTGGGTGCCGACCACCTGGAAAACCCTGATGCCCGACTTTCTGGCGAAGCAGTGTGATATCGCCGTCGGGGGCATTTCGGTCACCCTGAAACGCCAGCAGACTGCCTGGTTCGCCCAGCCGCTGGATGTTGATGGCAAAATCCCGCTGGTGCGCTGCGCCGATAAAGCGCGCTTTCAGACGATTGAGCAGCTCAACCGTCCCGATGTGCGCCTGATTGAACCGGCAGGCGGCACCAACGAAGCCTTTGTTCACAGCCATCTGCCCAACGCATCACTGACGCTGTTCCACGATAACGTCACCATCTTTCAGCAGCTGGTGGACAACAAGGCGGATGTCATGATCACTGACGCCTCCGAAGCGCGCTATCAGCAGCAGCACTATCCGACGCTCTGTGCCCTGAATGCTGACAAGCCGCTGCAGTATGGTGAGAAGGCGTACATGATTCCGCGTGACGACATCAGTTGGAAGCTCTATGTCGATCAGTGGCTGCACCTCAGCACCGCGACCGGGGAATACCGTGATATTGCCCGCCAGTGGATGGGTGCCGCGCGCTGACCGGCTCCTGCCTGACGACGCGAGGCGTGCCGGTCGCTGACTGGCACGCCTCTGGCGGCTGAAATCGCGCGGGTGCACGGCGCGCAGACCCGCGCTTCCCCTGTGACTAACACCAGCGAATAAGGTACTATCCTCGCCAAACCACCGCCGGGTGTCCCGCCGTTGTGGGCCACGATGTGAGGATGAGAAATTAATGAGTGAACTGACTCAGGATGGTGCAGAGCGTCTTGCCCTGCATACGTTTACCGAGAACGCGTACTTAAACTATTCGATGTACGTCATCATGGACCGCGCCCTGCCTTATATTGGTGACGGGTTAAAGCCGGTCCAGCGCCGTATTGTCTACGCCATGTCCGAACTGGGATTGAACGCCAGCGCAAAATTTAAAAAATCGGCGCGTACTGTCGGTGACGTGCTGGGTAAATACCATCCGCACGGCGACAGCGCCTGCTATGAAGCGATGGTGCTGATGGCGCAGCCTTTCTCCTACCGCTATCCGCTGGTTGATGGCCAGGGAAACTGGGGGGCGCCGGACGATCCCAAGTCGTTTGCCGCGATGCGTTACACCGAATCGCGCCTGTCAAAATATGCTGAAGTGCTGCTGAGCGAACTGGGGCAGGGGACGGTCGATTATCAGCCGAACTTCGACGGTACGCTGCAGGAGCCGAAGATGCTGCCGGCGCGCCTGCCGAACATTCTGCTCAACGGCACCACCGGTATTGCAGTCGGTATGGCGACCGACATCCCGCCGCACAACCTGCGCGAAGTGGCGCAGGCGGCGATTGCCCTGATCGACTCGCCAAAAACCACGCTGGAACAGCTGCTCGATATTGTTCAGGGGCCTGATTATCCGACCGAGGCGGAGATCATCACGCCGCGTGACGAAATCCGCAAAATCTATCAGTCCGGGCGTGGCTCCATCCGCCAGCGCGCGGTCTGGAAAAAGGAAGAGGGCGAGGTGGTCATCACCGCGCTGCCACATCAGGTTTCAGGCGCACGCGTGCTGGAGCAGATCGCGAACCAGATGCGCAATAAAAAGCTGCCGATGGTCGAGGATCTGCGTGATGAGTCGGATCATGAGAACCCGACCCGGCTGGTGATCGTGCCGCGATCCAACCGCGTCGATCTCGATCAGGTCATGAACCATCTGTTCGCCACCACCGATCTGGAAAAAAGCTACCGCGTTAACCTCAACATGATCGGGCTGGATAACCGTCCGGCGGTGAAAAACCTGCATGAGATCCTGACCGAATGGCTGGTGTTCCGTCGCGAAACGGTAAAACGCCGTCTTAACTACCGTCTGGATCGCGTGCTGCGTCGCCTGCATATTCTCGAAGGGTTGCTGGTGGCGTTCCTCAACATCGATGAGGTGATTGAAATCATCCGGACGGAGGATGAGCCGAAGCCGGTGCTGATGTCGCGTTTTGGCATCAGTGAAACTCAGGCCGAATCGATTCTCGAACTGAAGTTACGCCACCTGGCAAAACTGGAAGAGATGAAGATCCGTGGCGAGCAGGCGGATCTGGAAAAAGAGCGCGATCAGCTGCAGGCCACGCTGGCCTCTGAGCGCAAGATGAACACCCTGCTGAAGAAAGAGCTGCAGGCTGACAGCGCCAGCTACGGCGATGAGCGCCGTTCGCCGCTGCGTGAGCGTGAAGAAGCCAAAGCCCTGAGTGAAACCGAGCTGGTGCCGTCTGAGCCGGTCACCATTGTGCTGTCGCAGATGGGCTGGGTACGCAGTGCCAAAGGGCACGATATCGATCCGGCGGGCCTGAGCTACAAAGCGGGTGACAGCTATCTGGCTGCCGCACGCGGCAAGAGCAATCAGCCGGTGGCCTTTATCGACTCCACCGGCCGCAGCTACACCCTGGACCCGACGTCGCTGCCTTCTGCACGCGGACAGGGCGAGCCGCTGACCGGCAAGCTGACGCCGCCGCCGGGCGCCGTGGTTGAACAGGTGCTGATGGAAGCTGATGACCAGCGTCTGCTGATGGCCTCGGATGCGGGTTACGGCTTTATCTGCACCTTCAGCGACCTGGTGTCGCGCAACCGCGCCGGTAAAGCGCTGCTGACGCTGCCGGACAACGCCCGCGTGATGACGCCGATGGCCGTGTATCATGAAGATGACATGCTGCTGGCGATCACGCAGGCGGGACGGATGCTGATGTTCCCGGTTGGAGAGCTGCCGCAGATGTCGAAAGGCAAGGGCAACAAAATCATCTCCATTCCTTCCGCGGAAGCGGCCGCCGGTCAGGACAAACTGGCCTGGCTGATGATCCTGCCACCGGGCAGCGCGATTACGCTGCACGTCGGCAAGCGTAAAATGTTGTTGCGCAGTGAAGAGCTTCAGAAATTCCGCGCCGATCGCGGACGTCGCGGCACGCTGTTACCGCGCGGCCTGCAAAAAATTGATCGTGTTGAACTGGATGCGCCTGCGCGTCCGGCGAGCCCGGATAGCGAAGCGTAAACAACCCGGCTGACCCCGTGTCAGCCGTGGCTCAATGAGGGAACTATGCTACTGATTCTGCGTACCATTATTGTCATCATCTATTCGATTTTGATCTGTGTCTTTGGCTCTGTCTGGTGTCTTTTTTCACCGCGCGATCCGCGTCACGTCGCCACCTTTGGCCATCTGTTTGGCCGCTTATCGACGGTGTTTGGCCTGAAAGTCGAACTGCGTAAACCGGCAGGGGCGGAGAACTACGGGAATGCGATCTACATCGCGAACCACCAGAACAACTACGACATGGTCACCGCCGCCAAAATTGTGCAGCCTTCGACGGTCACGGTCGGTAAAAAGAGCCTGTTGTGGGTGCCGTTTTTTGGCCCGCTCTACTGGCTGACCGGCAACCTGCTGATTGACCGTGACGACCGTGCCAAAGCGCGCGGCACCATCGGTGAGCTGGTGGATCAGTTCAACCGCAAGCGCATCTCCATCTGGATGTTTCCGGAAGGCACGCGCAGTCGGGGCCGCGGTCTGCTGCCGTTTAAAACCGGGGCATTCCACGCTGCTGTCGCGGCGGGCGTGCCGATCATTCCGATTGTGGTCTCCAACACCCATGACAAGATCAACCTTAACCGCCTGAAAAATGGCCTGGTCATCGTTGAGATGCTGCCTCCGGTTGACGTAAAGGCGTTCGAATCGGTTTCGGTGCGCAAGCTGGCTACCCATTGTCGCGAACTGATGGCCGCGAAGCTGGAAGAGCTGAACGCCGAAGTGGCCGAACGCGAAAAAAACGGAAAAATCTGACCGGCGAGCCGTTCGCCGAACTATCCTGCATGGATGCCACACGGCGTGGCAGTGACTGCCCGCCGTCGTGAACGCAGCACAGCAAAAACAGAGCAATAAAAACAGGGTCGGCGCGTTAGCGCCACGCGTAAAGGGTCAGAAGTTTTATGTCTTTCAGCAGACGTCAGTTCATCCAGCTTTCTGCCGGAGTGGCGCTTAGCGCCGGTATCATCCCTCATGCGGCCCGTGCCGCGTCTTCTGCCAGTGGCGACACACCGCTTCCGGTTCCGCCGTTGCTGGAGTCCCGTCGCGGCCAGCCGCTGTTCCTGACGATGCAGCGCAGCCACTGGTCGTTTAATGGCGACAACAACAAAGTACCGGTCTGGGGCATCAATGGTCTCTACCTGGGGCCGACCGTCCGGGTTTACAGCGGCGATGACGTTAAGCTGATCTACAGCAACCGGCTGAATGAACCGGTCTCCATGACCGTCAGCGGCCTGCAGCTGCCAGGCGCCCTGATGGGCGGCGCGCCGCGCATGATGTCGGCCGGGGTTGACTGGGCACCGGTCCTGCCGATTCGTCAGGCCGCCTCGACCTGCTGGTATCACGCCAACACGCCAAACCGCATGGCGCCGCATATCTACAATGGACTGGCGGGCATGTGGCTGGTGGAGGATGACGTCAGCAAGCAACTGCCGTTGCCAAAGCACTACGGCGTGGATGACTTCCCGATTATTATTCAGGACAAGCGGCTCGATAACTTTGCCACGCCGGTCTACGACCCGCCGCAGGATGGCGGCTTTCTGGGCGATACGCTGCTGGTGAATGGCGTCCGCAATCCTTACGTCGAGGTGTCACGCGGCTGGGTGCGTCTGCGTCTGCTGAACGCCTCAAATGCGCGACGCTACGAGATGGTGCTCAGCGATAATCGTCCGTTTATGGTTATTGCCAGCGATCAGGGTTTTCTCTCTGCCCCGGTGGCGGTGCAGCGTCTCTCGCTGGCACCCGGTGAACGCCGGGAGGTGCTGATAGACATGTCGCAGGGCGATGAGGTGTCGATTACGGCGGGAACGGCGGCGGGCATCATGGATCGGCTGCGCGGCTTCTTCGAGCCCTCATCGATTCTGACCTCTACCCTGATCCTGACCCTGCGGCCCACCGGTTTACTGCCGCTGGTGACCGATAACCTGCCGATGCGGCTGCTGGCCGATCAGATTCTGGATGGGGCGTCGGTTCGCACCCGTGAATTCCGTATCGGCGACACGATGCCGGGCATCAACGGCGCGCTCTGGGACATGAACCGGATTGATACCACCGCGCAGCAGGGCACCTTTGAGCGCTGGATCCTGCACGCCGACCGGCCACAGGCGCTGCATATTCAGGGCGTCATGTTCCTGATTAAAAGTGTTAATGGCGCACAGCCGATGGGCGAAGATCGTGGCTGGAAAGATACGGTGTGGGTCGATGGCAGTGTGGAACTGATGGTCAGCTTCCCGCAGAGTTCGTCAGACCATTTCCCGTTCGTCTATTACAGCCAGACGCTGGAACTGGCCGATCGTGGCACGGCCGGTCAGCTGGTGGTACAGCCTTCTGCATAACGCACAGAGTCAGGCGGGGAGACCCGCCTGACCCACGCTTTCTGCTCTGCAGCCGCAGAGCGGTCAGTGCGTTACCGGGCTTAGTTAAAAGTTTCCGGGTCCGGCCCCAGACGATTGCCGCTGTCCAGCTTCGCAATATCACTCACTTCATGCTTATCCAGACGGAAGTCGAACACCTTAAAGTTCTCTTCGATACGGGCTGGGGTTACAGATTTCGGGATCACCACCAGGCCACTGTCCAGATGCCAGCGGATGACGATCTGGGCCGGGGTCTTGCCATACTTCTTCGCCAGCGACTTGATGATCTCCTGATCGAACACCCCTTTGCCGCCCTGCGCCAGCGGGCTCCAGGATTCGGTCTGAATCTGGTGCATCGCGTTCCAGGCGTGAAGGGTGCGCTGCTGCAGCATCGGGTGCAGCTCAATCTGATTGACCACCGGGGTAACACCGGTTTCATCCATCAGTCGCTTCAGATGCGCTTCATGGAAGTTGCAGACGCCGATACTTTTCGTCAGTCCCTGCTGCTGCAGCTCAATCATCTTCTTCCAGGCATCCACATAGTGATCTTTTTCCGGGCAGGGCCAGTGCATCAGGTAGAGATCGACCTGTTCCAGCTGCAGTTTTTGCAGGCTGGTTTCCATCGCCTGCTGAACGTTCTGCTGATCGTCATTCCACAGTTTGGTGGTGACAAAAATCTCTTCACGCGGCACGTCGGTTTCCTGCAGTGCCTGACCAATCGCCTCTTCATTTTTGTAGGCCGCGGCGGTGTCGATTGAGCGATAGCCGACTTCCAGCGCTTTCAGCACCGCATGACGTGCATCTTCAATGCTGGCCTGCCACACGCCGAGTCCCAGTTGCGGCATCATATTGCCATCGCGCAGTTTAATAATGGGCTGGTCTGCCATAGTTGCTCCTTTCCGTTGCGGTTAACCCGTGAGATTTCACTGTGCTTAAGTCTAGCCAACAATTTTCAGCCTGCTCAGGGAAGCGATCCGCCCGCGTTCTGAAGCCCTGCCTGATTCGGTAAAATTCTTGCCTGATTCTCCAGCCCGCTGGTGATTTGCACATCCGCGCGGCACACTGGATTTTTACCCGTAAAGGAGTCGCTATGGCGCACGATGCACTGTGTCACCGGCTGGCACAGCAGGTAGTTAACTTAATGACTCAGGGTCGCGACCGGCTCTGTCAGGTCGAAAATGTGTCGCTGATCTACGCAAATCAGTATCGTCCCCGGACGCCGATGATGTATCAGCCCGGCATTGTCATTTTGTTTCAGGGCAGCAAAACCGGCTACCTTGGCAGCACCGTCTTTCAGTATGACGCCAGCAAATATCTGATGCTCACCGTGCCGCTGCCGGCGGAGTGCGAAACCTGGGCGTCGCCGGAAACCCCGATTGCCGGGCTGTGTCTCAATGTGGACACCGCCAGCCTGCAGGATCTGCTGATCGAAATCGGCGATGACGATCAGTTTCAGCCGCAGCCGCTGACCTCCGGTATTCACTCGGCGTGGCTGACGGAGCCGATGCTCTGTGCCGCCGAACGCCTGCTTGATGTGATGACTCAGCCGCGCGAAGCGCGGGTGCTGGGACCACACATTGTGCGGGAGATTATCTATTACGTGCTGACCGGCCCGATTGGCGGCGCGCTGCTTTCACTGGTGAGCCGGCAGACCCAGTTCAGCCAGATCGCGCGTGCGCTGCGCCGGATTGAGAATCACTATGCGGATAACCTCAGTGTCGATGCACTGGCGGCAGAAGTGAACATGAGCGTTTCCGCTTTTCACCATAACTTTAAAGCGGTCACCCAGACGTCGCCGTTGCAGTACCTCAAGCGCTATCGTCTGCATCAGGCGCGGCTGCTGATGTTGCACGATGGGCTGAAAGCGAGCGCGGCGGCGGTGCGGGTTGGCTATGAAAGCCCTTCACAGTTTTCGCGGGAGTTTAAGCGCTACTTTGGCGTAACGCCGGGGGAAGAGGTGAGTCGGGTCAGGCAGACGGTCGCGGATCCGTCCGCCTGAGAGGCGGCAGATCCCGGCACCGCGTGCTGCGATCAGGCCTGTTTCTGCCGACGCTTTTTCCAGATCACCAGAATGCTGCCGAACAGGCCGACTACCAGCAACACCATCGGCAGCACCATCAGGATCGCCATCACCTGATCTTCATGACGCTTGATAAACGGCACCTGGCTGATGCCATAGCCAAAGGCGACCACAATGCCGACCCACAGCACGCCGCTGAGCCAGTTAAAGAGCTGGAAGCGACTGTTCTGCAGGCCCGCAATTCCCGCCATGGTGGGCAGAATGGTGCGGATAAACGCGAGAAAGCGGCCGACCAGCAGCGCCATCAGGCCGTGACGGTTAAACATATTCCAGGCACGCTGATGATACTGCGCGGGCAGATGCATCAGCCAGCTCTTCACCAGACGGGTATTGCCCAGCCAGCGCCCCTGCAGATAACTCAGCCAGCAGCCGAGGCTGGCGGCGGTCGTGAGGATCACCATCGTGGGGACAAAATCCATGACCCCTTTGGCCACCATCGCACCCGCCAGTAACAGCAGGCTGTCGCCCGGCAGGAAGGAGGCAGGTAACAGACCATTTTCCAGAAACAGCGTCAGAAACATCACGCCATATACCACCCATACCACATCCGGATTTGCCAGCGCGGCAAAATCCTGATGCCAGAGCGCCTGGACAATCTCGTGTAAAACACCCATTAGCGATTCCATCACGTCACAAGGAACTATTCGTCTGCATTCCGCGCGCGCAGTGACTGCACTGACACGCTGAACGATACGGGATAAATGTTAACAACAAATCCGTCATAGCCCGGCAAACTCACTGGTCAGCCGCGACCCGGTTTATCTTCTGTTTACTTTTTTCTTTGCTCAGCGCGTCAGACGCGCAAAACCGGCCTCCAGATCGGCGATCAGGTCACCCACATGCTCCAGACCGATGTGCAGCCTGACCAGCGTACCGGTGAAATCCACGCCGCCCGCCGGACGAATCGCGGCCAGTTCTTCAGGCTGATTGGCCAGGATCAGCGATTCATAGCCGCCCCAGGAGTAAGCCATGCTGAAATGATGGAAGTGATCGAGATATTCCGCCAGCTGCGGGGCGCTCAATTTTTCCTGCATAATGAATGAGAAGAGGCCGCTGCTGCCGTTAAAGTCGCGCTGCCAGAACGTATGGCCTTTGCTCTGCGCCAGCGCAGGATGGTTGACGCGGGCCACCTCGGGCCGTGCTGCCAGCCACTCCGCAACCTGCAGGGCGCTCTCTTCATGCTGACGCAGACGGGTGCCCAGAGTGCGCAGGCCGCGGCTCGCCATATAGGCGGTATCGGCATCGACCATCTGGCCCATCAGATAGGAGTTTTCGCGCAGCTGATCGATGCAGCGCGCATTGGCGACCGCCGTGCCGATCATCGCATCGCTGTGTCCAATCAGATATTTGGTCCCAGCCTGAATCGAGATATCGACGCCGTGCGCCAGCGCATCAAACAGGATACCGGCTGCCCAGGTGTTATCGAGCATGATGATCGCCTCTGGCGCGATGGCGCGCACCGCCGCCACAATCGCCGGAATATCCTGCACTTCCATGGTAATTGAGGCGGGGGACTCCAGAAATACGACGCGGGTGTTGGGCTGGACCAGCGCACCGATTTCGCTGCCGATGCTGTGATCGAACCAGCTGGTCGAGACGTTCATCTTCGCCAGAATTCTGGTGCAGAAATCCTGCGTCGGTTCATAGACCGCGCCGCTCATCAGGAGATGATCGCCCGCTTCGACGAAGGCCAGGATCGCATTCGCCACCGCTGCCGCACCGCAGGGGTAGAGGACGCAGCCCGCGCCGCCTTCCAGCTCCGTCATCGCATCCTGCAGCGCGAAGTGCGTCAGGGTGCCACGACGGCCATAAAAGAGTTCACCTTTTGCCCGTCCTGCGGTCGCGCGTTTTTTCTCCGCGACCGTATCAAAAACCAGCGAGGAAGCGCGCTGAATCACGCTGTTCACCGAACCCTGGGTATAACGCTTGCTGCGTCCTGCACTGACGAGCGTGGTATCAATTTTTCTGGTGGTCATGAGTCGCCCTTGCCGCTTCTGACTAAGCTCTCACGTTACCACGAAACGGCCAGCAGGGTTGAGACTCAATGGCGATTATCAGAACAGAGAGCAGGATAAAAAGCGGGTTGAAAGCCGCGCGGGTCACGGCAAAGCGGGCGGTCAGAGTTTGTAAATAGTAATGAGAACTACTATCAATTCGCCATTATTTTGCTATTATTCGCGCTTGTCCCGCATCCCTGTATATGAAGTTGGAGAAGCAGCGTGGTAGCCAGTGATTTGATGCAAACGGATCTCTCCGTTTGGGGCATGTATCAGCATGCCGATATCGTGGTAAAGGTGGTCATGATTGGCCTGTTGTTGGCCTCCGTAGTGACCTGGGCGATATTCTTTGGCAAATATGCCGAACTCAGTGCCGCGAAGCGCCGCCTGAAGCGCGAGCAGCTGGCGCTGGGCGAAGCGCGCAGTCTGAATGACGCCGCCCGCATTGCCCAGTCGTTTACCGATCACAGTCACAGCGTCGTACTGCTGAACGATGCGCAGAATGAACTGACGCTGTCGGCGGGTGTGGAAGATACCAACGGCATTAAAGATCGCACCAGCTTCCGCCTGGAGCGCCGTGTTGCTGCGTTCAGCCGCCACGCCGGACGCGGAAATGGCTTCCTCGCGACCATCGGTTCTGTCGCGCCCTTTATCGGTCTGTTCGGCACCGTCTGGGGCATCATGAACAGCTTTATCGGTATCGCTAAAACCCAGACCACCAATCTGGCGGTGGTGGCACCGGGTATCGCCGAAGCGCTGCTGGCGACCGCGATTGGCCTGGTCGCGGCGATCCCGGCGGTGGTTATCTACAACGTCTTTGCCCGCATGATCGCCAACTACAAAGCCTCGCTGGGTGATGTCGCTGCACAGGTGATGCTGCTGCAGAGCCGTGACATCGACCTGGGCACCGTGGCCACTGAGGTTCCGCGTCCTGCAGCGGCTCAGAAACTGCGCTTAGGGTAAGTTCTTATGGCAATGCGATTAAACGACGATCTGCAAACCGATGGTGAAATGCATGAGATCAACGTGACGCCGTTTATCGACGTCATGCTGGTGCTGCTGATCATCTTTATGGTGGCCGCGCCACTGGCCACGGTCGACGTGCGCGTCAATCTGCCCGCCTCAACCAGCGCGCCGCAGCCGCGTCCGGAAAAACCGGTTTACCTGTCGATTAAAGCGGATAAGCAGCTTTACGTCGGTAACGACGCGGTGACGCCGGACTCACTGGTGAATGTGCTGACCAGCCAGACCCAGGGCAACAAAGAGACCACCATTTTCTTCCAGGCCGACAAGTCGGTCGATTATGAAACGCTGATGAGCGTGATGGATAAGCTGCGCACGGCGGGCTACCTGAAAATTGGTCTGATGGGTATGGAAACCGTGAAGAAATAGCGTGTTATCCGGCACGACAAAGAGGCGACTGAGGCAGTCGCCTTTTTTTATGGCCCTCTGCTGACCAGATGATATCTGGCCGATCCGCCGTGACACCGATCACTTATGCTGGCTGGTCCGTATTGTTAATTTGTTGTTACTTATGTACATAGAATTGTAAAGTGCAATGGTGAGCCAGGTCACATTATTCTCGCGGCAGGCAGGCTAAAACGGCTAAAAAACAACAGGAAGCCGTTATGAGTCACGCCCCGTCTTTACAAAAGCCCCCGAAAAGCGCCGCCCGAACCATCTTCAACGTCACCAGTGGTAACTTCCTGGAGATGTACGATTTCATGGTCTTTGGCTACTACGCCACGGCCATTGCTAAAACCTTCTTCCCCGGCGATGACCCGTTCGCTTCCCTGATGCTGACCCTGATGACCTTTGGCGCAGGCTTTCTGATGCGCCCGCTGGGGGCGATTATTCTGGGCGCGTACATCGACCATCATGGTCGCCGCAAAGGCCTGCTGCTGACGCTGGGCCTGATGGCGATTGGCACCCTGACTATCGCGCTGGTGCCGGGTTACGCCACGCTGGGCGCTGCGGCGCCGATTCTGATCCTGCTGGGACGCCTGCTGCAGGGCTTCTCCGCAGGCGTTGAGCTGGGGGGCGTGTCGGTCTACCTGGCCGAAGTGGCGCCGAAAGGGCGTAAAGGCTTTTTCGTCAGCTGGCAGTCGGGCAGTCAGCAGATTGCGGTGATCTTCGCCGCTCTGCTGGGTCTGATGCTGAACCATCTGCTGGCGAAAGAGGCGGTGACGGAGTGGGGCTGGCGTATCCCGTTTGTGGTGGGCTGTCTGATTGTGCCGTTCCTGTTTTATATCCGCCGCACGCTGGAAGAGACTGAAGCGTTCAGCAAACGCAAGCATCATCCGCGCATGACGGAGATCATGCGCTCGGTCGCCAGCAACTGGGCGCTGGTGCTGGCAGGGATGCTGATGGTGGTCACTACTACGGTGATGTTCTACATGATCACCGCCTTTACCCCGACCTTTGGCAAAACCGTGCTGATGATGAGTGATAAGCAGGCGTTCATGGTGACGCTCTGCGTCGGCGTCTCCAATCTCTTCTGGCTGCCGCTGATGGGCGCGCTGTCGGACCGCATCGGGCGTCGTCCGCTGCTGATCGCCTGTACCCTGCTGATGATTGTCACCACCTGGCCGGTGCTGCACTGGCTGGTCGGCTCAGCCAGCTTCGCCCATCTGCTGGAAGCAGAGCTGTGGCTGTCGTTTCTCTATGCCAGCTACAACGGGGCGATGGTAGTCTATCTGGCAGAGATCATGCCTGCTGAGGTGCGCGCGGCCGGTTTCTCCATGGCGTACAGCCTGGCGACGGCGCTGTTTGGCGGCTTTACCCCTGCCATCTCCAGCTACCTGATCCACGCCACCGGCGATAAGGCGATGCCGGGCGTCTGGCTGACCTTTGCGGCTATCTGCGGGCTGATCGGCACCCTGCTGATTGGCCGGATGGTGAAGCAGTATCAGCTGCGCCACAGCGGTACGCCGGTCAGCGCCTCGCTCTAAAAGGCTAAATCGACCACCACGCTGTCGCTGTAGTTTCCGGCGGGCGGCGTGGCCTGCGTCGTCAGGATGCGCGCGGTGTAGTTAAAGCCGCGCGTCAGTCCATCCGCAGAGACCGCGGTCGAGGTCGTGCTGCTCCAGCGCTCCGTCCCTGAGGTTCCCCAGCGATTGCTGGTCGTGCCTTTGTAGATCTCATAGCTCAGACGATTCGTTCCGCTCGCCATATTTCTCACGCTGCTCACCGGATAGCTGCCGTTACTCAGGCCAACCGTATAGGTGCTGCCTTTGCTGCACAGCACATTGATGGTCTGCGACACCGCAGAGAAGCTGCCGACCAGCGGCGCGCTGCCGAAGCTGATGTTGGGCGAGGTAATGGTGGTGCAGTCATTGGTGAGCGTAGCGGTCACGGTTATCGGGATCACGCCACTGCCGTTCTGTTCGCTTAAGCAGACGTTTCCCACGCTGACACTGGTACAGACGCGATACGTCACGGCCATGTTCAGCGTCACCTGATAGGTGCCAGCGGCCACCACCTGACCGGGAACGGTGCGCAGGTAAACCGGGATGGCGAAGTTGAGGCTGCCCAGCACCCCCGCCAGATTGACCAGCGTCTGTGACCCGTAGACGTAGGCCGCACCGCCAATCGTCAGTTCACTGGCGCAGGCGCTGTCGGTGCAGAGCCGCACCGGCACATTATCGCTGCCGGTGTCACCGCTGCGTTTCAGGGTGCCGCGCGTGCCGCTGACGTTTGTCGCACCGGTCAGCTGAAACGTAATCTGGTTATTACCCAGCAGCGAGAGCGCGCTGCCCGAGCCACAGTTGACGTTGGCGTTGGTGGTGGTGGCGTTCACGGTGGTATTCGCCACAAATGTCGTGAGGGAGCCGAAGCTGGCGGTGGAGGCGGGAAGGGTACAGGCAGCATAACCCAGTGACGGCAGACAGAGCAGCAGGCCCGCAGGGATCAGCCATTTCAGCACAATTTTTATCATGGTCGCGCTCCGGAAGAGAAAGTATCAGCGGGCGTGGCGGCGCTGCCCGCGGCCGGTTCAGGCAGCGGACAGGTCAGCGGGCCATAGGTTTTCAGCGCCTGCGGCTGACCGCTGGCGATGTGCAGTTCGGTTTCACAGCGGCGGCCGTCGGGCGTGACCACCGCGATCGGATTGCTGACCGTCAGCGCCTCCATCCAGACAATCCCATCCCAGCCCACATACTCCGTGGGATGATCGGGCCGCACGACCTGGCTTGAAACCGGCAGTGGCTGACCCTGCGCATCGACCAGAATCACGCTGGCCGATCGCAGCTTCTCCACCGGGAAGTTGAGCAGATAGCCACTCTGACGCCGGACGGCAACGCGCTGCTCAACCTGCGGCGTGGTCATATCGGCGGGCAGATCCAGGGTGTCGATATCATATTTAGCCGGGTAGTAGCTGCTGATGGTGGGCACCAGCAGATAGCCCTGCTGGTTGGTTCGTCCCATCGACTGATTCTCGTAGCGGACGTTGACGTCGGGGTAGCGGGTTTTCACCAGCACAAAGGCGTCGTTGATGGCGTTGGCGGCAAAGACGCTGTTGTCCATCAGCACCAGCGCGCCGGAGAGATCGGCCCACTGCGTGAGGTTGTCATCGTCGCCATAAAAGCCTCCCGAGGCGTCAACCTGGTTGTTGCGGTAGCGCAGGCTGCCCTGACGGTAGTCGCCGCTGTCACCGCTCTGATTCGCCCAGGAGGCATCCCAGGCGAATCCGCCGTCGCTGGGCATGGCGCGTGAGGCGTAGACGCGCTGGCTGTTGCGGCCGCGCCGGTCGCGTTCGGTGCTGATGGCGGCGCTGCCCTGTTCGCCAAAGGGGATCACCAGCGAGATCGCGCCGGTCCAGCTCTTCTCCTGCTGATCGCGGCTGGCGGAGACATAGAGGCTGCTGTTGCCCCACAGGTTTTTACTCCACGAGAGATTCCACAGGCGGGTGCGGTCGCCCTGACCGTCGGTAATATCAATAAAGGCGGCGCCGACGCTGCCAAAACGGTTCAGTGAGACGCTGGCGCTGTACTGCGCACTGCGGCGCGACAGCGCGTAGCGGCTATCTGCCTGACTTCCGGCACGGCTGCCGACCAGCGCCAGGTTGCCAAAGTCGCGGCTGCGCCGGGTCTGCTGCGTGCCGAAATTGAACCAGCGGTTGTTGTACTGATAGCCCCAGCTGTATTGCCCGCCGCGCTCGCCATCCAGCTGACTCTGCGCCACCGCGCCGTTTACCACCCCCCAGCTGCCGACGCGCAGCTGGCCGCCCAGCCCGCCCATTGCCAGGTTTTCACTGCCCTCGGCCTGGCTCTCCAGCGTCAGCCAGTCGGTCATGCCATAACGATACGCGCCGCTGGCAGCGGCCTGTCCGTAATCGAAATTTTTAATGCCGTAGTTCTCGCGGATCGCCCCGGCGGAAAAGGCGTAATCCGACAGTCCCGCTTTCAGCAGGTTACTGGAGACGTAAAAGGGCATGGTCGTGGTGACGCGTCGGCCTGTTGCATCGGTGGTGGTGATCACCGCATCACCCGCGCCGTTGACGAACGGGACATTGGTCAGCGACCAGGGGCCAGGCTGCACGTTCGCCTGGCTGGAGCGATAGCCATTAATAAACAGATCCACGGTGGAGGGAACGGCGGCCTGGCCGGAAAAGGCGGGCAGCGGGTAGGTGACCAGATCGGGCCGGATGCTGAAGTCGCGACCGATGCGGATGCCGCCGAGCCGCACGCTGCTGCCCCAGGCGAGCGAGTCGCTGACCAGATCCCCGACCCGCCAGCTCACCGCCGCATTTTCATCTTCGTTGCTCCACCAGGTGTCGTAGCGGATGTAGCCATCATCCTGATAAGAGGAACTGCCTTCCAGCTGCTGCTGCCAGACACCGTTGCTGGAGAGGTGCCCGGCCTCCCCGAACAGCCTCAGCTCATTCCAGGCGGAGAGGCGGGCGCCGCTGTTGTCGGTGCGGCTGGCGTAAAGATCGTAGTTAAGCAGCGCGCCGCTGCTGGTCCGTCCCGGATAGCGCGGCCCGTTTTTCGCCTCGCCAATCACCTGGCCGGGCAGCCACTCTGGCGGCACGGTCAGCAGCAGCCGCTGCCGCGCAGCATCATAATCCACCCTGACCAGAGGCAGGCTGCTGACATCGACCTGCGGCTGCTGGCCCAGCTTTTCCCGCGGCAGACCGGCACGCTGCAGATCGCCACTGCGCAGCCAGAAGTGACCGTCGCGCTGCTCTGCCGGTACGATATTGCCCTCTGCCTGCTGATTCACCACCAGCTCCAGCATATATTGCTGGCCGCTGTCGCGGGACTGCAGGCTCGGCGGCGGTGGCAGGGAGGAGTAAGTCTCCGCCAGCACGCTATCCGGCGAGCAGGCGTAGCAGAGGCTGGCAACCGCCAGCGCACAGGGATGAAGCGGGTAGCGTCTCATTCAGCACTTACTTCTGAGCCGCGCTGCGCCACGGGCGCTTGTTGACCTCAGCGCTCAGCTCGCCGCTGACCGGGGAGGTGAGCGGCCAGCGATGCATGCTGTCCGCCAGCACATAGCCATACAATCCTTCCCCCAGCCGGCGACCGCCAATCGTGACATTGCTCAGCCGGGCGTGGCCGCTGCCACTGTTAGTCAGCTGAAGCCAGCGCTTGCCGCCGTCGCTTACCTGCTGCCAGCGCAACTCCGGCCGGGCGCTGTCGGTGTTCAGCCCGGTGCCATAGACAAACAACGGCACGGAATAGCGCATCTGAAACGTCAGCCCGGCCTGATTCTCACCGGGATTGCGCGGCGCCGGGATCTCATCCAGCACCACCCGATAGGCCAGCTCTTTACCGGCCGCAGGCGGCGTCTGTTTAATCAGCCTGACCAGCTGCTTCTGGCCCGGCTCCATCCGCACCATCGGCGGGCTGGCTACCACCTGCTGCTGAGTCTGATACTGCTCCTTGCCGCTGACCTGCTGCCAGCTGAAGACGCGGATCTGCATCAGCGTGGTGCTGTTACCGCGATTTTCCAGCCAGAGTTCGCTGGCTTTCTCGTCAGGATTAATGGCGGGATCGATGGGCCAGATCATCACCGAGTTAGCGGCGAAGGCCGGAGAGAGCAGGGTGAGGCTCAGCAGCAGCAGAGCGCACAGTGACTTCATGATCATATCCTTGTTTTTTATCGCCTCACCAGCTCAGGGTGACGGTCAGCGTGTCGGTATAAACGCCGGCGCGCGCGGTGCCGGGAAGTTGCAGCTGGCCATAGATCGGCAGCGTAATGTTACCGGCATTGCTGTAGCTCAGCGGCACGGCCTGGTTGACCGGGATCACCGTGGTGCGGCTGGCATTGCTAAAGAGCGTATAGGGAACGGTATTGCTGAAATTGGGCAGCTTCAGGTTGCGGGTGGTGGTGTAGTTGTTGCCCTGATTGATGCTCATGCTCAGCGTGGTGCCGGGTGTGCAGGCGAGATTGATGGTCGTGCTCTGCAGAAAGCTGGCGTTAACGGTCGCTGCCGCCACGCCAGACTGCGTGCCGAAATTGAGCGTGCCGAAAACGCCGGTATTGGTACCGGATATCACGCAGCCTGCCACAATCGATGCGGAGACCTGAAAGGTGCTGGTGGGCAGCCCCCAGGCGCTGACGCTCCCTGTCAGCAGAGGCAAAGCACGTGCGATCATCAGGCAGGATCGCCAGAGAACCACCCTCATTGACCTGCGGCTGCAGTTAATAATTCACGGCGACGTTAATGGTATCGGTGTAGGTTCCGGCCGGAATCAGCGGGTTAAAGCCGCCGCCGACCACCCGGCCATAGATGGCGTAGTTGGTGCCCAGCGTCGGATCGTTGGTGCCGCTGGCGGCAATCGGCGTATTGTTGGCGATCGCGGTAGTGAAGGAGGCATCGCTGTAGAGGGTATAGGCGATGCCCTGCGCATTGTTCGATCCCAGCAGCAAATAGCGCGGTGACGCAGAGGCGGTGCCATAGATAGTCGCTGGCGCCGCGTTGCTGCTGGTCACCACCACGTTATAGTCCTGACCGGTGGTGCAGCGCACGTAGATGCCGTTACCGGCGGCGCCCACCAGGGTGGCGTTCAGCGTATCAAAGGTGGCGGCGCTGCTACCAAAGTTCAGCGTACCGAAGTTAACGCCTGCCGTGGCGGACTGACCGTTGACCAGGCAACCGGTGGTCAGCGTGAGGGTGGCATTGATGGTCCCGGAGGTGGTTGCCGCCTGGGTTAAGGTCGGAAGTGACAGCGTTAATCCCGCAGCAGCACACAGAAAAAGCTTGAGTTTCATAATATTTCCTTACGGATTATCAGGAGTCAGTGCTTTTTCACCTGGTATTAATTAATGATTCGGCCCAAAAATAAAAAATAAATAAAGCAGTGCCCGCAACGGGGCTGTATTAAGAAAAATCTCAGACTTAAGGGTGCTGATTTATATCAGTTTTACTTACTATAGAACAGTTAACGCGTCTGGCGAAGTGCTCCTGATTATTTTTCACTAATCTAATGGTCACTTCAGCCGATAACCCAGTAATAGCAAGGCGTGTAAGCGTAACGGGAAAGCAGAAATCCCTGCTTTTTTCCTCGCGTACAGGCTTTCCGCTTCGGTAATATGTTGCTGTATCAATCAGACATAATAACGATTTACCGGCTCGCTTAGCGGATGCGGGAACAGGATGCTGCGCATCGTTCTCCAGCGCTGGCGGGCGGGTTTTGCCGGAAATAATTCCTGGCGAAATACCGGCATTAAATAACTTTTACCCCCGCGGGGGTTTTCAGATGACTTATCAGACTTTACACAGCACCCGTTCAGCACGGGTGGTGAGGAGTGGCACATGCTGCATATCACCTGGGATAACGTCCTGATCGGCATTTCGCTGATCGTGGCGTTTGTTGCCTCCTTTACAGCCCTGGATACCGCCGGACGGGTGGCGGTTTCACAGGGCTGGCCTGCCCGATTCTGGCTGCTGGTCGGCGGCACCGCCATGGGAATTGGCATCTGGGCCATGCACTTTATCGGCATGCTGGCGATGATGATGCCGATGACGATGCGCTATGACGTGCCGCTGACGGCAGGCTCGCTGCTGGTAGCGATTCTGGCCGCCATGCTGGCTTTCGGACAGACGGTGGGAGGCGTACATCTCACCCGTTTCCGGCTGCTGCGCGGCAGTCTGATCCTGGGCGCGGGGGTGGTGGTCATGCACTATCTCGGCATGTCTGCGCTGCTGATTGAACCGGGGCCTGACTGGAATCCTCTGCTGGTTGCCCTCTCTGTGCTGATCGCCTTTGTGGCCTCTGCGCTGGCGTTGTGGCTGGCGTTTCATCTGCGCCAGGGGGAGCAGCATCTGCTGCTGATGCGCAGCCTGGCCTCCCTGGTGATGGGCATCGCCATCGCCGGTATGCACTACGTGGGCATGGCCGCCGCACGGTTCAGCCCGAGCAGCACCATGCAGCCGCATGGCCTCAGCAATCCGGGGCTGGCGGTATGGGTAACGCTGATCACCCTGCTTATTCTGAGCGTCACGCTGCTGAGTTCCATGCTGGACGCTCAGCTGCGCGCGGCACGGCTGGCGGCGCGGCTCAATCGTGCCAACCAGGAGCTGCGCCAGCTGGCGATGCACGACAACCTGACCGCGCTGCCGAACCGGGTCATGCTGGAGCAGCAGCTCGATCTGGCGATTAAACAGGCGATGCTGCAGGAGAGCCGCTTTGCCGTGTTCTATATGGATCTGGATGGCTTCAAAGCGGTGAATGACACCTGGGGACATCACGTCGGTGACCGCCTGCTGGTCGCGGTCGCGGAGCGGCTGCGCAGCCAGCTCACGACCACGATGCTGCTGGTGCGTCTGGGCGGCGATGAGTTTGTGCTGATGGCAGAGGCGCTGGATATCACGCCAGCCCGTCAGCTGGCGCAAAAGCTGGTTAAGGTGATCAGCACCCCCTTTGAACTTGACCGCTATGTGCTGCACGTGTCACTCAGCGCCGGCATTGCAATCTTTCCGCTGCACGGCCGAAACCGGCATGAGCTGCTGTTCAATGCGGATGCGGCGATGTATCACACCAAACACAACGGGCGCAATGGCTGGTGCCTGTTTGAACCGGCGATGAGCGATGCGACCCAGCATCAGCTGGAGCTGGCGAACGATCTGTGGGAGGCGATAGAGCGCCAGCAGATGCGCCTGTTCTATCAGCCCAAATTCAGTTCCGGCGGCACCCTGTTACTGGGATTCGAGGCGCTGCTGCGCTGGCAGCATCCGCTGCGCGGGTTACTGACGCCGGAGCTGTTTCTGCCGCGCGCCGAAAAGACCGGACAGATCGTCGCGCTTGGCAACTGGGTGATCGAGGAGACCTGCCGCCAGCTGAGAAGCTGGCACAATCAGGGCCACAGTGACTGGACGGTGTCGGTGAACCTCTCCGCCCTGCAGTTTCATCAGCGCGATCTACTGACCACGCTGACCCGGACGCTGGCGCACTTCCAGCTGCCAGCCAGCGCGCTGATGCTGGAGATCACCGAAACGATAGCCATGCGCGACCCGCTGTTCAGCCAGCAGCGCATCCGCGAACTGCAGCAGGCGGGTATCAGCGTCGCCATTGATAATTTTGGCATCGGCTATGCCAACCTGCTGCATCTCAAAGATCTGGATGCCTGCGAACTCAAAATCGACCGCAGCTTTATCAACTGCCTGCGGCCCGGCAGTGAAGATGCAACGGTGGTCAGCGCCATGCTGACGCTGGCGCAGAGTCTCAACCTGCGGATGGTGGCGGAAGGGGTGGAAACCGAAGAGCAGCAGCATTTACTCACCAGCTTAGGCTTTGATGCCCTGCAGGGGTATCTGCTGGGTAAACCGACCCCGGCGGATCGGGTTGACGCGTTCCGTTTCGCCTCACGGCGACAGCCGGTGGCGTCACTCTCCGGCTGAACGTCACGATAGTTTTCAGCAATCAGAGTAAGTGAAAGCACGCAGCCTGCGCGGCTCATTAACCGCCAGGCGGTGCCGATAACAAAAAGAACACTCTCCTCTGTCTAACCACAAGCACGGCTTTTTGCGGGAATGCACTATGTTAGTGACCTCATACGACTCTTTTATTGTTATCGTCTCGATTCTGGTCGCGATGCTGGCTTCGTTTACCGCGCTGGATATGGCAGGGCGGGTGGTGCATTCGACCGGCAAAGTCGCGCTGGTCTGGCTGTTCGGCGGCGGTTTTTCCATGGGGATCGGCATCTGGGCGATGCACTTTATCGGCATGCTGTCGATGAACATGGATATGGTGATGAGCTACAACGCCTCACTGACCGCGCTCTCTGCCGCCATCGCGGTGTGTGCGTCGATATTTGCGCTGTGGCTGGTCTGCCATAGCGATCTGCCCTGGCCGCGGCTGGCGGGCGGCGCGCTGATCCTCGGCAGCGGCGTGGTGGCGATGCACTACACCGGCATGGCGGCCCTGATGTTCTCGCCCGGTATCGTCTGGCAGTGGGGCTGGGTGGGGCTGTCGGTAATCATCGCCCTGGCGGCCTCTGGCGCGGCGCTGTGGCTCGCCTTTAACCTGCGCGAAGGGCAGACCAGCCGGGTCACGCTGCTGCGGATTGGCGCCGCAGTGGTGATGGGGTTTGCCATTGCAGGCATGCACTACACCGGCATGATGGCCGCCGAGTTTCCCGCGCACAGTCATTCGGTGGGGCAGGGCGTCAACAGCAACTGGCTGGCGATTCTGGTCACCGTGGTCACCCTCTCTATCCTGGGGATTACCCTGCTGGTCTCCATGCTGGATGCGCGGATGCAGGCGCGCACCTCGATTCTCGCCAGCTCTCTGGCGGAGGCGAATCGCGAGCTGGCCCAGCTGGCGCTGCACGATAACCTGACGCGGCTGCCAAACCGCATCCTGCTGGAAGATCGGCTGGAGCAGGCGATCAACAAAGCGAACCGTGAACAGACGCAGTTCGCCCTGATGTTTATGGATCTGGATGGCTTCAAGGCGGTTAACGACGCCTTTGGTCACCATATTGGTGACAGTCTGCTGGTTGGCGTAACCGAGAGAATGAGCCAGCAGATGACCGGCTACTACACGCTGGCGCGGCTTGGCGGCGATGAGTTCGTGCTGCTGGTGGAGATTGACGATCCCAATGATGCCGCGGCCGTCGCCGATAAGCTGGTCAAAGCGGTGGATCGCCCGTTTGATATCTCCCGCTATGAACTGGTGGTTTCCCTGAGTCTCGGAATTGCCGTCTATCCCGGCGACGGAGTGGATGAGCGGGAGCTGATGTTCAATGCGGATGCGGCGATGTACCACACCAAAAATAATGGCCGCAACGGGTATACCTTCTTTCAGCCCTCCATGAATATTCAGGCACAGAGTCAGCTGCAGCTGAATAACGATCTCTGGCAGGCGCTGGATAATGATGAGCTGCGCCTCTTCTACCAGCCAAAATTCTGCGCCCCGCGTGGTCCGATCCTCGGTTTTGAGGCGCTGCTGCGCTGGCAGCATCCGCAGCATGGCCTGCTGTCGCCCGATAAATTCCTGCCGATGGCGGAAAAGACCGGGATGATTGTTAATATCGGCAACTGGGTGATTCAGGAAGCCTGCCGCCAGCTGCGCCAGTGGCATCTGCAGGGGCACCCGCACTGGTCGGTGGCGGTTAACCTCTCGGCGTTGCAGTTTGAGCAGTCGAATCTGGTGGAGACGGTGGTTGAGGCGCTGGCAAAACATCAGATTCCGGCCGAGCTGCTGACCCTGGAGGTGACAGAGACCACCGCAATGCGCGATCCCGATGAGAGCGTGCGTATCCTGACCGAGCTGACCCGGCTGGGCGTGAAAGCCTCGATTGATGATTTCGGCACCGGCTACTCCAGCCTGCTCTATCTGAAGCGATTACCGGCCAGCGAACTGAAGATCGACCGGGCCTTTGTGAACGAGCTGCAGCATCAGAAAGAGGATGCCACCATCGTGTCGGCCATCGTGGCGCTGGCGCAGTCGCTGCAACTTAAAGTGGTGGCTGAAGGGGTAGAGACCGCCGAACAGCAGGCATTTCTGACCAGCCTGGGCTGCAATACGCTGCAGGGCTATCTGCTGGGCAAGCCGGTTCCGCCGGAGCGGGTACCGGAGCTGACCGACTTTGTCGCGGCAGAAACTGAAGAAACGGTGGCCAGCACGGGCCTGATTGCGGATGTCGATCGGCCGCTGACGCCAGAGGTGGCAGCGGTCTGACGCGCGCGTCGGGGCTGAAAAAGCGTCCCGTGCGCGTTGCGTCAGTGCAATGGGGCTGTTTAAGCGGTTCATGCCGCCTGTCATTGGCCGCCGCGCGTGGTAAAGTCACGCGGTCAGACAAGGAGAGATGAGCCGTGGCGAAATACCAGCGATTGATGGATGAGATTCAGCAGCAGATAGAGGCCGGCATCTGGCTGCCGGGCACACGCTTACCCTCATTGCGCCAGCAGGTGGCGCAGCAGGGCGTCAGCCTGATGACGGTGCTGCACGCCTATGAGCTGCTGGAGAGCCAGGGCTGGATCGTCTCCCGTCCCCAGTCGGGATACTACGTCGCGCCCCGCGCGCTGGCACCCGCGCCCATGAGCGTGGCGATCAGCGAGCAGGTGGATATCAACGACTTTGTGTTTGATGTGCTGCAGGCAACGCGCGATCCGGCGATTGTGCCGTTTGGCTCCGCCTTTCCCGACCCCGCGCTGTTTCCGCAGCGTCAGCTGATGCGCTCGCTGGCGAATGTCTCCCATCACCTCACGCCAACCGATGCGCTGCATAACCTGCCGCCCGGTAACGCCACGCTGCGACAGCTGCTGGCGCAGCGCTATGCGCGTCAGGGCATCACGCTGTCACCGGATGAAATTGTCATCACCAGCGGAGCGCTGGAGGCGCTGAATCTCAGCCTGCAATCCCTCACCGAGCCGGGCGATTACGTGGTGATTGAGCATCCCGGTTTTTATGGCGCGCTGCAGGCGATTGAGCGGCTCAAGCTGAAAGCGCTGGCGATCCCGGTGGATGCAAAACAGGGCATCGATCTCGCCCAGCTGGAGGAGGCGCTGCAGCGCTGGCCGGTTAAAGCCTGCTGGCTGATGACCACCCTGCAGAACCCGCTCAGCGTCACCCTGACCCCGGAACGCAAACAGCAACTGGTGGCGCTGCTGGCGCGCTATCAGGTGCCGATGATTGAAGATGATGTCTATGCCGAACTCTGGACAGGCGATGTCGCACCGCTGCCGGCCAAAGCCTGGGATCGTCAGGGCAACGTGCTGCACTGTGGGTCATTTTCAAAATCGCTGGTGGCGGGATTTCGCGTTGGCTGGGTGGCGGCGGGACAGCATGCGCAGCGCATTCAGCGGCTGCAACTGATGAGCACGCTCTCGACCAGCGCGCCCATGCAGCTGGCGCTGGCGGATTTTCTGGCGACACGGCGTTATGACACCCACCTGAAGCGCCTGCGGCAGATCCTGGCGAAGCGACAGCAGATGGTGCGCCAGGCGCTCCTGAAGGTGCTGCCACCTCAGGCCACACTCAGCGAGGCGCTCGGCGGTTATTTTCTCTGGGTGACGCTGCCTGAACGGATCAATACCACCCGGCTTTATCAGCGCGCGCTGGCGCAGGGGATCAGTATTGCACCGGGACAGTTATTTTCGGCAGGCGAGCAGTTCAGTCACTGCTTCAGGCTGAATACCGCCTGGCCGTGGGACAGCCGGGCCGAGGCGGCAATCGAAACGCTGGGTCGGTTAATGGCGGAAAGCGGGGCAGATTAAACCCGCGCCGCTTCCTGATGGCCCCAGGTCAGGTAGTAGACATCATAAAAATCGACTTCGCCTTTTTGCGACAGCAGGCGCTGGATGCCGCTCTTCACCCGTTCCGGCGTCTCGGGCAGCGACAGAATCTGCGAAACGGCCTGCTCGCGCACCGGCTGAATGTAATACCACTCGCCGTTGTAGCAGACGCGCAGATCGAGGGCGTCGATATCCTCAAAGCGATATTTCGGGTTGATGTCCATCAGCATCAGCAGGCTCATCACGAGGACAAAGATGGTCGCAAACCAGAAGGCGGGCCAGCCAAGCATCTCGGTCGTGAAAATCAGCGCAACGCACAGGCCATAGCACAGGTACATCACCGCCCAGAGGCCGGGATGGTTTTTCAGAAACGAGAGGCTGAAGCGCGGCAAATTGTCGCGACGTTCTTCGCGGTTAAGCGTGGCGATCTCGTCAATCAGGATTTGTTTAATAGCGTCCATTGGTTACCTCTCTGTGATCTGCTAGCGATTAGAACAGATAACAGTCAAGGATATCAGAAACAGATCTGTGCGATTTTTATATAACAGTTGAACCGTGACCGGCGTCCTGCTCCGGGCGGCCTGACATTTTGCAACATTTTACCGTAGTCAGAACCGCTTCCCGTGGTGGTGCAGGGCGGGGAACACCCTGTAGTTAACGCCGCATTTGGCTTTAGTCAGCAATATCAGTCAATTATCTCAATTCTGTCGCCTGGCGCACATTGCATTGTGGCGCAGGTTTGCCACACTGATAAAAAAAGCGGAGAACCTGCATGCGTACCCCATCCTCCAGTCTGTTATTGATGATGTCTTTTGCCGCCGGCACCTTTTCGGCCGGGGCGTCTGACAATCCTCAGCACCTGATGCTCGCCATTCCGTCGGGCGGCGTGCCGAATAACCCGTTACCTCTGATTATCTGGCCACGCGTGGTGCCGGAAGAGGAGGAGATCGCCGCATGGTTTGAGAAAACCTTCGAAGAAAACGGCTGGCCACCCGCCTGGCGCTATCCGATTTTCCCTTACACCCACTACCACCCCAACACCCATGAGCTGCTGGGTGTGGCTGAAGGCTGGGCGGAAGTGCTGTTTGGCGGTGACAGTGGCCGGATGGTGACGCTGCGCGCCGGCGATGCGGTGCTGATCCCGGCGGGCGTCGGCCACCGGCAGGTCAGCGCCAGTGAAGACTTTATGGTGGTCGGAGCCTATCCGCGTGGCATGTCGCCCGAGACACTGCGCGATGAGCCAGCGAAACTGAAAATGGCGCAGGAGCAGGTGAAAAAAGTGCCTCTGCCGACCCAGGATCCCTTCACCGGTAAAGAGGGCGCACTGACAGAAATCTGGCAGCCGATTGCCGCCATGCAGCCGCAGCCATAAGGGAAGGTGCTTCAGACACGCTGCTGAATAACGATGCGCGAGCCCGTCTCGCGCTTTTCCCCCCCTTCCCGCAATCCCGCTCTGCGCCTTAGGCGCGCGCGCTCGCCCCGATCGCGACACCATTGAACATTTGCTCGCCGCTGCCGATAACTCCCCTGTTAAGATTAGTTATTCTTCTTAATACACTTGTCTTCACAGCCCATTTCCGCTGTAGTCTCCGCAGATGTATTAAGAACATTCCTAAGCCATGACCAGGCTACCGAGCAGCAGGCAAATAACAATGGATAATAACTCTGATGTCATCTATCGCATGCTGGTACAAAGCGTGATCGACTACGCGATCGCCATGCTCAAACCGGACGGAACCGTCGCCAGCTGGAATGAAGGCGGGCTGAACGTTCTGGGTTACAGGCCAGAAGAAATTATGGGTCAGCATGCCGCCGTGTTTTACAACGAAGAGGATCGTCGTCGCGGTCTGCCGCAGCGGGAACTCGATATTGCCGCCACCGTAGGACGTTATGATTACGAAGGCTGGCGCTGCCGTAAAGATGGCAGCACCTTCTGGGCGCATGTGGTGATCTATCCTATCCGCAATGATGTGGCGCAGCTGGTGGGCTTCGCTGTGGTCTGCCGCGACTGTACCCGGCAGCAGGAGCAGCAGCGCAAAGAGCGGGAACAGGAGGCGCGCTTCCGTCTGCTGGTGGAGGGCGTCACCGATTACGCCATCTATATGCTGGATATCGACGGCAACGTCGTGAACTGGAACGCCGGCGCCCAGCGCGCCAAAGGCTATGTAGCCGAAGAGATTGTCGGCCAGCATTTTTCCCGCTTCTACAGCGCGCAGGATCGTCTGAATCACGTTCCCAGTCAGAACCTGCAGATCGCCTATCGCACCGGCCGGTTTGAAGATGAAGGCTGGCGCTACCGCAAAGATGGCAGCGCCTTCTGGGCGCATGTGGTGATCGACACGATCCGTGACGATCAGGGTAAGCTGCTGGGTTACGCCAAGATCACCCGCGACTGTACCGAACAGCAGCGCGTACGCAATGAGCAGCGCGAACAGGAGCGACGCTTCCGGCTGCTGGTGGAGGGCGTCACGGATTACGCCATCTATATGCTGGATATCGACGGCGTGGTGGTGAACTGGAACGCCGGTGCCGAGCGCGCCAAAGGTTACCGGGCGGAAGAGGTCGTGGGTCAGCACTTCTCGCTGTTTTACAGCGCTCAGGAGCGGCTGAACAGAACGCCGGAAGCCAACCTCGGCATTGCGCTGAAGACCGGTCGCTTCGAAGATGAGGGGTGGCGCTACCGCAAAGATGGCAGCGCCTTCTGGGCGCACGTGGTGATCGACGCGATCCACGACGATGATGGCAAGCTGATCGGCTTCGCCAAGATTACCCGCGACCGGACGGAGCGCCGTGAGCAGGAGCAGCAGGTGCTGCGCGCCCGCGATCTGGCGGAAGCCCAGAGTACCCAGAAAACGGCGCTCTCCCGCTTTCTCGATAACATCATCGCCAACATCCCCTCCTGCGTGATTGTCGAAGATGCCATTACCCGTGAGATTCTGCTGGTCAACGACCGTACCCAGCAGCTGTTTGGCCTGTCGAAATCGCTGATCGTCAACAAACGGCCGCATGAATGCATGTCGCCTGAGTTAAGCGACTATTTCAACAATCTGGCGGATGTGGCGCTGCGCAGCGAGGGGATGCATGAGCGTGAACAGCTGCTGATGACCGCCAGCGGTGAGCGCATCCTGCACACCCGCGCCACCGCGATTAATGGTCAGGATGCACGGCGTAACTATCTGATGCTGCTGGTGGAAGATGTGACCGACCAGCGCGCCGCAGATGCCCGCATTCACCACATGGCGCACCATGACAACCTCACCAGCCTGCCGAACCGTATCCTGTTCCGCCAGCGCCTGAGTGAAGCGCTGCGCAACGCCGGTCAGACGCCGCGTCAGACCGCCGCGCTCTGCCTGGATCTGGACAATTTCAAGAATGTGAACGATGCGCTGGGCCACCAGATTGGCGATGAGCTGCTGCGCAGTGTGGCGAAGCGGCTGCGCAACGTGCTGCGCGATCAGGATACCCTGGCGCGTATCGGCGGCGATGAGTTCGCCATCGTGCTGCCGTCGGTTGCCAGCGGCGACGAGGCGAGCGTGGTCGCGCAGCGGCTGATCGAGGCCATTCGTCCGCCGGTCAACATCGAAGGTCATAACCTCTCGGTCGGGCTCAGCGTCGGTATTGCGCTCAGCACCACCATCACCAACACGCCGGAACAGCTGCTGCGCTGTGCCGACATGGCGCTGTATGAGGCCAAACGCAACGGCCGTAACCGCTTTGAGCACTTCACGCTGGAGATGGACGACGTGGCACGCAGCCGCCGCCTGATTGAAAATGACCTGCGCGATGCGATCAGCGGCGGGCATCTGCGGCTCTACTACCAGCCCATCACCAATGGCGACCACCACACCATCATTGGCTATGAAGCGCTGATGCGCTGGCATCATCCGATCCGTGGCCTGATCATGCCCAACGACTTCATTCCGATTGCGGAAGAGACCGGCCTGATTCATATGCTGGGCGCGTTTGCGCTCTATGAAGCCTGTCGTGAAGCGGCGAGCTGGGAAGGCAACCAGTCTGTGTCGGTTAACCTCTCACCGCTGCAGTTTAAAAACAGCTCACTGGTGCCGGTGGTGGAGGGTGCACTGCAGGAGTCCGGGCTGGATCCGGCGCGGCTGGAGGTGGAGATCACCGAATCGGTGCTGCTGGATGATTCGCTGGGGAATATCCGTACCCTGCAGAATCTCAAGGCGCTGGGCGTGCAGATTGCGCTGGATGATTTTGGTACCGGCTATTCGTCGCTGAGCTATCTGCGATCCTTCCCGTTCGACAAAATCAAAATCGACAAATCCTTTATTAACGACATGGGGGACAGCCGTGAGGCGCTGGCGATTATCCGGGCCATTACCGGCATGAGTCGCAGTCTGGATATCCAGATCACCGCCGAGGGGGTGGAGAGCGATGAGCAGTTTATGAAGCTGCGCGATGAGGGCTGTACGCTGTTCCAGGGCTTCCTGTTCGGGCGTCCTCAGCCGTCGGAACTGCGGCTGAAAACGCTGGGTCAGTCGTAAAGGCCATGCTGCTGAACCGGCGCATGGCTGAGGTTGTCGCGGATGCGGCGCACCGATTCGCGCACCACCAGCCGGCCATTCAGCAGCAGGGTGCCGGCCGGGGTGGCAGGATTAAGTCGCATCTCCTGCAGCACTTTCACGGCGGCGGCCCCCAGCTCATCACGCGGCACCTGCACTGAGGTCAGGGGAATATCGTGGATGGCGGCCAGGTTAAAGCCATCCATGCTCATGACCGAAATATCCTGCGGCACCCGCAGGCCCGCCTGCTCCAGCGCGCTGACCGCACCTGCGGCAATGTAATCACCGCTGGCCAGAATGGCGGTCGGGCGCAGCACGTCCGGGCAGTGGCGCAGATATTCACCGAGCCGTTCCGCCGCTTCATTGCTGCTGAAGCTGTTCAGCGTCAGCAGATGCTGACGGCTGTCAAAGCGCAGATTCATCGCATGCCAGGCGTCACGCACGCCCTGCAGCCGCTGCTCCATGGTGTAGCGGCGCAGGCAGTGCAGCGACAGGATCTGCCGGTGCCCCTGCTCAAACAGGTAGCGGGCTGAAAACTCCCCAATCAGCTGATGATCCGGCGAAACCGAAGGCAGCCGCATACGGCGATCGCGGGCGTTAATCAGCACGCAGGGTTTGTTCATCTCCGCCGCCAGCTGATGAATGTGCTCATCATCAATGCCGATCAGGATTGCCGCTTCGGTCTGCTGCATTTTGTCGATAAACAGCGCCGCGTCACTCTCCACCTCTTCCAGCGGAGAGTAGCGCAGCCGCACCTCGTGCGGCTCCACCGCCTGGCTGATCCCCTGAATCACTTTGTAGTAGAAGATGTCACTGCGCACGTCGAAGGCTCGCGGCGGCGCGAAGACCATCAGATTATTCAGCAGCAGGCGACCGCTGTGCAGGTTATCCAGCACACCCTGCTGCTGCGCCACGGCCAGCACCTTGTCGCGGGTGGCGGGGCGGGTGTTGGCTTTGCCCGCCAGTACCCGTGACACCGTGCTGATCGAAACGCCGCTCAGCGCCGCAATTTCGCTTACTTTCAGCCTTTGTTTCATTCTGTGATCGCCTTCAAATCTGCCAGTGAAAAATTTTTCATAACCTGCTGAATCGCGTCAGATGGGCGTTTCAGTGTCATTTCCTGCCGGTAATCAGCCTGCCATGAAAAGAGTTGCAAAAAAGAGGCTGTACCCACGTTTCGCACTTTTCTAAGTTCGCTAAAAGGACACGCGGTACGCCAGCAGGCGGTGTGATTTATCAATGGAAATCAGGAGTGGCACTATGAGCCTCGAATCGACAACCAAACCCGTCAGTGCTTCACGCACAGTGCGCGTGATTAAAAATTTACGCTGGTGGATGCTGGGGATGTTCCTGCTGGGTGTGACCGTTAACTACATCACCCGCAACTCACTCGGCATTCTGGCACCGGAACTCAAAACCAGCCTCAACATGAGTACCGAACAGTACTCCTGGGTGGTGGCAGCGTTCCAGCTGGCCTACACCCTGTTTCAGCCGGTCTGCGGTTGGCTGATCGATGTGATCGGCCTGAAGATGGGCTTCCTGATCTGTGCGCTGGTCTGGTCGGTCACCTGTCTGCTGCACGCCGGGGCCGGAAGCTGGCTGCATCTGGCGCTGCTGCGCTTTGTCATGGGGGCGTCTGAAGCGGCCGCCACGCCAGCTAACGCCAAAGCGATTGGTGACTGGTTCCCGAAAAAAGAGCGGCCGGTGGCAGCAGGCTGGGCGGGCGTCGGCTTCTCCATCGGGGCGATGCTGGCACCGCCCATTATCTACGCTTCCCACATCAACTTTGGCTGGCAGGGCGCCTTCCTGCTGACGGGCGGCCTGGGGCTGCTGTGGGTGCTCTTCTGGTGGTGGGGCTATCACGCTCCGCAGAGCCATCCGCGCCTTTCTGCTGAGGAGCGCGACTTTATCAATCAGGATAACGAAGCCATCGGCGAGAAGCTGCCGTTCTTCAAAGCGCTGAAAGTGATTGGTAAAGAGAAGAAGTTTTACGGTATTGCGATTCCGGCCTTTCTGGCTGAACCCGCCTGGGCAGTGCTGAGCTTCTGGGTGCCGCTCTACCTCGCCAATGAGCGCGGCATGGATCTGAAGCAGATCGTGATGTTTGCCTGGCTGCCGTTCCTCGCAGCAGACCTTGGCAGCGTCGCCAGCGGTTATCTCACCCGCATTTATGTGCGCTGGTTCGGTTTTACCCGCGTCAACTCGATTGTCGCCAGTTCGGTGACGGGCGCGCTGTTGATGGTTTCGCTGGCGCTGATGACGCTGGTGAAAGATCCCCTGCTGGCTATCGCGCTCATCTCCATCGGTGGCTTCGGGCATCAGGTCATCTCCTGCATGCTCAGTGCGCTGGTGGTGGAGCGTTTCGATCGCCGTCAGATGGCGACGGTCAACGGTATGCGCGGCTCCTGCGCCTGGATTGCCAGCTTTATCTTCTCGCTGATTATCGGCGTCACCGCCGACACCATCGGCTTTAATCCGCTGTTTGTGGCGATGGGCTTTTTTGACCTGATTGGTGCCGTTTTCCTGGTGATGCTGATCGCCGAACGACGCCAGCGCCCGGCTAACCCATAAGGATATCGTGATGAAAACCCTGAAGAACTGGACGCTGCATCAGCAGGCCGACCACTTTGTTGAACTCAAGGTCGAAGAGCGGCATCACCTGCGGCTTTACGTGCTGGAGGAGAAGCTGATGCGCGTTCTGCTGAAGCGCGATGGCGAGCTGGCGCTGGACCGCACCTGGAGCATTGCGCCGGTCACGGATGTGCCCTGGCAGGGACGGGATCGTGAGGCGCTGGACGGCTTCACGCTGCCGCCCTTTCAGGTTGAGCACGATGCCCAGCAGCTGCGCCTCAGCACGTCACGGCTGCGGGTCACGGTGCATCAGCCGCTCTGCCTGAGCTGGGAGCAGTTTGATGGTGAGAGCTGGCAGCCGCTCACCGCCGACCGTCACACCGGCGCCTATCTGCTCAACGCGCACGGGGATGGGGTGGAGCACTATCAGCGTCGTCAGCCCCAGGATCGGGTTTACGGTCTGGGCGAGAAGAGCGGCGACCTGAACCGCGTCAACCGTCGCTTTGAGATGCGCAACCTCGACGCGATGGGCTACAACGCCGCCAGCACCGACCCGCTCTATAAACATATTCCCTTTACCCTGACGCAGCGCGATGGCGTCAGCTTCGGTTTGTTTTATGACAACCTCAGCAGCAGCTGGCTGGATCTCGGTAACGAACTGGATAACTATCATCTGCCTTATCGCCGTTACCGCGCTGAGGCGGGCGACCTTGATTACTATATGATGCTGGGCCCGACGCTGCTCGACGTCACCAAAGCCTTTGTCCGCCTGACCGGACGGACACTGTTTCAGCCGAAGTGGAGCCTGGGCTACAGCGGCTCGACCATGCACTACACCGACGCGCCGGATGCGCAGCAGCAGCTGCAATCCTTTATTCGCCTGTGTCACGAGCATGAGATCCCCTGCGACTCGTTCCAGCTCTCTTCCGGCTATACCTCGATCAATAACAAGCGCTACGTGTTCCACTGGAACTATGACAAAGTCCCGAATCCCGACGGCCTGAGCGCGGCGTTTCACGATGCCGGGATGAAGCTGGCGGCTAACATCAAGCCCTGCCTGTTGCAGGATCATCCGCGCTATCAGGAAGTGGCGGCCCGGGGGCTGTTTATTCGTGACTCTGAGCTGGATCGCCCTGAGCGTTCGGTGTTCTGGGATGATGAGGGCTCGCACCTCGATTTTACCCATCCGGAGGCGGTGCGCTGGTGGCAGGAGAACGTCACCCGACAGCTGCTGGAAAAGGGTATCGACGCCACCTGGAACGACAATAACGAATATGAGGTGTGGGATGGCGAAGCACGCTGTCACGGCTTTGGTCAGCCGATCGCCATCAAGCATATCCGGCCGGTGATGCCGCTGCTGATGATGCGCGCCTCCATGGAAGCGCAGCAGCAGTTCGCCCCGAACAAGCGTCCCTATCTCATCTCGCGTTCCGGCTGCGCCGGGATGCAGCGTTACGTGCAGACCTGGAGCGGGGATAACCGCACCAGCTGGCAAACCCTGCGCTACAACATCCGCATGGGGCTGGGCATGAGCCTGTCGGGGCTGTTTAACGTCGGACACGATGTCGGCGGATTCTCGGGCGATAAGCCCGATGCCGAGCTGTTTGTGCGCTGGGTACAGAATGGCGTGATGCATCCGCGCTTTACCATTCACTCATGGAATGACGACCACACGGTGAACGAACCCTGGATGTACCCGGAGGTGACGCCGATGATCCGCGAGGCGATCCGGCTGCGCTATCGTCTGATGCCTTATCTCTACACGCTGGCCTGGCTGGCCAGTTCAGAAGATGAGCCGATGCTGCGTCCGACCTTCCTCGACCACGAGCAGGACCCGCGAACCTATGAGGAGTGTGATGATTTTATGCTGGGTCGCGATCTGCTGGTCGCCAGCGTGGTGGAGCAGGGCGCGCGCAGCCGTCAGGTCTATCTGCCCCGTCATGCCAGTGGCTGGTATGACTGGCACAGCGGCAGGGCGTTTGCGGGCGGCGAGACGATCACACTGGATGCGCCGCTCGATCGGCTGCCTTTGCTGGTGCGGGCCGGTGCGGTTATTCCGCTGGGTGAGTGTGAAAGCACGACCAATGCGCGGCGCGACACGGTGCGGCAGTGGCAGATATGGCCTGCCCCTGAAGGGGTAACAACGCAGGGGCAAACCTTTGACGATGATGGTGAGAGTCACGGCTGGCAGCAGGGGAACGCCCTGTGGCTCAGCTGGACGTTGTGCAGCAGCGCCACGCGCATCGATCTGACGGTGGAAAAACGCGGTGATTATCAGCCTGCCTGGCGGGAGATCGCGCTGTTACTGCCTGCGGGTGAAAATCGTGAACTGTGGGTGAATGGCGAGAAAGCGGCGAGTTACCGGCTGCAGTAGCTGTGTTGAGGTGGCAGTGAAGAAAAGTCCGGCCCCGAAGCGGGGCCGTTAAGGGCAACAGCAAAACCGGACCTGCTTCGCTGTGAGATCGTGCCTGAGCAGGAAATACGGTCAGATCGGAAAGACGCAAAAGCCGTCATCCATGACACGCTCGACCCGCGCCATCCATGGCGCGGGACGCTTTCCTCTTC
Organism: Pantoea sp. M_10; assembly: GCF_008631515.1. NCBI lineage: Bacteria > Pseudomonadati > Pseudomonadota > Gammaproteobacteria > Enterobacterales > Erwiniaceae > Pantoea > Pantoea sp. M_10. Next base: position 221,474 of record NZ_VWUL01000005.1, on the reverse strand, counting down.
TGACCGTATTCCCTGCTACCTGAGCTTTATCATGGCTTCCTGAAAGCGTACCAGGGACGTGTCAGCAGTCTGAACCGACTGAAAGAGATTACTCTGCGTGGTTCTCGGTGCTCATGCGGCCCAGATCTTTGTCGACCAGGAAGAGACCGTTGCCGCTGTTGCTGACCAGCGCCAGTTTATCCAGCACGGTTTTGAACAGCTTCTCTTCTTCGTGCTGCTCGGCAACATACCACTGCAGGAAGTTGAAGGTGGAGTAATCCTGCGAGGTCATGGCGGCATGTGCCAGCTCATTGATTTTACGGGTGATAAGCTGCTCGTGCTCCAGCGCCTGCTCCAGGATTTCATTCAGTGAGTTGAAGGAAACCGGCGGTGCCGCGATGGTTCCCAGTACCGGCATTGCGCCGGTGTCGCTCAGATAGTCAAACAGACGCTGCATGTGCTGCATCTCTTCACGTGAGTGCATTTTCAGGAAGGACGCAGCGCCTTCAAAGCCTTTGTCACAGCACCAGGCACTCATTTGCAGATAAAGATTGGCAGAGAAAAATTCCAGGTTCAGCTGGTCGTTTAAACGTCCAGTCATTTCAGCAGTCAGCATGGCCGAGTCCTTTTTACGAAGATGTTAATTAAACAGGCAGATGCGGCGAATTATGCATCAGATATGTTAGTAATGTGAAGCCTTTTTCGCAAAACAGGGCAATTTATCTGTTTGATTTAAATAGAATTATTCAGCAATTTGAATGCGACCAATTCTCATTTTGTATTACAGGTTATCGGCCTGAAAACAGAGGGGGACGGCACCACGCTAGTGCACCTGTACAGCATCCTGCTGGTGCAATCGCCCTGATGGCGGCATACGAGCACGGTTACCGGATACGGCCAGCAGGCACGCATCCGCAGCGGACACAAAAATAAATTTCCGTGCAGTCGCACATATCGCGGGGATGAGAGAGCCGGAGAGGCGAAACAGGGCAGGATTAAAGGCTGACTGCGTCAGCACTGGCATAAATCCTGCTTAGAACTTAGTTCCATATATTGAAACTTGCCCCGACAGGGAACAGGGGCTGGTCTGGTGATCAGGAGAAAATCATGTCAGATGAAACCCGCGTTACACCGATGAAAATGACGGCGACCCGAGGCAGTTATGTCGCGTTAATTTTTGCCATTCTGTTTTTTTCCGGGCTCTTTTATAACGTCGACGGTCTGAAATGGCTTGGCGCGTTTGATTTCACCACGCTGGGCGGCAGTTTTGGCACCATGAAAGATCCCGCCAGTAACACCTTTCTCGGCGCAGGCGGGCTGAGTGCCAAAGCCGGCTTCCTGTTCGCCCTGTCGCTGACGCCTACCGTCATGCTGGCGCTGGGCGTGCTGGAGATCTTTACCCACTACGGCGCGATTCGGGCGGCGCACCGGCTGCTGACGCCCTTACTCCGACCCCTGATGGGTCTGCCGGGGCATTGCGGGCTGGCACTCATCACCGACCTGCAAAGCACCGACGCGGGTGCTGCGTTAACGAAAGAGATGGCCGATCAGAAGCAGATCGGTAAGAAAGAGGTGGTGGTCATGAGCGCCTGGCAATATTCCGGGGCCGGGTTAATCAATAACTACTTCGCCATCGGTTCCGCACTCTTTGCCTCAATGACGCTGCCGATCATCATTCCGCTGTTAGTCATGTTCGCGCTGAAATTTGTCGGTGCGGCCATCACGCGCGCTGTGCTAAACAGTGTTTATAAGAAGGATTTTATCGATGGAAAATAAAAGCGTTACTGCCAGCAGCAATCCGTTTGACGTATTTGTTACCGGCGCACGTAAAGGTTTTCATATCGCCATCCACAACCTGATGCCGAATGTGGTAATGGCCTATGTGCTGGCGGAGGTGCTGAATCTGCTGGGCATCATGCAGTTCCTTGGCCATGTTTTTGCGCCGGTGATGGGGCTGTTCGGCTTACCGGGTGAAGCGATCACGGTGCTGCTGACGGCCTGGCTCTCATCGTCGGCGGGAACCGGGGTGGCGGTCAGCCTGCTGACCAAAGGGCTGCTGACCGGGGCAGATATCACCATCCTGGCGCCGGCGATTTTTCTGATGGGATCGCAACTGCAATATATGGGACGGCTGCTGGGTGTGGCCGATGTACCCAAAAAATACTGGCCGCTGCTGATGCTGGTCAGCATCATCAACGCGCTGATCGCCATGTCTGTTATGCGTCTGTTTATTCAGGAGTAACGTTTTGACTAAGGTACTGGAGCATTATCACACGCTGCATGAAATCCCGGAGCTCGGTTTTCAGGAGTTCAAAACCTCGGCCTATATCGCTGACCAGCTGGAGAAAGCGGGCCTGAAGGTGACGCGCAACATTAACAACACCACCGGTATCGTGGCGGAAATTGACAGCGGTGTCCCGGGGCCGGTGCTGGCGCTGCGGGCGGATATGGATGCACTGGGACACGTGATCGATGGTGTCCCCTGCGCGCGGCACACCTGCGGTCACGATGGTCACTCGTCGGTGGTGCTGACGGCGGCCGCGGCTCTGCTGCAGGAGGGCACAGTGAAACGTGGCCGGCTGAAGATCCTGTTTCAGCCCGCCGAGGAGCTGGGCGCCGGTGCGCTGTCGATGATCGAGGGGGGCGCGCTGGATGATGTAGAGATGATTCTGGGCTTCCATCTGCGTCCGCTGGAGGAGTGTGTCGTGGGGCAGGCGGTGCCTGCGGTGCTTTACTCCGCCTGCAGCACGCTGGAAGCGACGATTAAAGGCCAGCCTGCCCACGCGGCGCGTCCGCATCTGGGCGTGAATGCGCTTGATGCCGCCGTTCAGGCGGTGCAGGCGGTCAACGCCCTGCATCTCTCTCCCGGCCTGACCTGGAGCGTTAAAGCGACCCGTTTCCTGTGCGATGCCGGGGTAACGAACTCGGTGCCGGATGAAGCCCGTGTGGTGTGGGATCTGCGCTCTCAGGAGAATGGACCGATGACCCAGCTCAAAGAGCAGGTGACGCGCGCCATCACCCACAGCGTGGCGGCGCTGGGGGCCAGCGCCGAAATCCGGGTGCTGAAAGAGATGCCTGCGGCCGAGATCGATGATGAAGCCACGGCGGTGATCCGCGCCGCTATCGTTGAGGTACTGGGCGAAGCGGGTGCACTGCCGGCCCGCACGACGCCAGGCAGCGAGGACTTTTTCTACTATCCGGTGAAGCGTCCGGGAGTGAAAGCGGGGTTCTGGGGACTGGGTACCAACCTGACGCCAGGGCTGCACCATCCCGATATGCGATTTGACCTCAGCTCGCTGGAGATCGGCGTGCAGATCTTCAAAGCCTGCGTCAGAAAGGTGCTGGGATAACGAAAACAGGGCGGGCGCGGGTCAGCCCCGCCCTGGGCCACTCTTCACCGCGCTATCTCCGCTAAATCCCGCCCCTTCCCCTGTAGGCCGCGCGCGCAAAATATTGTATGCTATGCCGCCTTAAAGCTGACCAGGTAACCGGAATTCACGCCAATGTAACTTCGCGCTGACCCGCCAGCGATAAAATATCGTTCTGGCACCGTTTACCCGCCGGTAAGGTTCTGCCGGCCACCGTGATTTATCAGCAGCGCCTGTGACCCGCGCTGCTCCATTGAGAAGAATTCATGTCTAATCCCTTTTTAGAAGAGGTGGCACGCCGCCGCACCTTCGCGATTATTTCGCATCCGGATGCCGGTAAAACCACGATTACCGAAAAAGTGCTGCTGTTCGGACAGGCTATCCAGACCGCCGGTACGGTTAAAGGCCGCGGCTCTAACCAGCACGCTAAGTCGGACTGGATGGAGATGGAGAAACAGCGTGGTATCTCCATTACCACCTCGGTGATGCAGTTCCCTTACCGTGACAGCCTGGTGAACCTGCTGGATACCCCAGGTCACGAAGATTTCTCGGAAGACACCTACCGCACCCTGACCGCCGTGGACTGCTGTCTGATGGTGATCGATGCCGCGAAAGGCGTCGAGGATCGTACCCGTAAGCTGATGGAAGTCACCCGTCTGCGCGATACGCCGATCCTGACCTTTATGAACAAACTTGACCGTGACATCCGCGATCCGATGGAGCTGCTGGATGAGGTGGAAAGCGAGCTGAAAATCGCCTGCGCACCGATCACCTGGCCGATTGGCTGCGGCAAGCTGTTCAAAGGGGTTTATCACCTCTACAAAGATGAGACCTACCTCTACCAGTCCGGTAAAGGGCACACCATTCAGGACGTGCGCATCGTGAAGGGGCTGAATAACCCGGAACTTGACAGCGCCGTCGGTGAAGATCTGGCGACGCAGCTGCGTGAAGAGCTGGAGCTGGTGCAGGGTGCCTCGCACGAGTTTGAGCAGGAAGCGTTCCTGAGCGGCGAACTCTCGCCGGTCTTCTTCGGGACCGCGCTGGGTAACTTTGGCGTGGATCATATGCTGGATGGCCTGGTCTCCTGGGCGCCGCGTCCGATGCCACGTCAGACCGACACCCGCACTGTAGAAGCGCAGGAAGAGAAGTTCACCGGCTTTGTCTTTAAGATCCAGGCAAACATGGACCCGAAACACCGTGACCGCGTCGCCTTTATGCGTGTGGTTTCCGGGAAGTATGAAAAGGGGATGAAGCTGCGTCAGGTGCGCACCGGCAAAGATGTGATGATCTCCGATGCGCTGACCTTCATGGCGGGCGACCGTTCCCATGTGGAAGAAGCCTATCCTGGCGACATCATCGGCCTGCATAACCACGGCACCATTCAGATCGGCGACACCTTTACTCAGGGTGAAAATATGAAGTTCACCGGGATTCCGAACTTCGCGCCAGAACTGTTCCGCCGTATCCGCCTGCGCGATCCGCTGAAGCAGAAACAGCTGCTGAAAGGGCTGGTTCAGCTGTCGGAAGAGGGCGCCGTGCAGGTGTTCCGCCCGGTGCACAACAACGATCTGATCGTGGGGGCGGTCGGGGTGCTGCAGTTCGACGTGGTCGTCGCACGCCTGAAGAGCGAATATAACGTCGAAGCGATCTACGAAGCGATCAACGTCTCTACGGCGCGCTGGGTTGAGTGCGACGACGTGAAAAAGTTTGATGGCTTCCAGCGTAAAAACGAAGTTAACCTGGCGCTCGATGGCGGCGATAATCTGACCTATATCGCGCCTACCATGGTCAACCTCAATATTACCCAGGAACGTTATCCGGACGTTCGTTTCCGCAAAACGCGCGAGCACTGATCGCGCTGTTTCCGGGCCATTCCAGCAGGGAATGGCCCTGTTTTCCCCGCTACAGACTCCTCCTAAAAACCCTGTTTTTCTGCTGTTTTAACGTGCGATCAACCAGTTAGCCAGGCAAATCGCAAAATGCCGACTATGATTATTCTATCGGACGGCGAAAGAGACTTCTCTTGTCCTTACGTCCTGTAACGCAGCGGCACCTGTGCTGCTGTTTCGCCCACAGTTTTGGGTGAGTTAACTGATAGAAGGAAGATATCGATGAACAAGACTAAGATTGCTAAAACCCTGATGGCCGCCATGATTGGCTCAGCACTGATCAGCGGCAGCGCCCTGGCTGACGAATCACTTTCTCAGAAAGCGTCTCAGACTGCCGACAGCGCGGGTTCGAAAATCGATAGTTCTATGAAAAAAGTCGATGGTTATATGGATGACAGCGGCATCACCGCCAAAGCCAAAGCGGCACTGGTGGATGACGACGCCATTAAAAGCACGGATATCTCGGTAAAAACGCATCAGGGCGTCGTGACCTTAAGCGGTTTCGTCACCTCACAGGATCAGGCTGAAAAGGCTGTGGCTGTGGTGCAGAAAATCGAAGGTGTTAAATCCGTCAGCGACAAACTACACGTCAGAGACAGCAAAACCACTTCTGTGAAAGGTTATGCGGGCGATGCCGCAACGACCAGCGAAATTAAAGCTAAGCTATTAGCGGATGACATTGTTCCGTCGCGCAACGTTAAAGTTGAAACCACCGACGGCGTTGTTCAGCTTTCAGGGCATGTGGCGAGTAAGGCACAGTCAGACCGTGCTGAAAGCATCGCTAAAGCCATTGAAGGCGTGAAAAGCGTTAAGAATGACCTGACGGTTAAATCTTAATGGCTGCAGTGCGGTCACGGTTGTGGCCGCACGAATAAAAGAGACCCATCCGGGGATGAAATAAGCAGTTCGAATTTAAATAGGGTAAGGAGAGGCTTATGTTTCGTTGGGGCATTATTTTTCTGGTGATCGCACTGATTGCTGCAGCGTTAGGTTTTGGCGGTTTAGCGGGTACAGCAGCATGGGCAGCTAAAGTTGTCTTCGTTGTTGGTATTATCCTGTTCCTCATCAGCCTGTTTACCGGCCGTAAAAAGCTTTAGCCGATGAGTCCTGCAGTGTAATGCAACGCAAAGCATAGAGCGGAGACCAGTCATCGTCAGCGACAGACGTGAAGAGAGGGACACCTTCATATCGCGACGGTGGTAAGCCTGCCTGGCAGGTTTACCGGTTAAAGGAATAGAGGACTGGTTCTCCGGAATGCTGCCGCTGCAAGCGGATTGCTCCCCCAGCCTGCCCGGAGACCTTCTGAGGTTCGCACAGTGGGTATACGCATTCCTGTCACACTTGGTGCCATTGAACCTCTGGCACTGATCCCCTTTAAATCGCAGAAGATTGCCCTGGTATGTGAAGGCGGCGGTCAGCGCGGTATTTTCACCGCCGGTGTCCTGGATGAATTTCAGCGCGCCCGATTTAACCCGTTTCAGCTGATGCTTGGCACCTCTGCCGGTGCACAAAATCTCTCTGCCTATGTCTGTGGTCAGCCCGGCTATGCCCGGCGCGTCATTACCCGATATACCACCAGCAAACTCTTTTTCGATCCGCTGCGCTTTGTGCGCGGGGGAAATCTTATCGATCTCGACTGGCTGATTGAGATTACCCGCAGTGAATTTCCGCTGGCGATGAGCAGTGCAGAGCAGATGTTCTCCAGCGGCCGCGAATTTTATATGTGCGCCTGCCGCAGTGACGATTACACCCCTGGCTACTTCACGCCCACTGCCGACAACTGGCTGGATCTGATCAAAGCCTCCAGCGCCATCCCCGGCTTTTACCGTCTGGGGGTTAATCTGGAGGGGATCAGCTATCTCGACGGCGGCATCAGCGATGCCATTCCGGTGCGGGAGGCGGCCCGTCGCGGGGCTGACACCATCGTGGTGATCCGCACCGTACCGTCGCAGATGTTCTACACGCCGAAATGGTTCAGGCGGATGGAGCGCTGGCTCAGCACCGGCGCGTTGCAGCCAATGGTGAATGTGGTCAACCGGCACGAGCAGAGCTATCGGGAAATTCAGCAGTTCATTGAGAATCCCCCCGATGATTTGCGTATCATCGAAATCTTTCCGCCGCATGCGCTGGCCAGCAGTGCGCTTGGCAGCCGCATCAGCTCACTGAATCAGGATTATCATCTGGGACGGCGCTGCGGCCGCTATTTCCTCGCGACGCTGGGGCAGTGGCTGAGCGATGCGGAATCGCTGACCTCGCCGCGCATCGTCACGCCCGCTGCCCCGGTGGCGAACGCGCCCGATACCCGCCAGATTATCACACCACCGCTGGCGGATAACGATGAGCATTACGACAAAGGATCGCTGGCATGAAGTTTATCGACACGCACTGCCACTTCGACTTTCCGCCGTTTGAGGGGGACATTCCCGCCAGCCTGGCGCGCGCCGCTGAGGCGGGCGTGGAGAAGATCATCGTTCCGGCGATTGATGCCAGCCGCTTTGAGCGGGTCTCTGCGCTGGCCGCGGCGCATCCGGCCTTATATGCCGCGCTGGGGCTGCATCCGATTGTGATTGAAGCGCATCAGGCCTCTCATCTCGACCAGCTTGAAACGCTGCTGCAACAGCGACCGCGTAAGCTGGTGGCGATCGGCGAGATCGGGCTGGATCTCTATCGCGACGATCCGCAGTTTGATAAGCAGCAGCGCTTTCTTGAGGCGCAGCTTAAGCTGGCGAAAACCTATCAGCTGCCGGTGATCCTGCATTCACGGCGCACGCATGACAAACTCGCGCAGATCCTGCGTCGTCACGATCTGCCGCGCCGTGGCGTGGTGCATGGCTTTGCTGGCAGCCTGCAGCAGGCGCAGGCTTTTATCCGGCTGGGCTATGCGATTGGCGTTGGCGGCACCATCACCTATGAGCGCGCCAGCAAAACCCGTCAGACCGTGGCGCAGCTGCCGCTCTCTTCGCTGCTGCTGGAAACCGATGCCCCTGATATGCCGCTGCAGGGCTTTCAGGGCCAGCCCAATCGTCCTGAACGGGCGCGTCGGGTGTGGGAGGTGCTCTGCAGCCTGCGTGACGAGTCACCTGAAGAAATTGCCGATGCCCTGTGGCACAACAGCCAGCAGCTGTTCCGGCTCGATCCCACTTTTCCGGCGCTGCGCCCCTGAATGTGATAATAGTAACATCGCATCGCGTGACGTATAATGGCCATTATTCCGCGTTATCTGCGATTTTTGTCACAGCCTGCGTGGTAATTTTGCACCAATTTCTTATTTCTATGTGACTGCTGGCACATATCAGGCCGCTTCAAAGTGTTATTATTATAACATTCCGCCGGCGAGCCGGTGGGTTGCACCCCGATTCTTTGGAGAGCCTCATGACCGATATCAAACACCTCGCCCTGCGCGCCCTGAAACTGATGGATTTGACCACCCTGAATGAGGACGACACTGATGCAAAAGTGATCGCCCTGTGCCATCAGGCCAAATCCCCGGCAGGCAACACCGCCGCAATCTGCATCTATCCGCGTTTTATTCCGATTGCGCGTAAAACGCTGCGCGAGCAGGGCACGCCGGAGATTCGTATCGCCACGGTGACGAACTTCCCGCACGGCAATGATGACATCGACATTGCGCTGGCCGAGACCCGTGCCGCAATCGCCTACGGTGCCGATGAAGTGGATGTGGTGTTCCCCTATCGCGCGCTGATCGCCGGGAACAGTCAGGTCGGCTTCGATCTGGTCAAAGCCTGTAAAACGGCCTGTGCGGAAGCGAATGTGCTGCTGAAAGTGATCATCGAAACCGGTGAGCTGAAGCAGGAAGCGCTGATTCGTCAGGCGTCAGAAATCGCCATCGACGCCGGTGCCGACTTTATCAAAACCTCTACCGGCAAAGTGCCGGTCAACGCGACGCCCGAAGTGGCGCAGATCATGATGAATGTGATCCGGGATAAAGGCGTCAGTGAGCAGGTTGGCTTTAAACCTGCGGGCGGCGTGCGCACCGCGGAAGATGCCGCACTCTATCTGCAAATGGCGGAAGAGACGCTGGGCGCCGACTGGGCCGATGCGCGCCATTTCCGCTTTGGTGCCTCCAGCCTGCTGGCGAGCCTGCTGAATACCCTGGGTCACGACAGCGACACCAGCAAAGCCGGTTACTGATCCTTCTGGCGGTCGCTGACCGCCTTTTCCCCACCGCATCTTTTCTGAACCAGGGGGCTTTCGTGTTCCTGCCACAAGAAATTATTCGTAAAAAACGTGACGGCTATGCGCTGACTGAAGAGGAGATTCGCTTCTTCATCAACGGTGTGCGCGATAACAGCGTTTCGGAAGGCCAGATTGCTGCGCTGGCAATGACCATCTATTTTCACGATATGACCCTGCCTGAGCGGGTGGCGCTGACGATGGCGATGCGCGACTCCGGTACGGTGCTCAACTGGCAATCACTCCATCTCAACGGCCCGGTGGTGGACAAGCACTCTACCGGCGGCGTTGGCGATGTGACGTCACTGATGTTAGGACCGATGGTGGCGGCGTGCGGCGGCTATGTGCCGATGATCTCCGGGCGCGGATTGGGCCACACCGGGGGCACGCTGGATAAGCTGGAGGCGATTCCGGGCTTCGACATCTTCCCCAGCGATGACCGTTTTCGCGAGATCATTAAGCAGGTGGGTGTGGCGATTATCGGCCAGACCAGCTCGCTGGCCCCGGCGGACAAGCGTTTCTACGCCACGCGTGACATCACCGCCACCGTTGATTCCATTCCGCTGATCACCGCCTCGATTCTGGCGAAGAAGCTGGCCGAGGGACTGGATGCACTGGTGATGGATGTGAAAGTCGGCTCTGGCGCGTTTATGCCAACCTATGACGCCTCTGAGCAGCTGGCGCAGTCGATCGTGGGCGTCGCCAATGGCGCAGGCTGTCAGACCACAGCCCTGCTGACCGACATGAATCAGGTGCTCGCCTCCTCCGCAGGTAATGCGCTGGAAGTGCGTGAAGCGGTGCGTTTCCTCACCGGCGAGCAGCGCAATCCGCGCCTGCTGGAGGTGACGCTGGCGCTCTGCAGTGAAATGCTGATCTCCGGTAAACTGGCTGCCAGCGACGCCGAAGCGCGTCAGAAGCTGATGGCGGTGCTGGACAACGGCAGCGCGGCCGACTGCTTCGGGCGTATGGTCGCGGCTCAGCAGGGTCCGGCCGATTTTGTCGAACGCTACGACACCTATCTGCCACAGGCGATGCTGAGCAGACCGGTATATGCCGACCAGCCAGGCATCGTCAGCCGTATGGATACCCGTGCGCTGGGGCTGGCTGTGGTCGCGCTGGGAGGCGGACGTCAGCGTGCCAGCGACAGTATCGATTACAGCGTCGGCCTGAGCGACATGATCACCCTGGGCGAACGGGCCGACGCACAGCGTCCTCTGGCGATGATTCACGCCAGCAGCGAAGAGCAGTGGCAGCAGGCCGCCGCCGCGGTGAAAGCCGCGCTGGTGCTGGGGGACAGCGCCCCGGCTGAGACACCGGTTGTCTATCGCCGTGTGAGCGATATCCGCTAACTGGCCCGTAACCCGTGCCAGCCGCGATGCATTCAGGTATACTGATCTGATCGCTTTTTTTTGACTTGTCACGCGCCAATGCGCAGGAGACTTGCATGAAACGTGCTTTTATTATGGTTCTCGATTCCTTTGGAATTGGCTCCAGTAAAGATGCCGATAAATTCGGTGACGCGGGTTCAGATACCCTGGGTCACATCGCTGAAGCCTGTTTTAAAGGTGAAGCAGATAAGGGACGTAAAGGTCCTCTGCATCTGCCTAATCTTACCGCGCTGGGTCTGGGTAAAGCCGCGGAGCTGTCGACCGGTCGCTTCCCGGCCGGTCTGGACCCTGAGGCGACGATCACCGGCGCGTACGCCTACGCCAGCGAGCTGTCTTCGGGCAAAGATACGCCGTCAGGCCACTGGGAAATCGCCGGTGTGCCGGTGCTGTTTGACTGGGGCTACTTCAGCGACAAAGAGAACAGCTTCCCGCAGGATTTGCTGGACAAGCTGGTGGAGCGCGCTGACCTGCCGGGCTACCTCGGAAACTGCCACTCATCAGGCACCGTGATCCTCGATCAGCTGGGTGAAGAGCATATGAAAACCGGCAAGCCGATTTTCTATACCTCGGCAGACTCGGTGTTCCAGATCGCCTGTCATGAAGAGACCTTTGGCCTCGACCGCCTCTATGCGCTGTGTGAAATCGCCCGTGAAGAGCTGACGGAAGGGGGCTATAACATCGGCCGCGTGATTGCCCGTCCGTTTGTGGGTGACAAAGCGGGGCAGTTTGAGCGCACCGGTAACCGTCACGACCTGGCGGTTGAGCCACCTTCAGCCACCATGCTGAAAAAGCTGGTAGATGAGAAAGGCGGCCATGTGATTTCAGTGGGTAAAATCGCCGATATCTATGCGGAGCAGGGCATTACCAAAAAGGTCAAAGCGACCGGTCTGGATGCGCTGTTTGACGCGACGATCCAGGAGATGAAAACGGCGCCGGATCAGGCGATTGTTTTCACCAACTTCGTGGATTTCGACTCCACCTGGGGGCATCGCCGCGATGTCGCCGGTTATGCTGGCGGCCTGGAGCTGTTTGACCGTCGCCTGCCTGAGCTGATGGAACTGGTCGGCGAAGATGACATTCTGATCCTCACCGCGGACCACGGCTGTGACCCGACCTGGCAAGGCACCGAGCATACGCGTGAGCACATTCCGATTCTGATCTACGGACCGAAGGTGGAGCCAGGCTCACTGGGCTACCGCGAGACGTTCGCCGATATTGGTCAGACAATTGCACACTACTTTGGCCTGTCCGACATGGACTATGGCAAGAACATGCTGTAAATCAGCACTTTAATAAGGATTTAAACCATGGCTACTCCTCACATCAATGCTGAAATGGGCGATTTTGCCGATGTTGTTCTGATGCCCGGCGATCCGCTGCGTGCAAAGCACATCGCAGAAACCTTCCTGGAAAACCCGGTTGAAGTGAACAATGTGCGTGGCATGCTGGGCTATACCGGCACTTACAAAGGCCGCAAAGTCTCTGTCATGGGTCACGGAATGGGTATCCCTTCCTGCTCCATCTACACCAAAGAGCTGATCACTGACTTCGGCGTGAAGAAGATCATCCGTGTTGGCTCCTGTGGTGCCGTGCGTCCTGACGTCAAACTGCGTGACATCGTGATTGGTATGGGTGCCTGCACCGATTCCAAAGTGAACCGTATGCGTTTCAAAGATCACGACTTCGCGGCGATTGCTGACTTCGACATGGTGCGCAACGCGGTGGATGCGGCGAAAAACCTGGGTGTTGAAGCACGCGTCGGTAATATCTTCTCTGCCGACCTTTTCTACACCCCGGATCCGCAGATGTTCGACGTGATGGAAAAATATGGCATCCTCGGCGTTGAGATGGAAGCGGCAGGCATCTACGGTGTGGCCGCTGAGTTTGGCGCTAAAGCCCTGACCATCTGCACAGTATCAGACCACATCCGCACGCATGAGCAGACCACAGCGGCTGAACGTCAGACGACGTTCAACGATATGATTAAGATCGCACTGGAATCTGTCCTGCTGGGTGATTAATCCCTCTGGCGGGCGCTGTCGTCCGCCATCTGTTCAGATCCTCTTTAACCGGAGGATCTGCCTCACTCCCCCGCGCTTTCCCGTAACATTCACATCAAATGACACACTTTTGCCGAGGCTTGTGCATCTTCGTGCTGGCACCGCCGCGAACGCGCTTTATTATGGTGCGCAACAACAGATAATAATTAATCGCCTGATAATGCCCCCTGATGAATTTTCGTAACTTCGAAGCTGAAGAGAAGCTCTTTGCCCGCCGTGCTGCAGTTGCCTTTGCTCTGGTCTGTCTCTGTTTCACTATTCTTGGCGTGAACCTTTTCCGTCTGCAGGTGCGCGATCACGGCTATTACCAGACGCGCTCCAATCAGAACGACATCAAGATGATCCCCATCGCGCCGACGCGCGGATTGATCTATGACCGCAACGGCATTCCGCTGGTGCGTAACGTCAGCTGGTACGCCATCACGCTGACGCCGTATAAAATCAGCGATATGGAAGCGACGCTGCGCGAGCTGACGCCGCTCGTGGATCTGACGCCCGATGAAATCGACACCTTCCGCCATGCGCTGAAGCAGACCAGCCGCTACAAGCCGGTGGTGCTGAAAGAGGAGCTGACCGAAGAGGAGGTCGCCCGCTTTGCGGTGAATCAGTTTCGCTTCACTGGTGCCAGCCTTGAGACCTATCAGGATCGGGAATATCCCTACGGGGCCGATCTGGCACATGTGGTCGGTTATGTTTCGAAAATCAACGACAGCGACTACAAGCGCCTGAATGAAGAGGGGATCGCCGAAAACTATGCGGCGGACCACAATATCGGCAAGCAGGGCATTGAGGGATATTACGAAGCGCTGCTGCACGGCAAGCCGGGCTATCAGGAAGTGGAAGTGGATAACCACGGCCGCATTGTCCGGGTGCTGAAAGAGGTGCCGCCGGTGGCAGGCAAGAACCTGACGCTGACGCTGGATCTCCATCTGCAGCAGTATGTGGAAAGCCGCCTGGCGGGGCAGCGTGCGGCGCTGCTGATTGAAGATCCGCACGACGGTTCGGTGCTGGCGATGGTCTCCAGCCCCAGCTATGACCCCAATCCGTTTGTCAAAGGCATCAGCTATCAGGCCTACAAAAAGCTGCTCCAGGATAAAAATCTGCCGCTGATTAACCGCGTCACGCAGGGACTCTATCCGCCCGCCTCGACGGTGAAACCTTACATGGCGATGTCGGCACTGCTGACCCATGTGATTACGCCGCAGACGCAGTTCTTTGGCGCGCCGACCTGGACGCTGCCGGGCACCGACCGGCGCTATCGCGACTGGAAAAAGACGGGCCACGGTATGCTGGATGTGACCCGCGCCATTGAAGAGTCTGCCGACACCTTTTTTTATCAGGTGGCGTTTATGATGGGCATCGATCGCATTCATACCATGCTCAGCCAGTTCGGCTATGGCAAATCGACCGGTATCGATCTGAATGAGGAGTATAACGGCCTGCTGCCGAGCCGCGAGTGGAAACAGAAGGTGCATAAAAAGCCGTGGTATCAGGGCGATACGGTCTCCGTCGGCATTGGCCAGGGCTACTGGATCGCGACGCCGATTCAGATGGTGAAAGCGATGGTGGCGCTGATCAACAACGGCAGGGTGATTGCGCCGCATCTGCTGGAGAAAACCCAGCGCGGCACCCTGGTGGAGAACTACCATCCACCGCTGCGCGAAACGCAGATTGGCGATCCCCATTCTCCCTACTGGGCGCTGGTGCGCCGTGCGATGTTTGGCATGGCGAACTCACCTAACGGCACCGGCTATAAATATTTCCACACGGCGCCTTATGGCATCGCCGCGAAAAGTGGCACCTCGCAGGTTTTCAGCCTGCGCCAGAACCAGACCTATAACGCGAAGATGATCCCGGTCCGGTTGCGTGACCATATCTTCTATACCGCCTTTGCCCCCTTTAACGACCCGAAGGTCGCGGTGGCCCTGATTCTGGAAAACGGCGGCGGGGAAGGGGTGACGGCTGCGCCGGTGATGCGGGATATTCTGGACCATATCTTTATCCCGCCCGCGCCAGAGGCGACGGTGTCCGCCACCCAGACCGCGCAGACCGTGCAGTAAAAGGGGGCAACAGCCCCCGCAGCCACTCAGGCCTTAAGCGTTCTGGCGACCTGGCCGATGGCACGCACCACATCGGTTGCGCCTTCGCGGATTTCGGCGATGACGCCGCCCGCCTCCTGGGCCAGCTGCACGCCCTGATCCGCGCGCTTCAGGTTCGACTCGATCCCCTTCAGCGCGCGGCTCGCCAGCACGTGGTTTTGCTGTATCCGGTTTTCGATGTCAGTAGTCGCACGGTTGATGTTCGCCGCCAGCGTGCGCACTTCGTTTGCTACGACTGCAAAGCTGCGGCCATGGCTGCCCGCTCTTGCGGCCTCAATGGCGGCATTCAGTGCCAGCAGGTTGGTCTGATCGGCAATGCGCCGGATCCCTTCGACAATCGCGCCGATACGATCTGATGACTCGCTCAGGCCGGTAATGTCACCGGAGATGCCCTGCAGTTCCCCCGCCAGCGCATTCATGGTCTGAACGCTGCTGGCAATCACATCGGCACCCAGCCGTGTACTCTCATCCGTCTGCAGCGCGGTGTGGTAAGCCTGCTGCGCCGCGTCATGCTCCTGCTGATTTTTTTCTACCTGAGCGGTGACATCCGTCGCGAATTTGACGATTTTGTAGAGCCGGCCCTGTTCGTCAAACACCGGGTTGTAGGTTGCGCGCAGCCAGATGGTCTCACCGGCTTTGTTGACGCGGGGAAACTGACCGGAGACAAATTCACCCCGGTTGAGCTGCTGCCAGAATTCGCTGTATTCCCGGCTGTCGCGCAGCGCCTGCGAGCAGAAGTGGCTGTGATGGATACCTTCGATCTCCTCCCGCCGGTAGCCCATGGTTTTCAGAAAGTTATCATTGGCTTTGAGCACCTCGCCCTTGAGGTTAAAGGCGATCACTGCCATAGAGCGCTCAATGGCGGTCGTGATGGCGCGCTGCTCCTGGGCGTCGTTGATATGGCCGGTAATGTCGGTGGCCAGCTTAACAATTTTGATCACCCGGCCATGTCGGTTCAGCACCGGGACATAGTTGGCTTCGAGCCACACAGGGCGGCTGTTTTTGGCTACGCGCAGAAACTTGTCGCTGAAGCTCTCTCCCCGGTTCAGTCGCAGCCAGAAATCCTGATAATCTTTCGACTGTAACTGCTCTGCGGTGCAGAACAGGCTGTGGTGCTGGCCTTCTATCTCTGCCAGCGTGTAGCCCATCCGCGCCAGAAACAGCGAGTTGGCGCTGAGAATTGTGCCGTCAGGCGAAAATTCGATCATGGCGATAGATCCGTTAAGCGAGCTCAGCGTGGCTGCTGAGTGTGCGCGTTTCTGCCAGCTGTGACGTGCAGCGATTCCTGATGTAATGGTGGAAAACATAGCGATCCTTATTATTAGTGTGGGATTCGCCTTATTTATCGGCATCCGCGCGGCACAATGGAGTCTTTACCGGTCCGCTGACTAAAATTTATCCTGACGACCGTCACGTTTTTGGTGTCAGGAGAGCCATAGCGGGCGGGTTGATGGAAAAGCGGGCAGTCGATCTGATTTTGGCGAAAAGCGTTTGACGCTGCCGGGCCGCTTTGGTTTAATGCGCCCCGTTGCCCGAATAGCTCAGTCGGTAGAGCAGGGGATTGAAAATCCCCGTGTCCCTGGTTCGATTCCGGGTTCGGGCACCAAAATTTGAAACCCTCGCTTCGGCGGGGGTTTTTGCTTTTTAGCGCCACATCCTACCTCATAACCCTCCACTGATTTGCCCGCGTTCCCTCACTCATCCGGTCACCCGCCAGAAAGATTTCACGGCGAAATCAATTTACCGTCTCGCCTCTGTGCTGTGTTGCCAGGCTGCCACCGCCTGATATGCTGCTCAGCCTGCAATTGGCCGCGACTAATCGTGTTTTATACGCCTCTCTTTACAGAATCACTCTGACAGGCACAATACCCCTTTCTCAATCCTGTCTTACGGTCATGTCAGAAGAAGCGCTGCGTCTGCAGATACAGAACCTGAAAAAGCATAATGCGCGGCTGAAGCGTATAGCGCATGACGCCCGGACAAAACTCAACGCGGCGCTGGATGGCACCGGGCTGTTTCTGTGGCAACTGGACATTCCCAGCGGCAAGCTGGTGATCTTCAACCGGCGCTGGGGTGCCATGCTGGGCTTCCAGCCGAAAGAGACTGACGCCACGTTTGAATCCTGGAAAGAGAGCCTGCATCCCGATGATGCAGACGAGGTTTTACGCGCGTTTTACGACCACATTACCGGGAAAGCGCCCTACTACGAGGCCCTGCATCGTATGATCGCCAAAAACGGCAGCATCGCCTGGGTGCTGGATCGTGGCCGGGTCAGCGAGTGGAATGACGCGGGGCAGCCGGTCAAAGTGATCGGCACGCATATCGACATGACCAAAGAGAAGCAATATGAAGAGCAGCTCGCGCTGCTGGCGCTGCACGATCCTCTGACATTACTCAACAATCGTCATGCACTGCAAAGCGCCTTCTGCGAACTCAAAGCACAGGGGCCGCTCTGTGTCGTCTTTATTGACCTGGATAACTTCAAGCACGTCAATGACACGCTGGGTCACCGCAGCGGTGACGAAGTACTCATTGAGCTGAGTCAGCGGCTGACGCAAAGCGTTCCGGAAGCGGTCATCACCGGCCGGCTCGGTGGGGATGAGTTTGTCCTGTTGCTGCCCTTTGCCATCATTCATCCGCAGGTCAGAGCGCTGGCCCATGCCTGCCTGGATGCCGTTCTGACGCCGTTTGAGATGGCAAACGGGCACGCCATGATCGGGGCTTCTGTGGGCGTATCCCAGGTGCAGGCCAGCGATGATTTCGACACCGCGCTGGCGCGCGCGGATGAAGCGATGTACCGCATCAAGAAAAACGGCAAACGCGGTGTGGCTTTTGATCCTGACATTACCCGATTATTATGACCTGATATACCCGGCTGCGCGCGCTCTTCATCAGGCGTAACGGCACACCTCACCTGATCTTCTCTTCTCACACTCCTGCCTGTGGCACCGGGCGGCAGGGTTGATGCCAGCCTCCGCAGAAAACACTTTTTAGTACTATTCCTAAAGCCTCACCTTCACTGTCCACATGCTTAAATTATGCCGCTTCGCTTGTTCATTAATTTCAGGGCTGGATATGGCTCGTGATCTTAATTAAAAATTTTATTAAATCGCGATAATTGATCATTTATTGATCAAATTCACCATTTTAAAGCTGCAGCCAGTGATGCCATGCGCTTCGCTTAATTATGGCGTCGAAAAAATGTAGCGAAGATTTATTTCGCGCTTCGCTTAGGGAAATTGATCGTTTATTGATCATCTTCACCACCTGATATTGAAGAAGTTATGTTGCAGCCGCTTCGCTTACGATTTTTTCAATTGGACATTTTTCGAAAAAGATCGATTAATAGGGCGCGGCGAATTTGGCTATAAATTTTTGACACGCCGTTGCGCTTTTTTGAATAGGAAAAGGCGATAGTTGAAATGCGTTATCAATCCGGATGAGGGCAGAGCCACCAATAAACCAGAGCGATGGCGGATTTTTATTTGGCTCGCTTGATCGGTCCGATTTTCTGTCTACATTTAGATTGCTGAATCGGCCTGATGAAGCATTAACTGTGCAAATTCTGATTTTTAATTCAAAGAGGAACACAGAATGACTCAATATCGTGGTGGGGCCGGAAACTTTGCGGCTGACAAAGAGCGTGCGGCTGAAGCCGGGCGCAAAGGCGGCCAGAAAAGCGGCGGGAACTTTAAGAATGACCCCGAGCGGGCTATTGAGGCAGGGCGCAAAGGAGGTAAGGTCAGTCGCCGCAGCTAAACCCTTAAACGCTGTCATCACAGCAGGTTAACAGGTTGAGCGGGCCGTACAGATTCTCTTTAATTTTCCTTAAAGATAATTACCCCCTGAATTATGTCGCTGCTTAATGACTGGCAGCAACAGATATCCTTAATTAAACCGGATGGGT
This sequence comes from Pantoea sp. M_10, assembly GCF_008631515.1. NCBI lineage: Bacteria > Pseudomonadati > Pseudomonadota > Gammaproteobacteria > Enterobacterales > Erwiniaceae > Pantoea > Pantoea sp. M_10. The sequence continues at coordinate 202,590 of NZ_VWUL01000005.1, read as the reverse complement.
TTCCTGTCCGGTTTTTTTATTTCCGTTTCGTTAAAGCTATACGTTTTAATAAAAGTTTGTACAGGTAAAGTTTTGCCTGGTGCATTTTTTATGCGCCGGATTCCGGAAATGTATACAGTGTTTTATACGCTTGTACAAATTCGGATGTCGGTAGCGAAGCCGTAACGTGGAAAATGCTTTTCAGCTAACATGCTGCTGCAAAAAGGAAAATGCATTTTACATGCCACTTTTGTCTCAAATTCATACTACCGAAGCGTGCGATATTAAGAATCTCCACTAGACTTTCCATTTGTCAACGATATGACTGGCGTTGCGTTATTACCGACGCAGCTTTTTAATCAATGAGGCTATCTTATGACAGTGAAAACGTTAAACGATCTGTTCATCCATGACTTATCCGATGTATACAGCGCTGAGAAACAGATAACCCGTGCATTGCCTAAAATGGCGCGTGCTGCCAGTGACGAAACGCTTGTTGCTGCGTTTAATCAACACCTGGAAGAGACCCGGGTGCAGATTGAACGCCTCGACGAACTGGTAGAGGTAACACCTGAAGTTAAAATTAAACGTATGAAATGCCATGCGCTTGAAGGTCTGGTTGAGGAAGCGCAGGAGATCATCGACTCGGTCGAGAAGGGAGAAGTCCGCGATCAGGGGCTGATCGGGGCAGCGCAGAAAGTTGAGCACTATGAGATTGCGACTTACGGCACCCTGCATGCGCTGGCATTAAAGCTGGGCTACACCAAAGCCGCCGAGCTGCTGGAAGCGACACTGAATGAAGAGAAACAAACGGATGAAAAGCTGACCTCGGTCGCTGAGTCGATTACCGTCTCTTAAGGAGTGACACATGACTGCAATTGAGCATTATCATGACTGGCTGCGCGATGCGCATGCCATGGAAAAACAAGCGGAAAGCATGCTGAGCAAAATGTCGGGCCGTCTTGAACATTATCCGGCGCTGGAACAGCGCCTGGCCCAGCATCTGGATGAGACAAAACATCAGCTGACATTGCTGGAACAGCTGCTCGACAGCCACGGTATCGATCATTCCGTGATGAAAGATGCGATGGGCAAAATGGCGGCCACCGGCCAGGCCGTGGGCGGCATGTTTAACTCTGATGAAGTGGTGAAAGGCGCCATCAGCGGCTATGTGTTTGAGAATGCCGAGATCGCCAGCTACACCAGCCTGATTGCGGCGGCAGAACAGGTAGGGGATACCCAGGGTGTACGGATCCTTAGCGAAATCCGTGACCAGGAAGTGGCAATGGCGGAGTGGCTATTGCAGCACCTGCCTGAAGTGACGCAGCAGTTCCTGCAGCGGGCGTCACAGCCAGGCACGGAAGCGAAGAAATAGCGCAGAACAGTCTGCATAAAAAAGCCGGGATGCCCCGGCTTTTTTGCGTCAATGCTGTTCTGTGTGTCAGTCTGCCATCAGATGACCATACATCGTCATCAACTTGCGGGTTACCCCGTTGGTCCAGCCAAAGCCATCCTGTAGCGGATATTCACCGCCACCACCCGGACGGGCGCGATCGCCGCTGATGTCATATTTCTCGACCAGCTTATGGTGCAGCTGATAAAAGTTGTTGACCGTGTTGAGCCAGTTAACCGCCACTTCACTCGCCAGCGTCTCTTCGCCATAGTTATTCAGGCCAACCACGGCCATCCACTGCATCGGCGCCCAGCCATTTGGACGGTCCCACTGCTCGCCGCTTTCAACCATAGAGGTCAGCAGACCGCCGTTGCTCAGCAGCAGATGGCGCAGCGAGATCGCCTGCAGATGTGCCTGATGCGGTGTAGCCAGCCCGACAAACAGCGGCACGACTGACGCTACCGTAAAGGCCCCGAAACGCTCACGCCGCCAGTCATAGTCGCGGAAAACGCCTGCGGTGCTGTCCCACAGGTAGCGGGTGATGGCGCGTTTACGCGCTTCCGCTTTTTTCTGCCACGCCAGCGCCGTCAGCTCTTCGCCTTTGGCATGCGAAAGCGTGGCGATCATCAGTTCCAGCTTGTAGAGAAACGCGTTGAGATCGATCGGGATGAACTGCGTCGTCCGGATGCTCGACAGCCGTTTCGGGTTACGCAGCCAGCGCGAGGAGTAATCCCAGCCCGATTCCGCCCCGGCGCGCAGGTCGCGATAGACCTCGCTGGCCGGACGTTTAGATTCACGCGCGGTTTCCACGTCTTCGCTCCAGGATTCATCACGCGGCGTATCGCGGTCATCCCAGTAGCGGTTGAGCAGTGAGCCGTTTGGCATGCGCACCACATGACGATAGGCCTGGTTCGGCATCAGTGAACCGGCGCCGTCCATCCAGAACTGATACTCCTTCATCAGCTGTTCCTGATAGCGTTTGGCACCGCGCACGCCATCTTCTTCAAACAGCTCGACCATCAGGGCAAATACCGGCGGCTGAGAGCGGCTCAGGTAATAGGTGCGGTTGCCGTTAGGCACATGACCGTAGTTATCGATCAGCCACGCAAAGTTGTCCGCCATATGACGCAGCAGATCGTCGCGACCCGATTCTGCCAGGCCGAGCATCGTAAAGTAGGAGTCCCAGTAGTAGGTTTCACCAAAGCGTCCGCCGGGGACCACATAGGGTTTAGGCAGCGGCAGCAGCGATGAGTGCGGCATATGCTGCTGCGGCATTTTGGTCAGAACCGGCCACAGGTCATCGATATGCTCGTTGAGCGTTTTATCCGGGTTGGAGACATAGAAGCTTTCATTTACGCCAGGCAGATAAAAGTGATCGGCGACAAAACGCGACAGGTCGAAGTCACTGCTGCGTTTCTGTCGACGATAGCGCATCAGCACATCCAGCGGATCGTACTTTGGCGAACAGTCGGGGAAGGTTTTACTGTCCTCGAAAATTCGCGACATCTGGACATGTTCAAACAGTTCCAGATAACGATCGGCAGGCGTCAGCGCATCCGGCGCCGGCAGGCCTTCGATCAGCTCCGGTTCCGGTTCAGAATCCTGCATGCGATCCAGTTTCAGTTCATGGGGATCGTATTGATACTCAACTTCCGCCCCGGCACGAACCTCTTCAAGTGCATTTTGTTGCTGGCGATAAGTATTAATAGCGGCCTCCTGAGCGGTCATGGTTGCACAAAGGACAAATTATAGACCTCTCAATCTGCGGAACAACAATGCAGATTGCCTATGAACGTAATAAAAATTGTCTATTAATTGAGGTTTTTGAATAAATTCCAGACAATTCAACCAAATATGCTGCTGTTCACAAAAAACGCATTTCAGATGAATCTCTTAGGTAACTAAAGAAAAAAATTTAAGCTGAAGAAAACAGGCGTCTGTTTACATTTTGTAAAGAAACCAGAGGCCCTGGCAGGGTGCAAAAAGTGGCATACCCAACGGAAGAAGGACGGAAACGGGCAGGGAGCGGACCAGGCTGTCCGCTCCCTGCCATCAACATTACTGTTTCGCCAGCGTCGCGGCAATCACCGCCTGCCAGGTGGTCGTCGGGCGACCGATTAGCTGACTCAGCTGGCGGGAATCATCAAACAGGCCGCCTTTCTCTGCGCCGGCGTCGGAATCTGCCAGCATCTCCGCCAGGCCGTCTGGCAGACCGGCATTTTTCAGCGCTGCGGCGAAGTCACTCTGTGAAAGATTGACGTAATCGACCTTCTCGCCGCTCTGGGCGGCAATCTCCGCAGCGAACTGCGCCAGGGTGTAGCTCTCATCACCGGCCAGTTCGTAGACCTTACCGGCCTGATCGTTACGGATCATGACTTCTGCCGCCGCTTCCGCATAGTCCTGACGGGCTGCCGAGGCGATACGGCCTTCGCCTGCCGCACCGATAAAAGCGTGGTGCGCCAGCGATGGAGGAATGCTGGCAGCATAGTTCTCGCTGTACCAGCCGTTGCGCAGCAGCGCAAAGGGAATACCAGAGGCCTGCAGCAGCGCCTCGGTCGCGCGGTGCTCAACCGCTAACCCCAGCGGTGAGCTGTCGGCATGTAACAGACTGGTGTAAGCGATAAAACCCACACCCACCGCCTGCGCCGCCTCAATAACGGCTTTGTGCTGCGCTTCACGCTGGCCCACTTCACTGCCGGAGATCAGCAGCAGCTTATCCACGCCCGAAAACGCGGCCCTGAGGGTCTCTGGCTTACTGTAGTCAGCCTCACGGACAGTGACACCCTGCGCCGCAAGATCCGCCGCTCTGGCGGGCGTACGCACCGCAGCGATGATCTCTCCCGCCGGGACTTTTTTCAGTAAGGCATCGATCACGAACCGGCCCAGCTGGCCGGTAGCTCCTGTTACGGCAATCATGTTATCTCTCCTGTGACGGTTGGTGAAAATCAGACTACGGGATAGACTAATTTTTAGTAAGTACTTACAGAATTGTTAGTTTGAACGGAGCGAAGTAAATGTCTGAAAAACTGAGTGAAAGATTTAGCCGGGGTGAGCTGCTTAACGTTAACTGCCCGTCCCGTGACGTGCTGAAGCGCGTGACCAGCCGCTGGAGTGTACTGATCCTGTTAGCGCTGCAGGGTCAGACGCTGCGCTTCAGCGCGCTGCGCCGGACGGTGGGGGGCGTCAGTGAGCGGATGCTGGCGCAGAACCTGCGCTATCTGGAAGAGGATGGCTTCGTGCAGCGTATCGCCTATGACGTGGTGCCGCCGCATGTGGAATATTGCCTGACTCCGCTGGGTCGCGAAGTCGGTGAGCAGGTTGTCGGGCTGGCTGACTGGCTGGAGCTGAACGTGAGCCGGATTCTGGCGCAGCGCGAAAAATCCGCCGCAGAGTAGTTCCCCTCTGTTTTCCGGCCTCCGTCTCCACGCGACGACTCACTCTTCAGGCGCTCGCGCAGTTCTCCGGCTGCATCCGCTGTGACAGATTCTCTTCGATGCCAAAACGGCAGAGCGCAACGGCGGCACAAATAACCCCAGCGGCCCGTTGCCGCTTATTAAACCGTTTTTTCTCGCGCGGGTCCGGAATAATCGTCGGCCTGCGTGTGACGTTTAATTCATCTCTGCTTTTTGACTCATTTTATTAACATTTACAGCTGCGCTTAAATCGCTTTCTTCCCGGTTTTTCTATGCGGTTTTAATGGCGGTATTAGCAGGGTTATGCGAAAAAGCAAACAAAGCGGCAGAGATAAAAGCTTGCGGTTTTAACCTGTTAAAAAACCAAGCGATTTAATCTTCCCTCTCTCATTTTTAACCTTTACCTGAGTGGGGTTTATAACAAAATAGTGTCTGAAAACAGGCTGTTGAAGACCTTTTTCATGCAGGCATGACTCAGGCCAGTCTCTCTTTTTGAGGGTGGTGTTACTGTAACATTAGCGACACATAAGTGCGCTTAAATTAACCTTTAAGCCTTATTTTTAAATAAGTAATTCCTGCTAAAAACAATGATCAGAATCAACAAATACTGTTATAGTTTTCATTCATCCCACTGTTTCTGTTTCCGCGTCGCAAATAGTTTTAAATTTGCGGCGGGAATTTCAATAAGCGCAGAGAAACCCGCGCATCAGGCTTAAGTTGTTAATTATAAGTAAATACATGGTGTTCTATGTGGCAAAGAGGTAAGCAATGTTCGGATTAGATGCCTTTCATCTGGCCAGGATTCAGTTCGCATTTACTGTGTCCTTCCATATTATCTTTCCCGCCATCACTATCGGTCTCGCCAGTTTCCTGGCCGTACTCGAAGGTATGTGGCTCAAAACCCGCGATCAGTCTTATCGCGATCTCTACCATTTCTGGTCCAAAATCTTTGCCGTTAACTTCGGTATGGGTGTGGTCTCAGGGCTGGTTATGGCGTATCAGTTCGGGACTAACTGGAGTGGCTTCTCGGCTTTTGCCGGGAGTATCACCGGCCCGCTGCTGACCTATGAGGTGCTGACGGCGTTCTTCCTGGAAGCGGGTTTCCTGGGCGTGATGCTGTTTGGCTGGAATCGCGTGGGGCCGGGTCTGCACTTCTTTGCCACCTGTATGGTTGCCCTCGGAACATTGATTTCGACCTTCTGGATCCTCGCCTCTAACAGCTGGATGCATACGCCGCAGGGCTACATCATTCAGAATGGCATCGTGATTCCGCAGGACTGGTTCAAAATCGTCTTTAACCCCTCTTTCCCTTACCGGCTGTTCCATATGTCGGTGGCGGCATTCCTGGCGAGCGCGTTTTTCGTGGGATCGTCGGCGGCCTGGCATCTGCTGAAGGGCAACAACAATCCGGCTATCCGCCGTATGTTCTCGATGGCGCTGTGGATGGCACTGATTGTCGCGCCGATTCAGGCGATGATCGGTGATGCGCACGGCCTGAACACGCTGGAACATCAGCCTGCTAAAATTGCAGCGATTGAAGGGCACTGGGAAAACCCGCCGGGTGAAGCCACGCCGCTGATTCTGTTCGGTATTCCCGATATGGAGCAGGAGCGGACGAAGTATGCGCTGGAGGTGCCGTACCTTGGCAGCCTGATCCTGACGCACAGCCTGGACAAGCAGGTTCCGGCGCTGAAGTCGTTCCCGAAAGAGGACCGTCCCAACTCAACCGTCATTTTCTGGTCCTTCCGCGTGATGGTGGCGCTGGGCCTGCTGATGATTACGCTGGGCGTGGTCAGCCTCTGGCTGCGTTTCAAAGGACGTCTCTATGAGTCGCGTCCTTTCCTGTGGTTTGCGCTGCTGATGGGGCCATCGGGTCTGATTGCGATCCTGGCTGGCTGGTTCACCACCGAAATTGGTCGTCAGCCGTGGGTGGTTTATGGCGTGCAGCGCACCATCAATGCGGTGTCGGCGCATGGTGACATTCACATGAGCATCAGTCTGCTGGCCTTTATTCTGGTCTACAGCTCGGTGTTCGGGGTGGGCTACCACTACATGATGCGTCTGATTAAGCAGGGACCGGTTACTGGCGAAGGTCATATCACCGAAGAGGGTGGACCTGGTCAGAAGAAAACGCCGGCGCGTCCGCTTTCGGCTGCCACCTTTAAGGATGGAGACCACTAAGATGATCGATTTTTCTATTATCTGGTTTGTGATTATCGTCTTCGCAACCCTGATGTATATCGTGATGGATGGCTTTGACCTGGGTATCGGTCTGCTCTTCCCGTTCAATAAAGATGCCGGTGAGCGCGACATGATGGTAAACACCGTCGCGCCGGTCTGGGATGGTAATGAAACCTGGCTGGTGCTGGGCGGTGCAGGCCTCTACGGCGCGTTCCCGCTGGCCTACGCGGTGATTGCCGATGCGCTGACCATCCCGCTGACCGCCATGCTGATTGGTCTGATTTTCCGCGGCGTCGCCTTTGAATTCCGCTTTAAGGCGGTCGAAGGTCATCGTGCCTTCTGGGACAAGTCATTTATTGCCGGTTCGATCATCGCTACCTTCAGTCAGGGGGTGGCCGTGGGCGCGTTGCTGGATGGTATTCCGGTTGAGGGACGCCGTTTCGCCGGTTCCGCCATGGACTGGCTGGCACCGTTCCCGCTGTTCTGCGGCGTCGGTCTGGTAGTGGCCTACGCGCTGCTGGGCTGCACCTGGCTCATCATGAAGACCGAAAATGAGCTGCACCGCAAAATGTCCGCGCTGGCGACACCGCTGGTCATCGCCCTGTTAGTGGTTATCGGGATTGTCAGCCTGTGGACGCCGTTTGCCCATGGCGACATCGCGCATCGCTGGTTCAGTAAGCCAAACCTCTTCCTGTTCCTGCCGGTTCCGGTGCTGGTGCTGCTCTGCTCGTGGGGCATTGTGCGCGCCATCAAACGTGAAGCGCACTATTCGCCGTTCCTGCTGACGCTGGCGCTGATCTTCCTGGGCTTCTCCGGGCTGGGCATCAGCATCTGGCCAAACATTATTCCACCGTCAGTGACCATCTGGGCCGCCGCGGCACCCCCACAGAGTCAGGCCTTTATGCTGGTGGGTAGCCTGCTGATCATCCCGATGATTCTGGGCTACACCTTCTGGAGCTACTACGTGTTCCGTGGAAAAATCAAAGCAGACGCAGGATATCATTGATATGAAAAGTCTCAGCAGCATGAAAAACCACAACGAAACGAAAGCTGACAATGACGCGAAAGCGCCCTGGTGGAAGCGCGTTATGTGGCTGGTGTTTATCTATGCCGCCAGCGTACTGGCGCTGGGTGTTGTTGCCTCTCTGTTCCGGATGATGATGACGGCGGCGGGGATGCGCAGCCATTAATTATCCCGGTAACGGCGGTGGGTGCTGCTAACGCGCAGGCTCAGTGCGGCGCAGATTTTTTCAATCATCAGGAGGCTGGCGCGAGCCAGCCTTTTTTAGTTAGTAACCTAAGCAATTAATGCGAAATCGCCCTGCACGGGCGTGTTCGCCTTACCCTTTCCTTACACCGATTCGCGATTTTTGTTATTCTTTTGTAACGAAATTCTCAGTCTTAACCCGCGTCGTAAATCGCCATCATGCTCAGCCAGGCCATCAAAAAACAGCACATTCACGACTTAGTCGAATGGATAGAAGCCAATCTTACCGACGACCTCAATATCGATCAGATCACCCTGAAATCGGGCTACTCCAAATGGCACATGCAGCGCATGTTCAAGGAGATGACCGGACAGACGCTGGCGGCCTATACCCGCAAACGGCGTCTGACAATGGCCGCCATGGCGCTCCGGCTGACGCGCATGACGCTTATTGATATCGCCGTTCGCTTTGGCTTCGATAACCAGCAAAACTTCACCCGCGTATTCAAAGGGCACTTCTCGCTGACGCCCGGCGCGTTTCGCCGTTTTCCTCATCTGCCGGTTAAAAACTTTCACGGCCGTATACTGGCGCGTTCGCTGGATGAGCGCGCGACGCTGGTGGAGCGAGAGGAAGAACTGCCTCTCTGCGGCGAGACGCTGGAGTGGGAGTGTCAGTTCGGTAATTACATCGCCGACCGCGAACACCGGGTAGCCGATCAGGCGCGGCAGCTGGTGGCGCTGGCGGGCAGTCATGTGAAGCAGGGGTGGTTAGGCTTTCAGTACGGTCCCGGCCACAGCTCGGCTGACCAGCAGAATATCAGCCTGTTTCAGGCGCTGGAGCCGCAGCATGCGGCGCTACTGGGCGAGCATACCGTCAGCTGGCGCGAAGAGCGGGGCCTCTATGCGCGTATCCGCTGGAGCGGCAGGCCGGAGCAGCTGACGCGTTTTATTGAAGATATCTACTATCAGCATCTGCCCGGACTGGGCGTGTCACGCCGTCAGGGCAAAGATCTGCTGAGTCTCGATTTTACGCAATGTCAGCCCGACTGGCTGAGCGGCGTTTTTTCCATTCCGGTCACCCGGGCGTAGTCAGTGGAGCAGGGCACACTGCCAGCGGCGTGCCGGATGCATCTTTCGTGCGGTGAACCGTGATAAACCGCACGATTTTATAAAATAACTCCCCGTTCTGGCGTAAAATTCTCCTCCGAAACCCTGCTGTACCTTAATCATCGTGCATCTGTAGCAGGGCTGGAATAATCATCTGCATTTCAGGCCGTTCACGGCCAGAACACAAACGAAGACACCTATGCGACGCTTAATAATCTCACTGATTCTGGCATTGCCCGTTATGGCAATGGCACAACAGGCTGAACCCTTCTCACCGCCAGCCGGACTGCATCCGCACTCTCAGAGCGCCGGTCATGAAATTGTGGGTGATGGTGAGCTGCCGGAACAGAACAGCAGTAATCACTGCTTCTCCGGATTCGGCGATACCCTGTAACTGTGAATGCGCGGCCAGCCCCGGCGGCGTAGACGTTGCCCGGCTCATCAGGAGCCGGACAGCCTGACTCCTCTCTGTTCACACCCGCTCTTCTCTGATTTGCCGCTGCCGCGTCTGACGCTTCGTTTCCGGGCCGTCTCTGCTGCGCGTCCGGGGAGGCTTGCTCTGCAGCTGACCTTTGTTTTTAACGCCTCCCGCTCTCTATTTAATCCAGGGCCTGCACTCATCGCGTCGGCATAAAATATATCTTAAACCGTCGGATCGCATTTTTCGTCATTGTGCTCAAGATATATCATCGCTTATCTTCTGGCTTCAGATGAGAATGATTTTTATTAACTAATCATCACCAACCCTTTGAATAACGGGTATCTGTCCCGTTCCAGGAGAGACATTTTGCCAGCATCAACGAATTCGCGCGTGCCGCAGCGCGTACGAAACGAACTACGTTTCCGTCATATTCAGGTCGAAAGCAAAACTCAGATTGCCGGGCACTTCTGGCGCATCCGCTTCAGTGGCAGCGATCTGGCGGGCTTTACCTCACCTGGCTTCGATGACCATATCAAGGTCTTCTTCCCGACGGCAGAAGGGGTCGAACTGGCGCTGCCGCAGATCACCGATGGAGCGATTGTCTGGCCCGAGGGCGAGCGTCCACCGGCCCGCGACTACACGCCGCTGGAATTTGATGGCGAGTCGTCACTGACGCTCGACTTCTATATTCATCAGCAGGGTGTCGCCAGTGACTGGGCAACCCAGGCGAAGCCGGGCGACCGGTTAGTGATCGGCGGGCCACGCGGTTCGCTGGTGGTGCCGACCGATTACGCCTTCCAGCTCTATGTCTGCGACGAAACCGGGCTGCCCGCCTTTTCACGTCGCCAGCGCGACGCCCGGGCGCAGGCCCTGCATCTCTACGCCTTTACCGATGAGGCAACGGGCCGTGACTACCTGCCGGACACCACCGGCGTGACGCTGAACTGGCTCGGCAGCGGTCAGATGCAGACCGCGCAGCTCAGCCAGCTGATTGCCCGGCTGGATCAGGTGACATTCCCGGCGGAGGATTACTTTATCTGGCTGACCGGTGAAGGTGAGTTTGTGAAGGCGCTGTGCGACTACTTCACGATGCAGCGCGGCATCAACAGTGACTTCGTGCGGGCGGTGGCCTACTGGCACCAGAAGTAACCGGCGCTGACAATTGAGTTTTGCCTGGCGGCAGACTACCATCAGGCTCCTTTTTTCGCAGGCCAGACTATGAAACAGCATCCCACGCCCTTTTCCGCTGACGACCCGAGTGCCCGCACAGGCGGTTGTGGCGGGCGGCGAAAACGCCGTGAAAAAATGCTGGAAGCGAGTGAGATTCGTCTGCTGATGCTGCATTTTCTGTCGCAGCATGCGGCGCACGGTTATGAGCTGATTAAGTCGGTTGAGGAGCTGTCAAAAGGGGAGTACACCCCCAGCCCGGGGATCATCTATCCCAACCTGACGCTGCTGGAGGAGATGGAGGCGATTGAGGTACTGGATGCTCAGGCCGCGCGCAAAGCGTATCGCCTGACGGCGGCCGGTAAGGCGCTGCTGGCAGATAACCGCGAAACGGTCTCCCGCCTGATCACGCGTCTCTCCACGCTGGCGATTCTGGTCAACAATCGCAGCATTCCCGCCGTCGAGCAGGCGATTTACGGACTGAAAGTCGCCCTGAACCAGCGGCTGGCGCAGGAAGATATCTCTGATGCCGCGTTGCAGACGCTGATTGCGGCCCTGCACGACGCGGCAAAGAAAATCACTCACAGCTGAGCCGGATAGCTTAGCCGATCTCCGTTTTGTTTTTATCGATGTGACCCAGCGTGCGATCCGGGAAACAGATGTCGCGCACCCGCTGTTTCAGCGTGGTCGCATCAGGAAAGCCGCCATCCCGCTTACGTTCCCACAGCAGATGCTCATCCAGCATGATCTCAAACACACCGCCGGTGCCGGGTTTCAGCGTTACCTCCGCCAGATCCTCAGCAAAGGTATGCAGAAGTTCCTGTGCCATCCACGCTGACCGCATCAGCCAGTTGCATTGCATACAGTAGTGAATAACTACCACAGGTTTTTGCGCCATAACTCTCTTCCTTACGTATTGATAAATGCCAGTGCATTCAGGTTAAAAAAGTGTGCGCTGTGGTTGTTTATGAACTCATAAAGCTATTTAAAACAGTAGCTTAATTCCATCTTCTCGGGTCAGAGTCTCGCTCAGTGTGCTGTTCTGCTTTTTTGCGGCTTTTATGCAGCGCCGTCTTTGTCATGTCAGCAAGCAAGTGAATACTAACAAGTAATCAAAGGATTCGCTGCTCTGTTACCTCATTTTTGGCGAGGGAGATAACGACGCTGGCGTAGCAGGTGCTCATCCGCGCCGCTATTTATCGCGGCTCTGAGAGACATCACGACAGGAATAAACACCGATTTACGAAGGCTGCTGCACTACTCTCATCCTGTTTCGCTGAAGGACGCTTTGATCAACTGAACGCCTGGTTTTCTGATCGGCAATCTGACCGTTTCGCTTTAAAAACATTGCCTTGCGTCTATTTGTTCACCGATTTTGCGCTATACCTGGAGTTCCGGACTGACGATTAAGGAAACCATAATGGCAAAATCATTAGCGCAAACGGCTGAACAACTGGGCACACTTTTACTCTCTTCCGGACTGCATCTGGCGACCGCCGAATCCTGTACCGCCGGGCTCATCAGCATGACGCTGGCGGCGGTGGAAAGCAGCGGTGACTTCTACACCAGCGGATTCGTGACCTACAGCGATAACGCCAAAATCCGTCTGCTGGGCGTGCATCCCGCCACGCTGAAACAGCACACGGCGGTAAGCGAACAGACGGCGCGTGAGATGGTTCAGGGGGCCTGCGCACGCTCGGGTGAGCCGGTGGGATTGTCGATTACCGGCTATGCCGGGCCGGATGGCGGTGAAGATGGAACCCCGGCAGGCACCATCTGGTTTGGCTGGGTCCTGCCCGACGGCCGGGATGAGGCGGAGTGCCACCGGTTCAGTGGCGATCCGAAATCGGTGATGGAGCAGGGCACGCAGTTCGCGCTGGAGGGGCTTATCAGACGGTTGCAGCAAAGCACGCTCTGAAGGCGCGAAGCGCGCCTTCAGAAGCCGTCAGCGGCAGTCGACAATCAGCCGGCCCTGCACTTTTCCGTCCAGCAGATCCTGCGCACCCTGTTTCGCCTCACTCAGCGGGATAACCCGGCTCAGCCGGCTGAGCCGTTCGCCATCCAGCAGCTCACCCAGCCGCTGCCACGCCTGCTGGCGAAGCGGTGTCGGGCAGAGCACGCTGTCCACACCGGCAAGCGTGACGCCGCGCAGAATAAAGGGGGCGACGCTGGCAGGCAGGTCGAGACCCTGCGCCATACCGCAGGCGGCGACCGCGCCGTCCCGCTGGGTGGCGGCCAGCACGTTCGCCAGGGTGTGGCTGCCCACGCTGTCTATCGCGGCAGCCCAGCGCTCTTTTGCCAGCGGCTTGCCTGGCTGCGACAGCTCATCACGATCGATGACTGAGGCCGCCCCCAGGGTGTCGATCAGGTAGGCATGGTCGCTGGCGCGTCCGCTGGAGGCGATAACCTCATATCCCAGACGCGCCAGCAGGCTGACGCTGTAGCTGCCGACGCCGCCGCTGGCACCCGTCACCAGCACCGGCCCGTGGTCAGGCGTGATGCCCTGTTTCTCCAGCGCCATCACACAGAGCATCGCGGTCAGTCCCGCCGTGCCCATTGCCATCGTCTGTAGCGGAGTGAGAGAGGCGGGAACGCGCACCAGCCAGTCGCCGCTGACGCTGGCCTTCTGTGCCAGGCCGCCCCACTGTTTTTCGCCCACCCCCCAGCCTGTCAGCAGGGCCATATCTCCCTCTTTCCAGTCGGGATGGCGGCTGGCGGTGACCCGGCCCACAAAGTCGATACCCGGCACCATCGGGAACTGGCGCACAATCGGGCCTTTGTTGCAGATAGCCAGGGCATCTTTGTAGTTCAGGGATGAGTAGCTGACGTCTAGCGTGACATCGTGGTCGGGCAGTTGCGATTCGGGGAGATCTTTGAGCAGGGCGCGGTAACCCTGCTCGTCATTTTCAATGATCAGTGCCTTGAACATGCATCCTCCAGGAGTGTGACAGTGAGGATGAGTGTACGCCCGGCAGAGGCAATGCGGTAGGGCAAGGGTCAGGCCAGGGGGCAGTGAATCCCGCTCACGCGCATCGTCAGCCGTCGATCGCTCTCTGCATAAATCTGCATATATTTCATATAATTAGTCGTTATGTTAATTTTAATCTGTAAATTATGTATTAAAAACAGGGTGTTATCTTTTTTGTGGTCTGCCGGATAATTGCCTGGCTCGGGTTGTCCACGTAAAAAAAAGATGACATCATGACCGCCACTTTTTGGCCCTGTTTATACATCACAGAGGACGTCGCCATGTCCGGTTCACCGCGCACCCGCCCGGATTACCGTTCGCTCTTTCCGGCGCGCACCGGTTTTTCCTCTTTCCTGAACACGCTGCGGTTCCCCATGCGGTGAGGCCAGCCTGGCAGCGGCCGGTTATCTGCTCTTCAACGGCTGCACAATGCCTTCTGACGGTTTTCACTGACATTCTTCGCCGGGGCGCTGTCCCCATGATTGTGCCACGGGCACGTCCTCCCTGCCGTTAGGGACGCTTTATGACTCCACTGAAAATTGCTGCCAGCGCCGCTGTGGCGCCCAGTCTGACTCTGAACACCGCGCGCGACGTGGTGACGCTGGATAACACCGACTTTACCGATGTCGCGGCGGTTGTCGTCTCGCTGGCGGATACCCGCAGCGGCATACTGACACTGCTGCGTCATACCGGGTTCGACCTGCCGGTATTTGTCGCCAACGCCTTTGAAGAGGAGGTGATGCACCTGCCCGGCGTCAGCGGGGAGCTGAATGGCGATCCGCAGGAGTGGATTGCGCTGGAGGCGGCCGCGCAGGCCTATGAAGCGGCGCTGCTGCCGCCCTTTTTTGAGACGCTCTCCCGCTATGTTGATATGCAGAACAGTACCTTTGCCTGTCCCGGTCATCAGGGCGGCGCGTTCTTCAGGAAACATCCGGCGGGTAAACAGTTCTATGACTTCTATGGCGAAAATGTTTTCCGCTCGGATATGTGCAATGCCGACGTCAAACTGGGCGATCTGCTGATCCACGAAGGATCGGCTAAAGATGCGCAAAAGTATGCGGCAAAGGTGTTTAACGCCGACAAAACCTACTTTGTGCTTAACGGCACCTCAAGCGCCAATAAAGTGGTGACCAATGCGCTGCTGACCCGGGGCGATCTGGTGCTGTTTGACCGCAACAACCATAAGTCGAACCACCATGGCGCGCTGATCCAGGCGGGGGCCACGCCGGTTTATCTGGAGGCGGCACGCAATCCTTTCGGCTTTATTGGCGGCATTGATGCGCACTGCTTTGATGAGGCCTATCTGCGCGAGCAGATCGCGGCGGTTGCTCCGCAGCGCGCAGAAGAGGCGCGGCCTTTCCGTCTGGCGATCATCCAGCTGGGCACCTACGACGGCACGGTCTATAACGCGCGTCAGGTGGTGGATCGCATCGGTCATCTGTGTGATTACATCCTGTTTGATTCCGCATGGCTCGGCTATGAGCAGTTTATCCCGCTGATGGAAGGCTGTTCGCCGCTGACGTTAGAACTGAACGAGAACGATCCCGGCATTTTTGTCACGCAGTCGGTGCACAAGCAGCTGGCGGGTTTTTCACAGACCTCGCAGATCCACAAAAAAGATAATCACATTCGCGGACAGCGCCGCTTCTGCCCGCACAAACGGCTGAATAACGCCTTTATGCTGCACGCCTCAACCAGTCCGTTTTATCCGCTGTTTGCCGCGCTGGATATTAACGCCCGGATGCATCAGGGCGAGGCGGGGCGTCGCCTGTGGGATGAGTGCGTCACGCTGGGGATCGATGCGCGTAAAGCGATCCTGGAGCGTTGCGAAATGATCCTGCCGTTTGTGCCGGAGCGCGTGGCCGGGCAGCGCTGGCAGGATGCGCCCACGGAGACGATCGCCCGCGATCTGCGCTACTTCAGCTTCGAACCACAGGAAAAGTGGCACGGTTTTGCCGGTTATGCGCGCGATCAGTATCGGGTCGATCCCTGCAAGCTGCTGCTGACCACGCCGGGGATCGATGCCGCCAGCGGGGAGTACAGTGATTTCGGTATCCCGGCGACGATTCTGGCGAACTATCTGCGCGAAAACGGCATTGTGCCGGAGAAGTGCGACCTCAACTCGATCCTGTTCCTGCTGACGCCAGCAGAGAGCCCGGAGAAGATGGCGAATCTGGTGGCGATGCTGGCGCAGTTCGAGCAGCACGTCAGGGATGATGCGCCGCTGGCCGAAGTGCTGCCGACGATCTACCGTAAAAATGCGCAACGCTATGCCGGTTACACTCTGCGTCGCCTCTGTCAGGAGATGCACGATCTTTACGTCAGTCACAACGTGAAGGATCTGCAGCGTCTGATGTTCCGCGCCGCGGAGTTCCCGCCGGTCAGGGTGAATCCGCAGGATGCCCATCAGGCGTATATTCGCGGTGAGGTCGAGCTGGTGCCGATAGCCGAGGCCGCAGGACGGATTGCCGCCGAGGGCGCGCTGCCTTATCCGCCGGGCGTGCTCTGCGTGGTGCCGGGAGAGATCTGGGGCGGCGCGGTGCAGCGCTATTTCCTGGCCCTGGAAGAGGGGCTGAACCTGCTGCCAGGCTTCTCGCCAGAGCTGCAGGGCGTTTACACCGAAGAGGATGAGCAGGGACGTAAATATCTGGTGGCCAATATGATGGTGAGGGGGTAGTTTCGCTGCGCGAAGGGGCTGGATTAGCAGCAGGCTGGCACTGAGAGGGGTTCGCCTGCCAGGCGTGAGGGAGTTATTACCTGGCGGTGGGTTGGCTCTAGAGGGGTTTGCCTGCCCGGCGGTGGGCTGGCACTGAGAAGGTTTCGCCCGCCAGGCGTGAGGGAGTTTCAGCCTGCCCGTGCAGGCGGACGCGTCAAGGGGCGGATGCCCGCCCCTTAACAATCCCGGCGTCCGGCAGCCTCCGCGCCCCGCGTTGCGGGGTACCTTCGTCACGCCCTGCGGCCGACGGACCGTCCGGACTCGCCATCCCTGGCTCGTGCCGTCCTCTCGCCGACGTCCTGTCGGCTCATCCTGGCCTCCGGTTGCTCCTCAGCGCGCCGGATGCCTCTCCCACACCCCCGCCTTTGAAATCTTATGTTTTCCGGGATGCAGAGCTATCTGCTGGCCTGAAAGCGCAAGGCTCCTACACAATTTTCACCGCAATAAGAGAGCCACATAAAAAGAAGAGATAACAGCGGGGGAGGGAGGCCGTCTGAGCCGCTGAGCGGATGAGGGATTTCAGGACGAGCGACAGGGATGTCGCGAAGAGGCGGGTTCGCGCCAGGGATGGCGCGTCCTGCCGGTCCGTGAGAAATCCGGAAGAAGCGAAGGGACCGCGAAGCGGCGGTGAGGCAGGCCGGAGCCCGGGGTCAAGGGGGCGCGGCGACTGGCGCCCCCTTGTCGGTCGCCTGCAGAGGCGAAACTGAAACTGCCGGATTCCACCGGCGAACGAAACTTTCTCATAGCCCGCTCGCGCAGCGAACACCCCCGGATCCAATCAGAACCCGCGATAACTCCGCTGTGCGGTACTCACCTTATACAGATAACGGCGCGACTCCGCCGACGGATGCTGGCTGGTCAGGATCTGATAGACCCTGTTCGGCGGCAGGTCGTTAATCATCGCGAATGCCCGATCTTTATCGCTGGAGAAGACGCGCAGAACGCTGCCTGCACCACCGTTATAGGCGGTGATCACCGCATAGCGGCGGGACAGCGGATCCTGAATGCCGCCCAGATAGCTGCGCTGCAACAGCGACAGATAGGCGGTGCCCGCATCGATATTGTTCTCCGGGTCCAGCAGATAGCTGCGGCTCGGCTTGCCCCATTTTCCCTTCATGCGGAACACGTCAACACCGGCGGTGTGCTGCACCACCTGCATCAGGCCCAGTGCATCGGAGTGGCTCACGGCGTAGGGGTTAAAGCTCGATTCGGTCTGCATAATCGCCAGAATCAGCGACGCATCCACACCATACTGTTCGGCGGCTTTGCGCACCATCGGCAGGTATTTGTGTGCACGCTTATCCAGGTGGTTCGGCACCATCGGAATTGTAATGGTGTAAATCACATGCAGCCCCGACGTGCGGCGCTGCAGTTTGTGCTGGATCAGATAGTCAGCAAAGGCTTCAGCGCGGCCCTGCCAGCGAATCGGCTGCCCGGTGTTATCCAGCACCTGACCATAGAGCAGTGGCTCTTTACTGATCACGATATCGTTGGCATCGGAGTAGAGATCGACATTGCCCGGATCGTCGCCAATCAGCAGGGTGGTTACGATCGCCTGACGCAGGCTGGCCATGGGATCGGTGCCCGAAATCGTCTCGATAGTCAGCTTACCGCTTTCAAAGTTGATGTGGCTGCGGGTGTAATAGTTGTCACTGTATTTGACGTAATCTTTGGGCCCGGCGATCAGGACCTCATTGATACCCCAGATATTCTCAATATTGTGAGCAAACTGCCCCATCAGAATATCAAAGCCGTTAGTGTCTTTTACCCACTCTTCGTGGAACTGCTGTTTTTTCGACCCGGAACAGGAAACCAAAAGTGGTGCTATCACCAGCAGGGCGATTAATTTTTTATTCATTGGGAATGCAAGCCTGACCTGGATAACCGGCCCCAGCGATGAGGCCCGAAAATTTACGCTTCTGGCGGTGTATAGCCTTCGATGTGAACGTCTTTGCCTTCGAACAGGAAGTTGACCATCTCCTTCTCCAGGACTTTACGATCCTCAGGATTCATCATGTTGAGCTTCTTCTCGTTGATCAACATGGTCTGCTTCGCCATCCACTTCTGCCAGGCTTCTTTCGAAATCTCGTTGTAAATGCGCTTACCCAAATCGCCCGGATAGAGCTGAAAATCCTGTCCTTCCGCGTCGCGCTGTAAAAACGTACAAAAGATGGTGCGGCTCATTCTTCTTCCTCATTAATCTCACAACTGTCCAAAGCCAGTTGTCGGGGATGGCGCAGCTCGTGCAGCAGGCGCTCAACGGGTGCAGCTAATCCCACAGATGGTGGCAGCGCTAAGTTATACCAGAGACCGCCTGCTTCATCCATCGCCGCCCCGACAGAAGGCCATGCCAGCCACATTGGCACAATATCGAGATGGAAATGGCTGAAGGTGTGACGAAAGGCCGTCATCTGCTGCGGTCTGGCGTGGATGCCGCGTGCCGCCAGCCAGTCGTTCAGCGCCGCTTCGGTGGTGAATTGCGGGAAGCAGAACAGCCCTCCCCATAAACCCATGGGGGGA
Organism: Pantoea sp. M_10; assembly: GCF_008631515.1. Taxonomy (NCBI): domain Bacteria; kingdom Pseudomonadati; phylum Pseudomonadota; class Gammaproteobacteria; order Enterobacterales; family Erwiniaceae; genus Pantoea; species Pantoea sp. M_10. Next base: position 183,518 of record NZ_VWUL01000005.1, on the reverse strand, counting down.
CGCTGCTCCAGCCAGACATCATCGCCATCCTGAATCATCAGGAACCAGCCGCTGCGCTCCGGCAGCACCTGTTTAGGCTTCTTACCGGGATAGCTGGCCCAGCTGCTGCTGGCATAGGCTTCACAGCCGCTGTTCAGCGGGCAGATTTCACACTTCGGTTTCGAGCGGGTGCAGACCAGCGCGCCCAGATCCATCATCGCCTGGTTAAACTGGCTGACGCCCTCAGCGGGGGTGACCTCTTCGCTGATCTGCCAGAGCCGCTTCTCGACCTCTTTTTTGCCCGGCCAGCCGCTGACGGCATAACAGCGGGCCAGCACGCGCTTGACGTTGCCATCCAGAATCGGGAAGTGCTGTCCCAGTGACAGCGACAGGATCGCCCCCGCCGTCGAGCGGCCTACGCCGGGCAGGGCAGAGACATCATCGAAATTCACAGGGAACTCGCCCTGATGAACATCGACAATCTGTTTTGCCGCCTTGTGCAGGTTACGCGCACGGGCGTAGTAGCCGAGGCCGGTCCAGAGATGCAGAACCTCATCCAGCGGTGCCGCCGCCAGATCGCTGACCGTGGGGAAGCGCGCCATAAAGCGTTCGAAGTAGGGAATAACCGTGGCAACCTGGGTCTGCTGTAACATCACTTCAGACAGCCACACCTTGTAAGGTGTTTTCTCCAGCTGCCAGGGCAGGGTTTTGCGGCCAAAGCGCTGATACCAGTCCAGCACCTGTTGCGCGAACTGCGGCGCTTGCATCATAAGAAGGAAAATTTCCGTGTTTACTCTACACTCAGGCAGGAATTCCAGCACATGCGCACCTGGGTGTAAACCGGAAGATTGCAAAGGCTTGCTTCTGCTTATGAACTTTGCATAATGCCCGTTTCCCGGAACAGGCTAACCAGCAGGCTTTTACATGATTAATGACGTCATCACCCCAGAATTTGATGAGAACGGGCGGCCATTGCGCCGGATCCGCAGCTTTGTGCGCCGCCAGGGTCGCTTAACCAAAGGCCAGCAGCAGGCGCTGGACACCCTGTGGCCGGTCATGGGGGTGGAATATCAGCCGGAGCCGATCGATTTAGTCGCGCTGTTTGGCCGCGAGGCACCGGTGACGCTGGAGATTGGCTTTGGTATGGGCGCGTCGCTGGTCACCATGGCGCAGAACACGCCGCATCAGAACTTCCTGGGTATTGAAGTGCATGCGCCAGGCGTGGGAGCCTGTCTGGCCGCCGCGAAAGAGGCGGATGTACAGAACCTGCGGGTGATGTGTCATGACGCGGTGGAAGTGCTGGAGAAGATGATCCCGGATAACTCGCTGCGCATGGTTCAGCTCTTTTTCCCCGATCCGTGGCACAAAGCGCGTCATAACAAACGCCGTATCGTCCAGGTGCCTTTCGCCGAACTGGTGATGCGTAAACTGAAGCTGGGCGGCGTTTTCCACATGGCGACCGACTGGGAAGCCTACGCGGAGCATATGCTGGAAGTGATGAACAGCATTGATGGTTACCGTAACCAGTCAGAACAACAGAATTATGTGCCGCGTCCTGAGACGCGTCCACTGACCAAGTTTGAGCAGCGCGGGCAGCGTTTAGGCCACGGCGTATGGGATTTAATGTTTGAGAGGGTGAAATAATGGCCACACAACGCAGCCGCCGTTTACGCAAAAAACTGCACATTGATGAGTTTCAGGAGCTGGGTTTCTCGGTTGCCTGGCGCTTCCCGGAAGGCACCAGCGAAAGTGAAATCGATGAGACGCTCAACCAGTTCATCAACGAAGCGATCGATCCTAACGGTCTGGCTTTTGATGGCAGCGGTTACCTGGTGTGGGAAGGTCTGGTCTGCCTGCAGAAAACCGGCAAATGCACCGAGGAGCATCGCGCTCTGGTCCGCAAATGGCTGGAAGATCACAAGCTGCAGGATGTGCAGATGACGGAACTCTTCGACGTCTGGTGGGACTAAAGGTCAGGTCGGTCAGGCTGCTGGTCTGCCATCCCGGATGGGGCAGAACGCCAAGCCGCCGGCCCGGTTTTAAGAAACACGGTGTCGGGCTGAGGCCCGATCGCTGAACGGTTCCGCACCAGATGTTAGGGAGTAGATATGATGCGTAAAGCGCTTCTTGCTGTGCTGCTGGCAGCAGCGACCCAGGCTCAGGCAGCCTATGAATGCAGCGTTAAGCCGCAGGATGATGTGGTGATTAAGCCGCAGAGCGTGCAGGTGGTTGGTGCCAATGGCAATCTTGAGATCTCGCCGCAGGGCGACGTTCAGTTCAACGGGCAGAAGGTGTCGCTGAGCACAGCGGAACGCCAGAAAGCGATCGATTACCAGAACGCGCTGCGTCGCGATCTGCCGTGGATCGACAGCGGGGCGACCTCACGTCTGGAGAAAGGACGTGCGGCACTGGATCGGGTGATCGTGGAGAAACTGGGCACCGACAGCAACGTCCGCAATCGCCTGAGCACGCTGAATGGCCAGCTGAAACAGCAGATGAACCGCATCATCGAGCACCGCGACGACGGGCTGACGTTCCACCATCAGGCGATCGATAAGGTGCGCGCGGAAGGGGAGAGGCTGGTTCAGTCGACGCTGGGCGGCGTCATGCAGGATAGCCTGAATGAGATGGGCAGTAAGCAGGGCAGTGGCGGCAGCAATCCGCTGCAGGCGATTATGGGAAATCTTGGCGGTCTGCAGCAGTCGATTCAGGCTGAGTGGAGCAAACAGGAGCAGGATTTCCAGAACTTCGGTCACGAGGTCTGTAATCGCGTCATTTCGCTGGAAGATCAGCGTAAGCAGCTGACGGGCTCCCTGAAAAAATAGTGTCACGCCTCAGCCTGCCGGGCTGAGGCGCCTTTGTTACTCTTCCGCCAGAAACAGCTCCAGCAGCGAATTCAGAAACAGTTTTCCTTTCTCTGTAATCTGCCACTGATCCGCCGTTTCCGTCACATAACCCGCAGCGATCGCGGCATCCATCTGCGGACGGATCGCCTGCTCTGACAGACCGGTGTAGCGGCTGAACTCGTCGCGCGGTGCTGCTTCCAGCAGGCGAAAGCGGTTCATGAAATATTCAAACGGCTTGTCGCTGTCGGCCACCTCATACTGCTTCTCGCGGTAATTTCCCTGCATGAATCCACGCGGATGACGGGTTTTCACCGTGCGTACAATGCGCCCATCCGGTTGCGTCAGCTTGCCGTGTGCGCCACAGCCGATCCCCAGATAGTCGCCGAAACGCCAGTAGTTAAGGTTGTGCTCACAGCGATAACCCGGCTTCGCGTAGGCGGAGGTTTCATACTGCTGATAACCCGCCTCCCGCAGCAGCTGATCGCCCTGTTCGAAAATGTCCCACAGCGCATCATCATCCGGCAGCACCGGCGGACGGGAACCAAACAGGGTGTTGGGTTCAATGGTCAGCTGATACCAGGAGAGGTGCGGCGGATTGAGCGCAATCGCCTGACGTAAATCGTCGAGCGCCTCTTCCAGCGACTGGTCCGGCAGGCCGTGCATCAGGTCGAGGTTGAAGCTGCGCAGCGACAGCGACTGTGCCAGTTGGGCGGCACGGGTCGCCTCGTCAGGCCCGTGAATGCGGCCGAGGCGCTGCAGCTTCTGCGGACTGAAACTCTGAACGCCAATCGAAATACGGTTAATGCCGGCGCGCTGATAGGCGCTGAAGCGATCGGCTTCCACGGTGCCCGGATTGGCCTCCATGGTCACCTCCGCATCGGGAGCCAGCGTCAGACGCGCCCGCACCCCATCCATCAGCATCTGCATCGCGCTGCTGCTCAGCAGGCTGGGGGTGCCGCCACCAATGAAGATGGTGCGCACTTCGCGGCCATGAATCAGCGGTAGATCGATCTCCAGATCGCGCAGCAGGTGCTGCACGTATTCAACGTGCGGCACCTCATCCTTCAGCGCATGGGAGTTAAAATCGCAGTAGGGACACTTCTGAACGCACCACGGAATATGGATATAGAGACTTAACGGCGGCAGATTAGGCATTACGCATCGCTTCCAGCAGCAGCGTCAATGCTTTACCCCGGTGAGAAACGGCACCTTTTTCCGCTTTGCTCAGTTCAGCGGCCGTTTTACCCAGCGCCGGAACAGAGAAAATCGGGTCATATCCAAAGCCACCGGCACCCGCAGCGGAACGGGTAATTTCCCCCTCCCAGCTGCCGTGGAACACCAGCGGCGTAGGATCGTCCGCATGACGCAGATAGACCAGCACGCAGTGGAACTGCGCCTGACGCTGGCCGTCCGGCACGTTTTCCAGCGCCTGCAGCAGCTTCTCCAGATTCTGCTGATCGCTGGCATCTTCTCCGGCGTAACGCGCCGAATAGATACCAGGCGCGCCACCCAGCGCATCCACGGCCAGGCCGGAGTCGTCGGCAATCGCCGGCAGTCCGGTGATCTGCGCCGCGTGACGCGCTTTGAGAATGGCATTCTCGATAAAGGTCAGGCCGGTCTCTTCCGCCGACTCAACCCCCAGGTCACTCTGAGCGACGATATCCAGACCAAAGGCGGAGAGCAGCTCCGCCAGTTCACGCACTTTGCCGGGATTACCGGTGGCGAGCACAACTTTTTGCATAACAGTTCCAGTTTGATTCATTTACAGCAGGTACCAGAGACCCGGGAACAGGTCCATGCCGAGAAAGTTCAGGGCATACAGCACCAGGATGACGATCATCGCGGAGAAATCGATACCGCCCATGGCAGGCAGAATACGGCGAATCGGTGCCATCATCGGTTCGGTCAGCTGCACCAGCAGGTAGTCGACCGGGCCGCGACCCTGGCTGATCCAGCTCATCAGTGAGCGAATGATGATCACCCAGAAGACCAGATAACCGGCCGATTTAATCAGCGACAGCAGGCCGACCAGCAGGTTGGTCGGATCAACCGAGAACACGCCCACCTGAATCAGCAGTAAAATCGGGTATTTCAGCGTGGTCAGGACAAAGGCCAGCAGCAGCGAGGCGGTATCAATCGGCCCCAGTGCCGGAATGATGCGGCGCAGCGGCTTAACAATCGGCTGCGTGACTTTGACGACGAACTGCGCCACGGGATTATAAAAATCGCAGCGTGACCACTGCATCCAGATGCGCAGCAGCAGCACCATGACGTAGAGATCGATCAGCGTTTTTACTAAAAACGTCAGTGTTAACATGAAGTTCCTCTGTTATTGTTGTGAGTTGTGCGCATAATCGCGTGCGCCAAAAATGGCGGTGCCGATGCGCACCATCGTACTGCCTGCGGCGATGGCCGCCTCCATGTCATCGCTCATTCCCAGCGAAAGCGTGTCAATATGCGGATAGTGCTGCTGCAGCTGACGGAATGCTTCCGCCATCTGCTGACACACCGCCAGCTGCTTCGTGTAGTCACTCTCCGCCGCCGGAATCGCCATTAATCCCCGCAGTCGCAGCTGCGGCAGGGCCGCTATCGCCTCTGCCAGCCCGGAAACGGCCTCCAGCATGATGCCAGATTTACTCGTCTCGTCACTGATATTTACCTGAATTAACACATTCAGCGGTGGCAGTGAGGCGGGACGCTGATCGTTGAGCCGCTGGGCAATGCGCAGACGGTCAAGGGTGTGGCACCAGGCAAAATTTTCCGCCACCAGCCGGCTTTTATTGGACTGCAACGGACCGATGAAGTGCCACTCCAGTTCCGGATGTGCGGCCAGCGCCTGAACCTTTTCAACCCCTTCCTGCACGTAATTTTCGCCAAAGGCGATCTGACCCGCGGTAAAGGCTTCTTCGACCGCGCTCGCAGGTTTGGTTTTACTGACGGCAAGCAGGGTAATTTCTTCTGGTGCGCGGCCGCAACGCGCGGCAGCGGCCGCAATGCGCTGCCGGACTTGCTGTAGGTTGTGCTGGATTGAGGTCATAGTCAGGAGACATTATGAATCTGGATGAAATGGTGGCGCTTAGTGTAAAGCATAATGCGGCCGATCTGCACCTTTGCAGCGGACATTTGCCCTACTGGCGGCGGCAGGGGAGGCTGGAGGCGATTCCGCAGCAGAGCCCGCTCTCGGCCGCCTGGATGACGGAGTTTATGGCCCGCTGGCTCAGTGAACCCCAGCGCCAGCAGCTGGCGCGTGACGGGCAGATCGATTTCGCCCTGAGCCTCGCCGACGGTCAGCGTCTGCGCGCCAGTCTGTTTATGCAGCGCAACGGCCTGTCGCTGGCGCTGCGCCTTATCTTTGCGGTCTGCCCCACGCTGGAGAGCCTGCAGCTTCCCGCCGTGGTGCCGACGCTGCTGGAGCAGCAGGATGGATTGATTCTGGTCACCGGGGCGACCGGAAGCGGCAAATCCACCACGCTGGCGGCGCTGGTGGATGCGCTCAATCGCCAGCATGCCCGTCATATCATCACGCTGGAAGATCCCATTGAATTTATCCACCACAGCCAGCAGTCGCTGATACAGCAGCGTGAAATAGGCCTGCACTGTCCCTCTTTCTCACTGGGCATCAGAGCGGCGCTGCGGGAAGATCCCGATGTGATTCTGCTGGGCGAGCTGCGCGACAGCGACACCATCCGTCAGGCGCTGACGGCGGCGGAAACGGGGCATCTGGTGCTGGCAACCCTGCACACCCGCGGCGCGGCGCAGGCGGTGGACAGGCTGGTGGATGTCTTTCCGGCGGAGGAGAAACCGCTGGTGCGAACGCAGCTGGCGGGCAGCCTGAAAGCGGTCATTGCGCAGCGGCTGGTGCCTTCCGTTGCCGGATCGCGCATCGGGCTGTTCGAGATCCTGGTTGCGACACCGGGCATCACTCATCTGATTCGGGAGGGCAAGATGCACCAGATCCCTGCTCTGTTGCAGACCGGCGCACAGGCCGGTATGCAAACCTTTGAGCAGAGCAGGCTGGCACGTGAAGCTGCCGGACTGATCGCGTCAGGTCAGTAGTGGTTCTCGAACCAGTCCTGCAAAATGATGGCGGCCGACTGTGAATCCACCGACCCTTTGCTGAGCGCACGATAACCGCCACGTTCGAAGAGACCCGCACGCGCTTCGACGGTGCTGAGGCGCTCATCCTGTAGCTCGACCCGGATGCCAAACCGACCGTGCAGGCGATTGGCAAATTTTCGCGCCCGGGCCGTTAACGGCTGTTCAGTGCCATCCATATTGAGGGGTAAACCCACCACCACGAAATCGGGCTGCCACTCTTTCAGCAGCTTTTCAATGAGCAGCCAGTCTGGCGTACCATCCTGGGCTTTCAGCGCCGCCAGGGGGCGGGCGCTGCCGGTGAGTTGCTGACCGACGGCGACACCAATGCTTTTGGTGCCGAAGTCGAAACCTAACAGTGTTTGCGTTGACATCAGGCGTGTCCGGCGTCGCTGGCCATGTTGTGAATATCGACGCCGATACTGCGCGCCGCTTCGCGCCAGCGCTCTGCGATAGGCGTCTGGAACAGGATATGGCTGTTGGCAGGGGTCGTGAGCCAGGCATTTTCCATCAGCTCATTTTCCAGCTGATCTTTTTCCCAGGCGCAGTACCCCAGCGCCACCAGCACATTTGTGGGCTGAGAGGCGGTGCCAATTGACTCCAGCACGTCACGGGATGTGGTGATGACGGTGTTGTCGGAGACACGAATACTGGAAGTAAAAGTCCGTTGCGCTGAGTGCAGAATAAAGCCGCGATCTTCCGCCAGCGGGCCACCGGTGAAAACCGGCTTATCCAGCCTGATGGCCGGGTCGCGATCGTCAGCAGAGATTTTCAGCTTCTTCAGAATGCCTTCAACCGTCAGGTTTTCCATGGGTTTATTGATGATCAGTCCCATTGCACCTTCTTCGTTATGTTCGCAGAGATAGACCACGGAACGCTTGAAGAAAGGGTCCTGCAATGAAGGCATGGCAATCAAAAAGTGATGTTGTAAATTCATTCTCACACGATGTACCAAAAAAATAACCGGCACGCGACGGCCGCACCGGTATTGGGTTGATCACGGAGCCTCGCCCCGGCGTCTTGCTCAGCCCAGGCGTTTCTCAATGGCATCCATCAACATGCCGGTGATGGAGATCGGGAACGCAGCCTCAATTTCACGAATGCAGGTCGGGCTGGTCACGTTAACTTCAGTCAGTTTATCACCGATGATGTCGAGACCGACAAAAATCAGTCCTTTTGCTTTCAGCGTCGGGCCAACACGGCGCGCAATTTCCCAGTCGCTTTCGCTCAGTGGGCGGGCTTCACCGCGCCCACCGGCGGCGAGATTGCCGCGCGTTTCACCGCCCTGCGGGATACGCGCCAGGCAGTAAGGAACCGGCTCGCCATCCACGACCAGCACACGCTTGTCACCCTCTTTGATAGCCGGGATATAGTTCTGCGCCATGCAGAAGCGGCTTTCGTGCTCGGTCAGGGTTTCCGTGATGACGCCAAAGTTAGGATCGTCCTGCTTCACGCGGAAGATAGAGGCGCCGCCCATGCCATCCAGCGGTTTCATGATGATGTCGCCATGCTCCTGCCAGAAGGCGCGCAGCTGCTCTTTGCGGCGAGTCACCAGAGTCTCAGGCGTGAACTCCGCAAACCAGGCGGTGTAGAGCTTTTCGTTACAGTCACGCAGGCTCTGCGGTTTGTTCACGATCAGCGTTCCCAGCTCTTCTGCGCGCTCCAGAATGTAGGTCGCATAGATGAACTCGGTGTCGAAAGGGGGATCTTTACGCATCAGGATCACATTCAGGTCAGCCAGCGGGATCTCCTGCTCGCTGCCGAACTGATACCAGCTATCCGCATTCTGCTCAACGCTCAGCAGGCGGGTGCGGGCAGAGGCGACGCCACCGCGCATCGAGAGATCGTGCATCTCCATGTAGTGAATTTCATAACCACGGCGCTGTGCTTCCAGCAACATGGCGAAGCTGGAGTCTTTTTTAATATTGATGGACGAAATAGGGTCCATCACGATGCCAAGCTTAATCATTATTATCTCCTCGGTAAGGCGTTGATCGCCTCGTTCGGTTCGGTCTGCAGTGGGCCGAACAGTCAGGACACTATGCCTGCTCTCTCACCGCCGAAAGTATCGCTTAACCCAGGTCGCCAAACCTCACCTGAAGTGCCGTAATGGCGGTCAGCGCGGTGGTTTCGGTTCGCAGAACCCGTGGGCCAAGCAGGATGTCCGTAAAATCGTGCTGCGCCGTCATCGCAATCTCGTCCGCTGACAGGCCGCCTTCCGGGCCAATCAGCAGCCGGACCCGCTCCACAGGCTGTGGCAGCGTGTTGATACTCTGGCTGGCACGCGGATGCAGGTTGAGCTTCAGACCGCTGTCCGCTTCCGCACACCAGGCTTCCAGCGTCATCGCTTCACGAATTTCCGGCACGCGATTGCGGCCACACTGCTCGCAGGCGGCAATCGCAATTTTCTGCCACTGCTGGATCTTCTTCGCCAGACGTTCAGCATCAAGCTTTACGCCACAGCGCTCGGAAAACAAGGGTGTAATGACGTTCACGCCCAGTTCAATTGATTTCTGGATAGTGAATTCCATTTTTTCACCGCGCGACATCACCTGACCTAAATGCAGATGCAGAGGTGACTCGCGATCGTCCGGCTGGCTCTCTGTGACCGATACTTTTACACGCTTTTTATCAACATGCGTGATCTCTGCTGCAAAAGTCAGATTAGTGCCATCAAAGAGTTCCAGACGCTGGCCTGCCGTCATCCGGAGGACCCGGCCCACATGGTTGGATGCATCTTCATCCAGAGTAATTTCACTGCCGATGTTCAGAGGCGCGGCGTGATAGATGCGAGGTATGCGCATAAGGTTCCTGAGACCGGACGCCGCGCTGCAGCGGCGTCATGGGAAAAGAGCTAGTGTAGGGCAGGGATTTTAGCGCTGGCAAGCCTGCTGCACATAAGGATTGTGATTGCCCTGCACCCTGGCAATCCGCTGGTCGCGTTCGCACTCCCACGGCGTGACAGGATAGAGCTTATCCCAGGCGGTAAACAGCTGCGTCTGCTGGCGCGAAATGCGCAGATGGTACTGGTCGCGCATATAGAAATAGGTGCGGGCAATCGCGCCCCGCGCCCGCGCAGGCGGCTCCGCCTGCTTCAGTTTAAAGTCGATCTTCATCTCACACTGACCATACTGCTTCTCGCTGCCGTTCCACTGACTGTAGGCGAAGTTGCCGCGGTCGCCATTCACTTCACCCACCGCAGGCTGCAGGTTGTGCAGATCGGTTTCGATGCGGCGATAGTCGGGGTCTTTGTTGCAGTTTTTGCGGCCACCGTCCTGCCAGCACTGGCGCTGATGTCCAAACTCCCACGCAGGCATCACATGTTCCCACTCAATGCGTGCGGCGCGATTCGCATTTTTGCGCACCTGATAGCCACAGCTGTTGAGATCGGGGATGCCCTTTTTTCCCTGCCACGTAATTTTACAGCCACAGTAAAAGGAGCCCGGTGCATCGGCATTAATCGCCGCAGCAAAGGTTTTGGCCTGCTGAAAGTTATTCTGATGATAGTTATTCAGGTTGATAGCGTCAGCGGCAGGGGCAAACAGCAACGCCACCGCCAGACTTAAAATGCGAGACATATTCCAGCTTCTGTTCAGTACAAAAAAGGGCGGCAGGTTAACAGAATGTCCAATAGGGCGGAATGGGGAATAGTCTCAGGCTGGCACAAACTCGCCCGCGGTCAGCAGGCTTCCGCAGTGCACGCAGCGATACTCACTCTCTTTGCGCACCACCCGATTATGGCGCCGCACCGTAAGCTGGTGCTGCTGGCACTGACAGCGATAGGCAAAGGTCTTGCTGCGCACGGAAGCGATCTCAAACTGATGGGTGCGCCGCGCCGGCACGCCCAGCACCTGCTCCATCATCCACTTCCACTCTTTGCCGTGCGGCGCAACGCGACCAAACTGTTTCCAGACCAGCAGATGCGCCAGCTCATGCGGCACCACTTCATCAATAAACGCCTGCTGATTTTCCAGCAGCAGCACCGGATTAATGCGGATTTCCCAGGCGGCCAGCCAGGCCGTGCCCGCCGCCGTGCCGCGCTGCTGGTAGAGCAGGGCAGGTTCCGGGTAGTCCGTTTTCAGGGCCTGATTGGCACGCGCAAGCGACTGGCGCAGCGAGCGCATCACCGCCTGCTGCAGGGCAATAGGGAGACGAGGTGTTTTCATGGCGTTCAGGATAATCATCGCTGTCCGGGAACTCAACATAACCCGCGAAAATGGCAGCAGCGTGGCTATAATCTGCCGCCCCGTTTCCGGCACGGCAGGCGGCGGCCACAGGGTGGTCAGACGAGGCGCGGCAGCGGCGGAAATTTCCGGATTAAATATGGTTATCGGCGTTTTTAGAATATCCTATTGATAAGGTTCACTGCAGCGTGAACCGATGAGATGCGACAGGCACAGTGTACGGACAACGCAATGAAAAATAATAACATCAGGAAGCAGCGCATTGTGCTGGTGACCGATTTGATGGCAGGTCGCGGCGGTATGGAGAATGTGACCGGTCAGCTGATTACCGCGCTGAATGCAGAGGCCGGAACGGAAGCGGGGCTGTTTATTATCAACAGCGGCGAAGAGAGCCACTCCCGTGCCTGGACCGCCAACGCTGTTTTAGCCGAGAGCGTCTGCACGCTGCGCAACAAAAAGATAAAAAATCTGATTCATACGCTGCGAATGGCCGCCTTTTTTCGCCGCTATCAGCCCGATCATGTCCTGACCCTGAATACGATTCCCTGCCTGATGACGCGCCGCGCCATCAGCCTCTCCGGCCGTAAAATCATGCTGTCGAGCTGGATGCATCTGCCCCCGCGTGAACGTTACCGTCCCCACTATCTGCTGCGGGCCGATCACCATTTCGCCATCAGCCAGCAGATTAAACAGCAGCTGGTGGATCTGGGTGCCCGTGATACAGACGTTGATGTGATCTATAACCCGGTAAAGCGCACTGAGGTGGTCATTGGCCGCCCGAAGGGGCTGAAGTTTCTCTATATCGGGCGCATCCACTTCCAGCGACAGAAACAGCTGAAAGATCTGTTTGATGCCCTGCAGCAGGTCAGCGTCCCCTGGACACTGGAGATGGTGGGAGATGGCGAGGATCTGGCGCAGTGCCAGCACTACGCGGCGCAGCTTGGGATTGCGGATCGCATCACCTGGCATGGCTGGCAGGAGAACGCCTGGGAGTATGTCCTCCACCACATCAGACAGGTCAGCTGTCTGCTCATGACCTCCAACTTTGAGGGGTTCCCGCTGATCCTGCTGGAGGCGATGTCGCGCGGCGTCTACTGCGTCTCATCCGACTGCATCAGCGGTCCGGCGGAAATTATTCAGAACGGTCACAATGGTCAGCTCTACCCTGTCAATGACAGCATGGCGCTGGCCGCTATTCTCAACGCCATGAGCGGGGATTTCCGTTTCCCTGACCATCAGGTTATTAAAGCGAGCATCACCGGTTTTTATGAGGAAAATTATATGAAGCACCTGATGACCGTGCTTAATCGCCTTACTGAGGTTAAGCATGACGAATAAAACCGAACGCAATGGATTAACGTTACTGGTTAATTTCTCCGTGATTGCGCTCTGCCTGGCACTCTCACTGAATATGTTTGTTACCGGTCTGCCGCAAAAAATATTCTACTTCGTCTCCTATCTCTCCGTTGCCTCCATACTCTATGGCCTGGTGCGCAGACGGATCGACTTCAGGGGAGCGGGTTTTTATCTCGCGCTGTTCGCTGTTCTGGTTATCTTTGCCCTGATCCGTCTGTTCTGGGCCCTCCACGTTAAGGGGATTGAGACCGCCCCCTCAACCGATGCGATAACCAATATCGGCAACTACCTGCTGGGCGCGAAGCGGCTGTTGCTGGGCGCGTTTATTCTCCTCAGCCTGGCTATTTATGGCGATCGGGTTTCCCTGACCACGCTGCGTATCGGGAAAGTGCTCATTCTGATCGGACTACTGATTACGCTGGGCTTCGGTATTCATGAGCATCTCTACACCGCGAACATCCGCATCAAACTCACGACTGAAGCGGCGTCGATGTCCTCCTACATGATTCTGTTTATCTACTGCGCCTGGCTATGGCTGAGTCGTTTTGAGACGCATCGCTACTGGAAGGTTGCCGATGTGGTGGTGCTGGCTGTCACCTTCGCACTGCTCTACCTGTGTGCAACCCGCGTGACCCTGATTGCGCTGATCGCCACAGGCCTGCTGTTTGTGGTGCAGAGTTACCGGTTGTCGCTGCTCACTAACTGGCGCGTCGGCACGCTGGCGGTGGGCGTCGTGGCGCTGCTGATCCTGATGACCAGTAACCGCTGGGTGGAAGGGGTGCAGGATATTGAGAACTTTGGCTCCAACAGCTCGACCTCGCTGGGTGCGCGCGTGGCGATCTGGGGCGGAGCGATGAATTTTATTGAGCATCACGGCGGCTTCGCAACGCCGGATGCGCGCACCACGGAGGCGCGCCAGTTCATCATCAAACACTATCCGCTCAATGTGGAAGGCTACACCAACGTCAAATACAACATGCACAACGAGTTTCTCGAAGTGACGACGTTACAGGGATGGCTGGGGACGCTGTCGCTGGCGCTGCTCTATCTGACGACGCTGGCGGGCTGGCTGAAGAAGTGCGATCTGCGCGGGGCGGCGCTGCCGATGCTGGCGCTGTTTATCACCGGGCTGACCGATTCGGTGCTGCCCTATAACCAGACTGCCACCATCTTTATCATGGCGCTGGCGCTCTGCTGCCTGCCGCGGCCCCGGCCGGACGTGCGGTTCACCCCGGTATGATAAGGGGCTGAACCAATAAAAAGGGCGGGGTTTCCAGAGAAACCCCGCCCTTTTTTTAGTGCTTAACGGTTAGTCGCGTGCACCGATGTCGCGCAGTTTTTTACCGGCCATCAGGTTACGTTCGATGTGTTCCAGCGAGACGTTTTTGGTTTCCGGAATCAGCATCAGCGTCAGCAGAATGAAGAACAGGTTAAGCAGCGCGTAGACCCAGAAGGTGTTGGCGTTGCCCAGGGTATTCAGCATCGTCAGGAAGGTCGCACCCACGATCATGTTGGCGATCCAGTTGGTGGTGGTCGAGACGGTGATACCGAAATCGCGGCCTTTCAGCGGCTGAATTTCAGAACAGAGTACCCAGATCAGCGGACCGGCTGACATCGCGAAGCCAACGATGAACATCAGCAGCATGCCTACCGCGAAGTACTGTGCGCCCGGCGAGGTAATGCCAAAGTGCAGCATCGTTCCCAGCACGCCCATACCGGCAGCCATCACCATAAAGCCCAGAATCAGGGTCGGTTTACGGCCCCAGCGATCCACCAGGCCAATGGCAATAAAGGTCGCCAGCACGTTGACCAGACCGACGATGACCGTACCCCACATCTGCTGCGTGGTGTTGGCGAAGCCGGCAATTTCAAAGATTTTAGGTGCGTAGTACATGATGACGTTCATACCGGTAAACTGCTGCATAACCTGCAACAGAATGCCGAGGTAGACGGCACGACGGAAGTGGCTGCTGCTGGTGAACAGACCCCAGCCAGACTGCTTGATCTTCAGGCTTTCACGAATCTCATCCAGCTCACGTTTTGCCTGCTCACTGGTGTCGCGCAGACGGTCCAGTACGCGTTGCGCATCGCGGAAGTTGCCACGCGCCGCCAGCCAGCGTGGGCTGTTTGGCAGGAAGAAGACACCGATCAGCAGCAGCAGGGCAGGGATGGTGATGACGCCCAGCATCCAGCGCCAGTTGCCGGTAAAGCTGAAGGCGGTATCAGACAGGTAAGCACCCAGAATCCCGATGGTGATCATCAGCTGATAGAGTGAAATCATACTGCCGCGAATTTTTTCTGGAGCGATTTCAGAAAGATAAAGCGGGGCGGTATAAGAGGCGACACCGACTGCCAGACCCAGCAATACGCGGGCACTGATCAGCATTTCCGGGTTTGGCGCCATCGCCGACCAGAGAGAACCGATAACGAACAGAATCGCACCGGCCATCAGGCTCTTTTTACGGCCCAGGCGGGAGGACATCCAGCCGCTGCCGATAGCCCCCACCGCAGCACCAAACATCATGGAACTGACGATCCACTCCTGCTGATGAGCGGTAACGTTGAAGTCCTTTGCGATAAACGGCAGGGCACCGGCAATCACGCCGATATCCAGACCGAACAGCAGACCCGCAAGGGCTGCCAGAAAGCAGACAAATAAGGTCATCGCCTTATTTGAAGTTCTGCTTTTGTGTGTATTGCCAGGCATTTTAGCCTCCAGGTTTATCCATCATTGTTTTTATCAATGTTAAAAAACCTTTTACGGGAAAAAAGTGAGTCTGATCACATCAGTGTAATCGCTTACACACGCTGAAACCCTGAAATTCAGCATATTTTACCCATAAAGATTAATTAACCAGTGAGGTATAGCACTCATTAAGTTTCTGACAATGCTCTATTTATTGGCTATCAGACGACGCTGAAAATAACGCATTTTGAACAGAATAACCACGTGCGTTAAATCTTAAATGTCAGATAAACAAAGCATTTCAATTTGTAATCGTTAACATTTTGTTGTCAGAAAAAGCGCAATGAAGTGTAGCTGAGATTAGGAAACCTGCTGAGGGGCGGCGGGAAGGTCGGGCAGAAGCGTTTTATCCGATCAGAAGGGGGCAGGCCGGGAGTGCAAAACAGAGCGCAATCTGCGCGTGCTGCACGAAGGCAAAGCCACTGAAAAGGCAATAAAAAACCCTGCCGGCGTGGCAGGGTTTCATGATCAGCCGGAAAACTTACAGGCCAGCCGCTTCACGCAGCAGGGCGGCTTTATCGGTTTTTTCCCATGGGAAATGTTCGCGACCAAAGTGACCGTAAGCGGCGGTCTCTTTATAGATAGGGTGCAGCAGATCCAGCATCTGGATCAGACCATATGGACGCAGGTCGAAGAATTCACGCACCAGCAGCGTCAGCTGCTCGGTCGCAATTTTCTCGGTGCCAAAGGTTTCCACCATGATGGAGGTCGGTTCAGCAACGCCAATCGCATAAGAGACCTGAATTTCACAACGGTCAGCCAGACCGGCTGCGACGATGTTTTTCGCCACATAACGCGCTGCATAGGCCGCAGAGCGGTCAACTTTTGACGGATCTTTACCGGAAAACGCACCGCCACCGTGACGCGCCATGCCGCCGTAGGTGTCGACGATGATTTTACGACCGGTCAGACCGCAATCGCCCATCGGGCCGCCGATCACAAAGCGGCCGGTCGGGTTGATGTGATATTTGGTTGAGGCATTCAGCCACTCGGCAGGCAGAACCGGCTTGATGATCTCTTCCATCACCGCTTCCTGCAGATCTTTCTGGCTGATGGACTCCGCGTGCTGCGTTGACAGCACGACCGCATCGATGCCGACAATTTTGCCATCGTCATACTGGAAAGTGACCTGGCTCTTGGCATCCGGACGCAGCCACGGCAGGGCGCCGTTTTTACGCACTTCTGCCTGACGCTGAACCAGACGGTGTGCATAGGTCACCGGTGCAGGCATCAGAACGTCGGTTTCGTTGGTCGCATAACCGAACATCAGGCCCTGGTCGCCCGCGCCCTGTTCCAGCGGATCGGTGCGGTCAACACCCTGATTGATATCCTGAGACTGTTTGCCAATCGCGCTCAATACGGCGCAGGAGTTGGCATCAAAGCCCATATCGGAATGAACATAGCCGATTTCGCGAACGGTGTTACGGGTGATCTCTTCGATATCGACCCAGGCGCTGGTGGTGATTTCACCACCAACCAGTACCATACCGGTTTTAACGTAGGTTTCGCAGGCCACACGCGCTTTTGGATCCTGTTCCAGGATCGCATCCAGCACGGCATCGGAAATCTGGTCGGCGATTTTATCGGGATGTCCTTCTGATACGGACTCGGACGTAAAAAGGTGTTTAGCCATTCTGTTCTTTACCTTAAATATGGTTTGAATTCGACTGCATAGCGCCAGTGAGGTTATCTGACCTGACGCCCCTTCAGGCAAAGCCGCGAGCAGTGAGGTTGTGTCAGCACAGCAGGCCAACACCGCCTGGATATTAACCTGTTTAGATGGAAAACCATCTGGACGGCTATTTTAGGGTAGAGGATAAACCAATTACCAGCCCTTTTTCTGTTTCGGCATTTTACCTGTCAGCTTTATCGGCATAATTTGCTGACACTCCACGGAATTACCCGATAATCTTTTTGCTTTTTAGCGCCGTAAACGGTATAAAACGCCGCTGCTTCGCTAGCCGCAGCAAGGATGACGCCACTTTGTGCGTCGCGCCCGTCAGACACCGCTCTGGCTTTCACCCTGGTTGTTCTCCATGTGCCCCTGGCATATGCGGAGGTGATACAAGTAATGAACCACGCTTTTTCTTCTCCCGGTTCTCTGCGCTCTGGCGCAACACTGGCGCGCTCCTGCCTCCCCTCTGTTTCTCTTTCCGGCCGACAATATCTGCGATGCGGTAATTTTACCGACACGAGCGCTGGCTAATCTTTACCTCTGTTCTCAGGGCTTTGTCTCCTCTCTGCGTCCCCGCAGTGGAACGAGACCGGTTATCTATGGTCAATAAAGATCGGGTAAATGTTCTCTGTTTAAACGGATCTGGCCAGGGTGTTTTACACTTAACTCATATGCGTGAAGCGCGCTGACGGCAACGTCAGGTGAACAGGACATGACGTTTAATGGGGTATCTGCGT
Source organism: Pantoea sp. M_10 (assembly GCF_008631515.1). Lineage (NCBI taxonomy): Bacteria > Pseudomonadati > Pseudomonadota > Gammaproteobacteria > Enterobacterales > Erwiniaceae > Pantoea > Pantoea sp. M_10. Next base: position 165,900 of record NZ_VWUL01000005.1, on the reverse strand, counting down.
TTCAGATTAGCGGCCATAAAGCCGGTTAACAGTTTCATCTTTCAACGGAAAATTGAGGTTCGCGATGTCTGACGACATGAAGAATATCAAAGGTTCGTCAGCTGGCGAACAGGGTGCACTCCGCTCCATGCAGGAGGTTGCAATGAACGATCAGGACGCGAGCAAAATGTTGCGGACGTACAACATCGCCTGGTGGGGCAACAACTATTACGACGTCAACGAACTGGGCCACATCAGTGTCTGCCCGGATCCGGATCGCCCGGATGTGCGCGTCGATTTAGCCCGGCTGGTGAAAGAGCGCGAAGCACAGGGCCAGCGTCTGCCCGCGCTGTTCTGCTTCCCGCAGATTCTGCAACATCGTCTGCGCTCTATTAACGGCGCGTTCAAACGTGCGCGTGAATCCTACGGCTATACCGGTGACTACTTCCTGGTTTACCCGATTAAAGTCAACCAGCACAAACGCGTCATTGAATCCCTGACCCAGTGCGGTGAACCGCTGGGCCTGGAGGCTGGCTCGAAAGCGGAGCTGATGGCGGTGCTGGCACATGCGGGTCAGACCCGCACGGTGATCGTCTGTAACGGCTATAAAGACCGGGAATATATTCGTCTGGCGCTGATTGGCGAGAAGATGGGCCACAAGGTCTATCTGGTGCTGGAAAAAATGACCGAAGTGCGGCTGGTGCTGGAAGAGGCGGAGCGTCTGAACGTGGTGCCGCGTCTGGGTATCCGTGCTCGCCTGGCGTCACAGGGCTCCGGCAAGTGGCAGTCGAGCGGCGGCGAAAAGTCGAAGTTTGGCCTGTCAGCGACGCAGGTGCTGAAGCTGGTTGAGATTATGCGCGAAGCGGGCCGCATCGACAGCCTGCAGCTGCTGCATTTCCATCTCGGTTCACAGATGTCCAATATCCGCGATATCGCCACCGGTGTGCGTGAGTCGGCGCGTTTCTATGTCGAACTGGCGAAGCTGGGCGTAAACATCAAATGTTTCGATGTCGGCGGCGGTCTGGGTGTCGATTATGAAGGCACGCGCTCGCAGTCTGACTGTTCGGTCAACTATGGCCTCAACGAGTACGCTAACAACGTGATCTGGGGCATCGGGGCCGCCTGTGATGAGCACGGCCTGGAGCACCCGACGGTGATCACCGAGTCCGGTCGCGCCGTGACCGCACACCATACGGTGCTGGTTTCTAACATCATCGGCGTGGAGCGCAACGAGTTCAGCGAACCTGAAACGCCGGATGCCGATGCGCCGCGCCCGATTCTCAGCATGTGGGAAACCTGGCAGGAGATGCACGAGCCGGATACCCGCCGTTCGCTGCGTGAGTGGCTGCACGACAGCCAGATGGACCTGTTCGATATCCACACTGGCTATTCCTCCGGCGCTTACGATCTTAAGCAGCGTTCATGGGCTGAGCAGCTCTATCTGAGCATCTGTCACTATATTCAGCAGCATCTCGATCCGAGCAACCGTGCGCATCGTCCGATCATCGACGAACTGCAGGAGCGAATGGCGGATAAGATCTACGTTAACTTCTCGCTGTTCCAGTCGATGCCGGATGCATGGGGTATCGATCAGCTCTTCCCGGTTCTGCCGCTGGAGGGGCTGAATAAGAAGCCGGAACGCCGCGCTGTGCTGCTCGACATCACCTGTGACTCTGACGGTACCATCGATCACTATGTGGATGGCGACGGTATCGCCACCACCATGCCGATGCCGGAATATGACCTGGATAACCCGCCGATGCTGGGCTTCTTCATGGTCGGGGCTTATCAGGAAATTCTGGGCAACATGCACAACCTGTTCGGTGACACCGAGGCGGTGGATGTCTACGCACGCGAAAATGGCGAAGTGGAAGTGCAGCTGTCGGATGAGGGTGACACCGTGGCAGACATGCTGCGCTATGTGCAGCTTGATCCTAACCAGCTGATGTCGCTGTTCCGCAATCAGGTGCAGGCGTCCGATCTCGACGAAGAGCTTCGTGCCCAGTTCCTGGAAGAGTTTGAGAGCGGCCTCTACGGATACACCTATTTAGAAGATGAGTAATCGCATCGTTCAGCCCGCAATCGTATATTGCAGTTGCCGCTGACTATGCCGATAATCTGACTCACTCAATCCCTTCCTCGTCGGGCCTAACGACGCGGAGGGGATTTTTTTCATCTATATCTTAATGGCTTGCGGGCCTGGCCCGACTTACGCATAGAGAGAGCAATTATGTATAACACGCTTGGCAATCAGTACGACAACTCCCTGGTCTCTAACGCCTTCGGCTTCATGCGCTTTCCGCTGAACTTCCAGCCTTATGACAGCGACGCAGAGTGGGTGATTACCGGTGTACCGTTTGATGCTGCCACCTCTGGTCGTCCGGGCAGCCGCCTGGGGCCGGGCGCCATCCGCCAGATCTCCACCAACCTGGCCTGGGAAGGCTGCCGCTGGCCGTGGGATTTCGATCTGCGTCAGCGTCTGAACGTTGTCGACTGCGGCGATCTGGTTTACGCCTTCGGTGACTCACAGGATCTCTCCGATAAATTACAGGCTCACGCCGAAAAACTGCTGGCCAGTGGCAAGCGCATGATGACCTTTGGCGGCGACCACTACGTGACGCTGCCGCTGCTGCGCGCGCATGCGAAACATTTCGGCAAGATGGCGCTGGTGCACTTTGATGCCCACACCGACACCTACTCCAACGGCCCGACGTTTGACCACGGCACCATGTTCTTTACCGCGCCGAAAGAGGGGCTGATCGATCCTCAGCACTCGGTGCAGATCGGTATCCGTACCGAATTTGACCGGAGCCTGGGCTTCAACGTGCTGGATGCGGCGCAGGTCAACGATCGCAGCGTTGACGATATCCTCGCTGAAGTAAAACGCACCGTCGGCGATCTGCCGGTCTATCTCACCTTCGACATCGACTGTCTGGACCCGGCTCATGCACCTGGCACCGGCACGCCGGTCATTGGCGGCCTGACCACCGATAAAGCGACCAAACTGATCCGTGGCCTGCAGGGCATGAACATCGTGGGTATGGATCTGGTGGAAGTGGCACCGGGCTATGACCATGCGGATTTAACCGCGCTGGCCGCGGCGACGCTGGCGCTGGATATGCTGCATGTTCAGGCGGCCAACAAAGGCTGATTTGCCGCACCCCTCTGACAAGTCTGCCGGGATAATCCGGCAGGCTTTGCTGCCGTCTCCCGCCATTCCCCCTCTGCGTTTTCCCCACGAATACCCTGTCTGACCGGCTGCTGGCCTCGGCCATGCGGTTCAGGCGCAACTGCACATCAGCAACTAAACTTAGTGACATCAATTTTCGACGTGGAGGCAATCATGGGCTTTCTTGATGAACTGGCGGGCTCACTGCAGGGCAGTCAGAGTGACGGGCACCTGCCCGGCCAGCTGCAGGCGGTGTGGCACTGGGTACAGGAGCAGGGCGGTATTGAAGTGCTGCTGCAAAAATTTCAGCAGGGCGGGCTGGGTGAAGTCTTTAGCTCGTGGATTGGCACCGGCAGCAATCAGCCGGTCGCGCACAGCGATATCCACTCGGCGTTTGGTCAGGCGGAACTGCAGTCACTGGCGGATAAGCTGGGAACCGACGTTAAGGGCGCAGCAGGCACGCTGGCAGTGATTCTGCCGCAGCTGATCGACAGGATGTCACCGCAGGGGCGCATGGATGAGGCGTCACTGCATGAGAATAAACTCGATTTAGGCTCAATGGTGGATCAGATATTCAAGCGCTGAATCAGCCAGAGCCGAAAGGTATCAGGCGCATCGCCCTGAAGGATGATGCGCCTGATTGTCTCTTATTTCGCGTCGGCAGCAATGCGATCGCGGATATGCTGAGCGCGCGCTTCTGAAGCCGGGTGGGAGTCAAACATTGAACTCTGACGGCCCTGTTCCAGCTTTGCCAGTTTCTCAAAGCTGGTGACCAGCCCCATCGGGTTAATGTTGCGCTTCTTCATCAGGTCATAGGAGTAGTCATCCGCCTGTGACTCCTGCGACTGGGAGAACTGCGCGTTGACCAGTTTCTCACCCAGCTCGCCCAGCTGCGACTGCGACAGCGAACCGATCACCCCGCCAACCGACGCGGCAGCCGTGCGGGCCGCAGTGGTGGCATACGCCAGCTGCATCGCTTTACGGGTGTGGCCCAGCGCAACGTGACCCATCTCATGGCCCAGTACCCCTTCGACTTCATTATCGGTCATCATATCCATCAGTCCGCTGTAGACACGGATACAGCCGTTTGCCATCGCCCAGGCGTTGACATCTTTCGTCTGGTAAACCTTGTAGTTAGCCGGGACGCCATTGATGTTGTCACCCAGCGCGGCGGCAATCTTGTTCAGACGCTGCTGATATTGGCTGTCAGCCGGCGCGATCTGATTCTCTTTGTCCATCTGCTCACAGGACTTATCGCTCAGTTGCTTAACCTGATCGTCGCTCAGCGTGTAAGCCTGATAGGCCTGAGCGCCTGACTGCATCAGCGCGTTATTGTCCAGCCCCTGACAGCCGCTCAGCAGCGTCGCCAGTCCAAGCGCTAATACCGTTTTCTGGATTTTCATGCTCTATCCCATTCATAACAAGGTAAGAAAAACAAACACCTGAAACCGTGCCAGGTGAATAAACGTTTTGGTTATAGCCTGCCAGTCTGCACTTTGCTAGCAGAGTTGGCCGGAAAAGCCATACGAAGCGGTGACATTTAGCGTTTTACAGCATGTACTTTTGCCCCGATTTTCATGTACATTGATGGGCAACTTTTTCCTTGTTTTGCCCGGTAACTCATTAATAACAATAAGTTAAGGCGCGAAGCATTAATCCGACCTGGAGTAGAAAATGCCCTCTCGTAAAGAGCTTGCCAACGCCATTCGTGCGTTAAGTATGGATGCAGTACAGAAAGCGAAATCGGGACATCCGGGTGCCCCAATGGGTATGGCGGACATCGCTGAAGTACTCTGGCGCGTTTACCTGAACCACAACCCGACCAACCCGCAGTGGGCTGACCGCGACCGTTTCGTGCTTTCCAACGGTCACGGCTCCATGCTGATCTATAGCCTGCTGCACCTCACCGGCTACGATCTGCCGATGAGCGAACTGGAAAACTTCCGCCAGCTGCACTCAAAAACTCCAGGTCACCCGGAATATGGCTACACCGCCGGCGTTGAAACCACCACCGGTCCGCTGGGGCAGGGCATCGCTAATGCGGTCGGTTTTGCTATCGCTGAGCGCACCCTGGCCGCGCAGTTCAACCGTCCGGGTCATGACATCGTAGACCACAATACCTATGTCTTCATGGGTGATGGCTGCATGATGGAAGGCATCTCGCACGAAGTCTGCTCACTGGCGGGTACGCTGAAGCTGGGCAAACTGGTGGCCTTCTATGATGACAACGGTATCTCTATCGACGGTCACATTGATGGCTGGTTCACCGATGACACCGCTAAGCGCTTTGAAGCTTACGGCTGGCACGTTGTGCGCGGCGTTGATGGTCACGATGCGGATGCGATTGCTAAAGCGATCGACGAAGCGAAAAGCGTCAGCGACAAGCCATCACTGCTGATGTGCAAAACCGTCATCGGCTTCGGTTCGCCGAACAAAGCGGGCACCCATGATTCACACGGCGCACCGCTGGGTGATGACGAAGTGGCGCTGACCCGTAAACAGCTGGGCTGGAACCACGCACCGTTCGTTATCCCGTCAGAGATCTACGCTGAGTGGGACGCGAAAGAAGCGGGTCAGGCGAAAGAGTCCGCCTGGGATGAGAAATTCGCGGCTTACGCGCAGGCTCACCCGGAACTGGCCGCTGAATTTAAGCGTCGCATCAGCAATGAGCTGCCTGCTAACTGGCAGGAAGAGTCTCAGAAATTTGTTGAGCAGCTGCAGGCGAACCCGGCGAAGATCGCCAGCCGTAAAGCCTCACAGAATGCGATTGAAGCCTTCGGTAAAATTCTGCCGGAATACCTGGGCGGTTCAGCTGACCTGGCGCCGAGCAACCTGACTGTCTGGTCGGGCTCTAAGCCAATCAATGAAGATGCGGCAGGTAACTACATCCATTACGGCGTGCGTGAATTCGGTATGACCGCTATTGCTAATGGCCTGGCGCTGCACGGCGGCTTCCTGCCTTACACGGCCACCTTCCTGATGTTCGTTGAGTATGCGCGTAACGCTGCGCGTATGGCGGCACTGATGAAGATCCGTCAGATCATGGTCTACACCCACGACTCCATCGGTCTGGGCGAAGATGGCCCGACGCACCAGCCGGTTGAACAGATGGCCAGCCTGCGCACCACGCCAAACATGAGCCTGTGGCGTCCGTGTGACCAGGTTGAATCTGCCGTGGCGTGGAAATACGCGATTGAACGTCAGGATGGCCCGACGGCACTGATCTTCTCCCGTCAGAACCTCGCGCAGCAAGCGCGTGACGCTGAGCAGCTGGCTAACGTGGCGCGCGGCGGCTATGTGCTGAAAGATTGCGACGGCACGCCTGAGCTGATCCTGATCGCCACCGGTTCAGAAGTTGAACTGGCTGTCGGTGCGTGGGACAAACTCACCAGCGAAGGTCGTAAGGTGCGTGTCGTCTCTATGCCTTCAACGGATGCCTTCGACAAGCAGAGCGATGCGTATCGCGAAGCCGTTCTGCCAAAAGCGGTCAGCGCGCGCGTGGCTATCGAAGCGGGCATCGCAGATTACTGGTTCAAATACACCGGTCTGAATGGGGCTATCGTCGGCATGACCAGCTTCGGCGAATCAGCGCCTGCGGATCAGCTGTTTGAACTGTTTGGCTTTACTGTCGACAACGTTGTGGCGAAAGCCAAAGCGCTGCTGGCGTAAAAAACCGGTCAGGCGGGCCTGAATCCGCCTGGCGCTAAACGCAGAGGGACGACTTTTTCGTCCCTCTCGCTCTTTTATTCCTGCAGTAATAACCTGTTTTCGCCTCAATTTGTGACGCAGATCTAAATATAAGCAGTCAGATTGATCACAGTCATTCCCGTTATTCCTTCCTTCTATTATTGTAGCTGAACCGTTTCAGTCGCCAGGCTTCTTGCCCTGGTTTCGGACAATGCCGGGTAAGAATCTCCTGTACAAAATGCAGTGAAACGCTCAGGCTAACGGCACGTTTTTTTCAGTCTGACGTGGCAGGAGAGAAATGACGGTACGGGTAGCAATAAATGGTTTTGGCCGGATTGGACGCAACGTTCTGCGCGCGTTATATGAAACGGGCCGGCGGGCGGAGATTACGGTGGTGGCGATCAACGAGCTGGCGGAAGCCACCGGGATGGCGCACCTGTTGAAATATGACACCAGCCATGGCCGTTTTGCTTTTGATGTGCGCCAGGAGCGCGATGTGATGTGGGTGGGGGGCGATACCCTGCGCATTCTGCACCGTGCAGAGATTGCCGATCTGCCGTGGCGTGAACTCGACGTTGATGTGGTACTGGACTGCACCGGCGTTTACGGTTCGCGCGCGGATGGCGAAGCGCATCTTCAGGCGGGTGCCAAAAAAGTGCTGTTCTCTCATCCCGGCGGAAACGATCTCGACGCGACCGTGGTGTATGGCGTTAATCAGCAGGATCTGAGCGCCAGCGACCGAATCGTCTCCAATGCCTCCTGTACCACCAACTGCATTATACCGGTGATTAAACTGCTGGATGATGCGTTTGGCATCGAATCCGGCACCGTCACCACGATTCACTCGGCGATGCACGATCAGCAGGTGATCGACGCTTATCACAGCGATCTGCGCCGCACCCGTGCAGCCAGCCAGTCGATCATTCCGGTCGACACCCGGCTGGCGGCGGGCATCACCCGCATTTTTCCGAAATTCAACGATCGCTTTGAGGCGATAGCGGTTCGCGTCCCGACGATCAACGTGACGGCTATTGATCTCAGCGTTTCTGTTCGTCAGGCAGTGAAGGCGTGCGAGGTTAACACCCTGTTGCAAAGCGCGGCAGAGGGGGCATTTCGTGGTATAGTTGACTATACGGAATTACCGTTAGTCTCAGTAGATTTTAACCATGATCCGCACAGCGCCATTGTGGACGGAACGCAAACGCGGGTCAGCGGTCAACACCTTATCAAGACCCTGGTCTGGTGTGACAACGAATGGGGCTTTGCTAACCGAATGCTCGACACGACGTTAGCCATGGCCGCAAGCGGTTTCAGGTAAGACGCGGTTTGCGTCTGGCAAAACTTATGAGAATCAACGAGAGGGTTCACCATGTCTGTAATTAAGATGACCGATCTGGATCTGGCTGGCAAACGCGTGCTGATCCGTGCCGATCTCAACGTACCGGTTAAAGAAGGTAAAGTGACGTCTGATGCACGTATCCGTGCTTCTCTGCCCACCATTGAAGCGGCGTTGAAACAGGGCGCGAAAGTAATGGTTACCTCTCACCTGGGTCGTCCGACCGAAGGTGAATACAACGAAGAGTTCTCGCTGCTGCCGGTCGTGAACTACCTGAAAGAGAAGCTGAGCGGCACCAATGTGACCCTGGCAAAAGATTACCTCGATGGCGTGGAAGTGGGCGCTGGCGAACTGGTGGTGCTGGAAAACGTTCGCTTTAACAAAGGCGAGAAGAAAGACGACGAAGCGCTGTCTAAAAAATATGCTGCCCTGTGCGACGTCTTCGTGATGGATGCATTTGGTACTGCACACCGCGCGCAGGCCTCTACTCACGGCGTCGGCAAATTTGCGCCTGTTGCCTGTGCCGGTCCGCTGCTCTCCGCTGAACTGGAAGCGCTGGGCAAGGTGATGACCAACCCTGAGCGTCCGCTGGTCGCTGTCGTAGGCGGTTCTAAAGTTTCAACCAAATTTGATGTGCTGCAGTCGCTGGTCAAAATCGCGGACACCGTGATTGTCGGCGGCGGCATCGCCAACACCTTCGTGGCTATCGACAATAAAGTCGGTAAATCCCTGTATGAGCCAGACTTCGTTGAAGCAGCGAAAGGCCTGCGCGATCAGCACGGTATTCCGGTTCCGACTGACTCACGTGTCGGCACGGAATTCTCCGAAACTGCACCAGCGACCGTGAAAAAGGTTTCGGAAGTGGCGGATAACGAAGAGATTATGGACTTCGGTGACGAAACCGCACAGGCGATGGCTGCCATCCTGAAGGATGCGAAAACCATCCTATGGAATGGCCCGGTGGGCGTATTCGAGTTCCCTAACTTCCGTAAAGGCACCGAAATCGTGGCGAACGCTATTGCAGACAGTGAGGCGTTCTCTGTGGCTGGCGGCGGCGACACCTTAGCGGCGATCGACCTGTTCGGTATCGAAGACAAAATTTCCTACATCTCTACCGGTGGCGGCGCGTTCCTTGAGTTCGTGGAAGGCAAGAAACTGCCTGCCGTCGCCATGCTGGAAGAGCGTGCGAAGCAGTAAACCTTTGGGGGTGATGCCCTGCGGCATCGCCTGAAGTCTTGCCCGTCTGGGCGTTTAAATCGACGTTCCTTAAGGGGAACAACGGTCACGAAACAGGACACAATCATGTCTAAAATTTTTGATTTCGTAAAACCCGGCGTTGTCACTGGTGATGACGTACAGAAGATCTTCAAAGTCGCGAAAGAGAACAAATTCGCACTGCCAGCCGTAAACTGCGTCGGCACCGACTCTATCAATGCCGCACTGGAAGCAGCTGCGAAAGTTAAAGCACCAATCATCATTCAGTTCTCCAACGGTGGTGCGGCTTTCATCGCGGGTAAAGGTTTCAAGACTGATAAACCACAGGGCGCCGCTATTTTCGGTGCAATCTCGGGTGCACACCATGTTCACCTGATGGCTGAGCAGTATGGCGTGCCGGTAATTCTGCACACTGACCATTGTGCCAAGAAACTGCTGCCGTGGATCGACGGTCTGCTGGACGCGGGTGAAGAGTACTACCAGAAAAACGGTAAACCGCTGTTCTCTTCTCACATGATCGACCTGTCAGAAGAGTCTCTGGAAGAGAACATCGAAATCAGCAGCAAATACCTGGCGCGCATGGCGAAACTCGACATGACCCTGGAGATTGAACTGGGCTGCACCGGCGGTGAAGAAGATGGCGTTGATAACAGCCACATGGACGCATCTGCACTCTACACCCAGCCAGAAGATGTGAATTACGCGTACGAAAAACTGCATGCGATCAGCCCGCGCTTCACCATTGCGGCGTCATTCGGTAACGTCCACGGCGTGTACAAGCCAGGCAACGTGAAACTGACCCCGACCATTCTGCGTGATTCGCAGAAGTTTGTGTGTGAAAAACATGGCCTGCCGCACAACGCGCTGGACTTCGTTTTCCACGGCGGTTCAGGTTCTTCAGCAGCAGAGATCGAAGAGTCTATCAGCTACGGCGTGATCAAGATGAACATCGATACCGATACCCAGTGGGCAACCTGGGACGGCATTCTGCAGTACTACAAAAAGAACGAAGGCTATCTGCAGTCGCAACTGGGTAACCCGGAAGGCGACGACAAGCCAAACAAAAAATACTACGACCCACGCGTCTGGCTGCGTTCTGCCCAGGCGTCTATGGTGGTCCGTCTGGAGCAGGCTTTCAAAGAGCTTAACGCTGTCGACGTACTGTAACACCCTGGTGGTTACCGTATAAAAAAGGCCCGAAAGGGCCTTTTTTTTGCCTTTTTTTCAGCAGATTTATGTCAGAGGTCATGCAGGTTTGGCACACCGGCATTTATTGTTTACCCTTTTGTCAGGGATTGTCAGAGCGGTTCTGACAATGTGGTCTCATTCCCTTTGGGATTTAATTACAGGATGGTTACATGCAGGATACGGGCATGATCGATGAAATCAACAACGCGGGAAACTGGATTATACGAAATCAGGAACTCCTGATTAGCTATGCGGTAAACATCGTCGCCGCGATTGCGATTATCGTGGTAGGGCTGATGATTGCGCGCATCATCGCCAATGCGGTCAATCGTCTGCTGCGCGCGCGTCACATTGATACCACGGTCGCTGACTTCCTGTCTGCGCTGGTACGCTATGGCATTATCGCGTTCACGCTTATCGCCGCACTGGGGCGTATCGGCGTCCAGACCACCTCGGTCATCGCTATTCTGGGTGCAGCCGGTCTGGCTGTAGGCCTGGCATTAAAAGATTCCCTGTCAAACCTCGCGGCGGGTGTGCTGCTGGTGATTTTCCGCCACTTCCGGGCCGGTGAGTTTGTCGATCTGGGCGGCATCATGGGTACGGTCATGAACGTACAGATCTTCTCCACGACCCTCAAATCGGCTGACGGCAAGCTGGTGGTGGTGCCTAACGGTAAAATCATCACCGGTAATATCGTTAACTTCTCGCGCGAGCCGATACGCCGCAATGAATTTATCATTGGTGTCTCTTACGATGCGGATGTTGATCAGGTGCTGACGCTGCTGCGCGAAGTGGTTGATGCTGATAGCCGTGTTCTGCAGGAGAAAGGCGTGCAGGTGGGTCTGAATGAGCTGGCGGCCTCCTCAATGAACTTTGTGGTGCGCTGCTGGAGCAACAGCGGAGACCTGCAGGATGTTTACTGGGATCTGCTGAAGAACTTTAAGCGTGCGCTGGATGGAAAAGGGATTGGCATTCCTTATCCACAGATGGATGTGCATCTGCACCGTGTTAAAAAGCCGGAGACCGCCGCGCCAGAGACAATCGCGCCACAGGCCCAGCCGGAGTAATCGTTTTATGGGCGACACCGGTCGCCCATTCATTTTGCTAATCGCAGATTAATTCTTTCAATTTCCGCTAATCATCGCCCCCTCTTATACTGCTTCACATCTGACGATGTGAGGACATAATTCTGTGATATCTCTCTACTTTCAGGGGCTTGCCCTGGGTGCCGCACTGATTCTGCCGCTGGGTCCGCAGAACGCCTTTGTCATGAATCAGGGGGTAAAGCGGCAGTACCACCTCATGACAGCGGCGCTCTGCTCGCTGAGCGATATTCTGCTGATTTGCGGCGGTATTTTCGGCGGAAGTGCACTCCTCAGTCACTCTCCGCTGCTGCTGGGGGCAATCACCTGGGCGGGCGTGGCCTTTCTGCTTTGGTACGGCTGGGGCGCGCTGCGTCACGCCTTTCGCGGCGATGTCGATCTGGCAGAGGGGACGTCGCGCAGGCAGAGCAGGGGACGGATCGTGGCGACGCTGCTGGCGGTGACCTGGCTCAACCCGCACGTCTATCTTGATACCTTTGTGGTGCTGGGCAGCCTTGGCGGTCAGTTGCCGACCACCGCGGCGCGTCAGTGGTTCGCGCTGGGAACCATCAGCGCCTCTGTCCTGTGGTTTTTTGGCCTGGCCCTGCTGGCCGCGTGGCTCTCACCGCGTCTGCGCACCGCGACGGCACAGCGCATCATTAACCTGCTGGTCGGTGCAGTGATGTGGTTCATTGCCCTGCAACTGGCGCGCCAGGGTATCGCCGCTTTCTGAACAGAACGCGAACAGCCTGCGGTTATTGCCGCACCGCTGGCGAACTTTTGCCATAATGACCACTCAAAGCATGGTGCATCCCGATGCGCTGCTGGGCTTCGCCGGTTAGAAGCCGTCATAGTGACCTTTTCAAGGAGGACTTTCATGAAACTGAAAGCATTGGCTCTGGCCGCAATCATGAGCGCCGGAGCACTGCCTGGCGTACACGCTGATGAGTTACCAAATGGGCCGCACGTGGTGACCTCAGGCAAGGCAACAGTCGATGCCCGTCCCGATATCGCCACGCTCTCTATCGTGGTGAATGTCTCATCCAAAGATGCCGCCGATGCGAAAAAGCAGGCGGACAGCCGGGTTGCACAATATTTCGACTTTCTGCAGAAAAACGGCATTGAGAAGAAAGATATCGATGCGGCTAACCTGAGTACCCAGCCAGAGTACGATTACACCAAAGAGGGCAAATCTGTCCTGAAAGGCTATCGTGCGGTGCGTCAGGTTCAGGTCACTCTGCGTCAGCTGGACAAGCTGAACGATCTGCTGGATGGGGCACTGAAATCGGGTCTGAACGAGGTGCGCAGCGTCGAGTTAGGCGTGGCAAACCCGGAGAGCTACAAAGAGCAGGCACGTAAAGCGGCGATTAAAAATGCGACTCAGCAGGCCTCACAGCTGGCTGAAGGCTTTAACGCGAAGCTGGGCCCAATCTACAGCATCCGCTATCAGGTCGCTAACTATCAGCCGATGCCGATGAACCGCATGTATAAAGCGGCGGCAGCAGCCGATACCTCAGCCCAGGAAACCTACGATCAGCAGAGCATTAACTTTGACGATCAGGTCGATGTGGTGTTTGAACTCAAGCCTAACGCGCCATAATGCAAAACGGGGCTGATGTCCCGTTTGAAATTGTTGACAAAACCTGGCCCGGTTCGCTGTGAGACGGTGCCTGCACAGGAAACAGGGTCAGATCGGAAAGTCGCTAAGGCCAATCCCTGGCCGCTCGGCCCGCACCATCCCTGGCGCGGGACGCTTTCCTCTTCTGACCCTGCTCCCTGCGCGTTTAACTTTTCTGTTGTTGTAAGGGTCTTCTTTATCCCGATTTGTCAGCAACAAAAACGGGGCTTTCGCCCCGTTTTTGTTTTCAGGCTGCCACGTCATCCTGACGCAGCACCCGATGTCCATGCGCTATCAGCGCATCGGTGACCCGACGCATCAGACGGCTCTCCGGCGCAAAACGATGCCAGTAGAGCATCCGGCGCTGATACAGGCCAGGCGTCAAATCGATTAGCTCCCCGCTTGCCAGCTCGCGCTCAATCTGCAGATGCGGAATCATACAGCAGGTCGACCCCTGTCGCGCCATCTGCACAAAGGCTTCCGATGAGTTGACGATGTGGCAGGGCACGCTCCCGGGTGAGAGGTCGAAATTCTGCTGCAGAAAGGCCTGATGCATATCATCAAGGTGGTCGAACGCGACCGCAGGCGCCTTCAGCAGGGCAGAGCGGGTCACCCCGTTGGGGAAGAAGCGATCGGCAAAGTCGCGCGACGCCACAAACAGATAGTCGAGCGCGCCGAGCTGGTCCACCAGGCAGCTGGGCAGCGGCTGCGGCTGAATACTGACCGCGCCCACCACCTCACCGCGGCGCAGACGCTCCTGGGTGCGGGTTTCATCTTCCACCTGCAGATTCAGGCGCACGGGCGAGTCGGCCAGCACATCTTTCAGGGCGGGCAGCAGCCAGGTCGCCAGACTGTCGGCGTTGACCGCCAGCGACAGCAGCAGCGGCGTGGTTCCACTGTTCTCATCACCCAGCCACTCCTCTTCCAGCAGCTCGACCTGATGCAGTAATGCGAGCAGTTTCTGGCCCTGTTCGGTCGGACGCGGCGGCACGGTGCGCACCAGCAGCGGCTGACCAAACAGGTTCTCCAGCTGCTTGATACGCTGAGACACCGCCGACTGGGTGATGCAGAGTTTCTGTGCGGCTCGCTCAAATCCGCGTTCGCGGATCACTGAATCCAGCGCCTGAAGCGTTCGATAATCCGGGCGTTTCATTATTCTTCTCTCTCCTTCAGGGTGGACGTCACTATGCCACAAAAGTGCCGCCTGTGATGGCTCACCTGTTTTTTGTGGGCTGGCTTCCAAAGCGTTAAATCCGCGTCGGTCAGCCGAGCATTTTCAGCCAGCCTTGTTTTATACTACGCGCACTTCGTTGTCGCACAGGTTTTAAACATACCATGACCCAGGATGAACTGAAAAAAGCCGTTGGCTGGGCTGCACTTGAGTACGTGCAGCCGGGTACGGTTGTTGGCGTAGGCACCGGATCCACCGCTGCCCACTTTATCGATGCGCTTGCCACAGTCACGCATCAGATCGAAGGTGCCGTTTCCAGCTCGGATGCCTCGACCCTGAAACTGAAAAGCCTGGGCATTCCGGTGTTTGACCTGAACGAGATCGATCTGCTGTCGGTTTACGTCGATGGTGCGGATGAGATCAACCCGCAGATGCAGATGATCAAAGGCGGTGGCGCGGCGCTGACCCGTGAAAAGATCGTGGCCGCGGTGGCGCAGACCTTTATCTGTATCGCCGACGCCTCTAAAGAGGTCGATGTGCTGGGCCGCTTCCCGCTGCCGATCGAGGTGATCCCGATGGCGCGCAGTTACGTTGCGCGTGAGCTGGTTAAAATGGGCGGCCTGCCGGAGTATCGCCAGAATGTCATCACCGATAACGGCAACATCATTCTCGACGTGCATAATCTGACTATTCTCGATCCGATTGCGCTGGAAAAGAGCATCAACGCTTTGCCTGGCGTGGTCACCGTGGGCCTGTTTGCCGCACGCGGCGCCGATATTGCGCTGATTGGCGGTCCGGATGGCGTGAAAACCATCAAAAAATGATCTGTCCGGCGTCGATACGGCGCCGCTTATTTCTGCCTGCAAATCATCTTTTCTCGCCCGGGTGAAATTTGGTGACTTATGTCACATAACCGTTATCCGCAACGGTTTCATTCTCTCTTCAACCCTGACCCCGTGATTTTGTCTGGCATTGTGGTGCTGCCAGCCGTTGCCGTGCTGGCTCCCGGGCAATCGTTTGTATTGCCCGACGCGATTTTTTTGATATTTTGACAGAAGGCTGGCTTATGGTACTCCTCATTGAATGCTGAATAGGATCGGGAAATGGCAAAGGTATCACTGGATAAAGATAAGATTAAGTTCCTGCTGGTGGAGGGTGTGCATCAGAGCGCGCTGGACAACCTGCGGGCTGCAGGCTACACCAACATCGAATTTCACAAGGGCGCGCTGGACGCTGACGCATTAAAAGCCTCCATCCGTGATGCGCACTTCATTGGTATCCGTTCCCGCTCCCAGCTCACTGAAGAGATTTTTGCGGCAGCTGAAAAGCTGGTCGCTGTCGGCTGTTTCTGTATCGGAACCAACCAGGTTGACCTGCAGGCCGCCGCCAGCCGCGGGATTCCGGTCTTCAATGCGCCGTTCTCCAATACCCGCTCGGTCGCTGAACTGGTGATTGGTGAGATGCTGCTGATGCTGCGTGGTATCCCGGAAGCGAACGCCAAAGCGCACCGTGGTATCTGGAACAAGAATGCCAAAGGCTCATTCGAAGCGCGTGGGAAAAAACTCGGCATCATCGGTTACGGCCATATCGGGATGCAGCTGGGCGTGCTGGCAGAGAGCCTGGGCATGCACGTTTTCTTCTACGACATTGAAAACAAGCTGCCGCTGGGTAACGCCACTCAGGTTCGCCATCTGGCGGAACTGCTCAACATGAGCGACGTTGTGAGCCTGCACGTACCGGAAACCGTGTCGACACAGGATATGATCGGGGCGGAGCAGCTGGCGCAGATGAAGCCTGGCGCGCTGCTGATTAACGCCTCTCGCGGCACGGTTGTGGATATCCCGGCGCTGTGCGAGGCACTGGCCAGCAAGCATGTGGGAGGCGCGGCCATCGACGTCTTCCCGGTCGAGCCAGCCACCAACAGCGATCCCTTTATCTCTCCGCTGAGTGAGTTCGACAACGTGATCCTGACGCCGCACATTGGCGGTTCGACAGAAGAAGCGCAGGAGAACATCGGTATTGAAGTTGCGGGCAAGCTGGCGAAATACTCCGACAACGGTTCCACCCTGTCGGCGGTCAACTTCCCGGAAGTTTCACTGCCGATCCACGGCATCAGCGCCAGCCGTCTGCTGCACATCCACGAGAACCGTCCGGGCGTGCTGACGGCGATCAACCAGATTTTCGCCGAGCAGGGCATTAACATCGCCGCTCAGTATCTGCAGACGTCGCCATTTATGGGCTATGTGGTCATCGATATCGATGCTGAGCCGGAAGTGGCTGAGAAAGCTCTGCAGCTGATGAAGGCTATTCCGGGGACTATCCGCGCGCGTTTACTTTACTAAGCGCTACCCGTCTGGAGAGGCGCTTAATCGCGTCTCTTCAGGTTTCATTGCAGACAGATGCGCCCGGACAGAGGTTTAAGCCGTCTGAAAGTGTCGTAACACCACTTCCTCTACTCCCACTGCCACAGCTTTGACGGCGTCATTACGGCCGGCAAAGGCACATCCCATTCTGCCACCGGCAGGCTGTCAACCTGCTGACAATCGTGGGCCAGACCCACGGGCAAAAAGCCGTGCTGCCGCCAGTTCTGCAGCGTGCGATCGTAGAAGCCTCCGCCCATCCCCAGACGCTGACCGGCGTGATCAAACGCCACCAGCGGCACCATCATCAGATCCAGCTGATCCAGGGTGATCAATTGCCGGATATCCAGCGGCGGTTCGGGAATACGCAGCTTATTGGTCTGCAAGGGGGTATCGGGCGAATAGCGCAGAAACAGTAAATTACCGGGAGAGAAGGGGTGCAAAACCGGCAGACAGACCGTTTTTTTCAGATGCCACAACCGGGCAATCAGCGGACGGGTGTTGAGCTCCCCATCCACCGACAGAAACAGGGCAATATTTTGTGCGGCAGTGAGCGGGGCGTAGTTCAGAGCCAGCTCCGCAAGCTGTTCGGCCGCCTGGGCCTGCTGCTCGTCCGTCAGCGCCCGGCGCAGATGACGCACCTGCTGGCGAATTTCCTGACGCTGTAACATGGAAGGTGCAGAGATGGAAGGTTCAGACATGATTTCCCCGCCGGATAAGTCGCTGTTCAGCGACTATAACATGTCGGTCGGGGGAAAAAAGCAGGAGTGCTGAAAGGGAGATCTCCGAGATGCCGCCGTAGGCTGTAACCCTTGAACCCTTGGTTCAAGGTGAACATGCCGTCGTAACCATCAGGCTTCTCGGACGGACCGAGCATGCACACAGGTTACAGAGCGTCACATTCTGTTTTTTCGAAATATCGGCTCAGGGGACTGGCCCACTTGCAAACATCTCAGAGAAAATTTACCTCACCGTTACTGTAGCACAGCAACCATGAAGTTTTATTCGAACTTCGCATCCTGGCGGTCGGTTATGCGACCCTGCTCAACTAACGCCTGCTCAATCGTCTGCTGCAGCATACGGATACGCTGTTCCATATTAGCAGCATAATCGCGCGTTTTCACTTTCTCTTGCGCCAGCTCATGGCAGACGTTTAACGCGGCGATGAACACCAGTTGCTCTGTATTTGTGACTCTAGTGCGAACTTTTAAATCTTGCAACCGCTGATTGAGATCGTCAGCCGCACTATTGAGCGCATCTTGCTGCTCTGGCGGACAATTCACTCTTAACGAACGACCAAAAATTTGTAAATCTACCGGTTGTGCAGACATGCCACCTTCCTGACTGATTACTTCGCTCGCAACTCCCTTAGCAGTCAATGGCTTGGGAGGCGGGCAACTATATAGACCCACGAAATAAGATACAACCCCTTTTCTGGAAACCTTGAGGCAGCTAGTGGTAGCATAACACGAACTTATTCTGCCAACGACGATGAAAACTTATGTCCTTACAGAACGCAACCCCCGATTACAACGCGCTTGCGGCGGTGCTCTCACAGCAGGGTGTTGGAATGACGCCCGCAGAAATGCACGGCCTGCTGAGTGGGATCCTCTGCGGCGGTAACCAGGACACCAGCTGGAAGACGCTGGTCCACGATCTGGCTAACGAAGGCATGGCGTTTTCTCACTCTCTCGCAGTGCCACTGACAGAACTGCACGCGCACACGGCGACCACGCTGGAAGATGAAGGCTTTCTGTTTCAGCTGCTGCTGCCCGCTGATGATGACATCACCGTCTTTGACCGTGCCGATGCGCTGGCGGGCTGGGTGAACCATTTTCTGCTCGGCCTGGGCGTAACACAGCCTAAACTGGATAAGGTCACCGGTGAAACCGGCGAAGCCATTGATGACCTGCGCACCATCGCTCAGCTCGGTTATGAAGAGGATGAAGACCAGGAGGAGCTGGAGCAGTCGCTGGAAGAGGTGATTGAGTATGTGCGCGTGGCAGCCCTGCTGTGTCATGACACCTTTACCCGCCCACAGCCCACTGCGCCAGAAGTGCAAAAGCCGACGCTGCATTAAGTCAGGCGTTTCAGGTCAACGAGTTTAACCGGTCAGTTTACAGGGAGTGCAGAGATGATTTCACTGGAACGATTCCTGCAGCGCCGTCAGGCGCTGTTAGCGAAGATGGCGCCAGGCAGCGCCGCGTTAATTTTTGCTGCGCCTGAAGTGACGCGCAGTAATGACACCGAGTATCCGTTTCGTCAGAGCAGCGATTTCAGCTATTTCACCGGTTTTAACGAGCCGCAGGCGCTGCTGGTCCTGATCAAAAGCGATGAGAATCACAACCACAGCGTGCTGTTTAACCGCGTGCGTGACCTCACGGCAGAGATCTGGTCTGGCCGTCGGCTGGGTCAGGAGGCGGCTCCTGCGAAACTGGGCGTGGATCGCGCCTTGCCCTGGGACGACATTGGCGAACAGCTGCACCTGCTGCTCAACGGCCTGGATGTGATCTACCACGCACAGGGTGACTACAGCCATGCCGATGCCCTGGTATTCAGCGCCCTGGAAAAACTGCGTCGTGGGTTCCGCCAGAACCTCAGCGCGCCTGCCACCCTGACCGACTGGCGTCCCTGGGTGCATGAGATGCGCCTGTTCAAGGATGCGGATGAAATCGAGCTGATGCGTCGCGCCGGGAAGATCAGTGCCCTGGCCCATACGCGTGCCATGCTGGCCTGCCAGCCAGGCATGTTTGAGTATCAGCTGGAGGGAGAGATTCATCACGAATTTGCCCGTCATGGCGCGCGCTTCCCGGCCTACAACACCATTGTCGGTGCCGGAGAAAACGGCTGCATTCTGCACTACACCGAAAATGAAAGTGAAATGCGCGACGGCGATCTGGTGCTGATCGATGCCGGCTGCGAGTTCCACGGCTATGCCGGGGATATCACCCGCACCTTCCCGGTTAACGGCAAATTCAGCCCGGCGCAGCGCGCGATTTATGACATCGTTCTGGCTTCACTGAACCGGGCGCTGGAGATGTTCCGGCCTGGCATCAGCATTCGCGAAGTCAACGATGAAGTCGTACGCATTATGATCACCGGCCTGGTTGAGCTGGGCATTCTCGACGGTGACGTCGATACGCTGATTGCCGAAGAGGCGCATCGTCAGTTCTACATGCATGGTCTGGGCCACTGGCTGGGGCTGGATGTTCACGATGTTGGCCACTACGGCACGCCGAGCCGCGACCGGATACTGGAGCCGGGCATGGTGTTAACGGTTGAACCGGGCCTCTACATCGCACCGGATGCGGATGTCCCTGTGGCGTATCGCGGCATCGGTATCCGTATCGAAGATGACATCGTGATCACCGAAGAGGGCATTGAAAATCTCACCGACAGCGTCGTGAAAGAGGCCGATGAGATTGAGGCGCTGATGGCGGCGGCTAAACAGGCATGACGATTCTGATTGCCGGTGGCGGCATGACCGGGGCGACGCTGGCGCTGGCGATCTCCCATCTCACTCAGGGCAAACTGCCGGTGACGCTGATCGAGCGCAGCGAGCCTGCCAGCCGGGCGCACCCCGGCTTTGATGGCCGGGCGATTGCGCTCTCAGCCGGCACCTGCCAGCAGCTGGCGGCGATTAACCTCTGGCAGCGCATCGCCAGCTGTGCCACGCCGATTACTGATATCCATGTCTCCGACCGCGGCCACGCAGGCTTTGTCTCGATGGCGGCGGCTGACTATGAGATTCCGGCGCTGGGGCAGGTTGTCGAGCTGTTTGACGTCGGTCAGCGGCTGTTTGCTGAACTGAAAAAAGCGCCGGGCGTGACGTTGCGCTGTCCGGCTCGTGTGACTCAGGCAACCCGCAGTGATGAGCAGGTTGAGGTGACGCTGGACAACGGCGAGCAACTCAGCGGAAAAGTGCTGGTGGCGGCAGATGGCACACGCTCTGCACTGGCGGCATCCTGTGGCATCCAGTGGCAGACTGAGGCGTATCAGCAGCTGGCGGTTATCGCCAACGTCTCCACCGCGCTGCCTCATCAGGGCCGGGCATTTGAACGTTTCACCGAGCATGGCCCGCTGGCGCTGTTGCCGATGTCCGGGAACCGTCTGTCGCTGGTCTGGTGCCATCCGGCGTCGCAGCGCGAAAAAATAGTGCAGTGGAGTGATGCTGAATTCCTCAGCGAGTTGCAGCGCGCCTTTGGCTGGCGGCTGGGGAGATTCACCCACACCGGTCAGCGCGAATGCTACCCGCTGGCGCTGCACCAGGCGGTGCAGACGGTAACGCATCGCGTGGCGGTGGTGGGCAATGCGGCACAGACGCTGCATCCGATTGCCGGGCAGGGCTTTAACCTGGGCCTGCGCGACGTGATGTCGCTGGCGGAAACGCTGGCCGCTGCCCATCGGCAACAGCAGGACCCCGGCAGCTATGCGGTCCTGAATCACTATCAGCAACGCCGGCAGTCGGACCGTGCCGCCACCATTGGCATCACAGACGGGCTGGTTCGCGTCTTTGCCAATCGTTACGCCCCGCTGGTGGCAGGACGTAACCTGGGCCTGCTGGCGATGGACCATCTGCCGTGGCTACGAAATCAACTGGCTGAGCGCACGCTTGGCTGGGTTAAGCGTTAATAAAGAGGCTCAGATGCAAACTTTTGATGTGGTGATTGCCGGTGGCGGAATGGTGGGGCTGGCTGTCGCCTGCGGCTTGCAGGGCAGTGGACTGCGCATCGCCGTACTGGAAAAATCGCCGGAGCCGCCCCTGGCGCTGAGCGCGTCACCCTCCGTCCGTGTTTCGGCAATTAATGCCGCCAGTGAGCGTCTGCTGCAGAAGCTGGATGTCTGGTCAACCATCCTTTCCCTGCGCGCCAGCCCCTATCACGGTATGGAAGTGTGGGAGAAGGACAGTTTTGGAGCCATCGCGTTTGATGATGAGCAGCAGGGCCTGTCGCATCTTGGCCATATCATCGAGAATCCGGTGATCCAGAGCGCGCTCTGGCAACGCGCCAGCACCTGCAGTGACGTCACGCTGATGGCGCCTTCGCAGTTGCAGCAGGTGGCATTTGGTGACAACGAAGCCTTTATCACGCTGCAGGATGGCAGCATGCTAAGCGCGCGCTTAATGATTGCTGCTGATGGCGCAAACTCCTGGCTGCGCAACAAAGCGGATATTCCACTGACCTTCTGGGATTACGACCACCATGCGTTGGTGGCTAACGTTCGCACCGAACAACCTCACGACGCGGTGGCGCGTCAGGTGTTCCACGGCGACGGCATACTGGCGTTCCTGCCGATGCAGGACCCACACCTCAGCTCTATCGTCTGGTCGCTGTCGCCTCAGGAAGCCAGCCGCCTGGAAACCATGCCGGACGCGCTGTTCAACCAGCAGCTCTCCGTGGCGTTTGATATGCGCCTCGGCCTCTGCCAGTTGGAAAGCGAGCGCAAAACGTTTCCGCTGGTGGCACGCTACGCCCGCAACTTCGCGGCGCACCGTCTGGCGCTGGTCGGGGATGCGGCTCACACCATCCATCCGCTGGCAGGACAGGGGGTTAACCTGGGCTTCATGGACGCCGCAGAGCTGATCGGTGAGATCCGGCGTCTCCATCAGCAGGGCAAAGATATCGGTCAGCACCTCTATCTGCGCCGCTATGAGCGCAGCCGTAAACACAGCGCCGCCATGATGCTGGCTGGCATGCAGGGCTTCCGCGAAATGTTTGCAGGCAACAACCCGGCGAAAAAACTGCTGCGTGATGTTGGTCTGAAGCTGGCGGACCGTTTACCGGGCGTCAAACCGATGATGCTGAAACAGGCGATGGGCCTGACCGATTTGCCCGCCTGGCTTCGCTAAATCTGCCCCTCTGCTAAGCCAGCTTCTGCTGGCTTTTTTATCTCTCAACCCCCTTCTGCACCACAAAAAGGCAACGCTGCACCAGCAGGGTTCCTCGTTTGATTTATTCTAATTTTGCGTGAGATTTCGCATTACTTTTTTTTATCCGGAAGCGCGATTAAGGCGGGATCTTTTTAACAACCTGGACGTCGTGCCTCATAAATTTGCTGCGTATATTTAAATAGCCTGCATTTATTGCGCGATTAATCACAAAAATGCAGTTTATTATCCTGTTGCCTCCAATTCCTGGTTAGTCTGTGCCTCTGCTTTCGACCCCGATTTGCTTATGGTTAATCGCCAGATTCGGTGGTAACGTCAGCCTCAGGAGAACGTTTGCGTCGGCACAGTATGACGGCGCGCTTTTGTACTCATTCGCTTCTGCACAGGATGGTTATGACTCAGCAAACACCTCTGTTTGAACAGCATCAGGCCTGCGGTGCCCGCATGGTGGACTTTCATGGCTGGATGATGCCTTTACACTACGGCTCCCAGATGGATGAACATCATGTCGTGCGCAGTGACGCCGGCATGTTTGATGTCTCCCACATGACCATTGTCGATCTGACCGGTCCGCGTACCCGCGAGTTTCTGCGCTACCTGCTGGCGAACGATGTGGCAAAACTGACCCAGCCCGGCAAGGCGCTCTACACTGGGATGCTCAATGCCTCGGGTGGCGTCATTGACGATTTAATTGTTTACTTTATGAGCGAGACGTTCTTCCGGCTGGTCGTGAACTCCGCGACCCGTGAGAAAGATCTCGCCTGGATAGCACAGCACGCGCAGCACTACGGCATTACGCTGACCGAACGCGATGATCTGGCGCTAATTGCCGTGCAGGGTCCGCAGGCACAGCAGAAAGCGCAGACGCTGTTCAGCGAAGAGCAGCGTCAGGCCGTCGCAGGGATGAAGCCCTTTTTCGGCGTGCAGGCGGGCGATCTGTTTATCGCTACAACGGGTTACACCGGCGAAGCGGGATATGAGATTGCGCTGCCCGCAGGCGAGGCGGCGGGGTTCTGGCAGCGCCTGCTGGCTGCAGGGGTGAAACCGGCCGGACTGGGCGCGCGCGACACCCTGCGTCTGGAAGCGGGGATGAACCTCTATGGTCAGGAGATGGATGAAGGTGTCTCACCGCTGGCCGCCAACATGGGCTGGACCGTCTGCTGGGAGCCAGCAGACCGCGATTTCATCGGCCGGGAAGCCCTGGAGCTACAGCGTGAACGCGGAACGGAAAAGCTGGTGGGACTGATCATGACGGAAAAAGGGGTGCTGCGTCACGGGCAGCCGGTGCGTTTCACGGATGAGCAGGGACAGCAGCAGGAAGGGATCATTACCAGCGGTTCTTTCTCACCGACCCTGGGTTGCAGCATCGCCCTGGCGCGCGTCCCCGCTTCCGTCGGCAGCGCCGCCATCGTTGAGATCCGTAACCGCCAGATGCCGGTACAGGTCACCCGTCCCATTTTTGTCCGCGCCGGTAAGCCGGTCGCTCAGTAAATTTTATTCAGGAGAAATGGCCAATGAGCAATGTGCCGAATACGTTGAAATACCGCGACAGCCACGAATGGGTGCGCAAAGAAGAGGATGGCAGCTACACCGTGGGCATTACCGAACATGCGCAGGAGCTACTGGGCGACATGGTGTTTGTCGATCTGCCGGAAGTGGGCGCGACGTTCGCAGCCGGTGAAGAGTGTGCGGTAGCGGAATCCGTTAAAGCGGCTTCAGATATTTATGCGCCCCTCAGCGGTGAAATTGTGGCGGTCAACGACGCGCTGACCGACTCACCGGAGCAGGTTAACAGCGAGCCTTATGCCGGCGGCTGGTTATTCAAAATGAAAGCCAGCGACGCGTCCGAACTTGACTCGCTGCTGGATGCGGATGCCTATAAAGCCTCCATCGACGAGTAATCGTCAGGCGGCCTCCTGCAGAGGCCGCTGACTTCTGTTTGATCCCCGGTTCCCCAGCCCGATTCAGGATTTACTGCTAATGACTCAGACTCTCAGCCAGCTTGAACACAACGGTGCCTTTATTGAGCGCCATATCGGTCCTTCACCTGAGCAGCAGGCGCAGATGCTTGACGCGATTGGTGCCCGTTCGCTGGACGCGTTAATCGGCACCATTGTGCCTGCCGACATTCAACTGCCAGGCCCGCCTGCGGTAGGCGAAGCCGCCACTGAACAGCAGGCGCTCGCGGAACTGAAAGCCATCGCCAGCCAGAATCTGCGTTACAAATCCTGGATCGGCATGGGATACAGTGCGGTGATCACCCCGCCGGTGATCCTGCGTAACATGCTGGAGAATCCCGGCTGGTACACCGCTTACACCCCTTATCAGCCTGAGGTGTCGCAGGGCCGTCTGGAAGCACTGCTGAACTTCCAGCAGCTGACGCTGGATCTCACCGGCATGGATATCGCCTCCGCCTCACTGCTGGATGAAGCGACCGCCGCCGCCGAAGCGATGGCGATGGCAAAACGCATCAGCAAGCTCAAAAACGCGAATAAATTTTTCATTGCCGATGATATTCATCCGCAGACGCTGGATGTGGTGCGAACCCGTGCAGAAACGTTCGGCTTTGAACTGATTATCGACCGTGCAGAGAAAGCGCCTGAGCATGACGATCTGTTTGGCGTGCTGCTGCAACAGGTGGGCACCACCGGTGAAGCGCACGACTACCGCGCTCTGATTGCCGCACTTAAAGCGCGCAAAGTGGTCGTCAGCGTGGCCGCCGACTTTATGTCGTTAGTCCTGCTGGAAGCGCCAGGTAAGCAGGGCGCGGACATCGTGTTTGGTTCGGCTCAGCGCTTCGGCGTGCCTATGGGTTACGGCGGGCCTCACGCGGCGTTCTTCGCCAGCCGTGATGAGCATAAACGCTCTATGCCGGGCCGCATCATTGGTGTCTCGCGCGATGCCGCAGGCAACACGGCGCTGCGCATGGCGATGCAGACCCGCGAGCAGCATATCCGCCGCGAAAAGGCCAACTCCAACATCTGTACTTCACAGGTGCTGCTGGCCAACATTGCCGGTCTCTACGCGGTGTTCCACGGCCCGGCCGGACTTAAACGTATCGCCTCACGCATTCACCGCTTCACCACGATTCTGGCAGCCGGCCTGCAGCAGGGCGGCCTGACGCTGCGCCATCAGCACTGGTTCGATACGCTAACGGTCGAGGTGGCGGATAAAGCCGCCGTGCTGAACCGCGCCCTGAGCTTTGGCGTTAACCTGCGCAGCGATATTCACAACGCGGTCGGTATCACGCTGGATGAAACCACCTGCCGCGAAGATATTCTGACGCTGTTCGCTATTCTGCTGGGTGACGATCAGCGTCCGGACCTGGACAAACTCGACGGCGAAGTCGCCAGCGAAGGCCACGCTATTCCAGCCGGCCTGCTGCGCCAGAGCGACATTCTGACTCATCCGGTCTTCAACCGTCATCACAGCGAAACTGAGATGATGCGCTACATGCACAGCCTGGAGAAAAAAGATCTGGCGCTGAACCAGGCGATGATCCCGCTCGGCTCCTGCACGATGAAGCTCAATGCCGCGGCGGAGATGATCCCGATCACCTGGCCGGAGTTTGCTGAGCTGCATCCTTTCTGCCCGGCTGAACAGGCCGCCGGTTATCTGCAGATGATCGGTCAGCTTTCACAATGGCTGGTGCAACTCACCGGCTATGATGCGCTCTGTATGCAGCCTAACTCCGGGGCGCAGGGGGAGTACGCCGGACTGCTGGCGATCCGCCGCTATCATGAAAGTCGCGGCGAGGGGGATCGCCATCTCTGCCTGATCCCCAGCTCGGCCCACGGCACTAACCCGGCCTCTGCTCAGATGGCGGGTATGGATGTGGTGGTGGTGGCCTGTGATAAACAGGGCAACATCGATCTGGGTGACCTGCGCGAAAAAGCCGCTCAGGCAGGTGATAAACTCTCCTGCATCATGGTGACTTATCCCTCTACCCATGGCGTCTACGAAGAGACCATCCGCGAAGTGTGCCAGATTGTTCATCAGTATGGCGGTCAGGTCTACCTGGATGGCGCAAACATGAATGCGCAGGTCGGCATCACCACGCCGGGATATATCGGCGCGGATGTGTCGCATCTCAATCTGCACAAAACCTTCTGCATCCCGCACGGCGGTGGCGGTCCGGGTATGGGACCGATTGGCGTCAAGGCGCATCTGGCTCCGTTTGTGCCGGGTCACAGCGTGGTGCAGATTGACGGTGTGCTGACGCAGCAGGGCGCGGTTTCCGCTGCACCGTTTGGCAGCGCCTCCATCCTGCCTATCAGCTGGATGTACATTCGTATGATGGGAGCCGAGGGGCTGAAACAGGCCAGCTCGGTCGCTATCCTCAATGCTAACTACATCGCCAGCCGCCTGCAGTCCGCCTATCCGGTACTCTATACCGGCCGCGACGGCCGCGTGGCGCACGAATGTATTCTCGACATTCGTCCGCTGAAAGAGCAGACCGGCATCAGCGAGCTGGATATTGCCAAGCGCCTGATCGATTACGGCTTCCACGCGCCGACCATGTCCTTCCCGGTCGCGGGCACCCTGATGGTGGAGCCAACCGAGTCGGAGAGCAAAATCGAACTGGATCGCTTTATTGATGCGATGCTGGCGATCCGCATCGAGATTGACCGGGTGGCGGACGGTGAATGGCCGCTGGACGACAACCCGCTGGTGAATGCACCGCACACCCAGCTGGAAATTGTCGGTGAGTGGTCTCACCCTTACAGCCGTGAACTGGCGGTCTTTCCGGCGGGCAGCCACAACAAGTACTGGCCGACGGTTAAGCGTCTTGACGATGTCTTTGGCGACCGCAATCTGTTCTGCTCCTGCGTACCGATCAGCGACTATCAGTAAATCGCGGCAGCAGAATCTCATCCCCAGGGGC
This sequence comes from Pantoea sp. M_10, assembly GCF_008631515.1. Taxonomy (NCBI): domain Bacteria; kingdom Pseudomonadati; phylum Pseudomonadota; class Gammaproteobacteria; order Enterobacterales; family Erwiniaceae; genus Pantoea; species Pantoea sp. M_10. The sequence goes on along the minus strand of NZ_VWUL01000005.1, from coordinate 138,323 downwards.
CGGTTTCCGGCCCTTTTTTATGGAGAAACAGTATGAAACTGGCACTGGTTACGGGAGGCAGCCGCGGCATCGGACGGGCAACGTCGCGGCTGCTGGCCGCTCGCGGTTATCGGGTCGCGGTGAACTATCGCCAGCGCGAGGCAGAAGCGCAGGAGGTGGTCAGCCAAATCCGGCAGCAGGGCGGGGAAGCCTTTGCGATTCAGGCTGATATCGCGGATGAAGAGGCGGTGAAGGCGATGTTTGCGCAGCTCGATCAGCAGGCGGAACCGCTGGCGCTGCTGGTGAACAACGCCGGTATTCTGTTTCAGCAGTGCCGCACCGAACAGCTGGATGCGGCGCGTCTGCAAAAGGTGTTTGCCACCAATGTTATCGGCACCTTTCTCTGCTGCCGGGAGGCGGTTAAGCGGATGGGTACCCATCATGGCGGCCAGGGCGGGGCGATCGTGAACGTTTCATCGGCGGCGTCACGCACCGGTGCACCGGGCGAATATGTCGATTACGCCGCTTCAAAAGGGGCGATGGATACCCTGACCAGAGGATTGTCGCTGGAAGTGGCGCAGCAGGGCATCCGGGTAAACGGTGTCCGGCCGGGCTTCATCTATACAGAGATGCATGCCGACGGCGGCGAGCCGGGCAGAGTAGACCGGCTTGCCAGTGCGATTCCGATGGGACGAGGGGGAGAAGCGGAGGAAATTGCGGAAGCGATCGTCTGGCTGGCCAGTGAAGCGGCCTCATACGTGACCGGCAGCATCATTGACGCTGCCGGTGGGCGCTGAGGCGTTTCGCGGCGGCGGGGCGCGTCAGAGGTTTTCGCCATTGCTGGCGATAACCTGCTGATACCAGCCGAAGCTCTTCTTCTTCGCACGGGAAAAGTCACCGCTGCCATCATCGTTTTTATTCACATGAATAAAGCCGTAACGCTTGTCGTACTGTCCGGTGGTGAACGAGACGCAGTCCAGGCAGCCCCACGGGGTGTAGCCCATTAACTCGACGCCATCATAGCTGACGGCTTTCTTCATCTCTTCAATGTGTGCGCGCAGATAGTCGATGCGGTAATCATCGTCAATCTTCCCGTCGGCACCCGGCTTATCGATCGCGCCAAAGCCATTTTCCACAATAAACAGCGGCTTCTGATAACGTTCATAAAGGTCGTTCAGGGCATAGCGCAGGCCAACCGGGTCGATCTGCCAGCCCCAGTCGGAGGCTTTCACATGCGGGTTTTTCACTACGCCTTCAAAGCCGGTAATCGGATCGTCAACGCCGCTGGCATCGGTCTTCACGGCGTTGCTCATGTAGTAGCTGAAGCCAACGTAGTCTGCGCAGCCCTGACGCAGCGTTTCGGCATCGTCAGCGTCCATCTGAATGTCATACCCTTTGCGCGCCCACTCTTTCAGGGTATAGGCCGGATAGTATCCGCGCATCTGCACATCACTGAACACATAGCGCTGATGCATCGCTTCCTGCGCCAGGGCCACATCATCCGGATGGCAGGAGAACGGGTAGACCGGCACCATGGCGATCATGCAGCCAATCTGAAAGTCCGGATTGATGTCGTGTCCGAGTTTCACCACTTTTGCGCTGGCAACAAACTGATGGTGCATCACCTGATACATCGCCTCTTCAGGCTTCTCATGTTCAGTGAAGATCACCCCTGAGCAGCAGTATCCGAACAGCGGATAGCGCCAGTTGCGCTGGTTGTTGATCTCGTTAAAGGTCATCCAGTATTTCACTTTGTTTTTATAGCGCTTCAGCACCACTTCACTGAAGCGCACAAAGAAGTCGACCACTTTACGGTTATGCCAGCCGCCATACTCTTTAACCAGGTGATAAGGCATTTCGAAGTGAGAGAGGGTGATGACGGGTTCAATGCCATACTTCAGCAGTTCATCAAACAGGTCGTCATAGAATTGCAGGCCCGCTTCGTTGGGCTGCTGCTCATCCCCGTTCGGGAAGATGCGGGTCCAGGCAATGGAGGTGCGGAAACATCTGAAGCCCATCTCAGCAAACAGCGCGACATCCTCTTTATAGTGAGAGTAGAACTCCACGCCCTGATGGTTCGGATAGAAATGGCCGGGCTGCACGCCATCGGTAATGACCCGATCAACACCATGTGAACCGCCGGTCAGCACGTCTGCAATGCTGACTCCTTTGCCGCCCTGATCCCAGCCGCCTTCAACCTGATGCGCTGCCACCGCGCCACCCCAGAGAAAATCTTTGGGTAACTGCAATTCTGCACTCATGTTTCACTCCGTTCCGGATAAAGAAATTGCGATGAGTGTAGCAAGGCAATAATGAAAGTCACGATATAACACCGCGCGAGAAATGGCGTTTGTTACCTGTGAAAAACAGGCTGTTTTATTTTCGCAGCTGGCGGCCGATCGCCTCAATAATATAGGTTACCGGAACCTGTGTCGTAATATCCGTGTTGTCAGCCAGACGAATAATCGGCACATGGTAGCAGAGGGTAAAATCGCCGATTTTCGCCAGCGAGCTGCTCTCCGTATTCGTTATCGCAATGATTCTGCACTTGTTCAGGCTGAACTGGCTGGCAATACGCAGGATCTCTTCGGTTTCACCGGAGACGGATAAAATAATCGCAATCGCGTTCTGATAGAGGTCGGGACTGATCGGATAATAGGGATCATCAATTGCGTGACTGAATTTACCGAGGTTAGAGAAAAAGCGGGCGCCATATTTCGCCAGGCTGCCTGATGTGCCGACGCCAATAAAGAAAACCTGCTCAGCCTGAGCAATTTTCTGTGCGGCCTGAGCGATGAGCTGTTCAAACGCCGGGTTGTTAATGCTGTTAAAGAAACTCAGCATCTCGCTCACCCCGGCGGTATTCAGCTGAGGCGTATGCTGCTGTTCGGCTAAGCGCAGACGAATGCGAAATTCTGACCAGCCTTCACAGTGCATCTTACGGCAGAAGCGCAGCACGGTGGTCGTGGAGACTCCCGCCTGCTCAGCCAGTTCGCGGATGGTCATATAACTGACGCCTTCACGATGTTTAATGATGAACTGATAGACCTGCATTTCCAGATCGTTAAGACGGGCGAGATCGCGGTGCGAAAACATGGATGACTCGTTGAACGGTTGACCTGAGGTCAGTTTATCAGATTCAGCAGCCGGTTTAACGGTTACAGAATTTCATAAGATAATTTTAGCGTACAGGTGTACACTGAAATCGTTATCAACCCGGCTGGAGAATATTATCACTGCGATTACGCTGTTCAGGACACACTTATGACCCCCACACTTTCTCACAAACCACGACCCGCAGCGGACGACTGGTTCGGCGAAGAAATTGCCAACAGTATCAGTCATGGTCTGGGCTGTCTGTCAGGCATCGCTGGCCTGGTGCTGATGCTTCATCAGGCCATCGAACGCCAGGCGGATACCCTGACCTTTGTCAGCTACAGCCTTTATGGCGGCAGTATGATCCTGCTGTTTCTGGCTTCGACGCTCTATCACGCCATTCCCGATGGCCCGGTCCGGCCCTGGCTGAAAACGTTTGACCACTGCGCGATCTATCTGCTGATCGCCGGAACCTACACGCCGTTTCTGCTGGTGGGACTCAGGACGCCGCTGGCGTATGGATTAATGGCGGTAATCTGGGGGCTGGCGCTGGCCGGTATTCTGTTTAAGCTTACCATTGCCCATCGCTTTAAAGTGCTGTCGCTGGTGACCTATCTCTGTATGGGGTGGCTGTCGCTGATCGTGGTTTATCAGCTGGCCATGATTATGCCGCCAGCCTGTATCTGGCTGCTGGCAGCAGGCGGGATAATCTACTCGCTGGGGGTGATTTTCTATGTGGCACGCCGCATTCCCTACAATCATGCCATCTGGCATGGATTCGTACTGGGCGGCTCACTCTGTCATTTCTGCGCCATCTACTTCTATGTACGCTGACGCTTCGCGAATGTGGCCCTGACGTGACGTCAGGGCCAGAAGGTGACTCAGCTCTCATCCAGCGAATAGGGCAGGGGCTGCACCGTCAGATGGCCACCTTCATCGCCTTCAACCCGCAGCACGCTGTCCGGCTCCAGATCGTTGTTCAGCACCACCTGAATCCAGCTGGTGCCATCATCCAGCTGCACAGCCGCCAGCACGCTGCCGGTACGACGCCAGCGCTCACCCATCTGCAGCTCCAGCGGCGCGTTGGCTTCAGGCAGATGGCTTGCCTTACCCGCCAGCCAGTAAAGGGCGCGTTTGTTAGCACCGCGATATTTCGCCCGGGCCACCATCTCCTGTCCGGCATAGCACCCTTTTTTAAAGCTGATGGCATCCAGCGCCTGTAGGTTGGTGGCCTGCGGAATAAACTGCACGCTGGTGGCGGGAACGATAACCGGAATACCGGCTTCGATATCCAGCGCCAGCCACTGCTGGCTGTCGTTGAACTGTGCATCCTCGCTGAGTTTCTGCTTCAGCACGTCGGCCTGGGCCGGTGATGTCACAATCAGAAAACGTTCGGCCGGATGCGCAAACCACAGCAGGGTAGTTTCACCCTGATGCACCACTGGCTTCTCGCTGTCAGGCAACGCCTCAAACAGGTTAGCCAGGGCAGCACGCGCCTGGAAACCAGCCACACCCAGCAGAAGTGCTTCATCGTCGGGCGTCATCGTGACTTTTGAAAACACCGCATATTTCTTCAGCTCGGCCAGCTGGGCGTCGCGCAGCTCGCGCCGGATCAGGTAGGCATACCCTTCACCGCGATGAAACAGACGCAGATTGCTCCACATTTTGCCTTTGGCGTCGCAGTGCGCGGCGGGGGAGTGATGATTGGCATCCAGCGCCGCGACATCCAGCGTTAACTGACCCTGCAGGTAGGCAGTGCTGTCCGCACCGGTAATCGAAACCAGTGCCCAGCTGTCCAGTGACATCAGGGTTAACGGCAGACGGGACGACGCGGCAGGCTGGCGCGGCGGTAAAGTAAAAGTGGGCATGGAGATATCCTGTGTAAGAAGGTTCATCCGGAACAATGTCTTCAATGTTAAAAGAGCCGCCTGGCAATGCAACCTGTTTACGGAAAACGGCGCACAAAAGGCGTGATAGCCCTGCAAAGAGGCCGCCTGAAATGTGGCAGGTTACACAGCATGCGACGCAGCGCCTGCGAGCCGTAGTAAACCAGGTTACACTAAGCGCCACGTTGTGAACTGTGGAAACTGATGCATGGATATTAATGATAAATCACGTATTCAGTGGGCCTGCCGTCGCGGCATGCTGGAACTGGATGTGGCGATTATGCCGTTCTTCAAATTTGAGTATGACACGCTGAGCGACACCGATAAGCAGGTCTTTGTCGCGCTGCTGAAGAGTGACGATCCCGATCTGTTCAACTGGCTGATGAATCACGGCGAGCCAAAGGATCCTGAGCTTAAGCGGATGGTCAATCTCATCCAGCAGCGCAACCATGAGCGCGGCCCGGTGGCAATGTAAGCTGCGGCCCTCCCGGCTGGCGTGCGGGGTGCTGTGCGTCTGGCTGGTGGCTGCCATCTCGGGCGTGCTGCTGATGGCGCTGCCCGTGGGTGGGGAGCTGATGCGGAGCGGAATGATCCTGCTGTTGCTGGCGGAGGGCGGTCGTGTCTGCCGGCGGCTGAGGCTGCGGCGCGGGACGCTGGAGCGGGAAAGTGTCCATTGCTGGATCTGGCAGGGAAAACGCTGGCGTCCCACTCAGCCACTGCGCTGGTTACCAGCGGGCGTGCTGCTGGTGGCGAAGAGCGAAGAGGGTGACAGGCTGCGCTGGTGGCTGATGCAGGACGCTATGCAGCCTGACGAATGGCGGGCGTTGCGCGCCTGCTGCTTCAGCAGGGCGCGACATTAACGGCGAAGAGACATAAGCGCGCATGTCGACTGACCCGCGGCCGGTCAGGTTCTGCCAGGCATTCCGCGCCGTCTCCGTATGTGGCTGGCGGCCGCAACGGCTGAAAAGGGTTACAGCAGTCCGGCAGTCTCGGTTAACACCTGTTCGCACCACTGCTCAACGCGCTCATCCGTCACTTCAAACTGATTCACATCATCCAGCGCCAGGCCGACAAACTGTGTGCCATCGGCAGTGAGCGGTCGGGGACTGGTGAACTCATAGCCCTCCAGCGGCCAGTAGCCTACGAAACGTACCCCCATCGGCTGCAGCAGATCGTGCAGCATGCCGAGCGCATCCAGAAACCATTCACCGTAGCCAATCTGATCGCCCATGCCATACAGCGCCACAATCTTATTCTGCAGATTCAGCGCGGGCAGCTGCGTCCAGATCGCCTCCCAGTCCTCCTGCAACTCACCAAAATCCCAGGTGGGGATGCCCATGATCAGCAAATCGTACTGCTCCATCAGGCGTGGGTCATCATCCTTAACGTTATGCAGCGTGACCAGCTCGTCGCCGATGAAATCGCGAATTTTCTCCGCCACGATTTCGGTGTAACAGGTACTGGAACCGTAAAACAGACCGATTTTCATGCAGATAACACTCTGTAAATACTGACTTTGGCGCAATTGTACCAGAAGCGCTGCTGAATCAGGCATAATGAGCATGATTTTACACCAGACGGCGGAGATAACGTGCAGGACAGCGAACTGACAGAACAGTTTCTTGATGCGCTCTGGATTGAGCGCAATCTGGCGCAGAACACGCTCTCCTCCTATCGCCAGGATCTCCAGACGCTGACCGGCTGGCTGGCGCATCATCAGCTGACGCTGCTCAGCGTGACGCCAGCCGATCTGCAGCAGTTTCTGGCTGAACGGCTGGAAGGAGGCTACAAGGCGACCAGCTCAGCGCGGCTGCTCAGCGCCATGCGTCGCCTGTTCCAGTATCTGTACCGTGAAAAAGTGCGCCCCGACGATCCCAGTGCGCTGCTCTCGGCACCCAAACTGCCACAGCGACTGCCGAAAGATCTCACTGAGGCGCAGGTCGAGCGGCTGTTGCAGGCACCCAATACCGATATCCCACTGGAGCTGCGCGATAAGGCGATGCTGGAGCTGCTCTATGCCACCGGCCTGCGCGTCTCCGAACTGACGGGGCTGACGCTCAGCGACATCAGCCTGCGTCAGGGCGTCGTCCGGGTAATCGGTAAAGGTGATAAAGAGCGGCTGGTGCCATTAGGTGAAGAAGCGGTTTACTGGCTGGAGCAATATATGGAACATGGTCGCCCGTGGCTGCTTAATGGTCAGACGCTGGACGTAATGTTTCCCAGTAATCGGGCGCAGCAGATGACGCGGCAGACCTTCTGGCATCGGATTAAGCATTACGCCACGCTGGCGGGCATCGACGCCGAAAAGTTATCACCCCATGTGATGCGCCATGCCTTTGCCACGCATCTGCTGAACCACGGCGCCGATTTACGTGTCGTACAGATGTTGCTGGGGCATAGCGATCTCTCCACCACGCAAATTTATACGCATGTCGCCACCGAGCGCCTGCGTCAGTTGCATCAACAACACCATCCGCGAGCCTGAACCGCGGCCATAAGGACAACGATGAACAAGCATTTTGCCATGCTGGCCCTGTTAGCCAGCGCCTTTTCCGGTCTTGCTCAGGCCGATGACAGCGCCATTCAGCAATCCCTGAAAAAGCTCGGGCTGAATCAGACAGAGATCAGCCCGTCCCCGCTGCCAGGGTTCAAAACCGTGCTTTCAGAGAGCGGCGTGCTCTACGTGACCGACGACGGTAAACATATGATTCAGGGTCCGCTGTATGACGTCAGCGGCACTCAGCCGGTTAACGTCACCAATAAGCTGCTCGACAAAAAGGTCGAGGCGCTGGTGCCGGAGATGATCGTCTACAAAGCGCCTAAAGAGCAGCATGTCGTGACCGTCTTTACCGACATTACCTGCGGCTACTGTCACAAGCTGCACGAGCAGATGGCGGACTACAACGCACTGGGTATCACCGTGCGCTACCTGGCGTTTCCGCGGGAAGGGCTGAATGGTCAGATCGCACCGGCGATGAAAGCGATCTGGTGCAGCGCCGACCGCAACAAAGCCTTTGATGAGGCGATGAAAGGTAATGCGCCGAAGATGGCTGCGCCCGACAGCTGCAAAATTGATATTGCTCAGCACTACAAACTGGGCGTGCTATTCGGCATTCAGGGCACCCCGGCCATGCTCACCGACAGCGGCATGATGATCCCCGGCTATCAGACGCCGCAGGAGCTGAAGCAGGTGCTGGACAATCAGAAGCGTGGTGGTTAATCGGTGGTAAAACAGGATGTGGAACTCCGTCGTCGTGAGGTGACGGTAGACGATGCGCTGCCGGCGGCCCTGCCGCCGCTGCTGAAGCGACTCTATCTGCATCGCGGTGTACGCGATGCCGCAGAGCTGGAGCGCGGTGCAAAAAATCTGCTGCCGTTTCAGTCCTTAAGCGGGATTGAGAGCGCCGTTGCGCTGCTGCATCAGGCGCTGCTGGATGGCCGTCGTATCATGGTGGTCGGCGACTTTGATGCCGATGGCGCGACCAGTACCGCGCTGACGGTGATGGCGCTGCGCAGTATGGGCGGCAGTAACGTGCAGTATCTGGTGCCGAATCGCTTTGAAGATGGGTATGGCCTCAGCCCGGAAGTGGTAGAGCAGGCGCGTGCACGGGGCGCCGCCATGATCCTGACGGTCGATAACGGCATCTCCTCCCACGCCGGGGTGGAGTACGCGCATCAGCACGGCATTCCGGTGCTGATCACCGACCATCACCTGCCGGGCGAGACCTTACCGGCCGCTGAGGCGATCGTGAATCCTAACCTGCCCGACTGCGACTTTCCTTCACGGGCGCTGGCGGGCGTTGGCGTTGCGTTCTATCTGATGCTGGCGCTGCGCGCCCATCTGCGCACCCAGGGCTGGTTCGGCGTTACCCGCGCTGAGCCAAATCTGGCCGGGATGCTGGACCTGGTGGCGCTCGGCACGGTCGCCGATGTGGTGCCGCTCGACGTTAACAACCGTATTCTGGTATGGCAGGGGCTGAGCCGTATCCGGGCCGGAAAATGCCGGCCAGGCATCCGGGCGCTGCTGGAGATTGCGAATCGCGATGCGCGTCAGCTGGCGGCCAGCGATCTCGGTTTTGCGCTGGGGCCACGGCTTAATGCCGCGGGGCGGCTCGATGACATGTCGGTGGGCGTGGCGCTGCTGATGACTGACGACCTGAGTCAGGCGCGGATGTTAGCCAGTGAGCTGGACGCACTCAACCAGACGCGAAAAGAGATCGAGCAGGGCATGCAGAGCGAGGCGCTGGCGCTGTGTCAGGCGCTGGAGCGTGAGCAGCGCGATTTGCCGCTGGGACTGGCCTTCTATCATCCCGAGTGGCATCAGGGCGTCGTCGGCATTCTGGCCTCACGACTGAAAGAGCGTTTTCATCGTCCGGTCATTGCCTTCGCCCCCGCGGGCGATGGCACGCTGAAAGGCTCGGGACGTTCGATTGCCGGTCTGCATCTGCGTGATGCGCTGGAGCGGCTGGATACCCTGAACCCCGGCCTGATGCTGAAGTTTGGTGGCCACGCGATGGCGGCAGGCTTATCGCTGGAAACGGACCGCTACGAGGAGTTTCGTCAGCGCTTTGCCGACCTGGTCGGTGAGTGGCTGGACGGCGAATCGCTGCAGGGCATCATCTGGTCTGACGGTGCGCTGCAACCGCAGGATTTTTCGCTGCAGACGGCTGAGATGCTGCGTGAGGCGGGCCCCTGGGGCCAGGCGTTCCCGGAACCGGCCTTCGACGGCCGGTTTAAGCTGCTGCAACAGCGGCTGGTGGGCGAGCGGCATCTGAAAGTAATGGTCGAACCGCTAGACGGCGGTCCGCTGATCGACGGTATCGCCTTTAATGTCGATACCACACTGTGGCCCGACAGCAGCGTGCGTCAGGTCGAACTGGCTTATAAGCTGGATATCAACGAGTATCGCGGTAACCGCTCGGTACAGCTGATCATCGACCATCTCTGGCCGCTGAACTAGGTTCTGTCAGGTTTGCGCCTCTGCGGTGATGGCAGGCGCGCATGCCTGACTGCCTTCCGTTGTCTCCTCTGACGGGGCCACAGCGCCATCAGCCGGGAAGAAAATGCGGCGCGTCACGCCGTTCCCGCATCCCCCCTGTCTCAACGCTACAAACTGCCGCCAGTTTCGGGTAAACTTGTGCGTTAAATTTCCTGTCCCATCGAACATAAGAAAGACGCTAAAGCCATGTTTGAAATCAACCCGGTCAAAAACCGTATTCAGGACCTCAGTGAGCGCAGCGACGTTCTTCGGGGGTATCTTTGACTACGATGCCAAGAAAGAACGCCTCGAAGAAGTAAACGCCGAGCTGGAACAGCCCGATGTCTGGAACGAACCTGAGCGTGCTCAGGCGCTGGGCAAAGAGCGCGCCTCGCTGGAAGCGATCGTGCAGACGCTGGATCAGATGGCGCAGGGCCTGGAAGATGTGCAGGGTCTGCTGGAGCTGGCCGTCGAAGCGGAAGACGAAGAGACTTTCAACGAAGCGGTTGCCGAGCTGGACGTGCTTGAGGGCAAGCTGGGCGAACTGGAGTTCCGCCGCATGTTCTCCGGCGAGTATGACAGCGCTGACTGCTACATCGACCTGCAGGCCGGTTCCGGCGGCACCGAAGCGCAGGACTGGGCCAGCATGCTGATGCGTATGTATCTGCGTTGGGCCGAAGCAAAAGGCTTCAAAACCGAAATTATCGAAGAGTCTGAAGGTGAAGTCGCGGGCATCAAATCCGTGACTATTCGCGTGTCAGGCGACTACGCCTTCGGCTGGCTGCGCACGGAAACCGGCGTCCATCGCCTGGTGCGTAAGAGTCCGTTCGACTCCGGCGGCCGTCGTCACACCTCATTCAGCTCCGCCTTTATTTACCCGGAAGTGGATGACGATATTGATATCGACATCAACCCGGCGGATCTGCGTATTGACGTCTATCGCGCATCGGGCGCGGGCGGTCAGCACGTTAACCGGACGGAATCTGCGGTGCGTATTACCCACATTCCGACCGGAACGGTGACCCAGTGTCAGAACGACCGTTCTCAGCACAAGAACAAAGATCAGGCGATGAAGCAGATGAAGGCGAAGCTGTACGAGCTTGAGATGCAGAAGAAAAATGCTGAGAAACAGGCGCTGGAAGACAACAAGTCTGACATCGGCTGGGGAAGTCAGATCCGTTCTTACGTGCTTGATGATGCCCGCATCAAAGATCTGCGCACCGGCGTAGAGACGCGTAACACCCAGGCGGTACTGGACGGCGATCTGGATCGATTCATTGAAGCTAGTTTAAAAGCAGGGTTATAAGGAACCGACATGTCTGAACAACAACCGCAGAGCGCTGACGCCGCCGTTGAGTTAAATAACGAACTGAAAACGCGTCGCGAAAAGCTGAGCGTGCTGCGTGCAAATGGCGTGGCGTTTCCTAACGATTTCCGTCGTGACAGCCTCTCTGACCAGCTGCACGCCAGCTATGGCGAGAAGAGCAACGAAGAGCTTGAAGATCTCGGCATCGAAGTGAGTGTTGCGGGTCGTATGATGACCCGTCGCATCATGGGTAAAGCCTCTTTCGTGACCCTGCAGGATGTGGGTGGCCGCATTCAGCTGTACGTTTCGCGTGATGACCTGGCGGAAGGGATCTACAACGAGCAGTTCAAAAAGTGGGATCTCGGCGATATCCTCGGCGCGCGCGGCAAGCTGTTTAAAACCAAAACCGGCGAACTGTCGATTCACTGTTCTGAACTGCGCCTGCTGACCAAAGCCCTGCGTCCATTGCCGGACAAGTTCCACGGCCTGGCCGATCAGGAAACCCGTTACCGTCAGCGCTATCTCGACCTCATCGCCAACGATGAGTCGCGCAATACCTTCCGCATTCGTTCGCAGATCATGGCCGGTATCCGTCAGTTCATGGTGAGCCGCGACTTTATGGAAGTGGAAACGCCGATGATGCAGGTGATCCCGGGCGGCGCGTCTGCGCGTCCTTTCATCACCCATCACAATGCGCTGGATATCGACATGTATCTGCGTATTGCCCCGGAGCTTTACCTGAAGCGTCTGGTGGTGGGCGGGTTCGATCGCGTGTTCGAGATCAACCGTAACTTCCGTAACGAAGGGATTTCGCCACGTCATAACCCAGAGTTCACCATGATGGAACTCTATATGGCCTACGCGGATTACAAAGATCTGATCGAGCTGACCGAGAGCCTGTTCCGCACGCTGGCGCAGGATGTGCTGGGCAGCACGGTGGTGCCTTACGGTGAGCAGGAGTTTGATTTCGGTAAGCCGTTTGAAAAACTGACCATGCGCGAAGCGATCAAAAAGTATCGTCCGGAAACCGATCTGGCCGATCTGGAAGACTTTGATAAAGCGGTGGCGATTGCGCAATCACTGCACATCAAAGTTGAGAAGAGCTGGGGTCTGGGCCGCGTCGTAACGGAGATTTTCGAAGAGACGGCAGAGGCGAATCTGATTCAGCCAACCTTCATCACCGAATACCCGGCAGAAGTGTCGCCGCTGGCCCGTCGTAACGACGAGAACCCGGAAATCACGGATCGCTTTGAGTTCTTCATTGGCGGTCGTGAAATCGGTAACGGCTTCTCGGAGCTGAACGATGCGGAAGATCAGGCTGAGCGTTTCCTGCAGCAGGTAAATGCCAAAGATGCCGGTGACGACGAAGCGATGTTCTATGACGAAGACTACGTTACCGCACTGGAACATGGTCTGCCGCCAACCGCCGGTCTGGGTATCGGTATCGACCGTATGGTGATGCTGTTTACCAACAGCCACACCATCCGTGACGTCATCTTGTTCCCGGCACTGCGTCCAGGCAGCAAGTAAGTCTGACTGTTAACAGAAAAGGCCGGGATATCCCGGCCTTTTTTATGCTGCCAACGCCGAATCAGCGTGTGTCTGACAGCAACAGATAAACTCAGCGCGCAGGGAGCAGGGTCAGAAGAGGAAAGCGTCTCGCGCCAGGGAGGGCGCGGGCCGAGCGGTCAGGGATGACGGCTTTTGCGTCTTTCCGATCTGACCCTGCTCCCTGAGCCGGCACCGTCTTATAGCGAAACGGGCCAGCTGTTGTCAGTAATTTCAGCAGATATCAGGATTTAATCGCCTGATCCAGCCAGGTCTGAAAGCGGGAATAGGGCACATAGAGCGCAACGTTCTTGTAGAGCGTCTTACCGGTGACATTGTCATCGATGTTATTGCTGTAGCCCACAATCACCCCCGCCAGCGTATCGTCAGAGGCGTTATAAACCGCACCGCCTGACATGCCTTTTACCACTCCCGCATTCGCCGCTACCACGACGCAGTCTGGCTTGTTCCAGCTGTTCGCCAGCGTGGTATTGATCAGGTTCTGCCCGCTGGAACTGACCGGCATCGCCGAAATAAAGCTGTAGCCGTAGAGGTTCACCTTGTCGCCGATATGGCTGTTGCGGAAGCTGGGAGGCAGGTTTACTTCGCTGTTTTTGTGGTAGACCACCGCCAGGTCGCATTGCGGATGCCAGGCTTTGACCCGATAAAGCGAAAACTTCGCCACATGGGCAGCGGTCAGGCTGTACTCCGGCGTCAGCGGGATGGTGGTGCCGAGCGTGCCGATACCCAGTATGGTCGGAATGCCGGTCACGGTCATATCAACCCGCTTTTCAGCTTCTTTACTGTACTCATAATGACCAACCGAGCAGCCGGTCAGAGCAAAGACCATCAAGGCTATGAGTCGTTGCATTCTCTCTCCCTGCGTCAGAAGTTGATAACTACACCTGGCAATTGATTAGGGATATATCGGCAACGTTGCGGAATAATTAATGAATCACATATAAAAAAGGTAACCGGTTAACGGGAAATGGCAACCTGACGCGATGCAGACAGGGCAGCCGCTGCCCCTCAGATAGCCAGAGAGAGCATCAGGAGGCGAGGATTATTGCGGCAACGGCAATAATCCTTTGCGCTTCGCAGGCTATGTCGCTTATCCGGGCTGTGCTGTAATACTCACTGTGACGCAGATCAAATTTTAATAAGCGTCGAGGGGCTGCGTGTCCGCGTGGTTCACCTGCAAATAAGACTGGGAGAGTGTTATGCCTGTTGCATTACTGGCGCTGGCGTTGAGTGCGTTCGCCATCGGAACCACCGAATTTGTCATCATGGGATTGCTGCCTGACGTGGCGCGCGACCTTCAGGTTTCCATTCCGTCGGCGGGCTGGCTGATCAGCGGCTATGCGCTGGGCGTGGCGATCGGTGCGCCGATTATGGCGCTGCTCACCGCCAGACTGCCGCGTAAAAAAACGCTGATTCTGCTGATGGTGATCTTTATTGTCGGCAACCTGCTCTGCGCGCTGGCGTACAACTACAACCTGCTGATGCTGGCACGTATCGTCACCGCGCTCTGTCACGGGGCTTTCTTCGGTATTGGTGCGGTCGTCGCCGCCAGTCTGGTGCCAGCCGGACGTCAGGCCTCCGCTGTCGCCCTGATGTTTACCGGGCTGACCCTGGCTAACGTGCTGGGCGTGCCGCTGGGCACCAGCTTCGGTCAGATGTTTGGCTGGCGGGCCACGTTCTGGGGCGTGGCGGTGATCGGTGTGCTGGCCTTTATCGCCCTGATTGTCAGCCTGCCGACAAACAAGCAGGAGAAGCCGGTTCATCTGGCGAGTGAAATTGGCGCACTGGCTAACGGAAAACTGTGGCTCTCTCTGCTGATGACGGTCTGCTTCGCGGCGGCGATGTTTGCGCTGTTCAGCTACATCGCGCCTCTGCTGTTAGAGATCACCGGGATCAGCGACCGCGGCGTCAGCTGGACGCTGTTCCTGATTGGTGCGGGCCTGACGGTGGGGAATATCCTTGGCGGCAAACTGGCGGACTGGAAAGTTTCATTCAGCCTGATCCTCAGTTTTTCGCTGATCGCCATCTTCTCTCTGCTCTTCAGCTGGACCAGCCACGCGCTGTGGCTGGCGGAGATCACCCTGTTCCTCTGGGCGATGGCCACCTTCGCCACGGTACCGGGTCTGCAGATCAACGTGGTCCGTCACGGTAAAGAGGCTCCTAATCTGGTCTCCACCCTGAACATTGCGGCCTTTAACGTGGGCAATGCGCTGGGTGCCTGGGTCGGCGGTGCGGTCATCGGTCGCGGTTATGGCCTGACGGCGGTGCCGGTCGCGGCGGCTGCGCTGGCGCTCATCGGCCTGCTGGTCTGCCTGATGACCTTCCGCAAACCAGGCCGTTCGGCTGCCAGCGTCCGCGCCTAAGCCAGGCGGGCGGCGATACGTGCCGGAAAGGCGGTCACCTGCTCCTGCAGATGGCTGACAAAGGCATCGACCAGCGCTGACGCGGGTCGGTGCCGCGGCCTGACCAGGCTGACGGTAAACGGCACTGCCACGCTGAACTTACGCATCACCAATCCGCTGTCGGCGTAGTCCAGCGCCGTCAGCGGATTAACAATCGAAATGCCTGTACCCGCCCTGACCATGGCGCACACCGAGGCTGCGCTGTGCGTCTCTATCACCAGCCGCCGTTCAACCCCCTGCTCCTGAAACAGCGCATCCAGCAGCTGACGATAGCTGTCGCTGCGCGAGAGGCTGACATATCGCTCGCCAGCGAAATCTTGCGGCGTCAGCACGGCACGCTGACTCAGGGGATGGTGCTGTGGCAGAACGCACACTTCATCACAGGTCAGCAGGGCGAGACGATCGGTACCGGCCGGGGCGTGCTGGGTTTCGGTTAAACCGATATCGTAGCGCTGTGCTGAGAGCCACTCCTCCAGCAGCGGCGACTCCTGCGGGATCACATTGAGGCTCACATCGGGGTAACGTGCTAAAAAGGGCTGGCACAGCGGCGGCAGCAGCGACTGAGAAAAAACCGGCAGGCAGGCAATCGACAGCTCGCCCTGACGAAACTGGCGAAGTCCCTCTGCGGCTTCCCGAATGCGATCCAGACCGTACCAGGAGCGCTGCACCTCTTCAAACAGGCGCAATCCCTGCACCGTCGGCTGCAGCCGGCCGCGTACCCGTTCAAACAGCTGTAGTCCCAGCTGCTGCTCCAGCCGAGCCAGCTCCCGGCTCACCGTCGGCTGAGAGGTGTGCAGCAGCGTGGCGGCCTGAGTCAGATTGCCACTGGTCATCACCGCATGAAAAATTTCAATATGCCGCCAGTTGATGTTCGCCATGCCGCTATCCTATATCCATTCTGCATAGATGCTATTAAAACAGATATTTTTCGCTATGGCATGATTCTGGCTTAATGGAACTATCGCCACAGGAGAATTGTCATGCCACGTTCCTTACAGAGTACCGAAACCGCCCTCAACGCCGCTCATCTGCTGCCGCTGGCCCGCCGTTACGCCGGACCTTTCTGGGCCTATGACGCGCAGATTATTCAGGCGCGCATTGCGCAGCTGCAGGCGTTTGACGTCATACGTTTTGCGCAGAAAGCCTGCTCAAATATTCATATCCTGCGCCTGATGCGGGCGGCGGGGGTCAAAGTGGATTCGGTTTCGCTGGGTGAAATCGAACGTGCGCTGGCGGCAGGCTATCAGCCAGGTGGCGATGAGATTGTTTTTACCGCCGATCTGTTTGACCAGCCGACGCTGGAGCGGGTTGCGGCGCTGAAGGTTCCGGTGAACGCGGGTTCAATCGATATGCTGCATCAGCTTGGCGCAGTGTCACCCGGTCACGCAGTGTGGCTGCGGGTCAATCCTGGCTTTGGTCATGGTCACAGCCAGAAAACCAATACCGGCGGCGAAAACAGCAAGCACGGTATCTGGCACGGTGATTTAGCCGCGGCGCTGGCCGCCATTGAGCAGCACGGCCTGCAGCTGGTGGGCATCCATATGCATATCGGTTCGGGCGTCGATTATGCGCACCTGCAGCAGGTCTGCGATGCGATGGTCGGACTGGTTATGGCGTCCGGTCAGGATTTGACGGCAATCTCTGCGGGCGGCGGCCTCTCTATCCCTTATCGCTTTGGCGAAGAGGCGATCGACACCGATCACTATTTCGGCCTGTGGGATGCGGCCCGGCAGCGGATTGCTCAGCATCTGGGGCACGCGGTCAAGCTGGAGATTGAACCGGGCCGTTTCCTGGTGGCTGAGTCAGGTGTGCTGGTCTCTCAGGTGAGGGCGGTCAAGTCGATGGGCAGCCGTCACTTTGTGCTGGTCGATGCCGGTTTCAGTGACCTGATGCGTCCTTCCATGTATGGCAGCTATCACCACATCTCGCTGATGGCGGGTGATGAGCGGGCGATTGACGATCGGCAGACGATCGACACCGTCGTCGCGGGGCCGCTGTGTGAGTCGGGCGATGTCTTTACCCAGCTGGAAGGCGGTATGGTAGAACCGCGTGCGATCCCGGCGGCCAGCGTCGGCGACTACCTCGTGTTTCACGACACGGGCGCTTATGGTGCCTCGATGTCCTCAAACTACAACAGCCGTCCGTTAATCCCGGAAGTGCTGTTTGAACAGGGCCAGCCGCGCGAAATCCGCCGTGCGCAGACCATTCAGTCGTTGCTGGCACTAGAGATTGGCGAATAAGCGATACAGTACGACCGGACGGCCTGTACGCGGGCTTACCGCGTCAGCGTTTTTCAGAGGAGAGCGGGAGATGGAGATTGTCTTGCTCAGCGACGCGCCCCACTTTGCCGATCAGGTTACTGACTGGCAGTGGCGGGCATTCGGTGAGGCCAGCAGCCGGGCGTTCTTCGCCAGCGTGGTTAACAGCAGCCTGATGGGGGCAGAGTTTCCCGTCACCTTTGTGGCCGTGGAAGCGGGCAGGGCGATCGGTACAGTGGGATTCTGGCGCTGCGATCTGATCAGTCGTCAGGATCTCTTCCCCTGGCTGGCGGCGCTCTATGTGGATGAATCGGCGCGCGGCAGAGGAGTCAGCGAGGCGCTGCAGCAGCACGTTATCGGCTATGCAAAGGCGCGGGGCTTTCCACGCTTGTGGCTCTGGTCGGCGTTCAGAGGGTATTACGAACGGTTTGGCTGGCAGGCGGCGGGAGAGGCGCTGGAGTATCCTGACAAGCCTGTCTCGCTCTACTGCCGCGCGCTATGAGGGAAGCCAGCCGCCTCTGCGGCAGCTGGCAGTCGCACTCAGGGAGCCGGGTAGGTAAAACGACGGTGAATCGCCTCAATCCCTTCCAGAATCTCGGCATTCAGGGTCAGATTGAAGCTGTCGATATTTGTCTGCAGCTGCTCAAGGGTGGTGGCACCCAGCAGCGTGCTGGCGACAAATGGCTGCTGACGCACATAGGCGAGGGCCATCTGCGACGGGTCAATCTGATGCTGTCGGGCCAGCGCCACATACTCAGCAATTGCCTGCTGTGACTGCTCACCGCTGTAGCGGGTGAAGCGGCTGAACAGGGTGTTGCGTGCGCCCGCAGGCTGCGCGCCATTCAGATATTTACCGCTCAGCGTACCAAACGCCAGGCTCGAATAGGCGAGCAGTTCAACGCCCTCATGCTGGCTGATTTCGGCCAGACCCACTTCAAAACTGCGGTTCAGCAGACTGTAGGGGTTCTGAATGCTGACGATGCGCGGCAGCTCATGCTTCTCCGCCAGTTGCAGATAGCGCATTACCCCCCACGCCGTTTCGTTCGAGACCCCGATATAGCGAATCTTTCCTGCCCGCACCTGTTCGGTCAGCGCCTCCAGGGTCTCCAGCAGGGTCACCTGCGCGGTGGTTTCGCTGTACTGGTAGCCGAGCTTGCCAAAAAAGTTAGTCTGGCGCTGCGGCCAGTGCAGCTGGTAGAGATCCAGATAGTCGGTGTTCAGCCGTTTCAGGCTGGCGTCGAGGGCGGCACGGATGTTTTTGCGATCCAGCGCCATGTCCGGACGGATTGAGGCGTCGTTGCCACGGGAAGGGCCGGCGACTTTACTGGCCAGAATGATTTTGTCGCGGCTGCCGCGCTGTTTCAGCCAGCTGCCAATGTATTGTTCGGTCAGACCCTGGGTTTCCGGGCGCGGTGGCACCGGATACATCTCGGCAGTATCAATAAAGTTGATGCCGGAACGGATAGCCAAATCCAGTTGAGCATGCGCGTCAGCTTCGCTGTTCTGTTCGCCGAACGTCATGGTGCCCAACCCCAGCTGACTCACTTCCAGCGTGCTGTGGGGAATACGATGATAGTGCATTGCCAGCTTCCTTTTCTTTATCGGGAATAGAGCGAATGGAATGTTGTGTCCTGAGGGACTATAGCGCGAGCCATGGCGGGGAAGGAAGGGGGAAAAATCGGGGAAATCATCTGCCAGCGCAGAATGGGTGGCAGATGATTAAATCAGGCACTTAACGTTCAATGATCGTTGAAACCTCATCGCTGTTAATCTGCACTGCGTGACCTGACTGATCGGTGTATTCCACCAGGCCGGTCTCTTTATCAATGCTCGGCTTGCCTTCGGTCATAATCATGCGGCCATCTTTGGTCGCCATCACATAATCTGAACTGCATCCGCTTAATAACGCTGCGGTTATCACTACCGCTGCTAATCCTGCCAGCCCTTTCATCACGCCTTCCCCTCACAAATCGTCAAGTGCAAAAAGTGTAGTAATAAATGGTTTTGCCGGCAGGATTAATCGCAGAATTCTGAAAGTATCCGGGCGAGCAGGCTCGCCCTTGACTTTATCAGGCGGGCTTTTTCTTACTGCGCATCAGGTTAAGGCACTCAACCGCCATTGAGAAGAACATGGCGAAATAGATGTAACCTTTTGGTACGTGGACCGCAAAACTCTCCAGAATCAGGGTAAAACCGACCAGAATCAGGAAAGAGAGGGCCAGCATTTTCACTGACGGATGGCGATCGACAAACTCACCGATAACCCGCGCCGCGAACATCATCAGCAGCACCGCGATCACGACTGCCGCCATCATAATGAAGAGATGATCGGAGAGGCCGATGGCGGTGATAACGGAGTCCAGGCTGAAAATAATGTCGAGCATCATGATCTGCACAATCGCGCCGAGGAAGGAGTGAACGCGGGTATTGTGTTCCCCTTCGCCGCCTTCAATCGTTTCATGGATCTCCATGCTCGATTTCCACAGCAGGAAAAGGCCACCGAACAGCAGGATAAGATCGCGCGCCGAGAAGGGGTGATCCAGCAGCGTAAACAGCGGATTAGTCAGACGGGCAACCCATGCGATTGAGGCCAGTAAGGCCAGACGCATCAGCATTGCGCCCATCAGGCCAATGCGACGGGCGCTGGCCTGCTGGTGCTTAGGCAGTTTCGCGACCACCAGTGACAGGAAAATGATGTTATCAATACCCAGCACCACCTCAAGGATGGTCAGGGTGCCCAGCGCCAGCCAGGCGTTGGGATCGGAAATCCACTCAAACATACCGACATTCAATCCTAAACGAAAAGTAAACGGCGATTATACGCAATGGCTGCACCGATCACCCACAAAATTGCGACATTTCCGCCAGGGCGGGGGAGTTCAGAGAAGAAAATGACGCGCCAGCAGGGGGCCGGTGAAACTTTTCTTCAGATAGAAACCGCGCGGCAGGGTCATGATCGGCTGGCCCTGATCGCCAATGCCCTCCGTCAGCGCTTTACTGTTGGCGGCCTTGGGTCGAATCTGCAGCCAGGCGCCATGCCGGGCGGTGATCTGCTCAACGCGACCCAGCACGATCATATCCATCAGCTCCTCCCAGTCCTGACGCAGCATCTCCTCCTCCTCTGCATCGGGGCTCCACAACAGCGGCGCGCCGACACGGCGATGCCGCAGTGGAATCTCACGCTCGCCCTCTACCGGGATCCATAACACCCGCGCCAGCTTGTGCCGCACGTGGCTGTTCGACCAGGTCACGCCGCTGTTACCGGTCAGGGGGGCGACGCAGACAAAGGTGGTTTCCAGCGGTTTGCCCTGTGCATCAATCGGAATAGTTTTCAGTTCGATACCCAGATGGGCAAAGTCCTGCTCCGCTTTGCTGCCTGCGCTGGCACCCAGATGCCACTCCAGCAGCATCCCGACCCAGCCTTTATCGCGTTTAAGATCGGCAGGCATGGGCAGCCCGGCGCGAGCGGCCAGCGTTTCCAGTGTTAATCCGGCTAACTCCTGCGCCCGGGCCAGCAGGCTGGCTTCATTTTCAGGCGGGCCTGGTGGGTGACTCATGTTGATAACTCTTGCTGGTTAAAATTTGAACAATAAAAAGAGGGTAACCTGTGCGGCTGAAATAAACCCTATCGGGCTTCGATAATAACATGATAGATCGTGCTTTTTTTAGTGGATCCACAGGATGTCACCCTCAGGCTGCCAGGGTTATCCCGGCTTACCCGCAACAATGAACAGGATCTCCAGCCCGGTTATCCACAGAAAAATGGGATAACCCCCTTCCCGATGCGGTACTGGTTCCATTTACAGCCTTGACTTTTCACGATCTGACCATAATTTCGTCGCTCTGGCCTAACCCTGAGCGATTCTCTGTGGATAAAAAGCGGTGTGGTGATATTTTAACCGATTGTCAGCGGGCGTGAATTTATCCGCCTGCCAGGAAACGCATTAACGTGGCGAACTTAAAGTTATTATGTTTTAAATCAATGGCATAAAATGCGGGCTCTTTTCAGCGGTTCAGAGTGCGCTGAAAAGGTTATTCAGTTAACTCCCGTGTTCTGCACAAAGCTATCCACAGAAAAGGTGAATAAGATCGATCATTTTTCTGATTACTGTTCATAACTTTACCATTTTCTGTGAGTTATCCCGACAGAGACGGCGCAACCCCCCATGAATCCAGTGGTTTACCGCCTGTAAGGAGTGTGAAACAATCAGCTTATTCAAATTTTGCTTTGAGGTAGTCCGGTGATCGATGATGATGGCTACCGCCCGAATGTTGGTATCGTAATCTGTAACCGGCAGGGACAAGTGTTATGGGCCAGGCGCT
Organism: Pantoea sp. M_10; assembly: GCF_008631515.1. NCBI lineage: Bacteria > Pseudomonadati > Pseudomonadota > Gammaproteobacteria > Enterobacterales > Erwiniaceae > Pantoea > Pantoea sp. M_10. The sequence continues at coordinate 116,526 of NZ_VWUL01000005.1, read as the reverse complement.
TTGGACAGCACTCCTGGCAATTTCCTCAGGGAGGCATCAATCCCGGTGAAACCGCAGAACAGGCGATGTATCGCGAACTGTTTGAAGAGGTCGGATTGCACCGGAAAGATGTCCGAATACTTGCCTCTACCCGTAACTGGCTGCGTTACAAGTTGCCAAAACGTTTGGTGCGTTGGGACACAAAGCCGGTATGTATCGGCCAGAAACAAAAGTGGTTTCTTCTGCAGTTAATGTGTAATGACGCGGATATCAATGTGCAGCACAGCAGCACGCCGGAGTTCGATGGCTGGCGCTGGGTCAGTTTCTGGTATCCGGTGCGTCAGGTTGTCTCCTTTAAACGCGACGTCTACCGCCGGGTGATGAAGGAATTCGCTGGCGTGGTGATGTCTATGCAGGAGAGTGCGGGGCAGCGAAACAATCCTGCCCATCGACGTAAGAGAGGATAGGCCACGCCCTTTATGCTCACTCAGTTGCGCGAAATTGTAGAAAAAGTGGCGAGTGCGCCGCGTCTCAATGAAGCACTCGACATTCTGGTCAATGAGATCTGTCTGGCGATGGAAACGGAAGTCTGTTCCGTTTACCTCGCCGACCACGATCGTCGCTGCTATTACCTGATGGCGACGCGCGGACTCAAAAAACCGCGTGGCCGCACTGTGACGCTGGCGTTTGACGAGGGGATCGTCGGTTTAGTGGGCCGTCTGGCCGAGCCGATTAACCTTGCGGACGCCCAGAGTCACCCCAGCTTCAAATATATCCCCGCAGTGAAAGAGGAGCGCTATCGCTCCTTCCTCGGCGTGCCCATTATCAGCCGTCGTCAGCTTCTTGGCGTGCTGGTGGTGCAGCAGCGCGAACACCGTCAGTTTGATGAAAGCGAAGAGTCGTTTCTGGTCACCCTGGCGACCCAGATGGCGGCGTTGCTGTCGCAGTCTCAGATGGGTCAGCTGTTTGGTCAGTTCCGGCAGACGCGGGTGCGCGCGATTGCGGCCGCGCCTGGCGTGGCGGTGGCACCAGGCTGGGTCGATGAGACGCAGCCGCTGCTCGATCAGGTTTCCGCCGCCTCCACGCTGGATGTGCAGCGTGAGCGCGAGCGACTGTCAATCGCCATGACCGAAGCCGCGAGTGAATTTCGCCGCTTCAGTAAACGGTTCAGCGCCAGCGCACAGAAAGAGAGCGCGGCCATTTTCGACCTCTACTCCCACCTGCTGACCGATGCCCGGCTGAAGAAAGATCTGTTCGATGAGATCGAACGCGGATCGGTCGCCGAGTGGGCGGTCAGACAGGTGATCGAGAAGTTTGCTAAGCAGTTCGCCAGCCTGACGGATAACTATCTGCGTGAACGCGCAGGCGATCTGCGGGTGCTGGGCCAGCGTCTGCTGTTTCACCTTGATGACTCGCTGGTCGGCACCAATGCCTGGCCGGAACGCTTCGTGCTGGTGGCCGATGAGCTGACCGCAACGACCCTGGCTGAGCTGCCGCAGGAGCGGCTGGCAGGCGTGGTGGTGCGGGATGGTGCAGCCAACTCCCATGCGGCAATCCTGACCCGGGCGATGGGGATCCCGACCGTGATGGGCGCGGATATCCAGCCGCATCAGCTCAACAAACGTCTGCTGATTGTCGATGGCTATCGCGGTGAGCTGCTGATCGATCCTGAGCCGGTGCTGGTGCAGGAGTATCAGCGCCTGATCAGCGAAGAGAATGCGCTGAGCAGGATGGCAGAAGGGGTTGTCGATCAGCCGGGCGAACTGAAAAGTGGCGAGCGGGTGCAGGTGATGCTCAATGCCGGATTAAGCCCGGAGCATGAGCAGGCGCTCGGCAGCTGGGTGGATGGCATCGGGCTTTATCGCACCGAAATTCCGTTTATGCTGCAGAACGGTTTCCCGTCGGAAGAGGAGCAGGTGGCGCAGTATCAGGGCATGCTGCAGCTGTTTCACAACAAGCCGGTCACGCTGCGAACGCTGGACGTCGGGGCGGATAAGCAGCTGCCCTATATGCCGATCAGTGAAGAGAACCCCTGCCTGGGCTGGCGCGGCATCCGCCTGACGCTCGATCAGCCAGAAATTTTTCTGGTGCAGGTGCGCGCCATGTTGCGCGCCAATGCGGCATCCGGCAATCTCAGCATTCTGCTGCCGATGATCAGTCACATCGACGAGATCGACGACGCGAAACGGCTGATCGATCGCGCCGGTCGCGAAGTGGAGGAGATGCTGGGCTACCCGATCCCCGCGCCGCGCATTGGGGTGATGATCGAAGTGCCTTCCATGCTGTTTATGATCCCGCATCTGGCGTCGCGGATCGATTTTATCTCGGTCGGCACCAACGACCTGACGCAGTATCTGCTGGCGGTAGACCGCAACAATACCCGCGTCGCGAACCTGTACGACTCGCTGCATCCGGCGATGCTGCGCGCGCTGAATGCCATCGCGCAGGAAGCCCGTCTCGCGAATCTTGAACTGTGTTTGTGTGGTGAAATGGCAGGCGATCCGATGTGCGTGGCGCTGCTGATCGGGCTGGGGTATCGCCATCTCAGCATGAACGGAAAAAATGTCCCGCGGGTGAAATATCTGCTGCGTCATCTGGATCACGAAGAAACGCAGAAGCTCAGCGAGCAGGGAATGAATGCGCATACCGCCACCGAAGTGCGCCATCTGGTGTCGGCCTTTATGGAGCGGCGTGGCCTGGGTGGCCTGATTCGCGGCGGACGCTAAGCGCCATCCTGACAGGCTGAATTTTCGTCCTGTCCCGGACGGGTGCTCACGCTCTTCACGTTCTGCCTCAGCGCGTTATTCGTGTTTACATTTGCACGACAATTCAAAAAACCGGCTGTGCTATGATGCGCAGCCTTAATTTATGTGCCTGACAACGCCCCTTTTCAGGGTAGAAAAATAGACGGTGAAAGATGAATAACGGCTATATTGCATTTCCGCAGTTCGATCCGGTGATCTTCTCGATTGGACCGGTTTCGCTTCACTGGTACGGTCTGATGTATCTGGTGGGCTTTGTTTTCGCCATGTGGCTGGCGGTACGCCGTGCTAACAAACCTGGCAGCGGCTGGAAAAAAGAGGAAGTTGAGAACCTGCTTTACGCGGGTTTCCTGGGCGTCTTCCTGGGTGGACGCATTGGATATGTGCTGTTCTACAACCTGCCGCTTTTCCTGGAAAATCCCCTCTATCTGTTCAAAGTCTGGGATGGCGGCATGTCATTCCACGGTGGCCTGATCGGGGTGATTGTGGTGATGCTGATTTTTGCCCGCCGGACTAAACGTAATTTCTTCCAGGTCTCCGACTTTATTGCACCGCTGATCCCGTTTGGTCTGGGTGCCGGGCGTCTCGGTAACTTCATCAACGGCGAACTCTGGGGTCGTGTCGATCCGAACTTCCGCTATGCGATGCTGTTCCCCGGCTCCCGCAGCGAAGATGTGGCACTGGCCGCCACCAATCCGCAATATCAGGCGCTGCTCAACACCTACGGCGTGCTGCCACGTCATGCCTCGCAGCTGTATGAGCTGGCGCTGGAAGGCGTAGTGCTGTTCATCATCCTGAACCTGTTTATCCGTAAGCCCCGTCCGATGGGCAGCGTGTCTGGCCTGTTCCTGATCGGCTATGGCGCATTCCGCATTATCGTTGAGTTCTTCCGCCAGCCGGATGCTCAGCTGGGCCTGTTTGAAGGCGGTATCAGTATGGGACAGATCCTCTCTGTGCCGATGATTATTGCCGGTATAATTATGATGATCTGGGCGTATCGTCGTCGCCCGCAGCCACAATTTCGCGAGGAAAAATGAAACAGTATCTGGATTTGATGCAGCATGTGCTGAACGAAGGCACGCCAAAAGCTGACCGTACCGGCACCGGTACGCTTTCAATTTTTGGTCACCAGATGCGTTTCAATCTGCAGGATGGTTTTCCGCTGGTCACCACCAAGAAATGCCACATCCGCTCGATCATTCATGAGCTGCTGTGGTTCCTGAAAGGGGAGACCAACATCGGTTATCTGAAAGATAACAAGGTCTCCATCTGGGATGAGTGGGCCGATGAGCAGGGCGATCTCGGCCCGGTGTATGGCAAACAGTGGCGCAGCTGGGGAACGGCCAGCGGTCAGGAAATTGACCAGTTAAGCCAGGTGATGGAGCAGCTGAAGCGCGATCCCGACTCACGCCGGATCATCGTTTCAGCCTGGAACGTCGGCGAACTGAGCCAGATGGCGCTGGCACCCTGCCATGCTTTCTTCCAGTTCTATGTGGCGAACGGCAAGCTCTCCTGCCAGCTCTATCAGCGCTCGTGCGACATCTTCCTGGGCCTGCCGTTTAATATCGCCAGCTATGCGCTGCTGGTGCATATGGTGGCGCAGCAGTGCGATCTGGAGGTCGGCGACTTCGTCTGGACCGGCGGTGACACGCACCTCTACAGCAATCATCTGGAGCAGGCGCGTCTGCAGCTGACCCGTGAACCGCGTCCGCTGCCGAAGCTTGTTATCAAACGCAAACCGGCGTCACTGTTTGACTATCGGTTCGACGATTTTGAGATTGAAGGCTACGATCCGCATCCTGCGATCAAAGCCCCCGTCGCCATCTGACCCGCGATAAACATCAAGCCCTGGCGCACTCCGCCGGGGCTTTTTTTTACCTGTTGTCCGGAACATCTGCGGCATCGCGCGCACGCTTCCTGAGATTGCCTGTCTGTCACGCCGGTTCTCTGCGACAGCCTCTCCAGCCCGTGACGCTGCGGCTTGTCTCACCCGCTCATTCCCGCCAGTCTGATGCCATGAAAAGTGCAAACGTTCGGGGTTTTACCCTGCCGGAGCTGCTGCTGGTGATGGTGATTGCCGGCATGCTGAGCCTTGCCGCACTGCATGGCTGGCAGCGCTGGCAACAGCGGCAGCAACTGCGCGACAGCGCACAGCAACTGCAGGGCTTCCTGTTGCGGCTGCGTGCGCAGGCCAACCGGCAAAACCGTGACCTGATCCTGTGGTCGCAGCCGGGCAGCCCCTGGTGTATCGGGGCAGGCCGCCTGCCTGCGACCGGTTGTGACGGCGGAAAACGGCTCCATTTCATCGCTCCCCATGCCGGGGTAACGCTGTACAGGCTGCGTGGTGAACCGGGCTTCTATGGTCGTCGTAATGTTGCCAGGGCGGGCAGCATTGAGCTGGGCAATGCTGCCGGGCGCATCTGGCTGATTATCTCCGCCAGAGCCCGTATCCGTCTTTGCCTGAACGATGAGGAGAACTGCCGTTGAAAGTCGCCGGATTCAGCCTGCCGGAGATGCTGGTCGCCCTGGCCATCAGCGCGGTTGTGATGCTGAGTGCCGGGCGCTTTCTGCCGCGGCTGCTGACAGAGAACGCTGGGATGCTGCAGCGGGCACAGCTGCGTCAGGAGTTACAGCAGATGATGGCCACCCTGGAAAAGGCGGTGCGGCGTGCCGGTTACTGTCACGGCGAGTGCGGCAGTGGCGCACTCACTCTGCAGGAGAACTGCCTGCTGCTGCGCTGGGATGAAAACAGCAATGGAAAGTGGGAAGGGGTCGGCCATGCTGAAAGTGACTATTACGGCTATCGCCTGCGACAGCAGCAACTGGAGATGCAGCGGGGTGTGGACCAGTGTCACTCTGCGGGCTGGGAGCGGCTCTCCGACCCCGCGTTTATGCGCGTGGAGCAGTTCAGCGTCAGCCGGCAGGGCGGACAGATCAGGATCACGCTGCAGGGGCGGGCCGGACGCTGGCACGAAATGACAGAGCGCTGGGTAGAAGAAGAGAACCTGTGAAGCAGCGAGGCAGCAGCGCGCTGGGCATGGTTCTGATGATCATGGTGATGGGCAGCGTGGCGCTGCACGCCAGCCGCAGGCTGTCAGAGCAGGGTATACGCGTGCTGGCGGATGAACAGCAGTTTATCCAGGATTTCTGGCGGGCGCAGTCTGCGCTGCAATGGGGCTTAACGCTGAGCTGGTCAGCGCATGCGGATTCAGGCTGTCAGCAGGAGGTGCGTCAGGGCTGGGTCAGCTGCCTGCAACGGAGTAAAAAAGATGAAGGTCTGCTTAAAGGAGAAGCCAGCGGCAGTGGCATGGCGGTCTGGCAGTGGGTCCGGTTACGGGACAATCAGATCCGCGCGTTGCCGCACGGCTGGATTGACTACTGCCCGCTCACACCTCCCGCCGCCTGTCTGTAAAGGCGCAGGCTTCTCACTGCCAGAGGTGTTATTTGCTCTGTTGCTGATGGCATTAAGCAGCAGCACGCTGTTGCACTATCATCGCGCTCTGGCGCGGGGATTCAGTCAGCAGTGGGCGCAGCAGGAGGCCTGGTACGTCGCTGAACAGCGCCTGGCGGGGCATGAGGTTGCGGGCTGGCAATCCACGCTGCAACAGCAGCCGGGGCCCGCGGGCTGCATGCTGGAACGGGCCGACGTCACCGGTCCCTTCGGGCGTCATGCCTCCCTGAGCCGACTGCGATGTTAACGCCTGCGGGACGCCCTTTTGATGGGTTTCAACAGCGATACGCGGTAAAGTGACAGGGCCGCAATACCGCAGTCATGTTCTGAGTTACCACAGGAGTTGTCATGTTTCACGTCTATCACTCAAATCAGCTTGATGTGCTGAAGATTCTCGCGGCTGCGGTGATTAAACATGATCCTCTTGATGACCCTTTCGCGTCAGAAATGATACTGGTGCAGAGTCCGGGTATGGCGCAGTGGCTGCAGATGGAGCTGGCGCAGACCTTTGGCATTGCAGCCAACATCGAATTTCCGCTGCCCGCCAGTTTCATCTGGGAGATGTTCGTGCGCGTGCTGCCCGACATCCCGGTAGAGAGTGCCTTCAGTAAGGCCAGCATGAGCTGGAAGCTGATGCACCGGCTGCCGGTGATGCTGGAGCAGGAGGAGTTTACCTCCTTACGTCACTATCTCCATGACGACGGCGACAAGCGCAAACTGTTTCAGCTCAGCTCCCGTGTGGCGGATCTGTTTGACCAGTATCTGGTCTATCGCGCTGACTGGCTTAACAGCTGGGAGCGCGGCGAAAGTATCGACGGGCTGGGCGAAGCGCAGCGCTGGCAGGCCGCCCTGTGGCGCGATCTGGTGAGCTACACCCGCACGCTGCGACAGCCGGAATGGCACCGCGCGAATCTCTATGCGCGATTTATCCGCACGCTGGAGCAGGCGAAGAGCACGCCGGAAAACCTGCCCAGGCGGGTCTTTATCTGTGGTATCTCCGCACTGCCGCCGATCTATCTGCAGGCGCTGCAGGCGCTGGGACGTCACATCGACATCCACCTGCTGTTTACCAATCCCTGCCGCGACTACTGGGGCGACATTCAGGACTATGCCTTCCTGGCGAAGCTGCAAAGCCGTCAGCGCCGCCGCCATGACGCTGAGGCGGCGCGTGGACTGTTCCGGGACGCAGAGCAGGCGCCGCAGCTGTTTAACGAAGCCGGTGAACAGCAACTGACGAATCCGCTGCTGGCCTCCTGGGGCAAGCTGGGGCGTGACAACCTCTTTCTGCTCAGCCAGATGGATGCCAGCGACGACATTGATGCCTTTGTGGATGTAGAGCCGGACAACCTGCTGCACTGTATGCAGTACGATCTTCTCAATCTGCAGGACAGTGCCATCATCGGGCTGAACGCGGCGGAACTGGCGCACAGCGATCGCAAGCGCCTCCTCGATCCGGCGGATCGTTCGATCGTGGTGCAGGTCTGCCACAGTGCGCAGCGCGAAGTTGAGGTGCTGCAGGATCATCTGCTGGCGATGATGGAGGCTGATCCGACGCTGAAAGCACGCGACATTATTGTGATGGTGGCCGACATCGACGCTTACGCACCGTTCATTCAGGCCGTGTTCGCCAATGCGCCCGCCGATCGCTATCTGCCTTTTGCGATTTCAGACCGGCGGGCCAGTCAGGCGCATCCGGCCATCGTGGCGTTTCTGCATCTGCTGGCGCTGCCGGACAGCCGTTTTGTCTCAGAAGATGTGCTGGCGCTGCTGGATGTGCCGGCGCTGGCGTCCCACTTCGCCATTGATGAAAGCGGCCTGCGTTTGCTGCGGCGCTGGGTCAGCGAGTCAGGCGTTCGCTGGGGGCTGGATGATGCCAGCGTTGAAGCCCTCTCACTGCCGATTACCGGCCAGCACACCTGGCGCTTTGGCCTGCAGCGTATGCTGCTGGGTTATGCGATGGAGAGCCACAACGGCGACTGGGAGGGGATTCTGCCTTATGACGAGTCGAGTGGCCTGGTGGGGGAACTGGCGGGCCATCTGGCTGAGCTGCTCGCGCGGCTGAATCACTGGCGTGAGCGGCTGGCGGAACCCCGCCCGCTGGCGGAGTGGCTGCCGATGTGCCGGGAACTGCTGAACGCCTTCTTCACGCCTGACGCGGAAACCGAGGCCGCTTTACTGCTGGTGGAAGAGCAGTGGCAGCAACTGATTCAGTACGGAATGGATGCGCGGTTTGAGGAGGCGATCCCGGTGGCGCTGCTGCGCGACGACCTGCGCAGCCGGCTCGATCAGCAGCGCATCAGCCAGCGCTTTCTGGCCGGGCAGATCAACTTCTGTACCCTGATGCCGATGCGTTCAATACCGTTCCAGCTGGTCTGTCTGCTGGGGATGAACGACGGCGTCTATCCGCGCACGCTTGCGCCGTTAGGCTTTGATCTGATGCAGCAGCAGTCCCGTAAAGGCGACCGCAGCCGCCGTGATGATGACCGTTACCTGTTTCTTGAGGCGATGCTCTCCGCTCAGCAGCAGCTCTACATCAGCTATATCGGCCGGGCGATTCAGGATAATACGGAACGCTATCCCTCGGTGCTGGTCACAGAACTGCTGGATTACATCGGACAGAGTTTTTACCTGGAGGGGGATGGTCATCTGGAGCTGGATGAGAGTGCCGGACGGGTACGGGCGCATCTGCAGCACCTCAACAGCAGGATGCCGTTTGCCGCTGAGAACTTCCAGCCTGCCGCCAGACTGCAGAGCTTCGCCCGCGAGTGGCTGCCTGCCGCCCAGGGGGCGGGGCAGCCGCAACCCGAATTTGTCCAGCCGCTGACGGCCCCGGACATTGATGCGCTCACCTTAGAGGCCTTTCTGCGCTTCTGGCGGCACCCGGTTCGCGCCTGGTTCCACCAGCGTCTCGGCGTGAGCTTCTGGCTGGAGGAGGATGAGCTGCCCGACAGCGAACCTTTTGCGCTCGACAACCTGGAGCGTTATCAGATCAATGCCCAGTTGCTGAATGCCCTGGTCGAAGGTGAGGATACCCAGCGGCTCTATGCGCACCATCGTGCCGCCGGTAATCTGCCTTACGGCGCATTTGGCGAACTTTTCTGGCAGGCGCAGCGTGATGAGATGCAGGAAGTGGCGGCGGAAGTGGTGAACCAGCGCAGCGACGGCGAGAGCTGGGAAGTGAATCTGCAACTGGAGCAGGTCAGCTTAACCGGCTGGCTGACGCAGGTGCAGAGCGACGGGCTCCTGCGCTGGCGGCCTGGCGTCCTCAACATGAACGATGGCCTGCTGCTCTGGCTGGAGCATCTGATTTACTGCGCGCTGGGCGGCACCGGCAGCAGCCGTATGTATGGCCGCCAGCAGAGCCGCTGGTGTTTTCCTGCCGTGCCGCAGTCAGAGGCGATGGCCGCCCTGAATGACTATATCGCCGGTTACCTCGACGGGTTGTGTCAGCCGCTGATGCTGCTCAGCAAAAGTGGCGGTGCGTGGCTGACCGCCAGCTACGACAAAAAGAGCCAGCAGTTACTCACGGATGAGGCCACGCAGCTGAAGGCGCGCAATCGCCTGCTGACGGCCTGGTCTGGCAGCTACCAGGTGGAGGGTGAAGGCAGCGACCCCTATCTGCAGCGGCTCTGCCGCGTGCTGGATGAGGCGCAACTGCAGCAGATCACTGAGGCGGCGCAGCGCTGGTATTTGCCGGTGCTGGCCGCACATCAGGATGATGAATAGCAGGTCAGATCGCATTTTGCAGACTGACTACACACACAGAAATTTTTGCCTGGCTTTGAGCCGCCGCGTCAGTAATTGGCGGCTTATCGGGAAACAAGAGGGGTTTACATGCGGCTACACGCACGCTGGATAGCGGCACTACTGTTGAGCCTGGTGGCTTGCACAGCCCTGGCGCAGACATCTGCAGGCTGGCAGCCAGTTAACGACACCATTCGCAAAAGTGACCAGGACCCCCGAAACTATCAGGCCATCCGTCTCGATAACGGACTGACGGTATTGCTGGTATCCGATCCGGTGGCACCGAAATCGCTGGCGGCGCTGACGCTGCCGATTGGATCGCTGGACGATCCCGATCAGCAGGCGGGACTGGCTCACTACCTCGAACATATGGTGCTGATGGGCTCAAAGCGCTACCCGCAGCCGGACAACCTGGCCGAGTTCCTGAAAAAGCATGGTGGCAGCCACAATGCCAGCACCGCCTCTTATCGCACCGCCTTTTATCTGGAAGTGGAAAATGCGGCGCTGGAACCGGCGGTCGACCGCCTGGCGGATGCCGTAGCGGCACCGCTGCTGGATCCGGTCAACGCTGACCGCGAGCGTCACGCCGTCAATGCCGAGCTGACCATGGCGCGCGCGCGTGATGGCCTGCGCATGGCTCAGGTCGGCGCCGAAACCCTGAACCCGGCACACCCGGCGTCGCGTTTTTCTGGCGGTAATTTAGAGACCCTGAAAGATAAGCCGGGCAGTAAACTGCACCAGGCGCTACTGGACTTCTACCACACGCATTACTCCGCTAACCTGATGAAGGCGGTCATCTACAGCAACAAACCGCTGCCGGAGATGGCGTCGATTGCGGCCAGAACCTTTGGCCGCATCAAAAATCACCATGCCAGCGTGCCGGAGATTAACGTGCCGGTGGTCACCGATGCGCAGCAGGGCATCATCATTCACTATGTGCCCGCCCAGCCGCGCAAGCAGCTCAAAATTGAATTCCGCATCGGGAACAACAGCGATCGTTTTCGCAGTAAAACGGACACGCTGATCAGCTACTTAATCAGTAACCGCAGCAAAAATACGCTGACCGACTGGCTGCAGAAGCAGGGGCTGGCGGACGGTGTCAATGCCGGCGCCGACCCGATGACCGAACGTAACAGCGGCGTGTTTGCCATTACGGTCTCCCTGACGGATAAAGGCCTGGCGCAGCGTGATGAAGTGGTGGCGGCGGTATTCAGCTACATCAGTCTGCTGCGTCAGCAGGGCGACGATAAGCGCTATTTCGATGAGGTCTCTCACGTACTGGCGCTCGACTTCCGCTATCCCTCTATCACCCGCGATATGGATTACATTGAGTGGCTGGCCGACACCATGCTGCGGGTGCCGGTGGAACACACGCTGGATGCGCCTTACCTGGCCGATCAGTACGATGCCGCCGCGATCGCTGCCCGCCTGCAGGAGATGACGCCGCAACGTGCGCGTATCTGGTACATCAGCCCGCAGGAGCCGCACAACAAAAAAGCCTACTTTGTGGACGCGCCTTATCAGGCAGAGAAAATCACGCCGCAGACCTTTGCTGACTGGCAGCAGCGCGCCAGTCAGATCGCGCTGGCAATGCCTGCGCTGAACCCCTATATTCCGGACGACTTCACGCTGCTGCCCGCTGACGGTAAAACCTGGCAGCATCCGGTCAGACTGGCTAATGATGACGGCATGCGCATTTACTGGATGCCCAGCCGCTATTATGCCCGCGAGCCAAAGGCGGCGATCACCCTGGCCTTACGCAACAGGCACGCCATCAGCGATGCGCGTCAGCAGGTGCTGTTCGGCCTGAATGACTACCTCTCCAGCCTGGCGCTGGACGAGCTTAATTCGCAGGCTTCGGTGGGCGGCATCAGCTTTTCAACCGGTGAAGATGAAGGTCTGGTGTTCAATGCCAGCGGCTTCACGCAGCGCCTGCCGGTGCTGCTGAAGAAACTGGTCGAAGGGTATGCCCACTTCCAGCCGACAGAGCAGCAACTGGCGCAGGCAAAATCCTGGTATCTGGAGCGGCTGGAGGCGGCGGAAAAGGGCAAGGCGTTTGAACAGGCGATTCAGCCGATGCAGATGCTCTCTCAGCTGCCTTATACCCAGCGCGAGACGCGCCGCAGACTGGTCAGCACAATCATGCTTGATGAGGTGACGGCTTACCGCGACGCGCTGTTCCGCGATGCGACGCCAGAGATGCTGGTGGTCGGCAACCTCAGTGCAGACAGCGTGACGCAGCTGGGACATGAACTTAAACAGCAGATGCAGAGTCACGCGACCCGCGACTGGCAGAGTCAGTATGTCTCGTTCGATAAACCGCTGAAGGCCAATCTGCAGCAGCCGGGCAGCAGTACCGACTCGGCGCTTGCCGCGCTCTATATTCCGCTGGGCTACAGCGAATATCAGAGCATGGCCAACAGCTCCATGCTGAGCCAGATCGTGCAGCCGTGGTTCTACAATCAGCTGCGCACAAAAGAGCAGCTCGGCTATGCGGTATTTGCCTTCCAGATGCCGGTCGGCCGACAGTGGGGCGTTGGCTTCCTGCTGCAGAGTAACAGCCGGCAACCCGACTGGCTGCTGCAGCGTTACCAGGCGTTCTATCCCGAGGCGGAAAAACGTCTGCGCAACATGAGCCAGGCCGATTTTGCGCAGTATCAGCAGGCGATGATCAATGACCTGCAGCAGCGTCCCCAGACGCTGGATGAAGAAGCCGATCGTTACAGCCGTGACTTCGATCGTCAGAATGAGACGTTTGATACCCGGCAGAAAGTGATAGAGCAGGTGCAGCTGCTCACCCCGGCCAGCGTGGCAGACTTTTTCCGCAAGGCGGTTATCGAACATAATGGCATGGTCATGACCTCGCAGATTGCGGGCAGTAACAATGGCAAAATTGACTATGCCCGGCAGCCTGGCTGGAAAACCTGGGATGAAGTGGCGCAGTTGCAGCAGTCGCTGCCGGTAAAGAGTGAGACCCAATGACGCAGTTACCCCCCGTATCGCTGAATCCTTTAACGCTGCCGCTCAGGGGTGAGCGGCTGATTGAGGCGTCTGCCGGCACCGGAAAAACCTTTACCATTGGCCTGCTCTATCTGCGCCTGCTGCTGGGGCTGGGTGAAGAAAACGCCTACAGCCGGCCGCTCTCGGTTGAAGAGATTCTGGTGGTGACCTTTACCGAGGCCGCCACCGCCGAGCTGCGCGGCCGTATCCGCGAGAACATCCACCAGCTGCGTCTGGCCTGTATCCGGGGCAAAAGCAGCAATCCGATGCATCAGCGATTACTGGAGCAGATGCCGGATCTGAGTCAGGCCGCGGCGCAGCTACTGGCCGCCGAAAGGCAGATGGATGAAGCCGCCATCTTTACCATCCACGGCTTCTGTCAGCGGATGCTCAATCTGAATGCGTTTGAGTCGGGCATGCTGTTTGAGCAGGAGCTGATCGAAGATGAGCAGGCGCTGCTGAAGCAGTCCGCCGCCGACTTCTGGCGTCGCCAGTGCTATCCGCTGTCGCTGGATGTGGCGCGGATTATCGCCGCAGAGTGGAGCGGGCCGGACAGCCTGCTGAACACGCTGCGTCCCTGGCTCCAGGGCGAAACGCCAGGACTGAAACGACCGCCCGCGGCCGATGAGACGCTGGCCTCCCGCCATGCCCGCAATCTGGCGCGCATCAACGCCATCAAACAGCAGTGGCAGGCGCTGAGTCGCGACGTTGAAGGCATCATCAGCGCCTCAGGCGTGGATAAGCGCAGCTACAGCAGTAAACATCTGCCCAACTGGGTCGCCAGAGTCACCCAGTGGGCCAGCAGTGAGACGCTGGATTATCAGCTGCCGAAGGAGCTGGAGCGGTTTGGCCAGCAGGTGCTGGAGGAGAAAACCAAAAAGGGTGAAGCACCACGCCACGCCCTGTTTGAGGCCATCGACCAGTTTCTGGCAGAGCCGCTGTCGCTGCGGGATGTGATCATTGCTCAGGCGCTGATCGATGTGCGCGCCACGGTTCAGCGCGAGAAGCGGTTGCGGGCGCTGTTAGGTTTTGACGACCTGCTCAGTAAGCTGGATGAGGCGCTGCAACAGCCTGGCGGGGTTCTGCTCGCGGAAACCATCCGGGCGCGTTTCCCGGTCGCCCTGATTGACGAATTCCAGGATACCGACCCGCAGCAATATCGTATTTTCCGCACGCTCTATGTGAATCAGCCGGAGCAGGCGCTGTTTCTGATCGGTGACCCGAAACAGGCGATCTACGCCTTTCGCGGCGCGGATATCTTTACCTATCTGCGGGCCAGAAACGAAGTCAGTGCTCACTACACGCTGGATACGAACTGGCGCTCTTCGCCGGAAATGGTCGAAAGCGTTAACCGCCTCTTCTCGCAGCTTGAGTCACCGTTCCTGTTCTCGGCAATCCCTTTTCAGCCGGTGCAGCCTGCGGCACCCAATCAGTCACTGAAACTGATTTATGATGGGCAGCCGCAACCGGCGTTACGCTTCTGGCTGCAACCCGGTGAGGGCGTCGGCAGCAGTGATTATCAGCAGTTTATGGCGCAGCAGTGTGCCGCCGACATCAGCCGCTGGCTGGTGGCCGGACAGCAGGGGCGCGCCTTTGCAGGAAAAGGGGAGGCGCTGCAGCCGGTGCGGGCTTCCGATATCACGGTGCTGGTGCGCAGCCGCAATGAAGCCACCTTAATCCGCGATACGCTGAATGCGCTGGCGATCCCCTCGGTCTACCTCTCCAGCCGCGACAGCGTCTATACCACGCCGGAAGCGCGTGAATTACTCTGGCTGCTGCAGGCGATTCAGGCCCCGGAGCAGGAGCGCTTACTGCGCAGCGCGCTGGCGACCTCTATCTTTGGCATTGATGCGGCGACGCTGGAAACGCTGAGCCAGAATGAACGCGACTGGGATGCGCTGGTCGAGCAGTTTGCCGTCTGGCAGCAGCTGTGGCACCAGCGCGGCGTGTTACCGATGCTGCGCGACGTGATGATCAAACGGCAGCTGGCGGAGAATATGCTGGCGTCGGAGAACGGAGAGCGGCGCCTGACCGATCTGATGCATCTGGGGGAATTGCTGCAGGAAGCCTCAGTGCAGCTGGAGAGCCCGCACGCGCTGGTGCGTTTTCTGGCGCAGCAGATTGCCCGCCCGAACAGCCAGGCCGCCAGCCAGCAGCTGCGTCTGGAGAGCGACCGCCACCTGGTGCAGATTATCACCATCCACAAATCGAAAGGGCTGCAATACCCGCTGGTCTGGCTTCCGTTTGCTGCCGGATTTCGCGAAGCGGCCAGTGCGCTTTACCACGACCGCGAAAGTTTTGCGGCTCTGCTGGACGTTCAGGGCGATGCACAAAGCCTGGCGCTGGCGGAAGAGGAGCGTCTGGCAGAGGATCTGCGCCTGCTCTATGTGGCGCTGACCCGCTCGGTGTATCACTGCAGCGTCGGGATTGCGCCGCTGATCAAAGGCACGCGTAAAAAAGAGGGCGAAAGCGATCTGCACAAGAGCGCGCTCGGCTATCTGATTCAGAAAGGCGAGGCGGCCGATGCGCAGCAGCTCAGCCGTTCTCTGCAGGCATTAACCGGGACGGGCATTGCGCTGGTCGAGGCAGATCTGCTGCCCGGCGAACGATGGCAGGATGCGCAGCCGGGCGACGACGTCCTGAGCAGCCGCGTCGTTACTCAGGCGCGAACGGATGTCTGGCGGGTCACCAGTTATTCCGGCCTGCAGCAGCACCACAGTTCGCCGCTGCTGGACGCATTGCCCAGCTTCGATATTGACGCGGCGGGCGAAGAGGAGAGCGGAGAAGAGACGGCACTGACGCCGCACCATTTTCCGCGCGGTGCGGCACCCGGTACGTTTCTGCACGGCCTGTTTGAGTCTATCGACTTTACTGAACCGCCGGACCGCATCTGGCTGGAAGATCAGCTGCAGCATAATGGCTACCCGCTGAGCTGGTTACCGGTGCTGGAGACGTGGATCGCGCGGGTGTTAGAGACCCCGCTCAACGCGGAGGGGCTGACGCTGTCGGCGATCAAAAGCAGCGAACGGCTGATCGAGATGGCGTTTTATCTGCCGATCGATAATCTGCTGACGGCAGCCGGGCTGGATGCGCTGCTGCGGCGGCACGACAGCCTCTCTCAGCAGGCTGCCTCGCTGGATTTTCGTCAGGTGCGGGGCATGCTGAAGGGCTTTATCGATCTGGTCTTCCGCTGGCAGGGAAAATATTATCTGCTCGACTACAAGTCGAACTGGCTGGGGGAAAGCCACAGCGCTTACACCCAGGAGGCGATGGCGCAGGCGATGATCGGGCACCGCTACGATCTGCAGTATCAGCTCTATACGCTGGCGCTGCATCGCTATCTGACCCATCGCCTGCCGGATTACCGCTACGATCGCGATTTTGGCGGCGTCTTTTATCTGTTTTTGCGCGGGATGGATGGCAGCTCGCCCGACAACGGCATTTTTGCTACCCGCCCCTCCGCAGAGTGTGTGGAGGAGATGGATGCACTGTTTGGTAAGAACGGAGAGAGAGGATGAGTGACATGCTGAGTCTGCTGCTGCAGGCTGTCGACAAACGTCTCCTGCGTCCGCTGGATATTCAGTTTGCCCGCCTTGTGGCTGCTGAATCACAGCCTGCGCTGCTGCTCGCGGCGGCCTGCGTCAGCGCCGAGGCGGGCGAAGGGCACGTCTGTTTACCGCTGAGCAACCTCTGTGAAGCCCGGCTGTTCGCCGGCCGGCAGCCTGCACTGGCTCAGGCGATCTGGCAGGCTGCTGGTGCGCCCGATAACTGGTCAGCTCGTCTTGCTGACTGGTCGGCGGTCAGCGACGGCAGTCGGGTGACACCCCTGGTGCTGAGCAATCAGCGTCTCTACCTGCATCGTCTGTGGCACAGCGAAGGCCGGGTTGCCGACTTTTTTGCCGCTCAGGAGATGACCTCCGCGCTGGATATGCGTGCCGCCGGTGAGGTGCTCAACAGCCTGTTTGGTGACCAGCCGGAAAACTGGCAGAAGATTGCGGCGGCGGTGGCGCTGACCCGCAAGACGGCGGTGATCTCCGGCGGCCCCGGCACCGGGAAAACCACCACCGTGGCGAAACTGCTCGCGGCGCTGATTCGTCTGCATCCCGGCGCGCTGCGGATCCAGCTGGCGGCCCCGACCGGTAAAGCTGCCGCGCGGCTGACCGAATCTCTGGGCAGGGCACTGCAGGATCTGGCCGTGAGTGACGAAGAGCGTCAGCGTTTTCCTGCTGAAGCCACGACCCTGCATCGCCTGCTGGGCGCGCAACCTGATACCCAGCGCCTGCGCTATCATGCCGGTAACCGGCTGCATCTTGATGTGCTGGTGGTGGATGAAGCCTCGATGGTCGATTTGCCGATGATGGCCAAACTGATTGCCGCGCTGCCGCCGCATGCCCGCGTGGTGTTTCTGGGCGATCGCGACCAGCTGGCCTCGGTTGAGGCGGGGGCGGTACTGGGCGACATCTGCCGCTGTACCGAAAGTGGCTACAGCCAGGCGCGGGCAGAACAGCTTGCCCTGCTGACCGGTTGCACCCTGCAGGGCAGTGACGATCTGCAGGCACCGACGGTGCGCGACAGCATCTGCCTGCTGCAGAAAAGTTACCGTTTTGACGCCTCATCCGGCATCGGTCTGCTGGCAAAAGCCATCAATCGTGGTGACGCGGAGGAGGTCAGGGCGGTGTTTGCTGAGGCCTATGAGGATGTCAGCTATCAGCCGCTGGACAGTGCGGAAGCCTATCAGGCGATGCTGGATGAGGTCGCCGCCGGTTATCAGCCTTTCCTGCAGCTGATCAGGGAGCAGGCCTCACCCGCAGAGGTGATTGCGGCGTTTGGCCGTTATCAGCTGCTCTGTGCACTGCGAGACGGCCCCTTTGGCGTACAGGGGCTGAATCAGCGCATCGAACAGCGGCTGATGCAGTTGCAGCGCCTCCGTCGTCCTGGCATCGGCAGCCGCTGGTATGCCGGGCGGCCGGTGATGATCACCCGCAATGACAGCGCGCTCGGCCTGTTTAACGGCGACATTGGCATTGCGCTGCGTGATGATGAGGGCAACCTCCGGGTCTTTTTCCCGCTGCCGGATGGCACGATCAAAGCGATTCAGCCGAGCCGTTTACCCTCACATGAAACCGCCTGGGTCATGACGGTGCATAAATCACAGGGATCGGAGTTTGACCACACTGCGCTGGTCATGCCAACTCAATCTCTGCCGGTACTGACCCGCGAACTGGTCTACACCGCCATTACGCGCGCGCGGCGTCAGCTGACCATCTACAGCGAACCGGGTGTGTTTCAGCGCGCCGTGCAGCTGCAGACGCAGCGACGCAGTGGTCTGGTCGATCGACTGAGCGCAGCAGGATAGAAGAGAGGGGAGAGTTCACATCCATGATCGCTCTCCCCCGGAGGGGTAACATCAGGTGAGGTCGGCCATCAGCACTTTTGAGCGCCGCTGATAGTTGTACATCTCTTTTTTACTTTCCGGCAGTGACTCGATATCTACCGGCGTAAAGCCGCGCTCCTGGAACCAGTGGATGCTGCGGGTGGTTAACACGAACAGTTTTTCCAGCCCCATCTGGCGCGCCTGAAGCGCCACACGCTGCAACAGCATCTCACCGCGTGAAGAGCTGCGATAGTCCGGATGCACCGCCACACAGGCCATTTCGCCAATCTTCTCATCCATAAAGGGATAGAGTGCCGCACAGGCGATGGTCAGGTTATCGCGCTGGATGATGGTGAATTTATCAATCTCCATCTCCAGCTGTTCGCGTGAGCGGCGAACCAGAATGCCCTGCTGCTCAAGCGGCCGGATCAGTTCGAGGATGCCGCCAATGTCGTTGATGTTGGCACGGCGGATCTGTTCTGCCGACTCCATCACGATCTGCGTACCGATACCGTCGCGAGAAAAGAGCTCCTGCAACAGCGCGCCATCTTCCTGATAGCTGATCAGGTGGCTGCGGCGGACTCCGCTGCGGCAGGCTTTCACCGCCCCCCTCAGGAAGCGCACCGTGCCGGAAAGGTAGTCACCCTCCTTTTCAATCTCGTCGATGCGGGCCTGCGCATCGTTCGGGAAGAGTTCGGAAATGATCTCGCCGTCGCTGTTCAGCACGCCCTGCTCAGAGCAGAAGCCGATCATTTTTTCCGCTTTAAGTTTGATCGCCAGCTGGGTGGCGACCTCTTCGGATGTCAGGTTAAAGCTCTCGCCGGTCACGGAAACTGCCACCGGGCCAAGCAGCACAATGGCGTCGTTATCCAGCTGACGATGAATCGCCGCCTCATCAATACGACGGATGCGGCCGCTGTGACAGTAATCCACGCCATCATCCACGCCCAGCGGCTGTGAAATGATGAAGTTGCCGCTCACCACATTGATATGCGCACCCTGCAGCGGCGTGTTGTTCAGACTCATCGAGAGGCGGGCCGTAATATCTAACTGCAGCCGGCCAGCAGCCTGTTTCACCAGCTCCAGGGATTGCGCGTCGGTCACCCGGGTAAACTTATGATAAACCGGCTCCAGCTGCTGCTGCGCCAGACTGGCATCAATCTGCGGGCGGGCGCCATAGACCACCACCAGACGGATACCCAGGCTGTGAAGCAGGCCGATATCATTGACGATGCCGGAGAAGTTCTCATGCTCAATCGCCTCGCCACCCAGCATGATGACAAAGGTTTTACCCCGGTGGGCATTGATATAGGGAACGGTATGGCGAAACCCCTGAACCAGCTCGGTACTACGTTCCTTCACGGCCAACCCTCAATGAATGTTTATTCGTATTTTTTGTATTTTTATGCTTTTGCGTGCCATTTTGCAAGCCTTAATCCTGACGAAAATTTACGTTTTTATGAGTGTCAAAGCCGCTAACAGCCTGCATTATTTAGGTTTTCCGGGGTGACATCATTCCGGGGATTGGATAAAGTTTTCGCCGCCATTTTATTAACTGGCGCTTTTTTAGACATTACTCAGCAGCTGGAGCGGCATGTCAGACGTTAATTCCCATTTTTCACGCAGACGATTTTTACAGGGGACAGGCGCCTTACTGCTGTTAAGCGTCAGCCGCACCGGGCTGGCGGCAAAAAATCACATTGTGGCCGTGCGCATCTGGCCCTCATCGACCTATTCACGGATGACGCTGGAGTCCAGCGTTGAGCTGAAATATAAGCAGTTTGCGCTGAGCAATCCTGAACGCCTGGTCATAGATATTCAGGGCCTGCACCTTAATCCGGTCCTGAAAGGGGTCAACAAACTGGTGCGGGTCGATGATCCCTTTATTAAACATGCCCGGGTCGGCCAGTTCGACAGCGACACGGTTCGCGTCGTTCTCGAATTAAAGCGCAACGTTTCGCCGAAGATCTTTAATCTGGCCCCGGTCGCCGGAATCAATCACCGGCTGGTGGTGGATCTCTATCCGACCCAGAACCAGGCGGAAGACGATCCGCTGCTGGCGCTGCTGAAAGATTATAATCAGGGCGCGCTGGAGAAAGACGCCGGGGTTCAGGCCCCTCTGCCGGGCAGGGCGGGACGCGATCGACCGATTGTCATCATGATCGATCCGGGGCACGGCGGGGAAGATCCGGGCGCGCACGGCAAATATAAGACCCGTGAAAAGGATATCGTGCTGAAGATCGGACGGCGGCTTAAAGCGCTGATCGACAAAGAGTCCAACATGAAGGCGTACATGACGCGCAATGAGGATGTCTTTATTCCGCTGCGCGTCAGGGTTGCTAAAGCCCGCAAACAGCGCGCCGATCTCTTTGTTTCCATCCATGCAGATGCCTTCACCAGCCGGGCGGCACGCGGTTCGTCAGTCTTTGCCTTATCCACCAGCGGGGCAACCTCCGCCGCGGCCCGTTTCCTGGCTCAGACGCAGAATGAATCCGATCTGATTGGCGGCGTCAGCAAAAGCGGTGACCGCTATCTCGATCACACCATGTTCGACATGGTGCAGCGTCAGACGATCCATGACAGCCTGAAGTTCGGTAAAGAGGTGCTGCATCGCATGGGCCGCATTAACCATCTGCACAAGCGCACTGTCGATCAGGCGGGATTTGCCGTGCTGAAAGCCCCGGATATCCCCTCTATTCTGGTGGAAACGGCGTTTATCAGTAACGTGGAGGAGGAGCGGAAGTTACGCACCACCCGCTATCAGCATCAGGTTGCGGAGGCGATTCTGAACGGCATCAAAGCCTATGTGGAGAGCGGGGCCGCGCTGGCGCATCGCTAATTAACGTGCGGGTAGCCCCGGTTATCCGCAGACTTTTCGCCATGGAAGAGAGAAAACAGAAGAGAAGGGGAACGGCAGAAACAAAAAAACACCCTTTCAGGTGTTTAAATAGTGGTTGCGGGGGCCGGATTTGAACCGACGACCTTCGGGTTATGAGCCCGACGAGCTACCAGGCTGCTCCACCCCGCGTCCGTCATGCGCTTTGCGACTTTTTATTTTCTGACATCTGTGAAACCGCTGCAAAAGTGTGGTTGCGGGGGCCGGATTTGAACCGACGACCTTCGGGTTATGAGCCCGACGAGCTACCAGGCTGCTCCACCCCGCGTCCGTCTTGCGCTTTGCGACTTTTCACATTGTCACTTCTGCCAGAGTGCTACAGAAGTATTGGTTGCGGGGGCCGGATTTGAACCGACGACCTTCGGGTTATGAGCCCGACGAGCTACCAGGCTGCTCCACCCCGCGTCCGTGGAAGCGCACTATACTCTCCGCGCTGATTGATGCAACCCCTTTTTGCAGATAAAAGCCAAATTAACAGCCAGTTGCTGAAGGATTCCCCCATCTGGCTAATTATTGAACTGTTCCGCGCGAGGTCAAAGCGGATGCATTTCATTCTGCCGGGGGCTTTGCTATCGTCGCGGGGCGAACAGTTATAAAAAGAGAAGAGAATGAAATTACATTGGGTGAAGTATGCACTCACTGGCGCGTTGATTACGCTGCTGGCGGCCTGTAGCTCTAAACCGACCGATCGCGGTCAGCAATATAAAGATGGCAAACTGGAACAGCCGCTGGCGCTGGTGAATCAGCCCAATGCCAAAGGCGCGCCGGTCAATGGCCGGGACTTTGGCGAGCAGGTTCGCCAGATCCAGTCCGCCTCGTCTGCGCTCTATGGTCGCCAGAACGGCACCTACAGCGCGATTGAGAGCTGGCTGATGGCGGGCGCCGACACCCGGCAGCTTCGTCAGTACGGGCTGAACGCCTGGCAGATGGAGGGCACGGATAACTACGGTAACGTACAGTTTACCGGTTACTATACGCCGGTGGTGCAGGCGCGCTACACCCGCCAGGGTGAATTCCAGTATCCGATTTATCGCATGCCGCCGCGCAAACGTGGTGCAAAACTCCCGAGCCGCGCCTCTATCTATAGTGGCGCACTCGATGACCGCTACATCATCGCCTACAGCAACTCGCTGATTGATAACTTCATGATGGATGTGCAGGGCAGTGGCTATGTCGACTTTGGCGATGGTCGCCCGATGAGCTTCTTTGGTTACGCCGGTAAAAATGGCTGGGGTTATCACAGCATCGGTAAGGAGCTGATCGACCGCGGTGAAGTGAAGCGCGAAGATATGTCGATGCAGGCGATTCGCCAGTGGGCGCAGGAGCACTCGCCGCAGGAAGTGCGTGCGCTGCTGGAGACAAACCCCTCTTTCGTCTTCTTTAAGGCGGAGCCTTTCACGCCGGTGCGCGGTGCCAGTGCGGTGCCGCTGGTAGCGAAAGCCTCTGTGGCTTCTGACCGCTCTATCATTCCGGCAGGCACGGTACTGCTGGCGGAAGTGCCACAGTTGAATGAGAAGGGCAAATTCAACGGCAAGTATGAGATGCGCCTGATGGTGGCCCTCGACGTGGGCGGTGCGATTAAAGGGCAGCACTTTGATATCTATCAGGGTATCGGCCCGGACGCGGCGCATCTGGCGGGCTTCTATAATCACTACGGACGCGTCTGGGTGCTCAAAGCCGCGCCGGGGGCCGGTCAGCCGCTGTTCTCCAGCCCGCAAAACGGCAACAGTGGTTCACTGCTTCTGGGCGCTAACTGATTTCTTCTCTGCGGGCCTGCGGGCCCGCACGACGTAACAGGTTCAACTATGAAAGTGTTAAACGACGCCTGGCATCAGCGCTTTGGCGGCACGGCGCGTCTCTATGGTCAGGATGCGCTGCAACGGTTTGCTGACGCTCACTTCTGCGTGATCGGTATCGGTGGCGTCGGCTCCTGGGCCGCAGAGGCGCTGGTGCGCACCGGCATTGGCAAAATTACCCTGATTGATATGGATGATGTCTGCATCACCAATACCAACCGACAGCTTCATGCGCTGCAGGGCAACGTCGGTAAGGCGAAAACAGAGGTGATGGCTGAGCGTCTGCGCGCCATCAATCCTGACTGTGACGTGATCTGCATTGATGACTTTATTACGCCTGATAACACCGCGGAACTGATGGCAGCCGGTTTCGACTACGTGATTGACGCGATCGACAGCGTGCGGCCTAAAGCGGCGCTGATCGCCTGGTGTCGCCGCAATAAGATCCCGCTGATCACCACCGGTGGCGCAGGCGGGCAGATTGATCCTACCCAGATCCAGGTCGCCGATCTGGCGAAGACCATCCAGGATCCGCTGGCGGCAAAGCTGCGTGAGCGACTGAAAGGTCTGGGCGTGGTGAAAAACAGCAAAGGAAAACTGGGCATCGACTGCGTTTTTTCCACCGAAGCGCTGGTCTATCCGCAGGCGGATGGCAGCGTCTGTGCGTCACGCGCCACGGCAGAAGGGCCAAAGAGAATGGACTGTTCGTCTGGCTTTGGTGCGGCCACCATGGTGACCGCCAGCTTTGGCTTTGTCGCCGTTTCGCACGCGCTGAAGAAATTTCTGGCGCGCGCAGCCCGTCAGGATGCCGTCAGCGCCTGACGTGCGGCCTGCCGGACCGCGTCGGCCAGCGCCTGCAGGCCACTGCTGCGTGAAGCACTAAGCTGAGCGCGCAGTCCCAGCGTATCAAACAGCGTCAGGGGATCGTCTGCCAGCAGCTGGTCAGGCATCCGGCCCTCAACGGCGGTCAGCAGTACCGCCAGCAGGCCACGTACGATGCGTCCTTCGCTGTCACCGTAGAAATGCAGCGCGCCATCCTCACGCAGCTGGCTGCCCAGCCAGACCCGGTTTTCACAGCCGCTCAGCTCGATGTCCGCGGTTTTCAGCGCCTCCGGCAGAGCCGGCAGCTGACGACTCAGCTGAATCAGCTGACGATAGCGATCTTCCCACTGATGAAAGTGGCTGAAACGCTCTGTCAGGCTGGCAACGGTAATCTGCTCGCCAAACGGGTGTGGCGCTAACAGCGATGAACACATAATCAAAACTCCGATAACAGCGCGACGGCGCTCTTCATGGCGCGCACCAGCGCATCAACATCCTGCAGGTTATTATAGGGGGCAAAAGAAGCCCGCAGCGTGCCGCTGACGCCCAGCGCCGCCAGCAGCGGCTGCGCACAGTGCTGACCGGCCCGCAGCGCGATGCCCTGTTCGGCCAGCAGCGTCACCAGATCGCTGTGATGCTGATCGGCAAAATCAAAGGCCAGCAGGCTGGCACTGCCACAGCGGAAGCTGCGGAAACCCGGCAGCTCCGCCAGCTGCTCCTCGGCCAGCGTTGCCAGCTGCTGGCTCCAGCGCTCCATCTGCGTCAGGTCGTACTGCGACAGCCAGCTCAGCGCGGCACTTAAGCCCACCACGCCCGCCACATTCGGTGTTCCTGCCTCGAAGCGCCACGGCACCGGCTGCGGCGTAAAGCCCGTGAAATCGACATCGGTAATCATCTTGCCGCCGCCCTGCCAGGGTTCCATCGCCTCCAGCAGTTCAGCTTTGCCATAGAGCGCACCGATGCCCATCGGCGCGTAAATTTTATGGCCGGAAAAGGCGTAAAAGTCGATATCCAGCGCCTGCAGATCGGGCGGGCAGTGCACCACCCCCTGCGCGCCATCGACCATCACCCTGGCACCCACATCGTGCGCCAGCTGAATCGCCCGGGCGAGATCGGGACAACCGCCAGTGACGTTCGACATCTGGCCGACCGCCAGCAGGCGGGTGCGGCGGTTCAGCAGGGCGGGCAAAAGGCCGATATCGGGCAGCCGGTCCGGCCCTAAGGGCCATTTCACCACGCGCGCACCGCAGGCCTGGGCGGCCATCAGCCAGGGCACCAGATTGGCGTGATGCTCTGCTTCGCTGACCACAATCTCGTCGCCGGGCTGTAAGCGCGGACGCAGCCAGCTGTTTGCCACCAGATTGATCGCTTCGGTGGTGCCGCGTGTCCAGACGATCTCACGATCGTCCGCGGCGTTAAGCCAGCGGGCAACCTGCGATCGCGCCTGCTCATAGCGCTGGGTCAGGGCCTGCGCGGCGGCAAACTGACTGCGGTGCACCGTGCCCGCACTCAGGCTGTAAAACTGCTGCGTACTCTCAATAACAGCCTGGGGTTTCAGCGTGGTCGCTGCGCTGTCGAGATAGACACCGGCGTCGGCGAGTGCGGGAAACTGCTGGCGAAATGCGGTGGGATTAAATGCGGTCATGCCTGGCCCATAGTGTGAATAATCAGGACCACACTGAAAGCGTGGTCGGCGTCTGGCAAAGCTGGAAAAGCGCGTTATGCTGAATATTGCAAGGTTTGAACCAAACCCGCATAACGATCGGACGTTCACTGGTCGATCTCACTTATCGGCTGCCTCTGGTTAGCGTAACGCGGGTGGTTTGATGCAATCAATCTACAAGGAGATAGCAGATGAATAAACTTACCGCAGTGCTGGCCGTGTGTACTCTGGCTTTTACCCTGGCGGGCTGTTCAAGCAATTACGTGATGCATACCAATGATGGACGCACCATTGTTGCTGATGGCAAGCCTAAGGTTGATGATGATACCGGTATGATCAGCTATAAAGATGCGAATGGCAACGAGCAGCAGATTAACCGTACTGACGTCAAAGAGATGGTTGAGATGGGCCAGTAAGCAGCAAAAAAAAGCACCGCAATTTGCGGTGCTATTTAAAATCACTATGGACAGACAGGGTAAATCTACAGGAATTAAGAGTTCGATCCGCAATCGTCGGATCAAAAAATTGCAAACACAACATCACGACCACAAGCCAAAAGCTTTCAGAAAATCTGCGAACTCACTCACAAATCTAAAAACTTTTCGTTCCGGCTCAGGAAGTGCGGCAACTATAGGTATTTGCTGGTGGTTCCTCAACGGACAAATTATAATGCCTCGGATTAAAAATTCTAATACGTAAACGCTTTGTATAAGCCCTCGTATTTTTCGCCGATCCGGATACGGAAAACCATGTCGAAACGCCTTCCTCCTCTCAATGCACTGCGTGTTTTTGACGCGGCTGCGCGTCATCTCAGCTTTACCAAAGCCGCTGAAGAGCTGTTTGTCACCCAGGCAGCTGTAAGCCATCAGATAAAGTCTCTGGAAGATTTTCTCGGGTTAAAGCTGTTCAGGCGGAGGAATCGTTCGTTATTACTGACGGAAGAAGGACAAAGCTACTACCTCGATATTAAAGAGATCTTCTCGGCGATAAACGAAGCGACCCGCAAGCTGCAGGCGCGCAGCGCCAAGGGGGCGCTGACCGTCAGTTTACTGCCGAGCTTTGCCATTCAGTGGCTGGTTCCCCGTCTTTCCAGCTTTAATATGGCTTATCCGGGGATTGATGTGCGCATCCAGGCTGTAGACCGCGACGAAGAAAAACTGGCCGACGATGTCGACGTGGCGATCTTTTACGGACGCGGTAACTGGCCGGGGCTGCGGGTGGAAAAACTCTATGCTGAATATCTGCTGCCGGTCTGTTCACCGTCGCTGATGACCGGCGATAATCCGCTGAAAACGCCGATGGACCTGTCGCGCTTTACGCTGCTGCATGACGCGTCCCGTCGTGACTGGCAATCCTATATCCGGCAGCTCGGCCTGCAGCATATTAATGTGCAGCAGGGGCCGATCTTCAGCCACAGCGCCATGGTGCTGCAGGCGGCGATTCATGGTCAGGGCGTGGCGCTGGCAAATAACGTCATGGCGCAGAGCGAAATCGAAGCGGGGCGGTTAATCTGTCCGTTTAATGATGTCTTAGTCAGTAAAAATGCTTTTTATCTGGTTTGTCATGACAGTCAGGCAGAACTGGGTAAAATAGCGGCCTTCCGACAGTGGATCCTGGCAAAAGCCGCAACCGAACAAGAAAAATTCCGCTTTCGTTACCAACAATAACATCTTGATTTGTTTGCATTACGATGCAAAAGCACCCTGAGGATCGGTTAATGTCCAGTCGTGCCATGTTTGTTTTTGCGGCTATCAGCGGTTTTCTGCTGGTGGCTTTTGGCGCATTTGGTGCCCACGTTTTACGTCAGTCGCTGGGCGCGGCTGAAATGGCCTGGATTCATACCGGGCTGGAATATCAGGCTTATCATACGCTCGCGGTGATGGGCCTGGGGGCGGCGATGTTGCGCCGCGCCAATATCTGGTTTTACTGGAGCAGTGCGCTGATGGCGCTCGGCACCGTGCTGTTCAGCGGCAGCCTCTACTGTCTGGCGCTGTCGCATCTGAAGTTTTGGGTTTTTATCACCCCCGTGGGCGGAATCTGTTTCCTCGCCGGTTGGGTATTGATGTTGATTGGCGCGCTGCGTCTTAAACGAAAGGCAGAACGCCATGAATAAAATTTTACTCTATTGTCGTCCCGGTTTTGAAAAAGAGTGCGCGGCGGAAA
The DNA here is from genome assembly GCF_008631515.1 of Pantoea sp. M_10. NCBI lineage: Bacteria > Pseudomonadati > Pseudomonadota > Gammaproteobacteria > Enterobacterales > Erwiniaceae > Pantoea > Pantoea sp. M_10. The sequence goes on along the minus strand of NZ_VWUL01000005.1, from coordinate 88,876 downwards.
TCAGCGCCAAAGCGGCAGAACGTGAAGTCTACGGTTTTCCGCGGGTTAAAGAGGATGCCGGCTATGTGCTCTTTGAGTGCTATCAGTTTGAAGATGCTGAGCGTCTGGTGCGGGAACTGCCGTTCCAGGAGCTGATCTTTGCCCGACAGATGCTGGTCGTGGGCGAACTGCTGCGCGACCTGCCGCAGGAGGATCGCATTACGCCGATTGTCGGTATGCTGACCGGCGTTGTTGAGAAGGGCGGCGAACTGCGTGTTGAAGTGCCGGACACCAACGAAGCCAAAGAGCTGACCAAATTCTGCCGTAAGTTTACCGTGCCGCTGCGCGCGGCCCTGCGTGAAAGTAAGATCCTGCTCAACTACGAAAGCCCGAAACGGCCGGTGGTGCATGTCTTCTTCATCGCGCCAGGCACCTGTTATGTCGGCTACTCCCTGCCGGAAAACAGCTCGCCGTTTTACATGGGGATTCCGCGCCTTAAGTTTCCATCGGATGCGCCAAGCCGCTCCACCCTGAAGCTGGAAGAGGCGTTTCACGTCTTTATTCCGGCCGATGAGTGGGATGAGCGCTTAGCCAGCGGCATGTACGCGGTCGATCTGGGTGCCTGTCCGGGCGGCTGGACCTATCAGCTGGTCAGACGCAGCATGATGGTTTACGCGGTCGACAACGGTCCGATGGCCCTGAGCCTGATGGAAACCGGTCAGGTGATGCACGAAAAAGCGGACGGTTTTAAGTTCCGTCCGCCACGCACCAATATCAGCTGGCTGGTGTGTGACATGGTGGAGAAACCGGTTCGCGTGGCAAATCTGATGGCCGACTGGCTGGTCAACGGCTGGTGCCGTGAAGCGATCTTCAACCTCAAGTTGCCGATGAAAAAGCGTTATGAAGAGGTAACGCAGAATCTGGCGATGCTTCAGGAGAGGCTGAATGAGAATGGCATTAACGCTCAGATCCAGGCGCGTCAGCTCTATCACGATCGCGAAGAGGTGACGGTGCATGTCCGTCGCATCTGGGCCGCCACGGGTGGCCGCCGCGACGAACGTTAATCACCGGGCTGAGTGTTGCGGCACTCAGCCACGATAACGCAGCGTATTCAGATTGCCTGCCAGCAGCAGATCCCGTTTCAGTGTCGCGACCTGACGGCTGATTTCCGCCATCTGCTGGCCTTCTGCGAGCTTTTCCCGCCATTTAGCCGGCACCTTATCGAGCTGCTGATAGATCCCCTCCAGCGTGTGAAACTCTGCGAGCAGCTGTTTCGCGCTTTTCGGGCCGATACCGCTGACACCCGGGATCTTACTGCTGCTGATCCCGCATAATCCCCAGAAGTCGGGCAACCGCTGCGGGGGAACGCCAAATTCGGCGTCGATAAAGGGCTGGTCGAGCCAGCGCTTCTGGAAGTAATCGCGGATGCGGATTTCCGGAGCCAGCAACTGGCAGTAGCCTTTATCCGTGGAGACAATAGTGGCCTGATGGCCGGCCTGGGCCATTTTGACCGCCAGCGTCGCCGCCAGATCATCTGCCTCATCCTCGCCCGCCATCCAGCAGCTTACCCCGGCGGCACGAAAGGCTTCCTGCAGCGCCGGCATCTCCGCCTGCAAATCCTCAGGCATCGGCGGACGCCCGCTTTTGTAATCAGCTAACAGCTGATGACGCCAGCCCTGATGACGCGCGTCGCCATCAAATACGGCCACGGCGTGCGTCGGGCGGGTGTGGCCTAAGACCTGACGCAGCGCGGCGACGCAGCCTTCGACACAGGGGGAGCCCTGAACCGCATGGAGACGGCGTATCAGGTTCAGCGCATCAACAATAACAAGATGAAGAGCCATGAGAGTCCGGGCAGCCCGATGGGCTGCCTCCTGGTTTATTTAATGATTTCGTAGCAGGGGATGTAGGCGGTGCCGGGCAGTTTCATACGCTGCTGAGCAACGAAGCCCTGCAGCAGCTCGTCCATGCGGTGCATGATGTCGGCATCGCCATGCAGCCGGTAACGTCCCTTCTCACGGATTTCGCGGATCCCGATCTCTTTCACGTTACCGGCTACGATGCCTGAGAAGGCCCGGCGCAGGTCAGCAGCCAGCTTTTCAGGAGGCTGGTTGGTGTAGAGATTGAGGTTCGCCATGTTTTCATGGGTCGGCAGGAAAGGGATCTGCAGATCGGGCTCGATGCGGATGGACCAGTTGAAACTATACGCATCGCCGGTTTCGCGACGATTCTCTTTGACCTGCGGCATCGCTTTCTTCATCAGACGCGCCACTTCGGCTGCATCGTTGATGATGATCTGATAATGCTTACGCGCCTGCTCGCCCAGCGTGTTAACAATGAAATCATCCAGCACGCGGAAGTAGTCGGCACTCTCTTCCGGTCCGGTCAGGATCAGCGGCAGCACCTGGTCCTTGTTCTGCGGGTTCATCAGAATGCCCAGCAGGTAGAGCAGCTCTTCGGCGGTGCCGACCCCGCCCGGGAAAATGATAATGCCGTGGGCAATACGCACAAAGGCTTCCAGACGCTTCTCAATGTCCGGCATGATGATCAGCTCATTGACCAGCGGGTTAGGCGGTTCCGCCGCAATAATTGAGGGTTCGGTGAGACCAATAAAGCGGCTGTCACGGTAGCGCTGCTGCGCATGGCCGACGGCGGCCCCTTTCATCGGTGCTTCCATGACGCCGGGTCCGCAGCCGGTACAGATATTCAGCTCACGCAGGCCCAGCTGTGTGCCGACATTGCGGCAATACTGATATTCAACCGCGTTAATGGAGTGACCGCCCCAGCAGACCACGGTGTTGGGGTACTCACCGATGTGCAGTGCCCGTGCATTACGCAGAATGGAGAAAACGGTGTTGGTGATCGTGGCGGAGTCATTCTCTTCACCCGCGGTTAAGCGCCCCGGCATGGCGAGCTGGCCGCTGACAAACAGGATGTCGCGCAGTACCGCAAACAGGTTCGCCTGCAGGGACCGGATAATGCGGCCATCCACAAAGGCCTCTTCCGGTGGGTTGATCAGCTCCAGTTTGACGCCACGCTCACGGCGCAGCACGTTGATGTCGAAGTTTTCAAAGCGGGAGAGCAGTTCGTGGCTGCTGTCAGTCTGGCTGCCAGAGTTAAGCACGGCCAGAGAGCAATTGCGGAACAGCTGATAGAGGTCGCTGCTGGCGGTGCGCTTGAGCATATCGACTTCCAGCTGCGAGAGCAGATCCATTGAGCCAAGGGGGCTGATATGGGTAATCAAATGAACTCCTTTACACCCGCCTGGGTGCGTGTTGGCACTGCAACGGCAGTGACGAAAATCCCTGGTCGGCAACCCGCAGATTGCCGCCATCACCAGAGTAGCCTTGTCGGCCCGCCCAGCTCAAGCGGAACTGCGCTTCCTTCATGCAGCCTGCGAGAGCTCTCGCAAACTACTGACGCACCAGACGCGAAAAACCGGGCGAGAAGGGCACATTCGTGCGCCATGGGTTGATATCCAGCCCGCCGCGCCGCGTGTAGCGCGCATAGACCGTCAGCGCTTCCGGGTGGCAGAAGCGCATCACATCGTTAAAGATGCGTTCGACACACTGTTCATGAAATTCGTTGTGCTGGCGGAAGGAGACCAGATAACGCAGCAGCGCTTCGCGGTGAATGCGCGGACCTTTGTAGCGGATCATCACCGAGCCCCAGTCGGGCTGATGGGTAATCAGGCAGTTTGATTTGAGCAGATGGCTGACCAGCGTCTCTTCCACGATTTCGCTGCCTGCGGCATCGGCCAGATAGTCAGCGTTAAAACGATAATCCTCGATGGCGATATCCTGCTCATCAATGCAGGTCCCCTCAAAATGACCGATCGGCTGTCCTTCGATTTCATTCAGACGGAACAGCGCCACCCGCACGTCACCTTCAGCACAGGCGCGGAGATCGCGCTCCAGCGTCTGACGCACCTCACCCCAGTCGGCAAAGCGGGTCTGGTTGAAGCTGTTGAGATAGAGCTTGAAGCTTTTCGACTCGATGAGGTTGCGGCTATGCGCATCCAGCACCACTTCACCCACGGCAACCTGCGGCAGCCCCTTGCTGTTCAGCCAGGAGAGCTCATACAGCGTCCAGATATCGCCGCCGGTAAACGGCAGACTTTCAGGAAACAGGCCAAGAGGTTCGCGGTTCAGGCTGCGCGGCACCGCCTGCAATAAGCCATTGTCATAGCGATCGTGATAGGCTGTGGGCTTGCCCAGCGTCAGGTTGCTGAGTGCCTGATCCTGTTCGTGTGTAGTCATTGCGGTTACCACCAGAATTCATCAAAGTGGCTAAGTGTAACCCATCAGAAGTGAGAATATGAATGATGCAGCAAACTGCCGCCGCGTTGCGCAACTTTACCACCCGTTACTGCCAGCACTGGCTGGCGCAGACGGGGCATGCTCCGGCCAGCCGCGATCTCGCTGGCGTCGCGTCGCCCTGCGCGCTGGAGGAGCGTGAGGAGCAGGTCATCTGGCAGCCGCAGCCTTTTAGTCTGCCGCCGACACTGGATGGAGTCGAGCGGGCCGTGGATCTGCAGCTGCAGCCGTCAGTCACCGCCTTCTATACCACGCAGTTTGCCGGCGACATGCCGGCGCGTCATGGTGAGAATCAGCTGACGCTGTTGCAGGTGTGGAGTGAAGAGGATTTCCTGCGGCTTCAGGAGAACCTGATTGGGCATCTGGTTATGCAGCGCCGCCTCCGACAGTCACCGACGCTGTTTATCGCCACGACGGCGTCAGACGAGGAGATCGTCTCCCTCTCTAACCTGACTGGCGAGGTGATTCTGGAACAGCCTGGCCGTAAACAGCGCCAGATTATTGCGGAAAATCTTGAGATGTTTCTTAAGTCATTACAACCGGTTATCATCTGAATTGCAGTGATTTGCCGCCTCGCTTGTGAGAGATCTCTTACATGTGGTGTGAGAGATCGCTATATAAAATCTGAGCCATCCGGAAGGCTGCAATGTAAAAATATTGTGAATCATCAACTTAATGGCGATTATCTGAATTTGTGCCGCACATTTTGTAAAGTTCAGCTGTAAGTCACTTGTGCGCGTAACGAGTTCTGTCAAAATATTTCCCACTGCAGGATGCTCAGGAAAAAGATATCGTCAGGATGATGATAAGCCATGAGGCAGGAACGTAACGGAGCTTACGGCACACGGAAGGTTTCAGGATGAAACAGGATCGCTCAGGATTGAGTCAGGGACACCTCCAGGATGGAGAACGGGAGCCCCTCGGACGAGGTGGCGGGCCAGGATGCTTAGGAATCATCAGGACGATGCGCGACAGGAGTTCGCACTGGACAAGTTGTCACGGAAGAGCAGGGAGCATTAACGTAGCAGGATGGCTGCAAACGAACCGGGAGCACTGTTTATACAGTGCTCCCTTTTTTTGTGCCTGTGCCAACAAGTGATATGCTTGCCGCCCATTTTTTGACGGCTAGCCGGAGGTGGCGCATGACGCCTGAACAATTGATTACGCAGCGGCTGGAGCAGCTGGAAGCGGTGATGCGTGAATATCAGCTCTGGCAGAGCACGCCGCCTGCCGTGGAGGCACTGGAGAGTCGTGAACCCTTCTGCCTCGATACGCTTGAGCCGCTGCAATGGCTCCAGTGGGTGCTGATTCCGCGGATGCACGCCCTGATGGCAGCCGGCCATCCGCTGCCGCAAAACTTTGCCGTCGCGCCCTATTATGAGGTTGCGCTGGTGCCTGACCAGCCCGGTATTGCACCGCTGCTGCTCACGCTGCGTCAGCTGGATGCGTTGCTCAGGGATGCGGCCCACTGATGCTTGAGATACTCTATCAGGATGCGTGGCTGGTTGCGGTCAACAAGCCCAGCGGCTGGCTGGTGCATCGCAGCTGGCTGGATCGGCATGAAACCGTGTTTGTGATGCAGACCGTGCGTGATCAGATCGGCCAGCATGTCTTTACCGCCCATCGTCTGGACAAGCCGACCTCCGGGGTGCTGCTGATGGGCCTCTCGAGTGAGGTTGGCCGCCAGCTTTCTCAGCAGTTTGAACAGCATCAGATGCAGAAAACCTATCACGCCGTGGTGCGTGGCTGGCTGGAGAGCAGCGGGTCGCTGGACTATCCGCTGGTTGAAGAGCGGGACAAAATCGCGGACAAGCACGCCACTGAAGCACGTGCCGCACAGCCCGCGGTCACCGACTATCAGTCGCTGGCCACGGTCGAGATGCCGGTCGCCATCAGCCGTTACCCCACCTCGCGCTACAGTCTGGTTGAGCTCTCACCTAAAACCGGTCGCAAACATCAGCTGCGCCGTCATATGTCCCACCTGCGTCATCCGATTATTGGCGATTCGGCGCATGGCGACCTGCGTCAGAACCGGGGCGCCGCGCAACATTTTGGCGCTGACCGGCTGATGCTGCACGCCAGCAGTCTGGCCCTGACCCACCCGGTGACCGGCGAGCCACTGGTGCTGCGCGCCGGGCTGGATAGCGTCTGGCAGAGGCTGATGACGCAGTTTGGCTGGCAGGATTGCATTCCTGAGGTGCCGCGGGTTGAGTTTGAGGCCGCGCCAGGACAGGATAACGTTTCAGAATAAGGGAGAGATCAGATGGCAAAGATTGGCATTTTTGTGGGGACGGTTTACGGCAATGCGCTGCTGGTGGCGGAAGAGGCCGAGCCGATTCTGCAGCAGCAGGGGCACAGCGTGACCCTGTTTGATGACCCGACGCTGGCGGACTGGCAGGCCTTTGCAGGCGATGTGGCGCTAATCGTCACCTCAACCACCGGGCAGGGCGATTTTCCTGACACCATTTCCGGTCTGTTCCACGCGATAAAGGATCAGCTGGGGCACCAGCCCGCGCTGCGCTATGGCGTCATTGCGCTGGGCGACAGCAGTTACGACCACTTCTGTGGCGCGGGCAAAGCCTTTGATGCGCTGCTGCAGGAGCAGGGCGCACAGCGGGTCGGTGAGGTGCTGCTGGTGGATGCCACCGAAAATCCAGAACCGGAAGCGGTGACCTCGCCCTGGGTCGATGCCTGGGGTGCGCTGCTCTGATCGCCTCGCCCGGGCTCTCTCTGCCAGCCGACGGCAGGGAGACACCGGGCACGGCTCACGTCACCGGTGCCGGATTAAAGACCGCCAGCTGATTACGGATGCCCCAGCGATCGGACCAGGTCTGCTTCCTGCCACTGGCGATATCAAGAATTAACGCAAACAGCCGCCAGCCGACCTGCTCAATACTCTCTTCTCCGGTGGCAATCGTGCCGGCATTGATATCCATCAGATCGTGCCAGCGCTCGGCCAGCGCGTTACGGGTTGCCATCTTGATGACCGGAATGGCCGCCAGCCCGTACGGGGTGCCGCGACCGGTGGTGAAGACCTGCAGCGTAATGCCGGAGGCGAGCTGCTGGGTGCCGCAGACAAAATCGCTGGCGGGCGTTGCCGCATAGATCAGTCCGCGGCGGGTGGGGCGCTGACCGGGGGACAGCACTTCCACAATGGCGCTGCGTCCCGATTTGGCGATGGAGCCGAGCGCTTTCTCCACCACGTTCGCCAGTCCCCCTTTTTTATTGCCCGGTGACGGATTGGCGCTGCGGTCGGTGCTGCCCTGGTCGAGGTAATTGTCATACCAGGCCATCTCTTCAAGTAAACGCCTTCCGACCTCCTGATTAATGACCCGCGGCGTCAGCAGGTGAATGGCATCCCGCACCTCCGTGACCTCAGAAAACATCACGGTGGCCCCGCAGCGCACCAGCAGATCCGAGGCGAACCCCACCGCCGGATTCGCCGTCACGCCGGAAAACGCATCGCTGCCGCCGCACTGCATGCCGACAATCAGTTCCGAGGCGGGACAGGTTTCGCGCTGACGCTGATTCAGCCGCTGAAGATGACGCTCTGCCACCTGCAGAATCGCCTTTACCATCGCACCAAACCCCACCAGCTTTTCATCCTGCAAACGCACGATGTCATCATCATCCAGCGAAATCGCCTGCACGTCGGGGGTGCCGGTCAGCAGACGCTCCGGCTGTAACTTTTCGCAGCCGAGGCTGATGACCATCACTTCACCGCCGAAATTCGCATTCAGCGCCAGGTTATGAATCGTGCGAATCGGCACCACCGCTGCGGGGGCGTTGATTGCCACGCCGCAGCCGTAGAGGTGATTCAGCGCGACCACGCCATCCACATTCGGATAGCGCGGCAGTAACTCCCGTTCAATGATCTGCACCACATGATCCACCACACCCGCCACGCAGTGGACGCTGGTGGTGATGCCGAGCAGGTTACGGGTACCCACGCTGCCATCCGCATTGCGGTAGCCCTCAAAGGTGTAGCCCTCCAGCGGCGGCAGGTCGGGCGGGACCTGGGTGGCTAACGGCAGGCTCGCCAGCGGCGGCGCCTCCGGCAGCGCCACCAGTGACTCATCGATCCAGCTGCCGCAGGCAATATCCCGCACGGCATAGCCGATCACTTCGCCATAACGCACGATCGCCCCTCCCTGGTGAATCGCCTGCAGCGCGACTTTATGCCCCTGCGGCACATGTTCCGTCAGCGTCAGGCCATCCGCAAACTGCGTGCCAGCGGGCAGACCCAGCGTGTTGACCACAATCGCCACGTTGTCATGCTCATGGACTCTGATGCAGAGCGGCTGTTCATCTGTTATGGGGTTCATCGCCTATCTCCTGTCGGGCGCACCGGCTTGTCCGGCTCGCATAATCTGACCTGTTACCTGCGGTGTATTAGCCAGCTTCAGTATAAAGAGGGGAAGCAGGCCACACATTGTGCAACTGACCACTATTACGCCGATCTGCCGCGCTGTTTTGGGTCGATTCTCCAGAAGCAAGTGAAACGCCTCACAAAGCGGAGGGGAAAGGGCGACCTGGCACGGTTTCGGCCGCGCTATTTGCCGCTTTCGTGAGCCATGCCGCAGGGTTTCGTGCATCCGCCAGACAATCACTTCATAACGGCCATTATTCCAGGGCGATACGCCAATGTGCTCGCCACAGGCTGTTTTTATACTGAGCGCCGTTAGCCAAAGTCAGGTTATCTGTCACGACGTATTGGCCCGTCCTGAACCAAAGAGATCGCCGTGTTTAACCCAACTTCTCTCTGATACCCAACGCGATGTGTATGCAGTCAGAGCGAATGTAGCTCACGCTATATTTCAGGAGTGCATCATGAATAGTTTCAGCCAGACTGCGGAAGCGGTGCAGAAGCGCACCAACGCCCGTTACTGGATTGTGGTGATGTTATTCATCGTCACCTCATTCAACTACGGCGACCGCGCCACCATTTCGATAGCCGGTTCGGCGATGTCCAAAGATATCGGCCTCGATTCGGTCGGACTGGGCTACATCTTCTCTGCTTTCTCATGGGCGTACGTAATTGGTCAGATCCCAGGCGGCTGGCTGCTCGATCGTTTTGGCTCAAAGCGCGTCTACTTCTGGAGTATTTTTACCTGGTCGCTGTTTACCCTGCTGCAGGGCTTTGTCGATATCTTCAGCGGCTTCGGCATCATCGTGTCACTCTTTCTGCTGCGCTTCCTGGTGGGGCTGGCTGAAGCCCCCTCTTTTCCTGGCAACAGCCGCATCGTGGCCGCCTGGTTTCCGGCGCAGGAGCGTGGCACCGCGGTGGCGATCTTCAATTCAGCGCAATATTTCGCCACGGTGATCTTTGCGCCCATCATGGGCTGGCTGGTGTCGGAAGTGGGCTGGGCACACGTCTTCTGGTTCATGGGCGGGCTGGGGATCATCCTGAGCTTCATCTGGCTGAAAGTGATCCACGATCCCACCGATCACCCCGGCGTAAACAAAGCCGAACTGGCCTACATGGAGCAGGGCGGGGCGCTAATCAATATGGATGTCAAAAAGGAGAGCCGCAGGGTGAGCTGGAGCGAAAAGTGGTTCCAGATCAAACAGCTGCTGACCTCCCGCATGATGCTCGGCATCTACCTCGGCCAGTATTGTGTTAACGCCTTAACCTACTTTTTTATCACCTGGTTTCCGGTCTATCTGGTGCAGGCGCGCGGCATGTCGATTCTCAAAGCGGGCTTTATCGCTTCGGTGCCGGCGGTGTGTGGCTTCCTCGGCGGGGTGCTGGGTGGGGTGATCTCCGACTGGCTGATGCGCAAAACCGGCTCGCTGAATATTGCACGTAAAACGCCGATTGTGCTCGGCATGCTGCTCTCTATCTCGATGGTGATGTGTAACTACACCGAAACCGAGTGGCTGGTGGTCTTCTTCATGGCGCTGGCGTTCTTCGGTAAAGGGATCGGCGCGCTGGGATGGGCAGTGATGGCGGATACCGCCCCCAAAGAGATCAGTGGGCTGAGCGGCGGCCTGTTCAACATGTTCGGCAACTTCTCCGGCATCGTGACGCCCATCGCCATCGGCTACATCATTGCCACCAGCGGCTCCTTTGAGGGTGCGCTGATCTATGTCGGTATCCATGCCTTCGTCGCCGCCTTCAGCTTCCTGGTGATCGCCGGTGATATCAAACGTGTTGAACTGAAAACCCGGCCGGTTAAGGACGCCTCATGACGACGCAAAGTTCACCCGTGATTACGGCGATGCAGGTTATCCCGGTCGCCGGTTACGACAGTATGCTGCTCAACATTGGCGGCGCGCACAACGCCTGCTTTACCCGCAATATCGTGGTGCTCACCGACAGCGCCGGACACACCGGCGTGGGTGAAGCGCCCGGCGGCGACACCATCTACCAGACCCTGGTGGCCGCCATTCCGCAGGTCGAAGGCCAGCAGATTGCCCGCATGAATCGTCTGGTGCAGCAGGTGCATAAAGGGAATGCGTCGGCTGACTTCGCCACCTTTGGCAACGGTGCCTGGACCTTTGAGCTGCGGGTCAACGCCGTGGCCGCGCTGGAAGCGGCGCTGCTCGACCTGCTGGGACAGTGTCTGGGCGTGCCGGTGGCGGAACTGCTGGGGCCGGGCAAACAGCGGGATGAAGTCACGGTGCTGGGCTATCTCTTCTATCTCGGTGACCGCCGCAAAACCGATCTGCCCTATCAGAGTGGTGAGCAGGCCAGCCACGACTGGTATCACCTGCGTCATCAGGAGGCGCTCACCAGCGAAGCGGTCGTGCGACTGGCGGAGGCGGCGGCAGATCGCTATGGCTTTAAAGATTTCAAACTTAAAGGGGGCGTGCTGCCCGGCGAGCAGGAGATCGCCACGGCGGTGGCGCTGAAGCAGCGTTTTCCCGGCGCGCGCATCACAGTAGATCCCAACGGGGCATGGCGGCTGGATGAGGCCATCGCCCTCTGCAAGGGGATGCAGGATGTGCTGAGCTACGCCGAAGACCCCTGCGGGGCAGAGCAGGGCTATTCGGGACGTGAAGTGATGGCCGAGTTCCGGCGCGCGACCGGCCTGCCGGTCGCCACCAATATGATCGCCACCAACTGGCGGGAGATGAACCACGCGGTGATGGTTAACGCGGTCGACATCCCGCTGGCGGACCCGCACTTCTGGACGCTGAGCGGGGCCGTGCGGGTCGCCCAGCTGTGCGATGAGTGGGGCCTGACGTGGGGCTGCCATTCCAATAATCACTTCGATATTTCGCTGGCGATGTTCACCCATGTCGGTGCGGCCGCGCCTGGTAACCCGACCGCGATTGACACCCACTGGATCTGGCAGGAGGGCGATCAGCGCCTGACGAAAAACCCGCTGCAAATCCGCAACGGAAAGATTGCCGTGCCGGATGCGCCGGGTCTGGGGATCGAGCTCGACTGGGACCAGGTGCACAAAGCCAGTGAGCTCTATCAGTCACTGCCCGCCGGTGCGCGCAACGACGCCACGGCGATGCAGTATCTGATCCCCGGCTGGACATTTGATCGCAAGCGCCCGGCATTTGGCCGTGCAACAGCATAAGGAGCAGGAGATGAGTTCAACACCTAAAGTGACCGCCATGCAGGTGATCCCGGTTGCCGGCTACGACAGTATGCTGCTGAATCTCAGCGGCGCGCACTCGCCATTCTTCACCCGCAACATTGTCATTATCAAAGATAACGCCGGACATACCGGCGTCGGTGAAATCCCCGGCGGGGAGAAAATTCGTCAGACGCTGGAAGATGCCGCCTCGCTGGTGGTCGGCAAAACGCTGGGCGAATATAAAAATACCCTCAGCCTGGTGCGCACGACGTTTGCCGATCGGGATGCGGCCGGTCGCGGCAACCAGACCTTTGATCTGCGCACCACAATCCATGTGGTCACCGGCATTGAGGCAGCACTGCTGGATCTGCTGGGTCAGCACCTGGGGGTTAACGTTGCCTCGCTGCTGGGTGACGGGCAACAGCGCGACCGCGTGGAGATGCTCGGCTACCTCTTCTATATCGGCGACCGCAGAAAAACCGCCCTGCCATATCAGAGCCAGCCGGACGATCCATGCGACTGGTATCGCCTGCGTCATGAAGAGGCGCTGACCCCCGAAGCCGTGGTGCGCCTGGCGGAAGCCGCCTATGAGAAATATGGCTTCAACGACTTCAAACTCAAAGGCGGCGTGCTGCGCGGCGGCGAAGAGGCCGAAGCGGTGACGACGCTGGCAAAACGCTTTCCCACGGCGCGTATTACCCTCGATCCCAATGGTGCCTGGTCACTCAATGAGGCGATCCTGCTCGGCAAACAGCTCAAGGGCGTGCTCGCCTACGCAGAAGATCCCTGTGGCGCGGAGCAGGGCTACTCCGGGCGGGAAGTGATGGCGGAGTTCCGCCGCGCGACCGGCATGCCTACCGCCACCAATATGATCGCCACCGACTGGCGACAGATGGGACACACCCTGTCGCTGCAGTCGGTCGACATTCCGCTGGCCGACCCCCATTTCTGGACGATGCAGGGCTCGGTGCGGGTCGCACAGATGTGCCACGACTTCGGCCTGACCTGGGGCTCCCACTCCAATAATCACTTCGACATTTCGCTGGCGATGTTTACCCACGTTGCCGCGGCCGCGCCTGGCGCGATCACCGCCATCGATACCCACTGGATCTGGCAGGAGGGGAATCAGCGTCTCACCAGAGAGCCGTTCCTGATCAAAGGCGGCATGGTGCAGGTGCCGCAGAAGCCGGGTCTCGGTATCGAGCTGGATATGGATCAGGTGATGCAGGCCCACGCGCTCTATCAGAAGCAGGGGCTGGGCGCGCGTGACGATGCCGAAGCGATGCAGTTCCTGGTGCCAGGCTGGACTTTCGATAACAAACGTCCGTGCCTGGTTCGTTAATCTTTCTGGCTCACGCGGAGCCGTCGTCACAGGAGTTCAACCATGAGTAATGCAGCCTGGCCCAACGGATTTCGTCGTCGCCTGTTAGCGGGTGAAACCCTGATTGGCAGCTGGTGCGCGCTGGCCAGTCCGATCTCTACCGAAATCCTGGGGCTGGCCGGTTTTGACTGGCTGGTGCTGGATGGAGAGCATGCGCCCAACGATATCACCACGTTTGTGCCACAGCTGATGGCGCTGAAAGGGAGCCACAGTGCGCCGGTCGTACGGCCGCCCTGCAACGAGCCGGTGATCATCAAGCGCCTGCTGGATATCGGGTTTAACAACTTCCTCGTGCCCTTTGTTGAGACAGAAGAGGAGGCGCGGCGCGCGGTCGCCTCAACCCGCTACCCGCCCGCCGGTATTCGCGGCGTGTCGGTCTCCCATCGCAGCAACATGTACGGCACCCTGCCGGATTACAACCAGAGCATCAATGACAACATCACCGTGCTGGTGCAGATCGAAACCCGGCAGGCGGTTGACCACATCGACGCCATAGCCGCGGTCGACGGCGTGGACGGCATCTTTGTCGGGCCGGGCGATCTCTCTGCGGCGCTGGGCTACCTCGGCCAGCCCGCCCACCCGGAGGTGCTGGACGTGATTAAACACATTTTTGACCGTGCCAGAGCGGCCGGGAAGCCGGCGGGCATTCTGGCCCCGGTGGAGGCGGACGCCCGTCGTTATCTGGAGTGGGGAGCCACCTTTGTGGCGGTCGGCAGCGATCTCGGGGTATTCCGCAGCGCCACCCAGGCGTTGTGCGACAAATTTAAGCGCTAAGCAGCAAGGAGACACGCAATGAAGATTGGATTTATTGGCCTGGGCATCATGGGTAAACCCATGAGCAAAAATCTGCTGAAAGCGGGCTATTCACTGGTGGTGCGCGATCACCACGCCAGCAATGAAGCTGAACTGGCTGAACTGGGCGCGACCGTGGCAACCTCGCCGAAAGAGGTGGCTGAGCAGTGCGAGGTGGTCATTACCATGGTGCCCAACTCGCCGCAGGTGAAAGCGGTCTGTCTGGGAGAGGGCGGCATTATCGAAGGCGCGAAGCCGGGCCTGGTGGTGATCGACATGAGCTCGATTGCGCCGCTGGCGAGCCGGGAAGTGCACGATGCGCTGGCAGAAAAAGGAATCAGCATGCTGGACGCCCCGGTCAGCGGCGGGGAGCCGAAAGCGATTGAAGGCACGCTTTCCGTCATGGCCGGCGGAGAGAAAGCGGTGTTTGAGCGCTGTTACGACATCATGAAGGCGATGGCGGGATCGGTAGTGCACACCGGTGACATCGGCGCGGGCAACGTCACCAAGCTGGCCAATCAGGTGATTGTGGCGCTGAACATCGCGGCGATGTCCGAAGCCCTGTCGCTGGCGACCAAAGCGGGGGTCAGTCCGGAGCTGGTGTTCCAGGCGATTCGTGGCGGCCTGGCGGGCAGCACGGTGCTGGAGGCGAAAGCGCCGATGGTGATGGATCGCAACTTCAGGCCGGGCTTCCGCATCGACCTGCATATCAAGGATCTGGCGAACGCTCTGGATACCTCGCACACGCTGGGCGCGCATCTGCCGCTGACGGCGGCGGTGATGGAGATGATGCAGGCGCTGCGTAATGATGGCCAGGGAACGTCCGACCACAGTGCGCTGGCCTGCTATTATGAGAAGTTAGCGAAGGTTGAAATCGCCCGCTAAATCCCGGTGCCGGTCTCCGCGGAAACCGGCCGGGTTCAGCGCCGTTTCAATGACTCAACTGTGCTCGGATTGCCTATGAAAATCGTAATCGCACCGGATTCATATAAAGAGAGTTTATCCGCCCTGGAGGTGGCATCGGCGATTGAAGCGGGATTCCGTGACATCTTTCCCGATGCCCACTACGTGAAAATACCGGTCGCCGACGGCGGCGAAGGAACGGTAGAAGCGATGGTCGCGGCGACGAAAGGAAACATCGTCAGGCTGAAGGTGACCGGGCCACTGGGCACACAGGTCGAGGCTTTCTATGGCCTCTCCGGCGATGCGTCCACCGCCTATATCGAAATGGCGGCAGCCAGCGGACTGGAGCGGGTGCCCGCCGCCCAGCGCGATCCGCTGATCACCACCTCGTTCGGCACCGGCGAGCTGATCCGGCATGCGCTGGATAAAGGCGTCGGCCACATCATTATTGGCATTGGCGGTAGTGCGACCAACGATGGCGGTGCCGGGATGATGCAGGCGCTGGGCGCCCGGCTGCTGGACGATCGCGGCCAGCAGATTGGTTACGGCGGCGGGGCGCTGCCTGATCTCGCCACCATTGAGATTGACGCACTGGATGCCCGTCTTCGGCAGTGTCGCATTGAGGTGGCATGCGACGTCACCAATCCGCTGACCGGAAAGGAGGGCGCTTCGGCTGTTTTCGGTCCGCAGAAAGGGGCGACACCGGCACTGGTGCAGCAGCTCGATCAGGCGCTGACCCACTACGCCGCGATTATTCAGCGCGACCTTGATATCGACGTGCTGCATATCCCCGGCGGCGGTGCGGCGGGCGGCATGGGGGCGGCGCTGCACGCCTTTTGCCAGGCAGAACTGCGGCGCGGCATCGAAATTGTCACGGAGGCGCTGGGGCTGGCGGAGCAGGTAAAAGATGCCGACCTCGTGATCACCGGGGAAGGCCGCATCGACAGCCAGAGTATCAATGGCAAGGTGCCGGTGGGGGTCGCCAGCGTGGCAAAGCGCTTCAACAAGCCGGTGATAGGCATCGCCGGCAGCCTGACGGAGGATGTGGGGGTGGTGCATCAGCATGGTATTGATGCGGTGTTCAGCGTGCTCTACAGTATCTGCACGCTGGATGAGGCGCTCGCCACGGC
This sequence comes from Pantoea sp. M_10, assembly GCF_008631515.1. Classification (NCBI taxonomy): domain Bacteria; kingdom Pseudomonadati; phylum Pseudomonadota; class Gammaproteobacteria; order Enterobacterales; family Erwiniaceae; genus Pantoea; species Pantoea sp. M_10. Next base: position 72,840 of record NZ_VWUL01000005.1, on the reverse strand, counting down.
CGGCAAAAATGTAACGATGACGGCGCGTAACGTCGCCGCCACGCTAAAGCTGGCCGGCTTTCACTGATCCTGCGGCCAGCCCCGGATTACCCGATGCCCAGCAGCTGCCGGGCTTCACGCGCCACGTTCTCCATCTCATCCTGTAGCTCCAGCAGTTCCGGCTCCAGGGCGGCGATATCGCTGGCCTGCAGCAGCTCTCTCTCCAGCTGGTGGCAGAGCTGCTTCATGCGCGGCACGCCGCTGTAGCTGGCACTGCCGTGCAGCTTGTGAATGATCTCCCGCAGGGCCGTGACCTCATTGGCGGCCATAAACTGTGCCATCTTCGCGTGAACTTCCGGTAAAAACTCCAGCAGCATCCGCAGCAGATCCCGTGCCAGGTCGGGTTTATTCGCCGCCTGCCGCAGTGCCAGCTGCCAGTCCAGCGTCGGCAGTATCGGCGGCAGTTCCGGCACGGCGACCACCGGTGCGGGCGTATAGCGCGCCAGCAGCTGCCTTAACTTGCTCTCATCAATCGGTTTGGCAAGATAGTCATTCATGCCCGCTTTGATGAGCTGCTCGCGTTCGCCATCAATGGCGTGAGCGGTCACCGCCACGATGGGGGTCGTGGCGTGCAGCGGCAGACCACGGATGATTTCGCTGGCGCGAATGCCATCGATGTCAGGCATCTGAATATCCATCAGAATCACATCCAGCGACTGCTGGCGCGCCTCGCGGATAGCGTGTTCGGCGCTGCTGCACAGCAGGATATTCTGCACCTGCTCCTCCAGCAGCGCACCAATCAGCTTGAGGTTGGCAGGGTTATCATCCACTGCCATCACCGTCAGCGGCAGGCGCGGGGAGAAGGGCAGCTCGCTGATCTGGCGGGTGTGCAGATCCAGCAGCATCGGCAGGAGTCGCGTCAGGGAGATTGGCTTCGCAATGCAGCCGTCAATGCCGCGCACCTTCAGTTCATCAGCCAGCAGCATCATCGGGCTGGGCAGGGCCATCAGCACATTATCTGCCCGATCCAGCAGCGCATTGATCCTCCCCTCGTTCAGCAGCTCGGGCTGGCTGATGCTGACCGGCATCGCCATCAGCAGCAGCGGATAGTGGGACGCCGGCAGGCCCTCCAGCGTTTCGCTGTAGTCGATCTGCAACGGCGTGGCGCTCAGCATCTCCAGCGCCGCGCGGGCAACGGTGGCATCCGCCTCGACATAGGCGATGCGGGACTGTGACAGCGCTTCCAGCACGCGCGGCATACCGGGCGCGTTGGGGTTAAGATCCAGCTGCACGCGAATCACAAAGGTAGAGCCCTGATCCGGCTGGCTGCTGAAGGTGATATCCCCGCCCATCTCCCGCACCAGTTTCTGGGTGATGACCAGCCCCAGCCCGGTGCCGCCATGACGGCGCGAAATACTGGCGTCGGCCTGGCGGAACGCCTGAAACAGCTGCGTCTGCTGCTGCTCAGAGATACCGATGCCGCTATCCTCTACCTGAATCTCCAGCTCGACGCGCGTCTGGGTCATAACGCGCTGCGTGACGCGCAGGCCGATGTGGCCCTGTTCGGTAAACTTGATGGCGTTGCCAATCAGGTTGATCAGAATCTGCTGCAGGCGTAGCGCGTCGCCGATGACGTTGTCCGGCACGCTGCTGTCGCACACCACCGTCAGCTCCAGCCCCTTGTCATGCGCCGACGGGGCCAGCAGCACCAGGGTCTCATCCAGGGTGGCACGCAGAGGAAAGGGGATCGCCTCCAGCATCAGCTTGCCCGCTTCCAGCTTCGAAAAATCGAGCACGTCATTAATGATGCTGAGCAGGTTGTTGGCCGAGCGCTCGATGGTCTGCATGTAGTCGCGCTGGGTCGTGCGCAGCTGAGTTTTCAGCATCTGGCGGGTAAAGCCCAGCACGCCATTAAGCGGCGTTCGCAGCTCGTGCGACATGTTTGCCAGGAACTCCGATTTGATGCGCGCCGCTTCCTGAGCGCGCTTCTTCGCCAGATCCAGTTCGACGTTCTGAATCTCCAGCTGTTCCAGCGTTTCCCGCAGATCGTACGTCGCCTGGTCGATGTTGTGCTGCATCTCTTCGTGATAGGCGGTCAGCGACATCGCCATGGCGTTGATGCCGTTTTTCAGCGTGCTGAGTTCGCCCAGCATGTACCCCTCAACGCGGCTGTCGAGCTGACCGCGACGGATGCGGTCAACGGTGGTCACCATGTTGCGGATCGGGCCGGTGACATCACGCATCAGACGATAGGCAAACAGCATCGCGAGGCAGAGGCAGAAGAGCAGCATCAGGGTCGCGACAAACACCTCTTTATACTGCTGCAGGCGCACCGACTGCAGATCGAGTTCAATCGCCACATAGCCCAGGGGGTTGCCCGAGGGTTTGACCTTTTCATCGGGCAATTCATCCAGATCGTAACGCTCGGCCGTGATCGGCGTGCGCAAAATCAACAGATTACCGTGACGCTCCATGGAGACATCATCGGGCAGGGCGTGGATATCCTCCTGCTGCAGCAGGCTGAGGTTCTGCCGGTTATTGGAGGTGACGTAGAGCTGGTTATGATTATCGAACACCGAGATCGCCCGGACGATGCCGGAGTGGCGGCGGTGCAGTAAACTCACCAGCTCCCGCATCGCATCGCGATCGTCCCAGGTCATGCTGTATTCGCTGGAGATAGCCAGCGGTTCGATGATATTCGCCCCGGCATCGATTACCTGGCGCTGCAGTTCATTGTAGCGATGGACCACAAAAAATGAGCTGAGCAGCAGGCCAACCATCAGCGTGGGTGCCAGAATTAAAATCATCATTCGCGCCCGCAGGCTGTATTTGGTCATAATAGTCGCCTGGCTACTCCGGCATTAACCTCCCTGCACATCCTGTCGACAGCACCGTGCAGGTCGTTTCGATAAAGAGAACTGATAACACTATGGCGCAATTTTACGTTGCAAAACAGCGCGTGGCGACACAACAGCGGATCACCGTCACCATCGATGAGCTCGATCCGTTCGGGCAGGGCGTGGCGCGTCACAAAGGCAAAACGATTTTTGTCGCCGGTGCCTTGCCGGGTGAGCAGGCGGAGATCACGCTGACAGAGGATAAACGCCAGTTTGCCCGGGGGAAAGTGAAACGGCTGCTCAGCCGCAGTCCGGCGCGCGTCGCACCGCGCTGTCCCCACTTTGATCGCTGCGGTGGCTGCCAGCAGCAGCATGCAGAGGTGGAGCTGCAGCAGCAGAGCAAAGCTCAGGCGCTGAGCCGGATGCTGAGCCAGGCCGCCGCGCGGACGATCGCGGTGGAGGAGGTGATCGCCGGTGAACCCTGGGGCTACCGGCGTCGCGCCCGTCTGGGTCTGCAGTGGCAGAATAAAGCGCAGCGGCTGCAGATGGGGTTCCGCCAGGAGGCGAGCAACGATCTGGTCGATATCCAGCACTGCCCCGTTTTAGTGCCCGAACTTGAGGCATTGCTGGTGCCGCTGCACCACTGCCTGAGTGCACTGCGCGCCGTCAGGCGTCTCGGTCATGTGGAACTGGTGCTGGCGGATAACGGCCCGCTGATGATCCTGCGCCATCTTGATGCGCTGCACCCGGACGACCGTGAAAAACTGGAACAGTTTTCGCATAAGCATCAGCTGATGCTCTTCCTGGATGCGGGTGATGAAGGGTTAACGTCGCTAACTACTCAGACACCTTTTTATCACTCTCACCAGCTTAAGCTAACCTTCAGTCCACAGGACTTTATTCAGGTTAACGATGCGGTGAATCAGCAGATGGTGGCAAAGGCGATAGCCTGGCTCGATCTGCAACCGGAAGACCGGGTTCTGGATCTCTTTTGCGGCATGGGAAACTTCACACTTCCTATAGGAATCTTCGTACAAAATGTGGTTGGTGTGGAGGGGGTTGCAGCATTAGTGCGGCAGGCAGCGTATAATGCTGATTCGAATAATCTTAAAAACGTCAGTTTTTTTCAGCATAATCTGGAAGAGACGGTGTCGCGCCAGCCGTGGGCGGCACAGGGATTTAACAAGGTATTACTCGATCCGGCACGCGCCGGGGCTGCGGGCGTAATGGCACATGTGGTTAAACTTGCGCCAGAACGCGTGGTCTATGTGTCGTGTAATCCAACAACACTCGCCCGCGACAGTCAGGTCTTGCTGTCGGCAGGCTACCAATTGGAAAGGGTCGCGATGCTGGATATGTTCCCTCATACCCGTCATCTCGAATCCATGGTGCTGTTCAGAAAAACATAAGCGATGTATGTCGTTGTGCAGGAGAGGTTATGGTTGCGGTCAGAAGTGCGCATTTAAATACTGAGGGGGAATTTGCCCTCGACCAGTGGATCGCCAGTCTCGGTATCGCCAACCCGCAATCATGTCAACGCGTTGCCGATACCTGGCGCTACTGTGAAGCGCAGACGCAGGACCATCCCGATCAGTCGCTGCTGCTGTGGCGCGGGATCGAGATGGTGGAAATCCTCTCCATGCTCAGCATGGATATCGAAAGCCTCTGTGCTGCGCTGATCTTCCCGCTGGCTAACGATGAAGTGGTGAGTGAGGAGGAGCTGGAAACCGCCGTCGGCAAAGGCATCGTCTCGCTGGTGCACGGCGTGCGCGACATGGACGCCATCCGCCAGCTGAAAGCGATTCACAACGACTCCATGGCCTCTGAACAGGTCGATAACGTCCGCCGTATGCTGCTGGCGATGGTCGAAGATTTCCGCTGCGTGGTGCTGAAGCTGGCCGAGCGCATCATGAACCTGCGCGAAATGAAAGATGCGCCGGAAGATGAGCGGGTGCTGGCGGCCAAAGAGAGCACCAACATCTATGCCCCGCTGGCCAACCGTCTCGGCATCGGTCAGCTCAAATGGGAGCTGGAAGATTACTGCTTCCGCTATCTGCATCCCGACGAATACAAACATATTGCCCGGTTACTGCATGAGCGGCGTATCGACCGCGAGCAGTATATCGACAACTTCGTCAGCAACCTGCGCAAAGAGATGGCCAAAGAGGGCGTGCGCGCCGAGGTCTACGGTCGTCCGAAACATATCTACAGCATCTGGCGTAAGATGCAGAAAAAGTCGCTGGCCTTTGATGAGCTGTTTGACGTGCGGGCGGTGCGCATTGTGGCCGATCGCCTGCAGGATTGCTACGGCGCGCTGGGCACGGTGCATACGCTCTATCGCCATCTGCCCAGCGAGTTTGATGACTACGTCGCCAACCCGAAACCCAACGGCTATCAGTCGATTCATACCGTGGTGTTAGGCCCGCAGGGCAAAACGGTGGAGATTCAGATCCGTACCCGCCAGATGCATGAAGATGCGGAGCTGGGGGTGGCGGCGCACTGGAAATACAAAGAGGGGCCAACCTCAAGCAGCGCGCGTGGCGCTGCCGGCCACGAAGAGCGCATCGCCTGGCTGCGTAAGCTGATCAGCTGGCAGGAGGAGATGGCGGACTCGGGCGAGCTGCTTGAAGAGGTGCGCAGCCAGGTGTTTGATGACCGGGTCTACGTCTTTACCCCGAAAGGGGACGTGGTGGATCTGCCCGCCGGATCGACACCGCTCGACTTTGCCTACCATATTCACAGCGACATCGGTCACCGCTGCATCGGCGCAAAAATTGGCGGCCGCATTGTGCCGTTTACCTATCAGTTGCAGATGGGCGATCAGGTTGAGGTGATTACCCAGAAGCAGCCGAACCCGAGTCGCGACTGGCTCAACCCGAACCTGGGCTACATCACCACCAGCCGCGGACGCTCGAAGATCCACAACTGGTTCCGCAAGCAGGATCGCGACAAGAACATTGCCGCCGGACGGCAGATTCTGGATAACGAGCTGAACCAGTTCGATATCAGCCTGCGCGAGGCGGAAAAACTGCTGCTGCCGCGCTATAACGTGACCTCGCTTGAAGAGCTGCTGGCGGCGATTGGCGGCGGCGATATTCGTCTTAATCAGATGGTGAACTTCCTGCAGGCGAAGCTGAACAAGCCGAGCGCCGAAGAGGAAGATCGCGAGGCGCTGCGCCAGCTGACGCAGAAAGCCTACACTCCGCCGGCGCGCAAAGAGAGCGGGCGTGTGGTCGTGGAAGGGGTGGGCAATCTGATGCACCATATCGCCCGCTGCTGCCAGCCGATCCCGGGCGACGATATTGTCGGTTTCATCACCCAGGGGCGCGGCATCTCTATCCACCGCGCCGACTGCGACCAGCTGGCCGAACTGATCTCACACGCCCCGGAACGCATCGTCGATGCAGTGTGGGGCGAAAGCTACTCCAGCGGCTATTCGCTGGTGGTGCGGGTGACGGCCAACGATCGCAGCGGGCTGCTGCGCGACATCACCACCATTCTCGCCAATGAAAAAGTGAATGTGCTGGGCGTGTCGAGCCGCAGCGACACCAAAAAACAGCTCGCCACCATCGACATGGATATTGAGATCTACAACCATCAGGTACTGGGACGTGTCCTGGCGCGTCTGAACCAGGTCTCTGATATCATTGACGCCCGTCGCCTGCACTGATTATCAGTCAGGCCCTGCGGCAACCGGCAGCGTGCGGTTGCGCGGGCGCAATCTGCACCCCGGGGCGCTGCCGGACGCGCGTTACTGCATCCGTCAGCGACTGTCATGCGCCTCTCTGTTTCCTGTCATCTGACCATCAATCAAGGATCTACCCGAATGAACGCTATTGAGCGCCTGCTTGGCATTATGAAAACCCTGCGCGATCCCGAGCATGGCTGTCCGTGGGATCGTGAACAGACCTTTGCCACCATCGCGCCCTATACGCTGGAAGAGACCTATGAGGTGCTGGATGCCATCCAGCGCGAAGATTTCAGCGACCTGCGCGGCGAGCTGGGCGACCTGCTGTTTCAGGTGGTCTTTTATGCCCAGATGGCGAGCGAAGCGGATCGCTTCAACTTTGAGGATGTCTGCCACGCCATCAGCGACAAGCTGGAGCGCCGTCATCCGCACATCTTTGGCGAGGCCACGGCGGAAACCAGCACGGAGGTGCTGAAAAACTGGGAAGCGATTAAGAGCGCCGAACGGGCAGAGAAAGCGCAGCATTCGGCGCTGGACGACATCCCGAAAGCACTGCCCGCGCTGATGCGCGCTCATAAAATCCAGAAGCGTTGCCATAATGTCGGCTTCGACTGGACCACCCTGGGGCCGGTGGTGGCGAAAGTGCATGAAGAGATTGATGAGGTCATGCATGAGGCGCAGCAGAGCGTGGTGGACAGCGAAAAGCTGGAAGAGGAGATTGGCGATCTGCTGTTCGCCACCGTCAACCTGTCGCGCCATCTGGGCAGCAAAGCAGAAACCGCGCTGCAGAAGGCCAACGACAAGTTTGAGCGCCGCTTCCGCGCGGTGGAAGCGATCATTGCCGCGCAGGGACTGAGTATGCCGGGTGCGACGCTGGAACAGATGGAGGCCGCCTGGCAGCAGGTCAAAGCCGGGGAGAAGTGATGATTATTCCAGCGCTGTGCATAAAGTCGCCGTTTGCGCTTACACGATTCAGCGCGCCATCAACTTTGTGACGCACGTCAACATTTCTTTGGCGGCTATCCGCTATGTTAGCCGCAGCAATGCGTTGGAGGATGGCTGTGATTCATCAATTGTGGCTGATAGCGGTTTCCAGTATACTGTTTTCCCGTCCTGGTTATTCCACCGTCTTTAAACCTAAACTCTCAGGTTCAGCATGACAACGAATTATATTTTTGTGACCGGCGGGGTCGTTTCCTCTCTGGGTAAAGGCATTGCCGCAGCCTCCCTCGCAGCCATTCTCGAAGCCCGTGGTCTGAACGTGACCATCATGAAGCTGGACCCGTATATCAACGTGGATCCAGGCACCATGAGCCCGACGCAGCACGGCGAAGTTTTCGTCACTGACGACGGCGCCGAAACTGACCTGGATCTGGGTCACTACGAGCGCTTCATCCGCACCAAAATGACGCGTCGCAACAACTTCACCACGGGTCGTATCTACTCAGATGTCCTGCGCAAAGAGCGCCGGGGCGACTATCTGGGCGCAACCATTCAGGTTATCCCGCACATCACCAACGCCATCAAAGAGCGCATCATTGAAGGCGGCGAAGGTCATGATGTCGTGCTGGTCGAAATCGGCGGCACGGTAGGCGATATCGAATCGCTGCCGTTCCTGGAAGCGATTCGTCAGATGGCCGTCGATGTGGGCCGCGAGCACACCATGTACATGCACCTGACGCTGGTGCCTTATATGGCGGCGGCGGGTGAGGTGAAAACCAAACCGACTCAGCACTCTGTTAAAGAGCTGCTGTCGATCGGTATCCAGCCAGACGTGCTGATTTGCCGTTCTGACCGTGCCGTACCGGCTAACGAACGCGCCAAAATCGCCCTGTTCTGTAACGTCCCTGAAAAAGCGGTTATCTCGCTGAAGGACGTCGATTCCATCTACAAGATTCCTGGCATGCTGAAATCGCAGGGCCTGGATGACTATATCTGCAAGCGCTTCAACCTGAACGCACCGGAAGCCAACCTGGCCGAGTGGGAGCAGGTGATTTACGAAGAAGCCAATCCGGGTGGCGAAGTCACCATCGGTATGGTGGGCAAGTATGTTGAGCTGCCGGATGCCTATAAGTCCGTGATCGAAGCGCTGAAACATGGCGGCCTGAAAAATCGCGTGACCGTGAACATCAAACTGATCGATTCGCAGGATGTGGAATCACGCGGTGTCGAATTGCTGAAAGATCTGGATGCGATTCTGATTCCGGGTGGCTTCGGTTACCGCGGTGTGGAAGGCAAGCTGATGACCGCGCAGTACGCGCGTGAAAACAATGTGCCGTACCTGGGTATCTGCCTGGGCATGCAGGTCGCGCTGATGGAGTTTGCGCGCAATGTCGCCGGGATGCCGGGCGCCAACTCCACCGAATTTGTGCCAGACTGTAAATACCCGGTGGTGGCGTTAATTACCGAATGGCGTGACGAAGAGGGCAACGTCGAAGTCCGCAGCGAGCAGAGCGATCTGGGCGGCACCATGCGTCTGGGCAGCCAGCAGTGTCAGTTAACGCCGGGCAGCCAGGTTCGCCAGCTCTACGGCTCTGACACCATCGTTGAGCGCCATCGCCACCGCTATGAAGTCAACAATATGCTGTTAAAGCAGATTGAAGCAGCCGGTCTGCGCGTGGCGGGTCGCTCTGGTGATGATCAGCTGGTTGAGATCATCGAGATCCCGAACCATCCGTGGTTTGTGGCTTGCCAGTTCCACCCGGAGTTCACCTCGACACCACGCGATGGCCATCCGTTGTTTGCCGGCTTTGTGAAAGCCGCGCATGAGCATCAGAAGCGTTTAGCGAAGTAAGTTTCACAAACAGCGCGCGAACTTTTCGCGCGTTGTTTGTCTTAGGATTGACTAACTTGTACTGAGGAAAATCGTAATGTCCAAAATCGTAAAAGTCATCGGTCGCGAAATTATCGACTCACGTGGTAACCCGACTGTTGAAGCTGAAGTGCATCTGGAAGGCGGTTTCGTAGGCCTGGCCGCTGCGCCATCAGGTGCTTCTACCGGTTCACGCGAAGCGCTGGAGCTGCGTGACGGTGACAAATCACGTTTCCTGGGCAAAGGCGTAACCAAAGCCGTTGCTGCAGTAAACGGTCCGATTGCTGAAGCGGTAAAAGGCAAAGACGCGAAAGATCAGGCGAACATCGACAAGATCATGATCGACCTGGACGGTACTGAGAACAAATCTAACTTCGGTGCAAACGCCATTCTGGCTGTTTCCCTGGCAGCGGCAAAAGCGGCGGCGGCGTCTAAAGGTCAGCCACTGTATGAGCACATCGCTGAACTGAACGGCACCCCAGGCAAATACTCTATGCCTCTGCCAATGATGAACATCATCAACGGTGGCGAACATGCCGACAACAACGTCGACATCCAGGAGTTCATGATTCAGCCGGTTGGCGCAGCTAACGTGAAAGAAGCCATCCGTATGGGTTCTGAAGTGTTCCACAACCTGGCAAAAGTGCTGAAAAGCAAAGGCATGAGCACCGCTGTCGGTGACGAAGGCGGCTACGCACCAAACCTGGGTTCCAACGCTGAAGCACTGGCTGTTATCGCAGAAGCGGTAAAAGCAGCAGGCTACGAGCTGGGCAAAGACATCACCCTGGCGATGGACTGTGCGGCATCTGAGTTCTACAAAGATGGCAAATATGTTCTGGCCGGTGAAGGCGGTAAAGCGTTCACCTCTGAAGAGTTCACCCACTTCCTGGAAGATCTGACTAAACAGTATCCGATCGTCTCTATCGAAGATGGCCTGGATGAATCTGACTGGAACGGCTTCGCTTACCAGACCAAAGTTCTGGGCGACAAAATCCAGCTGGTGGGTGATGACCTGTTCGTAACCAACACCAAAATCCTGAAAGAAGGTATCGAAAAAGGTATCGCTAACTCCATCCTGATCAAATTCAACCAGATCGGTTCTCTGACCGAAACTCTGGCTGCGATCAAAATGGCGAAAGACGCGGGCTACACTGCGGTGATCTCTCACCGTTCAGGTGAAACCGAAGATGCGACCATCGCTGACCTGGCGGTTGGTACTGCAGCAGGCCAGATCAAAACCGGTTCAATGAGCCGCTCTGACCGTGTTGCTAAGTACAACCAGCTGATCCGTATCGAAGAAGCGCTGGGTTCTAAAGCGCCATTCAACGGTCTGAAAGAAGTTAAAGGTCAGTAATGACCCGATGCTGATGCCACGTTGCGTGGCATCGCATAAACAGAAAGCCCCGCCCTGTGCGGGGCTTTCTGTTTATGCAGTGTACAGTCACGGATGGCAGGGCCCGATCAAGCGGCAATCCTGCCGGCCCGTGCAGTTCCCTGCGCGCGGAGAAAAGGCACAACGCGTGGTTGAGCTGCGCGACAAATCTGCCATAATCAGCGCCCCGATTTATCCAGGCGAGTAAAAAATGTTCTACCCGATTAACGAAATGTTCCAGACACTGCAGGGCGAAGGTTACTACACCGGCGTGCCTGCTCTCTTTATCCGCCTGCAGGGATGCCCGGTGGGCTGTAGCTGGTGTGATACCAAACATACCTGGGACAAGCGGGCAGATCGGGAGACCTCGCTGGGCGATATTTTGATCAAAACGGTGGAGAGTGACGCCTGGGGCGATGCCGACGCGGCGACCCTGCTTCGCGCCATCGAACAGCAGGGCTGGACGGCGCGGCACGTGGTGATTACCGGCGGTGAACCGGCGATATATGATCTGCGTCCGTTAACCGCTGCGCTGGAGCAGCAGGGTTTTCAGTGCCAGATTGAGACCAGTGGCACTCACGAAATCCACTGCTCTGAACGGACCTGGGTGACGGTGTCGCCGAAGGTGAACATGCGCGGCGGCTACGACGTGCTGCCGCAGGCCCTGAGCCGGGCTGATGAAATCAAACATCCGGTGGCGCGCCAGCGTGATGTCGAGGCACTGGATGAACTACTGGCGGGCATTGAGGACAGCAAACCGCGCATCATCGCGCTTCAGCCCATCAGCCGCAAAGAGGAGGCGACCCGCCTCTGCATTGAGACCTGCATCGCCCGTAACTGGCGTCTGTCGATGCAGACTCACAAATATCTCAATATCGCCTGATTTTCATCGCGGTGGTTTCTGCGCGCGGAGGGGGGCGTGCAGGGCAGGGGATGGCAGAGGCGAAAAAGGGGAGCCGCGTCGGATCGAAGGATTCGATCCGACAGGGTCAGCCGCGGTAAACGCAGCCCGCAGTGCAGGTTTCTTTGATCATGACCGCGCTTAACAGCGGCAGTTGCGGCTTCATCTGATCCCAGATCCATTTCGCCAGCACTTCGCTGGTGGGATTTTCCAGGCCGGGAATATCGTTCAGGTAGTAGTGATCCAGCCGATCGTAGACCGGCTTAAACGCCGCTTTCAGTTCAGCAAAATCCATAACCCAGCCGGTATGCGCATCCACTTCGCCGGTAATCTCCAGACGAACCAGGAACGAATGACCGTGCAGACGGCCACATTTGTGTCCGGCCGGCACATTCGGAAGGTGGTGCGCGGCCTCGAACTGGAATTCTTTAAACAGGGTGGTAGACATAGTGGTTCTCAGACATTAAAAAACCGCTGGATTCTACCTGATTACCGCTTTTTTCGCACCCGCTGCGCACGAAGCGTTCTTTTTCTTCACCCGTCTTCCTCTGATGTCCAGCTAATTAACTGATATAGCGCCGCTTTGCTTACCACTTTTGCTGATTAATCCTACCTGAAAAACCATTTAGTCATTTTGGTTATTTGATATGTCGAAGGCGTATTTAATCGTTAATATACAGCCCGGTAACCTACGCACTCTTCCGCCATTTTACGGTCCGGACTTCTGATACTGGAATTTTTAACGCGATGACGACTCAGGCACCTGGTTCAATGCTTCCGCTCTCTCCGGAACAACTCGCCCGCTTACAGGCGGCGACGACAGATTATTCCCCGACTCAACTGGCGTGGCTGTCAGGCTATTTCTGGGGCAGGGTAGAACAGGCACCGGGTAGCGCCGTCGCCAGCAGCACACCGCCTGCGGCGGCCGCTGAAGCACCGGTTATCACACTGCTTTCCGCCTCACAGACCGGCAATGCCCGTCGTCTGGCCGAGCAGCTGCGTGATGACCTGCTGGCCGCCAAGCTGAATGTCAACCTGGTGAACGCCGGTGATTACAAGTTCAAACAGATTGGCCAGGAAAAGATGCTGGTCGTCGTTACCTCGACCCAGGGCGAGGGCGAACCGCCTGAAGAGGCGGTGGCGCTGCATAAGTTCCTGATGTCGAAAAAGGCACCGAAAATGGAGGGGGCCGCCTTTGCCGTGTTTGGCCTGGGCGATACCTCCTATGAATTCTTCAGTCAGGCGGGCAAAGATTTTGACAGCCGTCTGGCCGAGCTGGGCGGCGAGCGCCTGCTTGATCGCGTGGATGCGGATGTCGAGTATGCGGAGCAGGCCACGGCCTGGCGCAGTGCGCTGACAGCGATCCTCAAAGCGCGGGTGCCGACTGAATCGCCGGCGCAGGCGGCCGCGACAGTGGCAGGCAGCGTCAACGAAGTGACCACCAGCCCCTACAGCAAAGAGGCGCCGCTCAGCGCCAGCCTGGCGGTGAATCAGAAAATCACCGGACGGGATTCCGACAAAGATGTGCGCCATATCGAAATCGATCTGGGCGACTCCGGTCTGCGCTATCAGCCCGGCGATGCGCTGGGCGTCTGGTATGAAAACGACGCAGCGCTGGTCAGCGAACTGCTGGAGCTGGTCTGGCTGAAAGGCGATGAACCGGTTGAGGTTCAGGGCAGCACGCTGCCGCTGGCCGAGGCGCTGCAGAAGCATTTCGAGCTGACGGTGAATACGGCGCAGATTGTTGCGCAGTACGCTCAGCTGTCGCGTAACGCCGAACTGCTGGCACTGGTGGATGATAAAGCCAGGCTGCAGCACTACGCGCAGCAGTACCCCATCGTCGACATGGTGCGCCTGGCCCCGTCTGAGCTCAGCGCAGAACAGCTGACCGGACTGCTGCGTCCGCTGACGCCGCGACTCTACTCTATCGCCTCCTCTCAGGCAGAAACCGATACCGAAGTGCATATCACCGTGGGTGCCGTTCGCTTTGATATTGAAGGTCGCCAGCGTGGCGGCGGCGCATCCACCTGGCTGGCCGATCGCATCGAAGAAGAGGGTGAGGTCCGGGTGTTCATCGAACATAACGACAACTTCCGCCTGCCGGCCGATCCGGATGCTCCGGTCATCATGATCGGGCCGGGCACCGGCATCGCTCCCTTCCGCGCCTTTATGCAGCAGCGCGATAACGACGGTGCGGGCGGCAAAAACTGGCTATTCTTTGGCAATCCCCACTTCACCGAGGATTTCCTCTATCAGGTCGAGTGGCAGAAATATGTGAAGGATGGTCTGCTGACCCATATCGACCTCGCCTGGTCACGCGATCAGGCTGAAAAGATTTACGTTCAGGATAAGATCCGCGCGAAAGGTGCCGAAGTGTGGCGCTGGATTCAGGAGGGCGCGCATCTTTATGTCTGTGGCGACGCCAATCGCATGGCAAAAGACGTCGAGCAGGCATTGCTGGATGTGGTGGTCGAACACGGCGGAATGGATCGTGAAACGGCCGACGAATTTTTAAGTGAGCTGCGCATTGAGCGCCGTTATCAGCGAGACGTTTACTAATGAGCGATAAACACCCTGGACCGCTGGTTGTAGAAGGCAAATTAACCGACGCTGAGCGTCTGAAGAAGCAGAGCAACTATCTGCGCGGCACTATTAAAGAAGATCTGGAAGAGGGTCTGACCGGTGGATTTACCGGCGATAACTTCCTGCTGATCCGTTTCCACGGCATGTACCAGCAGGACGATCGCGACATCCGTGCCGAGCGTGCTGAACAGAAGCTGGAGCCGCGCCACGCCATGATGCTGCGCTGCCGTCTGCCGGGCGGGATCATTACGCCGACCCAGTGGCTGGCTATCGACAGATTTGCTACCGACAAAACCCTTTATGGCAGCATCCGTCTGACCAACCGTCAGACCTTCCAGTTTCACGGCATTCTGAAAAAGAACGTGAAGCCGACGCATCAGATGCTGCACGAAGTGGGGCTGGACGCGCTGGCGACCGCCAACGACGTCAACCGTAACGTGCTCTGCACCTCGAACCCGGTTGAGTCGGAACTGCATCAGGAAGCGTATGAGTGGGCGAAGAAGCTCTCTGAGCATCTGCTGCCGCGCACCCGTGCCTATGCCGAGATCTGGTGGGATAAGGAAAAGATCGCGACCACCGATGAAGAGCCGATCCTCGGTGAAACCTATCTGCCGCGTAAGTTCAAAACGACGGTGGTGATCCCGCCGCACAACGACGTGGATCTGCACGCCAACGACCTGAACTTCGTAGCGATCGCTGAAAACGGCAAGCTGGTGGGCTTTAACCTGCTGGTAGGCGGCGGCCTGTCGATCGAGCATGGCAATAAAGCGACCTACGCACGCACCGCCAGCGAGTTTGGCTACTTCCCGGTGGATAAGATCCTCGACGTGGCTGAAGCGGTCGTCACCACCCAGCGCGACTGGGGTAACCGTACCGACCGTAAAAACGCCAAAACCAAGTACACCCTGGAGCGCGTGGGCGTCGAGACCTTTAAGGCGGAAGTGGAAAAACGTGCCGGTGTGACCTTTGAGCCGATCCGCCCGTATGAATTCACCACCCGTGGCGATCGCATTGGCTGGATTAAAGGCATCGATAATAAGTGGCACCTGACGCTGTTTATCGAGAATGGTCGCCTGCTCGACTATCCGGGCCGTCCGCTGAAGAGCGGCATTGCCGAAATTGCGAAAGTTCATCAGGGCGATTTCCGCCTGACCGCCAACCAGAACCTGATTGTGGCGGGCGTGCCGGAGAGCGAGAAAGCGAAGATTGAAGCGATCGCCCGTGAACATGGTCTGATGGATCACGTCACGCCGCAGCGCGAAAACTCGATGGCCTGCGTGGCCTTCCCGACCTGTCCGCTGGCGATGGCGGAAGCAGAACGCTTCCTGCCCGCCTTCGTGACCAAAGTCGAGGGCATCATGCATGCGCACGGCGTCGGTGATGAGCACATAGTGTTACGCGTTACCGGTTGTCCGAACGGTTGTGGTCGTGCCATGCTGGCAGAGCTGGGTCTGGTGGGTAAAGCGCCAGGCCGCTATAACCTGCATCTGGGCGGAAACCGCACCGGAACGCGTATTCCCCGCATGTACCGTGAGAACATTAACGAAAGCGAAATTCTCGCCACCATTGATGAGCTGGTGGGACGCTGGGCCACCGAGCGCCAGGCCGCAGAAGGCTTTGGTGACTTCACCATCCGCGTGGGCATTGTCGCGCCGGTGCTGGACCCGGCACGCGACTTTTGGGAGGAGGCAAAATGAGTCATCCTGACCTCGCAGCACTGAATGAGATGTCCAAAGTCCAGCGCGCAATGGCGCTGGCGGCGACCAATGCGCAGCTGGAAAAGGCGTCAGCAGAAGAGCGGGTCAGCTGGGCGCTGGAGCATCTGCCGGGCGCCTATGTGCTCTCCTCCAGCTTCGGTATTCAGGCCGCGGTGTCGCTGCACCTGGTGACGCGTCAGCAGCCCGATATTCCGGTGATCCTGACCGACACCGGCTATCTCTTCCCGGAGACTTACCGTTTCATTGATGAGCTGGCTGACCAGCTCAATCTCAACCTCAAAGTGTTCCGCGCCGAAACCTCCCCGGCCTGGCAGGAAGCACGCTACGGCAAACTGTGGGAGCAGGGCGTCGAGGGGATTGAGAAGTACAACGAGATCAACAAAGTCGAACCGATGAACCGCGCGCTGGAAACCCTGGGCGCGCAGACCTGGTTTGCCGGTTTGCGCCGCGATCAGTCAGGCAGCCGGGCGAATCTGCCAGTGCTGGGCGTGCAGCGCGGCGTCTTTAAAGTGCTGCCGATTATCGACTGGGATAACCGGAAGATTCATCAGTATCTGGAACAGCACAAGCTGAAATACCATCCGCTGTGGGATGAGGGCTATCTCTCGGTGGGCGATACCCACACCACCCGCAAGTGGGAGCCGGGTATGGCAGAAGAAGAGACCCGCTTTTTCGGTCTTAAGCGTGAGTGCGGCCTGCACGAAGGCTGAATTCCGCGCCTCTTCTCTCCCCCCTGGCTGGCGGGAGAGAAGGGCGTCACTGCCCGGTCTCAGACGCCGGTTAAGCCACTGAAGGCTTCCGCTGCCCGCGTTACATTCACCTTTGTCACCTCATACTGCGCCACGGCGACAAAAGGATCTTCCGCTAAGATCGCCTCCAGCCGTTCACGCTCAATATCCCTCACCAGCAGCATGCCGCCGGTGCGCGGATCTTTACGTCCCGCCGCAATAAAAATGTCCGCGTCAAAATAGCGATTAAGCCAGTCGATATGGCCAGCCAGCAGGGTTTCAACTTCCTCTACCGGACGAATGTAATTCAGAAAGACGACGTACATGTCAGATCCTCACACGTTGGGATTGGTCAGTTCTCTGAGCAGCGGCAGCAGCACGCTGACACTGTCATGGGTTCGTCGGGCTATCTGACCCGGCAGCCAGCGGTCAAGGTAGTTCAGATTATCCAGGTCAGTCTGATGGCGGGTGACGCCATCGGGAAAGTGGCGGCTGCGGTGACGCTGCAGCGCGCCATCTTTATTTCCCAGCGTCCAGTTACTGGCGGTCACATCCAGCAGCGGAAAACCCGCCCTGTCAAAGGCATTCAGCCCGCTGACATCTTTGCGGGTCAGCTGATGACTGGCGGCGGGAATGCCGAGCTGGCGGGCCAGCAGCAGCGCCCGATCGCTGGTCTGCTTGCGTACCGCCCGGGGCGTATTCATGCCGCTGTTAAAATAGAGATGATCGCCGGTGATCAGGCTGTTGAGGTCGATGACCAGCAGGGTGTTCTTCTTCTCACGCGCGCTCATCCGCTCCACGTAGTCATCCATGCCGTGCAGATCGGCTTCTCCGGCGCTCAATGCCACAAAGCGGACGCCATAGTGCAGCGGTTTCTGACTCAGCTGCTGCGCCAGTTCCAGCATCACGCCCAGCCCTGAGGCGTTATCATCCACCCCCTGCAGACGCAGGCCGCCCAGATTGCGGTGAACCTGGGCGCTGTTCAGCGGCGTCCAGGTATCCAGATGGGCCACGATCAGGATCTCCTGCGGCACGCTGCCGGCGCGTGCGGCAATGACCGAGGTGGCGGTCAGCTTGTGCCAGCGCCGCGAGCCATCCTCTTCCTGCCAGTTGTAACCGGTGTTGAACTGGCGGGTATTGGTCTGATAACCCAGCGCGGTAAATTGCTGCTGCAGATAGTCAGCCGCCATCAGCTCGGCCGGGCTGCCGCTCATCCGGCCCGGGAAAAAGGTGGCGATGTGCCGGACCTGCTGCTCGGCAAACTGGCCGGGCGGCGTGGCCAGTGCCAGTGCCAGCGGGGAGAGGAGTGCGCCAGACAAAAGAGTGGCAACCCTCAGACGGAGGGAACAAAACATAGTGCATCCTTTTTTTTATTTGTCCGGAGCGGGCCTGTACAGGGGCCAGGGCCGCTCATGCCGGGCGTATTATACGCTTTTTGTTCCGCAATCCTGTTAGTGGAATCGGGCGCTGTCGCCTCCGGCACAGAGAGGCAGACCTTTGCGCTGGCACTTATCTGCTTTTGCAGCGCAGCAGGTGCGGAGGAATCTGTGAGCCTGTTCACGAAAAAGCCATTACATTTCATCTGTTAAGATCAAATTGTTCTGTGCTTTGCGACACCGTTATTCCATTCGGTAACTACTCATTCCAATTCGTAATTTCATCTGGATAAACTCAGCGACGTATAGTCCCGTTAATACAAAGTTAAAACATCAGGGTTAACGTGGACTATTTGCCTCTTTTTGCCGATCTCTCTGGCCGCCCGGTTCTGGTTGTCGGCGGTGGAGATATTGCGGCGCGAAAAATTGAACTGCTGCGTCGCGCCCGCGCGCGCGTTCAGATCGCCTCTCGTGAACTCTGCCCGGAACTGCAGGAACTGCTGGATAAGCAGGAGCTGGAGTGGGTGGCGACCGAATTTGATCCGGCTCAGCTGGATGGCGTTTTCCTGGTGATTGCTGCCACCGACGATAACCATCTCAACACCCAGGTTTTTGAAGCCGCTAACGCGCGGCATAAGCTGGTTAACGTGGTCGACGACCAGCCAAAATGCACCTTTATCTTCCCGTCGATTGTTGACCGCTCACCGCTGGTAGTAGCGATCTCCTCCAGCGGCACCGCGCCGGTACTGGCACGCATGCTGCGCGAAAAAATCGAAACGCTGCTGCCCGCCAGTCTGGGTCAGATGGCGGAGGTAGCCGGGCTGTGGCGCGATAAGGTCAAACAGCGCTTCAGCCGCATGTCCGATCGTCGGCGTTTCTGGGAGCGGGCCTTCGACGGTCTGTTCGCCAGTCAGATGTCCGCCGGTAACGTCGAAGAGGCGAAGCGCACGCTGGATCGTGAACTGCTGGAAGAGCCAACCCGTCAGGGCGAGATCTTTCTGGTCGGTGCCGGGCCGGGCGACAGCGGCCTGCTGACGCTGCGTGGCCTGCAGGTAATGCAGTTAGCCGATGTGGTGCTCTATGACCATCTGGTCAGCGAAGAGGTGCTGGACCTGGTGCGTCGTGACGCCGACCGCATCTGCGTCGGTAAACGCGCCAGCGCGCATACGTTGCCGCAGGAAGAGATTAATCAGTTGCTGGTCGCGCTGGCGAAGAAAGGCAAGCGGGTGGTGCGCCTCAAGGGCGGCGATCCCTTTATCTTTGGCCGCGGCGGCGAAGAGCTGCAGGCGGCACATCAGGCGGGGATCCCGTTCCAGGTGGTGCCGGGCGTCACCGCGGCTGCCGGTGCGACGGCCTATGCCGGGATTCCGCTGACCCACCGCGACTATGCCCAGAGCGTGATGTTTATTACCGGTCACTGCCGTCCCGATGGCGATGATATTGACTGGCCATCGCTGGCACGTGCGCGTCAGACGCTGGCGATCTACATGGGCACGGTTAAAGCGGCTGCTATCAGCGCGGCGCTGATTCAGCATGGTCGTGCACCATCAACGCCAGTGGCGGTGATCAGTCGCGGCACCCGTCAGGATCAGCAGGTGCTGACCGGCACCTTAGAACACCTTGAGGCGCTGGCCGCCTCGGCACCTACTCCGGCGCTGCTGGTGATCGGAGAGGTGGTTAATCTGCACGGGCAACTCGCCTGGTTTAAACATTCAGCACAGCAGGGGGCTCGCGAGTCCGCCGTTGTCAATCTGGCTTGAGGGAAAATCATGGACCAAAAACGACTCACTCATCTGCGTCAGCTGGAGGCGGAGAGCATCCATATCATTCGCGAAGTGGCTGCAGAGTTCAGCAACCCGGTGATGATGTACTCCATCGGCAAAGACTCTTCGGTCATGCTGCACCTGGCACGCAAAGCGTTCTATCCGGGCACGCTGCCGTTTCCGTTGCTGCATGTGGACACCGGCTGGAAATTCCGCGAGATGTATGAATTTCGTGACCGCACCGTGAAAGCGATGGGTGCCGAGCTGATCGTTCACCGCAACCCGGAAGGGGTGGCGATGGGCATTAACCCGTTTGTCCACGGCAGCGCCAAACACACCGACATCATGAAAACGGAAGGGCTGAAGCAGGCGCTGGACAAATATGGTTTTGACGCGGCCTTCGGCGGCGCACGTCGCGATGAAGAGAAGTCGCGTGCCAAAGAGCGTATCTACTCGTTCCGTGACCGCTTCCATCGCTGGGACCCGAAAAACCAGCGTCCTGAGCTGTGGCACAACTACAATGGTCAGATCAACAAGGGCGAAAGCATCCGCGTTTTTCCGCTGTCGAACTGGACCGAACTGGATATCTGGCAGTACATCTTCCTGGAAAACATCGAGATCGTGCCGCTCTATCTCGCCGCGCCGCGTCCGGTGCTGGAGCGTGACGGCATGCTGATGATGATTGATGACGATCGTATCAATCTGCAGCCGGGTGAAGAGATCACCCAACGGATGGTCCGTTTCCGTACCCTCGGCTGCTGGCCGCTGACCGGCGCAGTAGAGTCCGAAGCGCAGACGCTGCCGGAGATCATCGAAGAGATGCTGGTGTCCACCACCAGTGAGCGTCAGGGCCGCATGATCGACCGCGACCAGTCCGGTTCGATGGAACTGAAAAAACGCCAGGGTTATTTCTAAGGAGACGCCAGATGAATACCGTAATTGCACAACAGATTGCCGACCAGGGCGGCGTTGAAGCCTGGCTGACCGCTCAGCAACACAAGAGCCTGCTGCGTTTTCTGACCTGCGGCAGCGTGGACGATGGAAAAAGTACCCTGATTGGGCGTCTGCTGCACGACACCCGTCAGATCTATGAAGACCAGCTCTCTTCACTGCACAACGACAGCAAACGTCACGGCACCCAGGGCGAGAAGCTCGATCTGGCGCTGCTGGTAGATGGTCTGCAGGCGGAGCGTGAGCAGGGCATTACCATCGACGTGGCCTACCGCTACTTCTCGACCGAAAAGCGTAAATTCATTATTGCCGACACGCCGGGCCATGAGCAGTACACCCGCAACATGGCGACCGGGGCGTCTACCTGCGACCTGGCGATCCTGCTGATCGACGCGCGAAAAGGCGTGCTGGATCAGACCCGTCGTCACAGCTTTATCTCAACGCTGCTGGGCATTAAGAACCTGGTGGTGGCGATTAATAAGATGGATCTGGTGGACTACAGTCAGGATCGCTTCGAGGCGATCAAACAGGATTATCTCGATTTCGCCGCCCAGCTGCCGGACGATCTCGACATCCGCTTTGTGCCGATGTCGGCGCTGGAAGGGGACAACGTTGCGACGGCCAGCCAGACCATGCCGTGGTACACCGGCCCGACGCTGCTGGACGTGCTGGAGACCGTGGAGCTGAAGCGCGTTGTCGACCATCAGCCGATGCGCTTCCCGGTGCAGTATGTGAACCGTCCTAACCTCGATTTCCGTGGCTATGCCGGTACGCTGGCGTCAGGCAGCGTACAGGTGGGTCAGCGCGTTAAAGTGTTGCCGTCTGGCGTGGAGTCGACGATTGCCCGCATTGTGACCTTTGATGGCGATCTGCACGACGCGGGAGCAGGGGAGGCGATTACCCTGGTGCTGCAGGATGAGATTGATATCAGCCGTGGCGATCTGCTGGTGGACGCCAGCGAAACGCTGACGGCGGTGCAGTCGGCCAGCGTAGACGTGGTGTGGATGGCGGAGCAGCCGCTGCAGGCGGGTCAGAGCTACGATCTGAAAATCGCCGGTAAGAAAACCCGTGGCCGGGTCGAAAAGGTGCTGCATCAGGTCGACATCAACTCGCTGGCGACCCATCAGGTCGATGCGCTGCCGCTGAACGGAATCGGCCGCATTGAGATCGTCTTCAATGAACCGATGGTGCTCGACAGCTATCAGCAGAACCCGGTGACCGGCGGCATGATCTTTATCGATCGCCTGAGCAACGTCACGGTCGGGGCGGGCATGATCCATCAGCCCAACCAGGATGTGCCGGTCAATACAGGTGAGTTCAGCGCCTTTGAGCTGGAACTGAATGCGCTGGTGCGCCGTCACTTCCCACACTGGAACGCGCGCGATCTGCTGGGCGGTCAATAATGGCGCAGCACGACGACAACGTGGTGTGGCATGACCATCCGGTCACCCGCGCGGCACGCGAACAGCAGCACGGCCATCAGGGCGTGGTGCTGTGGTTCACCGGGCTGTCGGGCTCGGGAAAATCCACGGTCGCCGGTGCGCTGGAGCAGGCGCTGCACCGCATCGGTGTCAGCACCTATCTGCTGGATGGGGATAATGTGCGTCACGGCCTGTGCCGTGACCTCGGTTTCAGCGACGACGACCGTAAAGAGAATATCCGTCGGGTCGGTGAAGTGGCGAAACTGATGGTGGATGCCGGATTAGTGGTGCTCACCGCCTTTATTTCACCGCATCGCGCCGAGCGGCAGATGGTGCGCGATCTGCTGGAACCGGGACAGTTTATCGAGGTGTTTGTCGATACGCCGTTAGCGGTGTGTGAGGCGCGCGATCCTAAAGGGTTATACCGCAAAGCCCGGGCCGGAGAACTGCGAAACTTCACCGGCATCGACAGCGTTTATGAAGCCCCGGAGAGCCCGGAAATTCAGCTGGATGGCGAACAATTGGTTACAAAACTGGCCGCCCAATTGTTAGACCTGCTGCGTGACCGCGATATCATCAGATCCTGAAGAGACAGCGGCAAATCGTCTCTGATTTGCCGCCCTCGCACCAACAGGATGCCTATGCAGAACATAACCCCACTGCTCGCTCGTAAAGATGACACTGCCCCGGATGAGCCGCGCTCACTGCTGCCGGGCTGCGTGATCGGCTTTCTCGCTTACTGGTGTGCGCTGGCGATCCCGTTCCTGCTGTTCGGCTCCAACACGCTGTTTTTCTTTCTGTATACCTGGCCATTCTTTCTGGCGCTGCTGCCGGTTGCGGTGGTCGCCGGTATTGCCCTGAATACGCTGCTCAGCGGACAGTGGCTCTGGACCGCACTCGCCACCGTGATTCTGGTGGTCTCTCTCTTCTGGTTAATGTTCTCTTTTCTCTCCGGCTGGTAAGCGCTGATGCTCTTGCGCTGATGTGCAAACGCATCGGCCGGTTACAAATCTTTTCCCCCCGGAATCGCTGCTGATTCATATTTTGTGCAGACGCGCGGCAAAGCGCGCCATTTTCTCCGCTGGTGTGGAGTCCTGTGCAAAGTTATGGGATGATTGGGCCGTTTTTAGGGGGCGGGATGGGAAAACTGACGTTACTGTTACTGGTGCTGCTCGGCTGGCTGCAATATTCATTGTGGCTGGGGAAAAATGGCATCCACGACTATACGCGCGTCAATGATGATGTCGCGGTGCAACAGGCTAACAATGCCAAACTGAAATCGCGCAACGATCAGCTGTTTGCCGAAATTGATGACCTCAATGGCGGCTCGGAAGCGATCGAGGAGCGTGCACGCAATGAGCTGGGCATGATTAAGCCCGGTGAGACCTTCTATCGTCTGGTGCCTGACCAGAACAAACGCAACGCGCAACAATCAGCGCAAAACCAACAACGATAAAACATGAATACTCTGGCCTCCCTTGCGGATGTGATTGCCGTGGTGCCCGCGGCCGGGATCGGCAGCCGCATGCAGGCAACCTGTCCTAAGCAGTATCTGACGATTGGTCAGCACACCCTTCTGGAACACAGCATTGCACGTCTGTTTTCCCATCCTGCCATTAAACAGGTTATTGTCGCCCTCAGTCCCGACGATCAGCACTTTGCCTCACTGCCGCTGGCGCGTGATCCGCGCGTGCTCAGGGTTACCGGCGGAGAAACCCGCGCCGAATCGGTGCTGGCTGGCCTGCAGGCCGCGCAGGGTGCCGCGTGGGTTCTGGTTCACGATGCTGCCCGTCCCTGTCTGCATCCCGACGACCTGCAGCAGCTGCTCAACGTGCGCGAACAGAGCCACGTCGGCGGGATTCTGGCCGCACCGGTGCGCGACACCATGAAGCGGGGCGAGCCGGGCAAAGCCGCGGTGGCCCACACGGTAGAGCGTGACGATCTCTGGCACGCCTTAACCCCCCAGTTTTTCCCGCATGCGCTGCTGACAGCCTGCCTGACGCGGGCACTGACCGAGGGCGCAACCATTACGGATGAGGCCTCGGCGCTGGAGTATTGCGGCTACCATCCGCTGCTGGTCAGCGGACGCAGTGATAACATCAAAGTCACCCGGCCAGAAGATCTGGCGCTGGCGGCTTTTTATCTGAGTCAGATTCAATTAAAGGAGAGCGCATGATGCGTATCGGTCACGGTTTTGACGTTCACGCCTTTGGCGGAGAGGGTCCGTTAGTGATTGGCGGTGTGCGGATCCCGTTTGAGCAGGGGTTTATTGCCCATTCCGATGGTGATGTGGCGCTGCATGCGCTGACGGACGCGCTGCTGGGCGCGGTCGCCATGGGCGATATTGGCAAACTGTTTCCGGATACCGATCCCGCGTTTAAAGGCGCGGACAGCCGCGGCCTGCTGCGCGAGGCCTGGCGTCGTATCGAAGCCAAAGGCTATCGCATCGGTAACGTGGATGTCACCCTGATTGCCCAGGCGCCGAAAATGCTGCCGCATGTGCCGCAGATGCGCATCAACATCGCGGAAGATCTGGGATGTCACATGGATGCGGTCAATGTCAAAGCCACCACGACCGAAAAGCTGGGCTTTACCGGGCGCGGTGAAGGGATCGCCTGCGAAGCGGTGGCCCTGCTGCTGAAAGCCGACACTCAATGACGCTTCACTATCTGCACGGCACGCCCGTTGCCACCGGCGTCATCAAAGCCAGCCCGGAAGATTTTGTGGTGGTTGAAGATCTCGGTTATGGCCCGGATGGGGAAGGAGAGCATCTGCTGGTGCGCATCCGTAAAGTGGGCGCGAATACCCGCTTCGTGGCGGAGGCGCTGGCGAAATATCTCGGTGTGCATCAGCGTGACATGAGCTATGCCGGGATGAAGGATCGCCATGCCGTGACGGAGCAGACGCTCTGTTTCCGTCTGCCGGGGAATGCAATGCCCGATCTGCGCGGTTTTGCGCTGGAGGGGGTTGAGATCCTGCAGGCGGTGCGCCACAAGCGCAAGCTGCGCACCGGCGCGCTGGCCGGAAATGCGTTCCGGCTGGTCATCCGCCAGATCAGTGACCGTGAGGCGGTTGAGACGCGCCTGACGCAGATTCGTGACGCGGGTGTGCCGAACTATTTCGGTGAGCAGCGTTTCGGGCGCGGCGGCAATAACCTGGTGATCGCAGAGAAGTGGGCGCGCAACGAGATTACCCTGCGCGATCGCAACAAGCGCAGCCTGATGCTCTCTGCCGCGCGCAGTGCGCTGTTTAATCAGGTGACCAGTGCGCGTCTGGCACAGCAGGGTTGCCTGAGTCAGGTCCTTAACGGCGATGCCCTGCAGCTGACCGGGCGAGGCAGCTGGTTTGTTGCGCAGCCGGATGAGCTGGAAGCGTGCCAGCGCCGGGTTGAACAGCATGAACTGCGCATCACCGCGCCGCTGCCGGGGCGGGGCGAGCCGAGTCCGCAGGCGGATGCGCTGGCTTTTGAAGAGCAGGTGCTGGCTGGCGAAACGCTGCTGACCGGCCTGATTGAGCGCGAACGGGTGGATACCGCACGCCGTGCCATGCTGGTCGTGCCGCGCGATCTGCGCTGGAGCTGGTGGGATGAGGTGACGCTGGAGCTGACGTTCTGGCTGCCCGCAGGCAGCTTCGCCACCAGCGTCGTCAGAGAACTGCTGGTTCAGGCCGACGCGTCCGATCAGATTGATGAGTAATCTTCGCCGCAACCTGACCCGCTGTGTGGGGAATGTTGCGGCAACCCCCCTCTGCTGTGTGATTTACGCCTACCACTTCCTTGCGTGCCTCGCTAGAATGCAAAAATCGCCGCCCATTCCTCACCTGTTGCCATGCCGTTCAGACAGGTTCAGTCGCGGCGACCAGTCGAATAAAAAAAGGTCAGAACGAAATGCGGATATTGCTCAGCAACGATGACGGCATTCATGCGCCAGGTATTCAGACTCTGGCGAAAGCCCTGCGGCAGATTGCTGACGTGCAGGTGGTTGCCCCCGATCGTAACCGAAGCGGTGCGTCAAACTCGCTCACCCTGGAAACGCCCCTGCGAACGTTCACCCATGAAAACGGCGATATCGCGGTGCAGATGGGTACCCCGACCGACTGTGTCTATCTGGGGGTGAATGCCCTGATGCAGCCGCGGCCCGATATTGTGGTGTCAGGCATCAATGCCGGTCCCAACCTGGGGGATGATGTGATTTACTCCGGCACGGTCGCGGCGGCGATGGAGGGGAGACACCTGGGCTTACCGGCGATCGCCGTTTCGCTCAATGGTCATCAGCACTACGAGACAGCCGCGGCGGTGACCTGTGCGCTTCTCCGGGCGCTGACGCATGAGCCGCTGCGCACCGGTCGCATTCTCAATATCAACGTGCCCGATCTGCCGCTCTCCGAACTCCGGGGCATTCGCGTGACGCGCTGTGGCAGCCGCCATCCGGCCGATCAGGTGATTGCGCAGCAGGACCCGCGCGGCAATACCCTCTACTGGATTGGCCCGCCGGGTGAAAAACTGGATGCCGGGCCGGATACGGACTTCGCCGCCGTGGATCAAGGCTATGTCTCTGTCACCGCGCTGCACGTCGATTTAACGGCGCACAGTGCCCAGGAGGTGCTCAGCGACTGGCTGGCGAAAGCTGAGGTGAATCTGGCATGGTGAATCGGCGTATTGAGACGTTGCTGTCACAACTGCGTCAGCAGGGCATCCATGACGAAAACCTGCTGAAAGCCATCAGCGAGGTGCCACGCGAACGCTTTATCGATGAGGCGTTCGAGCACAAGGCCTGGGACAATGTCGCCCTGCCTATCGGCTCCGGTCAGACCATCTCACAGCCCTATATGGTGGCGCGAATGACCGCGCTGCTCGGGCTGAATCCCCATTCGCGGGTGCTGGAGATCGGCACCGGTTCGGGTTATCAGACCGCCATTCTGGCCCACCTGGTTGATCACGTCTATTCCGTGGAGCGGATTAAAGGGCTGCAGTGGCAGGCCAAGCGCCGGCTGAAACAGCTCGATCTGCACAATGTCTCCACCCGCCATGGCGACGGCTGGCAGGGCTGGCCATCCCGTGGCCCGTTCGATGCGATTATCGTCACGGCGGCCCCGCCGGAAATTCCGATTGCGCTGATAGCGCAGCTGGCAGAAGGCGGCATTATGGTGCTGCCGGTGGGGGAAGATCAGCAGGTACTGAAACGGCTACGTCGTCAGGGAAAAGAGGTGACGGAAGAGACCATCGAGCCGGTGCGTTTTGTTCCGCTGGTGCAGGGCGACCTGGCCTGACCCTCTACGTATTTCTTCACAACTGTTTCATGGCACCACGTACCTGATGTTGTTACTATCCGGTTTACCTAACGAAAACACAGCTTTTATCGCGTCACGCAGAGCATTCTGCTGGCAGATACAGTGAAACAGATAGATCAGAGTTGCCATCACGGGGGATTAATGAGCACGGGAAGCACACTTTTTCAGTTACGCCGTCTGGCGGCGCTTTCACTGGTAGGTTTCTGGCTGGCAGGCTGCAGCTCCAGCGACAACTCGCAGGCGCCCATCAGTCGCGTGGGCGACAATGGCGGCATGAACAGCAGCCCGTCTGACACAGGCATGGTTTCGGGCGGCGTACCTGCCACACCTGCCCAGGGACAAATGTTAAGCACAAATTCAGGATCTGCTCCCCGTAGCGGTGGAATGATTAGTACCAGCGATAATGTTGAGACACAAAATGGCCGGATTGTGTACAACCGCAGTTATCAGAATATTCCAAAGGGCAGTTACTCCGGTGAAACATATACCGTTAAGCGCGGTGACACATTGTTTTACATTGCCTGGATTACCGGCAACGACTTCCGCGATTTAGCCCAGCGCAACAACGTTCCGGCGCCCTATAGCCTGAATGTGGGGCAAACGCTGCAGATTGGAAATGGGTCAGGTCAGCCGATTACGGGCGGAAATCCCATTACCGTTGCTGATGCAACGCAGGGCGGTGTTCCGGCGTCGCCACAAATTAAAGCGCCTGTTGTTGCACAGCAACCTGTTATTACGTATTCTGATGATTCGGGTAATTCGGGTGGCAGCAAATTGTTGCCTTCGAAAGGAGCAAATGTTGCAACGACAACAGCTCCAGTCGTGACCGCCCCCCCAACGGTGAGCAGTACCACCAACAGTTCAACGCCGGTCGGAAGCTGGCGCTGGCCGACCGATGGGAAGATTATCGATAACTTTTCTGCCGCCGAAGGTGGCAATAAAGGGATCGATATCGCCGGAACGCGCGGACAATCTGTCGTTTCCACCGCATCAGGACGCGTGGTTTACGCAGGTAACGCACTCCGGGGGTACGGTAATTTAATCATCATTAAACACAACGATGATTACCTGAGTGCCTACGCCCACAACGATACAATGCTGGTTCGGGAACAACAGGAAGTTAAGGCGGGGCAGAAGATCGCTACCATGGGTAGCACCGGAACCAGTTCAGTCAGATTACATTTTGAAATTCGTTACAAGGGGAAATCCGTAAACCCGTTGCGTTATTTACCGCAGCGATAATCCGGCAGAACAGACCCTTTTTATGTTCTGCCCTGGAATCACGGGTAGGAGCCGCTTATGAGCCAGAATACGCTGAAAGTAAACGAGTTACATGAGAACGCGGAATTCGATGAGAACGGAGCTGAAATTTTTGACGAGAAAGCACTCGTTGAAAACGAAGCCAGTGATAGCGACGTAGCGGAAGAAGAGTTGCTATCACAGGGTGCGACGCAGCGTGTTTTAGATGCGACGCAGCTCTATCTTGGGGAGATTGGCTATTCTCCGTTGTTAACGGCAGAGGAAGAGGTTTTCTTCGCTCGCCGTGCATTGCGGGGTGATATTCCTTCCCGTCGCCGTATGATCGAAAGTAACTTACGCCTGGTGGTGAAAATCGCCCGTCGTTACAGCAATCGTGGTTTAGCTCTGCTGGACCTGATTGAAGAAGGTAACCTCGGCCTGATTCGCGCCGTTGAGAAATTTGACCCGGAGCGCGGGTTCCGTTTCTCAACGTACGCCACCTGGTGGATTCGTCAGACCATTGAACGGGCGATCATGAATCAAACCCGTACTATCCGTCTGCCGATTCACATTGTTAAAGAACTGAACGTTTATCTGCGTACTGCGCGTGAACTGTCCCACAAGCTCGACCATGAGCCGAGTGCGGAAGAGATCGCGGAGCAGCTTGATAAACCGGTTGATGACGTAAGCCGTATGTTGCGTCTCAACGAACGCATTACCTCGGTTGACACGCCATTAGGCGGGGATTCTGAAAAAGCGCTGCTGGATATTCTGGCCGATGAGAAAGACAACGGCCCGGAAGACACCACGCAGGACGATGACATGAAACAAAGCATCGTCAAATGGCTGTTCGAACTGAACGCCAAGCAGCGTGAAGTGCTGGCACGTCGTTTCGGCCTGTTGGGCTATGAAGCGGCAACGCTTGAGGATGTCGGCCGTGAAATCGGCTTAACCCGTGAGCGTGTCCGTCAGATTCAGGTTGAAGGTTTGCGCCGTCTGCGCGAAATCCTGCAGGCGCAGGGCCTCAACATTGAAGCACTGTTTCGTGAATAACTGATCTGAGCATGAATGCGAAAAGCGGTGGTGAAAACCACCGCTTTTTTTATGCCTGCAGAAAAGGCCAGGCAGAAACGTAGCGGGCCGGTCCGCGCTTTCACGCGGCACGGCGAACCTTCAGACCAGCGACTTAAGGCGATAGATCCAGTCGAGCGCCTGACGCGGCGTCAGCGTATCCGGGTCCAGCGCCTCCAGGGCTTCTACCGCCGGAGAGGTCTCTTCAACCAGTAGCGGCAGCTGAGAACCATCGACCGTCGATGAGGCGGAGTGACTGGAGACGGTCTCCAGCTCTTTCAGCTTATTGCGCGCGCGTCTGATGACCTCTTTGGGCACCCCCGCCAGCGCTGCCACGGCCAGACCATAGCTCTTGCTGGCGGCCCCCTCCTGCACGCTGTGCATAAAGGCGATGGTGTCACCGTGCTCCACCGCGTCCAGGTGAACGTTCACCACGCCCTCCATTTTCTCCGGCAGGGTGGTCAGCTCGAAGTAATGGGTCGCGAACAGCGTCATCGCTTTAATGCGGTTGGCCAGGTTTTCGGCACAGGCCCAGGCCAGCGATAAGCCGTCGTAGGTGGAGGTACCGCGTCCAATCTCATCCATCAGCACCAGACTGTTTTCGGTGGCGTTGTGCAGGATGTTGGCGGTTTCGGTCATCTCCACCATAAAGGTCGAGCGTCCGGAGGCGAGATCATCAGCGGCACCCACGCGGGTGAAGATGCGATCCAGCGGGCCAATCAGCGTCTCATCGGCGGGAACAAAACTGCCAATCCACGCCATCAGCGCAATCAGCGCCGCCTGACGCATATAGGTACTTTTACCGCCCATGTTCGGACCGGTGATGATCAGCATTCTGCGCTGGGGGGCCAGGGAGAGCGGGTTTGCAATAAACGGCTCTTTCAGTACCTGTTCGACCACCGGATGACGACCGCCGCTGATTTTGATTCCGGCTTTATCCTGCAACACCGGCCGGCAGTAGTTCAGCGTCCAGGCGCGCTCGGCCAGATTGCTCAGCACATCCAGCTCTGCCAGCGCCGCGGCACTCAGCTGCAACGCTTCAAGATGCGGCAGCAGCTGATCGAATAGCGCCTCATAGAGGCTTTTTTCCAGCGACAGCGCTTTCCCCTTCGAGGTCAGTACCTTGTCTTCGTACTCCTTCAGCTCCGGGATGATGTAGCGTTCCGCATTTTTCAGCGTCTGACGACGGACATAGTGCATCGGCACCTGATGGCTCTGCGCGCGGCTCACCTGGATGAAGTAGCCGTGTACCCCGTTAAAGCCAACCTTGAGGGTATCCAGTCCCAGCTTCTCGCGTTCGCGAATCTCCAGCCTGTCGAGATAGTCCGTTGCACCATCGGCCAGCGCACGCCACTCATCCAGCTCGGCGTTGTAACCGGGGGCAATCACGCCGCCGTCGCGGATCAGCACCGGCGGGGAGTCGATGATCGCCTGCTCCAGCAGCTCACGCAGCGCGGCGAACTCGCCCATCTGGGTGCGCAGCTTCTGCAGCTGTGGCGCTTCAACATCGGCCAGCAGCTGGTTAAGCTCCGGCAGCTGCTGAAAAGCGTGCCGCATGCGGGCCAGATCGCGCGGGCGGGCGGTGCGCAGCGCCAGGCGGGCCAGGATTCGTTCCAGATCGCCGACCTGACGCAGCACCGGCTGAAGCACCTCACTGAGAGGCTGCAGTTCTGCAATCGACTCCTGACGCTGGGTGATTGTGCGTACGTCGCGCAGCGGCATATGCAGCCAGCGTTTGAGCATGCGGCTTCCCATCGGGGTGACCGTTTTGTCGAGCACGGCCGCCAGGGTGTTGTCGGTGCCGCCTGCCAGGTTCTGGGTGATCTCCAGATTACGGCGGGTGGCCGCATCCATAATGATGCTGTCCTGCTGCCGCTCCATGCTCAGCGAGCGGATGTGCGGCAGGGTGGTGCGCTGGGTATCTTTGGCATACTGCAGCAGACAGCCCGCCGCACTCAGTCCGAGCTGCGCATTCTCCACGCCAAACCCGTTGAGGTCACGGGTGCCGAACTGCAGATTGAGCTGCTGCCGGGCAGTGTCGATCTCAAACTCCCACAGCGGACGGCGGCGCAGGCCACGACGCTGATCGATCAGTGACATCGCCTGGAAATCTTCAGGGTAGAGCAGCTCGGCCGGGTTGGTGCGCTGCAGCTCTGCCGCCATAGTTTCGGCATCGGCAGGTTCGCTGAGGCGAAAACGGCCCGAGCTGATATCGAGCGTGGCGTAGCCAAATCCCCGCGGACTTTGCACAATCGCTGCCAGCAGGTTGTCGTGCCGCTCCTGTAACAGCGCCTCATCGCTGATGGTTCCCGGCGTAACGATACGCACCACTTTGCGCTCAACCGGCCCTTTGCTCAGCGCCGGGTCACCGATCTGCTCGCAGATCGCCACGGATTCGCCCAGCTGCACCAGCTTAGCCAGATACCCCTCAACCGCATGATAGGGCACACCGGCCATCGGGATCGGTTCGCCTGCCGACGCGCCGCGTTTGGTCAGCGAAATCTCCAGCAACTGTGAGGCACGTTTCGCGTCGTCATAAAACAGCTCGTAGAAGTCACCCATACGGTAAAACAGCAGAATGTCAGGGTGCTCGGCCTTGAGGCGCAGGTACTGCTGCATCATGGGCGTGTGAGAAGGAAAGTCCTTTTCGGTTGGCTCTTGCATAAGGTTTTAACTCATCTTTGATGCGGTAAATTTCTGGCGGTCAACGCCCATGAAACCGAAAGGGATTCCAGGCGCGCAGGATAATCAGATGATAACGAATAGGGCAGGGCATATGCCAGCCTGATGCGCAGACCGTGAACCTGACCGGCCAGGAGCCATCCTGGCAAATGGCAGGGCGGCTGGCGACAGAAAAGTGTCACTTTTGCACTCTCTGGTGTGCTGCTGCGAGGCGGCTCGCGATTTCTGACAGGATAGCGCACCGGGGGATTGCCGATCAGGCGGCTGCGCGCGGAGCGTGCGGTTCACCGGCAGGGTCGCGCGGATTAAAGGAAATCAGTCCGCCGTGCCCGCCTGAAAAAGAGACACCGGTCAAAGAAGCGGCACGCACATCTGCACCCGGCGGACAAAAGTGGTTGAATCAACGGGTTACATTTTCAGCGCGCAAAATTTACCCGGCGCAGTCAGGTCAGCATCACGCCGTCATAGCGGCGACCGGGAGAGTTTGCCGGGATGATGACGTCGCGCTCAGGATGGAACGGAAAGTCTGAATAACGGCTTTAATGACCTTAATTATCAGGAGGATAAATGTCACTAACCCGTCGGCATTTCTTAAACTCAGGCGCGGCGCTGGCTTTCGCGGCGACGTTTCCCGCCTTTGCAAACGTGCCTTACAGTTCGGGCGAGAAAAAACCTCAGCTGATTCCGCCGCCAGGCAGCGTCGATTGCCATATGCATCTGTACGACAGCCGCTGTCCTGCCGTGCCTGGCACAAAACTGATGAATCCGGCGAACGCCTCACTGGAAGACTATCGGAAGCTTCAGCAGAGACTGGGCATCAACCGGATGGTGATTGTCACGCCCTCCCGCTATGGAACCGATAACAGCGTCCTGCTGAATGGCCTGGCGGCGAGCGGGGGAAATGCGCGCGGCGTGGTGGTGCTGGACTCGTCGGTCAGCGATGATGAACTGCAGAAGCTGCATCAGGCGGGCGTCAGGGGAATCCGGTTCAATCTGCGTTACAGCGCGGTTAACCTCAATGATATGGAGAAGTTAGCAGCACGCGTGAATCCCCTGAACTGGCATATTCAGGTGGTGACCTCTGGCAAACACTTAACCGAACTGGAAAGCCGGCTGCAAAAACTCCCGACCCCGGTGGTGATCGATCATATGGGGCACGTGCCGCAGCCGGAGGGCATTACATCGCCGGTGTTTACCACGCTGCAGCGGATGCTGGATGGCGGGAAAAGCTGGATAAAACTCTCCGGGGTTTATATCGACTCCTTAACCGGCGCGCCGGGCTATAAGGATGTGACGCCGGTGGCACAGAAACTGGTGCAGATTAACCCGGAACGGCTGCTGTGGGGCAGCGACTGGCCGCACCCGACCGAACCGGACAGCCATAAGCCGGACGATGCGGTGTTACTCGATCTGATGCAGGTCTGGGCGCCGGAGAGCCGGGATCGGCAGAGAATACTGCGTGATAATCCCGTTAAGCTCTATGACTTCTGACGCATCATTTACATCTGGTCGCCAGGTCAGTTCAGCCCGTGCTGCAGCGCCCATACCGCGGCTTCCAGCCGGGATTTAAGGTTCATCTTCTTCAGCAGATATTTGACGTGGACCTTAACGGTGCTTTCGCTGATGGCCAGCTTACGGGCGATCGCTTTATTGGTCATCCCGTCGCTGATCAGCTGCAGGATTTCGCGTTCGCGTCGGGTCAGCTGCGTGATGTCACGCGGCCGGGCAGGCCGGGCGTCGCGCAGCCGGGTGACCAGCATCGGCGTTAACGCCTCGCTCAGCACGATCTGACCGGCCGCCGCCTGATGCAGGGCTTTCAGCAGCGCTTCCGGCTCCATATCTTTCAGCAGATAGCCATCGGCGCCACGCTGCAGTGCGCTGACGACATCCTCTTCCTCATCCGACACGCTGAACACCACCACCCGCCCGGAGAGGGGGGCTTCACGCAGTCGGGTCAGGGTATCCAGCCCATTCAGTCCCGGCATATTCAGATCCAGCAGGATCAGGTCAGGATCGTGCTGCTGCGCCAGCGCTACGCCCTGCGCACCGTTTCCCGCCTCGGCAACCACCTGCAGTCTCTCATCCAGCGCGATTAGCTGCTTCAGTCCGTTGCGCAGCATGGGGTGGTCGTCGATCAATAAAAGCGTAAATGTCTCTGCCGTCACCATGACTCCTGTTCCTGTCGCCGCTGCCCGTCCGGATCGGGCGTGGGCCTATCTTACCGGTGAGGCGGGGGCGCTATATACCCCCAAAGGACTACTCCTTTATTTCCATTTTTACCTCTTCCCGGCACGCCATTTTCAGTGCAGCCGGTTAACCCTATGATTTGCAATGACTCTCTGCTGCCTCTCCGCTACTTATCCCGGCTGAGACAGGATGACCACGCCCGGATAACCTGCATTGCCGTTGATTTGTATCAAGCAAGCGGGCAGGGCGGATACGCAGGATATGCCCCATTATTCTTCTGCTGATGAGAGAGTCATGACCCAATCTGCCCCTTTGCAAACCCCGACGCGCGGCGCACCGATCCAGGAGTGGCAACCGGAAAATGCGGCCTTCTGGCAGGCGCGGGGTAAACGCATCGCCAGCCGCAACCTCTGGATCTCTGTCTTCTGTCTGCTGTTGAGCTTCTGCGTCTGGATGCTGTTCAGCACCGTCGCGGTTAACCTGAATAAGGTCGGCTTCCGCTTCAGCACCGAACAGCTCTTTCTGCTGACCGCGCTGCCGTCGGTCTCCGGCGCGCTGCTGCGTGTGCCTTACTCATTTGTGATTCCCGTCTTTGGCGGACGCCGCTGGACCGCCTTCAGCACCGGCATCCTGATCGTCCCCTGTCTGTGGCTCGGTTTTGCGGTAAGGGACAGCCAGACCTCCTTCGCCACCTTTATGGCGATCGCTCTGCTGTGCGGTTTTGGGGGCGCTAACTTCGCCTCCAGCATGGGGAACATCAGCTTCTTTTTTCCCAAAGCCCGTCAGGGCGGCGCGCTGGGCATCAATGGCGGCCTGGGGAATCTCGGCGTCAGCGTCATGCAGTTTGTTGCCCCGCTGGCGATCTCCTGCGCCATTTTTGGTTTTGCCGATGGGGGACAAGTCACCGCGAGCGGCGATAGCCTCTGGCTGGAAAATGCGGCCTGGATCTGGGTGCCGTTTCTGGCCATCGGCACGCTGGCCGCCTGGCTGGGGATGAACGATCTGGCGGCAGCGAAATCCTCGCTGCGCGAACAGTTGCCGGTGCTGAAACGTCCGCACCTCTGGATCATGGCGCTGCTCTATCTGGCGACCTTCGGCTCCTTTATCGGCTTTTCGGCCGGTTTCGCCATGCTGACAAAGACGCAGTTTCCTGACGTGGTGATTATGCACTACGCCTTTTTTGGCCCGCTGATTGGCGCACTGGCGCGCTCAGCAGGCGGCATGATCTCGGATCGCTTCGGCGGAACCCGCGTCACCCTGATCAACTACGTGCTGATGGCGCTGTTTGCTGCGCTGCTGTTCCTCACGCTGCCGGGAGCCGGCCATGAGGGATCGTTCGTCGCCTTCTTCGCCTTGTTTATGGGCCTGTTCCTCACTTCCGGCCTCGGCAGCGGTTCCACCTACCAGATGATTGCCGTGATCTTCCGCCGGCTGACGCTGGAACGCATCAAAGCCGAAGGCGGTGACGAGGCGCTGGCACAGCGGGAAGCCGCCACAGAAACCTCCGCGGCGCTTGGCTTTATCTCCGCTATCGGCGCGCTGGGCGGCTTCTTTATTCCGCAGACCTTTGGCCTCTCGCTTGCCATGACCGGCTCTCCGGCCGGGGCGATGAAAATCTTTCTGGTTTTCTACCTCTGCTGTATCGCCGTCACCTGGCGGGTCTACGGACGAAAAGCGCGCGCCGGATAACGACAACGCCGGTGTGGCGCACCGGCACCCCCTTTATTTTCTGCAGCAGCACGCATGCAGAGTGAGCAATGTGACACCAGGCCTTCAGGAGCCTTCCGGATGAGCAAATTTCTCGATCGATTTCGCTATTTCAAACAGCTGGCTGAGCCCTTTTCCGGCCAGCATGGTCAGACGCTGAACAGCAACCGTGACTGGGAAGATGGCTACCGCAGTCGCTGGCAGCACGATAAAGTCGTGCGCTCCACCCACGGCGTTAACTGCACCGGCTCGTGCAGCTGGAAAATCTACGTCAAAAACGGGCTGGTCACCTGGGAGACCCAGCAGACTGACTACCCCCGCACCCGTCCCGATCTGCCGAACCATGAACCGCGCGGCTGTCCACGCGGTGCCAGCTACTCCTGGTATCTCTACAGCGCCAACCGCCTGAAATATCCGCTGATGCGTAAGACGCTGATCCAGCTCTGGCGCGAGGCGAAGGCGCAGCATAGCGATCCGGTGGAGGCCTGGGCCTCCATCATCCGCGATCCGGAAAAAGCGCGCAGCTATAAACAGGCGCGCGGACGCGGCGGGTTTGTGCGATCCAGCTGGCAGGAGGTGAATGAGCTGATTGCCGCCGCGAATATCTGCACGGCCAAAACCTACGGCCCTGATCGCGTGGTCGGCTTCTCGCCGATTCCGGCCATGTCGATGGTCTCCTATGCCGCCGGGGCGCGTTACCTGTCGTTAATTGGCGGCACCTGCCTGAGCTTCTATGACTGGTATTGTGACCTGCCACCGGCCTCACCGATGACCTGGGGCGAGCAGACCGACGTGCCGGAATCCGCCGACTGGTATAACGCTTCCTACATCATCGCCTGGGGCTCAAACGTGCCACAGACCCGCACCCCGGATGCGCACTTCTTTACCGAAGTCCGCTACAAGGGGACGAAAACCGTGGCGATCACCCCGGACTATGCCGAAGTCGCGAAGCTGTGCGACCAGTGGCTGAGTCCGAAGCAGGGCACCGACAGCGCGATGGCGCTGGCGATGGGCCACGTGATGCTGAAAGAGTTTCACCTCGACCGTGATGTCCCCTATTTCCGCGACTATGTGCGCCGCTACACCGACATGCCGATGCTGGTACTGCTGGAGCCGCGCGAAGGCGGATTTTATGCCGCGGGTCGCCAGCTGCGCGCCAGCGATCTGGTCGATGGGCTGGGTCAGAAAAACAACCCGGAATGGAAAACGGTGGCGCTGGATCAGACCACCGGCGATCTGGTGGCCCCTCAGGGCGCGATCGGCTTCCGCTGGGGTGAAAAAGGGAAATGGAATCTGGAGCAGCGCGATGGCCTGTCGCAAAAAGAAGTGGAGCTGCAGCTGAGTCTGCTCGGCAGCCACGATGAGGTGGTCGAGGTCGGTTTCCCTTACTTTGGCGGCATCACCAGCGACCATTTTAACAGCGTCGCGCTGGATGAGATCCTGCTGCATAAGCTGCCGGTCAGACGCCTGACGCTGGCAGATGGCAGCGAAGCCCGGGTCGCCAGCGTCTACGATCTGACCCTGGCAAACTACGGGCTGGATCGCGGTCTGGACGATGCTCACTGCGCGCAAAACTATGATGAGATCAAAGCCTACAGTCCCGCCTGGGCGGAGCAGATCACCGGCGTCTCCCGGCAGAACATCATCCGCCTCGCGCGCGAGTTTGCCGGGAACGCGGAGAAAACCCACGGACGTTCAATGATCATTGTCGGTGCCGGTATGAACCACTGGTATCACATGGACATGAACTACCGGGGACTGATGAACCTGCTGATTTTCTGCGGCTGCGTCGGTCAGAGTGGCGGAGGCTGGGCGCATTACGTCGGTCAGGAGAAACTCCGCCCGCAGACCGGCTGGGCTCCGCTGGCCTTTGGCCTCGACTGGCAGCGTCCGCCACGCCAGATGAACAGCACCTCTTTCTTTTACAACCACTCCAGCCAGTGGCGCTATGAAACCCTGGCGACCGAAGAACTGCTCTCGCCGCTGGCTGATAAAAGCCGCTTCAGCGGCAGCCTGATCGACCTTAACGTCCGCTCCGAACGCATGGGCTGGCTGCCTTCCGCGCCGCAGCTTAACGTCAACCCGCTGCACATCGCCGCCCGGGCCAGCGCCGCCGGGCAGTCGGTGATTGACTATACCGTGGCGAGCCTGAAGCAGGGCACCCTGCGCTTTGCCGCTGAACAGCCGGACGATCCGCAGAACTTTCCGCGTAACCTGTTTGTCTGGCGCTCTAACCTGCTTGGCTCGTCAGGGAAAGGGCATGAGTACATGCTGAAGTATCTGCTCGGCACCGAAAACGGCATTCAGGGACAAGATTTAGGCCAGCAGGGGCGCGTGAAGCCGGAGGAGGTCGAATGGCAGGCACAGGGCGCCGAAGGAAAACTGGATCTGGTGGTGACCCTCGATTTCCGTATGTCGAGCACCTGCCTCTACTCCGACGTGGTGCTGCCGACCGCCACCTGGTATGAAAAAGACGACATGAATACGTCGGATATGCATCCGTTTATTCATCCGCTTTCGGCGGCGGTCGACCCCGCTTGGGAGTCAAAAAGTGACTGGGAGATCTACAAAGGCATTGCCAAAGCCTTCTCCGACCTTTGCCCCGGTCATTTAGGCGTTGAAACGGATGTGGTGACGCTGCCGGTGCTGCACGACTCGCCCGCCGAACTGGCGCAGCCGTTTGAAGCCAGAGAGTGGAAAAAAGGGGAGTGCGATCTGATCCCCGGTAAAACGGCACCGCACATCATGGTCGTGGAGCGTGACTATCCGGCGACCTGGGCGCGCTTTACCACGCTGGGGCCACTGCTGGAGGCGCAGGGCAACGGCGGCAAAGGGATTAGCTGGAACACCTGTAAAGAGGTCGATCTCCTGAAGCAGCTGAACTATGTCAAAGCGGATGGCCCGGCTGCGGGACGGCCCAATATCGACACGGCCATTGATGCGGCCGAGGTGATTCTGGCGCTGGCGCCGGAAACCAACGGTCAGGTGGCGGTCAAAGCCTGGCAGGCGCTGGGTGCGATAACCGGTCGCGATCACACTCACCTGGCGCTGAACAAGGAAGATGAGAAGATCCGCTTCCGCGATATCCAGGCGCAGCCGCGCAAAATCATCTCCAGCCCGACCTGGTCAGGTCTGGAAGATGAGCATGTCTCCTACAACGCCTGCTACACCAACGTTCATGAACTGATCCCGTGGCGTACCCTGAGTGGCCGTCAGCAGCTCTATCAGGACCATGAGTGGATGCGCGCCTTCGGCGAAAGCCTGATGGTCTACCGTCCGCCGATTGACACCCGGGCAGCGAAGCCGTTGCTCAACAGTAAACCCAACGGCAACCCGGAGAAGGCGCTGAATTTCCTGACGCCACATCAGAAGTGGGGCATTCACTCCACCTACAGCGACAACCTGCTGATGCTGACCCTGTCGCGCGGCGGCCCGATTGTCTGGATGAGTGAAGAGGATGCCCGCGAACTGGGCATTGCGGATAACGACTGGATCGAGGCGTTCAACGCCAACGGTGCCCTGACCGCCCGCGCGGTGGTGAGCCAGCGCATCCCGGCCGGTATGACCATGATGTATCATGCTCAGGAACGCATCGTGAATATCCCCGGTTCGGAGATCACCCGCCAGCGCGGCGGGATCCACAACTCCGTGACCCGGGCCTGCCCGAAACCGACCCATATGATCGGCGGCTACGCCCAGCTCTCCTGGGGCTTTAACTACTACGGCACCGTCGGGTCGAACCGCGATGAGTTCGTGGTGGTGAGAAAAATGAATAACGTTGACTGGTTAGACGGGGAAGGCCACGACGCCTGCCAGGGCGGCCAGCAGGAGGTGAAACCATGAAAATTCGCTCACAGGTCGGCATGGTGCTGAACCTCGACAAATGTATCGGCTGCCACACCTGCTCGGTGACCTGCAAAAACGTCTGGACCAGCCGCGAGGGGATGGAATACGCCTGGTTTAACAACGTCGAGAGCAAGCCCGGCGTCGGCTATCCGCACACCTGGGAAGATCAGCAGAAGTGGAAGGGGGGCTGGATCCGGAAGATCAACGGCAGGCTGGAGCCGCGCATGGGCAGCCGCGTCGGGCTGCTGTCGAAGATCTTTGCTAACCCGGACGTGCCCGCGCTGGATGATTACTACGAGCCGTTCGATTTCGACTACCAGCATCTGCACAATGCACCCGCCGGAAAACAGCAGCCGATCGCCCGCCCGCGCTCGCTGATCACCGGTCAGCGGATGAAAAAGATCGAGAATGGCCCGAACTGGGAGGAGATCCTTGGCGGCGAGTTTGCGAAGCGCTCGCAGGATAAGAACTTCGATAACATCCAGAAGGCGATCTATGGCCAGTTTGAGCACACCTTCATGATGTACCTGCCGCGCCTCTGTGAGCACTGTCTCAATCCGGCCTGCGTGGCAACCTGTCCCAGCGGCGCCATCTACAAGCGCGGCGAAGATGGCATCGTGCTGATCGATCAGGATAAATGCCGCGGCTGGCGCATGTGCCTCACCGGCTGTCCCTACAAGAAGATCTACTTCAACTGGAAAAGCGGCAAATCTGAGAAGTGCATCTTCTGTTATCCGCGCATTGAATCGGGCCAGCCGACCGTCTGTTCGGAAACCTGTGTCGGCCGGATCCGCTATCTCGGCGTGCTGCTCTATGACGCTGATCGCATTGAACAGGCGGCGTCAGCGGAAAACGAAAAAGATCTCTACCAGCGTCAGCTGGATATCTTCCTCGATCCGCACGATCCGGCAGTGATCGCCCAGGCGCTGAACGATGGTGTGGCGCAGAGCGTGATCGACGCGGCGCAGCGTTCGCCGGTCTACAAAATGGCGATGGAGTGGAAGCTGGCGCTGCCGCTGCATCCGGAATACCGTACGCTGCCGATGGTCTGGTATGTGCCGCCGCTGTCACCAATTCAGTCGGCAGTGGATGGCGGCGCACTGGCTCACACTGGCGTGCTGCCGGATGTGGAGAGCCTGCGCATCCCGGTTGAGTATCTGGCCAACCTGCTGACCGCAGGCGACACCGCACCGGTGCTGCGGGCACTGAAACGGATGCTGGCGATGCGCCACTACAAACGCGCTGAGAGCGTGGAGGGGCAGCGCGATAGCCGGGCGCTGGAACAGGTCGGCCTGACCGAAGCGCAGGCGCAGGAGATGTATCGCTATCTGGCGATCGCCAACTACGAAGATCGTTTTGTGGTGCCTTCCAGCCATCGTGAGCTGGCGCGTGAAGCCTTCCCGGAAAGTAAAGGCTGCGGCTTTACCTTTGGCGATGGCTGCCACGGCAGCGACAGCCGGTTCAATCTGTTTAACAGCCGTCGCATTGATGCCATCGACATCGCCAGTCAGACCCGCCGCCAGGAGGATGCCTCATGATGACGTTACGGATGCTGTCACGGCTGCTGGATTACCCGGACGAGGCGCTGTTTGCTCATCACTCTGAGCTGATCGCGGCGCTGGACGCGGCAGATGAACTTGATCTGCCGCAGCGGGCAGGGCTGGAGCAGTTTATTCAGCAGCTCTGTGCGCGGCCACTGCTGGATGTGCAGGCGGACTACTGCGCTCTGTTTGATCGCGGCCGCGCCACCTCGCTGCTGCTGTTTGAGCATGTGCATGGCGAATCCCGCGATCGCGGTCAGGCGATGGTCGATCTGCTGGCGCAATACCGGGCCGCCGGTCTGGAGCTGGACAGCAGAGAGCTGCCCGATTATCTGCCGCTCTATCTGGAGTATCTCGCCTGTCAAAGCGACGAGGCGGCGCGTCAGGGACTGGAGGATATCGTGCCGATTCTGGCTCTGCTGGCGGCGCGTCTGGAAGCGCGCCAGAGTCCCTATGCCGACCTTTTCACGCTGTTACTGACGCTGGCGGGCAGCGCGGCTGACCCGGCCGCCCTCCGGCCGCAGGTGGCGAAGGAAGCGCGTGACGACACCCCGGCGGCGCTGGATGCGGTCTGGGAAGAGGAGCAGATTAAATTTCTCGGCGAGCAGGGCTGTGTCTCAGCGCAGCAGGCGATGCATCAGCGTCGCTTCGCCGATGAGGTCGCGCCGCACTATCTGGATATTGCCGCGGCGACGGCACGCCGCACAGGAGAATCAGCATGAATGTTCTGAACACTTTCTTCTTCGATATTTACCCCTATCTTGCCGGAACGGTTTTTCTGGTGGGGAGCTGGCTGCGCTATGACTACGGGCAGTACAGCTGGCGGGCCGGTTCCAGTCAGATGCTGGATAAAAAGGGGATGCGGCTCGCCTCTAACCTGTTCCACATCGGCATTATCGGCATCTTCTTCGGTCATTTCGTCGGGATGCTGACGCCGCACTGGATGTATGAGTCGTTTCTGCCGATCGACGTGAAGCAGAAGCTGGCGATGGTGGCGGGTGGCTTGTTCGGGGCGATGACGCTGGCCGGGGGAGCGCTGCTGCTGAAGCGTCGTCTGACCCATCCGCGGGTGCGGGCGACCAGCAGCGTCGGCGATATTCTGATCCTGACCCTGCTGGTGGTGCAGGCCACGCTGGGCCTGCTGACCATTCCCTTCTCTGCTCAGCATATGGATGGCAGTGAAATGATGAAGCTGGTGGGCTGGGCACAGGCGGTGGTGACTTTCCACGGCGGTGCTTCACAGCATCTGGCCGGGGTGGCAGTGATCTACCGCGTCCATATGGTGCTGGGGATGACCCTGTTCCTGCTGTTCCCTTTCTGCCGGCTGGTGCATATCTGGAGCGCACCGGTTGAGTACCTGACCCGGCGCTATCAGCTGGTCAGAAACCGTCGCTGAATGCTGAGCCGCCGCGGGGGCAGGGCAGCCCTGCGGCGGTTTTCACCGGCGTCAGCCTTGACGTTTTTTTAAGATTTTGCCCTGTATGTCGCTGCGCTGAACGTCTACTATTACCGCATCTGATTTTACCCCCTCGTTTATGGATAACCGATGCGTCTCAAGCTAGCCCTCCTTGCCCTTATTCCGCTTCTGGCCTCCTGCAGCAGCAAACCTGACGTTCCCTCCCGGCAGAAGATGCTGGCTGCGCCGCAGGGCGGTTTTTTACTGCAGCCGTCGCATAACGGATCGGGCATGTCTGGCGATTTTGCCGGCAATCCGGCCGCCGAGAAATTTATCGATAAGATGGTGAAAGAGCATGACTTTGATCGTCAGCAACTGCACGACATTATCGGTCAGGCAAAACGGCTGGATTATGTGCTGCGGCTGATGGATCGTCAGGCCCCGAGCTATACGCCCGCGCCAGGT
Organism: Pantoea sp. M_10; assembly: GCF_008631515.1. Classification (NCBI taxonomy): domain Bacteria; kingdom Pseudomonadati; phylum Pseudomonadota; class Gammaproteobacteria; order Enterobacterales; family Erwiniaceae; genus Pantoea; species Pantoea sp. M_10. Next base: position 29,288 of record NZ_VWUL01000005.1, on the reverse strand, counting down.
CCTAACGGGGCCTGGATCCGTTATCGCAACAAATTCATTACGCCGGATAACGTGCAAAACGGGGTAGCGTTCTGGAACCAGTATCAGGATGCGCTGCAGCGCGCGCAGCAGGTTTACGGCGTGCCGCCGGAAATTATTGTCGGCATCATCGGCGTGGAAACCCGCTGGGGGCGCGTCATGGGGAAAACGCGCATTCTGGATGCGCTGGCGACCCTGTCGTTCAACTATCCACGCCGTGCTGAGTACTTCAGCAGCGAGCTGGAAACCTTCCTGCTGATGTCGCGTAAAGAGCAGGATGACCCGCTGGCGCTGAAAGGCTCTTTCGCCGGCGCGATGGGCTATGGTCAGTTTATGCCCTCTTCTTATCAGGAGTATGCGGTTGATTTCAACGGCGACGGTCATGCCAATCTCTGGGATCCGGTGGATGCGATCGGCAGCGTGGCGCACTACTTCCAGAAGCATGGCTGGCGCAGCGGTGAAAATGTTGCCGTTCCGGCCAGCGGTCAGGCACCGATGCTGAATGATGGCTTCAAAACCCGCTACAGCGTGAGCATGCTGGCGGCCTCAGGATTGTCTCCTCAGGGCTCGCTCGACGGCAACGATGAGGTGAGTCTGCTGCGGCTCGATCTCGGCACCAGTTATCAGTACTGGTACGGCTTGCCCAATTTTTATGTCATCACACGCTACAACCACAGCACCCACTATGCGATGGCGGTGTGGCAGCTGGGTGAGGCGGTCGGCAAAGCGCGACAGGGTGGTCTGTTATAAAGGCTACCCTTGTTAACTGTAAGGTTATATGATGTCGGCCTTTTCAGGCCACACAGCCACAGTTATCTCTGGAGTCGTTATGTCTTTACCTGCCTGCCCAGCCTGTCACGCCGATTATACCTGGCAAGATGGTGACAACCTCAACTGCCCCTCCTGCGGTCATATCTGGACCGAAGGAGAGGGTGACAGCAGCAACGCACCCCTGGAGGTGCGTGATGCCAACGGCAATCTGCTGGCAGATGGCGACAGCGTCACGGTGATCAAAGATCTTAAGGTGAAGGGCAGCTCCTCTTCACTGAAGATCGGCACCAAAGTGAAAAGCATTCGTCTGGTTGAAGGGGACCACAACATCGATTGCAAAATCGACGGCTTTGGCCCGATGAAATTAAAATCTGAGTTTGTGAAAAAGAACTGAGATCAGGGGCGCACGGACGCGCCCGCGCTCACTCTGCCTTATCCGGTTCCGCCTTCCTCTCCCCCCTTTTTCCGCCGCCGCTAACTATACAGTCAGTAAAACGCCGTCACGGGTCGCACTTTTTTGCCTTTCATCCGTCTCAGTAAACGAAGAGCTGATTGCTGAATGAGAGGTCAGGATGAAAGAGTGGGATCCCGTGCTGTATCGTAAATTTGAAGCGGAACGCACACGTCCGGCGCATGAGCTGCTGGCGCGTATCCGTCCGGAGCAGGTTGAGCAGGTCACCGATCTGGGATGCGGGCCGGGCAACAGCACGGAGCTGCTCGCTGATGCCTGGCCGCTGGCGCAGATTACCGGACTGGACAGTTCCGCGGCGATGTTAACGCAGGCCCGTGAACGCCTGCCACACTGCCGCTTTGTGCAGGCGGATATCCGCAGCTGGCAGGCAGAGGTCCCGCAGCAGGTCATCTACGCCAACGCTTCCCTGCAGTGGCTGGATGATCACACTGCGCTGTTCCCCCATCTGGTCAGGCAGCTGGCCCCCGGTGGTGCACTGGCGGTTCAGATGCCGGATAACCTCAATGAACCCTCGCACCAGCTGATGCGTGAGGTCGCCGCATCCGCGCGCTGGCGTTCACAGATCCGCACCGCTGATCGTGTCGCGCTGCTCTCTGCCGGCGCCTATTACGATTTGCTCACCCAGGCGGGCTGTGAGGTGGATATCTGGCGCACCACCTATTATCACGTCATGGCTGATGCGCAGGCGATTATCAGCTGGCTGCAGGCAACAGGCTTGCGCCCGTTCCTGGCGTCACTGGATGAGGCATCCCAGGCGGCGTTTCTCGCCGATTATCATCAGCAGCTGCTCAGTGCCTATCCGGCCCGGGCCGACGGTCAGGTGTTGCTCGCTTTCCCGCGTCTTTTTATGGTGGCGGTGAAAAAAGGGGCGTGAGCTGGAAACTCAGCCGCAAAAGCAGGGCAATAGTGCAGAGAGCCCTTGAAAAAGTGCGTTTTCTGCACCACCTTCAATCCACACCCCACGGGAGAGTCGCAATGGATGATCAGCAACTGCAGGCGCTTAGCGCGCAGATAGGTGAGAAGCTGAAGCAGCGCAACGCCACCGTCACCTGTGCGGAATCCTGCACCGGCGGATGGATTGCGAAGGTCTTTACCGATATCAGTGGCAGTTCCGCCTGGTTTGAACGCGGTTTTGTGACCTACAGTAATGAGGCAAAAGAGCAGCTGGTGAACGTACAGGCCGCCTCGCTGGAACGGTATGGCGCGGTCAGCGAGGCGGTGGTGCGGGAGATGGCGCAGGGTGCCCGTCAGGCCGCTCAGGCAGACTATGCCATTTCAGTCAGCGGCATCGCCGGTCCGGATGGCGGCAGTGAAGAAAAACCGGTCGGCACGGTGTGGTTTGGCCTGGCCGGCCCTGAAGATAAAGTGCTGACTTTTCAGCAGCATTTCAGCGGCGATCGTGATGCCGTACGCCGCCAGTCGGTGGCATGGGCCCTGCAGACACTGTATGGCGAATTTCTGACAAATTAAACTTGATACTGTATGACTATACAGTATAATTGTCGGCAACAGAAAGAGTGCAGGCACCCTGAGTGCGTGTTTACCCGGCTTGATTAGGAGTTGAAATGGCGATTGATGAAAACAAACAGAAGGCTTTAGCTGCCGCGCTGGGCCAGATTGAGAAACAATTTGGTAAAGGCTCCATCATGCGCTTGGGTGAAGACCGCTCAATGGATGTGGAAACCATCTCTACCGGTTCGCTGTCGCTGGATATCGCGTTAGGCGCAGGCGGTCTGCCAATGGGTCGTATCGTTGAGATCTACGGACCTGAGTCTTCCGGTAAAACGACGCTGACCCTGCAGGTCATCGCCGCGGCTCAGCGTAAAGGCAAAACCTGTGCCTTTATCGATGCCGAGCATGCGCTTGACCCGGTCTATGCCAAGAAGCTGGGCGTCGATATCGACAACCTGCTCTGCTCGCAGCCGGATACCGGTGAGCAGGCGCTGGAGATCTGTGATGCACTGGCCCGCTCTGGCGCGGTCGATGTCATCATTGTCGACTCCGTTGCGGCGCTGACGCCGAAAGCGGAAATCGAAGGTGAGATCGGTGACTCACACATGGGCCTCGCGGCACGTATGATGAGCCAGGCGATGCGTAAGCTGGCCGGTAACCTGAAGCAGTCAAACACCCTGCTGATCTTCATCAACCAGATCCGTATGAAAATTGGTGTGATGTTTGGTAACCCGGAAACCACCACCGGCGGTAACGCGCTGAAGTTCTACGCCTCTGTCCGTCTTGATATCCGCCGTATCGGTGCGATTAAAGAGGGCGATAACGTGGTCGGCAGTGAGACCCGCGTTAAAGTGGTGAAAAACAAAATCGCCGCGCCGTTTAAACAGGCTGAATTCCAGATCATGTACGGTGAAGGGATCAATACCTTCGGTGAGCTGGTTGACCTGGGCGTGAAGCACAAGCTGATTGAAAAAGCGGGTGCATGGTACAGCTACAATGGCGACAAGATTGGTCAGGGTAAATCGAATGCCAGCAACTTCCTGAAAGAGAATGCGGCTGTGGCAAACGAAATCGATCTGAAGTTACGTGAGTTACTGCTCAACGGCGCGGATGAATCACTCGAAGCAGACAAATCTGCTGAGAATGAGAACGCAGCCAGCGAAGCGAACGAAGACTTCTGATGACTAAGACGGGAGAGGCGAACGCCTCTCCCGTTATTTTTACTTCCCTCTGTACCTCTCCTGCCTTCCCTCTGTCCTGTTCTGTCGCCATAATCTTTCCCCTGTTTGTACAAGGTGCGCAGTATGACTGAATCCACTCAGCCCCAACCCCAATCCAATGTTGTCTCCTACTCCCGCCTGCTTGACCGCGCGATGCGTATTCTGGGCCAGCGCGATCACAGCCGTGCAGAGCTGGCGCGTAAGCTGCAGCAATCGGCTCAGCGTGCGGCATGGGCGCAGAAAAAAGAGCCTGAGATCATCACCGATGCGCTGCTGGAGCAGGTGCTGAACTGGTGTCAGGAGAACGGCTGGCTGAACGACGCGCGTTTCACTGAACGGTTTATTCAGAGCCGCAGCCGGAAAGGCTTTGGCTCCCAGCGTGTCCGTCTTGAACTGGCCCAGAAAGGCATTGACCGTGAAGCCATTGATATTGCGATGGAAGAAACGGAGGTGGACTGGGCTGCCTGTGCGGCGGAACTGGCCGAACGAAAATTCGGGCATCCGCTGCCTGTCGAGTGGAAAGAGAAAGCGAAAGTACTACGCTACCTGCAGTCAAAAGGGTTTATGAGCGAAGATATCCAGTCTGTTTTCAGAAATTTTGATGACTAAGGGCCGATGTAATTTTACTTCCCACTGAAGAAAATTTATCTTATTCCCACTTTTTGTTCCGCTGATCCGGCACCAGGAAAATGGGGTCGCACCGATCGGTGGGAACGTTCGTTAGCGTGATTCCAGGACATATATGAGCAAGAGCACTGCTGAGATCCGTCAGGCGTTTCTCGACTTTTTTCATAGCAAGGGACATGAGGTTGTAACCAGCAGCTCCCTCGTACCGAATAACGATCCAACGTTGTTGTTTACTAACGCCGGGATGAACCAGTTTAAAGATGTGTTCCTCGGTCAGGACAAACGTGATTACACACGGGCGACCACGTCGCAGCGCTGCGTGCGCGCGGGCGGAAAACACAACGATCTTGAAAACGTCGGCTACACCGCGCGTCACCACACCTTCTTTGAAATGCTGGGTAACTTCAGCTTTGGTGACTACTTCAAGAAAGAGGCGATTGGTTTTGCCTGGGAACTGCTGACGAGCGAACAGTGGTTCGGCCTGCCAAAAGAGCGTCTGTGGGTAACGGTTTATGAAACCGATGATGAAGCCTACGCGATCTGGGAAAAAGAGATCGGTGTGCCACGCGAGCGCATTATTCGCATCGGCGACAACAAGGGCGGCGCCTACGCGTCAGATAACTTCTGGCAGATGGGTGACACCGGTCCTTGTGGTCCGTGCAGCGAGATTTTCTACGATCATGGCGATCACATCTGGGGTGGCCCGCCAGGCAGCCCGGAAGAGGATGGTGACCGTTACATCGAGATCTGGAACATCGTCTTTATGCAGTTCAACCGCCAGGCGGATGGCACAATGCTGCCGCTGCCCAAACCTTCGGTTGATACCGGGATGGGTCTGGAGCGCATTTCTGCCGTTCTGCAACACGTCAACTCTAACTACGAAATCGACCTGTTCCAGAAACTGATTCAGGCTGTGGCGCAGGTTACCGGTGCGACTGACCTCAGCAACAAATCGCTGCGCGTGATTGCCGACCACATCCGCTCCTGCGCCTTCCTGATTGCCGATGGTGTGATCCCGTCCAATGAGAGCCGCGGCTACGTGCTGCGTCGTATCATTCGTCGTGCCGTGCGTCATGGCAACATGCTGGGTGCCAAAGAGGCCTTTTTCTATAAGCTGGTTGCGCCGCTGGTTGAGGTCATGGGTGCTGCAGGCGAAGAGTTGCAGCGCCAGCAGGCTCAGGTTGAGCAGGTGCTGAAAAGCGAAGAAGAGCAGTTTGCCCGCACGCTGGAACGCGGACTGGCGCTGCTGGACGAGGAGCTGGCAAAACTGCAGGGCGACACCCTGGATGGTGAAATCGTCTTCCGTCTTTATGACACCTTTGGTTTCCCGGCGGATTTAACCGCTGACGTCTGCCGCGAACGCAATCTGAAAATCGACGAAACGGGCTTCGAGCAGGCGATGGAGCAGCAGCGTCAGCGTGCCCGTGAAGCGAGCGGCTTCGGCGCTGACTACAGCAACGTAATCCGCATCGATGCGGCTTCCTCCTTCAAAGGCTACGACCAGCTCGATTTAGCCGCCACCGTAAAAGCACTCTATGTTGCAGGTGAGGCGGTGGATGAAGTGTCCGCAGGTCAGGATGCCGTCGTTGTGCTGGATGAAACGCCATTCTATGGCGAATCGGGTGGTCAGGTTGGCGATACCGGTCTGCTGAAAGGGAAGAATGCTGAATTTAGCGTCCAGGATACACAAAAATATGGTCAGGCAATCGGTCATGTCGGTAAGCTGACCGCCGGGCAGTTGCGTATCGGCGACCGCCTTGAGGCGCAGGTTGATGCGGCACGTCGTGCACGCATCCGTCTTAACCACTCTGCCACCCACTTATTGCACGCCGCATTACGCCAGGTTTTAGGTGAGCACGTGGGGCAGAAAGGCTCTCTGGTTAATGACAAATATCTGCGTTTCGACTTCTCGCATTTTGAAGCGATGAAACCTCAGGAGATTCGTCAGGTCGAAGATATCGTCAATGCACAGATTCGTCGCAACCTGCCGGTGGAAACCGAGGTGATGGATCTTGATGCGGCGAAGTCTAAAGGGGCGATGGCCCTGTTCGGCGAAAAGTATGATCAGCGTGTTCGCGTGCTGACCATGGGTGACTTCTCTGTCGAACTGTGTGGGGGAACCCACGCGGCACGCACTGGCGATATAGGTCTGTTCCGCATTCAGGCTGAGTCAGGCACCGCTGCCGGCATCCGTCGTATCGAGGCGATTACCGGTGAAAGTGCGCTGGCTCAGGTCAACGCGCAGAGCAGCCAGCTGCAGGATATTGCGCAGCTGGTAAAAGCGAACAGCAGCAACCTGAACGAGAAGGTACGCGGTCTGGTTGACCACGTCCGGGCTCTGGAGAAAGAGTTGCAGCAACTGCGCGATCAGCAGGCTGCGCAGGAGAGCGCGTCACTGAGCAGGAATGCCATTGATGTCAAAGGGGCGAAGCTGCTGGTGAGCGAGCTCAGCAATGTTGACCCGAAAATGCTGCGTACCATGGTTGACGATCTCAAGAATCAGCTGGGATCGGCGATTATCGTGTTAGCGACGGTGGTGGAAGGCAAGGTATCGCTCATCGCGGGTGTGACCAAAGATCTGACCGACCGTGTTAAAGCAGGCGAGTTGATTGCCTGTCTGGCGCAGCAGGTAGGCGGGAAGGGCGGTGGTCGTCCGGATATGGCTCAGGCGGGTGGTAACGATGCTGAGGCGCTGAAAGGCGCGCTGGCAGGGGTTGAGAGCTGGGTTAGCAGCCGCCTGTAATGAAATAAAACAAAGCATGGTCAGAAGCGTCAGAACCCCGGTTCCGGCGCTTTTTAATACGATGCTAAAGCAGCAAATGACAAAGTCAGGTTGATGTAGTGTATTTCGGCTAAACTAACTATCAGCAGAATGTATTGGCGCATCGATGTGCATTGGTGTATTCCTCATAGTCAATGCGCAGCGTTAAATGATGGATAATGCCGGGAGCCTGTACAAGCCCGACTCTTTTAATCTTTCAAGGAGCAAAGAATGCTTATTCTAACTCGTCGAGTTGGTGAAACCCTCATGATCGGTGATGAGGTAACGGTAACGGTGCTGGGTGTTAAGGGTAACCAGGTTCGTATAGGGGTTAACGCGCCGAAAGAAGTGTCTGTGCATCGCGAAGAGATCTATCAACGCATCCAGGCTGAAAAAACGCAACAGACCAGCGTTTAACGGATTCAGCGTCTCGCACCTGTGCGAGGCGCTACCGCTTTCTGCAAAAAATCCCGCCCTTTGTTCTCTCCCGCTGTTCTCCGTTTTGTTAACGTCCTCCTCTTTCATTGTTGATAATTCACTCTTTTTGCCGCCATTTTGTTCCAATTGTGTGTGATTTGCTCAATCAAACAAAGTTTCGGAAAAATTGTTTGACTTAAAAGTCCGGGAAAGTAATATGTGCGCCACGCAGTGCCGATGAGCAGAAACAAGTTCAGAAGCACGGTTCGAAAGAAAGCGTAAGGTGAGGTGGCCGAGAGGCTGAAGGCGCTCCCCTGCTAAGGGAGTATACGGTCAAAAGCTGTATCGAGGGTTCGAATCCCTCCCTCACCGCCATTTTCGATGCATCCATAGCTCAGCTGGATAGAGTACTCGGCTACGAACCGAGCGGTCGGAGGTTCGAATCCTCCTGGATGCACCATATTTTCGGATATGGCGAAGTGCCTCAGTGTGACATGACGCATTAGCGTTCAGACCGCACTAAGGAGGATAACGTTGCATCAGCAACGGCCCGCAGGGCGAAGCGCAAGCTGAGTAATCCTCCTGGATGCACCATCGAAAATAAAGAAATAAAGCGAATTAGCAATTCCTTTCATGGTGAGTAGTCAGCACCCTGCGTTGTACAAGAATCAGATTTATGCATCCATAGCTCAGCTGGATAGAGTACTCGGCTACGAACCGAGCGGTCGGAGGTTCGAATCCTCCTGGATGCACCATTCTTTGTAACATCCTCAGGTTGATTTCTGAACGTCCATAAAAAAACGCAACATCCCAATGCATCCATAGCTCAGCTGGATAGAGTACTCGGCTACGAACCGAGCGGTCGGAGGTTCGAATCCTCCTGGATGCACCATATTCTCAAATAGGGTCAGCGCCTCAGTGTGCCATGACGTAATTTACGTCCAGCCCGCATTCTCGCTCTTCTCTTTTTCTCTGGCTCCATCCACGCGGCTTTTCAGCCTCATCTGCGTAACAGATTCATCATTTCATCTTAAGCAACGCCCAGTTACACCTGTCCTGCTTAACCCGCTGCAGTTTGCCTCTCATGCAGGTGCGCCGCCGCCCTGGCACCAGACGATTGTTAAAAAATCGCTGAAAATTCGTACTGTTATCGCTGGTCGCGCACGATCACCTTTATCTGAAAAGAAAAATTGTTAATGCTTTCAAAGCATTTGCTGTTCATCCCCCCTGGCGACAACCTGTCCACATTAGGCTAAAGTAATGTCTCATTTGATGAATGTCCGGAGTGACAATGTACGATCACTATGACGCCCTGATTTTCGATATGGACGGCACGATCCTGGATACAGAGCCGACACATCGAAAAGCGTGGCGTCAGGTACTGGCGCATTACGGATTAACGCTGGATGAAGCACGTATTATCGACTTCAATGGCGCACCCGCCTGGCGGCTTGCGCAGTTCATCATTGACACCAATCAGTCGTCTCTCGATCCCCATCTTCTTGCCGCAGAGAAAACCGCTGCCGTGAAAGCGATGCTGCTGGACAACGTCAGGCCGCTGCCTTTACTGGAAGTGGCTAAAGCGTACCACGGACGTCGTCCGATGGCGGTGGGCACCGGAAGCGAGCACAGCATGGCGGAGGCGTTACTGACGCAACTGGGCGTGCGTGAGCTGTTTTCGGCTGTGGTGGGTGCTGATGATGTGAAGCGACACAAACCCGAGCCAGAAACCTTTCTGCGCTGCGCAGCGCTGATGGGTGTGGCGCCTGAACGGTGTGTGGTCTTTGAGGATGCCGATTTTGGCATTCAGGCCGCGAAAGCGGCAGGGATGGATGTGGTGGATGTCCGCTTACTGTGAGTGACATCCTCACCTATGCCTCCATGTTCGGCAGCAGTTTTTTGAGTGCGACGCTTCTGCCTGGAAGTTCTGAAGCACTGCTGATAGCACTATTGATAGCAAAAAAGACATCAGTTTACGGATTGCTTTTAGCCGCATCACTGGGAAACACACTGGGCGGCTTAACGAACATTCTTATTGGTCGCCTGCTGCCGTTAAAAGGTCAGGGGCGATGGCATGACACAGCAATGACGTGGTTGCACCGGCTGGGACCTGCAGCGCTGCTCTTCAGCTGGCTACCGGTGATAGGTGACCTGCTCTGCGTTCTCGCGGGCTGGTTACGGTTCGCCTGGCTGCCAGTGATGCTGTTTCTCGCTGTCGGTAAAACACTGCGTTATATCGTTATCGCGATAGCCACATTACAGGGTATGGAATGGTGGCATTGATTCGCACAGATTCGAGGCTACGGTTAAGATTATGCTGAACAAAAATAAATTATTATCACAGCGGGGGGGGAATGTGATCCCGGACGTCTCTAAAGCGCTCTCCTGGCTGGAAGCGCATCCTAATGCTCTCAAGGGCATTGGCCGTGGCATCGAGCGTGAAACACTGCGCGTACAGGCAAATGGCGACCTGGCAAAAAGCGGCCACCCGGCCTCGCTGGGGTCGGCGCTGAAGCATGACTGGATCACCACCGATTTTGCCGAAACGTTGCTGGAGTTTATTACCCCAGTGGATCACAGCATCGATCACATGCTGGCTTTCCTGCGCGATATCCATCGTCACGTTGCCCGTGAGCTGGGTGACGAGCGTATGTGGCCTTTCAGTATGCCGTGCGTGATTGACGATGCGGATAACATTGAGCTGGCACAGTATGGTCAATCCAACATTGGTCAGATGAAGACCCTCTATCGTCAGGGCCTGAAAAACCGCTACGGCGCGTTGATGCAGACCATCTCCGGCATTCACTACAACTTCTCGCTGCCGCTTTCCTTCTGGCAGGAGTGGGCGGATGTGAAAGATGTGGAGAGCGGAAAAGAGACCATCTCGGCGGGCTACCTGCGGTTGATCCGCAACTACTATCGCTTCGGCTGGGTGATCCCTTATCTATTTGGCGCATCGCCAGCGATCAGTTCCAGCTTCCTGCAGGGCCGTGAGAGCCCGCTGCCGTTTGAAACCAACGATAAAGATACAATGTGGCTGCCTTATGCAACCTCATTGCGTCTGAGCGATCTCGGCTACACCAATAAATCGCAGAGCTCGCTGGGCATTACGTTTAACTCGCTGGAAGGCTATGTCACGGCGCTGAAGAAAGCGATCAAAACGCCGTCAGAAGAGTTTGCGGGCATGGGCACGAAAGATGCTGACGGCAACTGGCTGCAGCTCAATACCAACGTGCTGCAGATTGAGAATGAACTCTATGCGCCAATCCGGCCAAAACGGGTGACCCGTTCCGGTGAAGCGCCATCTGATGCGCTGCTGCGGGGTGGCATTGAGTACATTGAAGTCCGTTCACTGGATATTAACCCGTTCTCGGCTATCGGGGTCGATGAGAACCAGGTGCGCTTCCTCGACCTGTTCCTGATCTGGTGTACGCTGGCCGATGCACCGGAGATGAGTGCAGAAGAGCTGCAGTGCACCCGTAAAAACTGGAACCGCGTGGTGCTGGAAGGCCGTAAACCGGATCAGAAAATTGCCGTAGGTTGTGGTGAAGCGGAACATTCGCTGGTTGAAGTGGGCAAAACCCTGTTTGCCGATCTGCGTCGGGTTGCTGAAGTGTTAGACAGCAACAATCAGGCGAGCACGGAATATCAGCAGGTTTGCGATCAACTGGTAGCATCGTTCGACGATCCTGAGCTAACCTACTCGGCGCGCATTCTTCAGGCCATGAAAGATAATGGTGTGACCGGAACCGGCGTAGCGCTGGCTGAACAGTATCGTCATCTGCTCTGCGAAGAGCCGCTGGAGGTGCTGACCGAAGAGGATTTCTCGCGTCAGGCGCAGGAATCTGTCGCGGCACAGCAGCAGCTGGAAGCGAACGATAAGCTGGATTTTGAAGCGTATCTGGCGAGCCGGGAAGGGTAGAAAAGAAAAAGGCCACATCAATGTGGCCAAATTAACATCTCTGTTGTCAGGGATGATGATAACAAATGCGCGTCTTTCATATATTCAGACGTTGGGCGAACAGAAAAGTTTCATCGTTTTTAAAAAAATTCTCAGAACAGGAGGTGACGTATGCCACTACTGGATAGTTTTACCGTTGATCACACCATCATGGGCGCACCGGCGGTTCGCGTTGCGAAAACCATGAAGACTCCGCATGGCGATACGATTACCGTTTTTGACCTGCGTTTCTGCCGCCCGAACATTGATATCCTCACTGAGCGTGGCATTCATACGCTGGAGCATCTCTTTGCCGGGTTTATGCGTGATCATCTCAACGGTGACGGTGTGGAAATCGTCGATATTTCGCCGATGGGCTGCCGTACCGGCTTCTACATGAGCCTGATTGGTACGCCAGATGAGCAGCGCGTGGCGAAAGCGTGGAAAGGGGCGATGGAAGACGTTCTGAAAGTAAAAGATCAGAACCAGATCCCTGAGCTGAACGAATACCAGTGTGGCAGCTACAAACTGCACTCACTGGATGAAGCGCAGCAGATTGCCCGCAACGTGCTGGCGCATGAGATCGGCGTTAACCGTAACGAAGATCTGAAACTGCCTGCTGAAAAGCTGAAAGAACTGCACATCTAGTCAGAGCTGTCCGGCTAAAAAAACGCCGCATCGTGTCGATTGCGGCGTTTTTTTATGGCTTCAGGAACCGACCGATTTTTTCAGCGGTGTCTTCGGCGTGATGCGCACCTGCTTAATCATGTTGTCCTGCACGTCCAGGATATCGATATTGTAGTGACCGATCTGAACGCGGGTGTTGATAGCGGGGATCTCCTCCAGCGCTTCCAGCAGCATACCGTTGATGGTGCGGGCTTCCTGCTCTGGCAGATGCCAGTTAAACGCCTTGTTGATTTCACGCACGCTGGCACTGCCTTCGATCAGCACGGAACCATCATTCTGGGGCATCACCTCTTCGGCCAGCGACGGCGACATTGAGGTGGTAAAATCTCCCACGATCTCCTCCAGAATGTCTTCTATGGTCACCAGTCCTTTGATATCGCCATATTCATCCACCACCAGGCCCGTTTTCTTTTTGTTGCGCTGGAATTTTACCAGCTGGGTGTTGAGCGGTGTCCCTTCCGGGATGTAGTAAATCTCATCCGCAGCGCGCAGCAGCATCTCTTTGGTGAACTCTTTTTTCTCGGTCATCATGCGCCAGGCTTCGCGCACCCGCAGCATGCCGACACAGTCATCCAGTGAGTCGCGGAACAGGACAATGCGGCCATGCGGTGAGTGGCTCAGCTGGCGGACGACTGATTTCCAGTCATCGCTGATGTTGATACCGACAATCTCATTACGCGGCACCATGATGTCATCAACGCTGACCTTCTCCAGATCGAGCACCGAGAGCAGCATATCCTGATTACGGCGCGACATCAGGCTGCGTGACTCATAGACGATGGTGCGAAGCTCCTCTTTGCTCAGCGCAGAACTGATTGCGCCTTCAGCCCGGATTCCCACCATCCGCATCAGCAGATGGGTAATGGTATTCAGCAGCCAGACCAGCGGCAGCATGATGTATTGCAGCGGGACCAGCAGCAGGCTGCTGGGAAAGGCGACCCGCTCCGGATAGAGCGCGGCTACCGTTTTCGGCAGCACTTCAGCAAAGACCAGCACGACGAAGGTCAGGATACCGGTCGCGACGGCGACCCCTTCGTCACCGTGCAGGCGCATGCCGACGATGGTGGCGAGGGCGGAGGCCAGAATATTCACCAGGTTATTGCCGATTAATACCAGGCTCAGCAGCCGGTCGGGACGCCGCAGTAACTTTTCCACCCGGCGCGCAGCGCGACTGCCGTTTTTAACCTGATGGCGCAGCTTATAGCGATTAAGCGTCATCATGCCGGTTTCCGACCCGGCAAACCAGGCGGAGACCAGAACCATGACGCACAGAATAATAATCAGCGTGGTGGTTGAAACATGCTCCAACGCAGAACTTCCTTTTTAATGAGAGACAGGGACAAGCAGATGCTGCAGGATGCGACTGCCGAAGTAAGCCATGGTCAACAGCACCGCACCGCTGCAGTTAAACCAGACGACGCGGCGACCACGCCAGCCTTCATGATAGTGTCCCCAGAGCAAAACGATATAAACAAACCACGCGATAATCGAAAGCACGGCTTTATCGACGTTTTCGGCGCTGAAAAGATCCTGCATGTAGAACAGACCGGTGCAGAGCACCAGCGTTAACAGAACAACCCCGACCTGCGTGATATGAAACATCTTGCGTTCGATGGTCAGCAGCGGCGGCATATCCTGCGTAAACGCCAGGCGTTTGTTTTTTAACTGGTAATCGATCCATGCCAGCTGCAACGCATAGAGGGCAGCGATAATCAGCGTTGCATAGGCGAAGAGCGACAGGCCGATATGGATCATCATCCCTGGCGTCGTTTCCAGGTGGGTGATGAAGGCATTAGGGACAAAGGTCGCAAAGGCCAGATTGATCAGCGCGAAGCTGTAGACAATCGGCAGCAGCAACCAGCCGCGGTTGCGTGACGCCACAATGGTCATAATGGCGCAGATCAACAGGCTGACCAGTGAACCGATGTTGAGCAGGCTTAAATTCTGGCCGCTATCAACCGCAAATATGCGCTGCTGCAGGGCTACCGCGTGTGTCACCAGCGCCACACAGGCAGAGAGCATCGCCATTCGCCGCCAGCCGCCATTACGCTTCAGCAGGCTCGGAATGATCAGGGCAAGACTTAAGGAGTAGGCTAACAGCGCCACTATCGGGAAAACGAACATAGATCCTTTCAGGTTCAGTCAGATAAGGAAAAAGGCAGTATAGCGCCAGCCGCAGCAGGCTCCAAACGATCTGAGGGGCAATTGCAGAGATCGCGGCGGCTTCGTGTTATAATCCGCCGCATTCTGCCGATCAGGCGCCTCGCGATCTTTTTAAGTGAGAGACCATGTTTGATAATTTAACCGATCGTTTGTCGCAAACCCTGCGAAACATCAGCGGCCGCGGAAGGCTGACTGAAGAGAACATTAAAGAGACCCTGCGTGAAGTGCGCATGGCACTGCTTGAAGCTGACGTTGCGCTGCCGGTGGTGCGTGACTTCATTAACCGCGTCAAAGAGAGCGCGGTAGGCCATGATGTGAACAAAAGCCTGACGCCGGGTCAGGAGTTCATCAAAATCGTTCGTAACGAATTGGTTGCGGCGATGGGGGCAGAAAACAATGCTCTCGACCTGGCCGCTCAGCCGCCAGCCGTGGTGCTGATGGCGGGTCTGCAGGGTGCCGGTAAAACCACCAGCGTGGGTAAGCTGGGTAAATTCCTGCGCGAGAAGCACAAAAAGAAAGTGCTGGTTGTCTCTGCCGACGTTTATCGTCCGGCGGCAATCAAACAGCTGGAAACGCTGGCGCAGCAGGTTGGCGTGGATTTCTGCCCCTCTGACCTCAGCCAGAAGCCGGTGGAGATCGTCAACAATGCGCTGCGTGAAGCGCGCCTGAAATTCTACGATGTGCTGCTGGTGGATACCGCGGGTCGTCTGCACGTTGATGAAGCGATGATGGACGAAATCAAACAGGTTCATGCCGCGATTAATCCGGTAGAAACGCTGTTTGTGGTCGATGCCATGACCGGTCAGGATGCGGCTAACACGGCCAAAGCCTTCAACGAAGCACTTCCGCTCACCGGCGTGATCCTGACCAAAGTTGACGGTGATGCACGTGGGGGTGCGGCGCTGTCGATTCGTCATATTACCGGCAAGCCGATTAAATTTATGGGTGTCGGCGAGAAAACCGAAGCCCTGGAACCGTTCTATCCGGACCGTATTGCATCACGCATCCTCGGCATGGGTGACGTGCTGTCACTGATCGAAGATATCGAAAGCAAGGTTGACCGCGATAAAGCAGAGAAGCTGGCGAAGAAGCTGAAAACCGGCGACGGTTTCGATCTCAACGACTTCCTTGAGCAGCTGAAGCAGATGCGCAACATGGGCGGCATGGCCAGCCTGATGGGTAAACTGCCCGGCATGGGACAGCTGCCTGACAACGTGAAGTCGCAGATGGATGACAAGGTTCTGGTGCGCATGGAAGCCATCATCAACTCGATGACACGCAAAGAGCGTGAGAAGCCAGAGATCATCAAAGGCTCGCGTAAGCGCCGCATCGCCACCGGCTCCGGCATGCAGGTGCAGGACGTTAACCGCTTATTAAAGCAGTTTGACGACATGCAGCGTATGATGAAGAAGATGAAGAAGGGCGGTATGGCGAAAATGATGCGCGGCATGAAAGGTATGATGCCGCCAGGATTCCCTGGCCGCTAAGGGTTCCACAAAAAAGCCCGAAAGGACGCGGTTTAGGTTGCTTTTTGCGCCAAAATGAGTAAAATTTTCGGGCTTTTTATACAGCACCCGGACCCCGTTCCTCGATGGGGGCCGGGTGTTTTATTAACTGAAGAGGATGTTATGGTAACAATTCGTTTGGCACGTCACGGCGCTAAAAAGCGTCCGTTCTATCAGGTCGTCGTCACTGACAGCCGCAATGCACGCAACGGTCGTTTCATCGAGCGCGTTGGTTTCTTCAACCCGATCGCTTCTGGTCAGGCTGAAGGTCTGCGTCTGGATATGGATCGTATCGAGCACTGGGTTGGCCAGGGCGCAACGCTTTCTGATCGCGTTAACGCGCTGGTCAAAGAAGCTAAGAAAGCAGCTTAATCTGTCACGGTGGTGAGCATGAGCAGACAAATTGCCGCACAGCCTCCTGTCAACCCGATTGTATTGGGTAAGATGGGAGCCGCCTACGGTATTCGCGGCTGGCTCAAAGTGTTTTCCTCCACTGAAGACGCTGAAAGCATCTTTAGCTACCAACCCTGGTTCATCCAGCGCGCCGGTAAATGGCAGCATGTCGAACTGGAAAGTTGGAAGCACCACAATCAGGACCTGATCATCAAAGTCAAAGGCATTGAAGATCGGGATGCGGCGGCTCAGTTAACCAATTGCGAAATTCAGGTTGACTCGACGCAGTTGCCATCGCTGGAAGAGGGTGACTACTACTGGAAAGACCTTATGGGCTGCCAGGTGGTTAACCTTGAAGGCTACGAGATGGGCAAAGTCATTGATATGATGGAAACCGGCTCGAACGACGTTCTCGTCGTTAAGGCAAACCTGAAGGATGCATTCGGTGTTCAGGAGCGGTTAATTCCGTTTCTTGATGAACAGGTTATCAGGAAAGTCGATCTCTCTACTCGCGTCATTGAGGTAGATTGGGATCCTGGTTTTTGAGCTCCGAATCGAGCGGTAACGTAACGGCGAATACAATGTGGATTGGTGTTATTAGCCTGTTTCCAGAAATGTTTCGCGCTATTACCGACTACGGGGTAACTGGCCGGGCTGTAAGAAACGGTCTGCTCAGCATTCAAAGCTGGAGTCCGCGTGACTTCACGCACGACCGGCACCGTACCGTGGATGATCGTCCTTACGGCGGCGGACCGGGAATGCTGATGATGGTACAACCCTTACGGGATGCCATCTCCGCAGCGAAAGCAGCGGCAGGTGATGGCGCCAGGGTGATATATCTTTCACCTCAGGGTCGCAAACTGGACCAACAGGGCGTTTGCGAACTGGCGGCACGAGACAAGTTAATTCTGGTCTGTGGCCGTTATGAAGGGATAGATGAGCGCGTAATCCACGCCGAAATTGATGAAGAATGGTCAATCGGTGATTACGTTCTCAGTGGCGGGGAACTGCCAGCCATGACGATGATTGACGCAGTCGCCCGGTTTATTCCCGGCGTACTCGGCAAGCAGGCGTCAGCCGATGAGGACTCGTTCTCTGACGGCTTGCTGGATTGTCCGCACTATACCCGACCTGAAGTGTTAGAGGGCGTGGAAGTCCCGGCAGTTTTACTGTCAGGTAACCATGCCGATATTCGCCGCTGGCGTCTGAAGCAGTCGCTAGGCCGTACCTGGCTAAGAAGACCTGAACTTCTGGAAAACCTGGCTCTGACTGAAGAGCAAGCAAGGTTGCTGAATGAGTTCCAGCGGGAACATCAGCAGCAACAAAACGATGATGTGGAAGAGTAATTTTCCCCGACTATCAGTTTACCCAGGATATGAGATTTAATTATGAGCAACATTATCAAGCAAATTGAACAAGAGCAGATGAAACAGGACGTACCTTCCTTCCGCCCGGGTGATTCCGTGGAAGTGAAAGTATGGGTCGTTGAAGGTTCTAAAAAACGTCTGCAGGCATTCGAGGGCGTGGTTATCGCTATTCGTAACCGCGGTCTGCACTCTGCATTCACTGTTCGCAAAATTTCTAACGGCGAAGGCGTTGAGCGTGTATTCCAGACTCACTCGCCGGTCATTGACAGCATCGCTGTTAAACGTCGTGGCGCTGTGCGTAAAGCCAAACTGTACTACCTGCGTGAGCGTACTGGTAAGTCTGCTCGTATTAAAGAGCGTCTTAACTAAGGTATCGCTAACGCGACATCTGAAAGTTAATAGCAAACAAGGGGTTGGCATCTGCCAGCCCCTTTTTTTTGTCCTGTTGCCTGCCGTTAAGCGGTCTCTGGCCGCTGAAAATGATAAATCGCGGTATTGACCGGCCCATCATTGAGCACGATCAGGCCATAACGACAGCCAATAAAATCGCCGCCCGACTTCTCCGCGACGGCTCTGCTGGCGAGATTATCCTCGGCCACCAGAATCTCAATCACCCGTGTTTCAGGACGTGAAAACCCCAGCGGCAATAAAGTGGCGACGGCACGGGTCGCAATCCCCTGACGCTGAACATCACTACGCACCCAGTAGCCAATCGCACTGGCAGCGCCGGGATGGCGGGCAAAGCGCACGCCTGCGCCTCCCAGCAGCTGATCGTGCTGATCGACAATCGCAAACTCTTCAGCTTCTTCCCGCATCCGTTGCCAGTGGGTAAAGCGAATCCAGCTTTCCGCCTCATGCGGCTGATAGTCGTGATGTGCCCAGGCCATCCAGGGGATCAGGCTGTCCAGCGAGGCGTTCACCGCAGCGGTAAACGCAGGAACATCGCTTAACAGGAAAGGTCGCAGATGCGTCGTGCGTGGTGATGAAGGCATATCATTCCCGGATGCAAACCCTTAATCGTTTCATTTTGCCTGCGCCGGCAAGAAAAACAATAAAAGCATGTGTAAAGATATAATTACACTTTAATCCTGGCACTCTCTTTTGTCTTGTATTTTATATATATGATTTTATTGATTAATTTATAGCTTCCTGCGGCGGTTATTGATCTGTGGTAATTAATGTGTACATTCTATCTTGCGCTCTGTACCGGCTGTGATACAGTGACGTCAATCCTCAGCGAGGAGTCCAGAACCGCCAATACGAGATAAAGGATCGCCATCATGCAAAAAGACGCGCTGAACAATGTGCACATCGCCGGTGAACAGGTTTTAATTACACCTGAAGAGCTGAAAGCGAAGTTTCCACTGACGCCGGAACAGCAGGAGCAGGTTGCGGCTTCACGCCAGACCATCTCTGACATCATTGCCGGACGCGATCCGCGTCTGCTGGTGGTATGCGGACCCTGTTCAATTCACGATACCGAAGTCGCACTGGACTATGCGCGTCGTCTGCAAACCCTTTCTGAACAGCTGAGCGATCAGCTCTATATCGTTATGCGCGTCTACTTTGAAAAACCCCGTACCACCGTCGGCTGGAAAGGGCTGATCAACGATCCTTACATGGATAACTCGTTCGATATGGAAGCGGGTCTGCACATCGCTCGTAAGCTGCTGGTGGACCTGGTTGAAATGGGCCTGCCGCTGGCGACAGAAGCGCTCGATCCAAACAGCCCGCAATATCTGGGTGATCTGTTCAGCTGGTCCGCCATTGGCGCACGCACGACCGAATCCCAGACGCACCGCGAAATGGCTTCGGGTCTCTCCATGCCGGTAGGCTTTAAAAATGGCACCGATGGCAGCCTGGGCACGGCGATCAATGCGATGCGCGCCGCGGCAATGCCGCATCGCTTTGTGGGCATTAATCAGGCGGGTCAGGTCTGCCTGCTGCAGACGCAGGGCAACCCGGATGGGCATGTGATTCTGCGTGGTGGTAAAGCGCCGAACTACGGTCCTGAAGATGTTGCACAGTGTGAAAAAGAGATGCAGAAGGCGGGACTGCGTCCTGCCTTAATGATAGATTGCAGCCATGGTAATTCGAACAAAGACTACAGCCGTCAGCCTGGCGTAGCGGAATCCGCTATCGCCCAGATCAAAGACGGGAACCGTTCAATCATTGGTCTGATGCTGGAAAGCCATATCAATGAGGGTAACCAGTCTTCTGAACTGCCACGCAGCGAAATGAAATATGGCGTTTCCGTCACCGATGCGTGCATCAGCTGGGACGTGACCGAAACGTTGCTGCGTGAGATGCATCAGGATCTGAAGGGAGTGCTGTCGGCGCGTCTGTCACAAGAGGTATAAGAGGAATGGTGGCTGAACTGACCGCGTTACGCGATCAAATTGATAGTGTTGATAAAGCGCTCCTTGATCTGCTGGCCAGACGTCTGGAGCTGGTCGCTGAGGTAGGGGAAGTTAAAAGCCGTTACGGCCTGCCTATCTATGTGCCTGAACGGGAAGCGTCAATGTTGGCTTCCCGTCGCAAAGAGGCTGAAGCGCTCGGTGTGCCGCCGGATCTGATTGAGGATGTGCTGCGTCGCGTGATGCGCGAATCCTATACCAGCGAGAATGATAAAGGCTTTAAAACCCTG
The DNA here is from genome assembly GCF_008631515.1 of Pantoea sp. M_10. Lineage (NCBI taxonomy): Bacteria > Pseudomonadati > Pseudomonadota > Gammaproteobacteria > Enterobacterales > Erwiniaceae > Pantoea > Pantoea sp. M_10. The sequence continues at coordinate 8,848 of NZ_VWUL01000005.1, read as the reverse complement.
TGCCCGGCACTGCGTCCGGTGGTGATCGTTGGCGGCAAGGGCCAGATGGGCCGACTCTTTGAAAAGATGCTCGGCCTGTCAGGCTATACGGTGAAAACGCTGGATAAAGAGGACTGGCCGCAGGCGGAGACCTTACTCCGTGACGCCGGTATGGTCATCATCAGCGTGCCGATTCACCTGACTGAACAGGTGATTGCACAATTACCCCCTCTGCCAGACGACTGCATTCTGGTCGATCTGGCGTCGGTCAAAAACCGCCCTCTGCAGGCGATGCTGGCCGCCCATAACGGTCCGGTGCTGGGTCTTCATCCGATGTTCGGTCCGGACAGTGGCAGCCTGGCGAAACAGGTGGTGGTCTGGTGTGATGGCCGGCAGCCGGAGGCGTATCAGTGGTTCCTGGAGCAGATTCAGGTCTGGGGTGCGCGCCTGCATCGCATCAGTGCGGTTGAGCACGATCAGAACATGGCGTTTATCCAGGCGCTGCGTCACTTTGCCACTTTTGCTTATGGCCTGCATTTAGCCGAAGAGAACGTCAATCTTGACCAGCTGCTGGCGCTTTCATCACCGATTTACCGGCTGGAGCTGGCAATGGTCGGGCGGTTATTCGCTCAGGACCCGCAGCTTTACGCCGATATCATTATGTCTTCAGAGAGTAATCTGGCGCTGATTAAACGTTACTACCAGCGGTTTGGTGAAGCGATTGCGCTGCTGGAGCAGGGTGACAAACAGGCGTTTATCGCCAGCTTTAATCGCGTAGAGCAGTGGTTTGGCGATCATGCCCGACGCTTCCTCATTGAGAGTCGCAGCCTGCTGCGATCGGCGAACGACAGCCGCCCATAAAGAAAAAGGCATCCTTCCGGATGCCTTTTTTCTATTCGGCAGGTTCAACGGGCACGACATTCTCGCTGGGATAACAGCCCAGCACCTTCAGCGAGCGGGTCATTGTCTGTAATTCCTGCAGCGCCTGCTGCATCCGCTCTGATTGCAGATTGCCCTGCACATCAATGTAGAACATCTCTTCCCACGGATTACCGTGAATCGGGCGGGACTCCAGCTTGCTCATGATCAGGTTGTGCTGACGCAGTACCAGCAGCGCATCGACCAGCGCGCCCGCCTGCTGACCGGTTGCCATGATCAGCGTGGTTTTGGCTGGCACCTGATCTGACACATCGATCGCCTTACGCGCCAGCACGATGAAGCGGGTATGGTTTTGCTGCTGATTGGCCAGATTCCGCTCCAGCACCTGCAACTGATAGAGTTCACCACCGGCTTCACTGCCCAGGGCCGCAACGGCAGGGGAGTTGAGCGCTGCGACCTTTTCCATTGCCGCGGCCGTACTCTCGGTATATTCGATTTTCCAGTGCGGGAAACGGTTAATAAACTGGCTGCACTGCTGGAACGGCTGAGGATGGCTGTAAACCGTCTCTATCTGCTGCAGGTCGCTGCTACCCTTCACCAGGACGCAGTGGTCGATAGGCAGCGTCAGTTCACCCACAATGGAGAGGCTGGTCTGCTGCAGCAGGTCATAAACATCATTGATGGAGCCTGAACTGGTGTTCTCAATCGGCATGACGGCGTAATCGGCTGCGCCATTTTCGACCTGTTTGATGATGTCGTGAAACTTCAGGCAGCCACACTCCACCATATTATCGAAGTGGCGCGATGCATAGTTGCGTGCCGCCAGATGGGAGTAAGAGCCTTTGGGTCCAAGGAAGGCGATACGCGCCGCATGGGCATGAGGGTGGTTGAGGTTCTTTTGCAGCAGCGCCTGCTGGGTCAGAACGGAATCTTCAATAACCAGCTGAAACAGACGGGTGATATAATGCGCATCCAGGTGATGGGCCTTACCCAGCACAATCAGATTTTCCAGCAGCGCGCGTTCGCGCTCGACATCCCGAATCGGGCGATGTGTAGCCAGCTTGGCCTGCGCAACTTCCACTGCCAGCAGACGACGCTCAGCCAGCAGCGTCAGAAGTTTTTTATCCACTGCGCTGATCTTATCGCGTAGCGCCAGCAATGGATTGTCGGGATTCATAGGGCTCACCTGTATGCTATCCAAAAAAAAAGCCTCCCGGCTGGGAGGCTTGGTTGTTCGTCTTCGCTTTCATTTTCTCACGACGAATGGCCTCCCGTTCAGGGGAAGGTAAAAAAGAAAGCGAAGAAAAACAGATCATGTTTCATGGAAATGTCCGCAAAAGGAGTAGGGGGAGAGTAACCGTACAGCTTAAAAGCTGTCAATAAAAAACGCGCCCGGAGGCGCGTTAAGAAAATCAGGACGCTTCGTCAGCAGGAATGATGTCTTTCACGCTGGCACTGGCGCGGCGTGCTTCAGACTTGTGCTGGACTTTGTTGAGCTGGCGCTCCAGCTTCGCAATCAGGTCGTTGATCGCGGTATACATATCGTCATGTTTGGCACTGGCCACCAGAGTCCCGTTTGGGGTGTTAATGGTGGCATCGGCCACGAATTCTTTGGGCTCTTTCGACAGAACAATATGCGGATTAATCAGGTCGGTTTGCCATTTTTCGAGCTTGGCGAGACGGTCTTCAACATGGCTTCGGATGGCCGGGGTGATTTCCATTTGCTTACTGGTAATGTTCAGAATCATCGTTCTTACCTCTCTGTCATTTCCGTCTTGGTCTTCTCAGCATAGCGCGAAAAAGCGCTGAATGTGAGATTTCTATCACGGAAAAATGTCACTTTTTGTCAGTTTTGACAATCTGTGAGAAAGGCTCAGAAACGGGCGGAAATACCTTGAAGCGAACCGATAAACCCGGCATTCTTGATGGGTTAGCTCGCTGATTTCAGATCCAGTTATGACTGTTTTGTGAGCAAAAAAAAGCAGCCTTTCCGGCTGCTTTTTTTATGGCTGAAACGCAGCCTGCTGTCAGCTATTGTTAGCCGCGATGATTTTCGCCACTTTATCCGCTTCAGCGTTCAGCTGCAGGTTGCGGTAGGCATTCTCCATCAGCGGCAGTGCGTCGTGTGTCGCCTGCGTATCCGGATAATCACGCATCATCCCTTCAACCCGGTTAACAACCGCGACATAAGCCTCACGCTTAGTATAGAATTGCGCCACTGAAAGCTCATATTTGGCCAGGCGATCTTTCAGGTAGACCAGACGTTTCTGCGCGTCAGCGGCATACTGACTGTTCGGGTAACTGCGCAGCAGCTGTGAGAAGTCACGGAAAGCATCACGTGCGTGCGTCGGGTCGCGGTCAGAACGATCGATACCGAAGAAGCCCTGCAGTGCTGAATCATCCAGCGCCATATCCGTCAGACCTTTCATATAGATGACATAGTCGATGTTCGGATGGGTCGGGTTGAGGCGCATAAAGCGCGCAATGGCAGCCTGTGCCAGAGGCAGATCGGCATTTTTATAGTACGCGTAGATTAAATCCAGCTGCACCTGCTGCGAGTAAGGACCGAACGGATAACGATTATCCAGCGCTTCCAGTTGCTTAATCGCAGCTTTAAAGTTACCGTCCTGCAGCTTTTGCTGCGCTGTGGCATAGATTTCAGAAGGCGGGCTGTCCGGTACCGCGTCATTTGAGCCGGAACAACCAACAAGTGCCAGGCTCAGTGTGGCAGCAGCCACCAGATGTTTCATACGCGTCATGACGAAGTGATTATCCTCAAATGTTATGGCGGAAGCTGTCCGTATAGCTCCCGGTAATGACCAGGTACGATAGCACATTATATTAAACGGCATCGCCGTGAAAACCCAACGTTAACGAAGAAGCTGTATATGGCACAACAAGTTCAACTCACCGCAACGGTATCCGAATCACAACTCGGACAACGCTTAGATCAGACTTTGGCGGAATTGTTCCCTGATTATTCACGTTCACGCATAAAAGAGTGGATCCTCGATCGTCGCGTGACGGTAAACGGCGTCATGGTCGATACCCCAAAAGAAAAAGTGTTGGGCGGCGAGCTGGTCGCGATTAACGCTGAGATTGAGGAGGCACAGCGCTGGGAACCGCAAAATCTGCCACTCGACATCGTTTACGAAGATGAAGACATCATTGTCATCAATAAACCCCGCGATTTTGTGGTGCATCCCGGTGCCGGTAATCCGGATGGCACGGTGCTGAATGCATTGCTTCATCACTATCCTGCGATCATGGATGTGCCTCGTGCGGGCATCGTACACCGCCTGGATAAAGACACGACCGGCCTGATGGTCGTGGCGAAAACCGTACCGGCGCAGACGCATCTGGTGGAATCACTGCAGCGGCGTGAAATTACCCGCGAATATGAAGCCGTTGCGATTGGTAATATGACAGCGGGCGGCACGGTCGAAGAGCCGATCAGTCGTCACTCCACCAAACGTACGCACATGGCCGTACACCCGATGGGGAAACCGGCGGTCACGCACTACCGCATCATGGAGCATTTCCGTGCGCACACGCGTCTGCGTCTGCGTCTGGAAACCGGGCGTACTCACCAGATCCGCGTTCATATGTCGCACATCAGCCATCCGCTGGTGGGCGATCCGCTCTACGGTGGTCGCCCGCGTCCGCCAAAAGGCGCCTCAGAGGCATTTATCGCTACGCTACGGGGCTTCGACCGTCAGGCGCTGCACGCTACGATGCTGCGTCTTTACCATCCTATCAGCGGTATTGAAATGGAGTTTCATGCGGCCATCCCGCAGGACATGGTCGATCTGATTGCGGCGTTAAAAGCAGACACCGCAGAATTTAAAGACCAGATGGACTGGTAATGGATCTGATTATTCCTCAATGGCCCGCACCGGCGCGTGTCCGGGCCTGCTCAACCCGCCGCCAGGGCGGAGTCAGTGATTCCCCGTGGGATACGCTTAACCTGGGCGGGCACGTGGGGGATAATCCCGGCGCGGTTGCGCGTAACCGTCAGTTGCTGGTTGATGAGGCGGGGTTGCCTGCGATGCCACAGTGGCTGGATCAGGTGCACGGCACCGGCGTCGTGCGTCTGGCTGAGGGCGGAGAGACGCCATTACGCGCTGATGCCTGCATTACCTCCGAGCCTGGCGTGGTCTGCGCCATTATGACGGCTGACTGTCTGCCGGTGCTGTTCTGTTCGCAGGACGGTGCTGAAGTGGCGGCCGCGCATGCCGGCTGGCGTGGCCTCTGTGCGGGCGTTCTGGAAAATACCCTGGCGCAGTTCGGATCGCCTCCCGATCAGATTCATGCCTGGCTGGGGCCGGCAATCGGCCCTGATGCGTTTAAGGTCGGTGCCGAAGTGCGCGACGCCTTTGTGGCTCAGGACCCCCACGCCGGACAGGCTTTTCATCCATCTGGAGAGCGATTCTACGCCAATATCTGGCTGCTGGCGCGCAGGCGACTGCAGGCTGCAGGCGTCCGTTCTATCAGCGCCGACAGTCGCTGTACCTTTACACAGCGTGACGATTTCTTCTCTTTCCGCCGCGATGGGATCACCGGGCGTATGGCAACTTTGATCTGGCTGTTATAACCTTACGCGATAAGACGGTCCAGTTAGCGTATTTTTTACTCAAATCTCAGGTCATTAACCTTGAAAATTTGAGGGATGACCTCATTTAATCTCCAGTAGCATTTTGACCTGTAATGGGAGGAATTATGCGTCTGGATCGTCTTACCAACAAATTTCAGCTGGCTCTCGCCGACGCGCAGTCCCTGGCTCTGGGACACGACAACCAATTTATTGAACCTCTGCACCTGATGAGCGCATTGCTCAAACAGGAAGGCGGATCGGTTTCGCCTTTACTGACGTCGGCCGGTGTCGACGTGACACCTTTTCGCGCGCAGGTTGAGCAGGCCATTGACCGCCTGCCGCAGGTTGAAGGCAGTGAAGGGGATGTTCAACCCTCATCTGACCTCGTCCGGGTATTAAACCTGTGCGACAAACTGGCGCAGAAGCGCAACGACAACTTTATTTCATCTGAATTATTTGTTCTGGCTGCCCTGGAATCACGCGGCTCTCTGGCCGATCTGCTCAAAGCGGCAGGTGCCACTCGCGAAAAAATCACCAGTGCGATTGAACAAATGCGGGGAGGAGACAACGTGAACGATCAGGGGGCTGAAGATCAGCGCCAGGCACTGAAGAAATATACCATCGATCTGACCGAGCGCGCCGAGAAGGGCAAACTCGATCCGGTTATCGGCCGTGATGAAGAGATCCGTCGCACCATCCAGGTGTTGCAGCGCCGTACCAAAAATAACCCGGTGCTGATTGGTGAACCCGGCGTGGGTAAAACAGCGATTGTTGAAGGGCTGGCGCAGCGCATTATCAATGGCGAAGTGCCTGAAGGTCTGAAAGGCCGGCGGGTTCTGGCGCTGGATATGGGTGCGCTGGTGGCCGGTGCTAAATATCGCGGTGAATTCGAAGAGCGCCTGAAAGGGGTGCTGAGCGATCTGTCGAAGCAGGAAGGTAACGTCATTCTGTTCATCGACGAGCTGCATACGATGGTCGGTGCCGGTAAAGCTGACGGCGCGATGGATGCCGGCAATATGCTTAAACCCGCGCTGGCGCGTGGCGAGCTGCACTGTGTCGGTGCCACTACGCTGGATGAGTACCGGCAATATATTGAAAAAGATGCTGCGCTGGAGCGCCGTTTCCAGAAAGTCTTTGTGGCGGAACCGAGTGTCGAAGATACCATCGCCATTCTGCGCGGCCTGAAAGAGCGTTATGAACTGCATCATCATGTGCAGATCACTGACCCGGCGATCGTCGCGGCTGCAACGCTCTCTCATCGTTACATTGCGGACCGGCAGCTGCCTGACAAGGCGATTGACCTGATCGACGAGGCGGCATCCAGCATTCGTATGCAGATGGACTCGAAGCCGGAGTCACTGGATCGTCTGGAGCGTCGCATCATTCAGCTGAAGCTTGAGCAGCAGGCACTGAAGAAAGAGGCCGATGATGCCAGCATCAAACGCCTTGAGATGCTGGAGAGCGAGCTGAATCAGAAAGAGCGGGAGTATGCCGAGCTTGAAGATGAGTGGAAAACCGAGAAAGCCTCATTATCCGGCACGCAGAACATCAAAGCTGAACTGGAGCAGGCGCGTCTCAATTTAGAGCAGGCCCGTCGTCAGGGCGATCTCGCTCAGATGTCAGAGCTGCAGTACGGTAAAATTCCTGCCCTGGAAAAACAGTTAGCTGCAGCCACCCAGGCGGAAGGCAAAACCATGAAGTTACTGCGTAACCGGGTAACAGATGTGGAGATTGCCGATGTGCTGGCCCGCTGGACCGGTATCCCGGTAGCACGAATGATGGAAGGTGAGCGCGATAAGCTGTTGCGGATGGAGCAGGAGCTGCATGGCAGGGTTATCGGACAGGATGAAGCCGTTGAGGCGGTATCCAATGCGATTCGTCGCAGCCGTGCCGGTCTGTCGGATCCTAACCGTCCTATCGGTTCGTTCCTGTTCCTGGGGCCGACCGGTGTAGGTAAGACCGAGCTGTGTAAATCGCTGGCTAACTTCCTGTTCGACAGTGACGATGCCATGGTGCGTATCGACATGTCCGAATTCATGGAAAAACATTCGGTGTCACGGCTGGTGGGTGCCCCTCCGGGCTATGTCGGTTATGAAGAGGGCGGTTATCTGACTGAAGCAGTACGCCGTCGTCCTTACTCCGTCATCCTGCTGGATGAGGTTGAAAAGGCGCATCCTGATGTCTTTAACATTCTGCTGCAGGTGCTGGATGATGGACGCCTGACGGATGGGCAGGGCAGAACGGTCGATTTCCGTAACAGCGTGGTGATCATGACCTCTAACCTTGGGTCAGATTTAATTCAGGAGCGGTTCGGCGATCTCGGCTATCCGGAAATGAAAGAGATTGTGATGGGTGTGGTTGGCCAGCACTTCCGTCCTGAATTCATCAACCGTATTGATGAGGTCGTGGTGTTCCATCCGCTGGCTGAGAAACATATTGCCTCTATTGCTCAGATTCAGCTGCAGCGGCTGTATCACCGTCTGGAGGAGCGGGGCTATCAGTTGCATATCTCCGATGAGGCTCTGCGGTTGCTGGCGGAGAATGGCTACGATCCGGTCTATGGTGCGCGTCCGCTGAAACGGGCGATACAGCAGCAGATCGAAAACCCGCTGGCACAGCAGATCCTTTCTGGTTCACTGGTGCCGGGCAAAACGATCCAGATGGATGTGGAAAACGATGTGATTACAGCTCATCAGTAATCCTGCGAGATAAAAACGGGCCTCTGGCCCGTTTTTTTATGCCCTTTCACCTGAGTTTTGTTTAATAAGGCAGCGAATTGAGCGCAAAGTGAACGGTCGGTAAAAAAGTTTTCATTTGCACTTGCGCTATCTGAACCGCTCCCTATAATGCGCCTCCATCGACACGGCACAACGGCTTACGGAATGCGGTGTTGAGAGGTTCAGGAGACTGAGCCGCCGGAGAAAAAACTTCTGAAAAAAGAGGTTGACTCTGAAGGAGGAAAGCGTAATATACGCCACCTCGCGACAGGACGCTAACGCACTGTTCGCACTGCTCTTTAACAATTTATCAGACAATCTGTGTGGGCACTCGCAGGATTGATATCAGCGTCTTTGGACGCACAAAAATATCAAAGCCTCACGAGTGAACACATAATGAAATTCATTATGACGTTTTACAGATGAGCACCGCTGAACTCGTTTCAGCAAATCAAACTTTAAATTGAAGAGTTTGATCATGGCTCAGATTGAACGCTGGCGGCAGGCCTAACACATGCAAGTCGGACGGTAGCACAGAGGAGCTTGCTCCTTGGGTGACGAGTGGCGGACGGGTGAGTAATGTCTGGGGATCTGCCCGATAGAGGGGGATAACCACTGGAAACGGTGGCTAATACCGCATAACGTCGCAAGACCAAAGAGGGGGACCTTCGGGCCTCTC